>NZ_JANJTZ010000068.1 GCF_024710845.1 Mesorhizobium sp.
ATGGTCATGCCGATCATGCCATAGAGGTTGCCTTGTCGCGAAGTTTCGGGCGAGGACAGGCCGCGCAACGACAGGATGAACAGAACGGCGGCGACCAGATAGGCCGCGGCGGTCAGATTGACAGCCAAGGATGACATGCTGCGCGCTCCCTATTTCTTTTCTTTTTTCTTGTACATGCCCAGCATGCGCTGGGTGACGGTAAAGCCGCCGAAGATGTTCACCGAGGCGAGCACAAGGGCTGCGAAGCCGAAGCCGGTCGCGAGCCCCGAAGCCGAGATGCCGACCGCCAGAAGCGCGCCGACCACGATGACCGACGAGATCGCGTTGGTGACCGCCATCAGCGGCGTATGCAGCGCCGGCGTCACCGACCAGACGACGTAATAGCCGACGAAGATCGCCAGAACGAAGATCGCAAGGCGGAAGACGAAGGGATCGATCGCCCCGCCCGACACGCCATGCGCGATGGCTCCGGCGGCATCCGCGATCTTGTCGTCCTCCAGCGCCATGCGCACGGAGGCGGCTGCTTGCTCGAGCTGGTCGAGCGCCTGTTCAAGCGCCGATTTCTCCATCACGCGTCCCCCTTCTTGGGCTTGGCGGCGGCCTTGGGCTTCGCAGACGCTTTCGCAGCGGCAGGCTTCGCTGCCGGCGCCACCTCCGCGATCGGGGCCTCGGCCGCCTTGGCGAAGGCCGGATGCACCACCTGACCGCCGTTGGTCAGCATGGTCGCCTTCTGCAGCTCGTCCTCAGGACTGATCCGGATCGTCTTCGCTGCCTTGTCGACCATCGTCTCGAGGAAGGCGAAGAGGTTCTTGGCGTAGAGCAGCGAAGCCGACGCCGCGACACGGCCCGGAACGTTCAGATGGCCGACGATCTTCACGCCGTTCGCCGTCGTCACGACCTTGCCGGGTTGAGCGCCGTCGACATTGCCACCGCGCTCGACCGCCAGGTCGACGATCACCGAGCCCGGCTTCATTGAGGCGACCATCGCCGCCGACACCAGCTTCGGCGCCGGCCGGCCGGGGATCAGCGCCGTGGTGATGACAATGTCCTGCTTGGCGATGTGCTCTGCAGTCAGCGCCGCCTGCTTCGCCTGGTATTCCTTGGACATTTCCTTGGCATAGCCGCCGGCGGTCTCGGCCGCCTTGAACTCCTCGTCCTCGACGGCGAGGAATTTCGCGCCGAGCGAGGCGACCTGTTCCTTGGCGGCGGGCCGCACGTCGGTCGCGGTCACCACCGCGCCCATGCGCCGCGCGGTCGCAATCGCCTGCAGGCCGGCGACGCCGACGCCCATGACGAAGACCTTGGCGGCGGGCACGGTGCCGGCCGCCGTCATCATCATCGGCAGCGCGCGGTCATATTCGGCAGCCGCGTCGATCACGGCCTGGTAGCCGGCCAGATTGGCCTGCGAGGACAGCACGTCCATGACCTGGGCGCGCGTGATGCGCGGCATGAACTCCATCGCGAATGCCGTAAGCCCCGCCTTGGCCATCGCCTGCACGGCGGCGTCGTTGCCGTAGGGGTCCATCGTCGCGATGACCACCGCGCCGCTCTTGTAGCCCTTGAGGTCCGATGGCCGGCGCACGCGCAACACGATGTCGGCCTTCGACACGTCGGAAGCCTTGCCGATCGAAGCGCCTGCCTTGGCGAACTCCTCGTCTGGAATGCGCGAGCCCTGTCCCGCGCCCGCCTCGACGATCACGTCGAAGCCAAGCCCCGCAAGGCGCTTGACGGTATCCGGCGACGCGGCGACGCGCGGTTCTCCCGCACCCCCCTCAGCCGGCACAAAGATGATCTGCCCCACGCCTGGTTATCCTCCCTGGAAGTCGAGCCTGCGGGATGCACCCGCCACAGATATGACGATCCGTCCGAGCGGCGCTCGGCCGCCGACAGAGCCTAGCGAAGCAGCAAGATGCCGACCGCGCAGATCAGCACGAAAAGGATCGTCGAGGAGATGAAGCCGCCGCCGGCGAAGAAGCCGAACGCCATGGCGACCATCAGCGCCGCGCAGATCAGCGAGCCGTATTTCACGAGATGGATGAACAGCGAATAGGTCTTTTCGTGCTCGGAATAATCCATCTTCGCGCCCATCTCGACCGGACCCGTCGGCGAATGATCAGCCATAGTCAGTTTCCCCTGCAAAGTGACCGTGGGCCGACATAGCGAAAACTGTTGGGCAGGGCAATGGCGGGTTTAGCCGCAGCTGTCGATAGGCTGCTCAGACCGAAGCGGCGGCGGCGATATAGATGCAGTAGCAGAGAATCAGGCCGATTCCCTCGAGTCGTGAGAGCAGCCGGCCGCTTGACGCCAGAACCAATGTCAGCACCGCCGCGGCGATCAGGACTGGAAAATCGAAACGCACAACGCTCTCCGGGATGGAGATCGGCTCTAGCAGCGCGATCAGGGCTCCGATTCCGAGGATGTTGAAGAAGCACGAGCCTATCGCATTGCCGAGGGCGAGGCCGGGACGACCCCGCAGGGCTGCGACGACCGACGTGATGAATTCGGGCGACGTTGTGCCGATCGCGACCACGGTGACGCCAATGACAGCATCCGACACGCCCAGGCCCTGCGCGAGCAGCACGGCGCCATCGACGAAGGCGCGTCCGCTGAACACGATAAGAAGGATGCCGCCCAGCATCAGGCTCACCGCGCTCGCCACGGGATAGGCGCCGAACCACCGGGCGAAGGCGAAACGCCACCCTTCCCGCTGCGCCAGATCCGCCGTGGTTTCGTCGCCGACGTCGTCCGCAGCGGAACTCCGTCGGGCGACCGACCAAAGGTAGAGCGCAAGCAGCGCGAGCATCACAACACCGGCGATCCAGTCGAAGGCGAAGAATGAGCCCCAGGCAACGAAGGACCCGGTCGTCGCGATCAGGGCGGCGCCTTCACGCTTTATGAAGTCACTTGGAATGGCGATGGGGGCGATGACCGCCGCAATGCCGACGATGGCAAGGCAATTGGCGATATTCGCTCCGACGATGTTACCGATCGCTATGCCAGGAGCGCCGCTGAGCACGGCGGACACGGCGGTCGCCGTCTCCGGCACCGAAGTGCCGAAACCGACCAGCGTCAAACCTATCAGCAGTGACGAGACGCCCATCCGCTGGGCCAGACCGACGGCACCACGCACAAGCAGGTCGGCACCGACGATGAGGCCCGCCAAGCCGCCGAGAAGTGAAAGAAGCATGCTGGTTGGATTCCCGATCGCCGACGGTCGGAGCCTTGTCGCGTCCGCGCATCATTGTGCGGTGCAGCGGATAGCATGGCAACGGTGCAGCGACAGGCTTCGTTAAGCCGGCCCTCGAGGGCGAGCCGTTCTCGCCTTCAACTCGGGCTGACGTCTACGCCAGCCAGCGCTTCCGCCGCTTGTAGTGCTTGACGTCCTTGAACGAGCGCCGGCCCTCGCCGCCGATGCCGAGGTAGAATTCCTTGACGTCCTCGTTCTCGCGCAGCGCATGCGCTTCGCCGTCGAGTACGATGCGGCCGGATTCGAGGATATAGCCGTATTTGGCGTAGCGGAGCGCGACGTTGGTGTTCTGCTCGGCGAGCAGGAAGGACACGCCCTGCTCCTCGTTCAGCTTGCGCACGATCTCGAAGATTTCCTCGACCAGTTGCGGCGCCAGCCCCATCGACGGTTCGTCGAGCAGGATCATTTTCGGCCGGCTCATCAGCGCGCGGCCGATCGCCGTCATCTGCTGTTCGCCGCCCGAGGTGTAGCCTGCCTGGCTCGTCCTGCGCACCTTCAGACGCGGGAAATACTCGTAGACCATGTCGAGGTCCTGGCGGATGGCGGATGCCCCGTCGCGGCGCGTGAAGGCGCCCGTCATCAGATTGTCCTCGACGGAGAGATGGCCGAAGCAGTGCCGGCCCTCCATGACCTGTATGCAGCCGCGGCGGACGAGTTCGTTCGGCGACAGCGACTGAATCTCGTTGCCCTCGAACAGGATGTTGCCCTTCGTCACTGCGCCGCGCTCGGCCTGGAGCAGGTTGGAGATCGCCTTCAGCGTCGTCGTCTTGCCGGCCCCGTTGGCGCCGAGCAGCGCCGTGATGCCGCCTTGCGGCACGGTCAGCGACACGCCCTTCAGGACGAGGATGACGTGATCGTAGATCACCTCGATGTTGTTGATCGACAGGATCGGCTGAACCGTCTCGGCCATTGGCGCTGCGTTCGACATCAGGCTGCTAACCCCCGCCCTTTCCGGATTGAAAGGCCGGCCCGGAAACCGGGCCGGCCAATGTAACTTACTTGCACTCGTCGTTGAGGGGCCACGGCGCGTTGGCGGTCGCGTATTCCTTGGCCTTCTCGATTTCGAGCGGCTCGATCGCAGCACGGTCGGGCTTGATCAGGTCGGACGCCTTGACGAACTGCTTGCCGTCCCATTCGAGCATCCAGGCGCCGCCATGGCCCGTGTGGTCCGCGCAGCTCGTCTTGAACGGCACGATCATGCCTTCCATGCCGAGTTCGGCCAGCTTCGCTTCGTTGATGTCGAGGTTCTCGAGGCCCCAACGCACCTGTTCCGCGTTCGGAACCTTGACGTTGAATTTGGCTTGGGCCGCCTTGATCGCCTCGACCGACATCATCGAGATCAGTACGCCGCGCTGATAGAACACCCAGTCGAACTCGCCCTCGGCCTGGTTGATCATCGATTTGCCAGCATCGACGACGTGCTTCTTGATGTCCTGCATCGCCTTGGAGGCAGAGTTCGGCACGCTCCACGAAACGGCGCGGTAGCCCTTGCCCGCGTCGCCGACGAGCTTCAGGTCACCGTCGAGCGACGACCACCAGATTCCGATGAACTGGTTCATCGGATATTTCGTCTTGACCGCCTCGGTGATGGCGCCGGCGTTCATCGCGCCCCAGCCCCACATCAGCACGAAATCGGGCTTCTCGCGGCGGATCTGCAGCCACTGGGCCGACTGGTTCTGCATCTCCTTGAGACCGACCGGGATCGGCAGGAAGGTGAAGCCGTGCTTGGCGGCGAGCGCCTCGAGCAGCGGGATCGGTTCCTTGCCGTAGGGATGGTCGAGATGCAGGAGCGCGATCTTCTTGCCCTTCAGGCTGTCGAGATTGCCCTGCGAGATGTTCTGCAGGATCATCGAAGCCCCGTCCCAGTAGGACGACGGCGGATTGAACGCCCACTTGAACGTCTTGCCGTCCGCCATCGGCGAGAAACCGTAGCCGGGCGCCAGCACCGCTATCTTGTCGACATTCGACTTCGGCAGGACCTGCAGCGTGATGCCCGTCGACCAGGGCTGGGTAACAGCGGCGCCGGCCTTGGTCTTCTCGTAGCACTCGACACCCTTTTCGGTGTTGTAGCCGGTCTCGCATTCCTCGTAGTTGATCGTCACGCCGTTGACGCCACCGTCGCGCGCGTTCAGCATCGCAATGTAGTCGCGCTGTCCGTTCATCAGCGGAATGCCGGTCGCGGCAAACGGCCCGGTCCGATAGGACAGGTTCGGCAGGTTGATCGCATCCTGCGCGAACGCCGGCGCAGCGAACGCTGCCGCCAGCGCCAAGCCGGATGCGAGGAGCGCGGTTTTTGCAAGTCTCTTCATGTCATTTCCTCCACTAGTCCGTTTTCCCGATGTGGTGGGGTGAACCAACCCCATTTTTCTGCGGCAAGGAAACCAGTCCCTGGCCGCGATCAGCGCCGCCCCTCAGTGAGGGAACGGCCAGATGATGAGCTTCTCCCTGAGAACCGCCCAGAACCGCGCCAGCCCGTGCGGCTCGACGATCAGGAAGAAGATGATGAGCGCGCCGACGACCATGGTGTTGAGGTGCTCCACCATCGACGAGCTGACAGGTATGCCGAGCGCGCCCGGCAGGTAGCTCAGCACCACCGGCAGGGCGACGATCAGCATGGCACCGAGATAGTTGCCGAGGATCGAGCCCAGCCCGCCGATGATGACGATGAACAGCACGCGGAACGACAGCGGTATGTCGAACAGGTTCGGTTCCGCGGCACCGCGCCAGAGGAACACGAACAGCGCGCCCGCGATCCCCACGATGTAGGACGAGACGAAGAACGCCGACAGCTTGGCCTTCATCAGATTGATGCCGACCAGTTCGGCGGCGATGTCCATGTCGCGCACCGACTTCCAGATCCGCCCGATTCGCCCGCGGGTGATGTTGATCGCGAGCATCGTGACGACCGTGACGACGGCCAGCACGAAATAGTACTGCGTGATCGCCTTGGCGTTCGGGCCTGCCACGACCACGCCGAACATCTCGATCGTCGGTACCTGGATCGCGCCCGAAGCGCTGTAATTGTAGAGCCAGGCCCACTTCTCGAACAGCCAGACGAGGAAGAACTGTGCCGCAAGCGTCGCTATGGCGAGATAGAAGCCCTTGATCCTCAGAGATGGCACGCCGAACGCGACGCCGACGGCGGCGGAGAAGAAGCCCGACATCGCGATCGCCACCAGGAGATTCACCTCCGGGAAGATCGTGATGATCTTGTAGCAGGCGTAGGCACCCACACCCATGAATGCGCCGGTGCCGAGCGACAATTGCCCGGCATAGCCGGTCAGGATGTTCAGCCCGAGCGCCGCCAGCGTATAGATCAGCACCGGCACCAGAAGCGCCTTGAAGGCGAATTCGTTCGCGGTGAGGGGCAGCACGACCCAGGCGACGACGAGGATGATGCCGAGCAGGATCGCATCCTGCCGAACCGGGAACAGCGCGTGGTCGGCCTCGTAGGTGGTCTTGAACTGGCCTGCGGTTCTGTAGAGCATCAGATCCTCACACCCGCTCGATGATGCGTTCGCCGAACAGGCCTTGCGGCCGGAACAGGAGCACGATCAGCGCCAGAACGAAGGCGAACCAGGTTTCGGTATTGCCGCCGAGGATCGGCTGGCCCCAGTAGATCTCGAACAGCTTCTCCAGGATGCCGATCGCCAGCCCGCCGACGATGGCGCCGAGCACGCTTTCGAGCCCGCCCAGCATCAACACCGGCAGCGCCTTGTAGGCGATGACCTCGAGCGCGAAGGAGACGCCGGCGCGGGAACCCCAGACGATGCCGGTGGCGAGCGCAATGACGCCGGCGATGAACCAGACCACGACCCAGATCGTCGAAAGCGAGATGCCGACTGACAGCGCCGCCTGGTGGTCGTCGCCGAGCGCGCGGATGGCGCGCCCCATCTTCGACTTGTTGAGGAAGAGGAGGAGCGCCGCCACGAGGAGGACCGCGCCGACCACTGCCGTCACGTCGCGCTGCTCGATCGACAGGAAGCCGCCGAACGGTTCGAACTCCCACGATCCGGTCGGGATGCCGAGCTGTTCGGTGATCATCACCTTGTTCTCGCCGCCGAAGATGATCTCGCCGAAGCCGATCAGGAACAGCGTGATGCCGATCGTCGCCATGAACAGGATGATGTCGGGCTGGTTGACGAGCGGGCGCAGCACGACGCGTTCGATCGACATCGCCAGCAGATACATGACGCCCAGCGTCAGCGGCAGAGCCAGCCATGCCGGCACGCCCTTCTCATGCAGGCCGACCAGCGTCAGAGCCGCGAACACCACCATGATGCCTTGCGCGAAGTTGAAGATGCGCGAGGATTTGTAGATCAGCACGAAACCGAGCGCGATGAGGGCATAAAGCACGCCCGAGACGAGCCCCTCCCACAGCACCTGCATGAGGAAGTCGGGCGCGCCGAACATGTCGGCGAAGGGCTTGATGAGGATGGAATTCAGGAAATCCATGCCGTTGGCCTTTCAGTGTCCGGCGCGCATTGGTTCATTGGATCACCCGGCCAGTTGCGGGAACAGGCCGAGCAGGCCCACCACGATCAGGTAGATCGCGACGATGTAGTTGAGCAGTCGGGGCATCACGAGGATGAGCACGCCGGCGACGAGCGAGACGAGCGGTGTGAGGGGAAGCGTCGAGAAGTCCATGATCGTATCCTTTCAGTGAGCGACGCCGAGATAGGCGTCGATGACGTCCTTGTTGGACTTGACCACCTCCGGCGTGCCGTCGGCGATCTTGCGTCCGTAGTCGAGAACGACCACCCGGTCGGAAAGGTCCATGACCACGCCCATGTCGTGCTCGATCAGCGCGATCGTGGTGCCCCGCTGCCTGTTCACGTCGAGGATGAAGCGGCTCATGTCCTCTTTCTCTTCGAGATTCATGCCCGCCATCGGCTCGTCGAGGAGCAGGAGCGACGGCTCCATCGCCAGCGCCCGGCCAAGCTCGACCCGCTTCTGCAGGCCGTAGGGGAGCTTGCCGACGGGCGTGCGGCGGATATGCTCGATTTCGAGAAAGTCGATGATCTCCTCGACCTTCTTGCGGTGCTCGATCTCCTCGGCCAGCGCCGGTCCGTGCCAGAGCATCTGCCAGCCGAGCCCGCGCTTCATCATCACCGAGCGCCCGGTCATGATGTTGTCCAGCGTCGACATGCCCTTGAACAGCGCGACGTTCTGGAAGGTTCGCGCGATGCCCTGGCCTACCGCCTGGTGCGGCTTCATGCCGACGCGTTCCTTGCCGCGGAAGATGATCTTGCCTTGCTGCGGCGTGTAGAAGCCGTTGATGACGTTGAGCATCGAGGTCTTGCCGGCGCCGTTCGGGCCGATGATCGCTCGGATCTCGCCCTTGCGGATGTCGAAAGAGATGTCGGTGATCGCCTTGACGCCGCCGAAGGCGAGCGACACGTTGCGCAGGTCGAGCAGGACTTCGCCATCGGCGATGCCGTCCTGCGTCACGGTGAAATTGTTGTGATTCACGGGACTGTTCATTCGGCCGCCTCCCGCATCGGTTCGGACGCGCCGGCGAATGTCGGCGCGTCGACGATCCTGACCGTCGCGGCCACCTTCGACTTGCGCCCGTCCTCGTA
Organism: Mesorhizobium sp.; assembly: GCF_024710845.1. Lineage (GTDB taxonomy): Bacteria > Pseudomonadota > Alphaproteobacteria > Rhizobiales > Rhizobiaceae > Mesorhizobium_A. The sequence continues at coordinate 8,830 of NZ_JANJTZ010000068.1, forward strand.
GGTGATCTCCGTCTCCGCCCACTTGCTGGTCGAGCCGTCGTAGAGGGCCTCGATCAGTTCGCCGTAGCGCTCGGCAATGAAGGAACGCCGCACCTTCTGCGTGCGCGTAAGCTCGCCGTCGTCCGCGTCGAGTTCCTTGTGCAGGACGAGGAACCGGCGGATCTGCGAGGCCGCCATCATCGGCTCTGACGCGAGCTTGCGATTGGCCGCTTCGACATGCTGCCCGACGATCCTGTAGACGTCGGGATGGTTGGCGAGTTCCTGATAGGAGGCGTAGGCGATGTTGTTGCGTTCCGCCCAGGAGCCGACCGACTGCAGGTCGATATTGATGAACACGGCGCAGAAGTCGCGGCCGTCGCCGAACGCCACCACCTCCTTGATGTCGGGGAAGAATTTCAGCGTGTTCTCGATGTATTTCGGCGCGAACAGCGCGCCGGACTTGAGCCGGCCGACGTCCTTGGCCCGGTCGATGATCTTCAGGTGCCCGTCGGCGGTGAAGAAGCCCGCATCGCCCGTCTTCACCCAGCCGTCAGGCGTCTTGGTCTCGCGCGTCGCCTGCTCGTTCTTGTAGTAGCCGATGAAGGTGCCGTCGGAGCGGTAGAGCACCTCGCCATTGTCGGCGATCTTTATCTCGACGCCAGGGGACGGCAGTCCGACCGTATCGGCCTGGATCTGGCCGTCGGGCTGCGCCGTAATGTAAACGGTCGCCTCCGTCTGTCCGTAGAGCTGCTTCAGGTTGAGTCCGATCGAGCGGTAAAAGCGGAACAGTTCCGGTCCGATCGCCTCGCCGGCCGTATAGGCGACCCTCAACTGGGAGAGCCCCATGCGGTTCTTCACCGGGCCATAGACCAGGAATTCGCCGACCGAATATTTCAGCCGGTCCCAGGTGCCGACCGCCTCGCCGTTGAGGATCCTCTCGCCGACCTTGCGCGCATGCGCCATGAAACTATCGAACATGCGCTTCTTGGTCCGCCCGGCGTCCTCCATGCGCACCATCATCGCCGTCAGCAGGCCTTCGAAGACGCGCGGCGGGGCGAAGAAGTAGGTCGGCGCGATCTCGCGGCGGTCTTCCGTCACGGTGTCGGGGCTTTCGGGACAGGCGACGCAGAACCCGGCGGTATAGGACTGCGAATAGGAGAAGACGTGGTCGCCTACCCAGGCCAGCGGCAGGTAGGCAATGGTGGTCTCGTGCTCGGTGAGGCGATCGAAGGCGTTGCCGTGCAGCGCCGATTTCACCAGATTGTCGTTGGACAGCATCACGCCCTTCGGACGTCCCGTCGTGCCGGACGTGTAGAGGATGATGCCGAGGTCCGAGCCTTTGCCCTGGGCGATCTCGGCGAGCCAGCCCTCGGCGACCCCGCCGGCTTCCAGCCGCTTCAGGCCCGCTTCGCGAACCTTCTCGCAGTCGTGCAGGTGCTTCGGGTCGTAATCGCGCATGCCGCGCGCCTCGTCGTAGATGATGTCGTGGAGCGACGGCACCTTCTCTGCGACGGACAGCAGCTTGTCGACCTGCTCCTGGTTCTCGACGACCGCGAAGCGGACCTCGGCATGGTCGAGCACATAGGCCATCTCCTCGGCGACCGAGTCGGCATAGACCGGCACCGGGACGCCGCCCAGCGCCTGCACCGCCGCGAAAGTCCAGTAGAGCCGCGGCCGATTGGAACCGACGACCGCAACCTTGTCGCCACGCACCAGGCCGATCGTCTGCAGGCCGAGCGACAGCGCCCGCACCTCGTCGAGCTGCTGCTTCCACGTCCAGCTCTGCCAGATGCCGTAGTTCTTGTGTCGCATCGCCGGCCGGCCTGCGAAGCGCTCGGCGTTCCACAGCAGATACTTCGGAAACGTATCAAGCGGCCTTTCGGCGGCAGACGCCGTCGAATCCATCTCGCCAACTCCTCCCGGTCCGCATTATTCGCGGTTTGCCCGGACTCTGGTGCCCGCCCGATACGCAAGCAACCCCTCACTTCGGAGTAGATTGCGCATGACCGGCAAGCCCTGTCCGGACCTTGTTCCTCTATAGGTAGAGTTCCACGTTGCGAGGCAAGGTTCAACGCCGCCATTGACAGACAGGCAGCGGAATTGTCATTAGGAGTGCGCCATTCGTTTTCCGCGCCCCGGACCGGGGGCATGACGGGCGTCTCACTCAATCGTCTTCGTAGTTTCCCAGGGCTTCGACATCGAACACCACGATGCGCGAATGCTCGACGCGCAGCAGCCCTTCGGCCTCGAGCGCCTGCAGGCTCTTGCTGACCACGGGCCGCGAAACGCCGGCGAGAAGCCCGAGTTCCTCCTGCCCGATGTCGATCTCCAGCTTGGTGACCGGATAGAGGATAGGATTGAAGAACCAGGAGATGTTGCGCGCCACCCGGGCCTTCGGCGACAGAATCCGGTCGTACTCTGTCGTGGCGATGAACTGCCCCAGACGTTCGTTGAACTGGCGCACGAGGAAACGGTTGAAGCCCGTGCTGTTCTCGAAGAGCCACATGAAGGTCGCCCGCGTCATCATCGCAAGGCGCGTGTCGGCGATCGCCACCAGATCGTATTTGCGCGGTTCGTCCTTGAGGACGGACCCTTCGCCGAACCAGCCGCCGGCGCCTGCCCCCGCAAATGTCATCGCTTTGCCGCTGGCCGAGATCGCGCTGATCTTGACCAGTCCGCTGATCACACCCGTCCAGTAGTCGAGCTTGTCGCCGCGGTGACAGATATATCCGCCCTTGGGAATGTGCTTTTCGACGACGCCGCGGCGGGCACGGTCGAGCTCCGCCGGCGATAGCTCCCGGGCCCAGATGGCGTTGCGAACGAATTCGTCCTTGGTGATCATGCGTCCTTCGCACTCGCGGATCAGACGTCGCCAGAGGACATATGCTGCGCCGGGGCGTCGGACACAAGCCGACGCGGCGGTTGGTCGCCGTCTATGGCCCTAAGCCGCTTCGGCGAAGAACCGGGCGGTCGGCAGGATGGTCAGCGGTTCGAGGTCGCCTTCGGCCGGCTTGCCGAACATCAGCCGCTGCTCCAGCGGCGAGGATTTGAAGAACGGGTAACGCAGGCCCGTGCGAGCCGCGATGCTCTTGTAGTGCGCCTGGTAGAGCACGACCTCGTAGTTGAGTGCCGGATAGGCCCGCAGCCCGCCCACCTGCTGGGCGTCGAACACGCGGCGGTAGAAGCCGGCGTGGTCCGTCCGGATCGTCGACAGGCAATAGTCCGGCGCGAAGTAGACGCACGCCATGGCCGCGAGACGCAGCGTCACGTAGGGCAGGTGCGGATATTGCGCGGTCCAGTCCGGATCGGCGGCAAAGCGGCTGGGATCGATGAATGTCTCTCCCGCATCGATCCGCGGATAGAGCAGGTCGCCATAAACCGTCGTGCTCGGCGACTGGCGATGCTCCGCAGTCACGTGATGGAGCCGAAGCGTCGACACCAGTTCGCCGTCGACATGGATGCCGAAACGCATCGAGTTGGGCAGGTCGTCGAGCACATCGGTGACGATCCGCTCGTGATTGGCCGAGACCATGCCGCTCGCCAGGTAGGACTTATAGCGCAGTCGATAGACCGCCTCGAGATCCTCGCCCTTGTCGCAGCGCCGGTATTCGGTGCGGGCGAGCAGGTCAAGAACGCTGCGCGCGAAGTTCGAGGGCACCGGCGTCGTGTCGAACACACCAGCCGGAACCTTCTCTCCGGCTACGCTTACCGGTTGTGCGATCATATCAGTGACCCTATCCCCTGTGGGAAAGGTAGACGAAGGCTCTGATGAGTAAAGGCGAAACTTGTATGAGACCCGTTTACCTGACGTTAACCTTAACAGGGGGTTAACGCAGCCGACTGCGCGAGGTTGCTGTTCGCTGGTGCGAACCGAAACTAGCGGGAGACGATTCGGCGGAGCGGCTTGAGGTCCTGGGCGAACGGCCAGACGGTCGTCGACATGGTCTCGATGCCGGACGCCGAAAGGGCAGAGCCGAAGAGGAAGCCCTGCACCAGGTCCGGCTTCACGTCGAGCGCCAGGACCTTGAGCTGCTCGAACGTCTCGACACCTTCGATCGTGACGGACAGACCCAGCGGCCGCGAGAGGTTCACGACGCCACGCAGGAGTTGAAGGGAGCGCTCGTTGCGGGTGATGTCCTCGATGAACGACCGGTCGATCTTGACCCTGTCGAGCGGCAGCGTGTGCAGATAGCTCAGGCTCGAATATCCGGTGCCGAAATCGTCGAGCGCAATGCGCACGCCAAGCGCCTTCAGCTCTTCGAGCAGATTGCGGGTCGAGGATTTGTCGTCCAGCAGGGCGGTTTCCGTGACCTCGATCTCCATACGGTCCGGCGCGAGGCCGGAAAGCGCCAACGCCTCGTTGACCGCAGCGATGACGTTGCTGTTGCGGAAATCCTTGGCCGACAGATTGATCGAGACGCGGATATGTTCAGGCCACTTGGCGCATTCCGCGCTGGCGGCCTTCAGCACGAAATCGCTGATCTCCGAAATGATACCCATTTCCTCGGCCAGCGGGATGAAGACGCCCGGCGACACGGGGCCGATCTCGGGGTGATCCCAGCGGCAGAGCGCCTCGCAGCTTGCGATGCGCATCGTGTCCATCGCGACGATCGGCTGATAGACCACACGAAGCAGCTTCTGCTCGACCGCGTGGCGCAGGTCCGCCTTCAGAATCTGGCGGTTGCGGAACTCCGCATCCATCGTGGCTTCGAAGACCTGCCAGCCGTTCTTGCCGTATTCCTTGGCCTTGTAGAGCGCGAGGTCGGCCTTGACGAACATCGAGTCGACATCGGTGTCTGACACTTTCGCCATTACCGCGCCCGCGCTTGCCTGAACGCGCAGCGAATGGCCTGCAACGTCGACCTCGCCCTGCAATACCTCGAAAATGCGGGCTAGTTCGGCCCGCAGCGCCTCCGGGCTCTCCACATTATCGAAATAGAGCATGAATTCGTCGCCGCCGAAGCGGCTGATCTTGACGTTGTCGCGAGCGAGCCCGGCGAGCTTCTGCGCCACCGAGTAGATCAGCCCGTCTCCGACCGGGTGGCCGAGCGTATCGTTGATGTTCTTGAAATCGTCGAGGTCGACGACCGCGAGCGCGCAGCTGCGCTGCGGGTCGCCGCTGATCAGGAACTCTCCGACGAGTTCGTGGAAATAGGCGCGGTTCGGCAGGCCCGTCAGATTGTCGTAGCGGGCCATGTAGCGGATCTTCTCTTCCGCCTCGACACGGGTCGTGACGTCCTCGAATGTGATCACGCCGAGATCGTCGCGGCCTTCGCGAGCGGAGAACTCGAGGTGGCGCCCGTTGGTGAAGCTGACCAGCAGCTTTCTGTCCCGGCCGTCGCGCAGCGCGCGCGTCAGCTGCGTCTCGACATAGTGGGAATCGCGCAGCGACAGGAGCCCGCCCGCAACGCCGCGCATCAGGAGCGCCTTGAGCGTGCGCCCCATCAGCTTGTCGGGCGAGGAGAATGCGAGCAGGTCGGCGGCTTCGGCGTTCGCCACGGCGACGAGGCCGTTCCTGTCGAGCATGATCAGGCCATGCGACATCGTGTTGAGGGCCCGGTCGAACCGCAGCGCCAGACTGCTCGCCTTGAGCTTCTCGTAGATCACCGACAGGAAGGTCTCGCGCACACGCGTCGACATGTTCACGATCGCGGTGAAGAACGGGACGAAGAGCAGGCCGAGCGCGATGTTGTAGGCATCGCCGCGCAGGATCACGCCGGCGGAGATCGGCAGCGTCATCGTCGTCGAAAGGATGAGAACCATCTGGTTGGACGCATAGTTGCGTCCGACGATGGCGATCGCGCAGGCGAGCGTCACCGCGATGGAAGCGATTTCGGCCAGCGGATCGGGCTGCAGGTAGAGCGCGACGAAGCAGTAGAACCCGAGAAGCGACCCCTGCAGAGCGCCGCGCAGCAGGTAGTCGACCTCCCACTGGCGCGCGATCTCGCTGGTCGCGGGCGGCGGCAGTTTCTGGCGCTTGCGGATACCGTAGTAGCGGAACAGCCCGGCGCCCAAAAGCGCTATCGCGAGCAGCAGATACGCGATTTTGCCGTTGTGCAGATAGACGATGAGGGACGTAGCGCCCTGGGTAATGCCACCCCAATACAAGATATACGCATCCGCGTACAGCGATTGTACGAAGGGGATGTAGACCTCGCTGAGAACCGCCTTGCTTTTCGTCTTTGCCATTTCCCGATGGGCCTGCGAAGGGAACCCGACCTTTGGCATGGTCACCTTAAGAAAGGCTTATGAATCGCGGCGAATCCGGGGAAACGCGCCGAAAAGCACGGCTCGCGGCATCGCTGCCGGCGGCACGCCCGGCCGGGGGCGCCACGTGTCCATCCGGATGCCGGAAGATAGCCTACTCCGCCGCCTGAAGCGCCGGCTTCGCCGGTGAGGCGACGAGGCGGCCGATCAGCCGCGTCCGCTCGCCTTGCGCCTTCTCCACATTGCCAGCCTTAACGTGGCCGTAGCCGCGGATCAGCGCCGGCACGGAGGCCAGCGCCGCCGCCGCGTCGGCCGAAGCCGGCGCAAGATGCTTCTCGATCAGATCAAGATCGGCTTCGTACTCCGCGATCAGCCGCCGCTCCATCCGGCGCTCCGCCGAGTAGCCGAAGATGTCGAGCGCGGTGCCGCGCAGGCCCTTGAAGGCAGCAAGCACGCCGAACGCCTTCATCATCCACGGCCCGAAGGAGGATTTGCGCGGCAGCCCGTCCGATCCCTTGCGGCCGAGGATCGGCGGCGCGAGGTGGAACTCGAGACTGTCGAAGCCCTGGAACTGCGCGGCGAGCTGCTTGCGGAACGAGCCGTCGGTGTAGAGCCGGGCAACCTCGTATTCGTCCTTGACCGCCATCAGCTTGAACAGATTGCGCGCCGCCGCCTCCGTCACGGCGGTCGAACCCGGCACGGCGCGCGCCTCCGCCTGGCGCAGCCGTTCGATGCGTTCGGCATAGCGCTTCGCATAGGCCGCGTTCTGGTAGGCGGTGAGGAACTCGACCCTTCTGGCGACGATCTCGTCCAGCGTCTGAGCCAGCGCCGGTTTTTCACCGCCCTGCACCGACTGGGCGAGCTTGCTTACCGTCTCCGGATCGTGCGCCGCGCGCCGTCCCCAGCGGAAGGCGGCGATGTTCATCTTCACCGCCTCGCCGTTGAGCTCGATCGCCCTCTCGACCGCATCCGCCGACACCGGCAGGCCGCCATGCTGATAGGCGAAGCCGAGCATGAACATGTTGGCGCCGACGGAGTTGCCGAACAGCGTCGAAGCGCTTCTGGTGGCGTCGAAGAAATGTGCGTTCTCGTCGCCCACCGCCTGGCGGATCGCCTTCTTCAGTCGCTCCGTCGGCAGCGAGAAATCCGTCTGGCGCGTGAAGTCGCCGGGCATCACTTCGGCGGTGTTGGCGACGAAGATGGTGCGCCCCTCGCGCGCCGAGGCGAGCACCTTCTTGGCGCCCGACACGACCAGGTCGCAGCCGAGCACGAGGTCGGCCTTGCCGGCGGAGACGCGGATCGCGTTGATGTCGTCGGGCGTCGGCGCGATTCGGATATGCGAGAACACCGCCCCGCCCTTCTGCGCCAGGCCCGCCATGTCGATCATGCCGCAGCCCTTGCCTTCGAGATGCGCGGCCATGCCGAGGATCGCGCCGATCGTCACCACGCCGGTGCCGCCGATGCCGTCGACGATGCAGGCCCAGCCGCCCTGTCCGAGCGCAAAGAGGCTCGGCTCCGGCACGCCGGAGAGCGGATCGGCCGCGCCGGCAATGCCCTCCGCCTTGCGCAGCTTGGCGCCGTGCACCGTGACGAAGGACGGACAGAAGCCGTTGACGCAGGAGAAGTCCTTGTTGCAGCTCGACTGGTCGATGCGCCGCTTGCGGCCGAACTCGGTCTCGACCGGCTGAACGGAGACGCAGTTGGACTTCACGCCGCAGTCGCCGCAGCCCTCGCAGACCAGCTCGTTGATGATCACCCGCTTGTCGGGGTCGGGGAACGTGCCGCGCTTGCGCCGCCTGCGCTTTTCGGCCGCGCAGGTCTGGTCGTAGAGCAGCACCGAGATCCCCTTCACCTCGCGCAACTCGCGCTGCACCTCGTCGAGATCGTCACGGTGATTGAACGTCGTGCCGGGAGGGAACTCCGCCTTGCCGGCATATTTGCCCGGTTGGTCGGTGACGACCGCGATCCGTTCGACGCCCTCTGCGCGCACCTGCCGCGCGATCTGGTCCACCTTGAGCCCGCCTTCGTGCGGCTGGCCGCCGGTCATGGCGACCGCGTCGTTGTAGAGGATCTTGTAGGTGATGTTGGCGTTCGAGGCGTGCGCGAAGCGGATCGCCAGCGAGCCGGAATGATTGTAGGTCCCATCGCCGAGGTTCTGGAACATGTGCTCGCGTTTCGAGAACGGCGCCTGGCCGACCCATTGCGCACCCTCCCCGCCCATGGCGGTGAAGCCGACCGTCGAGCGATCCATCCACAGCGCCATGAAGTGGCAGCCGATGCCGGCGCCCGCGAGCGAGCCCTCCGGCACCTTGGTCGAGGAATTGTGCGGGCAGCCCGAGCAGAAATAGGGCGTGCGGTTGGCGACGTCCTTGGTGTCGGCGAGCATCGCCTGGTACTGCTTGAGCTGCGCCACCCGCGCGGCGATCTCCTCCGAATGGCCGATCGTCTTGAGGATCCGCTCGCCGACGGCGATCGCGATGTCGTTCGGGTCGAGCGCACCCTTGGCCGGGAACAGCCAGTCGCCGCGCTCGTCCTTCTTGCCGACGATCAGCGGCTGCGTCGCCGTGCCGTAGAGGTTCTCGCGCATCTGCACTTCGATGAGCGAGCGCTTCTCCTCGACGACGATCACGGTGTCGAGCCCGCGGGCGAAATCCATGATGTGCTCGACGTCCAGCGGCCAAGGAGCGGCGACCTTGAAGAGCCTGAGCCCGATCTGCCTCGCCCGGGCCTCGTCGATGCCGAGGTCGTCCAACGCCTGGCGCACGTCGAGATAGGATTTTCCGACCGTGATGATGCCGATCCTGGCGGATCTTCCGCCCGAATAGATGATCTTGTTCAGCCCGTTGGCGCGGATGAAGGCGGCGGCGGCAGCGCGCTTGTATTCATGCAGCCGCGCCTCCTGTCCCATCTGGTCGAGTTCGTGGCGGATGTTGAGCCCGCCGGGCGGCAGGTCGATCTCCGGCAGGACGATGTTCAGCCGGTCGAGCGACACGTCGACCGAGGCGGTCGATTCGATATTGTCCTTGACGCATTTGATCGCCGCCCATGTGCCGGCAAAGCGCGACATGGCAAAGCCGTAGAGCCCGTAGTCGACGAGTTCCTGGACACCGGCAGGATTGAGGATCGGGATCATCGTGTCGACGAAGAGGAACTCCGTCGCATGTGCATTGGTCGACGATTCGGCGGTGTGGTCGTCACCCATCAGGGCGAGCACGCCGCCGTTCTTCGACGTGCCGGCGAGGTTGGCGTGGCGGAAGACGTCACCCGAGCGGTCGACGCCCGGCCCCTTGCCGTACCAGAGCGAGAAGACGCCGTCGTGCTTACCCTCGCCCAGAAGCTCGGTCTGCTGCGAGCCCCAGCAGGCGGTGGCCGCGAGTTCCTCGTTGAGGCCGGGCTCGAAGACGATGCTGGAAGCTTCGAGCTGTCTCTTCGCGCGCCAGAACTGCTGGTCGAGGCCGCCGAGCGGCGAGCCGCGGTAGCCGGAGACGAAGCCGGCCGTATCCAGCCCCATCCGCCGGTCGCGCTCGCGCTGCATCAAAAGCATGCGGATGACGGCCTGCGCACCCGACAGGAAGATCCGCTCCTTGGCGAGATCGAACTTGTCGTCGAGCGTCACGTCGTGAAGCGTCATCAACGGCCTCCTGCCGGACGGTTGGGTAGGCCGAACCGCCCTCCGTATGACCTAGTGTTTTCCGCGCCGCTCGGCAACGTCAAACGAAATCAACGCGATCGGCAAAAGAGCAATCGTCGTGAAGAATACGGTGCGAAGGCATTGGCTTAATGACCGCAATCGGGGTGCGTCGCGCAACTTTTCGCCGCCCGGTCAAGGGAAGCTCGTTCAGGCGCGGCCCGGGCAACCCGCTTCGTTGGTCACGTCGAGCTTGCCGTCGGGACGTCCGGCGAGATCGGGGTTTGGCGTATAGACCGGCCCCAAGACCAGGGGCCGGTCGGGCAATACCTCCTGGTCCAGGTTTGAGGTGATCGCCGTCGTGACCTCCTGACGGACGGTCGCATCGGGCCCCTCGATCCTGATTGTCACCGAGTAGGGGCGGTCCTTGCGTACGCAGCGCAGCGGCGGGCTCTCCAGAACCGTCTTTTCAAGTTTCGGCCAGATCTTCTGGCGCACCACGATCGCTTCGCCGCCTGCCGGATCCTCGAAGCTCGCGACGGCGGTCTGGCCGTCCTCGACGGGGCCGAGCGGCTTCAGCGTCACCAGGTAGGTCGCAGTGGCGACGCGATAGTTGAATACGAAGAGCTTGCCGGAAATCTCGAACATCTTGCCGGGCCTGCTCTCGTCCCTGCACGCCCCCAGCATCAGTAGCGAAACGGCTATCGCCAGCCCGAGAGATCTACGCATCGGTCCGCTTCCCTATGTTGTCGCGCGATCGGTGATAGTGCCGCCGGGCCTTCTGGCGATTGCCGCAGACGCTCATGTCGCACCACAGGCGGCTGCCGTTGCGGCTCTTGTCGACAAACAGCCAGCCGCAATTGCCGCAGATACGGATGCGGCGACGCATGTCGGGCTGAAGCAGCGAGAGCGCCGAGACGGCGACAGCCGCTTCGAGCTCGACCCGGCCCTGCCCGGTGGCAAGGCCCGCCCGATCGCCTGCGATCTCAACCGGTGACGCTGCCAGCGCGCCGGAGCAGCGATCGAGCAGCCGGGCGAGACGGTCGGACCGGATTGTGCCCGCGATTACCGCGTCGCGGAACAGCGCGTCGGTGGCCTCGCGCAAGGCGACGATCCGCGGCCGCGCGGTGCCCGGCGCAGAAACGACCAGCGCATTGCCGCCGATCTCCTCCGCCCGGAACCCGGTCGCCGCGGCGGCGAAGCGCTCGATCTCGGCGGGATCGTCGAACCGATCGAAGGTGCGGGTGGGGTCGTCGCGCAGGACCACGGTGTTCGCAACGTCCAGCGCCAGCACTTCGCCCGAAAACCGGTGCGGGGTCCAGATTGTCTCCATAGCCAAATACTAACTTGCAAAAAGCATATTGCAAGTTAGATTCACTGCGAATGTTCCTCTCGGCGACGCGCTCCGTCGACGTTCTCCCATGAGTGTATCCGCCGGTCCGAGATGGCCTACTTCCTCCAGCAGCTTCTGAACGGCCTCCACATCGGTTCGATCTACGCGCTGCTCGCCTTCGGCTATGCGCTGACCTACGGCATCCTGCGCCGTGCCAATCTCGCCCACGGCGCGATCTTCGCGTTCGGCGGCCAGGTGGGGATTCTAGCCACCGTATTCGCCTGGAACGTGCTGTGGCTCACCCTCCCGGCCGCGCTCGGGTTCGGCGTGCTTCTCGCCTTCGCCTTTGCCGGGTTGGCGGCCCATCTGGTCTCCCGAACGGTCCTCGAGCCGCTGCGCGCCGGCAATCCGAACACGATCGTCGCCGCCACGCTCGCGGTTGCGATCGTCCTGATGGAACTCGGCCGCCTGTCGATGGACAGTCGCGATTTCTGGCTGCCGCCGATACTGGCCACCACGATCGTCTTCTGGCGCGACGGCGGCTTTCCCGTGACGCTGACGCTCATCCAGATCGTCGACATGGCGATCGTCGCGGCGGCGGTATCGTTGACGGCGGCCTGGCTCGCCCTCTCCCGCTTCGGGGCTTCATGGCGCGCGATCTGCGACGATCCGCTGGCGGCCTCCATGTGCGGCATCGATTCGCGCCGGGTCTTCCGCGCGACGGTCGTCGTGAGCGGCATGCTCGCCGCCCTTGCCGGCGTTCTCGCGGCGATCCATTTCGGCAATATCAGCTTCGACACCGGCCTGGTCTTCGGGCTGAAGGTGCTGTTCGTCGCCGCGCTCGGCCTTGGCGGCTCGCCATCCTCCTCAGCCCTTGGAGCAATGGGCGTCGGCCTCGCGGAATCCCTCTGGACGGGCTACTTTCCCGGCGAATGGCGCGACGCCGGCATATTTTCGGCGCTGGTGCTGCTTCTCGTCCTGCGCTCGACCGACCTTTCCCGCCAGCAGAATATGTAGCTACCGCTGCGACATCCGACCAAAGTTGCGGCAATCTGGTAGTTTCACCATGCTGTCTTGCAGTGCACAAAGATGGTAGGCAGCGCCGGTGCGCGCGGGCGCTGTGAATCGGCGCTTGTTTCGCTTACGACTTTTCGGCACTAGGGAATGGCAGCGGAGATCGCGAAGCGACGCGCGGCATCAAATGGGAGGAAAGTGCATGGCGGGGCTCCTGGCTCTCTCGCGCCTGATCGACCGGCTTAACGAATTCATCGGCAAATGGATCTCCTGGGCGATCCTGGCCGCCGTGCTGGTCAGCGCGACCAATGCGGTCATTCGCAAGGCGTTCAACATGTCGTCGAATGCCTGGCTTGAAATGCAATGGTATCTGTTCGGCGCCGCGTTCCTGCTCGCCGCCGCTTATACGCTGAAGCAGAACGAACACATCCGCGTCGACATCATCTACGGCATGTTCTCGCGCAGGACACAGCACTGGATCGACCTTTTCGGGCACGTCTTCTTCCTGATGCCCTTCGTCCTGCTGATGATCTACTACTTCACCCCCTATTTCCTCCTCTCCTACCGCTCCGGCGAAGTCTCCACCAATTCGGGCGGCCTCATCATCTGGCCGGCGAAATTCCTGCTGCTCGCCGGCTTCGCGCTCCTGGGCATCCAGGGCATTTCCGAAATCATAAAGAAGGTAGCGATCATGCGCGGCGAAATGGACGATCCGACACCGTTCATATCGGCCCATGAGGCGGCGGAACTTGAAGCCAAGGCGCTGGTCGAGGAGCTCAAGAAATGATGGAGTTCATCGCCCAGAACATGGCGCCGATCATGTTCTTCTCGCTCATCGTCTTCCTTCTCCTCGGCTACCCGGTTGCCTTCGCGCTCGCCGCTAACGGCCTCATGTTCTTCTTCATCGGCGTGGAACTCGCACCGCTGTCCAACGGCTCGATCAACCTGTCCTGGCCACTGCTCTACGCCTTGCCCGATCGGTTCTACGGCGGCGTCATGGCCAACGAGACGCTGCTGGCTATCCCCTTCTTCACATTCATGGGCATCGTGCTCGAACGCTCCGGCATGGCGGAAGACCTGCTCGACACGATCGGCCAGCTCTTCGGCCCGATCCGCGGCGGCCTCGCCTATGCCGTCATCCTCGTAGGTGCACTGCTTGCCGCCACCACCGGCGTCGTCGCGGCCTCGGTCATCGCGATGGGCCTAATCTCGCTGCCCATCATGCTGCGCTACGGCTATGACCGGCGCGCGGCGTCAGGCGTCATTGCGGCGTCCGGAACGTTGGCGCAGATCATCCCGCCCTCACTCGTGCTGATCGTACTCGCCGACCAGCTCGGCCGCTCGGTCGGCGACATGTACAAGGGCGCCCTGATCCCCGGCCTGATCCTGACCGGGCTCTACATGTCCTATATCCTGATCATGACGATCATCCGGCCGGCCTCCATGCCGGCGCTGCCGCTGGCGGCACGCACATTGGGCTCCGGCGTCATGTCACTGCTCGTGGCGCTGGCCGGCGCGGTGCTGATCGCCTATGGCGCGCATGTCTGGCTATCCTCGACCCAAGGCGACAACGCCGACATCCTTGGCGCCTCAGTCGGCATCCTTGTGATCTACATCGTCGCCATCGCCGATCGCGCGATGAAGTTCGGCCTGATGTCGCGCCTCGCCCAGCAGGTGATCATCGTCCTGATCCCACCGCTGGCGCTGATCTTCCTCGTCCTCGGCACCATCTTCCTCGGCATCGCGACGCCGACCGAAGGCGGCGCGATGGGCGCGGTGGGTGCGCTGATCATGGCCGCGGCGAAGGGCAGGCTGAGCCTCGACGTCGTCAAGCAGGCGCTGGCCTCGACCACGCGCCTGTCGTCCTTCGTCCTGTTCATCCTCATCGGCGCGCGCGTGTTCTCGCTCACCTTCTACGGCGTCAACGGCCATGTCTGGGTCGAGCACCTGCTGGTGTCGCTGCCGGGCGGCGAGACGGGCTTCCTGATCGCGGTGAACCTTCTGGTGTTCTTCCTCGCGTTCTTCCTCGACTTCTTCGAGCTCGCCTTCATCATCGTGCCGCTGTTGGCACCGGCCGCAGACCGGCTGGGCATCGACCTTATCTGGTTCGGCGTCCTGCTCGGCGTGAACATGCAGACCAGCTTCATGCACCCGCCCTTCGGCTTCGCGCTGTTCTACCTCCGCTCGGTGGCGGCCCGCGTGCCCTATCTCGATCGGGTCACCGGCAAGCAGATCGCGCCGATCACCACCGGCCAGATCTATTGGGGCGCGGTGCCGTTCGTCGGCATTCAGGTGCTGATGGTGGCGCTCGTGATCACGTTCCCCGGAATGGTGATGCACTACAAGGGCGCCGGTACCGGGATCGATCCCAACACGATCAAGATCGAGGTGCCCGGCTTCGGCGGACCTGCCGGCGGAAGCGGTCTCGGCGCGCCTGGAGGCCTCGGCCTTCCGCCGCTCGGCGGGCCGGCCCCCGGCCAGCCGGCGCAACCTTCCGGCAACGACCTCAGCCAGCCGCCGAGCTTCGGCGCGCCGGCCCAGCCCGCCCAGCCGGCGCCGTCGAACGACTTGACGCAGCCGCCTAAGTTCTGACGGCGACTGCAACGCAAATAAAAACCCCGGGGTGTCGCCACCCCGGGGTTTTCGTTTCGACCAGGACGTATCGATCAGCCGAGCTTGCCGGACCGCTGCTGGATCATCATGAAGGTATCGAAGGTGTATTCCGAGATCTGCGCCCAGAGATAGGCGTCCTTGCGGAACTCGGCCTGGCTGTCCCAGATCTTCTTGAACATCGGGTTGGTTCCGCTGATCTCGGCATAGGTCGCGGCGGACGTATCGAACGCCGCCGACAGCACCTCCTGGCTGAACGGCTTCAGCACCGCTCCGCCGGCGACCAGACGGCGCAGGGCCGCCGGGTTCTTGGCGTCGTAGCTCGCCATCATGTCGCAGTTCGCCGCCTCGCAGGCCGCGGTGAGCAGCGCCTGGTAGTTCTTCGGCAATTCGTTCCACTTGGCCTGGTTGACCATGGCGTGAAGGGCCGGGCCGCCTTCCCAGAAGCCGGGATAGTTGTAGTACTTGGCCACCTTGTAGAAGCCGAGCTTTTCGTCGTCATAGGGACCGACCCACTCGGCCGCGTCGATGGTACCCTTCTCGAGCGCAGGATAGATGTCGCCGCCCGCGATCTGCTGCGGCACCACGCCGAGCTTTTCCATGATCTTGCCGGCGAACCCGCCGATGCGCATCTTCAGGCCCTTGAGGTCCTCGACCGTGTTGATCTCCTTGCGGTACCATCCGCCCATCTGGGCGCCGGTATTGCCGCAGGGCAGCGCATGGATGCCGACCGAATTGTAGAATTCGTTCATCAGGGCGTTGCCGCCGCCGTGGTAGAACCATGCATTGACCTGGCGCGCGTTGAGGCCGAAGGGGACCGCCGTGCCGAGCGCCCAGGACGGATCCTTACCCCAGTAGTAGTAGGAGGCGGTGTGGCACATTTCGACCGTGCCGGCCGCGGTCGCATCGGCCGCCTGCAGGCCGGGGACGATTTCCGCGGCGGCGAAGACCTGGATCTGGAAATTGCCGTCCGAAGCCTCGTTGACATATTTCGCCATCGTCTCGGCGGCGCCGTAGATCGTGTCGAGCGCCTTCGGGAACGAAGACGTGCAGCGCCAGGCGATCTTTGGTGCGCTCTGCGCGATGGCCGGCGCGGCGAGCGTCGACGCCGCTGCGGCGCCTGCGCCGGCCAGGCCGGCTTTGGTGATGAATGTACGACGATCCATTGAATATCCTCCCAGAAGTGGACGAAACGGCTCGGGCTGGACGTTCTGTGTGAATCTTATGGCCGCCCCGCCGACCGTTGGTCCAATGATGCACGCTGGACCAATCAAGTAAAGTACCCAGCGGAGCCCCTTTCTGCGCCTAAGGTCGCGGTTGCAAAACGAAAAAAGCCCCGGAACGTCGCCGTTCCGGGGCTTTCTCGGGGCTTGCGGGCGTCAGATCTTGCCGCCGCGCTGCTGGATCATCATGAACGTATCGTAGTTGTACTCTGCCACCTGCGCGTTGAGGTAGTAGGCGCCGCGGAAGGCGGTGATCGAATCCCAGATCTTCTTGAACTCGGGATTCGTCGCCGTCATCTCGGCATAGACCTCGTTCGCCTTGTCGAAGCAGGCCGACAGGATCTCCTGGCTGAACGGACGCAGTTGCGCGCCGCTGGCGACCAGGTTCTTGATGGCGGCCGGGTTCTTGGCATCGTACTTCTGCAGCATGTCGGCGTCAGCGGCTTGCGCGGCGGTGCGCAGCAGCGACTTGTAGCTCGCCGGCAGTTCCTCGTATTTCGCCTTGTTGAACATGAAGTGGACGGTCGGACCACCTTCCCACCAGCCCGGGTAGTAGTAGTACGGCGCGACCTTGTAGAAGCCGAGCTTCTCGTCGTCATACGGCCCTACCCATTCGGCCGCGTCGATGGTGCCCTTCTCGAGCGCCGGGTAGATGTCGCCGCCGGCGATCTGCTGCGGCACCACGCCGAGCTTCTCGACGACCTTGCCGGCGAAACCGCCGATGCGCATCTTCAGACCCTGCAGGTCGGCGACCGTGTTAATCTCTTTGCGGAACCAGCCGCCCATCTGCACGCCCGTGTTGCCGCCCGGCAGGCCGTAGAGGCCCTGCGCGCCGAGGAATTCGTTGAACAGGTCGATGCCGCCGCCATGGTAGTGCCAGGCGTTCATGCCGCGCGCGTTGAGCGCGAAGGGAACCGCCGCGCCCAGCGCCCAGGTCGGGTTCTTGCCCCAGTAGTAGTAGGCGACGGTGTGGCACGACTCGACGGTGCCCGCCGTGGTGGCATCGGCCGCCTGCAGGCCGGGGACGATTTCGCCGGCCGCGAAGACCTGGATCTGGAAGTTGCCGTCGGTGGCTTCGGAAATCATCTTCGACAGCACTTCGGCGCCGCCATAGATGGTGTCGAGCGACTTCGGAAAGGATGACGTCATGCGCCACGTGATCTTCGGCGCGGTCTGGGCGATGGCGGGCGCCGCAAGCGCCGTGGCGGCGACGGCACCGGTGCCGGCAAGGCCCGCCTTCTTGATGAATGATCTGCGATCCATGGTATCTCCTCTCGAAACTTGCAGTCGGATCTTCGCACCGCGTACGCACGCGCGCACGCGACCTCCGCTCAAGGCTGGCGTTACATACACGCTCGCGCGCTTATGTCTAGGATTTCAGGGCCTTACGCAGCGCTTGGCGTATTTCTACCTTAGACATTGGTCTAACGATCCTGTTGATCCAGTTACGACTTGTAGTGAGTCAAGCCGGCAGGGAACCTGCATCAGGTTGGATTTCTTGCCAGATCGGGTGTAGGAAGCGACTTCACATCGTGACCTGAACAACGCGGATTCAGCATTCATGACGCAGCCCCTCGTCGCCGTATCGACAGATGTGCGCCAGTTCGAGAACTACACCTGGCACGCCGCGCCCCGGCAGTATCTCGAGGCGGCGATAGCGGGTGCCGGTGTCTTTCCGGTCCTCATCCCGTCCTTCGGTCCGAGGCTCGACCTCGACGAACTCCTTGACCGCGTCGACGGCGTGATGATCACCGGCTCGAAGTCGAACGTCTTTCCCGGCCTCTACGGCGGCGACCCGAGCGAAGCCAACGGTCCCTACGACCATGACCGCGACGCCACCACGCTTCCCCTGATTCGCAAGGCGATCGAGCGCGAAGTGCCCCTGCTCGCCATCTGCCGCGGCATCCAGGAGATGAATGTCGCGCTCGGCGGCACGCTGCACACGGAGGTGCAGGAGATCGAGGGCCGCATGGACCACCGCGCGCCGGCGAGCGACGACCAGGACGAACGTTTCGCCATTCGCCAGCGTATCGCGATCAAGCCGGGCACCTGCCTTGCCGGCATCTTCGGCGCGGGCGAGATTCCGGTGAATTCCGTCCACCGCCAGGCGGTCGACCGGCTGGGCAGGAACCTCCAGGTCGAGGCCGTGGCGGACGACGGCACGGTCGAGGCGGTCTCGGTGGTCGGCGCCCGGTCGTTTGCCGTCGGCGTGCAGTGGCATCCGGAGTACTGGGTCAAATCCGACGACGCGTCCGCAAGGATCTTCAGGGCGTTCGGCGAGGCTGCCCGCGCCCATCGCGCCGCCCGCGGCGGAATGCGCGTCGCGGCCGAATAGAAGCCGACACGGCGGCGGGCGCTTCAGGCAGCCTGCCCCTCTATATGGCGCTGCGTGCGCCGGCGGTGACATGCGCCGTTTCGGCAACGGCGGTCAGCGGCTTACCGGACGCGAACCAGGCTGCGAGATTATCCACGACGAGGTCGGCCATCGCCGTGCGCGTATGGACCGATGCCGACCCGACATGTGGCAGCAGGCTCGCATTCTCCAGCCTGAGCAGGCTTTCGGGAACATTGGGCTCGTTGCGGAACACATCGAGCCCGGCGGCCAGGATCGTGCCATCGGCCAGCGCCTGCGCCAACGCGTCCTCGTCCACCGTCGAACCGCGCCCGATATTGATGAACACCCCGTTCGGTCCAAGCGCTTCCAGCACCTGTCGGTTCACCGCCTTCTCGGTCGATGCGCCGCCCGGCGCCACCGAAATGAGAGTGTCCACCGCGCCTGCAAGCCCCAGCAGGCTCGGATACCAGGTATATGCGACGCCCTCGACTGTTCGGCGATTGTAGTAGCTGACCGGCAGTCCGAACGCTTCGATGCGCCGGGCGATCGCCAATCCAATCCGCCCCATTCCGAAGATGCCGACGCGGCGGCCGCGTAGCGTGGCGCGGGTCAGCGGATAGTCGCCCTTGGACACCCATTTGCCGGCACGAAGCCAGGCCTCGGCCTTCGGCAGCTCCCGCACCGTGTTCAGGAGCAGTCCGAGTGCCGTATCGGCCACTTCCTCGGTGAGCACGTCCGGCGTGTTGGTCACCATCACGCCGGTCGAACCCGCATGCTTCGCGTCGACCGCATCATAGCCGACGCCGAAATTGGCGATGATCTCGAGCCTGGGCAAGGCGTCGATGAAGGCCGCGCCGATCGTCGTCATCGCCGCCACAGCCCGCACCCGGCCGGCAAGCTCCGGCGTCACCAGGCCCGGATCCGCTGCCGGCAGAGCGACGAGATCGAATTCCTTGCCGATCCGCGCCACCGCGTGCGGGTGGAGCCTGCCTGGAACGAGCACCGGTATCCTGTCTGTCGAAGCCAATTCTCGCCCTCCCATCGTCGCTTCCAGCAATAGACCAGGTTCTGTCGGGATTGAACCGTCGTCGCTGGATCACCGCGCGTCGAAACATAGCTCCAGGGCTTGGATCCCGCCCGTCCGTATCAGCGCGTCGAGGGCTTGCCGGTCGACTGCCGCACATGCAGTTCCGGGCGGATCAGGTCGGGCGTGGCCGGCGAATGATTGCCGCCAAGCCGGTCGAGAAGTGCCCGCGCCGCGCGGCGGCCGACCTCGCGCTGTCCGTTCCAGACGGTGGTCAGCGCCGGGGTGGCGATCGCCGCCTCTTCCAGGTCGTCGTAGCCGGTGACCGAGATGTCGATGCCCGGAACCAGACCCGCCCGCGAGATGCCGTTCATCAGGCCGATCGCGACGAGATCGTTCCAGCACACCGCGGCGGTCGGCTTGTCCTTCAGCGCCAGGAACTGCCCGGTCGCCTCGAACCCGCCCTGCTTGGTTCGCGGCCCGGGGATGCGCCAGTCGGGCTTCACCTCGAGACCTGCCTTCTCCATCGCCAGCACGTAGCCGCGGTAGCGGTCGCGGCCGGTCGAGGTCTGGTCGGTGCCGCCGATCATCGCAATCCTGCGATGACCAAGCGAAATCAGGTGATTGGTGGCCAAGCCTATGCCGTAGGCGTCGTCGCCGCGAAAGACCGGAACTGTGGCCCCCTCGACGTGACGGGCGATCAGCACGACAGGCAGGCCGTTCTCCTCGATCATCTCGATGTCTTCGCGCGGCGTTCCGATCGCCGGCGACATGATGACCCCGTCGGCGCCGAGCTGCAGCAGCGTGTCGATGAACCTGCGCTGTTTCTCGAGCTGGTCGTAATGATTGGAGAGGATGAAGGTCTGGCCGCTGCGGTCGAGCTCGGTTTCGATCGAGCGCAGGATCTCGGCGAAGAACGGGTTCATGATGTCGTGGACGACGACGCCGACGATGCCCGAACGCGAGGTCCTGAGACTGGCCGCGCGCCGGTTGTAGATATAGCCGATCGTGCGGGCATAGTCCTTGATCCGGTCGCGCGTCGAATCGGCCACGAGCGGGCTGTCGCGCAGCGCCAGCGACACGGTGGCGGTCGATACCCCCAGCGCATCCGCGATCGTGGAGAGCTTGATTTTCTGCGCCAGCCGCCCCCTCCACTGCCGGTGAGTTAAACAGTTTAAAGAAACTATGTCAGAGGGACGCGGCGATCAAAGCTTTTTTGCCAGGCTGCTCGATTCCGAGTTCGGCTCGGTCACGTTGGCGAGGCGGAGCTCGCGCTCGCGATGCACGATGTAGAGGCCGCTCGCCACGATGATGCCCGCTCCGATCACCGTGTAGAGATCGGGAACGTCGCCGAAAACGAGGTACCCCAGGAGCGTGGCCCAAATGATCTGGATGTAGGGATAGGGGGCGAGACCCGCGACCTGCGCCCGTTTGTAGGCATGGATGATCAGCCAGTGCCCGAGCCCGCCATAGAAGCCGAGCGAGATCAGGACGATCCAGTGCAGCAGGTCCGGCGGCACGGAGCCAGCGAGCGGAACCGCGGGCGACATGAACAAGACCGGCGCCAGGGCCGAATAGAAGATCAGGCTGGCGGAGGTTTCGGTCGCTGCCATCCGCCGCGTCATGAGCACGTAGAGGCAGTAGGAGACCATCGACGCGAGCGCGTAGACGTGGCCGATCCCGAAGGCGCCGTAGCCGGGGCGTATCACGACGAGCATGCCGACGAAGCCGACGCCGATCGCCGCCCAGCGCCGCCATCCCGCCCACTCGCCGAGCAACGGGCCGGCGATCGCGGTGATGACCATCGGCGCCAGGAAATAGATCGCCATCGCGTCCGCCAGCGGCAGGGTCAGCAGCGCCAGGAAGTTGAAGATGGTCGAGCCGAAGAGGAAGATGCCGCGCAGGAGTTGCAGTGGCAGGTTTCGAACCCGGTACATCTCGCGGTTTCGCCATCCCTGGAACAGGATGAGCACCAGGATGACGTGCACCGCGAACCGCACCCAGACGACGAAGGGCGCCGACATGCCGAACAGCACCAGCCACTTGGCGCTCGCGTCGAGGAAGGAGAACAGCAGCCCGGACCCGAGGAGGAGCAGGATCGCCGCGACCGGCGTCGCCTGTTCGGTACGTGGGGAATTTTCGGGCAAGGGCACAGCGCGTAAAATGTTAGCGTGAACCGCCCTTCATCCGTGATGTGCCCGCGGATCGCAAGTGCAAAATAGCCGTGGCTGTTATTCGTCTTCGTCGGTCTCGACGTCTTCCGCCGAGACGTCCAGTTCTTGCGAGAGGTTCGCTTCGATCCGGTAGAGAACCTTGGCGAACGCCTTGATTTCCTTCTTGTCGAGGCCGCGCATCGCCTGCTTCTCGGTCTTGCGGACGGACTTCTCGATCGCCTTGATGGCGTCGGCGCCCCGCTCGGTCAGGAAGATATGCGCCTGCCGCGCATCGGAATCGGACGCCCGCTTCTCGAGAAAGCCCTGCGTCTGCAAACGGTTGATGGTCTTGGTGATGGTCGGTGGCCGCACACCCAGCCGGGCGGCGAGTTGCCCCGGCGTCTGGCCGCCTTCGGCGTTGAGCGCCATCATGATCTGGTCCTGGCCGGCATAGAAACCGTGCGCCAGCAAGCGGGAGGCGAGAACCGTGCGGGCCAGCCGCGCGGTGGACTGCAGCCTGGCCATCGTCGCGCCCTTCGCAGCTTTCGCCATCTTGTCCCCCGCTGTCCGGCTTGCGTCACGATCGCGGATTGTCGCGACGCGCCGCGGTTGCGCAAGTCGTTTCTTTGCCGGCAACGCGGCCGGCGCGCGAACATCTGCCAGAGCAATGTTGCAGCGGGATGACAGCCGGCTGACGGTCGGGCGGTATGCCCGCACGAGGCCGCCGGCGGGGAGGTGCAATCGATGCCATAGCATCCTATATGGGCATCGACCCTTCACCATCCCGCGAGCAGACAATGGCAGAAGCCCAGACCAATGCCGGCAACGGCACCCAGATTCCCGTCACCGTGCTGACCGGCTACCTCGGGGCCGGCAAGACGACGCTCCTCAACCGCATCCTCTCCGAAAACCACGGCAAGCGCTACGCCGTGATCGTCAACGAGTTCGGCGAGATCGGCATCGACAACGACCTCATCGTCGAATCCGACGAGGAGATCTACGAGATGAACAATGGCTGCATCTGCTGCACGGTGCGCGGCGACCTGATCCGCACAGTCGAGGGCCTGATGCGCCGTCCGGGACGTTTCGACGCCATACTGGTGGAGACGACCGGCCTCGCCGATCCCGTGCCGGTGGCGCAGACCTTCTTCATGGACGACGACGTGCGCGCCAAGACCCGGCTCGACGCGGTGGTGGCCCTGGTCGACGCCAAGCACCTGCCGCTCAGGCTCAAGGACTCGCGCGAGGCCGAGGACCAGATCGCCTTCGCCGACGTGATCGTGCTCAACAAGACCGACCTCGTGACCCCGGAAGAACTCGCCAAGGTCGAGGGCCTGATCCGCGCCATCAACCCGACCGCGAAGATCCACAAGACCAGCCGTTCCGCCGTCGATCTGTCGGCCGTGCTCGACCGGGGCGCGTTCGACCTTAAGCGGGCGCTGGAGACCGATCCGCATTTCCTCGATGCGGACGACGAGCATGATCATGACCACCACGACCATGATCATCACCACGCTTCCGACATCCACGACGTGACCGTCAATTCGATCTCGCTGCGCGCCGGCGAGATGGACCCGAAGAAATTCTTCCCGTGGATCGAGAAGATCACCCAAGCGGAAGGGCCGAACATCCTGCGGCTGAAGGGCATCATCGCGCTGAAGGGCGACGACGAGCGCTATGTCGTGCAGGGCGTCCACATGATCATCGAGGGCGACCACCAGCGCCCGTGGAAGGACGGCGAGAAGCGCGAGAGCCGGCTGGTCTTCATCGGCCGCAACCTCGATGCCGAACGCCTGAAGCGCACTTTCGAGGCCTGCCAGGCGTAGTTCCCTTGTCCCCGTTCTGCGGGGAGAAGGTGGTCCGAAGGACCGGATGAGGGGTCAGCGCCAGCTTAAGCAAGGCCAGTTCCGCCCAGCATCTGCCTGCCGGCATCTTCTCCCCGTGAACGGGGAAAAGAGCGCGATCCATGCCGCCGTGCCTATCGCATCGGGCGGCAGTCTCCGCTATGAGCGGTCCGAACCTTTAGGCGAGCACTCGAACACATGCCCACCGTCGCACCCTTCGATCTTGCCGGCCACTGCGTCGCCGCCGCCTTCCTCGACGACATCCCGCATTTCGCGCTGGCCGACGGGACGATCCATCGCCTCGACCACGGCGCGAAATCCGTTGTGGCGCATGACGGATTGCTCTGCGCGGCGATCACCTGGGACGGCATGGCGCTCGTCACCGGCGGCGAAGACGGCAAGGTCGCGCTCACGCGTCCCGACGGCGGAACGGAGACGCTCGCCGAAGTACCGCGCAAATGGGTGACCTCCGTCGCCACCGGTCCGCAGGGCGCCGTCGCCTACGCCAGCGGCCGCACCGCCTTCGTCCGCTTCGCCGACGGCAAGGTGAAGTCCTTCGACCATCCACGTTCCGTGGAAGGCGTCGCCTTCGCGCCGAAGGGCATGCGCATCGCGGTCGCCCGCTACAACGGCGCGACGCTGCATTTCCCGGCAGCCGAGGGAAAACCGGCCGAACTCGAATGGGCGGGCGCCCACAACGGCATCACGTTCTCGCCCGACGGCAACTTCCTCGTCACCACGATGCAGGAGAACGCGCTGCACGGCTGGAAGCTCGCCGACGGCAAGCACATGCGCATGACCGGCTATCCGGCCAAGGTGAAGAGCTGGTCGTGGAGCGCAAAGGGCAAGTGGCTCGCCACGTCCGGCGCTCCGGCCGCGATCGTCTGGCCATTCTCCGCCAAGGACGGACCGATGGGCAAGGCGCCGGTCGAGCTCGGCACGCGCGGCAACACGATGGTGACGTCAGTCGCCTGCCATCCGCGCGACGAGATCGTCGCCATCGGCTACGCCGACGGCATGATCCTCGCCGGCCGCATTGCCGATCTGAAGGAAGTCGTGCTCCGGCGGGGCGGGAAAAGCGCCGTAACTTCGATGGCGTGGGACGCCGCCGGCATCCGCCTCGCCTTCGGTTCCGAGGAAGGCGAATGCGGTGTGGTCGATATCAGCGCCTGAGCGCTACTCCACCATGCATTCGACCTTGCCGCCTGCGGTGTAGGTCTTGCCCTCGGGCGTCGCATCGTCGACGCCGTCGAACACCGTCAGCTCGTAGCTCCCGTTCAGCCCTTCCTCGTCGCCCTTGGTGCGGATGACGATCTGGACGTAGCCGTGCGGCTTGTCGCCCTCGCGTTCGCGGTAGATCACCAGATTGAGCTGGCCGTCCTCCGACCAGTACTGCGCCAGATGCGCGCCGTCGAATTCCATGTGCCGCAGATCGGCCGCGACATCCTTCGATGTGATTTCGACGGAGCCGCGGAAGTTGAACACCGGCGATCCCATGCCGCGCGTCATGCCGCTCTCGAACAGGAACTCGACGTTCTTGTCCTTGGCGTCGCAGCCGAACCCGCCCGACGCCTGCGCGCCCGTTACCAGGGCAAGGAAGGACATCAGGGCGATCGTGATCCGGCGCATCGGCATTCTCCTTGTTTCCCGAGGCACGTCCCGGGCCGCTGTTGCGCGTTCTCGGGGCGGACGGTATCAGGGATATGTTGTGCGGGGGATGTGTGCGTAACGTGAGCGGCAAAGCTGAAACGACCGAAGGCGGCGTCGCCCTTTCGCGCATTGCTGAGATTCGCCAGCGCGAGGCGCGCGCCTATGCGAAGGCGCGGCCGAAATCGAGGAAGCGCTTCGCCGACGGCGTCGCCGGCTTCCTCGATGGCGTTCCGATGCACTGGATGCTCGACTGGCCGATGCCGTTTCCAATGATCGTCGAGAAAGCGTCGGGTGCCGCGATCATCGACATCGACGGCATAGAGCTCGACGATTTCTGTCTCGGTGATACGGGCTCGATGTTCGGCCATTCACCGCCGCCTGTGGCGCGCGCCATTCGCCGGCAGGCGCGGCGCGGCCTCACCTACATGCTGCCTTCCGAGGACGCGATGGAGCTCGGCCATCTGCTGACCTCGATGTTCGGCCTGCCGCAGTGGCAGATCGCCACGACCGCGTCGGACGCCAACCGCTTCGCGCTGCGGGTGGCTCGGGCCGTGACGGGGCGGGCGAAAATCCTCGTCTTCAACGGTTGCTACCACGGCGCGGTAGAAGAGACCTTCGTCAAGCTGAAGGACGGCAAGCCGGCCAACAAGCCCGGCCTCTCCGGCCAGTTCCGCGACTTGACTGAGGACACGAAAGTCGTCGAGTTCAACGACGTCGCCGCGCTGGAGGCCGCACTTTCTCCCGGTGACGTCGCCTGCGTCATCGCCGAGCCGGTGCTGACCAATTCCTGCATGGTCCTGCCCGACCCGGGCTATCACGCCGAACTGCGCCGCATCACCCGCGAGACCGGCACGCTGCTCCTGATCGACGAGACACACACGATCTCCAGCGGGCTGGGCGGCTATACGCGCGTCCACGGTCTCGACCCCGACATCTTCGTGCTCGGCAAGCCGATTGCAGGCGGCGTGCCGGCGAGCGTCTGGGGCCTGTCGGCGGGCGTCGCCGAACGCTACGGCGACTATACGCGCGCCAAGCCGTGGGGCTATTCCGGCATCGGCACGACGCTGTCGGCCAATCCGCTGCAGTTCGCCTGCATGAAGGCGACGCTCACGCAGGTGATGACGGAGAAGAACTACCGCCACATGGACAAGCTCGCCGCGCGTCTCGCCGACGGTCTCTCCCGGGCGATCGCGAAGGCGAACCTGCCCTGGCACGTCGCCCGCGTCGGCGCCCGCGTCGAGTTCATCTGCGCGCCGGGACCCTTGAGGAACGGCGCCGAGGCCGAAGCGGCGCACGCGCCGGCACTCGAGGCCGCGATCCACGTCGGCCTCGTCAATCGCGGCTGCCTGATCGCGCCGTTCCACAACATGATGCTGGTCTCTCCGGCGACGAAAAAGAAGCAGATAGACCGGCTGGTGGATGCGTTCGGCGAGATCTGTGCGGAGCTGACGGCATGACCTCCCCTTCCGGCTCCACGCCCGCCGAAGCCCAGGCGTTTCTCGTCGGGCATCCGGAGATCGAGGCGATCGACATCGTGTTGACCGATTCCAACGGCGTCGGCCGCGGCAAGATCATCCGACGTCACGAGCTGATGCCGCTCTACGAAGGCGGGCGGCACATGCCGATCTCGGTGCTCGGCCTCGACATCACCGGCGAGGATGTCCACGAGACAGGTCTCATCTGGGATTCGGGCGACGGCGACCTGCGCGCCTGGCCGATCCCCGGCACGCTGAAGCCGCTACACGGCACATCGCCTGCCCGCGCCCAGGTGCTGATGTCGATGTATCTGCTCGACGGCACGCCGATGACGTCGGATCCGCGCCACGCGCTCGCCCGCCAGGTGGCGCGGCTGGACGCGATGGGATTGAAGCCCGCCGGTGCCTTCGAGCTGGAATTCTTCCTGCTCGCCAACGACCGTGACGCCGACGGCCGCGTCCGCCCGGCCTCCGCGGTGGTCGATGGCCGTCGCTCGGGCAAGACCGAGGTCTATTCGGTCGACCATCTGCACGGCATGGAACCGCTCTTCTCCGACATCTACGCCGCGGCGAAGGCGCAGGACATTCCAGCCGAGACCGTCATTTCCGAATATGCGCCGGGCCAGTACGAGCTGACCCTCCACTACCGCACCGATATCCTGCAGGCCGCCGACGACCTGGTCATGCTCAAGCGCATCGTGCGCGCCGCCGCCCGACGGCACGGCGTCACCGCCTGTTTCATGGCCAAGCCGATCGAGGATTATGCCGGTTCGGGCATGCACCTCCATGTCTCGATGACGGATCGCACCGGCCGCAACGTCTTCTCCGAAGCCAATGGCGAGACATGGTCGCTCGACCTGTTGCGGGCGCTCGGCGGCCTGTCGTCGACGATGGCGGAATCGATGCTGGTCTTTGCGCCGCACGCCAATTCCTGGCGCCGCTTCGTGTCGCAGTCCTACGCGCCGATCGCACCGACCTGGGGCGTCAACAACCGTTCGGTGGCACTGCGCGTGCCGGCGGGCGACGTCAAGAGCCGCCGCATCGAGCATCGCCCGTCCGGCGTCGACGCCAATCCCTATCTGGTCGCGGCCACCGTTCTCGCCGGCATCGCCAAGGGTCTGGACGAGAAGCTCGACCCGGGTCCGATGACCGAAGGCAACGGCTACGAGCAGGCGTCCGATGCGGCGACGACCATGCCGGTCGACTGGCGCGCGGCGATCGAACTGGCGAAATCTTCCGCCTTCCTGCAGGACGCGCTGGGCATGGAACTGCACCGCACCTTCACCGCGATCAAGCAGT
The DNA here is from genome assembly GCF_024710845.1 of Mesorhizobium sp. GTDB lineage: Bacteria > Pseudomonadota > Alphaproteobacteria > Rhizobiales > Rhizobiaceae > Mesorhizobium_A. The sequence goes on from NZ_JANJTZ010000068.1 coordinate 36,604, forward strand.
CGGAATACCTGCGCGTCGCCCGCACGGTGAGCGAACTCGACTACCAGCTCTATCTGCACGAGGTGTGAGCGGGAACGATTACGGTCCGGCGGGAGTTGTTCCTCCAAAACCACGGAGAGTCCCATGAAAACCCGCGTCTATGTCGCCGCCCTTGCAGCCCTGCCCGTCAACGCCGTCCTGTTCGGCATCGGAGCGGTCACGGTCCTCTCGATCTCCGCGTTGAGCGAACACGCGACCACCCTGATCCCCGCCGTCGTCCTGGCGAGTTTCGCCCTGACTCTGCCGATCACCTGGTTAGTGTCGCGCCGTATGATGCTGCGCTATTGGCCGTCGCCGGCGAACTGACCGGCGGCCGGATCAGGCCGGCGCTTTCGGCTCGTCGATCTTGATGCTCTTCAGCTTGTCGATGCCGAGCACCTGAAGCGCCAGCTTCTCGTAGAATGGCTCAGACTTGCCGCTCCGGATCTTGTGCAGGAAATACTTTTCGAAGCCGACCTTGGCGGCATGGACCCACTTGCCCGACGACGACCAGTTGACGTTGCGCGGCGGAATCTGCGGCTGAGCGACGAAGGCGACGCCGGAATCGCCGAAATCGGCGAGGCAGACTGCATTCCACGTCCCTTCCGCATTGGGCTCGGCGCCCTCCACCAGCCGCTTGATGTTGTGCGCCGTCGCGGTCACCATCGATTCTATCATGAAGCCGGTTTTCGGCACGCCGACCGGAACCGGCGTCTTGCCCATGGGCGGGATCGCCACGCAGACGCCGATGCCGAAGACTTCCGGGTATTTCGGGTTGCGCTGATGCTTGTCGACGACGATGAAGCCGCGCGGATTGGTCAGCCCTTCGATGCCGATGACGGCCGGAACGCCGCGGAAGGCGGGCAACATCATCGAATAGACGTGCGGCAGAGCATGCGCCTGCTTGACCGATCCGTCCTCTGCAAACTCGGAGATGTGCATCGTGCCCGCCTCGACCTTGTCGACCTTGGCGTTGCAGATCCACTTGATGTGATGCTGGCGCATCTCGCTTTCGAGCAGGCCCTTGGTGTCGCCCACACCGTCGAGGCCGAGATGGCCGATATAGGGCTCGGACGTCACGAAGGTCATCGGCACGCGGTCGCGCACCTTGGCGTCGCGCAGCGCCTTGTCGAGGATGAAGGTGAACTCGTAGGCCGGGCCGAAGCACGAGGCTCCCTGCACCGCGCCGATGATCACCGGTCCCGGATTGGCAACGAGCTTGTCGAAGGCCGTCTTGGCGGACAGCGCATGGTCGACATGGCAGACCGACTGGGTAAAGCCCTCCGGCCCCAGCCCCTCGATCTCGTCGAAGGCGAGTTCCGGACCGGTGGCGATGACGAGATAGTCATAGGCGATGGACGTTCCGTCGGTCAGTTCGATCCGCTTCTCGGCCGGATGCACGCGTTGGGCGCCCTGCGGGAAAAGCTCGATGTCGCGGGATTTCAGCACCGGGACGAGATCGACTTCGACCGCCGCGCGATCGCGCCACCCGACTGCCACCCAGGGGTTCGAGGGAACGAACGAGTACCGGCTGCCCTTGTTGACGACGGCGATCTTGTGCTGCTTGCCGAGCGCGTCGCGCAGCTCGTATGCCATGATCGTGCCGCCCAGACCGGCACCGAGAACCACCACCTGCACCATCAACGTTCCTCCGTGTCCTTCCCGCGCGGCCAAGGGATGCTCCCCGCGCGCGCCGGGATGTGTATCGACAATAAAGAAATGTTAGGGTCCGAGACCGGAAGCGGCATTGATCCAGAACAAATGCCCCGGGGCAAATGTCCGGAGGTTTTGGCGGCGAACGCGAGGGGCGGAAGAATGGTGGCTATCGCACCACGACGACCCTGAGGTCGTTCACGTTCGTGCCTGTCGGCCCCGGCTGGAACAGGTCGCCGAGAGCATCGAAGGCGCCCCAGCTATCGTTCGCATTGAGCAGCGCCTTGGCGTCGAGGCCTCTTGCCCGCAGCCGTGCGACACTGGTCGAATCCGCGAAGGCGCCGGCGTTCTGCTCCGATCCGTCGATGCCATCCGTATCGGCGGCGAAAACATGGATTCCCTCGGCGCCGTCGATGCCGATCGCCAGCGACAGCAGGAATTCGCCGTTACGCCCACCCCGGCCACCCGTGCCGCGAAGCGTCACCGTCGTCTCTCCGCCGGACAGGATTGCGACCGGCTTGCGGAACGGGCGGTCCCTGGTCGCCACCTCCCGCGCGATCGCCGCGTGCACCTTCGCAACCTCGCGCGCCTCCCCTTCGATCGCGTCGGACAGGATCACCGCCTCGATTCCCGCCTTGCGCGCGACCTCGGCCGCCGCCTTGAGCGACTTCGCCGCGGAGGCGATGACACGCACCTCGTTGCCAGCGAAGCGGTGATCGTCGGGCGACGGCGCATTGGCCGCTGGCGACCGCAGATGCCGCATGACCGCCTCCGGCAGGTCGAGCCGATACGCTTCGACGATCACCAGCGCATCCTGGCGGGTCGATCTGTCCGGCACGGTGGGGCCCGACGAGACGAGCGACGGCTGGTCGCCCGGAATGTCGGACACGATCAGCGACACGACCCGAGCCGGCCAGGCCGCCGCCGCCAGCCTTCCGCCCTTGATCGCCGAGACATGCTTGCGCACCGTATTCATCGCCGAGATCGGCGCGCCGGAGGCGAGCAGCTCGCGGTTGACCGCGATCTCGTCCTCCAGCGTCAGCTCTCCGGCGGGACAAGGCAACAGCGCTGAGCCGCCGCCGGAGATCAGCGCCACGACGAGGTCGTCTTCGCTCAGCCCCGATACCGTCTCGAACAGCCGCCGCGCGCCGGCCAATCCCGCCGCGTCCGGCACCGGATGTGCGGCCTCGATCACCTCGATGGTCTCGCACGGCACGGCGTAGCCGTAGCGCGTGACGACGAGGCCGGAGAGCTGTCCAGACCAGGCGCGCTCGAAGGCGCGGGCCATCTGGGCAGAGCCCTTGCCGGCACCGATCACGATGGTTCGCCCGTTCGGCTTTGCCGGGAGATGGTCGCGGATGACATGCTCAGGGTCGGCTGCCGCGACCGCCGCCTCGAACATGGCCGTAAACAGTCCTTTTGCGTCGAACGCGCTCATGACGCCTCGCCGAGCCACGGCCGCGCCCAGCCGAGCCCGTCCTCGGTCTTGCCCGCCGGCCAGTATTCACAGCCGACGAAGCCGGCATAGTTGGCGGCATCGAGTGCGGCGAAGGCTGCCTGCCAGTCGAGCACCCCAGTATCGGGCTCGTGCCGGCCCGGCCATCCGGCGACCTGGACATGGCGGATGCGGTCCGCATGCTTCAGATAAGGCGAGACGAGATCTTCGCCGACGAAGCGGCGGTGATAGAGGTCATACTGGAGGAAGACGTTCTCCTCGCCCGCCTCGTCGATCAGATCGGCCGCCATGTCGAGGCCGGTCAGGAAATAGGCCGGCGTGGATTCGCGGCTGATCGGTTCGATCAGCACCTGGATGCCGGCCGTCGCACAGAACTGGGCCGCGTAGCGCAGATTGTCGACATAGGTCGCGCGCAGCAGGTCCTCGTCGTCGCCGGGCGCCACGATGCCGGCCAGCATATGCAGCCGCGTGCAGCCGAGGTCGAGCGCGAGGTCGATCGCCTGGCCGACGCCAGAGCGGAACTCCTCGCGGCGGGCAGGTCGCGCCGCGAGCCCCCGGTCGCCGTGCTCCCAGTCACCCGCCGGCATGTTGAAGAGCGCCAGCGTCAGCCCGGTGTCGGAGAGCCGGGCCGCGATTTCCGCCGGCTCGAAGACATAGGCGAACTGGAACTCCACCGCATCGAACCCGGCCCTGGCCGCGCGTTCGAACCGGTCGAGGAACGGCACCTCGCCGAACATGGTCGAGAGGTTGGCGGCGAGACGCGGCACGGCTCACTCCGGGCCGAGAGCGAGCGAAGCGCCGTCAGCGCCGAGCAGGTCCGCGAGAACGGCGACGACCGTGTTGTGGTCCTGGCGTGACGGCAGTCCGGAAATCGCCACCGCGCCGATGACACCCGCATTCTGGACGCGAATCGGGAAGGCACCGCCGGCGAAGATATACTCCGTCGCCGGCAGGCCGTGATGCGGTGCGATGACCTGATCCTTACCGCCCTGCTCGAGAAACAGCCGGTAGCTCGGCTTCAGGAAGTGGCGCACCGCATTGATCTTGCGCCGCGCCCAGTCGGCATTCGACGCGCGCGAACCCGGCAGCGCGCAATAGAACAGCGGCCGGTCCCAGAGCCGGACGTCGATGTTGATCGGCAGGTTGTCGGCAAGCGCTTTCCCGCGCAGCCGGCTGCCCAACTCGAACGCCGCCGCCTCGTCGAAGGCGGCGAACACCAGCGCCTTCTCCTGCTCGATGATCTTCGCGATGTCGTCGGCTGCGGGCATGGATCCTCCTGACCTCGCATCGCGCGATTGACCCGGACGGTCAAGCCGCGTCGAGCGTCTCGATCGCGTCGATCTCTTCGCGCAGCGATGCTGCCTCGACGGAGAGATCGTAGGACGTCTGCATGTTCAGCCAGAAACTTGGCGTCGTGCCGAAGAGCTTTGCGAGCCTTAATGCGGTATCCGGCGTGACCGGCGTTCGTTCGGCGACGAGGCGTTCGATCCGGGTGCGCGGCACGTGCAACCGCTTGGCGACTGAATAGGGCTTCAACCCAAGCGGTGCCAGGAACTCCTCTCGCAGGACTTCGCCTGGATGGATGGGAGGTGTGAACGAGAGGGCCATGTCTGCGCTCCTGGTGATAGTCGACGATTTCGACATCGTCCGCGCCTCGGCCGGTGCCAGAACCGGTGTCTTACCGCGCCTGACAGAGTATTTCGGGGCGCGCACCGTATGCGCCGAGTTGGACGGCGTCGCCTGACTGACCACCATCCAGTCGAACAAGTGCCGGATCGGCGCCAGACGCTGCTTCACGGTCGGCAGCGAATACTTCCTGCCCAGCTCCTCGCTCCACCCCGCGACATGGATGGGCTGGATGTGGGGCAGGGCAGTCCCCCCGCCGCGCACCATTCAATGAAGTCTACGGCGGCACGGGCGTAAGCCTTGTGGGTGCTCGGGTTGCGGATTTTAACAGCGAAGAGGTCGAGGAAGCGGATCTGCGCCTGATCGCCAGCGTCGGAGATGATTGCGGGCCATGCCGCCATATTGCTGTGAACAGTCAGGTTCATAGGTCGTCCCTATTACTTCGACGATTCCACGGGGGACGGAGGCGTCTAATCAGCCCCTCCTCGAGACCAGCAATCAGATCAACAGGCAGCCCATTCCACAACATGTCGGGCGGGCTTAATGCATAGATCTCGACGGGCCGCCCGTCTATCAAACACTCGATGATCTCACTTCGGATACGTGCAGAAGTCCTGAGCGTCTTGGCGATTGCGTATCGACGGAAGCGGTTATGCAGTCCGCGCTGCGCCGAGCCGACATAATGGACGCTGTCTCCGACCACATAGGCGTACACGCCCGGATCGCGGGAGCTCGTGAAATCTAGCTCGATGCCTTCAGTATCGGGTGTTAGTCTCCAAGTGCCAACGCGTTGGAAGCCAGCATCGACCAAAACGGCGATGTCGATATTGGGATTCGATCGTACGAGCCCATTCATGACGCCAAGGCTCGGCTAACCCAGGTCCAAAGATCGCGGCCGAGCGCTTCAAGCTGACCGTCAGGCTCATCAAGGAGCGGATTCGGGACCGTCCACCGCTCGTCCCAATTCTTTCGCCAGATATCCGCGAACGGGCGTCTATCCTCGTCGCCCATGAAATGGACACTGACGCAGATGATGTCGAATCCGGCCGCGTGTGAAATATCGATCATTTCGTCGATATCGTCTGGTCGACCAGCGTTTGAAATGTGGCTCACATGGCTCGGCATAACGATCAGTTCGCGAGATGCCCATGAAGGGTCATTTGCTAGCAATGCCGCAAGGACACTGCCATGCGCTGCCTTTTCAACCTCTTGATACGATCGACCGAACACATAGGCGTCAACGATGCGACCCCAAGGCGTGACTAGCTGCCGATTACCCTTCTTCTGTTTCGTGAAAGCCTTCCCCAGACCCTGCGCGACGAGCGCACGGACTATGGTCGATTTGCCATGATTATTGTTCGCCAATGGAACGACGAACAGTCGCCTAACAATCTTCATTTCGCCCCTCCTTTACATGTGACAAAGTACATTACCATATATATAAAGCCCAAAGGTTGGCGTCTAGTTGCGAGGAGAGTGCGAAACGATAGTATAATTTCGGTGATCAGATGTAATCAAACCTCCTTCGCCGCCCGCCCAGCTATATAGACCTGCTTCACCGCCCGGTCGTCGCCGAGCGTCTGTAAGAGGAACAGTTCCTCCGCCAGCGTCTTCACCGTCTCCATGCGCAGCGCCATGCCGGGCGTGGCGCGGGAGTCGAGGACGACGAGGTCGGCGTCCGTTCCGGGCTCCAGCGTGCCGGCGCGGTCGGCGATCGACAGCGATTCCGCGTTGCCGCGCGTCAGCTGCCAGAAGCTCCTCAGCGGATCGAGTTTTTCCCCGTTGAGCGCGATCACCTTGTAGGCCTCGTCCATGGTGCGCAGCATCGAATAGTTGGTGCCGCCACCGACGTCGGTGGCGGTGGCGATCCTCAGCGGCTTCGGTCGCCGGCGATAGCGCTGGTAGTCGAACAGGCCGGAGCCGAGGAACAGGTTCGAGGTCGGGCAGAATACGGCGACGGAACCCGTCTCCGACATCGCGTCCGCCTCGCGTTCGGACAGGTGGATGCAATGCCCGAACAGGCTTTTCGCCCCCATCAGCCCGTAGCGCGCATAGACGTCGGTATAGTCCTTCGCCTCCGGGTAGAGCTCTTCCGTCCAGCGGATCTCGGCATGGTTTTCCGACAGATGCGTCTGGATGTGGCAGTCGGGGTGCTCGCGCGCCAGCGCCTGCGCCATCTCCATCTGCGCCGGGCTCGACGTGATCGCGAAGCGCGGTGTGATCGCATAGAGCTGCCGCCCCTTGCCGTGCCATTCGGCGATCAGCGCCTTGGTGTCGTCATAGCCCGACTGCGGCGTGTCGAGCACGCCCGCGGGCGCGTTGCGGTCCATCATCACCTTGCCGGCAATGTTGAGCATGTTGCGTGCATGGCTCTCCTCGAAGAACGCCTCGGCGGACGCCTTGTGGACGGAGCAGTAGGCCGCCACCGTCGTCGTGCCCTGCCGCACCATCTCGTCGAGGAACAGCCGCGCGATGCGCCGTCCGTGCTGGGCATCGGAAAACTTCGCTTCCTCGGGGAAGGTGTAGGTGTTGAGCCAGTCGAGCAGTTCCGCGCCGTAGGAGGCGATCACCTGCATCTGCGGAAAATGCAGATGCGCGTCGATGAAGCCAGGCAGGATCAGATGCGGCCGGTGGTCGATCGTCTCGACACCCTCTCCTGCCTGCGCCTTGACCGTGTCATGGGCGCCGCTCGCAACAATCCGGCCGTCGCGCACCAGCACCGCGCCGTCCTCGTCGTAGGCATAGGCCGAATGATCGTCGACGGCTTCGGGCGCGCGATGGAAGGAAAGGGTTCGGCCGCGGATGAGCAGGGCAGTCACGCCCCAGCCCCCTCGAACCACGCCACCAGCAGGGCGCGCTCCTCGGGCGTCACCTCGGTCACGTTGCCGGGTGGCATGGCGTGGCTTCGGCCGGCCTGAAGATAGATCTCGCGGGCGTGTTCTGCGATGTCGGCGTCGTTGTCGAGGATGACGCCCTTCGGCGCGCGGTAGAGACCGTCCCAGACGGGTTCCGCCATGTGGCACATCGAGCAGCGGCTGATCACCGTGTCCTTGACCGCCGGGAAATGCGCCGAGGCGATCATTGCTTCCGCCGCCGCCGAGACCTTCTTCTCGCCGGTCAGCACGGCCGGCACCGTGGACAGCCACATGACGATGATGAACAGGATGGCCGACGCCGCCCACGTCCAGTGCGGATTGCCCTTCCGCGCATGCACCGTGTTGAAATAGTGCCGGATCAGCACGCCGATGATGAAGATGATGGAGGCGATGATCCAGTTGAACTCGGTCGCAAAGGCGAGCGGGTAGTGGTTGGAGAGCATCAGAAAGATGACGGGCAGCGTCAGGTAGTTGTTGTGCAGCGACCGCGTCTTGGCGATCTTGCCGTATTTCGGGTCGGGCTTGCGGCCAGCGATGAGGTCCGCCACCACGATCTTCTGGTTCGGGATGATCACCATGACGACGTTCGCCGACATTACCGTCGCGGTAATCGCGCCGAGATGCAGGAAGGCGGCGCGCCCGGTGAACAGCTGCGTGTAGCCCCAGGCCATCGCCACCAGGAAGACATAGAGCACCAGCATCAGCGCCGTGTCGTTGTTGCCAAGCGGCGACTTGCAGAGCTGGTCGTAGAAGAGCCAGGCGAGCGCCAGCGAGGCGAGCGAAATCAGGATCGCGACCGTCGGCGAAACGTCGAGAACGTTGCGGTCGATCAGGAACAGATCGGCGCCGGTGTAGTAGACGACGCACAACAGCGCGAAGCCGGACAGCCAGGTGGCGTAGCTCTCCCATTTGAACCAGGTCAGGTGCTCGGGCATCTCGGCTGGCGCCACCAGGTATTTCTGGATGTGGTAGAAGCCGCCGCCATGCACCTGCCACTCTTCGCCGTAGGCTCCGGCGGGCAGACCTGGACGCTGGCGCAGGCCGAGGTCGAGCGCGATGAAGTAGAAGGACGAGCCGATCCAGGCGATGGCGGTTATGACGTGCAGCCAGCGCACGCCGAAGGAGAGCCAGTCCCAGAAAAGCGCGAGATCCTGCATCGATGTCCCTTTTCGTCAGCCGGTTCACTGTAAATGCTGCGCTGCGAAGCGGAAGGGCCGCAGGTGTCCATGACTTTCAAAAAAATCTGGATAATAGTCCTTCGATTGCATAGGAATGGCGCAAAGCGGGGCGCGTGCAATGGCCTATTTCGACAACATCGCCGTCTTCGTCCGCGTCGTGGAGCTGGAGAACCTGTCGGCCGCCGGCCGCGACATGCGGATTTCACCCGCCGTCGCATCGAACCGCATCAAGGAACTGGAGAAATACCTAGGGGTGCGGCTGTTCAACCGCACGACGCGCCAGCTCACGCCCACCGAGCACGGACGGGTGTTCTACGAAGGCGCCAAACGCGTGCTCGAGGCAGTCACCGAGGCCGAAGCCGCCGTCAGCGCCCTGTCAGGCAAACCGCGCGGCACGATCCGCGTCACCGCCCCGCTTGGCCTCGGCCGGCGGCTGATCGCCTCCGGAATCCCCGAATTCCGCGGCCGCTATCCCGAGATCGAGGTGAGGCTCAGGCTCTCCGACCACGACGTTGACATCATGAAGGAGGGCATCGACGTCGCCTTCAAACTCGGCACGCTGGAGGATTCGAGCCTCAAGATGCGCGGCGTGATGGATTGCGAGCGGGTGCTGGTGGCCGCGCCCGCCTATCTCGAGGCGCGCGGCGAGCCGAAGACGCCAGATGACCTGGTCGACGCCGCCCACGACTGCCTGATGCTGCGCTATCCGGGTATCCGCGAACATTTCTGGACGCTGAAGACGTCTGCAGGCTTCCGCAAGTTCGACGTGCGCGGGCCCTACGATTCCGACGACGGCGACGTCTTGACCGGCTGGGCGCTCGCCGGCCACGGCATCATCAACAAGCCGCGCTTCGAGGTGGAGCCCTTCATCCGCGACCGGCGGCTGAAGGTCATCCTGCCGGACAACGCGCCGCCGCCGGTGCAGCTCGCCGCGGTCTACCCGCATCGCAACTACCAGGACCAGAAGGTCCGCCTGCTGCTCGACTTCATGGCCGAGCGCTGCCAGCGCCTGATCCGCGACATCCTCAAGGGCGGCTGATCATCAACAAAAAAGGCCGCCATCTCGGCGGCCTTTTCGTCATGTCGGCTGATTGTCTACCAGGGGCGATACCAGCCTTCGACCACCGTCTGCTTGTCGCGATGATTGCCGGCCATGGTCGCCGCCCAGTAAGCCACCGCAGCCCCCACCAGCAGCGCCGCCGCCGCCAGGAAGGCCGCGACAACCGAAGCGCGACGGGCGCGTTCCGCCGTCTCGCGTGCTTGCGTCTCGATCTGCTGAGCCTGTGCGACCGCTTGATCGACCCGCTGGGCCGCCTCTTCCGGAGGTATGCCGGCGCGCGCCGCCAGGACGGACGCGAGGTAGTCGCGATCCGCCGCATCGATTCCGTCGCCGGTCGCTGCCGACATGAGAATACGGCCCACGGATGCGCGATCCGCGTCGGTGAGAGCCGGGGCATCCGGTGTGCCGCGGAATGTGCGGTCGACCAGCAGGTCGGACGGGTTTAGCTCATTCGCCATCTCGCCCACTGCAGCGCCCGCGGTCGCCCCGACGGCGGTGGCCGCCTGGCCCGCGACGTTGGCTGCGCCCATCACGCCGGAATAGGCGATCAGTGCGGCAACGATCGTGGCGAGGCCCCACATGACAAGTCCGTTCGAGCCGTCGCGGATGTCGGATTCATATTCGCTCGCATTGCCCGTGCGACGGCGCATCCGGCCGGTGAGGTAGGCGCCGGCAAAGGATGCGATCACCTGGACCCACAGGAACCACAGCCCGCCGACGATGGCGATCCACAACAGGGATGCCGACTCCCCTTCGCGCGCCGACGTCATAGACAGGCCGATTGCCGAGCCGAAGGTGAGCAGGACGAACGAGATGGCGGTTGCGAGGACGACGCCCGCCAGGATCGCGGGCCAGTCGATATAGGATGCGCCGGTCGCCCCGGCGAGCGTCTCCTCCGCGATGATGGTCGTGCCGCCGGGTGCGATGTCGGTCATGGTCATGGCAGTCTCTCCGTTTCTGACGCCGCAGCTCAGCGAAGGCCGAGCAGCGAAAGGATGAACAGGATGACCACCACGAGACCGACCAGGTAGATGATGCCGTGCATGTTGCGTCCTCCGATTGATGGAGGCTGTAACACCGGCGTGATGACATGGTTCCGCCATAAATCCGGAAATCGGCGCTGATGCCGGATCAGCCGCGGCTGAGCGCTCTCATGATCTCGGCGGCGGCAAGCGCGGCAATCACCGCCGGGCGCTTGTCGCGCACAGCGTCACCGCCGATGGGACACACCACTCGCTCGAAGTCCGCCTGTGTTCCGCCGGCCTCGCTCAGATACCAACTCCTGAATGTCGCCCGCTTGGTCTTCGAGCCGATCATGCCGACGTAGGCGGCGTCGGCCCGCTTCAGTGCCTCGGCGACGATGAGGAAATCGAGCGCGTGGTCGTGCGTCAGGACTACGAATGCCGAGCCGGCCGACGCTTCGCGCACCGCCTCCTCCGGAACCGGCGTCAGCCGCGTCTCGACGGATGCCGGCATCCCGTCCAGCGCCTCCGGTCGCACGTCAACCACGGTCACCTTGACCGGCAGCAGCGCAAACGCGGCAGCCAGCGCGTGCCCGACATGTCCGCCGCCGAAGACGAGAACCTGGGGCAGCGCCGCCTCCGCCCGCTGCACCTTGTCCGCCAGCGCATCGCGTTCCGTCGCATCGAGCAGCCGGATCGACAGTTCGACCCGCCCGCCGCAGCACTGGCCGATCTCGGGGCCGAGAGGGACGTCGAGACTGTCGGCGACGACGGCGCCAGCCAAGGCTTCGCGCGCTCGGTCGATCGCCATGAATTCCAGCGTGCCGCCGCCGATGGTCTCGAGGATCGACGTCGGTGACACCAGCATCCAAGCGCCTTCCTCCCGCGGTGTCGAACCTCGCGCACGCACGACCTCGACCAGCGCGACATCCGGATGGGCGTCGAGGAAGCGGGCGAGAGTGGCGAGCGAGGCGGTCAAGGCGATGCCTCAAAAAACTGCCGACTATTCCTGGAACAAGTCGGCATGTGTACCCGTCCGCGCGAGACGAAGTTCGTCGCCGGCAACCCGGTAGAGAAGAAGCCAGTCGGGTTCGATATGAAGGTCGCGGAACCCCGCCCAGTCGCCGCGCAATGGATGATCACGCAAACTCTCTGGAATGGGGCGCTCCTGGATCAATAGGGTCAACACCTCGCGCAGCTTCCGCATATCCTTGCCGCGTTTCTCCATCTTCTTCACATCACGCTTGAATCGGCTAGATGCGACCGGAGTGAGCATCGGTCAGATCTCGAGATCCTTCATAAGCTCGTCCACACCGCCGTAGCGCCGGCCTTTTCCGTCTTCGAGTTCCTTGATTGCCTTCGCGGTCGCGGGCTTCGCTACCTTCACGTCGAAAGGCAGTTTCTGTTCCTGCGCGATGCGGATCATCAGCAGCCTGATTGCATCAGAGACCGACAAGCCCATCGCGTCCAGCGCGACCATCGCCTTTTCCTTGGTGCGGCTGTCGATCCGCGCCCTCACTACGCTGTCCGAAGCCATCACCTGCCCTCCGTGTCAAGGCTCAACTCGTTGAATGTAGCTACAATGTAGCTATAGTCAAGCTCCTGCCTCCCGCCTGACCCTCTCCACCGCCATCAGCACGCGCTCCGGCGTCGCCGGCGCATCGAGGCGCGGGCAGATGCGGTGGTCGGCGACGCTCGCGACAGCGTCGGACAGTGCATGCAGCACCGACATCGCCAGCATGAAGGGCGGCTCGCCCACGGCCTTCGACTTGTGCACCGTCGGCTCGACATTCTCCGACCAGTCGGCGAGCGCGACGTTGAAGATCTTGGGGCGGTCGGAGGCGAGCGGGATCTTGTAGGTCGAGGGCGCATGCGTGCGCAGCCGGCCTTTCTCGTCCCAGACCAGTTCCTCGGTCGTCAACCAGCCCATGCCCTGGATGAAGCCGCCCTCGATCTGGCCGAGGTCGATCGCCCGGTTCAACGACTTGCCCGTCTCGTGCAGGATGTCTGTGCGCTCGACGACGTATTCGCCCGTCAGCGTGTCGATCGAGACTTCCGAGCAGGAGGCGCCGTAGGCGAAGTAGTAGAACGGATGGCCCTGCCCCTTGTCGCGGTCCCAGTGGATCTTGGGCGTCTTGTAGAAGCCCGCCGCCGAGAGCTGCACCCGCGCCATGTAGGCCTGCTTGACGAGATCGGCAAAGGGGATCTCCTGGTTGCCGATGCGCACGCGGTTGGGCAGGAACACGACCTGCTCCTTCGGCACGCCGTGCTTCTCGGCCGCGAAGTCGATCAGCCGGTCCTTGATTTGCCGCGCCGCGTTCTGTGCCGCCATGCCGTTGAGGTCGGTGCCGGACGAGGCGGCCGTGGCCGACGTGTTGGGCACCTTGCCCGTGGTGGTCGCGGTGATCTTCACCTGCTCGATGTCGATCTGGAACTCCTCGGCCACGACTTGCGCGACCTTGACGTAGAGCCCTTGCCCCATCTCCGTGCCGCCGTGGTTCAGGTGCACCGACCCGTCGGTGTAGACATGCACCAGCGCGCCGGCCTGGTTGTAGAAGGTCGCGGTGAAGGAAATGCCGAACTTGACCGGCGTCAGCGCGAGCCCGCGCTTGACGATCGGGCTGTTGGCGTTGAACGCCGCGATCTCGCGCCGCCGCCGCTCATAGTCGGAGCTCGCCTCCAGCTCGGCCACGATCCGCTCGAGCACATTGTCCTCGACGGTCTGGTGATAGGGCGTCACGTCACGTTCGCCCACGCCGTAGAAGTTGAGCTTGCGAATCTCGAGCGGGTCCCTGCCGACCGCGAACGCCACCTCGTCGATGATGCGCTCGGCACCGACCATGCCCTGCGGTCCGCCGAAGCCGCGGAAGGCCGTGTTGGACACCGTATTGGTGTAGAGCGGCGCCGACGTCGCCTTCACCGCGGGGTAGAAATAGGCGTTGTCGCAATGGAATAGCGCCCGGTCGGTCACGGGTCCGGACAGGTCGGAGGAAAAGCCGCAGCGCGCCGCATAGTGGAAATCCGCACCGAGGATGCGCCCCTCGTCGTCGAAGCCGACCTCGTAGTCGATCAGGAAATCGTGCCGCTTGCCGGTGGCCGTCATGTCGTCGTCGCGGTCGGGGCGGATCTTCACGGCGCGATGGAGCTTCTTCGCTGCCACGGCTGCGATCGCCGCGAACTGGTTGCCCTGCGTTTCCTTGCCGCCGAAGCCGCCGCCCATGCGCCGGATTTCCACCGTCACCGCATGGCTCGGCACGCCCAGCACGTGCGCCACCATGTGCTGCACCTCGCTCGGGTGCTGCGTCGAGGAATAGACCGTGACGTCCTGATCCTCGCCCGGAACGGCAAGGGCGATCTGGCCTTCGAGATAGAAATGGTCCTGCCCGCCGCAGCGCATCTGGCCGGAGATACGGCGCGGGGCCGACGCGATCGCGCTCGACGCATCGCCGCGCTCCAGCTTCAGCGGCGGCGTCACCATCTTGCCGTTCCTGCCGTCGGTCTCCCCGACATCGGTGATGAACGGTAGTTCCTCGTATTCAACCTTCGCCAGCCGGCAGGCCCGCCGCGCCTGTTCGCGCGTCTCGGCGATCACCGCGAAGATCGGCTGGCCGTGGAACTGCACCAGCCCGTCGGCGAGCACGGGCTCGTCGCGGCGCCCGGTCGGGCTGATGTCGTTCGAGGCCGGCATGTCCCTGCCCGTCAGCACCAGGCGAACGCCCGGCGCCATGCGTACGGCGTCGAGATCCATCGACAGGATCTTGGCATGCGCCACGGTGCACAGGCCCAAGCAGCCGTGCAGCAGCCCGGCGGGCTCCGGCATGTCGTCAATGTAGACCGCAGTCCCGGTGACGTGCTTGTGGGCGGAATCGTGCCGCCGGTCTGTGGCGACGCCACCGGAGATTTTCTCGGCGCGGAGGTTGGGGGCGTGATGGGTCATGCCGCGCGCTCCCTCGTGACGGTGATCGGTTTCTTGGTTCCTGTCGTCTCTAAATAGAAGCGCAAGAGCAGATTCTTCGCCACCGTCATGCGGTACTGGGCCGAGGCGCGCATGTCGCTGAGCGGCGTGAAATCCTTCTCGTACGCCTCCATCGCCGCCTCGACCGTCGCCACCGACCATTCCTGGCCTACAAGTGCCGCCTCGACCGCGCTAGCCCGCTTCGGCGTCGCCGCCATGCCGCCATAGGCGATGCGGGCCGACGCCACGACGCCGCCCTCTGCCTCCACGTGGAAGGCACCGAGAGTCGCCGTGATGTCCTCGTCGCGGCGCTTGGTGACCTTGTGCACGCCGAAATGCGCGCCCGCCTTCGGCAGCGGCACATGCACCGCCTCGACGAACTCGCCGGCCTGCCGGTCCTGCTTGCCGTAGGCGAGGAAGAACGCTTCAAGCGGGATCGTGCGGCGCGCGGCGCCCTTGCGGAGCGTCAGCGTCGCACCCAGCGCGATCAGCGGTGGCGGTATGTCCCCAATGGGGGAGCCGTTGGCGATGTTGCCGCCGATGGTCCCCATATTGCGCACCTGCTCGCCGCCGATGCGGTCGATCAGCGGTCCGAAAGCGGGGATGCGGGCGGCAAGCGCCTCGCGCGCCTCGGTGTAGGTGACGCCGGCGCCGATGGTCAGGACACCGTCTGCCTCTTCGATCGATTTCAGTTCGTCGAGATGGCTGATGAAGACCACGGGCGAGATGTCGCGCATGAACTTGGTGACCCAGAGGCCGACATCTGTCGCGCCGGCGACGATGCGCGCGCTGGGTTCCGCCTCGAGGACCGCCGCGAGATCGTCGACCGAGGCGGGGATCACCAGCCGTTCCTTGCCCGACCCAATCTCGACGCGCGAGCCGTCGCGCATCTCGGCCAGCGCCTCGGTGACGCGGGCGCGCTCGGCCGCGAGTTCGCTGTCGGCGGCGACGCCGTAGTCCGAGATCGCCTTGGCCGCCTTCACGATCGCGTCGTAGCCGGTGCAGCGGCAGAGATTGCCCTGCAGAGCCTTCTCGATGGAGGCTTCCGATGGCCATGGCTCGCGCATCCATAGCCCGTAGAGCGACATGACGAAGCCCGGCGTGCAGAAGCCGCATTGCGAGCCATGGTAGTCGACCATCGCCTGCTGCACCGGATGCAGCCGGCCGTGCTGGCCCTTCAGATGTTCGACGGTGACGATGTGGCAGCCGTCGAGCGAGCCGAGGAAGCGGATGCAGGCGTTGACGCTTTCGTAGACCAACCCCTCGCCGCCCAAGCGCCCCACCAGCACGGTGCAGGCGCCGCAGTCACCCTCCGCGCAGCCCTCCTTTGTGCCCCTGAGCGACCGGCGCAGGCGCAGCCAGTCGAGGACGGTTTCGTCGGGACGCACGTCGGAGAGATCGACGGTTTCGTCGTTGAGCAGGAAGCGGAGGGTGGAGCAGATCGCGGTCATGGCCTCAGCTTCCCCTGTAGGTCGAGTAGCCGTAGGGCGAGATCAGCAACGGCACATGGTAATGCGTCTCCTCGGCCATGCCGAAGCGGATCGGCACCTGGTCGAGAAACAGCGGATCGGGCAGGTCGATTCCCTGCGCGCGAAGGTAGTCGCCGGCCAGGAAGACCAGCTCATACTGTCCGGTCCTGAACTCCGCGCCTGCCAAAAGCGGCGCGTCGCAGCGGCCGTCCGCATTGGTCGTCACCGACTTGATCTTCTTGTGCGAATTGCCGCTCACCCGATACAGCAGGATTTCGAGCCCGGCGGCCGGCTTTCCCGTCGCCGTGTCGAGAACGTGGGTCGTCAGCTTTCCGCTGCCTGCCATTGGGTTCTGCCTCTTTGGTCGGCAAGCATGATGCATGCCTTATCATTGTGCGGCAATATGCCGGGATTCGGTAGGACTTCCCCGAACGCCTCGACACAAAGACTTTCAAAATTTTGAATGGGAATCGGTTCCAAGGCCTTTGATACTCTTTTCAGCGCGGCGCGAATGCCGCAGATCGGGGACAGATGACACAGCCAAAACGATATGTACGCGACATGCGCGGCTACGGGGCCACCCCGCCGGACCCGCAATGGCCGGGCAGCGCCCATGTCTGCGTCCAGTTCGTCGTCAACTACGAGGAGGGTGGCGAGAACTCCATCCTGCACGGCGACGCCGCGTCGGAAGCCTTCCTGTCGGAAATCACCGGCGCGCAGCCCTGGCCCGGCAAGCGCCACTGGAACATGGAATCGCTCTACGAATACGGCGCCCGCGCCGGCTTCTGGCGCGTTCACCGCATTTTCACCGGGGCACAGGTTCCGGTCACCGTTTATGGTGTCGCCACCGCGCTCGCCCGTTCGCCCGACCAGGTCGCGGCGATGCAGTCGGCCGGCTGGGAGATTGCCTCCCACGGCCTGAAGTGGATCGACTACCGCGACACACCAGAGGACATCGAGCGCGCCCACATGGCCGAGGCGATCCGCCTCCACGCCGAGGTTACCGGCGAGCGGCCGCGCGGCTGGTATACCGGCCGCACCTCGGTCAACACGGTGCGACTTGCGGCTGCCGAGGGCGGCTTCGACTACGTGTCGGACACGATGGACGACGACCTGCCCTACTGGCTCGACCATGACGGCCACGGCAACCCGATCCCGCCGCAGCTGATCCTGCCCTACACGCTCGACGCCAACGACATGCGGTTTGCGATCCAGGCGGGCTTCACCGAGGGCGAGCAGTTCTTCACCTATCTGCGCGACGCCTTCGACACGCACTACGCCGAGGGCAAGGCCGGCCGGCCGTCGATGATGAACATCGGCCTGCACTGCCGCCTAATCGGCCGACCGGGCCGCGCGGCGGCGCTGTGCAAGTTCATCGACTATGCCAAGGGCCACGAGAACGTCTGGTTCGCCCGCCGCATCGACATCGCCCGCCACTGGCGCGAGCAACATCCCTATCACCTGCCGGCGCTACGCCCCTCGCGCATGGGGCTCGACGATTTCGTCAACCGGTTCGGCTCAATCTTCGAGCATTCGCCCTGGGTCGCCGAGCGCGCCTTCTACCTCGAACTAGGGCCCGCGCACGATTCTGCCGGCGGGCTGCACAACGCGCTCTGCCGCGCCTTCCGCTCGGCGAGCGCAGACGAGCGGTTGGGCGTGCTGAAAGCGCATCCAGACCTCGCCGGCAAGCTTGCCGCCGCCAAACGCCTCACCGCTGAATCGAGCGCGGAACAGGCCTCCGCCGGTCTCGACGCGCTGACCGATGCCGAGCGCGAGACCTTCACGCAACTGAACGCCGACTATGTCGCGAAGTTCGGCTTCCCCTTCATCATCGCGGTGCGCGACAATACCAGGGCCTCGATCCTCGAAGCCTTCACGACACGCATCGCCAACAGTCGCGACGATGAATTCGCGACCGCCTGCCGACAGGTCGAGCGCATCGCCTGGCACCGCCTGCGCGACATCCTGCCGGCATAGGAGAGAGATCATGGCCGGACCGCAATATGTCGCCCCCCCGGGCGGGCACCCGCCGCAGACGGACCTGCTGACCGGACGCGCCGTTTTCACCGAGGCCTATGCGTTCATCCCGCGCGGCGTGATGCGCGACATCGTCACGTCCTACCTGCCGCACTGGTCGCGGACGATCGCCTGGATCATCGCCCGCCCTCTGTCCGGCTTTTCGGAAACCTTCACGCAATACGTGATGGACGTCTCGCCCGGCGGCGGTTCGGACCGGCCGGAGCCGGACGCAGGCGCCGAGGGCGTTCTCTTTCTGATGGACGGCGAGCTGACCGTCACGGTCGACGGCGCCGCGCACCGCATGCTGAAGGGCGGCTGGGCCTTCCTGCCGCCCGGCAGCGGCTGGACCGTCCGCAACACAGGCACGGTGCCGGCGCGCTTCCACTGGATCCGCAAGCTCTACGAACAGGTCGACGGGATCGACATTCCCGGCCCGCTGTTCTTCAACGACCAGGACGTCGTGCCATTGTCCATGCCGGGCACTGCGGGCAAGTGGGCGACGACCCGTTTCGTCGACCCCGAGGACCTGCGCTATGACATGCACGTCAACATCGTCACCTTCGAGCCCGGCGCGGTCATTCCCTTCATGGAGACCCACGTCATGGAGCACGGGCTTTACGTGCTGGAAGGCAAGGCGGTCTACAAGCTCAACCAGGACTGGGTCGAGGTCGAGGCGGGCGACTTCATGTGGCTGCGCGCCTTCTGCCCGCAGGCCTGCTACGCCGGCGGACCAGGCAAGTTCCGCTATCTGCTCTACAAGGACGTCAACAGGCACCCGAAGCTGTGGCGGCGTTGATGATGGACGGTTTGGACGCAGTTTGCGCCCCCTCCACCATGCTTCGCATGGTCCCCCTCCCCCGTGAACGGGGGAGGATCTACGTCGAGGCCGGCCGCAGCCTTGGATCCTCCCCTGCGAAGCGAGGGAGGGGGACCGCCGGAGGCGGTGGAGCGGGCACTTGCTCATGACCCGCACCCTCACCGCCCGCCCCCTCACCCGCGAAGCCTTCGCTCCCTTCGGCGACGTGCTCGATACCAACTGGCCGAACCACTACCCGATCAATGCCGGCAGGTGCGAGCGCTACCACGACCTTGCGACCGCCGAGGCGACCGGCACGGATGCCCGCGTCATCCTGTCGATCTTCCGCGGCACGCCCTATTCGTTTCCGCTCGAACTCAAGATGCTGGAGCGCCACCCGTTCGGCAGCCAGGCCTTCATGCCACTGTCGCCGCACCCGTTCCTCGTCTTGGTCGCGCATGACGCGGCCGGCAAGCCGGGCGAGCCACAGGCCTTCGTCACCGCGCCCGGCCAAGGCGTGAACTATCCGCGCAACTTGTGGCATGCCGTCCTGACCCCGATCGGCGAACCGCAGGATTTTCTCGTCGTCGACCGTGCGGGCGTCGAGAAGAACCTCGAAGAGCACCATTTCGACGAACCCTGGACGATCCACCTCCCGAAGGATTTCGCATGAGCAACGCAGCCCTGATCGAGCGGCTGCTCGATGTGATGGAGCACGACATCGTGCCGAAGACGGCGGCCGGCGTCGCCGCCGGCAACAAGCTGTTCGGCGCGGCGATCCTGCGCAAGGACGACCTCTCGGTGGTGATTGCCGAAACCAACAACGAGATGGAGAACCCGCTCTGGCACGGCGAGGTCCACGCCCTGAAGCGCTTCTACGAACTGCCGAAGGAGGACCGGCCGCCGACCAAGGACTGCGTCTTCCTCGCCACCCACGAGCCCTGCTCGCTCTGCCTTTCGGCCATCACCTGGACCGGATTCGACAATTTCTACTACTTCTTCAGCCACGAGGATTCGCGCGACGCCTTCGCCATTCCGCACGACCTGAGGATCCTGAAGGAGGTCTTCACCCTCGACCCGGGCGGCTACAACAAGGAGAACGCCTTCTGGACCGGCCGCTCGCTGCGCCGGATGATCGCGGCGTTGCCCGAGCCCGACCGCACCCGCCTCTCCGCCCGCGCCGACGCGCTGGCGGCGACTTACGATCGGCTCTCGGCAACCTACCAGGCGCAGAAGCAGGACAACGACATTCCGCTGAACTAGGCGCCGTCGGCAACGGCGACTGCGCCCGCCCCGCTCCTCTGCCTGAAACGGCCCAGGCAGCAGGCGCCGCTCCTAGCGCATCAGTCCGGCAGCTCTCAGCGCATCCTCAATGATCTTCTTCACACCCGGCGAGTTGGCGGCCGAATCCGGGAAGAGAGGAGGCCGCTGGGTCGTGGCATCGGCCTTCGCCCTTTCGGCCGCGGGCGTGCGTAGTGACGGTCGCTCTCCTTTGGCCGCTGCGTCAGGCCTCAAGGGCGCGGGTTCGAGCTCGCTGACATCCGCGATGCCCCAGATGCGGGCGGTCTCCCGCGTCGAGGAGATGCCGACATCGAGCATGAACGGTCCTGGATTGCCGAGACCGTCACCTCCGAGCGGCGTGCCGTGGGCCATGCCCGCGATGATGTTCACCTCGATGGCCGCCAGTCCCTCGGCGTCGTGCCAGACATGTCGGGTATGGCGCCCCGATGCTTCGGAGCGCGTCGGGTGCTTTTCAAGCTGATGCACGCCTCGCCATTGGGCCGCCAAGGCCTCCGCATTGGCAAGAGCCACTGTCTGGTCGGCCGAACCGTGCCAGATAGATATCCTCGGCCACGGGCCTTCGTGCGTCGAAGCATCCTGGAGAAGCCGTTGCAGGTCTCCTTCCGAGGGGCCACCGTGACCACGCATGCGGTCGAACGCCTCAGGTATCGTAGACGCGCTGCCGTAAGGTAGCCCGGCGATGATCGCACCGCCTGCGAACACTTCCGGGTAGCTGGCGAGCATCGCCGAAGCCATCGCGCCGCCCGCAGAGAGCCCGGTTATGAAGATACGGTTCCGATCGAGGCCGTGTGTGGCGACCATCGTCTCGATCATCTCCCGGATCGAGAGGGCCTCGCCCGAGCCGCGCCTGGTATCGCCAGCAAGGAACCAGTTGAAGCAGAGATTCGGATTGTTGGCCCTTTGCTGCTCGGGAAACAGGAGCGCGAAGCCGGCTTCGTCCGCGAGTTGCGACCAGCCGGAATGATGGTCGTAGCCGACCGCGGTCTGTGTGCAGCCGTGCAGCACGACGACGAGCGGAGCACCTTTTTCTACACCGTCGGGGACGTGGAATCTGGCTGCCAGCGCGCCCGGATTGGTGCCGAAGCGGGCAAGGGTATGGAGACGGTCTGAGACGCCCGGGGTGGCGGCGTGAGGCGCAAGCCGCGCCTGCAGCGCGGCGAGCCGCGCGATCGTATCGGAAATTTTTCGCAATGGAGACGTCCCTTCTGTGACATCCGGGATGGACGCAATCTCTGCAACGCAGCCGCAGCAATATCGTTGCTGCATTGCACAATAACAATGGAAGCGGACGGCCACACCTTTCGACGCCCCCTCATGCCGCGCGGGGAGCACCACCACATGTCGCATTCAGCCCTTGCCTCGCCGCGCGCCGCATAGTCGGATGCTGGCATGAAGACCGTTACCTCCTTCCCCCGCGCGATCGTCGAGCATTCAGACATGGCTATCGTCATGCCGGACGGCTGCCGGCTATCGGCGCGGGTGTGGATGCCGGCGGATGCGGCGGACGATCCCGTTCCCGCGATCCTCGAGCACCTGCCCTATCGCAAGCGCGACGGCACCACCGCGCGCGACGAACTCACCCACCCCTACTTTGCTGGCCACGGCTACGCCTCGATTCGTGTCGACATGCGCGGCAACGGCGATTCCGACGGGCTGATGGAGGACGAATACACCGCGCAGGAGCTGCAGGACGCCTGCCACGTCATCGCCTGGGCCGCCGCCCAGCCGTGGTGCAATGGCAGGGTCGGCATGATGGGCATCTCCTGGGGCGGCTTCAATTCGCTCCAAGTCGCGGCTCTGCGCCCGCCCGCGCTCAAGGCCATCATCACGCTCTGCTCGACCGTCGACCGCTATGCAGACGACATCCACTACAAGGGTGGCTGCCTGCTGAACGAAAACCTCGGCTGGGCGGCGAACATGCTGTCCTATTCGTCGCGACCACCGGATCCGGCGATTGTCGGAGAACGCTGGCGCGAGATGTGGCTGCAGCGGCTGGAGAACATGCCCTTCCTCGCCGAGACCTGGTTCGCGCACCAGACCCGCGACGCCTACTGGAAGCACGGCTCGGTCTGCGAGGACTATTCCGCCATTGAGGCGGCGGTCCTTTCCATCGGCGGCTGGCACGACGGCTATCGCAACACGATCTCGCACCTGGTCGAGAACGTCTCCGCGCCGGTGAAGGGCATCGTCGGCCCCTGGATCCACAAATATCCGCACTTCGCCGCACCCAAGCCGGCAATCGGCTTCCTGCAGGAGGCCCTGCGCTGGTGGGACCACTGGCTAAAGCATATCGATACCGGCGTCGAGAACGATCCCGCGATGCGGCTCTGGCTGATGGACAGCGTACGTCCCGCCTTCTGGCATCCGCAGCGCCCCGGCCGTTGGATCGCGGAGGCCGAATGGCCCTCAACCAAGATCGAGACGCGGACGCTGCATCTCGCCGCGTTCGGCCTCGTCGCCGCTCCAACCGCCTTCGCACGCCTGATTGCCTCGCCGCAGGATTGCGGGCTCGCCACGGGCGAATACTTCCCGTTCAATTTCGGTCCCGAACTTCCCGGCGACCAGCGGCCCGACGACGCGCTGTCGGCCTGTTTCGACGGCGACGTCCTGACCGAGCCGCTGAATATCGTCGGCGCGCCAAGCATCGACCTGACATTCGCCTCCGATCGCAAACAGGCCAATCTCTGCGTGCGCCTGTGCGACGTCCATCCGGACGGAGCCTCGGAACTGATCTCCTACGGCGTCCTCAACCTGACTCACCGGCATTCGCACGAGTTCCCCGAACCGCTCGTCCCCGGCGAAGTGGCCACCACGACAGTCGTGCTCGATCAGTGCGCCTATCGCGTTCCTCCCGGCCATCGCCTGCGTGTGGCTGTCTCGACGGCCTACTGGCCTTCTATCTGGCCCTCGCCCGAGCCGGTCGAATTGACCCTCCTGGGGGGGAAGCTGTCCCTTCCGGTGCGCCCGTCGGCCGACAGCGATGAATGGAGCTTTCCCGAACCGGAAGCTGCGCCTCCTTGGAAGACCGAGGAACTGCGGCCCGCGTCTTCCGAGCGCCGGATCGAACGCGACCTCGAGTCAGGTCTCGTGACGGTGATCGTCGCCAACGATTTCGGCCAGGTGCGCGACCTCGGTCACGGCCTCGTCACCGGTTCGCGCATGTCGGAGCGCTGGACCATCCGGCCGGACGACCCGCTATCGGCGCGCGGGGAGATATGGTGGGAACAGACATTGAGCCGCGGCGACTGGTCGGTCCGCACCGAAGCCCGGTCGTCGATGCGGTCGGATGCGGGCAGCTTTCACCTGGCAGCCCGGCTGGAGGCATGGGAAGGCTCGGGCCGCGTATTCGAGCGGGATTTCGCGAACACGGTCGCACGCCAGCACCTGTAGCAATTGTTCCCGGGCGGAGCGTTTGTTTGCCTGCATTTATTTACGCCACGGAATGTCGCTTTCGGCCTTGCGATGGAAAACTATTCAGTCCCAATATCCCTGTCACAAAGAGGCCTTCTAAGTGGCCCTGGGGCAACACAATCCGAGTGAGGAGCTTACCATGTCCAATGAATTGGAATTCCTGAGCCGCTATGTCGTCGCAGGCCGCCTGAGCCGCCGCGACTTTCTCGGCCGGGCGGCTGCGCTCGGTGCATCCGCCGCATTCGCCAACTCCCTCCTCGGCAGCGCCGCGCGCGCTCAGGGCGCGGTCAAGGGCGGCATCCTGAAGGCAGGCCTGCAGGGCGGCGAGGCGACCAACAGCCTCGACCCGGCGTCCTTCCTCAGCCAGGTTCCCTTCTCCTTCGGCAAGTGCTGGGGTGAATATCTTGTGCGTCTGAAGCGTGACGGCTCGCTGGAAAACAAGCTGGCAGAAGAGATCGGCGCGTCCGACG
Organism: Mesorhizobium sp.; assembly: GCF_024710845.1. Lineage (GTDB taxonomy): Bacteria > Pseudomonadota > Alphaproteobacteria > Rhizobiales > Rhizobiaceae > Mesorhizobium_A. The sequence goes on from NZ_JANJTZ010000068.1 coordinate 60,855, forward strand.
ACGCCAAGACCTGGACGATGAAGATCAAGCAGGGCGTCGAGTTCCACAACGGCAAGACTGTCACCGCCGAAGACGTCGCCGCCACCATCACCCGCCACGCCGACGCCAACTCCAAGTCGGGCGCGCTCGGCATCCTGACCAACATCACCGGCGTCAAGGCAAGCGGCAATGATGTGATCGTCGAGCTGGCCAATGCCGACGCCGACTTCCCCTACCTGATGGCCGACTACCACCTGATCATCCAGCCGAACGGCGGCAAGGACAATCCGACCGAAGGCATCTCGGCCGGCCCGTACAAGGTCACGGTCAACGAGCCTGGCGTGCGCCAGGGCGGCGAGAAGTTTGCCAACTATCATGGCGGCGACGCGATGGGCCATGCCGACCAGATCGAGATCATCGTCATCAACGACGCCACGGCGCGCACGTCGGCGCTTCAGGGCGGTCAGGTGCAGATGATCAACCGCGTCGAGCCGAAGATCGTCGAACTGATCAAGCGGGTGCCCGGCGTGACGATCCAGAACGTCTCCGGCCGCGGTCACTACGTCTTCATCATGCACTGCAACACGGCGCCGTTCGACAACAACGACCTGCGCCTGGCGCTGAAATACGCGATGAACCGCGAGGAGATGCTGGAGAAGATCCTGTTCGGCTACGGCACCGTCGGCAACGACTTCCCGATCAACGCCGCCTATCCGCTCTTCACTGAACTTGAGCAGCGCACCTTCGATCCGGACAAGGCCAAGTTCCACTACCAGAAGTCGGGCCATTCCGGCCCCGTCCTCCTGCGCACGTCGGACGTGGCGTTCACCGGCGCGGTCGATGCCGCCCAGCTCTACCAGCAGTCCTGCGCCGCGGCCGGCATCACCATCGAGGTCAAGCGCGAGCCCGGCGACGGCTACTGGTCGGAAGTGTGGAACAAGCAGCCCTTCTCCACCTCCTACTGGGGCGGGCGTTCCACCCAGGACCAGATGTATACGACCGCCTACTACTCGAAGGCCGACTGGAACGACACGCGCTTCTTCAACGAGAAGTTCGACCAGATGCTTCTGGCGGCGCGCAGCGAGCTCGACGAAGCCAAGCGCAAGCAGATGTATGCCGACATGGGCACGATCGTCCGCGACGAAGGCGGCCTGATCCTGCCGATGTTCAACGACTTCATCGACGCGTCCGGCGCCAAGGCGGGCGGCTTCACCGTTCACCCGGCCGGCGAGATGATGGACGGCTACGCACTGGCCGAATGCTGGGTCGCGGCGTAAGCGGATCAGGGCCGTGGGAGGCTCTCCGATCCTGAGGCTCATCGCCCAGCGTGTGGCGATGGGCATCCTCCTCCTCTTCGCGGTGTCGGCGCTCATCTTCGCCGGCACCCAGATTCTTCCGGGCGACGTCGCCGCCTCGATCCTCGGACAGTCGGCGACGCCCACGGCGCTCGCCAATCTGCGCCAGGAGCTCGGCCTCAACGACCCAGCCTATGTTCGCTATTTCCGATGGCTGGGCGGTATCCTGACAGGTGATCTGGGAACAGCCCTGACTACGCGGCAGGACATCGCGACCACCTTGGGTCCGAGGTTGTGGAACACGCTGTTCCTCGCCTTCTGGACCGCGGTCGTCGCCATTCCGCTGGCGATCCTGCTCGGTCTGCTTGCCGTACGCTATCGCAACGGGCCGATCGACAAGGCCATCTCCGGCTTCGCGCTGGCCTCGACCTCCCTGCCCGAGTTCTTCATCGGCTACCTGCTGATCTTCTTCTTCGCCGTGAAACTGCAATGGTTCCCGTCGATCTCCACCGTCTATGACGGCATGCCCTTCCTGGAGAAGCTGCAGGCGATCGTGCTGCCGGGCACCGCGCTTCTGCTCGTTGTCCTTGCGCACATGATGCGCATGACCCGCGCGGCGATCCTCAACGTCATGCAGTCGGCCTATGTCGAGACGGCCGAGCTGAAGGGCCTGTCGCAGCTCAACATCATCCGCAAGCACGCCTTCCCCAACGCGATCGCGCCCATCGTCAACGTGGTGATGCTAAACCTCGCTTTCCTCGTCGTCGGCGTCGTGGTGGTCGAGGTCATCTTCGTCTATCCGGGCATGGGCCAGTATCTGGTCGACCACGTGGCCAAGCGCGACGTGCCGGTGGTCCAGGCCGTCGGCCTCATCTTCGCCGCCGTCTACATCTCGCTCAACATCGTCGCGGACATTGCCTCGATCCTGGCCAATCCGCGCCTGCGGCATCCGAGGTAGCGGCCATGCTGAAACGCATTCCCGTCAGCTCGCTCATCGGCCTCGTCTTCACGGCGCTGTTCCTGATCGTCGCCGTTTTCGCGCCGTTCATCGCACCGTATCCGACCGGACAGATCGTCGGCGGCGTCTGGGAGCCGATGTCCGCGCAATATTGGCTGGGCACCGACAATCTCGGCCGCGATCTCCTGTCGCGCATGATCTACGGCGCCCAGATCACGATCTTCATCTCGGTCGCAGCAACCGCGCTTTCCTTCACCATGGGCTCGGTGCTCGGCTTCGCCGCCGCCGTCATCGGCGGCTGGTTCGAGATAGTGATGTCGCGGCTGGTCGACCTGCTGATGGCGATCCCGACGCTGATCTTCGGCCTGGTCATCCTCTCCGTCCTGCCGACGACCATTCCTGTCCTCATCATGGTGATGGGCATCCTCGATTCCACCCGCGTCTACCGCCTGTCGCGCGCCGTCGCAGCCGACATCAACGTCATGGATTTCGTCGAGGCGGCCAAGCTGCGCGGCGAAGGCACCGGCTGGATCATCTTCCGCGAGATCCTGCCCAACGCGCTCTCGCCGCTGGTTTCCGAACTCGGCCTGCGCTTCATCTATGCCGTCCTCTTCCTCTCCGCGCTGTCGTTCCTGGGCCTTGGGGTCCAGCCGCCCGAGGCCGACTGGGGCGGCATGGTCAAGGAGAACAAGGAAGGCATCGTCTTCGGCATCCCGGCGGCGCTGATCCCGGCGGCGGCGATCGCCGCGCTCGCTATTTCGGTGAACCTCGTCGCCGACTGGATCCTGAACCGCACGACGAGCCTCAAGGGAGGGCGCGGCTGATGTCTGGCACCGCTCACCACGTCGACACCCCTCCCCGCCCGAAGCCGGAAGACCTGCTGCTCGAAATCCGCAACCTCAAGATCGAGGCGCGCGTCTATCCGCCGGGCGAAACGCCGCGCGACGTGACCATCGTCGATGGGGTCTCCCTGACTCTGGCGCGCGGCAAGGTGCTCGGCCTGATCGGCGAGTCCGGCGCGGGCAAATCGACCATCGGCCTGTCGGCCATGGCCTATGGCCGCGGCGGCGTGCGCATCACCGGCGGCGAGGTCATCCTCAACGGCCGCGACATCCTCAAGACCGGCAAGGACGGCGTGCGCAAGCTGCGCGGCGCCGAGGTCTGCTACGTTGCGCAGTCGGCGGCGGCCGCGTTCAATCCCGCTCATCGCCTGATGGACCAGGTTGTCGAGGCGGCGATCCTGCACGGCTCGGCCACCCGCGCAGAGGCCGAAAAGCGTGCGAAGCACCTGTTCCGCAAGCTCAGCCTGCCCAATCCCGACACGATCGGCGACCGTTATCCGCACCAGGTGTCAGGCGGACAGCTCCAGCGCGTGATGACGGCGATGGCGCTCTGCTCGGAACCGGACCTGATCGTCTTCGACGAGCCGACGACGGCGCTCGACGTGACCACCCAGATCGACGTGCTCGCGGCGATCAAGGACGCCATCCGCGACACCGGTGTCGCCGCGCTCTACATCACCCATGATCTCGCCGTCGTCGCCCAGGTCTCCGATGAGATCATGGTCCTGCGCCACGGCAAACTCGTCGAATGGGGCGGCACGCGCCAGATCATCAAGGAACCGCGGCAGGAATACACCAACGCGCTGGTTTCCGTGCATCACATCGAGCACGAGGAACATGCGCCCACGGCCAATCCGATCCTTTCGGCGAGGAACATCACCGCGGCCTACGGCGGCGGCCCGGTCAAGGTCCTGAAGAACGTCAGCGTCGACATCTTTCCCGGCCAGACGCTGGCCGTCGTCGGCGAATCGGGCTCCGGCAAGTCGACGCTTGCACGCGCCATCACCGGCCTTCTTCCGCCCGAGGAAGGCTCGGTCGCCTTCAACGGCCGCACGCTGTCCAAGGCGCTCAAGGATCGCACCCGCGACGACCTGCGCGAACTGCAGATGATCTACCAGATGGCCGATGTCGCCATGAACCCGCGCCAGACGGTGGGCACGATCATCGGCCGGCCGCTGGAATTCTACTTCGGGATGAAGGGCCGCGAGCGCGACAAGCGCGTGGCGGAGCTCCTCGACAAGATCGAGATGGGCAAGGGCTTTATCGACCGCTACCCGGCCGAGCTTTCGGGCGGCCAGAAGCAGCGCGTCTGCATCGCGCGCGCGCTGGCCGCCAAGCCGAAGCTCATCATCTGCGACGAGGTGACCTCGGCGCTCGATCCGCTGGTGGCGCACGGCATCCTCGAGCTCCTGCTCGGCTTGCAGAAGGACGAGAACGTCGCCTATCTCTTCATCACCCATGACCTCGCGACGGTGAAGTCTATCGCCGATTCCATCGCTGTCATGTATCGCGGCGAAGTGGTGCGCTACGGTCCCAAGAGCAAGGTGCTCTCGCCGCCCTTCGACGCCTATACCGACCTCCTCCTGTCGTCCGTGCCGGAAATGGAACTCGGCTGGCTCGAAAAGGCGATCAAGGGCCGGCGCATGGAAAGCGCGGGGAACTGAGTGCTTTCCAGCGAAATGCCCTGGGATAGGCAGAGGGCCGCAACCCTGATGCGCTCAAGCGCGGTTGCATGCGTCTCGCCGTCGAGACGCATTCTTGTATCTTATCGGGCAAACGCTTCCGCAGGCATCGAGATCGTGCGCATGCTTCATCGACGAATGAACCTGGCCGAACGACTTAGAGACGATTGAGAAAAGACGCATGCCCCTCTCATCCAAACTCCTCCTTATCATTATCGACGGCGTGCCGGAGCGTAATTTCCGCCGCTATTTCGGCAATCTCGAAGGCTGGGTGAAGAACGGCGACGCCCGCGTCTGGAAGATGCGTAGCGTCCTGCCCTCCATCTCTGGCCCCTGCTACGCTTCGATCCACACAGGCGTGCCGCCGCAGGAACATGGCGTGCTGGCCAACGAGATCCGCTTTCGTGTCTCGCAGCCCGATATCTTCTCGGAGGTCTCGAAGGCCGGTGGCAAGACAGGTGCCGTGACGCATTCCTACTGGTCGGAGTTCTTCAACCGCTACCCATTCGACTACGTCCGCGACCTCGAATATGACGAGCCGGACAGCCCGATCACGCATGGCCGCTTCCACACCATGACCGGCTACGGGCACGACAACCAGATGACGCCGTCCGATGTCGACCTGTTCGCGACGCTGACCATGCTCGGCGAGCGCTTCGGCATCGACTACGGCATCCTGCACACCTGCACGCTGGACTCGATGGGCCACCGCTTCGGCCACGACTGTGTCCAAATGGACAATGCCTGCCTGCACATGGACGGCATGCTCGCCGCCTTCCTGCCGCGCTGGCTGAAGAACGGCTATGAGGTGATCGTTACCGCCGACCACGGCCAGACCGACCGCGGCACCCACGGCGGCCACGAGGATCTGCAGCAGGATGTTTCGTTCTACTATTTCGGCCCGGCAAGGGGGCCGAAGCCCGACACGCTGCTCGACCAGCTGGCGCTTGCCCCCACCATCCTCAAGCGTCTCGGGGTGAAGATACCGCCGACGATGAAGGCAAAACCGTTCCTGGGCTGACACGAAGGACACGCGGCATGACGGAGACCGGCTTCCACGATGTCATGTTGCCGGAAGAGGCGAACCATCTCGCCCCCGATGGGTCGGAGGTCCGGGTGCTGGCGGCTCTTGCCGGTGGGACGATGGCACATTTCACACTTCCGCCCGGCGCCGCGTCGAAGGCTGTGGAGCATCGAACCGTCGAGGAGATCTGGTTCATCCTCTCGGGCCGCGGCCAGATGTGGCGCAGGCAGGGGTTCGCCCATCAGATCACCGATCTCGCACCCAGCCTGTCGCTGACCATTCCGCTCGGCACGCAATTCCAGTTCCGCAATACCGGCGACGAACCGCTGACGGCCGTCGCGATCACCATGCCGCCCTGGCCCGGCGCCGACGAGGCCGTGTTCGTCGACGGGATCTGGTAGGCGCAGCTCTTCCCGTCGCCTCACCGCCGCGTCGCGGCGAGCAATGCGATGCCGTTTGCCGCGAGCAACGTGAATGCGAGGAGCCAGACGAGCGTCCCGGCGCTGTAAACGAGCTCTCGACCCGTCGAGGCGGCAGCGATGTAGAGCCCCGCGATCGCCGCCAGCCCGTGCACGGACGTGGCCGCGCCGACCAGCTGGATTTCCGGCCGCGCCCCGCCGCGGGCAGCGAGCATCAGGCCGACACCCTCGGCCAGAAACATGCCGCTGTAGATGCGCCCATGCAATGCATCGACCGTCCACGGCCAGAAGGACGCCACCCACTGCGGCGCTGCGAACAAGGCGATCGCGTAGAGCGCGACCAAACCGCCGAGCCACAGGGCAACGGTCCTCAGCGCCGCCGGCATCGGCATCGCCGGGACAGGCGGCAGATACCTGTAGTGCCACAGGACGACGGCCGGCAGCACGATGTAGCCTCCGTAGAGCACCAGCCACAGCGTCATCCGTTTCCAGGATGGCACGAACTGGTCGAGATGGATGAGCGATCCGGCTGTCGCCAGGACGGTGAAGCAGATCGCGATGATGAAGGCCAGCCTGACCGGCGACCACGTGTTGTTGCGGACGAGGATGATCAGGCTCGTTGCTTCGGCGAGATAGATCCCGCCGAGGAACCGGGCATTGAATGGCGGCAGGACCCACGGCCAGTAGCGGACGATGAGATCGGGCGCGACGAGAAGGAGGCTGCCCACGAGAACAACCACGAGCACGACGATGTTGATCCAACGAACGGCCGGAGCGAGTTCGGGATTGAAACCAGAGTGGTCATCTCTGAACAAGGACAGCAGTTCCCCCATAGCCCAGTGTTGACCCTAGGTTACCCTCGTTTCGTCAGCAAGTCGCTCGAATGCCGCCACCGACCAGGGAGCGTTCGTCGAGAGGGCCGGCGAACGGGTCGAGATTTCTCCGCACAGGCCCGAAACGAGAAAACCTGCCTATTGGAATCGACCATTCCCGATCTATATATCGGATATCTTCGATATACGATTGTGACCGATGGACCATGACCTCATCCTGAAAGCCCTCGCCAATCCGGCAAGGCGCCACATGCTGGAATGGCTCAAGGAGCCCGAGAAGCACTTTTCCGGCCAGCAGCATCCTCTTTCGATGGGCGTGTGCGCCAGCCAGTTCGAGCGATGCGGCCTGTCGCAGTCGACCGTCTCGACACACCTCTCCACCCTCGTCGCCGCCGGTCTGCTGACGCCGCGAAAGGTCGGCCAGTGGGTGTTCTACGCGCGCGACGAGGAAGCCATTGCCGCCTTCCGCGCCTCCCTCTCCGACCTCTGACGCCCAGGACAAGGACTTCCCATGCCCACCCTCTACGACCCGATCAAGCTCGGCGACTTGACGCTGCCGAACCGCTTCGCCATGGCGCCGCTCACCCGCAACCGTTCGCCGGGGGCCGTGCCCGGGCCCTATGGCCTGACCTACTACACGCAGCGCGCTTCTGCCGGCCTGATCGTCACCGAGGGGACCGCGATTGCCCAGCAGGGCCAGGGCTATGCCGATGTCCCCGGCCTCTACGGGGCCGACCAGATCGCAGGCTGGCGTAAAATCACCGACGCGGTGCATGCCGTGGGCGGGCACATCTTCACGCAGATCTGGCATGTCGGCCGCGTCTCTCACTCCTCGTTGCAGCCCGGCAGCGGGGCACCGGTTGCGCCGTCCGCGATCCAGGCCAAGACCAAGACCTTCATTCTCAAGCCAGACGGCACGCGCGAGTTCATGCCGACCTCCGAGCCGAGAGCGCTCGACCGCGCCGAACTGGCCGGCATCGTCGCCGACTATGCGCGTGCAGCGAAAGCAGCGGTAACCGATGCCGGTTTCGACGGCATCGAGATCCACGGGGCCAACGGCTACCTGATCGACCAGTTCCTACGCTCCGGTACCAACCACCGCACCGACGACTACGGCGGTTCGATCGAGAACCGCGCCCGCCTGTTGTTCGAAGTCGTCGATGCCGTGGTCGCTGCGATCGGCGGATCGAAGGCGGCCATTCGCATTTCGCCAGTCACGCCGTCAAACGACGCGTCCGACCCCGATCCGCAGCCGCTGTTCGAACATGTCGTGCGCGGTCTGGCCACGCGAGGTCTCGCCTACATCCACGTGATCGAAGGCGCCACCGGCGGCGCCCGCGACTTCCAGCAGGGCGAGAAGCCCTTCGATTGGGTCGCGCTCAAGGCCGCATATCGCGACGCAGGCGGCACAGGCGTCTGGATGGTCAACAACGGCTACGACCGGGAGCTCGCTGAGGAAGCGGTTATCAGCGGCCGAGCCGATATGGTGGCCTTCGGCCGGCTCTACATCGCCAATCCCGACCTTGTGCATCGCTTCGAGACGAATGCGCCGCTCAACGAGCCGCGGCGCCCGACGTTCTACGGCGGCGGCGCGGAGGGCTATATCGATTACCCTACGGCTGACATCCCAACCGTAGCGGCGTGACTTGGCAGGACTGGGCGGCGGTCAAGCCGCCGTCCAGTTCTCGTTCTACCACTCACCCCGCCGCATCAGCGCCGGCGCCTTGCCAAACCCGGCCTTGAACGCCCGGCTGAAGGCCGATGCGGACGAAAACCCCGTCCGTGCAGCTATGTCCGCCATCGGCTCGGCCGTGTCGAGCACCAGCCGCCGCGCTACGGCCAGCCTGAGCCGCAGCGAATAGGCGCCCGGCGTTTCGCCGATCGAGCGCGAGAACATCAGCTCCAGCGCCCGCGCCGACAGGCCGACACGGCGCGCGATCGCGGCCACGGTCAGCGGCCGGTCGACATGGCTTTCCATCAGCCGGATCGCCTGCGCGAGGCGCGGGTCGTAGCCGTCGAGCCGGCCGAGCGAGACGAGCGGCTGGGCGTCGGTCGCCGCGCGCGCCTGGTCGTAGATGAACACCGAGGCGACATCGAGCGCCACCGCCATGCCGAGACGCGACCGCACCAGATGCAGCATCAGGTCAAAGGTCGGTGACGCGCCGCCTGTGGTGAACACCGGCCCGTCGATGACGTAGCGGTCCGGCCGCACGTCCACGCCGGGAAAACTCGCGGCGAAGTCTTCGAGATCCTCCCAGTGCGTCGTCGCCGCACGCCCTTCCAACAGCCCGGCGCGACCGAGCAGCCAGCCGCCGGCCTCGATACCGCCGACCGCACGCGCCTGCCGCGCCGCCCGGCGAAAGCCGGACACCAGCGCCGGAGCCGTTTCATAGCGCGTACCGAAACCGCCGATCGCCAGCAGGACATCGGATTTCGTCGCCGGATCGAACCGCCCGGACACAGCCACCGACAGTCCTGACGTCGTCACCGGCTGCTCCCCATCGGCCGAGACGAGCGACCAGTCGAACACGGTTCGCCCCGCGATGCGGTTGGCCGCGCGCAGCGGATCGACCGTCGACGCGACGCACATGATCGATGAGCCCGAGAACACCAGCATGGTCAGCCGTAGCGGCGAAGGGTCTGGCGCAAAGATAGAGAGTGCTTCGCTTTTCGACATATCGATTTCGTAAATCGTCAAGCTTCGATGCGCAAGCCGGGGGAAGCTTGCGCAGGTCGAATGCGATGCCCGGAGGAGAACTGCCCATGCCGCTCGAGATGAATCGCGAGGTCTTCATCACCTGTGCCGTCACCGGTTCGGGCGGAACGCAGGACCGCTCACCGCATGTGCCGCGCTCGCCAAAGCAGATCGCCGAGAGTGCCATCGCCGCCGCCAAGGCCGGAGCGGCGATCGTCCACTGCCACGTCCGCGACCCGGAGACCGGCGCGCCGCGTCGCGACGTCGCACTCTATCGCGAGGTGACCGAGCGCATTCGCGACGCCGAAGTCGACGTCGTGCTGAACCTCACCGCCGGCATGGGCGGCGACATGGTGTTCGGCGACGTGGAGAGCCCGCTGCCGCTGAAGGCCAAGGGCACCGACATGGGCGGCGCGTCGAACCGCATGGAACATGTGCGCCAGTGCCTGCCGGAAATCTGCACGCTCGACTGCGGCACGATGAATTTCGCCGAAGCCGACTACGTGATGACCAACACGCCCGGCATGCTGCGTGCCATGGGCGGCATGATGACCAAACTCGGCGTGAAGCCCGAGATCGAGGCCTTCGACACCGGCCACCTCTGGTTCGCCAAGCAACTGGTCACCGAGGGCGTGCTGAAGCCCGATGCGCTGGTGCAACTCTGCATGGGTGTGCCGTGGGGCGCGCCGGACGACCTCAACACGTTCATGGCCATGGTCAACAATGTGCCGAAGGAATGGACCTTCTCGGCCTTCGCTATCGGCCGCAACCAGATGGCCTATGTCGCGGCCTCGGTGCTCGCCGGCGGCAATGTCCGCGTCGGGCTGGAGGACAATCTGTGGCTCGACAAGGGCGTGCTGGCGACCAACGCCCAGCTGGTCGAGAAGGCGGTCACGGTGATCGAGAATCTCGGCGCCCGCGTCATCGGCCCGGCCGAGGTGCGCAAGAAGCTCAATCTGACCAAGCGCGCGCCTTTGGCGCTGGCGGCGTAGGAGACGACGATATGACGATCAGCAAGGCAGCCTGCATCGGCGGTGGCGTCATCGGCGCGGGTTGGGTCGCCCGCCTCGTGCTGAACGGCATCGACGTCGCGGTCTTCGATCCGGACCCCCAGGCCAAGCGCAAGGTCGACGAGGTGATGAAAGGCGCACGGCGCGCCTACAAGCGCCTGGCGACCGCCGGTCTGCCGAAGGAAGGCAGGATCACCTACGCCAAGACGATCGCCGAGGCGGTCGCCGACGCCGACTTCATCCAGGAAAGCGTGCCGGAACGGCTCGCGCTCAAGCACAAGGTATTGGCGGAGATCGACGCGCATGCGCCGTCTTCGGCGCTCATCGGCTCATCGACCTCGGGCATCAAGCCGACCGACATGCAGGTCGCGATGAAAAAGCACCCGGAACGGCTGGTCGTCGGCCACCCGTTCAATCCGGTCTACCTGCTGCCGATCGTCGAGATCGTCGGCGGCGAGCAGACCTGGCCGGAGGCGATCGAACTCGCCCGCGAGTATTATGCCGAAATCGGCATGAAGCCGGTCGTCATCCGCAAGGAGATTGAGGCCTTCGTCGGGGACCGGTTGCTGGAAGCCATGTGGCGCGAGGCTCTGTGGCTGATCAAGGACGGCATCTGCACGGTCGAGGAACTGGACGACATCATGCGCTACGGCTTCGGCCTGCGCTGGGCGCAGATGGGCATGTTCCAGATCTACCGCGTCGCCGGCGGCGAGGCGGGCATGCGCCATTTCATGGCGCAGTTCGGGCCCTGCCTCTCCTGGCCCTGGACCAAGCTGATGGACGTGCCGGAGTTCAACGACGAGCTGGTCGACCTGATCGCCGGCCAGTCCGACGAACAGTCCGGCAAATGGTCGATCCGCGAACTCGAAAAGATCCGCGACGACAATCTGGTCGCGATCATGGAAGCGCTGTCGAAGGAGAACAAGGGCAAGGGCTGGGGCGCGGGCGAGCTGCACAAGGGCTATGTGAAACAGCTCGGCGCGGCGTCGAAGGCGAAGGTCTCGAAGGCTGCGGAAAAGGCGAAGGCGACGAAGCCGAAGAAGGTAGCGAAGGGGAAGAAATGATCGCCTTTTCGCCCCCTCCACCGCCTTCGGCGGTCCCCCTCCCCCGTAAACGGGGGAGGATCGAGGCCGCAGAGGGCCGCAACGCAGGATCCTCCCCTGCGGAGCGGGGGGGCCGAAGGACGGGCGAGACAAGCGGCTCGCCCCGACAAGGCACCACGCGAAGCGTGGTGGAGGGCGCGCAGTTGCAGCCTCCGGCATTGGAGCCACGCCCATGAACTTCGGCCTCACCGACGAGCAGAAGCTGATCGTCGAGACGACGCGCGCCTTCGTCGAGACGGAACTCTATCCGCACGAGGCGCAGGTCGAGCGCACCGGCCGGCTGGAGATGGACCTGATCAAGGAGCTGCAGCAGAAGGCGATGGCTGCCGGGCTCTACGCGGCCAACATGCCCGAGGAGGTCGGCGGCGCGGGGCTCGATACGTTGTCCTGGCTGCTCTACGAAAAGGAACTCGGCCGCGCCAACTATGCGCTGCACTGGACCTGCGTCGCGCGCCCGTCGAACATCCTCCTCGCCGGCACCGAGGAGCAGCGCCAGAGATATCTCTACCCCTGCATCCGCGGCGAGACCTGGGACTGCCTCGCCATGACCGAGCCTGGCGCAGGCTCCGACCTGCGCGGCATGAAGGCCACCGCCAGGCAGGACGGCGACGACTGGGTCCTCAACGGCACCAAGCATTTCATCAGCCACGCCGACATCGCCGGCTTCGCGATCGTCTTCATGGCATCGGGCGAGGAGGAGACGTCGCGCGGCAAGCGCAAGAAGATCACCGCTTTCTTCGTCGACAAGGGCACGCCGGGTTTCACCGTGCGCGACGGCTACCGCAACGTCTCGCACCGCGGCTACACCAATGCGATTCTCGAATTCGATGACTGCAGGCTTCCCAAGGAGCAGATCCTGGGCGAGGTGCATCGCGGCTTCGAGGTGGCCAATTCCTGGCTCGGCGCCACCCGCCTCCAGGTTGCCTCCACCTGTCTCGGCCGCGCCGAGCGCGCGCTGCAGCATTCGATCGAATATGCCGCGAGCCGCGAGCAGTTCGGCCAGCAGATCGGCAAGTTCCAGGGCGTGTCGTTCAAACTTGCCGACATGGCGATGGAACTGAAAGCCGCCGAGCTGCTCACCCGCGAGGCCGGCTGGAAATACGACCAGGGCACGGTCACCGACGAGGACATGGCGATGGCCAAGCTCAAGGCAACCGAGGTGCTGGCCTTCATCGCCGACGAGGCGATCCAGATCCACGGCGGCATGGGCCTGATGGACGACCTGCCGCTCGAACGGATCTGGCGCGACGCCCGCGTCGAGCGCATATGGGAAGGCACGAGCGAGATCCAGCGGCATATCATCAGCCGGGCTTTGCTGCGTCAGGTCGGGGGCTAGAGCCGTTCATGGCGACCGGCATCCGCGAGACCGACCTCTATCTGCCCGTCAAGCGCATGCTCGAGGGGCAAGGCTACACGGTCAAGGGCGAGGTTGGGGCGGTCGACGTCGTCGCGGTGCGGGACGGCGACGAGCCGGTCATCGTCGAGCTGAAGGCGGGGTTCTCGCTGTCGCTCTTCCACCAGGCGATCCAGCGCCAGTCGATCTGCGACGCGGTCTACGTGGCGGTGCCGCGCGGCGCCGGGCGCGCTTCCTACAAGGCGTTGGCCGACAACCAGGCCCTCTGTCGCCGGCTCGGGCTCGGCCTGCTCTCGGTGCGCCTCAGCGACGGCTTCGTCGAAATCCATTGCGATCCGGCGCCGTACAAGCCGCGCCAATCCAAGCCACGCAAAACGCGGTTGCTGCGCGAATTCGCCCGGCTGGTGGGTGATCCCAACAACGGCGGCTCGACCCGGCGCAACCTCGTCACCGGATACCGCCAGGAGGTGCTCGTCTGCCTGCGCATGCTCGGCGACCAAGGGCCGAGCAAGGCGGCCGAGGTCGCTCGCGCGACCCGCATCGCGCATGCACGCCGCCTAATGGCCGACAACCACTACGGCTGGTTCGAGCGTGTTGCGACCGGGATCTATGCCCTGTCGCCCAAGGGCGTGACCGCCATCGAGGACTATGCCGCAGAGCTGGAAAAGCTGGCCGCCGGCAGCTCCGACGAAACCTCCCCCAAGATGACGATCACCCCATGACCCGCCTCGAACGCCTGCTCCGACCCAGATCCATCTGCGTCGTCGGCGGCGGCGGGTTCGGCACCAACGTGGTCAAGCAGACGCTGAAGATGAAGTTCCCCGGCGATCTGTGGGTCGTGCACCCGACCAAAGAGACGGTCGAGGGCGTGAGGGCCTACAAGACTATAGCAGACCTTCCCGGTGCGCCGGACGCCGTCTTCATCGGCGTCAACCGCAACCTGACCATCGACGTGATCCGCCAGCTGCGCGCCAAGGGCGCCGGCGGCGCGGTCTGCTTCGCCGCGGGCTTCCGCGAGACTGGCGCCTACGACGCAGAGGGTGAGCGCCTGCAGCGCGACCTGATCGAGGCGGCCGGCGACATGCCGGTCATCGGCCCCAATTGCTACGGCCTGATCAACTATGCCGACGGCGCGCTGCTGTGGCCCGACCAGCATGGCGGGCGGCGGCTGAAGCCGGACGAAAAGGGCGCCGCGATCATCACCCAGTCGTCGAACATCGCCTGCAACCTCACCATGCAGACGCGCGGCCTGCCGGTGGCCTATCTGATGACCGCCGGCAACCAGGCGCAGACCGGACTGTCCGAAATGGCGCTCGGCCTGATCGAGGACGAGCGGGTCTCCTCGCTTGGCCTGCACATCGAAGGGTTCGACTCGACGGCCGGCTTCGAGCGCCTGGCCGCCCGGGCACGCGAGCTTCGCAAGCCGATCGTCGCGATGAAAGTCGGCCGCTCGGAGCAGGCGCGCGCCGCGACCGTCTCGCACACCGCCTCGCTGGCGGGGTCTGACGCGGCATCGGACGCGTTCCTGCGGCGCCTCGGCATCCCGCGTGTGGATACGATCCCGTCCTTCCTCGAGACGCTGAAGTTCTTCCATGCGATCGGTCCGCTGCCGGGCAACAGGCTGTCGTCGATGAGCTGTTCCGGCGGCGAGGCTTCGGTCATGGCCGACAGCGCCGAGGGCCGCGGCGTGCGCTTTCCGGCCCTGACGTCGGAGCACAGGGCGCGCGTCTCGGCAGCGCTCGGCCCTCTGGTCGCGGTCGCCAATCCGCTCGACTACAACACCTACATCTGGAACAACGAGCCGGCGATGACGGCCGTCTTCTCGGCGATGGTCTCCGGCGGCTTCGACTTGAACATCCTGGTGCTCGATTTCCCCCGCACCGACCGCTGCTCGGACGCCGACTGGTGGCCGACGGTCAACGCGTTCGAGACGGCGCTGAAAGCCAATGCCGCCAGGGGCGCGATCGTCACGTCGATGGGCGAGAACATCCCCGAGGCGCATGCCGAGGAATTGCTCCGCCGCGGTATCGTGCCGATCCTCGGCATCGCGGAAGCCATGGACGCGGCCGAGGCGGCGGTGATGGTGGGAGAGGCGTGGGCGAGGCCCGCCGCGGTCGCCGTCGGAAGTGTCATACCCCCCTCTGGCAGGCCAGAGCGGGGCTCTGAAGCGAATACTACGCCTGATGAGGCCGCCGCCAAAGCCATGCTGGCCGCCGTCGGCCTGACCGTCCCCGCCGGCCGCCGCGCCGCGACCGCCGACGAAGCCGCCGCTGCGTCCGAGACCCTCGGCTATCCCGTCGCCGTGAAGGCGCTGGGTGTCGCACACAAGTCCGAGACGGGCGCGGTTAAGCTCGGCCTGCGCGATGTGGGGAGCGTCCGCGCGGCTGCCGACGCCATGACCGGTCTCGGCACCGGCCTCTATGTCGAGCGGATGGTGACCGGCGCGGTCGCCGAGCTTATCGTCGGCATCACACGCGACCCGCTGTTCGGCCCGGTCATGACCGTCGGCACCGGCGGCGTGCTGGTCGAACTGCTGAAAGATTCCGTGACGCTGCTGCTTCCATCATCGCGCAATGACATCGAGGACGCCCTGCGCTCCCTGCAGATGTTCCCGCTGCTCGACGGCTATCGCGGCCGGCCGAAAGCCGACCTTTACGCTGCGATCGACGCCATCCAGAGGATCGCGGATTTCGCCCTGGTCACCGACGTGGCGGAGATGGACATCAACCCGCTCATTGTCTGTGCCGAGGGCCAGGGCGCCTGGGTTGCGGACGCATTGATGGTTTTCACTCCGGCCTCAGACTTTTTGCTTGGTCGCGTCAAAGGTGCAGGCGAGGATATTGCTGGATCAGACTTTGTCTAGGTCAGCCCCTACCCCGACCGGCCCCGCCGGTTGACTTTCAGATCGAGGGCAGAGGCAAACGCGGGAGGAATTCATGTCCGTCATCACCTTGCGCAGCGATGGTCCGGTCCTCGAGGTCACGCTCGACCGTCCGAAGGCCAATGCCATCGACCTCGCCACCTCGCGCCTGATGGGCGACACGTTCAAGGCGTTCCGCGACGATCCCTACCTGCGCGTGGCGATCGTCAGGACGGCGGGCGAAAAGTTCTTCTCGGCCGGCTGGGACCTGAAGGCAGCCGCAGATGGCGACGCAGTCGACGGCGACTACGGCGTCGGCGGGTTCGGCGGCCTGCAGGAACTGATCGACATGAACAAGCCGGTGATCGCCTGCGTCGACGGCATGGCGGTGGGCGGCGGCTTCGAGCTGGCGCTGTCCTGCGACCTGATCTACGCCTCGGAGCAGTCCTCCTTCGCCCTGCCCGAGATCCGCGCCGGCACGCTGGCGGACGCCGCCACCGTCAAGCTGCCGAAGCGCATCCCCTACCACGTCGCCATGGACCTGCTTCTGACCGGCCGCTGGATGGACGTCCAGGAGGCGCATCGCTGGGGCCTGGTCAACGAGGTGCTGCCGAGGGAGAGGCTCGAAGCCCGCGTCTGGGAGGTCGCACGCCTGCTCGTCTCCGGTCCGCCGCTGGTCTTCGCGGCCATCAAGGAAGTCGCCCGCGAGGCCGAATCGATGGGCTTCCAGGAGGCGATGAACTGGATCACAAAGCGCAAGTTCCGCACCGTCGACGCGCTCTACGGCTCGGAGGACAATCTCGAAGGCTTCAAGGCGTTTGCCGAGAAGCGCGACCCGGTGTGGAAGGGGAAATAGTGACCGATTACACCAACCTGCTTGACGCCGAGACCTGGGCTTTCGTCGAGCGGACCAATTCCTTCTACCCGCCCGACACGATCGACTACACGATCGCTCAGCAGCGCGAGATTTATGATCGCATGTGCCGCGAGTTCCACGCCGGCTATCCGGCCGGACTGAGCACCGAAACGACCGCGATCTCCGCATCGACGCGCGACATTCCGATCCGCATCTACCGCGCCGCGACCCCCGACCCGACGGCGGTTGTGCTCTATTTCCACGGCGGCGGCTTCATGCTGGGCGGGCTGGAAAGCCATGATGACGTCTGCGCCGAACTCTGCGCCCGCACGGGCTACGAGGTCGTTTCGGTCGACTACCGGCTTTGTCCCGAACACATCTATCCGGCCTACCGCGACGACGGCTACGCCGCCTTCGAATGGGCGGCGAAGACCTATCCGGACCGCGCCATCGTGCTTGCGGGTGATTCCGCCGGCGGCAACATCGCAGCCGTGATCGCCGGGCGCTATCGCCGCCATGCCCACGCGCCCGCCGGTCAGGTGCTGATCTATCCGGGCCTCGGCGGCGACCACACCAAGGGCTCCTACATCACCCACGCCGACGCACCGATGCTGAGCACGCGCGACATGGCCTTCTACCAGAAGATCCGCACCGGCGGCGCCGACGTGTCGAAGGACGCCGGCTTCGCGCCGCTGCGCGACACCGATTTTTCCGGCCTGCCGCCCACCGTCTGCGTCATGTCGCAATGCGATCCGCTGGCCTCCGATGGACCCGCCTACCGCGACGCGATCGTCTCGGCCGGCGGCAAGGCGGTCTCCTTCGAGGAGAAGGGCCTCGTCCACGGCTACCTGCGCGCGCGGAACTCCGTCGCCCGGGCCCGCGACAGCTTCACGCGTATCGTCAAAGCCGTCCGCATGCTGGGCTGCGGCGAATGGGATGAAGGATCGCTTCAATGAGACGGGCCGGCCTTGCGCTCATCCTCATCTTCGCCGGTCTTTCGAGTGCCAGCGCCGCCGAGAACCGCTGCGGCTGGCTGGTCAATCCGACGCCGGGCAACTGGTGGCTGACCGACCGCGACGGCACCTGGACGCTTGCGACGCAAGGCATCGAGGCTTCCGACGACGTGATGCTCAACCTGCCCGAGTTCGACGAGAACGAGTATGTCGCATCCAACGGCAATTACGGCTATGGCTGCGCCTGTCTCTCGGTCGACCTCGACGAGTCGGGCGAGCGGATTGTGAACGTCTACGGCGGCAGGACCTTGCCGCTGTCGCGGTGCGAGTCGGACGAGGCGCTGCCGCCGCCGGAGTGAGGATCGATGGCCAGCCAGGGCGGTTCGAAGACGGTTATCTATGCGGCGCTCGCCGGCAATCTGCTGATCGCCGCGACCAAGTTCGTCGCGGCGTGGTTCACCGGCAGCTCGGCCATGCTGTCCGAAGGCGTCCACTCGCTGGTCGACACCGGCAATGGCGGGCTGCTGCTCTACGGCATGCACCGCGCCGCGCGTCCGGCCGATCGCGCCCATCCCTTCGGCCACGGCCGCGAGATCTATTTCTGGAGCTTTGTCGTCGCGCTGCTCGTTTTTGCGCTCGGTGCTGGCGTGTCGTTCTACGAGGGCGTGATCCACATCCTGGATCCCGAGGAGATCAGCAATCCGACGATCAATTTCGTCGTGCTCGGCCTGTCGATCGTCTTTGAGGGTTCGTCCTGGTATGTGGCGTTGCGCGAGTTCCGCAAGACCAAGGGCGATCTCGGCTACTTCGAGGCTGTCCGCAAATCGAAGGACCCCAGCGTCTTTACCGTCCTGTTCGAGGACAGCGCAGCCCTTCTCGGCCTGGTCATCGCGCTGGCCGGCGTCACCGGCGCGCATCTGCTGCGCATGCCCGAGCTCGACGGCTTGGCGTCGATCGGCATTTCCCTCGTACTCGCCGGTACCGCCATCTTTCTTGCCCGCGAAACCAAGGGCCTGTTGATGGGCGAACCCGCCTCGCCCGAGATCCAGGCCAAGGTGTTGGAGATCGTCCAGGCCGATCCCGCTGTCCACAAGGCCAACGGCGTGCTCACCGTCCATCTCGGCCCGCATCAGATCGTCATCGGTCTCAGCGCCGAGTTCGAGGACACACTGACGGCGCCCGAGATCGAGGCCTGCGTCGAGCGCATCGAGGCCAACGTCCGCGCGGCGGTCCCCGAGATCACCGGCGTATTCATAAAGCCGCAGACGGCCGGCACCTGGAAGCAACGCAGCGACGCGATCATCGCCAATGGCTGATCTCGAGCCGATCGGCGAAGAGGCGCTGCCCGCCATCCTCGCGCTCAACAACGAGCACGCGCGGGAACTCTCCTGGCTGGAACTGCCGAAACTGCGTCATCTCGTGGGTCAGGCGTTTCTCGCCCTCCGCGCGGGCGAAGCCGACGCCTTTCTCCTCGCCTTCGATCAGGACGCCAATTACGACTCGGAGAACTTCCTCTGGTTCAAGGCGCGCTATCCGCGCTTCGCCTATGTCGACCGTGTCGCCGTCGCATCCCACGCGCGCGGTCGAGGCCTCGCCCGCGCGTTCTACGAATTGCTGTTCGACAAGGCCCGTGCCGCCGGCCACACGCTGATCACCTGCGAGATCAATTCCGACCCGCCCAATCCGGGCTCCGACGCGTTCCATGCCGCGATGGGTTTCCGCGAGGTGGGATCGGCCGCCATCTACGGTGGCGAGAGATCGGTGCGGTATTTCGTGCGGGAACTGTAGCTCACACCCGCTCGATCGCGATCGCGATGCCCTGGCCGACCCCGATGCACATCGTCGCCAGCGCCAGCCTGCCGCCGGTCTCGCGCAGTTCGAGTGCCGCCGTGCCGGTGATGCGGGCGCCGGACATGCCGAGCGGGTGGCCGAGCGCGATGGCGCCGCCGTTCGGATTGACGTGCTGCGCGTCCTCGG
>NZ_JANJTZ010000012.1 GCF_024710845.1 Mesorhizobium sp.
GTCAATCCCGTTGCCTACCTCGCAGAAACCCTCGACGCCATCATCAACGGCCATCCGCAGAGCCAGATCGAGGAACTCATGCCCTGGCGATTCCGGGAAACGTCAAGCCCAAATCCGTAGGCGATCGGCGAGGCGCTTACGATGTAGCCGCTGACTGTAGCGCCAGAACATGACTGACACTGCGCCTCCCGAAACCCGGATCGGCCACGTCAATCTCAAGGTCAGCGACCTGGATCGCGCACTCACGTTTTAGACCGAGGTGTTGGGTCTTTCGCTCACATCCCGTTTTGGAACAGGCGCCGCATTCCTTGCGGCGGGAAGCTACCACCATCGTATCGGGCTCAACACGTGGGAAAGTGCCGACGGCAATCCGCCGCCCGCTGGCCACACCGGCCTCCATGACGTGGCTTTCCTCTACCCAGACCGGAAATCCTCGCTGAGGTTGTGCTGCGGGCCAGGGCGCACAATGTCGCAATTACCGGTATGTCGGACCATGGAGCTACGGAGTCCGTCTACTTTCGTGAACCAGACGGCAACGGCGTCGAGGCCTATCGCGATCGGCCGGAAGAAGAGTGGCCACGCAATGCAGATGGGTTACTGAGGCCTCTGGACGAGCCGTTGGATCTGGATGCACTGCTAAACGAAATCTAGTGTCTGCGAAGCGGTGCCATTCAGGCCGTCATTTAGCTCAAGACCATACCTCGGCGCTGCAGCTTTCTGAGCCGGGCCGCCCAAAGACGCCATTCCGCTACCTACCCCAACCCTGCTCTTGGGGTTCGCCCCCCACGCTGCAACTCGGAGATCATTCCAGCGGCAGTTCCGGGGCCGACTCCGGACAGGCGGCTTAGCGGCAAACAAAAGCGGATTGCTGACATGGGATGATGACTAGGCATTCGACGTTCCAGACACACCGTCAAATTCGTGAGGCCGTGACTATGATATGTTCATTGTACCACCCAAGGTGACTCAACGGCAAAGTTTGGACCTGCGGCTAAAGATCGACGTCCACAATTCGGTGGCCCGTTCGCCAAGGCAGGCCAGCCCAGCACAAGCTGCCGGGTGGATGCCAGTGGCGTGCGCACGGTGACCGCTCCAGAACTTGCTGTCGAACGCCGCCCGTTCCTCCTCCAGAGCGCGCTTTCCACGGAGGATCGGCACCGAGTTCAGCCGCCGACACGACGACGCGGTGGAGTGGTTCTCGACTGTCGAAGAAGAGCCTGATGGCTCCCACGTCGCGGATCTTGGCGGCGGCAGTTATGGCTCCATCGATTCAGGCGGCCGAACGACTCGCTTGTGACGCCTGGGACACCGCCGGTCGCGAGGTTTTATCTGGCGGCGGCGCTCACAATGTTCGCAGAGTCATCCGCCAATGCCGTTCTGTGAACTCCTAGAGGGGAAGATCAGATACTTCGCGGCGGGCTCAACTGACTGGTGATCGCATCAGCGGCGATTTCAAACTCGGCGACGTCGAATTCATACGCGCAATCACAAACCGCCGTTGTCATCAAGGCCTAGCTCATCCTATCAGTCCTTGGCGACCAGCCGATCGAGCATCGACAGGAAGACATCGCGCTGCTCGCAGCCGCCCAGGCGTTCGACCAGCATCATATCGTAGGATTTGGCAATCGCATCGGCTTTCTCGGCCACCTGGAGCCCCTTCGCGGTCAGATGGATGGCCCGAGACCGCCTGTCGCCCTGCACCGAACGCCGCTCGGCCAGACCACGACGTTCGAGTGCATCCAGCAGCGATACGAAATTTGCGCGCTTGATGCCCAGCATGCTGGCCGCCTTGTTCTGACTGAGCCCCGGTTGATGCTTTGCGACCGTGAGCAGCGCATACTCCGCCGGCCGCAATTTCATTCGGCCGAAATGTTCGATGAACTCCTGAAAGGTCACCAGCTGAGCGCGTCGCAGCCGGTAGCCGATGACGCGCGCCAAGGGATTGACTTGCAGCTCGCTGTCAACGCGCACAACCGTGGCCGCCTTGCGGCGCCCTGCGGCCCTAGGCGCAACGTGTTCTTTTCCATCCTTATGGTCGTTGGCCGCGGCGCCCGCTGCTTGCTTCATCTTCGATGAGAACCTTTCCTGTCCAAGAGCCGTGGAGGTGGCAGGGTCTCTCAACGACCCACGTAATATAGCGAGACTTGCGGGAATATGATCACGAGTAGCAAAACAGCCAGCATGATCGCTATGAAGGGAACGACTGCTCTGCAAGCGGTGAGGAAGCTTTGCTTGAACACTGTCGCTGCGATGATCAGGTTGATTGCCACCGGCGGCATGACGTAGCCGAGCTGCAGGTTCACAATCGTGATGATTGCGAAATGCACAGGATCGTAGCCGTACGAAGCGCCAATCGGGGCCAGAAGCGGCGAGAGAATGATGATCGCAGAGCTTTCATCCATCAGCGCGCCCGCAGCAAGGAGCAGAAGGTTGACGACGATCAGCATCTCCCATGAGTTTTCCAGGTAGACGGAGAAGGACTGCACGAGCGCCTGTGGAACGCCTTCGTAGTCTAGGATAACGTTGAGGCTGCCGGCGATCGCAACGATCGGCATGAGACTGCCGAGCAGCTTGATGGTCTCGATGCCGATCGCATAGATGTCGCGTGGGCCGAGCTCGCGGTGGATGACTACTTCCACGACAAGAGCATAAGCGAGCGACACTGCCGCGGCTTCGGTCACCGTAAAGTATCCCGAGTAGATGCCGCCCAGAAGAATGATCGGCATCAGCAGCGCCGAGATTCCGTGACGCAGCGACTGCACAAGTTCCGCCGCGTCGAACTTGCCGGCGGGCATCCCCCGGTTCACAACCAGCGTGTAGATCGACATCGCGCCGATCATCAGCAGGCCGGGCCCCCAGCCGGCCTTGAACATATCGGTAACCGACACATCGGTCGAAATCCCATAGAGAATCATGAGGATGCTGGGAGGGATGATCACGCCGAGCGTGCCACCGGACGCCAGAACGCCGAGCGCGTAATGCACGGAGTAGCCGCTCTTGGTCAGCGCCGGATACATCAGAGCGCCCACCGCCATCATAGTCACGATCGCAGAGCCGGAGATCGATGAGAAGACGGCCATGGCGAGGATGGTGGCGACGCCGAGCCCACCGGGCAAGGCGCGGGTCAGTGCTGTCATGATGCGCACCAATCGTGCGGCGATGGATCCGCGCGACATGATCACTCCGGCGAAGATGAACATCGGAATCGACAGAAGCAATTCGCGGTCGAGCGTGAACCAGAGGTCTTGGATCAGGTATTCGATCGAGCTGTGAGACGTGACGTAGGCGTGCACGAGGCCGACGAGCACCGCGAGCGTCAGGATAATGTTCTGGCGCAGGAGAGTGAGGACCAGAAAGACCGGAAGAAGAACCATCGCGCTCATTGGGCGAGATCTGCTTCTTGCGGTTCCAGCTCGGGAAAGATTCCGTAAGCTAGGTATCGCAGCCCCCCCGACAGGAACATCCATACGAGGATGGACTGCAGGGGCCATACCTCTATGCCGAGCGAAGGATCGGTCTCGCCGATCGCCATGGTCTGCCGAACATAGAAAAGCGCCCAATAGGCAAAGAAGGCGCAGATCGCGAACGAGAGCAGGTTGCCGATCCTGATCACCGCGGGCCGCATAGCGGCCGGGATCAGACCGTCAAAGCTGGAGATGCGTAGATGGGTGCCGGTCGCGACGCAGATCGCGAAGCCTGACAACGCTGCCAGCGCGGTGGCGAAGACCGCGATGCGCAGCGAGCCGAACAGGCCGTGCGAGAATACTTCCCGCGAAACGATGTCTGCGACCAGCGCCCCGGCCGAGATGCAAAGCGCCGTCACGGCAAATGCGCATTCCACCCGCGTAAGCAGGTCGAGCAGGCGGCCGATGCATATTGCGGCGCCGCGACGCCGCCGCTCGGAAGCCTGTCCGTTCATGATGCGGACACCCGGCGGTTGAGCATTGTCCGGCCTCCCGTTTCGACCATGCCAAGTAGAACGCGCCGGCTTCCCGGCCGCCAAGGCCGGGAAGCCGGGCGGTCCGTCAGTTGTTCTTCGCGGCAAACTCCTTCTTTGCGGCGGCGATGGTCTCAAAGAGACCCTGCGCACCCGGGCTCAGGGTGGCAACGAAGGCCGGGATGTTGGGGGTGATCAAGGAAGCCCATCCCGCCCGCTCTTCGTCGGTGAGCGGATAGACCTTGCCGCCCTTGGCCGTATAGTTCTTCGCCGCCTCTTCCTGGTAGGCCATGAGACGATCACTGGTCTCGAGCGGAGCTGGCATTGCAGCAATGATCGCCTTCCGCGCTTCCGGGGTGATCGAATCCCACACGCGCTTGTTTGCAAAATAGAGCCATGAACTGTGGGTGTGCTGCGTGTAGACGAAGTTCTGGGCTGTAGCGGCGCCGGGCGTGTTGGCGAAGAAGCCGAGCGGCAGGTCGCCCGCTACGACGAGATTCTGCTCGAGCGCCGGCCAGACATCTGCCAGCGGCAGCTGGACCGGAATTGCCCCGAGCGACTCGTAAAACATCTTGCTCGCCGCGCTTGGCGAAACACGCGTCTTCTGTCCCTTCAGCGAGGACGGGTTGGAGCAATACATCTTGCAGAAAACGCCGCTGTAGCCGGCGTCCTGGATCGACAGCAGCACCAGTCCCTTTTCGTCGAACATCTTCTTGAGCGGCTCGACGAGGTGGTTACTGTAGACGAAGTCACGTTCCTCGCGCGACAGCCAGAGGTACGGCGTGTTGAAGATCGCCATTTCCGGCATCGCCGCCGCCAGGCCCAGCGGGGAGGTGGCGCCGAACTGCAGGCGTCCGCGCAGAACCTGCTGCACCATCTCCTGCTCATTGCCGACAAACTGGATCTCGATCTTGCCGGCGCCGCCGGAGTTCTTTGTTACGGCGTCTGCGAATTCCTGGTCGAACTGCGCGCCGACATCGGGCGCGCGTTTTGCGGAAGCAAGCTTCCAATCCTCCTGCGCCGATGCGGGCGCCATGAATGACAGCGCCGCCGACAGGGCGAGCGCAAGGGCTGCGAAACGCATAATGGTTCCTCCCAAGGAAATACGTTATGTCTCCTCCATAACAATCATAGCCTATGCCGACTTGGCTTGCTCCCGCAAGCGTCCGCATGCGGGTGCTCAAAATTTTGAGTGGAATGCATCATAACTGTTATGCATGATGCGTACATTGCGTCCTGGAGGGCGCGCGAGGAGGAGGATAGACGAATGCTCAGCTCATCGATTCCGGAAGTTCAGTACCTGCTCGATCGACAGGCGATTCTCGATTGCGTCAATCGTTACGCGCGCGGCATCGACCGACATGACGAAGATCTTCTCATGAGCGTCTATCATCCGGACGGCTTCGACGAGCACGGACCCTTCGAAGGCGGTCCCGCGGAGTTCACCGAATGGGCGAACGGCTTTCACGCGGAACACACCTTATCGCACACCCACAACATCACGACGCACAATTGCGAGATCGACGGCGACACCGCGCATGCCGAGTCTTACTGCTTCTACGCCTTGCGTCGCAAAACCAGCAAAACCGTTATAATCGGCGGCGGTCGTTACATAGACAAGCTCACGAAGGAGAACGGCGAGTGGAAGATCAAACTGCGCAAACTCTATATCGATTGGCGCGCAGAAGCTGACGCCACGATCTTCGACACGCCGAACGGATATCCGGCCGGATCCTGGGACAGAAAGGATCCATCCTATGAACGTCCGCTCCGGCGCACGGGCAGGGCGCGATAGCGAGTTGCACTGGGAAACGCTTATGTCCGACCAGTCCGCGGAGTTGTTCCAGCCGATTAGGCTCGGTCCGCTCTTCCTTCCGAACCGCATTGCCATGTCGCCGATGACTCGTGCGCGCACGCCAGGTGGCGTGCCGAACGACCTAAATGTGGAATACTATTCTTCGCGCGCCGATGCCGGCCTCATCTTTGCCGAATCGACGGCAATCTCCGCCGAGGGCGCCGGCCTCGTCTACTGTCCCCACATCTTCAACGACGACCATGTCGCCGGCTGGAAGCGCGTCACCGACGCGGTGCACGTGAAGGGCGGGAAGATCTGTCTGCAACTCTTCCATTGCGGTCACAATCTGCACCCGAGCATGCATCCGCGTGGCGTAGTCCCGTTCGGACCGTCCGCGATCCCGGCCAAAGGAACGATACGGACGCCAGAGGGCAGGCTGCCCCTTTCCACGCCTCGCGCACTGGGGATCGAAGAAATTCCTGGCGTGATCGTGGAATACCGGCGAGCAGCCGAGCTGGCGATGAAAGCGGGTTTCGATCTCATACAAGTGCACGCGGGAAACGGATACTTGCTTGACCAGTTCCTGCGCGATTCGACCAACAGGCGCACCGATGCCTACGGCGGATCGCCTGAGAATCGCCGGCGTTTCCTGATGGAGGCGCTCGATGCCGTCGTCGGCGTGTGGGGGCGCGATCGGGTTGGGGTGCGCATCTCGCCCACGAACCAGGCCGGCGCCTACGAGATCGCGGATTCCGATCCGGCGACCTTGTTCAGTTGCGTGGTGGACGGCCTGGAGCAGGTCGGCATTGCATTCCTTGATGTGGTGGAAGGTGAGACGAGCGAACCGGTCGACCGGTTCCCATTCGACTTCGACATGCTCAGAAAGCGTTTCAGCGGCGTCTACATCGCCAACAATCGCCATACATTCGAATCTGGAAATGCCGCGATCCGCAGCGGTCATGCCGACATGATATCCTTCGGCCGAACCTTCATAGCCAATCCTGACCTGGTGCGGCGCTTCAGGCTTGGCATCCCGCTGAATCCGCTGAACCGGGCGACGCTGTACGAACTCGGCGCATCGGGATACCTCGACTACCCCCTCGCGCAGGACGGCCAGGGCGGCTCCTAACCGCCCTGCGGCGCCAGGTCAGGCGGCGAGTTCTCAGGTCCCTGTTGCGCGATAGGCATACTGCCCACGGCCG
The DNA here is from genome assembly GCF_024710845.1 of Mesorhizobium sp. GTDB lineage: Bacteria > Pseudomonadota > Alphaproteobacteria > Rhizobiales > Rhizobiaceae > Mesorhizobium_A. Next base: position 6,935 of record NZ_JANJTZ010000012.1, read on the forward strand.
AAGATGCGGTCGAGATCGTCGGGTGTGGCACTGGGCAAGCCTGATTTGAGTGTGGCGTGGGCCGCCAGTCCGCGCTGCATACCCGGTCGCTGCTCGCAACGCTTAGCCCAGGCCGCGATGTTGGGATGCGCATCCGATTTATGGTCCAGGAACGGGACTGTCGCGCCCAGCCGGTTCGACTGGACAAGAACCCATGGCAAGACCGCCATATCGGCGATAGAGAACGCGTCGCCACCGAGATAAGGCACCTGGCCGAGCCGACGCTCGAGCACGTCGTATTGCCGGCGCAGTTCGGTCGTGTATCGGCTGAGGGCATAGTCGTGGCCCGGCCCGGAATAGGAAGTGAAGTGGTTGAACTGGCCTTGAATCGGCCCGAAATTCGCTGCCTGGAAGATGAGCCACTGGATGACGTCGTATCGCACCCGTCCCGAGGCCGGAAGGAACTGACCGGTCTTGTCCGCCAAATATATAAGGATCGCGGCCGACTCAAACACGGCGTAGGGCCCCTCCGGCGGATCATGGTCGACGATCACCGGCACCTTGCTGTTCGGATTGAGCGCAACGAACCCGTCGGCGAATTGCTCGCCCTTCCATACATTGACTGGCTTCAATGTATAAGCGAGTTCGGTCTCTTCCAACATCAGCACGATCTTCATCACGTTTGGTGTGGTTGAGGCATAGAGATCGATCATCGAACCCCCGAATTCGCTAAGCCTCCGTGCCGAAGGCGGCACCATAGACGATCATAATCGTCCACAGACGACAAGAAGCCATAGATGCCGTCATCTCATCACCGGTAGCTGATGCACTGACGCCGTGCCGGACTCGACACAACTACTTCACATGCGGGCGCGGTTCGGAATCGCCTCCGCCATGGTGTTCTGGTGCGGAAAAAGAAACCTGATGGGGAGCAGAATGCCCACCGCTGGCCCAATCACATCGGCAAGCAGTCGCGTCAGCTTTCAGGAAGCGGCAATATCGAATCCGAATGACCGACATGGGGGCGCGTTGCTGCCATTCCCTACTGGGACCGGAACGGTCGTCGATTGTGTTTCTACCAGCGCTTCTGCCAGCATCGCCTGCGGCTCGATTCCGATGGCACGACATAGGATGATGAACTGTCTGGCGCTGGCCGATGCGCTGGCCGAGTTCGACATGAGTTGCGCCTGCGTTTTCCGAGCTGCCACAAACAGCTCGATGCTGACGTGTGGGCGATGGGAGCCGGAGTTCATGCAGGGACGGTTAGTCGATGCGGGACACGCTTATCAGACAACAAGCCTCTGTCTCGGCCGGTCTTAACCTTCCAACAAACACTGGCACCTATTTTTCCTGAAGCACTTCGGATGGACCACTTGAATGGTAACCCCACTCACCGGCCCGTCGACACTTGCTCGGCGGCTCTACACGACCAAACAAATGGGTGACGCCTGCGAGATGGTCGTCGCGGCAGAGCTGACCCTCGCCGGGGTGCCTGCACTAAAGGTGCCGGACAATTGGCCAGGTTACGATGTGATCGCCCAGCCGCTTGGCCGCCCGCCTCAACGTGTCTCGGTGAAGTCACGGACATTTAAGCACGGCGCCTCGTATGTGACCTATTACACCACCGACCAATTCGACTGGCTCGCCATTGTTCTATTGGGGACAGGGGCTCACGCCGGACGCGCAATCTACCTGATTCCGCGTGACGTGGCAGACCATCGAGCGCGGCGCGACAAGCCAACAAGCAAGACCGCCGATGAACGATACTTCCGGGTCGACCAGGTCGATAGCCTGTTTGGCGCCTATCGCGGCAACTTTGGTCTAGGGCGCCTGAACGCGGCTGCGATCTAGGTTGCCTGATTCTTAAAGTTTGAGCGTTCTCGGGCATCAGGATGTAATCACATCGTGCGACCGTGTCGGCCATGTCGCGCAATGTGCAGCAGTTCCGCAATGTGAAACGTGGTGACCCTGCCGAGAAGATGCGGGGGCTGGCCCAGGAGCTGCGCCACCGCCCTCACACACGGAAGCGATCATTGTTCAGCATGGTAGCTGGACCCATCGCTGCGATTGCGATCGGAGGACTTGCTGTCGCCTGGGAGCAGGGCGGCCTGAAGTCAGTCGCTTCGCCATTGAGCCTGTTCGGAGGCGGCGGATGCAATATCAAAGGCAATGTCAGCATCGACACTGGCGAGCGCATTTATCATGTGCCTGGTCAGAAATACTACGAAGCAACGCGCATCTCGCCGCAGTATGGCGAGCGCTGGTTCTGCTCCGAGCAAGAGGCGAGGTCTGCCGGATGGCGCAAATCTCGAACGTAGCCTCAAATGATAAGAAGGTTCGTCCTGTTGAATTCGTTTGCGACGAGCCGCTTGCAATCTTTGGAGAATTGCTGGGTGACCCGGGTTCGTCAGCCGCAAGGCACGCGCGGTAGCCTCAAGTGGATTCAGCGCGCCGTGAATTGTCGCGCAGACGGACTGGCCCGCGAATTGGACCTGGTCATGGGCGATGCAGGGCAGGTCCGCTGGCTATCGCCACGCGCAGAAGACGACTACGCAGAGTATCGCGACGACTCTTTCCTCGACTTGATCGGTCATCCCGAACTCACAGGCAAACTGGCCGACTTCTGGCCCCGCAAGGGCCCCCAATGGGACGCTGTTGGGAAGGGGGAGGCAGGTTCGGTCTTATTGATCGAGGCAAAGGCACATATCGGTGAAATCCTGTCGCCGCCGTCTGCGGCGGGCGTCGAATCCCGCCGGAAAATACAGGACGCTTTGCAGGCGACCGCGCTTTACATGGGCAGTACGCCCAAGGCTCCGTGGATCGACACTTTCTATCAGCTTGCCAATCGATACGCGCATCTCCACTTCCTTCGCTCAAACGGCGTCGATGCGCGCCTCGTTCTTGTTAACTTCATCAATGATGAGGATCTGGGCGGGCCAAAGTCAGCCGGCGAATGGAGAGCCGCTTATCAGGTCGTCGATCATGTGATGGGAATAGCTGCTCGAAACCCGCTCGGACGGCATGTGTTTCACATTTACCCGTCGGTCAACGATCTGGGAGAAGACCCGGTTCCCCCGGCCTAGTCCGGCTCGATGGCAATGTAATCCTCGCTCTCGCACTCGCCGAATTCTTCTAGGGCCCACTCGATCTCCTCCGGATTGAGGTTCATCAGTTCGGCAGCCTTCTCGAGTGGCAGCCATTCCTCGACACCGGTGCGCTTGTCCCTGACCATGATGTGCATGAGTGCCTCCTGTTCAAACGAAACAGGAAACCATGCAGCGATGCCGCGTACAATTATCGAGGGCATCACCTCATGGCGGCGCTGAGAGCGTGGTTATTCGCTCGTTATCGCACCCGGACTTAAAGGGCTTACGTGGACAGTGCGACTATTCCAGTTCGCCCAGAACAACGCGAAATCCGAGGTGTGACCATCGGCACCGAACCGCTTCATGCGAGCCATCGCGTTCAATACCGATCCGTCCCGACGAGCCCCAGAGAGGCACTCCGGAGCGCCCCTGGGTGCAGGGGCGCCGTCTGTCGCCCCTGGCCTGCGGAGTACCACGGAGACGGCCAGGACGGGCCACGTCGGGGCGTCGACCTCGACCTCGCCCTGACATGGCCGCCTCCAGCCTCACCGACCGTATGCGCGATCAAGCGCCTCTATTACTGCGCTGCCATCGCGGACGGCCTGGGTGTAGTGGCCAAGTGTCACCGTCGGGTTGGCATGGCCGGCCATTTGAGCGACGAGACCAATCTCAATACCCTGCGCTTGGAGCGTCGAGATGAACGAATGCCTCGCCGAGTGGGGCGTCACATAGGGCAATCCGAGTCGCTTGAAGGCGGGCGCCCAATAACGCTTGCGATAGTTTTGGTAGAGTAGCGCACCACCGCCGCCGATACGCGGCTTCGGCCACTCCTGGAGCCGGCCAGGACCGGGAAATACCCTGTGCAGTTCCTTGCCCAAGCGCGGGCAGCGCACCCGCCACTCGAGCAGCATCTCGCGCATGGTGGCGCTCATTGGAATGGCGCGCGTGCCGGCCTCGGTCTTGGTCATCTCGGAAAGCGTGCCATCCCTCTCTTGGATGCGGCAGATGCGGATGACGTTCTTGTCGAAGTCGACTTCTGACCAGAGGAGCCCCAGTTGTTCGGACGGCCGCGTGCCCGCGAGGAAGGGGAACGCATAGTAGATGCCCTGCTCCAGGTCCTCCCTCGCCGCGGCGACGAGCCTGGCGATGTGCTCCGAGGTCAGAATGGCCTTCTTCGCCTTGTGGCGCGCCCGAGCCAGCCCGGTCGGCATGGACGGGGCGCGGATCCCAAAATCCTCCTCTGCGAGCGCCAGTATCGACTTCAGATGCGACTTGGCCCTGCTCGCCGTGTAGGTCCCACACTGCTCAACTACTGTGCGATGCCACTGCCGGATCATGGCGGTGTTGAGGTCGGTCAGCTTGATGTGGCCAAGCATCTTCAGGAAACGGGCGTTCTTCGGCTGGACGCCCTTCTCGGTATAGTCTGCCCGCTCGTGCTTGGTGCCGAACAGCAGGGGGCCGCGGATGGCACCATTGGCGACGACCTTATAGCCCTTGAGCGTCGAGGCCTTAACCTTGCCTACCTTGTCGGCGAGCCAATGATCGATTGCCTGACCGACGGTCGGCGCCTTGCGCTCGTCGACGTAGCTGTTTTCGGCCACCTTAAGCAGGAGTGACGACCGGAACGCCTCGGCATCCTTCTTGCGGTCGAAGGCGCGACGGCGGCGCGCTTTGGTCTGCGGATCACGGAACTCGCAGTAATATTGCGGATAGGCGGCGATCGTGCCGTCCTTCAGCTTGCGCCGGCGGGTGGTATTGGTGATGGACACATTGAACTCAGGACGCATTGCTCACTCCACGAATAAAAAACGTTCAGGAAAACACGGCTGCGGTAACCCGCACAAGTAATCGCCAGGGGTATCAGCGGCACCGTGAAACGGCTCGACCTGTAACCGCACGCGTGACCACGGACTCCTGCTGAATACCGGAGCCGCGAACGACGCGGCTCCGAGAATTCCAGATTCCATGCCCACCGAGGTTGTAGTCGCACGGTGGCGGTGGCGGCAGTGGCATGTCTCCAGGAGGCCGACACGCCTTCGAAAGATGATTGAGCGCCTCCCACCAGAAGCTTTCGGAAGTCCCCGTTGACATGCCACCGCCGCCACCGCCACCATCTAGGGTCCGGACTCATAACCAGTAGCTGACTGTCGCTGCGATGCAGACGGCAGCCAGGAAGTTGGTGGCCAGTCGATCGTATCGGGTCGCGATGCGGCGGAAGTCCTTGAGTCTGCAGAACATGCGTTCGATGGCGT
>NZ_JANJTZ010000020.1 GCF_024710845.1 Mesorhizobium sp.
GTCAATCCCGTTGCCTACCTCGCAGAAACCCTCGACGCCATCATCAACGGCCATCCGCAGAGCCAGATCGAGGAACTCATGCCCTGGCGATTCCGGGAAACGTCAAGCCCAAATCCGTAGGCGATCGGCGAGGCGCTTACCACCGGATCGATGCGTGTCATCTTCAAGATCGACTATTTCGATCCCACACTACTCCACCGCTCGGACGATCCGACCGACCCGAACATCACGCGACGCGTCATGACCATCATGCTGACGGAGGAGTACTGAGATGCTCCAGAACTTCCGTCGCCGGTATTTGGTCGGCGCCTACGTTGTAGAGCGTACGTCGAGAGGCTGGGTCTATTGCCTGTCCGCACACGAAAAGGAGAAGGGGGCTTGGTCCAAACCCTACTCCTCTGTCGCCAGCGTCACACTGATGATCGCGCGTCAGTTGCGGCGCGAGGTGGAAAGGCGGGACGCACCGCACGACCTCCGCTAAAACCAAACCCCGCTCCGGCGGGGTTTCATTTTGGCACCGAGCGCGCGCATCGTACACTTGGCTCCAGTGGATAGAGCCCGCTCAGTCATTGTTGTCGACAGACACCCGCAATATACGTTCTCGCGCGAAGCGTGCAGGGGGCATACCCCTACGCCGCTAGCGGCTTCCTCTGCGCAGCTTGCTTGATCAGCCCCCCGATATGATCGGACCACACCTCCAGCGCCTCTCGCTTCTCCTTGTTGTAGGCGTAGCGGTTATAGATTTTCGACACTCCGGACATCGATCCAGCCGAGTGATTCAGGATGTGCTCGATGACGTGAGGCGGCACCTGCCTCTCGCCAAGATTGGTCGCCAGCGTCCGGCGCAGATCGTGCAGCGTCCAATTCTCTAACACCTTTCCTTCGATTTTGACCTTGCCGTCGAGGGCCTTCTTGCCCTTCGCATAGCCGGAGAAATGGCTTTCCTCATTGCCGCGCGCCGGAAAGACAAACGTGTCGTTTAGTCTCGGCACCGACTGCAGGACCAACACCGCCAACGTTGAGAGCGGAACAACAGACAGCTCGTTATTCTTCGCTCGGGCGCCGGGCAGCAGCCATGTGGCGTTTTCCAGATCGAGTTCCGACCAGCGCATGGCAGCGACCTCAGTCCGGCGCTGGCCTGTCAGGACAAGCAGCTTGACGATGGAGCCAAACGGATAACCAACGCCTTCACAGCCCATCCATATCGCTGCGAGTTCGACGTCGGAAACCACACGTTCGCGCGACTTGATCGGCGCCGGATTTTCGAGCCCATCGCAGGGTGAGACGGCGATGACATCTTCCTTCCGGCACCAGTTGAAGAACGCCCTCATGTACCAGAACGCGGTGTTTGCGGCCTGCGGATAACCCTTGATGACGATCCGTCTCAGGGCGCTCCTGATATCCGCCTTGGTCACGTGGTGAACTGAGCGGGTGCCGTATTGCGAGACGAGATACTCATTCAGGCTGCGCTCGACGAGCTTCCACGAGTCCCATTTCGGCTGGCCGTTCTTGGCGAAACTCTGGCCCTTGCATTCTGCTTCGATGAATTGCTCGACCAGACCGTCAACGCGATCGGACAGTTTCCGCCTTTCCTTCTTCTTCTCGCCTTGCGGATCGACGCCGACCGCGATCTTGCCGCGGGCCTCTTGTGCCAGGAGCCGTGCCTTCCCCAATGACAGGTCCGGATAGTGTCCGAGCGACAACCGGAGCGACCGCCCTTCGAAGCGGTATTTAAGGACGTAGGACTTGACCCCGTTCGGCGTGACGCGGACCCAAAGGCCGTCCACTTTGCCGTCTTTCATCTCGTAGCGATCGGCCTTCGGTTTGGCGTTCTTAAGCTCCAGTTCAGACAACACACCCATCTCTCGTCTCCTCTCTGGGGCCACACTGGGGCCACAGCCAATGCGGTGCTGGCATGTTTTCCAGAGAGAAGCTTTAACCACAAAAATCGTTTATTATCAAGTAATTATAAGTTGTCGATGTGCAGCGGTGAGGAGGTATGAGAAGGTCAGTTTCGATATTCGTAATGATGGGGTCAGGTGTTCGAGTCACCTAAGCGGCACCACTCTCCCCCGGTGTTCGATTTCAGAATTCGACGGGCGCAAAGATGTTGGCGTAGTGCTTCACCGAAGGCGGCTCGGCGAAATAAGGGCCGACCAGCGCGCGCCATTCCGCGAACAGCGGCGAATTGCGGAAGCCGACGGTGTGGTTTTCCAGCGTCTTCCAGCGGATCACCACATCGAAATGCGACTGGTCTTCGACGCAGCGGGTAAGCACGAGGCCGAGGCAGCCCTCGGCGCGTCGGAAGACATCGACGGCCTTTCCGACCGCGGCTTCGAACTCGGCTTCCAGTCCGTGCTTCACGCGAATCGTCGCGACTTCGATGATCATGTTCTTTTCCTCTGCCGGGCTGCGGCGCTGCCATCCATAGGATAGTCGACGAAAACGACATAAGTCGATTCGCCCGAAGCGAGTAGACCGCTTGTAGCGACGAGACCAGCCGCGCTCAGGCGGCCTTCGCGGCTTTCCGTGCAAGCCTTGCCTTGATGCTCGCGACATCGGCGCGCGGTGTCGCGGCTAAGAGGGTCCTCGTGTAGCTGTGCTTGGGGTCGGCGAACACTTCGTCGCGCGAGCCGTATTCCACCGCCTCGCCGAAATACATCACCATCACGTCGTCGGCGATGTAGCGCACCACCGACAAGTCGTGGCTGATGAAGACATAGGTCAGCTGGAACTCGTCCTGCAGGTCGGCCAAAAGGTTCAGCACCTGCGCCTGGACGGAGAGGTCGAGCGCCGACACCGGTTCGTCGAGCACCAGCAGGCTCGGATTGAGCATCAGCGCGCGCGCGATCGCGATGCGCTGGCGCTGGCCGCCGGAGAACATGTGCGGATAGCGGTTGAAGTGCTCCGGGCCGAGTCCGACCTTGATCAGCATCTGCATGGCCCGCTCGCGCCGCTCGCCGGCCGACGCGCCGGTGTTGATCAGAAGCGGCTCGCCCAGCACGTCGCCGATCTTCTGGCGGGGATTGAGCGATCCGTAAGGGTTCTGGAAGACGATCTGCACCTTGCGGCGCAGTTCGGGTGTGATGCCGTCCTTGGCGATGTCGACCTTCTGGCCGTCGATGAACAGCTCGCCGGCCGTCGCCGCGTCGATCATGGTGATGATGCGCGCGAGAGTCGACTTGCCGCAGCCGCTCTCGCCGACGATGGCGAGCGTCTTGCCCTTCTCCACCTTGAACGAGACGCCCTTGACCGCATGGACCACGCGCGCGGGCGAGAACAGCCCTCCCGGAACCCGGTAGTCGCGGACAAGGTCGCGGCCTTCGAGAACGACAGTGCTCATAGCGGGCCCCCCATCGGCGGCGTGACGACGGCGGGCGCCGCCTGTTCGAAGACGAGGTCGGAGATGGTCGGCAATCTGTCGCCCGTGGCGTTGTCCGGCAGGGCGGAAAGCAGGGCGCGCGTGTAGGCGTTCTTCGGGTTCTCGAAGAGCGTGAGCACGTCTGCCTCCTCCATCTTGCGGCCTTTGTACTGGACGATCACCCGGTCCGCCGTTTCCGCAACGACGCCCATGTTGTGGGTAATCATGATCAGCCCCATGCCGTATTTTTCCTGCAGGCCAACCAGCAGGTCGAGGATCTGCTTCTGGATCGTCACGTCGAGTGCGGTCGTCGGCTCATCGGCGATGAGCAGCTTCGGATTGCAGGCGATCGCCATCGCGATCATCACGCGCTGGCACTGGCCGCCCGACATCTGGTGGGGGTAGGACTCCAGCCGTTCGGCCGGGTCGGCGATGCCGACGAGCCGCAACAGTTCCGTCGCCCGCTCGCGGCGCTGGCCCTTGTCCATGTTCATATGCAGCTTCAGCACTTCCTCGATCTGGAAGCCCACGGTGAAGGATGGGTTGAGGCTCGCCATCGGCTCCTGGAAGATCATCGCCATGTCCTTGCCGATGATCTTGCGGCGCTCGGCGTCGTCGAGCTTGAGCAGATCCGTGCCGGCGAAGCTCATCCTGTCGGCGCTGACCTTCGCCGTCCACGGCAGAAGGCCCATCACCGCCAGCATCGACACCGACTTGCCCGAGCCGGACTCGCCGACGATCGCCAGCACCTCGCGCTCGTCGACTTTGAGCGACACGCCGTCGACGGCCCGGAACGGGCCCTGCGCGGTGTCGAACTCGACGACGAGGTTCTCGATTTCAAGCAGTGCCATTGGCGCGTTCCTTGGTTTTTCCGCCAACATGGACTATGTAGCATGGCGCGAGGTGATGAGATGTTTTCAAAGAAGCCACGTCCCCTTCCGAATGTTCCGCCGATCTCGGGTCCTACTGGCCCGCGACCCGGCTACTGAATCGCGCCTGCCTGCAACGCCCGCTCCGCCTTTTCAGCGAAATCGCGCCACACCTTCCAGAGTCCCAGATAGTCGCGATACATCGCCAATTGTCGATCGCGCGACAGCAGTCTGAACTGGGCGTCTCGGATGTCTTCCGTCATGCTTTCGACGACCTGTCTCTGTCGGACGTAGAGGACGACGGGATCGATGACTGACTCCGGGAGGATATGTATCTCTGTGACGATTGCGTTGAACACGATGTGCTGAGCCAAGCGCGGCAGGGTGACCGAATAGCTCTCGTCATTCGCATACTGGTCAGCGATCTCCGCATAGACCTGATCCAGGTCGAAGCTGCTGAGATGCTTCAATTCGCTCCTGATCTCCGCCCTGAGCGCGATCTGGAAATCCCGTATCTTCTCCTCTCGCCGCAATCGGTCCGCCCTGCGCTCCTGGCGGAAATTCAGCTGGACGACGACCAGGCTGACCAGCCCTGAAATGAACGCCGCGACGATCGCCGGTCCGACCCATGCCTCCATCCGTCACGACCTCTTCAGCTTCGGGTCGAGCGCGTCGCGCAGGCCGTCGCCCATCAGGTTGATCGCCAGCACCGTGACGAGGATGGCGAGGCCGGGCAGCGTCACCACCCACCAGGCGCGCAGGATGAATTCGCGCGCCTCGGCCAGCATCGTGCCCCATTCCGGCGTCGGCGGCTGCGCCCCCATGCCGAGGAAGCCGAGCGCGGCGGCGTCGAGGATCGCGGTCGAAAAGGACAGGGTCGCCTGCACGATCAGCGGCGCCATGCAGTTGGGCAGGATCGTCTTGAACATCAGCCTGAGCGGCTTCGCGCCTGCGACCTTGGCCGCGACGACATAGTCGCGGGTCTTTTCGGACATCACCGCCGCGCGCGTCAGCCGCACGAAATGCGGCTGCAGCACGAGCGCGATGGCGATCATCGCATTGATCAGGCCTGGTCCCAGCACCGCGACGAGGACGAGCGCCAGAAGCAGCGACGGGAACGCCAGGATCACGTCCATGATGCGCATGATGAACGTGTCGGTCTTGCCGCCGACATAGCCGGCGATGACGCCGAAGAAGATGCCGACCGTCAGCGACAGCGTCGTCACGATGACGCCGATGAACAGCGAGAAGCGCGCCCCGTAGAGCAGGCGGGAAAGCAGGTCGCGGCCGACCGCGTCGGTGCCGAGAAGATAGGCCGCGCGGCCGCCTTCCTGCCAGTAAGGCGGCACGAGGATCGCGTCGCGATACTGTTGCTGCGGCATGTGGGGTGCGAGCAGCGGCGCCAGGATCGCCACGACGACGAGAAAGACGAACACCCACAGGCCGATGACGGCGCCGCGGTTCTCTGAGAAATAGTACCAGAATTCGGACAGGCGCTGGCCCATCGTCACCGCATGGCGGTCTGCTTCCTGGAGGGCGTTGGGGGTGGACGTTGCCATCTTTTGCCTCCTCAGTGCCGGATGCGCGGGTTGATGAGGCCGTAGAGAAGGTCCACGATCAGGTTCACCACCATGATGATCGAGGCGATGATCAGCAGGCCGCCCTGGATGACCGGGTAGTCTCGCTTGAACACGGAGTCGACCATCCATTTGCCGATGCCTGGCCAGGAGAAGATCGATTCAGTCAGGATCGCACCGGCGAGCATGACGCCGACCTGAAGGCCGATCGTCGTCACCACCGGGATCATCGCGTTGCGTAGCGCATGCACGCCGATGACGCGCAGCGGCGGCAGGCCCTTGGCGCGGGCGGTACGCACGTAGTCCTCGCCCAGCACCTCCAACATCGCCGAGCGCGTCTGCCGCGCGATCACCGCGAGTGGGATCGTGCCGAGGACGATCGTCGGCAGGATCAGGTGCGAGACCGCCGACTTGAATGCGCCCTTCTGGCCCGAGATCAGCGAGTCGATCAGCATGAAGCCGGTGACCGGCTGGAAGAAGTAGGAGAACGAGATGCGGCCGGAAACGGGCGTCCATTGCAGAACGCCGGAGAACAGGATGATGAGCAGCAGTCCCCACCAGAAGATCGGCATCGAATAGCCGATCAGCGCCGTACCCATGACGGTCTGGTCGATCACCGTTCCTCGTCGGACCGCGGCAATGATGCCGGCAGGAATGCCGAGGACGACGGCGAAGATGATGGCGCAGAGAGACAGTTCGAGCGTCGCCGGAAACAGTTTCGCAAAAATGGTGAGGACCGGCTCCTTGGTCGTCAGCGACCGGCCGAAATCGCCAGTGAGGACGTTCCCAAGGTAGTCGAGATACTGGATGACGATGGGCCTGTCGTAGCCGAGTTCGTGCGAGATCTTCTCGTAGCGCTCCGGCGACATGACGCGTTCGCCCGACATCAGCTGCACCGGGTCGCCCGGCAGCAGCCGGATGAAGGCGAAGGCGACAATCGAGACGCCGATGAATGTCGGGATCAGGACGGCGAGGCGTCCGAAGAAGAAGCGCAGCATGGCTCACCCAATATTCCGTGCCGGCATTTCGACGGGAGGGCGAAAGCCCCGCAACCCGCGCCTGCCGGCTACCACATAGCACAAGGGGGTGTCCGTCGCCGGACACCCCCCGCAGAGGTGCTATGTCAGCTTATTCGGCAATGTCGACGCCGCTGAAGGCGTGATGGCCGAGGGGGCTCATCACGTAGCCGGAGACCTTCTTCGACATCGGCATCACGACGACCGAGTGGTCGAGCGTGACCCACGGAGCCTCGCGCTTGAAGACCACCTGGGCCTCCTCGTAGAGCTTCGTGCGTTCGGCCTGATCGGTCGACAGCTTGGCGGCGTTGACGAGCTTGTCGAACTCCTCGTTGCACCACTGGGCGCGGTTGTTGCCGCCGACGGCGGCACAGCCGAGCAGGGTGTGGAGGAAGTTGTCCGGGTCGCCGTTGTCGCCGGTCCAGCCGAGGATCACCGCGCCGTCGCGGTCCTTGGCCTTCGAGCGCTCGAGATACTCGGCCCACTCGTAGGTCACGACCTCGGCGGTCACGCCGATGGCGGCGAGATCGGCCTGGATCACTTCCGCGGCGCGCCGCGCGTCGAGCATGTAGGGACGCGCGACCGGCATCGCCCAGACCTTCATCTTGAGGTCCTTGACGCCCGCGGCCTCGAGCGCGGCCTTGGCCGCGGCCGGGTCGTATTTGTCATCCTCGATCGCGTCGTTGTAGCCCCACATCGTCGGCGGCATCGGGTTCTTGGCGACCTGGGCGGCACCCTGGAACACGGCGTCGACGATCGCCTGCTTGTTGATCGCACCCGCGATCGCCTTGCGGACTTCGGTCTTGTCGAACGGAGGCTGCAGCGTGTTGAAGGCGAGATAAGCGACGTTGAGGCCGGCCTCTTCCATCACCTGCAGGTTGGGGTCGGCCTTCATCGCGGCGACGTCGGCGGACGCCGGATAAGGCATCACGTGGCATTCGCCGGCCTGGAGCTTCTGGTAGCGCACCGAGGCTTCCTTGGTGATGGCGAAGACGAGGTCGTCGATCTTTTCCTTGCCCTTCCAGTAGTCGGGATTCGCCTTGTACTGGATGCGGGCGTCGAGCTGGTAGTCGACGAACTGGAACGGACCGGTGCCGACCGGCTTCTGGTTCAGCTGTTCCTTGGTGTTAGCCTCGGCCAGCTTGTCGGCATATTCCTTCGAAACGATCGAGCCGAAGTCCATGCCGAGGTTGGTCAGGAACGGCGCTTCCTTCTGCTTCAGGACGAAGCGGACGGTCATGTCGTCAACCTTGTCGATCGACGCGATCAGGTCGGGCATGCCCATGCCGGCGAAATACTCCCAGGCGCCACCGGTCACATACTGATTGTACGGATTGTCGGCCTTGAGCTGGCGCTCGAAGGAGAAGATCACGTCGTCCGCGTTCATGGTGCGGGTCGGCGTGAAGAAGTCGGTGGTCTGGAACTTGACGCCGGGACGCAGCTTGAAGGTGTACTGCAGGCCGTCGTCGGAGATCTCGTAGCTTTCGGCGAGGCCGGGCTCGATTTCGGTGGTGCCGGGCTTGAATTCCACCAGGCGGTTGTAAACCGGACGCGACGAGGCGTCGAAGGTGGTGCCGGCGGTGTAGAGGGCAGGGTCAAACCCTTCCGGTGAACCCTCCGAGCAGTAGACCAGCGTCTTTGCGCTGGCCGCGCCGCTCAAGACGGTTGCAGCCAGCAACGCGGCCGCAAAACTCAGTTTCTTCATCAATGCGCTCCCTTTTTTATCGTCCAAGCCCCTCTAACAGGCTCGCGAACCCCCATATAAGCATCGAATTCGGGCCATTGGAACTCCCCTTCCGATAGCGTAGGGGAATGTTGGAGATTGTCTGGCAGACGGTCGGGCAACGAATTTCGCGACACTTGCGCGTATCGGCGATCTCAACCTAGATACGTGCGAGGGGCAGGGCGCGCGGTTGGCGCAGTGTCCGAAAACTAATGACAAGAAGATTTCGCCGCCCATGTGCGCGGCGATGAGGAGGGACGAGACAATGGCAAAAGCAGCAGGCAGGAAGCCGGCGGGAAAATCGACAGGCAATCCGGCGAAGTCCGAGGCGCCCGTAAGCGGGCTGGCGGCCCGCACCAAGCCGTCCGACATGAAGAAGCCGGTTGGGAAGGTTGCCGCGGCGCCGTCGAAGAGCCCTGCCAAGCCCGTTGCCGCCAAGGCGCCTGCCGCAGCGAAGACCGCCGCCCCGGCCAAGGCCGCGTCGGCTCCGGCCGCCGCGAAGCCCGCTGCGGCAAAGCCGGCGGCAGTGAAAACCCCCGCGGCCGCGAAACCGGCGGTTGCGAAACCGGCTGCAAAGGCTGCGCCGGCTACGAAACCCGCCGAGTCGTCGCCCGCCAAGGTCACGAAGGCGCCGTCTGCCGCGAAATCAGCGCCATCCAAGCCCGCCGCAGAGCCTGCTCCCGCCGCCACTCCTGCGGCGAATCCCGGCGCCAAGGCGAAGCCCGCCGGCAAGCCTACGTCCGCCTCGAAGCCCTGGCTCGCCAGCTATCCCGGCATCATCCCGGCCGAGATTGGCCCTTTGGCCTACCAGTCGATCGGAGATCTCCTGGCGGACTCGGTGAAGAAGTTCTCCACCCGTCCGGCCTTCACCTGCATGGACAAGACGCTGACCTATGCGCAGATCGGCGAGATGGCGCAGTCCTTCGCCGCCTTCCTCCAGTCGAAGGGACTGCAGAAAGGCGCGCGCGTCGCGATCATGATGCCCAACGTGCTGCAATACCCGATCGTGATGATGGCGGTGCTGCGCGCGGGCTACACGGTCGTCAACGTCAACCCGCTCTACACGCCGCGTGAACTGGAGCACCAGCTCAAGGATTCCGGCGCCGAGGCGATCGTCATCCTCGAGAACTTCGCCCACACGCTGCAGGCGATCGTCGGCAAGACCAACGTCAAGCACGTCGTCGTGGCCGCGATGGGCGACCTGCTCGGCCTCAAGGGGCATATCGTCAATCTCGTCGTACGCCGCGTGAAGAAGCTGGTGCCGGCCTGGTCGCTGCCGGGGCACGTCAAGTTCAACGACGCACTGAAGGCCGGCAGCCGCGCCACTTTCAAGCCGGCGAAAGTGGCGCCGGACGATGTCGCCTTCCTGCAATATACCGGCGGCACGACGGGCGTTTCGAAGGGCGCGACGCTGCTCCATCGCAATGTGCTCGCCAATGTCGCACAGAACGACGTCTGGGTGAAGACGGCCTACATCAAGCGGCCGGAACCGGACCGGCTGGTCTATGTCTGCGCCTTGCCGCTCTACCACATCTACGCGCTGACGGTGAATGCGCTGATGGGCATGCAGCAGGGGGCTCAGAACATCCTGATCCCCAATCCGCGCGACATTCCGTCCTTTGTGAAGGACCTGCAGAAGTATCCCGTCAACATCTTCCCGGGCCTGAACACGCTGTTCAACGCGCTGCTCAACAATCCCGACTTCCAGAAGCTCGATTTCAAGCCGCTGCTGTTGACCTTCGCCGGCGGCATGGCCGCGCAGAAGGCCGTGTCCGAACGGTGGCAGAAACTCACGGGCTGCGTCATCTCTGAAGGTTACGGCCTGTCGGAAACCTCGCCGGTGGCGACCGCCAACCGCTTCGACGCGGACGAGTTCTCCGGCACGATCGGCATGCCGATTCCTTCGACCGAGATCGCGATCCGCGACGACGACGGCAACGACCTGCCACTGGGCGATGTCGGCGAAATCTGCATCAGGGGCCCGCAGGTGATGGCAGGCTACTGGAACCGTGCCGACGAAACGGCCAAGGTGATGACGCCTGACGGCTTCTTCAAGTCGGGCGACATGGGCTTCATGGACACGCGCGGCTATATCAAGATCGTCGACCGCAAGAAGGACATGATCCTGGTCTCCGGATTCAACGTCTATCCGAACGAGATCGAAGACGTGGCCGCCACCCATCCCGGCGTGCTGGAATGCGCCGCGATCGGTGTGCCGGACGAGAAGTCGGGTGAAACGCCGAAGCTGTTCGTGGTCAAGAAGGATCCTGCGCTGACGGCGGAAGCCTTGCAGAAGTATCTCCGCGAGAACCTGACCGGCTACAAGGTGCCGAAGTTCATCGAGTTCCGCACCGATCTGCCGAAGACGAACGTCGGCAAGATCCTGCGCCGTGAACTGAGGGGCTGATCGCTCCTCATTCGGGAATGCGGTGCGGGCCTTGAGCTGTGTCAAGGCGCGGCAAGCTGTCATCCGTCATCGTGACCAAATGATGGATGACAGGACAAAGCCATGAACAGGGAATGGCACGCGGCGCACCGCCTTCCACGGAATGCCACCCTCGAGGAACGGCTCGTATGGCACCGCGACCACGCGGAAAACTGCAACTGCCGGGAATCACCCGAGCACATCAAGCGTGAACTCGAAAAGCGCGGCATGCTTCCGCGCCGGGCGCCCGGCAAGGAAAGCTGACGTCCATGCCGTCCCGCCGTACATTCATCCTGGGGGCGGTCGCCGCAGGCGCCCTGGCGGGCGGCGGGCTGGCCACCGTGTCGTTCCGGAAGTCGCTCACGGCCGCGGAGGATCGGGTTTCCGTCGGCAGTTCCACGTTCGAGGCCAGCTATGGCACGATGGAATGGGCCGAGGCAGGCACCGGCACGCCGCTCCTCATGATCCACGGCACGGGCGGCGGCTTCGACCAGGGTCTGGCCTTCGGCAGACGCCTCAGCGCCGGCGGCTTCCGCGTCATCGCGCCCTCGCGCTTCGGCTACCTGCGCAGTGACTATCCCGACGATCCGAGTTCCGCACGGCAGGCCGACGTCTTCGTCGAACTGCTCGACCATCTCGGTATCGACAGGATTCCGATCGTCGGCGGCTCGGCCGGCGCGCTGTCCGCGATCGAGTTCGCAATCCGACACCCCGACCGGTGCAGCGGGCTGATCGCCCTCGTGCCGGCCACCTACGCCCCGGAGCGCCCAAGTCTATGGCAGATGACCCGGTGGCAGGAGCGCCTCATGCGGGCGATGCTGGAATGGGACTCGCTGTTCTGGGCCGCGCTCAACGTCTCGCCCGACACGATGATCGGTACGATGCTGGCGACCGACCCCGCGCTCGTCGCGGCGGCTTCGGCTGACGAGAAGGCGCGCGTTCACGAGATATTGTCGATCATCCAGCCGCTCAGTCGGCGCAGCCGCGGCCTTATGAACGATGCGCGCCTCGCTTCCGATCCCGCCCCGTCGGATCTTCGCCGCATCTCGGCCCCCACGCTCGCCATTTCCGTCGAGGATGACCGTTTCGGCACCGCCGACGCGGCCCGTTACCTCGCGCGCGAGGTCGCCGGCGCGCGCCTGGTCATCTACCCGCAGGGCGGCCATGTCTGGGTCGGCCATGACGAACAACTCGCTGCGGAAATCGCCGCGTTTGTCCGGTCTTTGGGATAAGCCTCAGTTCGCGTTCGAGGCGAGGTAGGCCGGCAGGTCGGCCACCGAGCCGAGGATTGCATCCGCCCGCGCCCGCGTGAATGTGTCCCGCGTCCCGGTGCCCGACAGCACGCCGATCGAGAGCCCGCAGCCGGCATTGTGCGCCATCTCGATGTCATGGCCGTTGTCACCGATGATCGCGACCTCCGAAGGCGACAGGCCGGTGAGATCGCAGAAGGCGAGCACCGTGTCGGGAGCGGGCTTTGGCCGCGCCACCGCATCGTAACCGTAGGCGGCGTCGAACATGCTGGCGATGCCGAGCATCAGGATGGTCTGCTGTGCGCCCGCGGTCGAGTCGTTGGTGGCGACGCCCATACGGTATCCGCCCTGGTGCAGGGTGGCGAGCGCGTCCCTGACACCGGCGACGGCCACCGCCTTGGCGGCGCCGTTGACCGCCGTGATGCCGTTGAAGCGCGTGACGATCTCCCGGCGCAGCGTCGGCTCGGTATCGGGGTACCAGAGCGCCACGACGTCGGCATTGGTGCCGGCCGCGAAGACGGAATCCGGGACGAAGTGCTTCGCTTTGAAGTCGTAGCCCGCCTCCGTCATCAATTGATCTGCCTTGTGACGGTCGCCGCCGGCCGCCTCCAGCGCCAGCATGTCGCCGATCGAGAACCATGTGCGGTCGAAGTCGACCAGTGTCCCGTCCTTGTCGAACAGGATTCCCCGGATGCGCGCCACGATCTATTCCTCCGCCGTCAAGGCATGGATATGCGCAATGAGGCCCGCCGTCGACGCGTCGCGTCCCGCGGCCGAAACCTTGCCCTCCACGACCGGCAACAGCCCGGTAGCGAGTTCCTTGCCGAGTTCGACGCCCCACTGGTCGAAGGCGTTGATGCCGAATAGGACGGCTTCCACGAATACGCGATGCTCGTAGAGCGCCACGAGGCGGCCGAGCGCGAACGGATCGAGCTTGTCGTAGACAATGGTCATGGACGGCCGATTGCCCGAAAACACCCGGTGCGGCGCAATCGTCTCCGCCTTTGCCTTGTCCATTCCCGCCTTGAGGAGCTGCGCGCGCGCTTCGTCCAGCGTCCGGCCGCGCATCAGCGCCTCGGACTGGGCGAGGCAGTTGGCGACGAGCAGCGCGTGGTGATGCGAAAGCTCCGGCTCGAATCCTTCCGCCGCGACGATGAACTCGACCGGGATCGCGTCGGTCCCCTGGTGCAGCAACTGGAAGAATGCGTGTTGGCCGTTGGTGCCAGGTTCGCCGAAGACGAGCGGTCCCGTCGGCGTCGTCACGGGCTTGCCGTCGATCGTCACGCCCTTGCCGTTCGATTCCATGTCGAGCTGCTGCAGGTAGGCAGGCAGTCGCAGAAGGCGCTGGTCGTAGGGGATGACGGCGCGCGCCGGATAGCCGCAGATCACCCGATGCCACCAGCCGACGAGACCGAGTATGGCGGGAAGGTTCTCGGAGATCGGCGCAGTGCGGAAATGCTCGTCCATCGCGTGCGCCCCGGCGAGGAAGCGGCGGAAGTTCTCCGGGCCGATGGCGATCATGATCGGCAGGCCGATCGCCGACCACAGCGAGTAGCGCCCGCCGACCCAGTCCCAGAAGCCGAAGACGCGCTCCTCCGGAATGCCGAAGGCGGCCGCCTTGTCGACCGCCGTCGAGACGGCGGCGAAGTGGAGCGCGGCGAGATCGGCTCCCACGACCGACTGCACCCAGGCCTTGGCCGTCTGGGCATTGGTCATCGTCTCGATCGTCGTGAAGGTCTTGGAAGCGACGATGAAGAACGTCGTCTCCGGGTCAAGCGGCTTGAGCACGTCGGAGATATGCGCGCCATCGACATTCGAGACGAAGTGCACGCGCGGCCCGTCGTGGAAGGGCGCCAGCGCTAATACCGCCATCTGCGGGCCGAGGTCCGAGCCGCCGATGCCGATATTTACGATATCGGTGATCTTCCTGCCGGTCGCACCCTTGGTGCGGCCCGAACGGATGCTGACGGCGAAAGCACAAACGGCGTCGAGTACGGCGTTGACATCGCCGGCCACTTTCGACCGCCCGTCCGGGACGCCCGCCGCCGCGCCGCGCAGCGCCACGTGGAGCACCGCGCGCCCTTCAGTGAGATTGATCGGCTCGCCGGCGAACATCGCCGCGCGCTTTCCATCCAGGTCGGCCGCGGTGGCCGCCAGTTCCAGCAATGCCATGGTTCGCGCGTCGACCGCGCATTTCGACCAGTCGAGAAGAAGGTCGTCGAAGGTAAGCGAATACGCCCCGAACCGGCCGGGGTCGGCTCGAAAGGCCGCTCGCATGTCCTTCGGCGCGCCGTCGGCGCGATGGCGGCGAAGCGCCTCGATCGATTCGTGCAGTGCCGCCTTGGTCAACGTACGCCCCGGTCTGGTGGTCTTTGCGCGCAAGCTACCTTGCCGCAGGGTGTTATTCCACTTCTCAAGCTGGCCCAATTGTCACAATAGCTGACAAGAACGTGGCTTAAGTGATTGTGCCAGCCTTGCTGACATGTTAGTTCCAGAGTAGGCTTGCCGCAGAGAGGAAGTCAGCCATGTCGTCGCGAAACGATGCCGCCATCTGGTCCGGCCTGTTCACCATATCGGCCGAATCCGGCCAGACGCTCCAGGCCCAGATCCGCCAGGCAATCGTCGCGGCCATCCTGGACAGGCAGATCGCGGCCTCCATGCCGCTGCCGTCCTGCCGGATTCTGGCCGAGAAACTCGGCGTCGCCCGCGGCACCGTGGTGCTCGCATTCCAGCAACTGGTCGACCAGGGCTTCCTGATCGCGCGCGAGCGCCGTGGCCATTTCGTCAATCCGGAAGTGCTGGCGATGCCGGCCCGCGGTCCGCACAAGCACGCCGACAACCAGGACGGCGTCGACTGGAAGGCGCGCCGCAAGATCACGCCGAGCGAGCTTCCAAGGCCGAGCAAGCAGGGCAACTGGATCAAGTCGTCCTATCCGTTCGTCTACGGCCAGTTCGATCCGGCGCTGTTTCCGACTGCGGAATGGCGCGAATGCAACCGAATGGCGCTGGCCGTGCTCGAGATCCGCAACTGGGCGGCGGACATGGTCGACCAGGACGATCCGGCGCTGATCGAGCAGATCCAGGCACGGCTCCTGCCGCGGCGCGGCATCTTCGCCAATCCCGACGAGATCATCATCACGCTGGGCGCCCAGAACGCGCTCTACATGCTGGCGACGCTGCTGATGTCGAAGGGCACCAAAGTGGCGATGGAGAACCCGGGCTATCCGGACGCGCGCAGCGTTTTCCGCCTGGCCGGCGCCGAGATCGTGCCGGTGCCGGTCGACAAGGACGGGCTCAAGGTCGGCCAGATCCCGGCCGATTGCGGCTTCGTCTTCACGACGCCCAGCCACCATTGCCCCACGATGGTGTCGCTGAGCCCGGAACGCCGCGCCCAGCTTCTCGCGGATGCGACGCGCAACAACCAGATCATCATCGAGGACGGCTACGACAGCCAGCTCGTCGACGAGGCGCCGCAGCAGGCGCTGAAGAGCATCGACCGCTCCGGCCGCGTCGTCTATGTCGGCTCGATGTCGAAGACGCTCGCCCCCGGCTTGCGCCTCGGCTACATCGTCGCCTCCGCCGACCTGATCGCGGAACTGAGGGCGCTGCGCCGCTTCATGCTGCGGCACCCGCCGGCCAACAACCAGCGCGCCGTGGCGCTGTTCCTGTCGCTCGGCCATCACGAGGCGCTGGTGCGCAAGCTCTCCGGCGCGTTCAGCGAGCGCCGCAAGCGCCTGATTCAGGCGGTGTCGGCCTTCCTGCCCGAATGGAAGTCTTCGCCCGCAACAGGGGGCACGTCGCTGTGGCTGGAAGGACCAGCCGGCGTCAATGCTTCGGCGCTGGCCGAAATGGCAGCGACGCGCAGCGTGCTGATCGAGGCCGGCGACCGTTTCTACGACGGCGCGTCGCGGCCGACGAATTTCCTGCGTCTCGGTTTTTCGTCGATCGCGCTCCAGCACATAGAGCCCGGAATCCGCGAACTCGCGACAGCCGCTGGCCGGCGTCCCGCCGCGGCGTGATCTGGATCAATCTGCGGCGTTCTGTGGCCTAAGAACTGGACTTCCCGACACTCATCGGGCGGAGCAAGACTGATACTCATGTGAACGCGCGGCAGCACGGCAAGGATAAGCCGGCGCCGCGAGGAACCGGGGAACCAGTCATGAACGCAGTCTTGCAGGAGCAGGATTCGGGCGATGCCGGCCGCATGCGCCGGTCGGGAGGACGCGAGGCCCGTCGCGCCATGCGGGCGGCACCGCTGGCGGAAGATGTACGGCCGATCCGGCCGGGCATGGAAGGCGGTCGCTACACGCCGCTCGCCGCCAGCGACCTGGAGCGCATCCACGAAGCGGTGCTGACCCTTCTGGAAACCGTCGGCTTTGCCAATGCGATCCCGTCCTGCATCGAAACCTGCACGAAGGCGGGTGCGACGCTTGGTGAAGACGGCCGACTGCGTTTCCCGCGCCCGCTCGTCGAGCACACGATCCGGATCGCCGCGCGCAACTTCACGCTCCACGGCCAGGATCCGAAACATGACATGCTCGTGCAGGGCAAGCGCGTGCATTTCGGTACCGCCGGTGCCGCCGTCCATGTGGTGGACGTCGAAAAGCGCGAATACCGTGAATCGCTTCTGCAGGACATCTACGATGCCGCGCGCATCGTCGAGACGATGGACAATATCCATTTCTTCCAGCGGCCGATGGTGCCGCGCGACGTCGTCGACCCCTTCGACATGGATCTCAACACGCTCTACGCCTGCGTGACCGGCACGACCAAGCATGTCGGCACGTCGTTCACGGTCGCCGACAATGTCGGCCCGGCGCTGGAGATGCTCTATGCGATCGCCGGTGGCGAGGAGAAGTTCCGCGCCCGGCCCTTCGTCTCCAATTCCAACTGCTTCGTCGTGCCGCCGATGAAGTTCGCCGAGGATGCCTGCGGCGTCCTCGAAGCCTGCGTGAAGGGCGGCATACCGATCCTGCTGCTCTCGGCCGGGCAGGCCGGCGCGACGGCTCCGGCCGCGATCGCCGGCGCGGTGGTCCAGGCCGTCGCCGAGGTTCTGGTCGGCCTCGTCTACGTCAACGCGTTGAAACCGGGACATCCCTGCATCTTCGGCACCTGGCCGTTCGTTTCCGACCTGCGCACCGGTGCCATGTCGGGCGGTTCGGCCGAGCAGGCGCTGTTGACGGCCGCCTGCGCGCAGATGGCGCAGTTCTACAATCTTCCAGGCGGGTCCGCCGCCGGCATGGCCGATTCCAAACTGCCCGACATCCAGTCCGGCTACGAGAAAGGCATCACCAACGTTCTGGCGGGCCTCTCCGGCCTCAACCTGATCTATGAATCTGCCGGCATGCACGCCTCGCTGCTCGGGTTCTGCCTGGAGAGCCTGATCATCGACAACGACATGCTGGGCCAGTGCCTGCGCTGCGTGCGCGGAATCGACGTCAGCGACACGGCGCTGTCGGTCGACGTCATCACTGATGTCTGCATCAACGGGCCGGGACACTATCTCGGCCACGGCCAGACGTTGAAGCTGATGCAGACGGAGTATTTCTATCCGGCGGTCGCCGACCGCTTCAGCCCGAAGGAATGGAACGAGAAGGGCCGGCCGGACATCCTGCAGCGCGCGATCGCGGAGAAGAAGCGGATTCTGTCGACGGTCTTCCCGGACCATATTCCGCGCGCGCTCGACGATGCGCTGCGGGCGCGGTTTTCCAACATCCTGCTGCCGCGCTCCGGCATGGGGGGCTGACGACAGTCCGCCCTACGCTGCCATCGCCCGGGGGGAGAGGCCGAGCCTGGCCCGCGCCGCGTCGTATTCGCGGGCAAGCCGGTCGACCAGTTCGCCGGCCGGCACGATTTCCTTGACCGCGCCGATGCCCTGGCCGCAGCCCCAGATTTCCTTCCAGGCCTTGGCCGAACCGAAATCCATCTTGGACGGATCGGATTCCGGCAGATTGTTCGGGTCCATCCCCTGCGCGGCGATCGAGCCCTTCAGATAGTTGCCGTGCACCCCGGTGAAGAGGTTCGAATAGACGATGTCGGCGGCGTTCGACTCCACGATCATCTGCTTGTAGGCGTCGACGGCGCGCGCCTCCGTCGTCGCGATGAAGGGCGAACCGATATAGGCCATGTCGGCACCCATCGCCTCCGCGGCGAGGATCGCTCCGCCATTGGCGATGGCACCCGACAGGAGGAGCGGGCCGTCGAACCACTGGCGGATTTCCTGCACCAGCGCGAAGGGAGAGAGCGTGCCCGCATGCCCGCCGGCTCCGGCAGCGACCGCAATCAGCCCGTCGGCACCCTTCTCGATCGCCTTGCGGGCATGGCGGTCGTGAATGATGTCATGCAGCACGATGCCGCCATAGGAATGCACCGCCTGGTTCACCTCCGGCACGGCGCCGAGCGAGGTGATCACGATTGGCACCTTGTATTTCACGCACATGGAAAGGTCGTGCTCGAGCCGTGTGTTGGACTTGTGCACGATCTGGTTGACGGCGAAAGGCGCCGCCGGCCGGTCGGGGTGGGCGCGGTCGTGCGCCGCGAGGGTCTCGGTGATCTCGGCCAGCCATTCGTCGAGTTGGGCCTCGGGCCGCGCATTGAGCGCGGGGAAGGCGCCGACGATACCTGCCTTGCACTGCGCCAGCACCAGCGGCGGATGCGAGATGATGAAGAGCGGCGAGCCGACAACCGGGAGTCTGAGGTTCTTTTTCAGGATCTCCGGCAGCGCCATTCTCATCTCCTCCGCAGCGATTGACGTGTGCGTAAACGTAATGCTGTCTAGCAGAACGGCCGTCGCACGCAACCGTCGCACGTGCCCTGCGTTGCTGGTGGACAACCGGCTAAGCCCGGCCCGCCGGGAGCGGTGCAGGTTGATTGCCGCTCGGTCAGGGGTTAACGATTGCCGGCAGGGCATTGCCCGCAAGGGGGACACGCCGCTTGGATCCGATCGAACAGGCGATCAGAAACGCATTCTCGAAGGGCAATCCCGAGGATCCGGCCTTCCGCGAGAAGGTTTATCGGTCGGCCAATGCTGCTCTCGAGAAGGCGCTTCAAGCGAACGCGTCGATTTCGGCCGATGCGGCCGAGCGTCGCCGCAAGAGCCTGCTGGCGGCGGTAACGAGTATCGAATCCGAATTCGTACCCGCCGTGGAAGCCATGGTTCCATCGGCCTCGGCGCCGGAAGCGATGACGGTCCCGCCTGTCATGGCTCCAACTGTTTCTGCTGTGGAGGCCGATGCACCCCCCGAGGTGGAGGTGTCCGCCTCTGCGCCGGCGCGCCGCGAAGAGCCCTCGCTCTATTCCGATCCTCCTCGGACCGGGCCTGCACCGTCACGAGAGGAACTGGTTTCCGACTGGCCGGCGGCCCCCTCGGTCGATCGGCCGATGCTTGCCGGCGACGCGCCTGCGGCCCAGGCGCAGGAGCGTGTCGCGGACCGCGCCGCGGAAAAGCCGAGGCGCAGTCGTGGGCGCTGGGGCACGGTCGCCGGGCTGTTCTCCTTCCTGATCATCGTCGGGCTCGCGATCTGGGCGGCGGCGGAATTCGGCCTGCTGAACCTGCCGAACGATGGTACTCAGCCCCAGGCCTCCGGCACGCCGCAAACCGCTCCCGGGTCGGGGACCGAGGGCGAGCCGCGCAAGCCTGGCGAGGAAGAAGCGCTGGAGAACTGGATCGTCGTGTTCTCGCCCGACGATCCGACCACAGTCGCGGCAACGGCCGGTGCGAAGGCCGAAGTCATCGAAGGCGGTGGCGAGAAAGCGATCCGCATTTCGTCGGGGCCGTCGGGCGCTGCTGTCCGCTTCGATGTCGGACAGGGCATCCTGGAACGGATCGCCGGCAAGCATGCAGTCTTCGATGTTGTTGCCCGGACCGGCGATGGACCCGAGACGCAGATGTCGGTGACCTGCGATTTCGGTGCCCTCGGCGAATGTGGCCGCAACCGCTACGTGGTCGGCACCCAACGCTCGGAATATCTCTTCCAGATGGACGTCCCCTCGGCGACGCCCGCCGGCGCTGGCGTCATCGAGATCCAGTCCGACCTCGGAAATTCGGGAAAGTCGGTCGAGATCGTGCAGATCAGGGTCAGCATCGGCGCCCCCTGATCAACGCTCCCTGATCAGCCGGGCAACAGTGCCTGCAGCGTTTCAAGTCTATCGGCTTCGGCCGGCGGCTTGTCCCATCTCAGCCGAGATATCCGCGGAAACCGCATCGCCACGCCTGACCGGTGGCGGGTCGAGCGGTTGAGGCCTTCGAAGGCGATCTCCAGCACCAGTCCGCTCTTCATGTCGGCGCGGACGGACCTGACCGGCCCGAACCTCTCGATCGTGTTGTCGCGCACATACTTGTCGATCTGCCGAAGTTCCTCGTCGGTGAAGCCGAAATAGGCCTTGCCCACCGGCACGAGTTCAGGTGCGGCCTCGTCGCCCGCCCAGACGCCGAATGTATAGTCCGAATAGAAGCTCGACCGCTTGCCGTGGCCGCGCTGCGCGTACATCAGCACCGCATCGACGGTGAACGGATCGCGCTTCCACTTGAACCACGGTCCTTTCGGCCGGCCCGGTATGTAGGGCGAATCGTGCCGTTTCAGCATCACGCCTTCGATCACGGGATGCGGCGGCGACATGCGCCTGGCGTTCAGGTCTTCCCAACTCCCGAACGGCACCAGCGGCGACAGGTCGAAGCGCTCGGGGTCGAGCGAGGCCATCAGCGCCTCCAGCCTTGCCCGCCGTTCCGCGAAGGGCAGGGGCCGCAGATCTTCGCCGCCGACCTGCAAGAGGTCGTAGCAGCGCATGAAGGCGGGGAATCTCGTCGCGAGCTTCGTCGAGACGCTCTTGCGGTTGAGCCGCTGCTGCAGGTCGGAGAAACTGCCGGTGGCGGACGGAGAACCGACCAGAAGTTCGCCGTCGATAGCCGCCTCGAAATCCATCGCCTCGAGCAGATCCGGGAATGCGGGCGCGACGTCGTCTCCGGTGCGCGAATAGAGCCGGCGAACGCCGCCTTCGCCGGTGGCCTGGACGCGGATGCCATCCCATTTCCATTCCGCCGCATAGTCGGCGGGGTCTGCTGTCTCCAGATCGCGATCCTCGACCGGATGCGCCAGCATGACCGGCCGGAACATGGCGAGCGCAGCCGAGGCCGGCTTCTCGGCGCGGCCCTCCAGCCAGGCGAACAGCGGCAGGTAGGGCGGTTTCAGCCCGTGCCACAGTTCCTCGATCTCGTTGGCTTCCTTTCCCCCGAGGTCGGCCAGCGCCTGCTTGGCGAGGCGGGCGGAGACGCCGATGCGCAGGCCGCCGGTCGTGAGCTTGATCAGGGCGAAGCGGGCCGGAATGTCGAGGCGGTCGAGCAGGTCGGCGAAGATGCGGGGCCCGTCGCTGCGGCCCGCGCGCTGGAGGGTGGCGACCACCTCCGACAATCGCGGATCGTGGCGCTCCTCCTCGTGGGATGTCTCGGGCCAGACCAGAGAAATCGTTTCCGCTAGATCGCCGACATAATCATAGGAGTAGCCGAACAGCACGGGGTCCATGCGCTCGGTCACCAATGTCCGCAACATGGCGGGCTTGACCGAAGGAATGTCGAGATCGCCGGCCAGCGCGGCGAGTGCCAGGCCTCTGTCGGGATCCGGCGTCGTCGCAAGATAGTCGACGAGCAGCGTCAGCTTGCCGTTGCGCGCCGGCGTGAGGACGAGGCGGTCGAGGAGTTCTGCGAAGCGGCGCATCAATCCCCCTCGTCTTCGTAGCCGATCAGATGCAGCGGCTGGGCGGTGATGCCGTTCAGGGCGCACCAGCGGACCAGCGCTTCCTCGCGGCCGTGCGTCACCCAGACTTCCGAGGCGCCGGTCTCGGTGATGGTCGCGGTCAGTTCGTCCCAGTCCGAGTGATCGGACAGGATGAGCGGCAGTTCGACCCCCCGCTGCCTGGCGCGCTGGCGGATGCGCATCCAGCCCGACGCGAAGCAGGCGACGGGGTCCGGGAATCGCCGCGCCCAGCGGTCGGCGAAGGCCGACGGGGTTCCGACCACGATCGCGCCTGCGAACTGGTCTTTCGTCCCGGTCTCGATCGTCGCCGGCGCCAGCGGTCCGAGGTCGACCCCTTGCGCGACGTAATAATCGCACAGCTTGGCCAGCGCGCCGTGAATGTAGATCGTTTCGCCGTAGCCGGCGTCGCGCAGCAGCCGGATCACGCGCTGCGCCTTGCCGAGCGCGTAGGCGCCGACGAGATGGGCGCGCTCCGGAAACTGCCTCACCGAGTCCAGTAGCCGCGCGATTTCGTCGACCGGATCGGGATGGCGGAAGACGGGCAGGCCGAACGTCGCCTCGGTGATGAACACATCGCAGGCGATCGGCTTGAAGGCTGTGCAGGTCAGGTCCGCGCGGCGCTTGTAGTCGCCCGAGGCGACGATCCGCATTCCGTCCTTCTCGACCGCGATCTGCGCGGAGCCGAGCACATGCCCCGCCGGGTGGAAGGTGACGCGAGCGTCGCCGATCTGCATCGGCTCGGCCAGCGTTGCCGCCTGCATGGATCCGGCAAACCCTTCGCCGTAGCGGATACCCATGATGTCGAGGGTCTCAGCAGTCGCCAGCACCTTGCCGTTGCCAGGCCGCGCATGGTCGGCATGGCCGTGTGTGATCAGCGCGCGCTCCACCGGTTTCACCGGATCGATGAAGAAATCGCCGGGCGGGCAGTAAAGCCCTTCGGGACGGGTGTGCAGCAGATCACGGGCGCGCATCCCCTAGACATAGGCGATCCGCGCGGAGAGGGAAGCTCACTCCTGTCAGGATCGCGCCCGGCAACCTTTCCTCTCGTGCGGCGGGGCGAGGTCAGAGTAAGAAGCACCGGCATGAAACAGTTCGACCTCCATTCCGGCGATGCGCTCGCCGACAGGCGCGCCGACTTCGCCGATATGCTTGTGCAATCGGGCGACCCGGCGGCCGCCGCCGACCTGATGCTGCAGGTGCTCGAGATGGCGCCGGGCTGGGCCTATGGCTGGTTCCGCCTGGGCGAGATGCACGAGGCCGCGGGTGCGATGGAGCTATCCGCCGAGGCCTTCCGGATGGCGCTGAAACTCGACCCCGAGGATCGTGCCGGTGCCGCGCTGAAGCTGCATCTGGCTGGCGCCGCGGACGATCCGGCGGCCATGCCCGCAGCCTTCGTCGAAACCCTGTTCGACCAGTATGCGGGAACCTTCGAAGCGTCGCTCGTGGCGAAGCTCGGCTATTGCGCTCCGGACCTGCTGTTCGTCGCCCTCGCAGAGGTTCATCCGGACCGATTTGCCTGCGTCCTCGATCTCGGCTGCGGCACGGGGCTCATCGGCGAGCGCCTGCGGCCGGCCTGCGACCGCCTTGAAGGCTATGACCTGTCGGCCGGCATGCTGAAGATCGCGCGCGCCAAGGGGATCTACGATCTTCTGGAACAGGCCGACCTGACCGCGCTCTCCTTCGACTCGCCTCGCGCAGACCTTGTCGTCGCCGCGGACGTCTTCATCTATGTCGGGGCGCTGGAGACCGCCTTCGGACAGGCCCGCGCGATGCTCCTTCCCGGCGGCCTCTTCGCTTTCTCGGTGGAGACGCTCGACGCGACCGACGGCTTTGCGCTGCGCGAAACGCGGCGATATGCGCATTCGCAGGGCTATGTCGAAAGGTGTCTGGCCGAGGCCGGCTTCCGGCTCGTTTCCGTGTCCGAAGCGACGATCCGCAAGGACCGCGAACAAGCGGTGACAGGGATGATCGTGGTGGCCACTCGGACGAACTGATCGATCCCCCTTGGCGGCGTCGATGTTCTGCATTAGTTCTGGGCGCGGTGACGCAACAGACGACCATCCGCCCGCACGCTTCGCCCGCGCACCTCCCCGAACCCTTCCTTGAATGGTTCGCGCAGCGCGGCTGGGCTCCGCGCGCGCATCAGATCGACCTGCTTTCGCGCGCGCAGGCGGGAAAGTCCGTCCTGCTGATCGCGCCGACAGGTGCCGGCAAGACGCTGGCCGGCTTCCTGCCCTCGCTGGTCGATCTGACACTCCGCCCGAAGCGGAAACCGGGCGAGGCCTTCCGCGGCATCCACACGCTCTACATCTCGCCGCTCAAGGCGCTCGCCGTCGACATCGAGCGCAATCTCGGCAAGCCGGTCGAGGAGATGCACCTGCCAGTGTCGATCGAGACGCGAACGGGCGACACGCCGACCCACAAGCGCCAGCGCCAGAAGCTCGACCCGCCCGACATCCTGCTGACCACGCCCGAGCAGCTCGCCCTTCTGATCTCGACCAAGGATGCCGGACGCTTCTTTTCCGGGCTGCGCTATGTGGTGCTCGACGAACTGCACTCGCTGGTCACGTCCAAGCGCGGCCATCTTCTCGCGCTCGGCCTGGCGCGGTTGCGCCAGCTGGCGCCGAAGCTCCAGACGGTCGGTCTGTCGGCGACGGTGGCTGAGCCGGACGAGTTGCGCCGCTGGCTGGTATCGCAGAACCCGCCGGGCGAGATGGCCGACCTGATCACGGTCGAGGGCGGCGCGAGGCCCGTCATCACCATTCTCGATACTGAGGAGCGCGTGCCGTGGGCAGGGCACTCCGCGCGCTACGCCATCCCGGCCGTCTATGACGAGATCCGAAGGCACAAGACCACGCTGCTCTTCGTGAATACCCGCAGCCAGGCCGAGATGCTGTTCCAGGAGCTTTGGCGGATCAACGAGGATGGCCTGCCGATCGCGCTGCACCACGGCTCGCTCGACGTCGCCCAGCGCCGCAAGGTGGAGAAGGCGATGGAGGCAGGGTCGCTGCGGGCCATCGTCGCCACGTCCACGCTCGACCTCGGAATAGACTGGGGCGACGTCGACCTCGTCGTCCATGTCGGTGCGCCGAAAGGAGCAAGCCGGCTCGCGCAGCGCATCGGCCGCTCCAACCACCGCATGGACGAGCCGTCGCGCGCGATCCTCGTGCCCGCCAACCGCTTCGAGGTGATGGAGTGCCGCGCCGCGCTCGAGGCCAACTACCTCGGCGCGCAGGACACGCCGCCGCTGGTCGACGGGTCGCTCGACGTGCTTGCGCAGCATATTCTCGGCTGCGCCTGCGCCGAACCGTTCCGGGCGGACGATCTCTACGACGAGATCCGCTCGGCCGCGCCCTATGCGCATCTTGAACGCCGGACGTTCGAACAGGCGGTCGACTTCGTCGCGACCGGCGGCTACGCGCTGCGGACCTACGAGCGCTATGCACGCATTCGGCTGACCAAGGATGGCACCTGGCGCATCAGCCATCCGCGCGTCGCCCAGCAATACAGGCTGAATGTCGGCACGATCGTCGAGGCGGCCTATCTCAATGTCCGCTATGTCCGATCCGGGCGCGGCGCGGCGGGTCGCGGCGGGCCGGTGCTGGGCAAGATCGAGGAAGGCTTCCTCGAGACCATCGCGCCGGGCGACACCTTCCTCTTCGCCGGAAAGGTGCTGAAGTTCGAGGGCATCCGCGAGAACGAGTGCTTCGTCTCCAACGCGGTCGGGCAGGATCCGCGCATCCCGGTCTATGCCGGCGGCAAGTTCCCGCTCTCGACCTACCTGGCCGATGAGGTGCGCGGCATCCTGGCCGACCCGAAACGCTGGCAGAGCCTGCCCGACCAGGTATCCGACTGGCTGCGCATCCAGCGCGACAAGTCGGTGCTACCAAGACGCGGCGACCTGCTGGTCGAGACCTTTCCGCGCGGCAACCGATTCTACATGGTCGCCTATCCGTTCGAAGGCCGCCTCGCGCATCAGACGCTCGGCATGCTGCTGACGCGGCGCATGGAGCGCATGGGCGTCCAGCCGCTCGGCTTCGTCGCCTCGGACTACGCGATCGCGGTATGGTCGTTGCGCGATGTCGGCGAGATGGTTGCGTCGCGCAGCATCACGCTCGCCGACCTCTTCGACGAGGACATGTTGGGTGACGATCTGGAAGCCTGGCTGGCCGAAAGCTGGCTCTTGAAGCGCACCTTCCGCACCTGCGCCGTCATCTCGGGCCTCATCGAGAAGCGCCATCCTGGGCAGGAGAAGACCGGCCGCCAGGTAACGGTGTCGGCGGACCTGATCTACGACGTGCTGCGCGCGCATGAGCCCGACCACATCCTGCTCAAGGCGACGCGGGCGGACGCCGCCACGGGCCTGCTCGACATCCACCGGCTCGCCGAAATGCTGTCGCGCGTGAGAGGTCGAATCGTGCATAAGCATCTGGAGCGGATCTCGCCGCTCGCCGTGCCGATCATGCTCGACATCGGCAAGGAGCGGGTGAACGGCGGCGCGGCAGACGCGCTGCTTCAGGACACCGAGGACGATCTGATCGAAGAGGCGATGGGCGGGTGATGCTGGCGAGGAGATACGAGGCGGAGACGTTTTCCGCCACCGCCGTGATCGCCGGCGAGGAGGCGCTCTGCGACCGGCGCGGCGCGCTGTACTTTCCCGACCACGGTCTTCTCGCCGTGTCGGACCTGCATCTCGAAAAGGGCTACGCCTATGCCCGGCGCGGCGTTTTCCTTCCACCCTACGACACGGCTGAAACCTTGACGAAGTTGGAAGCGGTTATCGCGGATTTTGATCCGCGCGTCGTCGTCAGCCTTGGCGACAGTTTCCACGACCGCGTCGGCTCCTCGCACATGCCGTCGATCTTCCGCGACCGTCTGGAGACGATGATGCGCGGCCGCGACTGGCTCTGGGTCACCGGCAACCACGATCCCGACGCGCCGGAAAACCTTTCGGGAACCAGCGTCACGGAGGTCGCGCTCGGTGCATTGACCTTACGCCACGAGCCGACTGCCGGGCAATTCGCCGGCGAGATCGCCGGTCATCTCCATCCGGGTGCGCGCATCGTGCGACAGGGCAAGTCCGTCCGCCGCCCCTGTTTTGCCAGCGACGGCCTGCGCATGATCATGCCGGCCTTCGGTGCGCTCACGGGCTCGCTCAACGTGCTCGACCGTGCCTACGCCGGCCTGTTCGACTGGCGGTCCTTCCGGGCGCATGTGCTTGGCACGGAGCGCGTCTACGCGCTCAATCGATCCGTCCTGTTTCCCGGTTAGGCTGTCGCCAGAAACGCCGCGACCATCATGACCACGACGAAACCCGTCAGCGGCACGCGCATCCGGCCGAACCAGGCGGGTGCGGCGCCGCGATGGGCCGCGATACTGTCCCAGGCGCCCTGCGCGGCGAAGGCAACGGCGAGCAGGGCAAACGAGCCTGGCTCGCTGAGGGTGACCGCGATCCAGGCCATCAGGACGGGGATGGCCGTTGCAGTCAGCGCCAGGCGCTGGTCTGTCTCGTCGGTAGCTACCGCCAGGCCGAAACGGATGCCGCCGAGGAAGGAAAGCGCCAGCGCGGCGTAGGTCTTCAGCAGTACGATGGTGTCGTCGCGCCAGACATGGTCATGCGGGATCGAGACCAGCCATAGCGTCAGCACTACGATGGGAATGCAGCCCACCAGCGAGAGGCGAAGCGCGGGGCTTTGAAGGACACTCTGCGGCTCGCCCTCGCTCTCCATGCTCAATCCTTGCGGAAGATCAGCCGGCCCATCCAGCCGGTGAGCATGGCGATCGCCACGGCAAAGAGACCGTAGAGGAAGCTCTGCTCGTGCGCGGTGCGATACACGGTCTGCTCGAAGCCGGCCTTGACGATGGCGAGGCTGGACGAGGTTTCCTTCATGAACTCGCCGTTGCGAAACAGAAACGCGCGCGCCTTGTGGGTTCCGACCGGAACGTTTGGCGGCAGGTTGAGCGTTGCGCGGAAAAGCGTCTGCGACAGGAACTGAACGCCGCCGATGTTCTCGCTGTAAAGGCCCACCGCGAGCTTTCGCTCGCGCAAAGCCGCGGTGAACTCCGCAATCGTGGCCGCGTCGCCGGCACGGTCTTCCGGCTGCAGGTAGATATAGGCGGGGCCCAGAGAGAGGCGCTTGTAGCTGTCGGGGTTGGTGATGTCCTGCGGTGCACGCGTCGTTGCCACCGAATAGGACAGAGGCACATTGACGAAGCTCTGCGACTGGGCGTTGACCCAGACGCCGAGAATGCGCGCGCGACGCCAGATCACCAGCGGCTGCGCCGGCCCTTCGAGAACGACGATGACGTCATAGCCGCCCTGGCGGCTGATCTGCGGGTCGGCATTGTCGATCGCGCCGAAGATCGTCAGATCCGCGCCGGAAAAATCCGAAGTGATCGTGACGCGGTTCGTCGACAGGCCAATCTGGATGTTCTCGGGCAGTTGTTCGGGCGCATCCTGCTGGGCAAGCGCCTGCAGTGGCGCGGCGCACAGGGCCGGCGCAAAGGCCAGCATCATGCCGACGAGGAGCGCGGCGCGGCGCACTGCTAGCTCCCGTCCGGCGAGGCGATGAGATACGCACTCCCCGGGGCGGCGAACATGTCGAATGCGAGGCGCAGCGCGACCGCGAGGACGAGTGCCGCCAAAAGCGCGCGCAACTGGTCGCCGCGCAGGCGCTGGCCCATCTTCGCGCCGTACTGCGCGCCGGCGACGCCGCCGACCATCAGCAGGAAGGCGAGCACGATGTCGACCGTCTGGTTCAGCGTCGACTGCACCAGCGTCGTGTAGGCGGTGGTGAACATGATGTGGAACAGAGAGGTGCCGATGACGACGTTCGTCGGCACCTTGAGGAGGTAGATCAGCGCCGGTACCATGATGAAGCCGCCGCCGACGCCCATGATGGCGGCGAGAAAGCCGATCCCGGCGCCCAGCCCGAGCACGGGGATCACGCTGACGAACAGCTTGGAGGCGCGGAAGCGCATCTTGAGCGGCAGGCGCAGGATCCAGTTGTGCTGCCCGGACTTCTTCAGGGCCGGGGTGCCACCCGCGCGCGCCTGGCGGATCGCGTTCAGGCTCTCGATCAGCATCAGGCCGCCGACGGTGCCGAGGAACACCACGTAGAGCAGCGAGATCGCGAGATCGAGCTGGCCGAACGAGCGCAGGATCGCGAAGACATAGGCGCCGATGGACGAGCCGACGACGCCTCCGGCGAGCAGGACGAGGCCCAGTTTGATGTCCACCGTGCCGCGCTTGAGATGGGCAAGCGTGCCGGAAAAGGATGAGGCGATGACCTGATTGGCCCCGGTGGCGACAGCGATCGCGGGCGGGATGTTGTAGAAGATCAGGAGCGGCGTGATCAGGAAGCCGCCGCCGACGCCGAACATGCCCGACAGGAATCCGACCGCTGCACCCATCGCCAGCAGGACGAAAATATTGACCGACATCTCGGCGATGGGGAGATAGATACCCACCCGTCAGACCTGACCGATTATTGACCTAAGCGCCCGTACCCGCACGCGATTTCCCGTCCCAGCGTGATAGGCTCTAGACCGGTCTTGCGCCCACATTGCGGCGAAGTCAAACCGCAATCGGCCTATCGGCGAATATTCGGCCGTCTTTCGAAAATGAAGGTTAAGCCTGACGGTTGCGTAGACTACTTCTTCGCCAGCAACGCCCGGACGAGCTCTTCGGTCACCTTGCCCGTCGGCTGCATTCCGTTGTCTTTCTGGAACCGGGTGATCGCCTCGGTCGTCTTCGCGCCCATCACGCCGTCGGCGCCACCGGCGTCGTAGCCGTTCTTGTTCAGGATCAGCTGGATGTTGCGCACGGCCTGCTTCATGTCGATGCTGGCGGTCTTCGAAGGGCT
Source organism: Mesorhizobium sp. (assembly GCF_024710845.1). Lineage (GTDB taxonomy): Bacteria > Pseudomonadota > Alphaproteobacteria > Rhizobiales > Rhizobiaceae > Mesorhizobium_A. The sequence continues at coordinate 29,836 of NZ_JANJTZ010000020.1, forward strand.
CTCCATCCAGGCGTCCGGGATGGTGATGTCATTGGACTCGAGGTCGAGTTCTTTCGGCTTCCAGAGCTCGGCCGAAGCGCGGGCGCGCTGCAGTTGCTCTGGGCGCAGCGCGTTCGCTACCTCGTCGCGCTTCTGGGCGGCGTCCTTGTCGCCGCTCTTCGCCACGAGCGCGAACCATTTGTAGGACTCTTCCAGGTTCTGCGGCACGCCGACGCCCTTTGCGGAAAGGATGCCGAGATTGAACTGGCTGTCCTTCACCCCGAGTTCGGCGGCCTTTGTGAACCAGCGGCCGGCGGAATCGTTGTCGGTCGTGCCGTCGGCTCCCATGGCAAACAGCACGGCGAGATTGTGCATCGCGCTCGCATTGCCCTGCTCGGCGGCCATCTGGTACCAGGTCTTGGCCTTGGCGACGTCGCGGGCGACACCGGTGCCCTTCTCGTAGAAATTGCCGATGCGGTACTGCGCCGGGGCGAAGCCGGCATCGGCCGCGCGTTCATACCATTTCGCCGCTTCCGCCAGGTTCGCCTTCGTGCCGCGCCCTTCGGCGTAACGGCCGCCGATCTCGAACAGCGCCTTCGGGTCGCCCGCCTCGGCCGCCTCCCGCAGCGGCAGCGGACCGGCGTCCGCCGGAACGACGATCGGTTCGGGCGCGGGCTCCTCGGTTGCCTCGGCCATAGCGTCTTCGGCGATGACCGTTTTCGCAATGTCCTGCGGCAAGGCGGAGGTGGTTTCTACATCCGTCGCATTGCGGGCAATGTCGGGAGCCGCTGGCTGACCGCTCGGCTCCGACGGCTCGACCGTGCGGGGAACCGTCGCAACCTCCGCGGTTGCCGTCGCTTCGGGCACGGTGGCGATCGGGTCGGTGGCTGCTACCTTGGGGGCGGAGGAATCCGAGACCGCTACCGGTTCGTCCTCGGCAAGGAACGCCTTGCCGAGTTGCAGTCCGGCAAGCGCCAGCACGACGCCGCCCGCGGCCATCAGCGCGGTCTTGCGATGGTTTTTGAAGATCCGGCCAAGGCCAGACGAGGTCGCCACGCCGGTGATGTCGATCCCCTTCTTGCGGGTTTCGGCTTCTGCAGCCGCGGCCTGCGCCGCGCGCCGGGCGGCGGCGATGAAGTCGGATTTCGCCGCTTCTCCGTCACTCGGCTGCAGCGTCTTGCTGCGCTCGTCGCGGACACGCTTCATGATCATGTTGAGGTCGGGGGCACCCGAACCGGGCTCCAGCGGCCGGTTTGCAGCCTTTGGGTCGATCGGCTCGTCTAGGTCGACGGTCGGGGCGGCGGACTGGGCCGGGAGCTCGTCTCCAGCGGTCGCCACGGCGGCCTTCGCCGCATCCTTCCGGCCAGCGAAAGCACGTGCCAGCCCGCTCAGCATCGAGCGCTTCGCAGGCGTCTCCGCCCGCGGCTCGGCGTCGATCTCGTCCTCGAGCGCGGCGGAAGCGGCAGCGGCAGCGGCTTCGGCCGGCGTCCGTTTCGGGGGCAGGGGCGCATCGACCGGATACATCGGATCGAGATTGTCGGCCGGCTCGAGCGAAGGCGTTTCCGCCACCGACTTGAAGATGCGCGGCGTCGGCGCACCCTTGCCGGACTCGAGTGTGCCGAGGCGGTCGACGATCTTCAGCAGCGTGTCGTGGATCGCCTCGAAGGTGCGGGTATTTCGCTCGTCCGAGCGGCGCGTCAGAGTGTCGAGCGCTCGCAGATCCTGTGACAGCGCTTGGACCGCTGGCGCATCCATATTGGTGCCCGCGATCTGGCGGATCGTATTCTCGGCGACCATGCGGGCGGACTCGAGGATCGCATCGCGGCTTCCCGCAATCGACTGCTCGATCTGTTCGAGACGCGGTCCGATGTCCTCGAATTCCGGCAGGGAGGTGCGCGGTGCACGCAAATGGTCCGACAGGCTGGCAACCTGGCTTTCGAGGCTGCGGATCAGGCCGGGATCGATGCCCGCCACATCGCGCGAGGATTTCTCCAGCCGGGCGGAGATGTCTTCGAGACGCGCTTCCAGGCCGCTGATCGCAGCCCGGTCCTGCGGCGCGACCGACTGGTCAAACCGGCGCGACAGCTCTTCGAAGCGCGCGTCGATCGCGTCCATGAACGCGGCGCCCTGCGGTTGGTCGAACCGCGCGGCGAGATCTTCCAGGCGGCTCTCGAGTTCGCGGAAGATCGTCTGGCCGCGCTTCGTTGCTTCGTTCTGCGTCTGCAGCATGTCGGAGAGCGAGGAGAAACGGCCCTCGAGTCCGCGCACAACATTTTCGGCGTCCTGCGGCGCGAAGCCGGCATCGACCTTGTCGGCGATCGAGGCGACCTGGCGGGCGAGCTGCTCCAGCGCGGCGTCGGGCATGGCAACGCGACGCGCCATCTCGTCGACGCGCAGCGACAGCGTGTTGATACGGTCGATGATCTCGCCGCTCGGCCGGTCGTCGTTCAGTTCTTCAATCTGCCGGGCGAGCGACGCGATGCGCGCCTCGATCCGCTCGAACTGCTCGATCTGGGGAACCTGCGCCTGAACATTGAGGGACGATGCCACGATCGCGCGCGAAATCTCGTCGAGACGCTCCTCGATCAGCGAAAACGAGTCCGGACCCGCCCCGTGCTGCTGGCGAGCGAACTGTTCGACAGCGCCGGCCAGCGTGCGAACCTTGTCTTCCATCGTGCGCAGCGACAGCGATTCGGGCAGGTTGTTGACCGCCTCGCTGATCTGTTCCAGCCGCGCCGTCAGCGCCTCGATGGCCGGATCCGCCCCATGCATCGGGCCGCCCGCGGAGACACGTTCCTCGAAAGCGTCGAAGCGGCGGTCGAACTCGTCCCAGCGGCGCTCCACGGCGTGCACGGACTCTTCCCGCGCCAGCCGCTCCATCGTCTCCCGCACCTGGTCGAACTCGGCCCGGAGCATGCCGATACCGCGATCGTCGCTGCGCGCAGCCAATGCGCCGATCGCGTCGGACAGGCGCTCGAGCTCGGCAGTCAGGTCGACGCCCTGGAGGCCGGCATTCGCGGTCGTGTAGGTGCGCTCGATGTCTGCCCGCAGCGCCTCGAATTCGCGGTGAAGGCCGCTCGAGATCTGTTGACGCAATTCCTCGCGCACGCCCTGCAGTTCCGAGGCGATCCTGGAAATCGAGGCGACGCCCTCTTCCTGGCGCCGGCTGTTCTCCACGGAACGGGCGAGATCCTGCATCGAGGTCTCGATTCCCGGGCGATATTGTGCGGAACGGCCGCGGGCAAGCAGGTCGTCCTGGTAGGGAGGCCGGTAGCCCGCCCGCTCGGGCGCGTTGGGATCGGCGGCGCGCAACTGCGGCCTGGGATCGTCCTTCGACCGCTCTAGGCGCGCTCCGATTGCGTCGAGTGTGCGCCCGATCTCCTCGATCGTCGAACTGGTGCGCCTCTGCCGACCGGCGTTCAGGGACTCGAGATAGGACCGTTTGCTGCTCATGGTCGCGCCTGTTTTCAACCTCTGCCGACGTTGCCGCCGACGCCCCGATGAAGGCTCCTTGCGGATTCGTTAACGACTAAGGCCTGTGCGAAGCTGGCCTCGGCGCGGTCGATTCCGCCGGTCCGGTTGACGGTGAACACGCGAGACAGGATAACCACTGTGTTCCGGTGAGCGCACATTCCTCTGGAGATGGTAAACAACGCGTTAACCAAAATTACCAAATTGCATGCGAGGTCTGCGCCAGGCGCATGGGCGATGCGTCATTGCGTCACTTGATTGGCCGGCGAACCGTCGGTATATGCTTTACGTAAACGTAAGAACGCCACATTTGACGCGCTCTTGAACTTTATCGTCAATCTGAGTGTGATTCGCCGGCCGCGGCGAAATACCTCTGTGCGTCGCATGGCGAAGTCGCCCGCCGCACTGCGAGCAACGGACACAAGAACAATGATGAAACTGGTCCTGGCGGGTGATCCCGCCGCGAATGCGTTTGAAACTGTTCCCACCCGGGCGTCTTCCGAGCAGGGCGACGATCTCGCCCGCATCGGCGACATGGCCAAGGAGTTCGGCGTCACGCTGCGCACCTTGCGCTTCTATGAAGACAAGGGTCTCCTCAATCCCAAGCGTGAAGGCACGACGCGTCTCTATACGCGCCGGGACCGGGCTCGCCTTCGCCTGATCCTGCTTGGCCGCAAGGTCGGCTTCACACTGCGCGACGTGAAGCAGATGATCGACCTCTACGATCCGAAGGGCACCAACGCCAAGCAGCTCAAGGTCGTGCTCGACAAGTCCGAGAAGCAGATGGGCCGGCTGATCAAGCAGCGTCAGGAGCTGGACGAGGCGATCGACGATCTGACGAAAGTGATCGACACCGCGCGCAATACGTTGGCCAACCGCCAGCCGGTCGCCGCCAACGGCTGACCCTTCCTTCCTTCAGTTCAGCGGACTACTCTCACGGCCGTCCTTCGGGGCGGCCGTTCGATTTTGCGTGCGCGGGCAAATATTGACGTTTACGCAAACGTCAATATTTGCTATAGCGACGCCAACAAGAGATCCCGCCATTCGGCTCGCTCGCCCGGTGGGACGCTGATCTGTCATTGGAGGATTTCATGCCGACTTACCGCGCGCCGGTTCAGGATACGCTTTTTGTGTTGAACGACGTGCTCGGCTACGAGCGGTATTCCAACCTGCCGGGCTTCTCCGACGCCACGTCGGACGTTCTCGAGGCGATTCTTGCCGAAGGGGCGAAGCTCGCAGAGAACGTGATGCATCCGCTCAATCGCGTCGGCGACGAAGAAGGCTGCACCCGCCACGACGACGGTTCCGTCACGACGCCGAAAGGCTTCAAGGAGGGGTTCGACGCCTATCGCGAGGGCGGCTGGCTCAGCCTCGCCATCCCGGCCGAATATGGCGGGCAGGGGCTGCCTTACACAGTGCACTCGGCCGTCGGCGAATACATGTCGTCCGCCAACATGGCGCTGATGATGTATCCGGGCCTGACCCAGGGCGCGATCGCCGCCATCCTTGCCCACGGCTCGGAGGAGCAGAAGCAGACCTATGTGCCCAAGATGGCCGAAGGCATCTGGACCGGCACGATGAACCTGACGGAGCCGCACTGCGGTACGGACCTCGGTCTGCTGCGCACCAAGGCCGTTCCGAACGGCGACGGCTCCTATGCCATCTCCGGACAGAAGATCTTCATCTCGGCCGGCGAGCACGACATGGCGGAGAACATCATCCATCTGGTACTCGCCCGCATCGAGGGTGCGCCGGAGGGCGTGAAAGGCATCTCGCTCTTCATCGTCCCCAAGTTCAACCTCGGCACGGATGGTTCGATCGGCGACCGCAACTCGGTTTCGTGCGGCTCGATCGAGGAGAAGATGGGCATCCACGGCAACTCGACCTGCGTCATGAACTATGACGGGGCCAAGGGCTTCCTGATCGGCGAGGCGAACGGCGGCCTCAAGGCGATGTTCGTAATGATGAACGAGGCGCGTCTCGGCGTCGGCCTCCAGGGTCTGTCTGTCTCCGAGATCGCCTACCAGAACGCCGTCGCCTACGCGAAGGAGCGCATCCAGGGCCGCTCGCTGACGGGCGCCAAGGCCAAGGACAAGAAGGCCGACCCGATCATCGTCCACCCCGACATTCGCCGTAACCTGCTGACGATGAAGTCGTTCAACGAGGCCGGCCGCGCGCTGATCCTCTGGACGGCGCTCAAGTCCGACGTGGCGCACCGTTCCGGAGATGATGCGGACCGCCAGGCGGCCGACGACCATCTCGGCCTGATGACGCCGATCATCAAGGGCGTGCTGACCGACAAGGGCTTCGACCACGCCGTGATGGCGCAGCAGGTCTTCGGCGGTCACGGCTATATCGAAGAGCACGGCATGAGCCAGTTCGTGCGCGATGCGCGCATCGCCATGATCTATGAAGGCGCCAACGGCATCCAGGCGCTCGATCTCGTCGGCCGCAAGCTCGGCCTCAATGGTGGCCGCGCAGTCCAGGCCTTTTTCAAGGAGGTCGGCGAGTTCTGCGAGACGAACCGCTCCGACGAGAAGATGGCGCCCTACACCAAGGCGTTGAAGAAGGGCCTGAACGACCTTCAGGCCGCGACCATGTGGCTGGTGCAGAACGGCATGTCCAACCCCGACAATGCGGGCGCCGCCTCGACCGACTACATGCATCTCTTCGGCCTCGTCGCGCTCGGCTACATGTGGGGCCAGATGGCGAAGACCGCGCAGGCGAAGCTTGCCGAAGGCGCCAATGGCGCAGCATCGTTCTACGAGACGAAGCTCGTCACGGGCCGTTACTTCATGGAGCGCGTCATGCCCGAGACGTCCGCCCACCTTGCCCGCATCTCGACCGGCTCCGAGACGTTGATGAAGCTGCCGGCGGAGGCGTTCTAGGCGGATCGTGCCGCTTGCTTTTGTTCAAGCTTGAACTATAAACCGTCTGCCTGGAGGAAACGCAGTGGCCGCAGATCCCGCAACCGTTCTGGACCTTCCCAAGCCGCGTTGGGCGACCGACGACGTCGCCATGCTCTACGACATGGCGGCGCGCTTCCTTTCCGAGGAGATCGCGCCGCGCTACGACGAGTTCGAGAAGGCAGAGATCTTCGACCGCAAGAGCTGGACGAAAGCGGGCGAAGCCGGACTGCTCTGTGCGTCGATGCCCGAGGAATACGGCGGCTCCGGCGGAACCTTCGCGCATGAGAGCGCAATCATCGAGGCGATCAGTCATGTCGGCGTCGACGGTTTCGGCATCGCGCTGCACAACTCGATCGTCGCGCCCTACATCCTCCACTACGGCTCCGAGGAGCAGAAGAAGCGCTGGCTGCCGAGGATGGCGACCGGCGAGCTGATCGGCGCCATCGCGATGACCGAACCGGGCGCCGGCTCCGACCTGCAGGGCGTCAAGACGCGGGCGGACAAGGACGGCAACCAGTACCGGATCAACGGCTCGAAGACCTTCATCACCAACGGCCAGTTGGCGAACCTGATCATCGTCGTTACCAAGACCGATCCGTCCAAGGGCGCCAAGGGCACCTCTTTGATCGTTGTCGAAACCGACGAGGTCGAGGGTTTCGAGCGTGGCCGCAACCTCGACAAGATCGGTCTCAAGTCCAACGACACGTCGGAACTGTTCTTCAACGATGTCCGCGTGCCGACCGCCAACCTGCTCGGCCACGAGGAAGGGCAGGGTTTCGTCCAGCTGATGCAGCAATTGCCCCAGGAGCGGCTGCAGATCGGCACGACCGCGATCGCGGTGATCGAGCGGGCGCTGGCGCTGACGATCGACTATGTCAAGGAGCGCAAGGCCTTCGGCAAGTCGATCCTGGAGTTCCAGAATACCCAGTTCAAGCTGGCGGAACTCAAGACGGAAGCCACTGTCGGCCGCGTTTTCTACAACAACTGCGTCGACCGCCACATCAATGGCGGCCTGGACCCTGTGACGGCCTCGATGGCGAAATACTGGCTGTCCGATCTTCAGGGCAAGGTCGTCGATCAGTGCCTGCAGCTGTTCGGCGGTTACGGCTACATGAACGAGTATCCGATCGCCCGCATGTATCGCGACGCCCGCGTGCAGCGTATCTATGGCGGCACCAACGAGATAATGAAGGTTCTGATCGCCCGGAGCCTGTGAGGTCTGCATGTCGAAGCACGTCGCGACGTTACGCTGGAGCCCGGACGAGGGCGACCACTTCACCCTCGGCCGCTATTCGCGGGTGCATGAGATCGCCTTCGACGGCGGCACCACCGTGATGGCATCGCCTTCGCCGACGATCGTGCGCGAACCTTTCTCCAACCCGGTCGGTGTCGATCCGGAAGAGATGTTCGTCGCCTCGATCGCCTCCTGCCACATGCTGTGGTTTCTGGATTTCGCCCGACGCGCGAAGGTTGAGGTCCTGTCCTACGAGGACAATGCCGAGGGCCTTCTCGAAAAGACCGCCGACGGGCGAACCTGGATCACGAAGGTGACGCTGCGCCCGAAGGTCGAGATATCCGGCGACGCCGGCGACCTCGACGCGATCCACCACCAGGCGCACGAGGCCTGTTTCATCGCCAATTCGGTGAAGACCGAGATTACCGTCGAGCCGGCCGCCTGATCCGCCAGCCGATGCAATGCCTGCCGCCGCCCGGTGCGGCGCAATGAGAAAACTGGAGCAAGGAAATGGCTGAGGTTTATGTCTACGACGCCGTCCGCACCCCTCGCGGGCGCGGCAAGAAGGACGGCTCCCTGCACGAGGTGCCGGCGGTGCGTCTGGCGGCCAAAGTTCTGGAAGCCGTGCGCGACCGCAACGAGCTCGACACGGGCACGGTCGACGACATCATCTTCGGCTGCGTCGACCCGGTCGGCGAGGCGGGCTCCGTCATCCCGCGTGCAGCGACCTTCGAGGCCGGCTACGACACCAAGGCACCAGGCATCCAGCTCTCGCGCTTCTGCGCCTCGGGGCTCGACGCCATCAATCTCGGCGCGGCGAAGATCGCGGCCGGCCAGGACGAGATCGTCATATCGGGCGGCGTCGAATCGATGTCGCGCGTCGGCATGGGCATGTCGGGCGGCGCCTGGTTCATGGACCCGTCTATCGGCCTGCCGTCCTACTTCGTGCCGCAGGGTGTCTCGGCCGACGTGATCGCGACGAAATACGGCTTCTCCCGCGACGACGTCGACGCCTATGCGGTCGAGAGCCAGAAGCGCGCGGCGAAGGCCTGGGAAAAGGGCTACTTCAAGAACTCGGTCGTGCCGATCAAGGACCAGAACGGCCTGACCATCCTCGACCATGACGAGCACATGCGTCCCTCGACCGACATGCAGTCGCTCGCTTCGCTCAATCCGTCATTCACCATCCCCGGCGAGATGGGCGGATTCGATGCGGTTGCCATCCAGCGCTATCCGGAACTGGAGGAAGTCAACCACGTCCACCACGCCGGCAACTCGTCCGGCATCGTCGACGGCGCCGCGGCCGTGCTGCTCGGTTCGAAGAAGGGCGGCAAGTCGATGGATCTGAAGCCTCGCGCACGCATCCGCGCCTTCACCAACATCGGCTCGGAGCCGGCGATCATGCTGACGGGTCCGGTCGACGTGACGGAAAAGCTGCTCAAGCGGGCGAAGATGAAGATCGAGGACATCGATCTGTTCGAGCTCAACGAGGCCTTCGCCTCGGTCGTGCTGCGATTCATGCAGGCCTTCGAGGTCGACCACGCGAAGATGAACGTCAATGGCGGCGCGATCGCGATGGGTCATCCGCTCGGCGCCACCGGCGCGATGATCTTCGGCACCGTACTCGACGAACTCGAGCGCCGCGACCTCAACACGGCGCTCATCACGCTGTGCATCGGCGCCGGCATGGGCACCGCGACGATCATCGAACGCGTCTGATTTCGACCCGAGGAGAACGAAAAATGGCTAACTACAACAACTTCAAGGTCGAAACCGACTCCGACGGCATCGCACTCGTCACCTGGGACATGCCCGGACGTTCGATGAACGTATTCACCGAGGAGGTGATGCGCGAGCTCGACAAGATCGTCGATCAGGTCGCGGGCGATGCGGCGATCAAGGGCGCGGTCGTTACCTCCGGTAAGGACAGCTTCTCGGGCGGCGCCGATCTCACCATGCTGCAGCGCATGCTGGGCGTCTTCGCCAAGGAGAAGCTGAAGGACGCGGACAAGGCGACGAAGGACCTGTTCGACAATGCCGGCTACATGAGCAAGCTGTTCCGCAAGCTCGAGACCTGCGGCAAGGCGTGGGTCTCGGCGATCAACGGCACCTGCATGGGCGGCGCGTTCGAACTGTCGTTGTCCTGCCACGCCCGCGTCGCCGCTGACTCGGACAAGGTCAAGATGGCCCTGCCGGAGATCAAGGTCGGCCTGTTCCCGGGCGCCGGCGGCACCCAGCGCGTGCCGCGGCTTGCGGACACGCAGGCCGCGCTTCAGATGCTGACCTCGGGCCAGAACCTGTCGCCCGCCAAGGCCAAGTCGATGAACCTGATCACGGCGGTCGCTCCGGCCGACAAGCTGATCGACGCCGCCAAGGACCTGATCAAGGGCGGGCTGAAGCCGGTGCAGCCGTGGGACGAGAAGGGCTTCAAGCTGCCCGGGGGCCCGGTCTATTCGGCGGCCGGCGCCAACCTCTGGCCGCCGGCTATCGCTATCCTGCGCCGCGAGACCTACGGCAACTATCCAGCGGCGTCGGCGATCCTGAAATGCGTCTATGAGGGGCTGCTCGTGCCCTTCGACACGGCGCTCAGGATCGAGCAGCGCTACTTCACCGAGGTCATGCAGACCACAGAGGCGGCGATGATGATCCGCTCGCTGTTCGTGTCGCTGCAGGAGCTCAACAAGGGCGCGCGCCGTCCCGAAGGCGTGCCTGAGACGAAGTTCAAGAAGATCGGCGTGCTCGGCGCCGGATTCATGGGCGCCGGCATCGCTTATGTCACCGCGCAGGCGGGCATTCCGGTTGTGCTCATCGACCGCGACGTTCCCGCGGCCGAGAAGGGCAAGGCGCATTCGGCCGGGCTGATGGACGGGCTGATCAAGAAGGGCCGCGCCACGCCCGAGAAGAAGGAGCAGCTCCTGTCGCTCATCACCGCCACGGATGATTACGCGCAGCTTGACGGCTGTGACATGATCGTGGAGGCCGTGTTCGAGGACTCTGAGATCAAGAAGAGCGTGACCGAGAAGGCGGAAGCCGTCCTGTCGAAGGATGCGATCTTCGCGTCCAACACCTCGACGATCCCGATCACCTCGCTGGCGCTCAACTCCAAGCGGCCGAAGAATTTCGTCGGCATCCACTTCTTCTCGCCCGTCGACAAGATGATGCTGGTCGAGATCATCCTCGGCAAGAAGACGGGCGACAAGGCCGTCGCCATGGCGATCGACTATGTCCGCGCCATCAAGAAGACGCCGATCGTCGTCAACGACACACGCGGCTTCTACGTCAACCGCTGCGTGCTGCGCTACATGTCGGAAGCCTATCAGATGCTGATCGAGGGCGTACCGCCGGCGATGATCGAGAACGCGGCCAAGATGGCCGGCATGCCAGTCGGCCCGCTCGCGCTGACCGACGAGACCGCGATCGACCTCGCCCAGAAGATCATGAAGCAGACTGCGCGGGACCTCGGCGAAAAGGCCGTCGACCAGAACCAGTTCGCGCTGATCAACACGATGGTCGACACGCACGGCCGCTTCGGCCGCAAGAACGGCAAGGGCTTCTACGACTATCCGGCGAAGCCCGCGAAGAAGAAGCTCTGGCCCGGCCTCAAGGACCTCTACAAGCAGCAGGACCCGGACAAGATCGACGTCGAGGTGCTGAAGCAGCGCTTCCTCGTGACGATCGCGCTGGAAGCCGCCCGTGTGATGGAGGAAGGGATCGTCGTCGACCCGCGGGAGGCCGACGTCGGCTCGATCCTGGCGTTCGGCTTCGCCCCCTATATCGGCGGGGCGCTGTCCTACATCGACGGCATGGGGGCGAAGGCCTTTGTCAAGCTCGCCAAGGATCTGCAGAAGCAGTACGGCAAGCAGTTCAAGGCGCCGAAGCTTCTCGTCGACATGGCCGACAAGGGCGAAACCTTCTACCAGCGCTTCAACCCCTACAAGGGCGAAGCGAAGAAGGCGGCTTAGCCAACAGCAACATTCCACCGGCCCGCTGCCGTCGCCGCCTCTCCGCGTCGAGGAGGAGCGCGCGACGGCAGCGGGCCGGGGGGCCGTGGGAGTCTCGGAGCGCGCC
>NZ_JANJTZ010000027.1 GCF_024710845.1 Mesorhizobium sp.
CTTTTATGGGCTGCCCCACCCGTGCACCGTAAACCCCATCCGGGGCTAACCATATCGCCGGCGCTAAACGCGCGGTGCGGGCCTTGTTCATACGGCCGCCACGGCGCACGAACAGCAAACTGAAAACGTCCACCAATGAGGGGGTCAGTTCTTCATGTCGCCAAGGGGGTCAGTTCCCGGAGTCGCTTGACACGAAGGCGCTGCCGTCGCCGATCGCGGCCGTGAGCGCGGTGGCGTTGAGCACGCCGATGCCGGGGATTGCGATCAGGCGCCGAGCCGCCTCGTGAGCGCGAACATGATCCTTGAACTCGGCATTCAGCGCCTCGATTCGTTGATCGAGCTCCCGCCACTCGTTACGCATCTCGATGAGCAGCGCACGCATCCGGCCGGTGATGTTCTCCAGATCGTCGCCAGCCAGCATCTCGTCGAGTGCCCGGTCGAGCCGTTGTGGCCCCTTGGCGATAACGTGGCCGCGCTCCAGCAGGATCGCCCGCAACTGGTTAATCAGTGTCTTGCGCGCGTTCACCAGTCGCGACCGCACCCGGTGCAGTGTCTGCAGGTCGAGCTGGTCCTGGCTCTTCAGCTCCACGAACCGCATCGTCGGGCGCGAGGCCGCCTCGGTGATCGCCTCCGCGTCCGATCGTCGTTCTTCTGAGCCTTCACATAGAGCCGCACATACTCTGGTGACATCAGCCGGATCTCGTGGCCCTGCGCCTGGAGAATGCGTCCGAGATGCTGCGCACCGCAGCACGCCTCCATCGCCATAACGCAACGCGGCAGGCCCGACGCATACTGCACGATGGTCTGATGACGCATGCGCCGGCGCAGCACGACAGCGCCAGCTTCGTCGACGCCAACCACGCTGCACAGGTTCTTGCCCAGATCGATTCCGAGGATAGCAATGTTCATGGCTCGCTCCTTTCTTCTCCAGCACTGGCATCCTAGCCGATGCTTCTCAGGAGGGGCGGGCCATCCCATAAAACGCAGAAAGCCCACCGGCCGCGTCGTTGTGCATTCAAATAGTCAGAAGATCACGGCCAGTTCCTGGGCGGCCTTACTCTCACAGCGATAGACCGGCTGGTATGCTGGCGCCGAAGGGGTGCCCGGTGTGCTTGACCCGCATTCCGATCGACCAGTCGTGTCTTTCCCTGGACCTGTCGGCCGCCCGGGAACGCCTTGAGGTGAGGCTTTGCCTCGCCGATGCCTGTGACCCGTGGAGGGCCTGACCTCATGATCTCGTGACTGTCCTGTCCGCGCACTCGGTCTCGGCAAAGCCGTATGTCAACGGTCCAAGCTGGAGGCTGGGAATGGATAGCATCGAAGGAAGCACGCGTCACGTCGTCGGTGGTGTGGACACGCATAAGGATCTACACGTCGCGGCGGTCGTCGATGAACAGGATCATGTCCTGGGAACCAGCTGCTTCGCCACCACTCGCCAGAGATATCGCCAGATGCTTTCCTGGATGCGATCATTCGGGGACCTCCGGCGCATCGGCGTCGAATCGACAGGCAGCTATTGCGCGGGCCTTCTGCGCTTCATGCAAGCCGCCGGCGTTGAAGTGCTGGAGGTAACGACACCCGACAAGCATGATCGCCGCCGGCGCGGCAAGAACGACGATCTCGATGCTCAGAACGCCGCCCACGCTGCCTTTGCCGGGAGGCGAACCGTGACGCCGAGAAGCCGCGACGGAATGGTCGAGTCCCTGCGCGTCCTCACGGGATCCAGACCACGATCGTTAGTGCGCCGGACGGGCTGCGAGACACGCTGCGTTCCATGACGCGGATGCAGCTCGTGCGGACCCTGGCCGCGGGCCACGCCACCGACAACGGCATCGACATGGGACTGACCAAGGTCGGCATCCCGAACGATCACCTTGACCAGCTCGGGGGCGAGCGGCAGGCCGAGCTGCGCTGCCGTCCGCGAGGTCAGGTAGATGTAGGCGGCGACGGGCAGCTCGAGTGTGGTGCCGCCGCTGGTCTGGATGGAGATATCATCGCCGATGACTGCCCCGAGAAAGCCCATGGCCTCGCGTTCCACCAGGACCGTGCCGTCGGCGGGCGGAATGCTCCCATCCTCGGGAAAGGTCTGGCCGATGCTGGAACTGGAGAAGTCGGGGACTATGAACAGCAGAGTGCGATGCCAGGCGCCTTCGCCAGCCCTTGATCGCGCGACGACAATGGAGGCCGGCTCTGCCGCGGCAATGTCGGGATCGGCCGCGATGGCCGCCAGGATCTCCGGCGTCACCTCTCCGACATCGATCAGGGCCGAGGCCGGATTGGTATCCAGGTAGTTCCGCGCGATCACCCGGCTGAGGAAGGCATAGGAACCTGCTATAGTGGTGATGGTAAACATGCCGATGACGAGCGCGGCAAGCATGAGGGCGATGCGGCCACGGGTTGCGTTGAAATCGCCGATCAGCTTGCGCCAGCGCGGCGCAAGCGTCATCGCCGCGCTCCCTGTCCGGTAGGCGAGACCAACCGGCCATCGGCCAGCTCGATCGTATCGGTGAAGTAACTGGCGAGGTCGCGCTCATGAATAACCATGACCACGTTCCGACCCTCCTCGGTCAGACCACGAAACAAGGCCTGAAGAGGAAGGCCACTATTGTCTGCTATTGGGCCCCTGTGCATTATTGGGACACCGATTCACGGTAGGCTTTTCGCCGCTGCCTGATCGGCAAGGTTCGACCCTACCCGGTCACCCGTCAATTTCCACTTCCGCTTCGCAGTTTACGGGCGCATTCAAAGGGATGGCCATACCGATGGACGAGCGGGCGTGGGCGCCAGTGTCAGGCCCGTACAGCTCCAATATCAAATCGGAATAACCGTTTGTGACCAGCGGCGTCTCATTGAAACCCGGAGCAACATTCACCGTCGCGAAGACGCGCAGCCAAGCCGTAACCCGATCGAGGTTTCCGACAGCCCGTTTGAGGCTCGCGAGATGAGCCAGGGCAACGAGCCGCGCTGACGCGTAACCCTGCTCTGGCGAAACCTCGGTCCCGACCTTGCCGAGGGGTTTTGCCAATGTCCCATCTCGGTTGCACGCGACGTGACCGGAGATGTAGGCGCGGGTGCCGCGCACCCGCACCCAGGCGAAAGGCATCCGCAGCCCCTCGCGGACTTTCAGAGGCTCGGGCAGTTCCAGGCCCATCGCAGCCAGACGTTGTTCGATGATGGCCATAGCGCACCTCCAGGCTAAGTTATGTTAGGGCACGATATCGTCGAGCTCCGGCATCAGCACGACGCTCTCATTCGCTGCGGGGTCGTTGCGGGCACCGAGGAACTCGGCGTTTTCCGCGCTGCGATTGACGGCCACGTGGGGAACCCCGGCCGGAATGAACAGGTAGTCGCCGGGGAGAACCTTTTCGCACCGTTCGAGCTCGGCCCCCGACCAGATTTCGATCTCTTTGCCAGCGGTCATAAGAAGGGCCGTCTCGTGCCCCTGATGTCGATGGGCGCTAGTTCGTCTCCCTGCGGGTAGGGAGATCATCCCGAGCCACAGCATGCTGGATCCGACGCTCTCCGCCGAGACTCCCGAGCGATAGACAGATCCCTGCTCGGCGACATAGCTGTCACTCCCGCGGACGATTTTCGCGGTCAGTGCATGAGCACCTTTCAGTTGCATTGCCTCGTTTTTCATCGCTCCCACCACCTCAACTGCTGCTTGGAGATGAATCTGCGCGCGAAGCCGGCGCAAGTCCTGAAACGAGGCCGAAAAATTCCGAAAACTGCGAAATCGGGCGTATCATTCTTAATCATGAGCACCCAGCACCTTGTATTCGGCCCCTTCGAGTTCTTTGCCGAGAACGGTTGCCTTCTCCGTGACAATCGACAAATCACCATCGGCGCCCGGGGCGCTTCGCTGCTTGCAGTTCTGGTCGCGGCAGATGGGCGTGTCGTCACCAAGTCGGCGCTAATGGATGCTGCTTGGCCGGGCCTAGCCGTCGAGGAGAGTAATCTTTCCGTTCAGATTGCTGCCCTTCGCAAGCTGCTCGGCCCGGCATCAGACGGTGGCGACTGGATCGTCACGGTCCCACGGGTCGGATATAGATTTTCTGGTCCGGTGGAGAGCCGGACCGACGGACCTGGTAGCGGAGTACATGCGGAGGCAAGATCCAACCCCGCGATTGCAGTGCTGCCTTTCGAGAACCTCGGCGGCGATGCCGAGAGAGAATATCTGGCCGACGGTATCGCCGACGACCTGATCATGGCGCTCGCTCGGTTCCGATGGTTCCGCGTCGCGTCGCGTGGGGCGAGTTTCGCAATGAGGAATCGCCCGAGGGATCCGAAATCTATCGCGCTCGAGCTTGGCGTCGATTTTCTGGTGGATGGAGCGATCCGGCGTGCCGGCGATCGGATTCGGATATCGGTGCACCTCGCAGACGCGATGAAGGGCGCCACCGTCTGGTCCGAACATTACGATCTTCAGGTAGCCGAGGTATTTGCGGTGCAGGACGCCATCGCCGAGCGGATCGCAGCGGCGGTCGAGCCCGAGCTGCTGTTGCAGCATGGACTTCAGGTTGCTCCGCACACCGGCAACGTGACCGCCTGGGACTTTGTACGGCAAGGCACATTCAATTTTCACAAGGTAACGCAGCCAACCCACCTTCTCGCACGGCGGTTCTTCCGAGAGGCCGCGGAGCTCGATCCCATGCTTCCAGAGGCCCAGATCTGGCGGGCGCGGGTCAACGCAGGCCTCATCGCTTATGGCTGGACGGAAAATCCTGCTGCAGACGGGAAGGAAGGACTCGATGCGGCCCTGCGGGCGATATATCTCGACGCTCGGAATCCGTATGCGCACTATGCGTTGGCGATCATGTCGGCCTACACAGGCAGGGCTGACCAAGCGATCCTCGCAGCGGAACGGTCCATCGAACTTGGTCCGAGCTTCGCCTTGGGGTATCTCGTCCTCGGCATGGCCCGTCTTTTCGTAGGCGATGCGGCCGGCGCGCGAAAGCCGCTGGCTAGCGGCCTCGAGCTCAACCCCCATGATCCGCAGAATGCGGTCTGGTTCAGTCTCTTGATGCTTGCGCTGTTCTTTTCGGGCGACGTCGAGGGCGCACTCGACACGGGGCGTACGGCGCTAAAGGCGCGGCCTGACTGGCCGGCTCTGCTTCGCATTCAGGCGTGCTGCCACACGGCCTTGGGACATAGTCAGAAGGCTCGCCGCTTCGCCGCCGCTGCAGGCGATCTCCCGGAGCCTGCCGGCGATGCGCTTGGTCCGTTCAGAGACGGCAACAAGGAATGGGCGACCCGCCTCGAGGGCCTGCTGCGAGAGGCGGAACATCAAACGCCCGGTTCCGGTCGCAAAGCCATCGTTCCTGAAGACTAGGCAAACGACCGCTTTCCTGGCCGGCGCTTGGTCACCGAAGAGAAATGCGCCAATGCGAACGTCGAATGCAGCCTAGCATCGCCACTTCTATGACCACGAATTTCCTCCACAGGATGGGGCTTCGGCAATTCGATGAGCCTCGTTGCAGTCGTCAAGTCTCCGAACGCCCGTGAAAGGAAATGAAGCCGGCGACGTCGACCCTGGCGATTCTATCGGTGAAACGGACGGCAAAAAAACCCACCCCGTGCGGTCATTCAAGCCAAGTCAACCATCACGCCATCGCTGATCCTTAAAAAGCTCTCCGCATACCGGCAACAGAATAGCCTTGCCGCCGCACTGCGCGAGGTTGGTCGTATCGAACGCACGCTATTTACATTGAGATGGTTCCAGGACCCTGCGCTCCGCCAACTCGTCACCGGCGAACTCGACAAAGGAAAAGCCCGCAACAGCCTGGGGCGCGCGGTTGCTTTCCATCGGCTGGGACGCTTCCGGGATCGTGGCCTCGAAAATCAGCAGATGCGGGCGGCGGCCCTCAATCTCGTTACCGCCGCGATCATCCTGTTCAATTGCCGCTATCTCGACCGCGCAGTGGGCGAATTGCGAAAATGCGGAATGACGCTCGATCCCGAGCTGCTTTCGCAGCCTTCTCCTTTGGGTTGGGACCGGATCAACCTCACTGGAGATTATGTCTGATCAGACAGCATTGAACTCAACGCTGATGGCCTCATGCCGCTCCAACTGACCGCTCGCCCGTGATCGTTACGCCGCTACCGTGAATCCGTGTCCGAATAATGCACTGGGGCCAAACGGGCGAGTTGGCAAAAAAGCGGCGTTTTGGCCGGCCTCTCAGCATACCCAGAGTGACCGTCAAATTTGAAAGAGACCGGTAATTTCTCTAGGGGCGGACACCGGTTGTTAGGTCAGTGCAGTCCATCAGTATCGCTTTGTTCGGAGAGGGAGCGATGGCGGTGGAATGGACGATTGAGGTGAAGAACGAGGTCGGCGACGTTTGCCGACGGGAAATGAGGATCACCAAGAGCTGGGAGAGCCTGTTCGACGGGGACGTCGGACTGTCCATCGATGAGGGCAAGCTGTCGCCCGCCTGAAGGATGCCTTCGGGATGAGCGAACGGCGGGCGTGTAAAGCCATCGGCTGCTGCCGCTTGACGGTTCGCTACGAGACCAGCCTACAGGACGAGAGACGACGCCAGGGTCGATGTGTTCGATTACATCGAACGCTTCTACAACCCTCGGCGAAGGCACTCGACACTGGGCTATCTCAGCCCCGTCGAGTTCGAGGAGCAAGCTATGTTAGCTTAACCTGGTGTCCGAAAAACCGGCAGCAGGCCACTTAGATGGCGCGGATCGCGACGGTGCTCATAGTTATCGTCTTACCTCCTTCGAAGGAGATAGGTGTCCATGATCCAGCCATGAGTTTCCCGCGCCTCTGCCCGGACGCGCACGATCTCTTCCGCGACGTCGCCGAGTTTGCCGGCGATCAGGATTTCGTCGGCCGTGCCGAGATAGGCGCCCCAGTAGATGTCGAACATGTGGGCATCGAGATGATCGAACGACAGTCCTCCGTCCAGCATCACGACGGCGGTGTCCACATCGTCCGGGAACCCTTCCTTCAGTTTGCGCCCGGTGGTGATTTGGAACGGATTGCCAACCGTGTTGAGCGCGATCTTGTGGCCGGCGGCGAGCGCCTGGACGCTGGTGATTCCGGCGATCACCTCATGCCGGAACGCGAACCCCGCCGACTGTGCCAGCCGGTCGACGATGCGCAGCGTGCTGTCGTAGAGCGACGGGTCACCCCAGACCAGCAGCGCAACCGCGCCGTCGTCGCCGGTTTCGGCCAGCAGCAGGCGGCGGTAAGTATCGGCGATGGCGTGGTGCCAGTCGGCGACGCCCGCCAGATAGGACGGGTCGGCGGCGTCGCGCACCGGGAGGTCGAACTCGACGATCCGCGTCGCGGGATTGGTCAGATAGCGCTCGCAGATCTTGCGGCGCAGTTGCGCCAGATCGTCCTTGGCGGGACCCTTGCGGGGGATCAGTACGACATCGGCGCCGTTCAGCGCATTGATCGCCTGGATGGTCATGTGCTCGGGATTGCCCGAACCAATGCCGATAACGAGAAGCGTGCGCATCGTCAGCCGTCCGAGACGCCGGCTTCGGCGAAGGTCGCCATGCCGGCATGGCAGGCGAGCGCGCCGCGCAGAATGTTGACGGCGAGGCAGGCCCCTGACGCTTCACCGAGCCGCATGTCGAGGTCGAGCAGTGGCTTCAGCTGCATCACGGCAAGCAATTTGGCGTGGCCGGCTTCCGCCGACGTATGCCCGGCGATCGTGTGCGCGAGGCCCGATGCATGAAGTCGCGCCAGCGGGGCAGCGGCTGCGGTGCAGACGAAGCCGTCAAGGACGAGCGGAATCCGCAAGTGCCGGGCGGCAAGCGTTGCGCCGAAGATGGCGGCGAGTTCACGCCCGCCGACCCGGCGCAGCGCCTCGAGCGGATCGGCGAGCGCGGTGCCGTGCAGCGCCAGCGCAGTGGCCACCGTTTCGGCCTTCCGCGCCAGGCCGGCGTCGTCGACGCCGGTGCCGCGCCCAACCCAGTCCCGGCCGGAACCGCCGAACAGCGCGGCCGCGATGGCGGAGGCGGCCGTGGTGTTGCCGATGCCCATCTCGCCGAGGCAAAGCAAGTCGCAGTCGGTAGCCACCGCATCGTAGCCGGTTCCGACTGCGACAAGGAAATCGGCCTCGGCCATCGCCGGCGCGGCGGCGAAGTCCGCGGTCGGGCGGTCGATGTCCAGCGGGATGACGGTCAGCGTCGCGCCGGCCTGCTTTGCCAACTGGTTGATCGCCGCGCCGCCGGTGGCGAAATTGCCGACCATCTGCGCAGTGACCTCGGCCGGGAAGGCGGAGACGCCGCGCGCGGTGACACCATGCGAGCCGGCGAACACCAGGATCTCAACCTTGTCGAGCGCGGGAACTGTCCGCCCGCGCCAATGGGCGAGCCATATGGCGACATCCTCCAGCCGTCCGAGGCTGCCCTGCGGCTTCGTCAGCGTGTTCTGGCGCGCGGATGCCGCCGCCGCCGCATTGGCATCGCCGTCGGGCAGGACCTGGCAGGCGGAACGCAAGCTGTCGAGTGAAGCAAATCTGGTCATGATGGTCCCATCAGAGGAGAAACACACAGGCGGACATGAGGATCAGCGCCTCGCCGCCCTGTTCGAGCGCGCCGAGCACGTCGCCGGTCTGGCCGCCGATCTGCCGTTCCGCGAGACGCCGCAGCGCGAGGAACCACAGGGCGAGAACGACGGCCGATGCCAGCGCAAATGCGGGGCCGCCGAGGAGAAGCACCAGCGCGCCGAGCACAAGCGCGGCGATTGATGTCTCCTGGCCCGGACGGCCGGCTCCAGCCGAAAGGCCGTCCAGGCGCGCCGGCGCGACGATCGCCATGAAGGCGGGGATCGGGGCGCGCGCCGCGGCATGGGCGGCGATCAGCGCAATCGCGACCATCCACCCGCCGGCTGCCGCCAGCGCCGCAAGTGCCGACCAGCGCGCCAGCAGGCTGACGCCCAGCACGCAGACGCCATAAGCGCCTACGCGGCTGTCGCGCATGATTTCCAGCTTGCGCTCGCGCGTCGACCCGCCGCCGAGGCCGTCGCCGACATCGGCCGCGCCATCCTCATGCAATGCCCCCGTCACAAGCATCGTCGCCGCGAGCGCGATGACGGCAGCGACGGTCGCCGGCAGGCCGAGCCACAGCGCGGCACACATCGCCAGCGCGCCCGCGAGCCCAACGATCAGGCCGGCGAGCGGGGCTGCCCATTGCGCGGCGGCGAAGCTTGCGGGCAGTGGTACGGAGCGCGGCACCGGGATACGCGTGTAGAAGCCGACACAGGCGACGACATCGGCCAGCACATCGCGCGGATCGAGACCGCTTCGAGACATCGCGTCAGCCCTTCGCGATGGCGTGGAAAAAGGTGCCGGTCACGTGGCCGCGTCGCGCGCCTGACGGACCGATAGGCTTGCCTTGTCCATCGGCAAGATCGGCCAGCGGCGCATCGGAGCCCGTGTCGACCGTCTTCGAATAGTGGAACTCGTGGCCGCGCACCGTCTCGCCGGCGCGGCCGATCGGGCTGTCGCGCAAGAGGGTCGCCTGGCGGTAGCCCAGATTGATCTTGCGCTTGGCATAGCTGGTGCGATGGCTGAGCAGTCCGGTCATGGCGTGCGTGAGGCCGGCGGCGTCCTCCAGCGTCGTGCCGAGCACTATGTAGCCGCCGCACTCGCCATGTACCGGCCTAGTCTCGGCGAAACGAGCGAGCCCGTCGCGGAACCGCGTGGCGACGGCCAGACGTCCGGCATGCAGTTCCGGATAGCCGCCGGGCAGCCAGCAGGCATCGCAGGATATGTCTGGCGCTTGGTCGGCGAGCGGCGAGAAGGCCATCAGTTCTGCGCCCGATTCCCGCCAGTGCCGCACCACGTGGGGGTAAACGAAGCTGAACGCTTCGTCTCTGGCGATGGCGATGCGCTGGCCGGGCGGCGGCAGGGCATGGGCATTGGAACCGGCGGCCGGCGCGAACGGGCTGGCGATCGCAAGTGCTGCGTCGAGATCAATGGAGCGCTGTATCGTGTCGGCGAGGCGCTCGATGAAGCTTTCGAGAGCGGTGTGTTCGCTGGCCTGCACGAGGCCGAGATGCCGCTCGGGCAGCGCCATGTCGGGATTGCGGTAGACCGCGCCGACGACGGGGATGCCGAGCGCCCCGATGGCGATCCGCACCTGATGCTCGTGACGCGCGCTGGCGACCTGATTGAGCACGATACCGCCGATGGCGACAGCCGGATCGTAGACGGAAAATCCCTTGGCGACGGCGGCGGCTGTTGTGGACTGGCCGGAAACGTCGAGCACGAGCAATGTCGGGAGGCCGTAGCGGCGTGCGAGGTCGGCCGCCGCGCCGGACCGGCCGGGATCAGAGACGATGCCGTCGAACAGGCCCATGGCGCTTTCGACGACGATCAGATCCGCGTCCTTCGCCTGAGTGCCTGCCAGGTTGTCCAACAGATCGGGCGTCATCGACCAGCTGTCGAGATTGACACCGAGCTGGCCGGTGGCCGCCTGGTGAAAGCCGGGGTCGATGTAGTCGGGACCGGACTTGGCCCCGCGAACGCGCAGGCCGCGCCGCTTGAATGCCCTCAGCAGGCCGATCGTGACGCTCGTCTTTCCGGAGCCGGAGCGCGGCGCGCCGATGATGAGACCACGCGCGGTCATTGGCCGCTCCGCAGTGTTTCGCGCAGCGAGACGATGCCGCCGATCACGATGAGAGCCGGCGAAACGATGTTCTCGCGCTGCATCGCATCGTGCAGCGTGCCGAGCGTGGCGACGACCGTTCGCTCCTGCGGTAAGGTGGCGTTTTCGATCAGGGCGGCCGGCGTGTCGTCCGAGAGGCCGCCGGCGATCAGGTCGGCCACTGTCGCCGCCATATGGGTCAGGCCCATGTAGATGACAATCGGCTGCCCGGTGCGTGCGAGCGACGCCCAGTCGGGCCGGTCGTCCGAATCGGCGGCGAAACCGGTGGCCAGGATCACCGCGCCATTGGTGCCACGCATGGTCACAGGAATGCCGGCAGAGGCGAGGCCGCCGAACGCCGAGGTCACGCCGGGTATCACGCGGTAAGGAATGCTATTCCCGGCAAGCGCCACCGCCTCCTCGCCGCCGCGCGCGAACACGTAAGGGTGCCCGCCTTTCAAGCGCACCACTTTGCGGCCTTCGCGCGCCAGACGAACCAGCAGATCGTTGATCTCGCTTTGCGGAATGGACAGCCGCCCGCCACGCTTGCCGACGAAGAATTTTTCGGCCTTAACCGCGATCGCGACGACTTCCGGCTGAACCAACGCGTCGTGGACGAGCGCGTCCGCCTGGTCGAGCGCCGAGAGCGCATCAAGCGTCAGGCAGCCGAGATTGCCCGGACCGGCGCCGACCAGCCAGACGTGACCGGCTTCCAGTTGACCAGATCGGAGTGTCAGTTTGGCGATGGCGTCAACGAGGCTCATAGCGGGTCACGCCCCCGGAACCGACGTTGGTAATCGGTGCCGTAGAGCGCGCTCTCGCGAAAACCTTCGGCGGCGAGGCCCGGCCCGACGAAGATCAGCGCGGTGCGATCGATCGGGTCTTTCGCGGCCTCCGCCTCGATCGTGGCCAGCGTGCCGCGCACGATGCGCTCCTCCGGCCAGGAGACGCGGACGACAATGGCGACCGGACAGTCGGCGCCATAGAGCGGCGTCAGCTCGGCCACGATCCGGTCGAGCGCGTGGATGGCGAGATGGATGGCGAGCGTCGCGCCGGTCGCGCCGAAGCCGGCCAGCGTCTCGCCTGCCGGCATGGCCGAGGCGCGGCCGGACACGCGTGTCAGTACCAGGCTCTGCGCCACTTCCGGGATCGTCAGCTCGCGGCCGAGCGCGGCGGCGGCGGCTGCGAACGACGGCACGCCGGGGGTCAACGTGTAGGGAATGCCGAGACGGTCGAGCCGGCGGATCTGCTCCGCAACCGCGCTCCAAACCGACAGGTCGCCCGAGTGCAATCGCGCAACATCGTGTCCCGCTGCATGCGCGGCGACGTATTCGGCCTCGATCTCGTCCAGCGACATCGGCGCAGTGTCGACGATGCGAGCACCTGGCGGGCACCAGGCGAGCAACTCCTTCGGCACGATCGAGCCGGCGTAGAGGCAGACCGGCATGCGGGCGAGGATGTCGCGGCCGCGCACCGTGATGAGGTCGGCGGCGCCCGGACCGGCGCCGATGAAATGAACGCTCATGGCGTATCCTCGCTGATGGCGATGGCGCAGGTGACTCTGCCGACGATGCGCCGCGCTGCCAGCAGGCGGGCGTTTGGACCTGCGGCGGCGAGCGCTGCAACTTCCGACACCGAGGGTGTGCCGGCGACGGCTTGCGATGCGGCGGAACGGGTCATGGCCCGCGCCGCCGCCGCGTCGATCTCGCTCTGCGACGGGACAAGCAAGGCAAGGCCGAGCGCGCCGCTTGCACGAAGCAAAGCCGGCTCGTCCCGCTTCAAAGGCACTGTGGCGAGTGCGTCGAGAGCGGCTCGGGACAGTCCATTGTCCACCAATGCAGCATCGATGGCGGCAAGCACATCATCCGCTGCCACGCCCTTGCGGCATCCGATCCCAGCGACCCTCATGGCTTTGTCCACGCCCATTGGGTGACCGGCATCGCGGGCCGCCAGCCCGACATTGAGCCGATCGCGGAAGCTCGCGACACAGCGATGCGCGTCAGCTCGCCGCCAAGCCGGGCATGCAGGCCGAGCAACAGCGTTTCCATCTCCAGCGTGACCGCATTGGCGACCAGCCGCCCCCCGGAGCGAAGCGCGGCGACGGCTGCGTCCATGACGCCCGGATCGCTGCCGCCGCCGCCGACGAAAATAGCGTCGGGCATCGGCAACCCGGTGAGGCCCGCCGGCGCTGCACCCTCGACCAGTTGCAGGCCCGGCACGCCGAGCGCCAAGGCGTTGCGGACGATCCGCACGGCGCGCGTTGCGTCCGCCTCGATGGCTATGGCGCGCAGCGACGGATGCGCCAGCATCCACTCGATCGCGACCGAGCCGGACCCGGCGCCGATGTCCCACAACAATTCGCCGCGGCGGGGGCCAAGCGCCGACAGCGTCAGCGCGCGGATCTCGCGCTTGGTGATCTGGCCGTCATGCTCGAACAGCGCGTCGGGCAGTCCGGCGGCCAGCGGCAGGATGCGAGCGTCAGCTCCGGCCGCGACTTCGATCGCCAGCGTGTTCAGCGTCACGAATGCCCTCTCGCCGACCTCATCGGCGCGCAGCCGGTGCGTGGCTTCGTCGCCACCGCCCAGCGCTTCGAGGACGTGCAGCGCCGATGCGCCGAAACCTGTCTCCGCCAGCAGCTGCGCAATGGCGGCGGGCGCGGCCCCATCCGAGGTCAACGCTATGATTCGGCGGCTCGGATGCAGCAGTGGACGGATCAGATCGATCGGCCGGCCGTGCAGCGAGACCGTTTCGACATCCTGCTGCGCCCAGCCGAGTCGGGCGGCGGCAAGGCTGAAGGCCGACGGCGCCGGAACGACGATCATCTCCTCCGGATCGACCAGCCGCGCGAGCGTGGCGCCGACGCCGAACTGCATCGGATCGCCCGAGGCCAACACGCAGACCGGCGGGCCGCGCAGCGCGAGCACCGCCGCCATGCCGCTGTCGAAAGGTGTCGGCCAAGAGTGCGCCTCGCCACGGATCAAGTCTCTGGCAAGCTCCAGATGGCGCGCCCCGCCGAAAACGAAGGCTGCCTCGCCGACGAGTTTCTGCGCCGTCGTGCCTAGCCCCTCGACGCCGTCTTCGCCGATGCCGACGACGGCCAGCCATTTAGCGGTTGTGAAACCGGGGGCGACGTAACTAGAAGGCATGATGACCTCCCGGCACGTGCTCATTCTCGGCGGCACAGGCGACGCGCGGCAACTGGCCGAGCGGCTGGCTGAGCGTGGCGACCTGCGCGTCACCCTGTCGCTGGCCGGGCGCACGACCGCGCCGCTGGCGCAGGCGGGCGAAGTGAGGGTTGGTGGCTTCGGCGGCGTCGAAGGACTGACGCGCTACCTGCGCGAGGAACGCATCGATACCTTGGTCGACGCGACGCATCCCTTCGCCGCGCGCATGTCGCAGAACGCCGTGGCGGCGGCACAGATTACCGGCGTTCCGCTCATCGTTCTGGCGCGGCCGCAATGGGAGAAAGTGCCAGGAGATCGCTGGATCGAGGCCAGCGATATTCCCGACGCGGCACGCCTTGTGGGCGATGAGCGCAAGACCGTGTTCCTGGCCATTGGCCGGCAGGAACTGGTCCCGTTCGCCGCTTGTCCGCAGCACAGATACATCGTGCGCAGCGTCGATGCGGTCGACGCCGCGCTTCTCGACGCCGAGTACATCCTCGCGCGTGGGCCGTTTGGCGAGGCCGACGAGCGCGAACTCTTTGTTCGTCACGGCGTCGACATCGTCGTCGCCAAGAACAGCGGCGGCGACGCGACCTATGGCAAGATCGCGGCCGCGCGGGCGTTGGGTATTCCCGTTGTCATGGTGCGCCGACCGCAGCCGTCGGGCGCGGCTGGCGTCGGAAGCATCGCGGAGGTCATCGCGGCGCTGGATCACGTGCTGATCCTCCCCGCCGAGCGCGGCGAATAGACCAACGGCGCGAGCCCCTCGCGCGCAACGACTCGCGTCTCGGCCGAGCCGATGATGACGCAGGTCGCCATGTCGGCCACTGTCGCGTCGGCCTCGCCCAGCGAAGCAATCGCGATCCGCTCGTCAGGCCGCCCGGCAGCGCGGCCGGAGATCACCGGCGTCGCGGCGGGCAGATGTTCGCGCAGGATCTCGAAGGCGCGGCCGAGTTGCCATGGCCTGGCGCGGCTGATCGGATTGTAGAGCGCGATGACGAAGCCGGCGGCCGACACGGCGCGCAGCCGCGCCTCGATCAGGTCCCATGGCTTCAGATTGTCGGACAGCGACATGGCGCAGAAATCATGCCCGAGCGGGGCTCCAACACGCGCCGCGACGGCGAGCATTGCAGTGACGCCCGGCACCACTTCCAGATCGACGGCGCGCCATTCGGCCGGGCCATGCTCGATCGCCTCACAGACGGCTGCGGCCATAGCGAACACGCCTGCGTCGCCGCCCGAGACGACCGCGACGTGGCGGCCCTCGGTCGCCATGGCCAGCGCCGCCCCGGCGCGCGAAATCTCTTCGCGATTGTCCGATGCATGCCGCGTCTGGTGCGGCAGGAGAGCGATGCGGTCGAGATAGGGGCCGTAGCCGAACAGATCCGTGGCGGCGGCGACCGCATGGCGCGCCTGTGGTGTCATCTGCTCCGGGCTGCCGGGGCCAAGCCCGACGACGGCGAGACGGCCACTCATGCGCGTCCCTCCCAGCCGGGAACCAGCACGATCGAGAAATAGGGAGCGATGTCGTCCAGCTTGTCGGCCAGCCGCATGTCGGTGCGGTTCGCCATCGTGCCGCGCTCGACATAGATGGCGCGGGCAAATTTTCCCGACGCCTCCAGTGCGCGGCGGATCTTCGGCAGATTGCGGCCGACCTTCATGATCACGGCGGCGTCGACATCGTTTAGCCGGCGCATGAGCTCGGCTTCCGGCAGCGTGCCGGGCAGCACCGTCAGGACGTCGTCGCCCTGCACGATCGGCACGCCCACCTGCGACCAGCAGCCCGACATGGCGGTGACGCCGGGGATGACCTCGGTCGGATGGAGATGCGCCAAGCGCACGTGCAGGTGCATGTAGGAGCCGTAGAACAGCGGATCGCCTTCGCTCAGCACCGCGACATTGCGCCCCGCGGCCAGATGCGCGCCGACGGCGACGGCGGACTCCTCATAGAATCCGGTGATCGCCGCGCCGTAGTCCGCGTGGTCCTTGTCGATCTCGGTCGTGACCGGATAGAGCAGCGGCAGTTCGATCACCCCGGGCTTCAGATGCGCAGCCACGATGCGCCGGGCGTTGCCGTCATTGCCGCGCTTGGCGAAATGCGCGACGACGTCGGCCTCGGCCAGCGCCCGCACGGCCTTCAGGGTCAGCAGTTCCGGATCGCCGGGCCCGGTGCCGACGGCGGTCAGGCGGCCGCTCACAGCCCTGCCCTCGCCAGCGCATTGACGGCCGCCGCCGTCATCGCGCTGCCGCCCATGCGGCCGCGGACAATCGCGAAGGGGATGCCGAGCGTGTTCGCGGCCAGCGCATCCTTGGATTCCGCAGCGCCGACGAAGCCGACCGGCATGCCGATGATCACGGCGGGTTTCAGCGCGCCGGCGGCGATCATATCCAGCAAGTAAAATAGGGCCGTCGGCGCGTTGCCAATGGCGACGAGAGAGCCAGCGAGACGGTCGCGCCAGAGCTCCAGCGCGGCGGCCGAGCGTGTGTTGCCCAGTTGCGCCGCCAGTTGCGCCGTACGCGGATCGCGCAGCGTGCAGATCACGTCATTGCCGGCCGAGAGGCGCGCACGCGTTACGCCGTGCGCAACCATCTCGGCATCGCAGAAGATCGGCGCGCCGGCTGCCAGCGCCGCGCGGCCGGCGGTGACGAAACCCGGCGAAAACTCGAAGAACCGCGCGGCCTCGACCACGCCACAGGCATGGATCATGCGCACGGCGACATCGGCCTCTTCGGGCGAAAAGCGCGCCAGATCGGCCTCGGCGCGGATGATCGCGAAGGATTTTTCGTAGATGGCGTCGCCATCGCGGATGTAGTCGCTGGCCGGAATCATGATGCCTGTCGGTCCTCGGCGCGGATGACGCCCGAATGCAGAAAATAGCGCCGCAAGGCGGGCGGGATCGATGTCCCGCGTGAGTCGATCGCCCCGCCGTCCTCGCGTCCGATCACGGCGATCGACGGCCCGCCTGGCTCGGCGCAGCGCTTGTCGCAACCGGACAGATGCAGTTTGGCGCCGGCCGGGAGGAGGTGCGGGACCTCGCGGACGATAGCTTCGGCGAGCGGCTTGGTGGCGTAATGCGCCGAGGCGCATGCCGGCGCGCCGGCGCATGCGACAATGGCCAGGCGCGGGTCGGCGGCGTCGACAATGAGGCCGGCGTCGCTGGCGATGGCGCGGGCGGACATGGCGTGTCCTTCCGTGGCGCTGAGCACTAGCAGCGAGCGCTCGGGACAGAGACGGAGTTCGGCGACGCCGAATGCCCCGAGGGTATGGGAGAAACGTGTGAGAGTGGCGGCGTCGATGGCGCCGAAGGGCAGGGCGACGCGGATCGCGATGCGGGAGTCCGTGAGAGAGATGGGGTGGCCGTAAGGGAGAGCGGCTTGAGCTTTGTCGTCGACCAAGTGCAAACTCCCCGGCTTGCTCGACCGCAAATCCTTCGCGCGAGCCGTCTTTCCGAGAGCAGCGATAGCGGCGAACTGGTCCATCGCCGCCGCACAAGCGTCGGCTGCGACGAAATCCGCAACAGAAATTGCGCCCTTCGCATCTCCCGCCAGCGCCAACTGCCAATGCAGACCGCCTTCCTCGTCGCGGAACGCAGTCAGTCGCACATCCGCCTTCACTCCATCCAGCATCGAGCGTCCGCCGCCATCGACGACAACCGAGACCTTTGGACCCAGCCGCGCCGACAGGCCGAGTTGCGCGATGCCTTCGCGGATGGCGGAGGCAAGCGGGCGGGGATCGGCGATCTCTTGTGGGTCGACGCCGGCGAGCGGCGCTGTCTCGACAGGCACGCCGTCGCGCACGGCGAGATCGAGTCCGTCGACGAAGCGGGCGAGATCGGGCGCCGAGCCCGCCGTCAGGCCGCGAATCTGCAGCGAGCCGCGTGCGGTGATCTCAAGCAGGCCGTTGCCGAACCGCGCGGCAGCTTGCGCGAGCGCCGACAGATGGCCTGGCGTCAGCGCTCCATGGAGCGGGTTGAGCCGGACGAGCAGCCCGTCGCCGGTCTGCATCGGGGCGGAGAGCGACGGACAGGCGCCGCGGCGGGTGGGTGCCGAGATCATGCAGCGATCTCCTGCCGCTGTGCCTCGGCAATCAGGTCGGCCAGGTCGTTGT
Source organism: Mesorhizobium sp. (assembly GCF_024710845.1). Lineage (GTDB taxonomy): Bacteria > Pseudomonadota > Alphaproteobacteria > Rhizobiales > Rhizobiaceae > Mesorhizobium_A. The sequence continues at coordinate 17,890 of NZ_JANJTZ010000027.1, forward strand.
CGATCGAGTTGCGCAGCGGATGCCACAACCCGCGCCGCCGCGCCGCAGCGAAACGCTCGGCGATGGCGCGCGCGGCAGCGGGATTCTCGTGCAGCAGGAACGCGCGGACCTCGGCGTTGCCGAGATAGGCGTCGTGCAGCGCCTCGATCAGGTCGGGCGGTATGGCGGCCGTCGTCTCGGCGAAGCCGACCAGCCGGTCGACCGTCTCGGCGAATTCCGCCGCGCCGCGCGGACCGTGCCGCATCTGGCCGGCGATGAACCGCGGATTGATGGCACGGGCGCGGACCGCGCGCGTCACGGCTTCGACCACTGAACGCGCACGCGGCTTGGACGGGTCGCTGGTGTCCAGCACGACCAGATCCGCCTTGCCGCCAAGCGCCGCCAGCGCCGCCGAAAACCCGCCGATGAAGGCGACATCTGCCGAACCTTCGAGAATGTCGCGCCCGGAATCGTCGCCGGTGTGGATCAGCATCTGCGCCGCCGCCACGCGTTCGGCGAACGCGTCGGGGGTGGCAGTCCCCTCGCCTTCCGCGCCACCAAAGCTGTGCGAGCCGGCGTCGAGATAGGCGCGGCCGAGCTCTTCGCGATCCTGCCAGTCGCCACTGGCGAGCAATTGCTCCGGTCCCGCGCCATAGGCGCCGGGCGCTGAGCCGAAGATGCGCGCGGGTCGCTTGCCCCCGGCGCGGGCGACCTCGGCCAGCGGGTTTTCTTCGGCGATCTCGTCACGTGCCGCGACCGCCGCGATGGCAGTGTCGAGCAAGGCGACCTGTGTGGCGAACATGTCGCGGAACAGGCCGGAGATCCGAAAGGTGACGTCGACGCGCGGTCGCCCAAAACTCGCCGGCGGCAGCACTTCAATGCCGATGACGCGGCCGGTGGCGGCGTCCCATTGCGGCCGGCAGCCCATCAGCGCCAGGCCTTGCGCGATTTCCTCGCCGCCAGTGCGCAGCGATGCGCTGCCCCACAGGTCGATGACCAGCGATTGCGGCCTGTCGCCATGACGCTGCAGATAGTCGCGCATTGCCTCGTCGGCGGCGATCCGGCCGAGGTCGTAGGCAGTCGCGGTCGGCAGCATGCGCGGATCGGAGGTGTAGAGATTGCGGCCGGTGGGCAGCACGTCGGTCCTGCCCCGCGCCGGAGCGCCCGCCGGGCCGGCCGAGACATGGCGGCCATCCAGCGCTGCGAGCAGCGCGTCGCGCTCGTTCGCGGCCGACAGAGTGCGCATCGGGTCGGCGTTGTCGGCAGCTTCGCGGCCATAGACGTGCAGGCCATCCTTGATCGCGAAATCCTTCAGGTCGCAGAGCCAGGCATCGATGCGCAGCAGCGCCGATTGCGCGTCATCGCCAGTATCGACGCCCGCTTCCGCTGCAAGGCCGGTCTGCCGGGCCTTTTCGACGATCAGTTTCGCCAGCCGGTCGCGGCGCGCGCGGTCGAGCCCGTCGGCCTGCGCATACTCGTCGACCAGCCGCTCCAGCGCCTGCTGCGCATCGCTCAGGCCTGCGCCGACCAATGGCGGCGTCAAATGGCCGAGCGTAACGGCGGAAATCCGCCGCTTGGCCTGAGCCGCCTCGCCTGGATTGCTGACGATGAAAGGATAGACGACCGGCAGGCCCCCGGTGACGATTTCGGGGAAGCAGGCCGCGGACAGCGCCACCGTCTTGCCGGGCAGCCATTCCAGCGTGCCGTGCGCCCCGATATGGACAATGGCGTGGCAGCCAAGCGTCTCGCGCAGCCAGACGCCGAACGCGACCAGTTCGTGGCGCGGGGGGAGAGTTGGGTCGTGATAGTCGGCGCGGCGGTCGGCGGAGAGGCCACGGTCAGGGGCGAGTGCGACAGTGATGTTGCCGAAGGTGGCATGGCGGACCGAATAGCCAATCTCCCCCCGTGTGGGGGAGATTATTCTCTCTGCTGGCGCCCCCCATGCGGCGAGCATCGCGGCGCGGGCGGGTTCGGGCAGTTCGTCGAAGGTAGTCTCGTATTTCGCGGTCGAAATCCCGGCCCTCACCTCCCTCAGCATCCGCATCAGATCGCGCGACGTTTCGGGAATGTCGGCGACCGTATAACCGGCGTCCCTAAGGTCCGCCAGGATCGCCAGCACACTTGCCGGCACATCCAGCCCCACCGCATAGCCGGTGCGGCCCGGCGCGCTTGGATAGTCGGGGATCAGCACGGAGATGCGTCGTTCGGCCGGCGACGTCTCGCGTAAACGGAGGAACTGCGCGATACGCGCAGCCACTTGCTCAACGCGATCAGGCTCCGGCCGATTGACTTGCGCCGCGAAACTGGCGCCCGCGTCCGCGATCGAATCCTTGAACGAGATTGCGCCGGCGAGGATGCGGCCGTCGAGCTCGGGCAACACGACATGCATAGCGAGGTCGGCGGGCGCGAGCCCGCGCTGGCCCTGCAGCCAAGCTTCGCGGCGCGTCGTCGCTGTAACGACCTGGAAGACCGGCAGGGCGAAACGGTCGAACAGATTGATCTCGCCCGGCTCCGCGCTGCTGGCGAACGCGGTGGCGGTGATCAATGCCGTGGGCTTCAGCGCCGTGATGGCTTGCTCGACAATGGCGACAGCAGCAGGATCGCGCAGGCTGGAAACGAAGATCGGCACGGCCATGATGCCGCGCGCGCCGAGTGCCACCGCCAGCGCGTCAATCGGCGCCACGTCCGCGGCGAGCAGCATCGAACGGTAGAACAGGATCGGGACGACGGGCCTTGCGGCGTCCGCCAGCGCCACGAAATGGCTGACCGGCACGATGCCGGCTCCCGGCGCATAGAAGCCGGCCTTGTCGAGCGGACGCGTGGCCTCGGTCGCGACATCCGCGCCGGCCAGCCGCGCCATCCGGCCGAGCAACACGCGCATGTTGTCCGGCCCGCCCTCGCGAAAACAGTCGAGCAGCGACGCGCGCTCCGCCAGCGGCACGGTGGAGAGTGCGACGAGGGCAGCATCGTCCTCGCGGCACTCGCCCGGAAGCAATGCCAACGCAATGCCGCGTTCGCGCGCCACGGCGGCCAGCCGGTCGCAGCCGTAGCGCCACCAGTCATAACCGCCGAGGATACGCACCAGGATGGTTTTCGCGTGCGCGGCGACCGAATCGATCCAGAGATCCACCGACATCGGGTGACGCAGGTCCCGCAGGCTGGCAAAGCGCATGTCCGGCAGGCTGTGGCGCGAAGCGTTCCACGCTGCCGACATGCTGGCCAGATCGCTGTCGGTGAAGGACAGCGCCACCAAGTCGGCCGGGCTCTGACCGAGATCGACAGGTTCGATCAGGTCGTCGAGCGAGGCTGACGTGGTGGCGAGGATGTGCATGGTCAGGCGGCCAGGATCTTCTCGATCGCGCCGCGGTCAAGGCCCTTGAGACCGATGACGACAAGCCGCGTCTCGCGCGCTTCGCCAGGCGCCCATGCGCGGTCGTAGTAGTGCACGACGCGCGGGCCGACCGCCTGCATCAGGAGCCGCATCGGCTTACCCTCGACGGAAGCAAAGCCCTTCAGACGCAGCACGTTTTCCGCTTCGGCCGCCTTGGTGACCTTGCGCGCCAGCGCGTCCGGATCGGCGATCGCCGGCAGGTCGACGATGAATGAGTCGAAATCGTCGTGCTCGTGGTCGAGCTCGTCGTCGTGATGCGTCTTGCGGTTCTCGATGTCGTCCTCGACGGCGAGGCCGAGGCCCAACAGCACGTCCAGCCCGACATTGCCGTTGGCGCTCGGCACGATCTTGACCGCACGCGGCAGCTGGCCAGAAATCTGGTCATGTGCCCGCGCGGTTCCGGCTGCATCAAGCAGGTCGGATTTCGACAGGATGATCAGGTCGGCGCAGGCGATCTGGTCCTCGAAGACTTCTTCGACCGGATCGTCGTGGTCGAGCGAATCGTCGGCAAGCCGCTGCGCCTGCAGCGCCTCCATGTCGGATGCGACGCGGCCCTCGGACAGCGCCTGCCCATCGACCACTGCGATGACGCCGTCGACGGTGACGCGGTTCTTGATCGCTGGCCACTGGAACGCCTGCACCAGCGGCTTCGGCAGCGCCAGGCCGGACGTCTCGATCAGGATGTGGTCGACCCTCGGCTCGAGCGCCAGAACCTGGTCGAGCGCCGGGACGAAGTCGTCCGCGACGGTGCAGCAAATGCAGCCATTGGCGAGCTCGACGATGTTCTCGTCCGGGCAGGACTCGATGCCGCAGGAGCGCAGGATCTCGCCATCGATGCCGATGTCGCCGAACTCGTTGACGATGATCGCCAGCCGCTTGCCATCGGCGTTCGCCAGAATGTTGCGGATGAGCGTCGTCTTGCCGGAACCGAGGAAGCCGGTGACGACAGTGCAGGGAACACGGGCAAGCGAGGCGGTCATGGCAGGTCTTTCAAATTGGCGAATGAGGGGATGCGCGCGATCAGGCCGCGCCTGAGCGATTCGGGCCGGGCGCGGAACGGCATGAAGCCGTCGGTCGAGGTGGCGAAGAGCCTTGCGCCGGCGATGAGGTCGGGCGCGCTGTCGGGCGTCAGCTCACCGAACACATAGCTCCAGCAACCATCCCGGAGCACAGCCGCACTCAGGCCGCGCTTGCAGTTGCCGAGACAGCCAACCTGCTTGACCGTGATACCAGTCCCCGCCGCCTTCGCGATGACAGCGGCCGCCAGCGAAGATCCCGGGCGCGGGTCGAGCAGCGGATCGTCGGGCAGGCGGCAGGAATTGCAGACGACGATCGTCATCGCGGCACACACCTCGATGTCGTCAGCCTCGGTCGTCGGCAGGAGAACTGCTTGGTACGTCGTCAAACTCGGCTCCATGCCCGGGACACCCGCCGGGCAATCAGGATTCTTGGTCGGCGACGGCAGGTCTCCTGGCTTCCGGATCATCGTCGTTTCCGCTGCCTTCCCGGACTTTCGTCCAGTGGCGTCGAGCGGATGACTCTCCGGCTACAGTTGCGGGGACAGCTGCGGATTCGCCTGTCGTGGCTGACCGCATTCCCTCTTAGCTCCCCGCTTTGCGGCGGGGAGACCGTCGAGGGGCATTTAGTGCCGCCGGCCATTCGCTGTCAACGACGCCAATATTCTGTTTGCCGGACGGCGGATTTCATCTATGGTTTGCGTGTCGACGGTCCATTTCGGACCAAAAGGGAATGCGGTGCGGATCGAAAGATCCAATTCCGCGGCTGCCCCCGCAACTGTAAGCGGCTAGCTCTGTCCGATACGCCACTGAAGCTGATGCTTCGGGAAGGCGGGCACGAGCAGCGACCCGCAAGCCAGGAGACCTGCCGTCGAAACGACGTTATGCCATGCCCTCGGGTGGAGGGTGAAAGGACAAGAATATGGCTTCGACCACACACGATACGACCTCGACCCAATCGCGCACGCTGCCGCTGGCGTTTGCCGCTCTCCTCGGGCTGTTCATCGTCGGCTTTGTCGGCTTCTCGCATGCGGAAGCAGTCCACAATGCCGGCCATGACTATCGCCATTCGATGGCGTTTCCCTGCCACTGACGAGGACACCACATCATGAATATCTTTCGTAACGTCGTGTTCGTCGCGGCGCTGGCCGGGCTTGTGGCCGGGCTGGTCATTACCGCGCTGCAAACCTTCTACACCGTGCCGCTGATCCTGCAGGCCGAGACTTTCGAGAATGCTGAACCGGCGCACGACCATGCGGCGCCCGTGGCCACCGAAACAGCGCCCGCTGCTCCAGTCGAGGCGCATCCGCATGACGAGGAAGGCTGGGCGCCGGCCGATGGCGCCGAGCGCACTGCCTTTACCGCACTTGCCAACATCGTCACCGGCATTGGCTTCGGCCTGCTGTTGGTCGTCGCCTCCGAGTTCGCGGGTGGCATTACCGGCTGGCGGCAGGGTCTGTTCTGGGGCTTTGCCGGATTTGCGGTCTTCGCGCTGGCGCCGGGCCTCGGCCTGCCTCCGGAACTGCCCGCGATGCCGGCCGCCGACCTCGTCGCCCGCCAGGTCTGGTGGATCGCGACCGTCGCAGCAACCGGCGCCGGACTGTGGCTCGTCGCCTTCGGCGGCTCGGCGGTCCTCGCCGTGGTCGGCGCGGCGCTGATGGTGATCCCGCACATAGTCGGTGCGCCGCAGCCGGTCAGTCATGACTCGCCGATCCCGCCCGACCTGCACCACGACTTCGTTGTCGCGGTGACAATCACCAATCTGGTCTTCTGGATGCTGCTGGGCGCGGCCGTCGGCGTGTTCCGGACGCGTTTCGCCCGCGGACTCGAAGCGCCGCAGGGCAGCCTTGCCTGAAGCCCTCTTTCCTGATGGGCGGTCGCTGACCTTCCTTCTCGGCGGCGCGCGCTCCGGCAAGAGCCTGCACGCCGAGACGCTGATCGCCGAACATCCTGCGCCATGGCGCTATATCGCCACGGCGCAGGCCTTCGACGACGAGATGCGCGAGCGGATCGCGCTGCACCAAGCACGCCGAGACACGCGCTGGACCACGGTCAACGCGCCGCTTGAGCTGGGGAAGGCGGTTGCCGAGGCGCCGGACGGACAGCCGCTGCTGATCGATTGCCTGACGCTGTGGCTGACCAACGTCATGCTCGCCAACCATGATGTGGCGGTCGAGAGCCGGCGTCTTGCCGACATGCTGGCGAAGCCGCGCGGGCCGTGGTTTGTCGTCTCCAACGAGGTCGGGCTTGGCATCGTGCCGGACAATGCGCTGGTCCGGCGGTTCTGCGACGATGCCGGCCGGCTCAACCAGATGGTCGCGGCCGCGGCGGACAGCGTGCTGTTCATGGTCGCCGGCCTGCCCATGAAGGTGAAATGATGCGTGAGACCGATCAGGCTGCGGAGGAGCGCCACAAGGCCAAGATGGTCAAGCGCAAGGCTGTGCAGGACGCTGAGGTGAAGGAAAAGACCACCGCCCAAAAGGGCCTGCTTATCGTCAACACCGGGCCCGGCAAGGGCAAGTCGACCGCCGCGTTCGGCTTGGCGCTGCGCATGCTGGGCTATGGCCGCCGCGTCGGCGTAGTGCAGTTCGTCAAGGGCGCATGGCACAGCAGCGAGAAGGACGCGTTGGCGACGTTCGGCGACAAGGTCGCCTGGCACACGATGGGCGAGGGTTTCACCTGGGAGACGCAGGATCTGAAACGCGACATCGCCGCCGCCGAGCGCGCCTGGGCCAAGGCGCAGGAACTGATGGCCGACCCGAGCTTTGGCCTCGTCATCCTCGACGAGCTGAACATCGCGCTCCGCTACGACTATCTCGATCTCGACAAGGTCGTGGCGGCGCTCAAATCGCGCCGCGAAAACCTGCATGTCGTCGTTACCGGCCGCAACGCCAAGCCAGCGCTGGTCGAGGCCGCCGATCTCGTCACCGAGATGGGCCGAGTCAAGCACCACTTCGCCGCCGGGGTGAAGGCGCAGCAGGGCATCGAGTTTTAGCCATGGCCGCTCGCGCGCTGATGTTCCAGGGCACCGGCTCCGACGTCGGTAAGTCGCTGATCATCGCCGGACTGGCGCGCGCCTATGCCAACCGGGGGCTGAAAGTCAGGCCGTTCAAACCGCAGAACATGTCAAACAACGCTGCGGTGACCGCCGATGGCGGCGAGATCGGCCGCGCCCAGGCGCTGCAGGCGCGCGCCGCCCTGGTCGCGACCAGCGTGCACATGAACCCGGTTCTGCTGAAGCCGCAGAACGAAGTCGGCGCGCAGATCGTCGTCCAGGGCAAGGTCGTCGGCAATTCCAATGCGCGCGAATATCAGGCCATTAAGGCGATGCTGATGCCACGTGTGCTGGAGAGTTTCGCTCGACTGAAGGCAGAGGCCGATCTGGTTCTGGTCGAGGGCGCCGGCAGCGCGTCGGAGATCAATCTGCGCGCCAACGACATCGCCAACATGGGTTTTGCTCAAGCGGCTGATGTGCCGGTCGTGCTGATCGGCGACATCGACCGCGGTGGCGTTATCGCCAGCCTCGTGGGCACCAAGCATGTCACTACGCCGGAAGATGCTGCGCTGATCCGCGGCTTCATCGTCAACCGCTTTCGAGGAGACCCAGCGCTCTTTGCCGACGGCATGACGGAGATCGCGCGGCTGACCGGCTGGCAGGCGTTCGGGCTGGTGCCGTTCTTCGACGCGGCGCGGATGCTGCCGGCCGAGGACGCGCTCGGGCTGACCGGTAAGTCGGCCCCCAAGACCGGCGGCGGCAAGGCACGGATCGCCGTGCCAATCCTCCCGCATGTGTCGAACTTCGACGATCTCGATCCGCTCGAAGCCGAGCCGGATGTTGAGCTGATACGGGTCTGGCCCGGCGAAGCACTACCGGGCGACGCAGATCTCGTTCTGCTGCTCGGCTCGAAATCGACGATCTCGGACCTTGCCGCCCTGCGCAAGACCGGCTTCGACGTCGATATCGCGGCGCATGTCAGGCGCGGTGGCCATGTGCTTGGCCTTTGTGGCGGCTACCAGATGCTTGGCCGCGAGATCACAGACCCACGCGGCGTCGAGGGTCCAGCCAGCGCGGTCAAGGGCCTTGGCCTGCTCGATGTGCGCACGACGCTATCGGGCAACAAGCAGCTGATGGCCGTCAATGGAGTAACGGCTGACGGGATTACATTCGCCGGCTACGAAATGCATATGGGCGCGACTGCTGGTCCAGAATGCGCCCGGCCGTTCGCAACGCTCGTAGACGGGCATAACGACGGTGCGATGTCGGCCAACGGCCGCGTCTCCGGCACCTATGTCCATGGATTGTTCGCCGACGACGGGCAGCGCGCGGCCTGGCTTGCCCGGCTTGGCGGGACAGCTGGCGGCTTCGACTACGAGGCTGGCGTCGATGCGGTGCTCGATCAACTCGCCGTGCATCTGGAAGCTCATATCGATCTCGACAGGTTGCTCAGCCATGCCAGATGAGCAGCGCCGCGAGAGCCCCAAACAGCGCCACCATCAACAGGTCCGCCGTCCAGTAGAGGTTCAGCGCACGACGGATATCGGCCGCGTTCGCCTCGCGCCGACCGCCCTCGCCCATGAAAACGTCGTCGACAAGGACGCCGCGATAGGAGCGAGGTCCGGCGAGCGCTACTCCCAGCGCGCCGGCCATCGCCGCTTCCGGCCAGCCGGCATTGGGCGAGCGGTGCTTTCCTGCGTCGCGCCAGACGGCGCGCCAGGCATTGGCGGGCGACGCGCCCGGCATCAGACAGGCGGCAATCAACAGCAGCAGCGCCGTCAGCCGCGAGGCCGGCAGGTTGATCAGATCGTCGAATCGCGCGGCGGCCCAGCCGAATGCTTCGTGGCGCGGCGTGCGATGGCCGATCATGCTGTCGGCGGTGTTGACCGCCTTGTAGATTGCGGCGCCTGGAAGGCCGCCGACCGCCAGCCAGAAAGCCGGCGCGACGATGCCGTCGGAGAAATTCTCCGCCAGGCTCTCGATCGCGGCACGGCTGACGCCTGCCTCGTCGAGGCTTTCAGGATCGCGCCCGACGATCATCGACACTGCCGTGCGGCCGCCGGCTATGCCATCTTCCTCCAGCGCCTGCGCCACTGCGGCGACGTGTTTGGCGAGGCTTCGTTGCGCGAGGAGCGTGCTGGCGAGCAGTGCGGTGAAGAACAGGCCCGGCCAGGTTCCGCTCAGCGGCCATTGCAACGCCAGAGCGACACTGCCGGCGACCAGAATGAGACTCGCGAGCGCCAGCACCCCGCGCGTTCGCCGCGACACGGGCGGCAGCGCCGCATCGTTGAGCGTCCGATCCAGCCACGAGATCAGGTTGCCGATCCAAGACACCGGATGGCCTATGGCACGGAACAGCCGGTCGGGATACCCACCCAGCAGTTCGAATGTCAGTGAGAGGAAGGCGAGCAGGACGAACATGAGGCTTGGCGTGGCAGACCCAGTACATGTGGTGACCGACCACGGCGGCAGCCTTGGGCGGGCAGACGCGCTGTTTCCCGGCGCGCCGAAACCCTGGGTGGATCTCTCCACCGGCATCAATCCGCACTCCTATCCGCTCTTCGACCTGCCCGCCACCGCCTTCTCTCGCCTGCCGGAGGAGAGCCGAGCCCGAGAACTCGCAGCGCTGGCCGCCGAGATCTACGGCGCGCCGCGCGTAATGAATATCGCGCCCGCGCCCGGGACGCAGATCCTTCTGCCGCTGGTGATGGCTCTGGTTCAGCCCGGCCGCGCGAAAGTGCTTTCGCCGACCTATGCCGAACATCGCCGGGCCGCGGCGCTGGTTGGTCATGATGTTTCCGAGGTAACAGAGTGTGGCGAGCTGTTTGACGCCGATCTGGCCGTCGTGGTGAATCCGAACAACCCCGACGGACGCGTAACGTCGCGCGCGGACTTGCTGCAGCTCGCCCGCCACATGGCGCGCAAGGGCGGGCTACTCGTCGTCGACGAAGCGTTCATGGATGTCGGGCCGCGGTCGGAAAGTGTGGCCGGCGCTTCGGACAGGCCGGGCTTGGTCGTGCTGCGGTCCTTTGGCAAGTTCTTCGGCCTCGCGGGCGTCCGCCTCGGCTTCGCGCTTGCCGCCGTGCCGACCGCGGCGCGTCTTTCGGCGCAACTTGGTCCCTGGGCGGTCAGCGGACCGACGTTGGAATACGGCTTGCGCGCATTGGCGGATGGCGAATGGCAGGCCAGGATGCGGCAACGTCTGGCGAACGAGGCGGGTCGGCTAGACGCTTTGCTCACGTATCATGGGATTCCCGTCGCCGGCGGCACTTCGCTGTTTCGCTTCGTGCGACTTCCGGATGCGGCTTCGCTGTACGAGGTGCTCGGGCGTAGCGGCATCCTCGTGCGCAGTTTCTCGCATACACCCAATTCGCTGCGGCTCGGATTGCCGGCCAACGACGCCGAGTTCGCGCGGCTGAATCAGGCGCTCGCAAAGTGGAGACCATCCTCATGATCCACGTCACTCCCCTCTCCCGGCTGGTCGAGACACTTGAAACAAGTCGCGCCCGGCATGTCGTGTCCCTTCTGTCGGTCGGAACCGTCTTCGAACGTCCGGCGCATCTTCGGCCCGAAGACTGCCTGCACCTGTCGATGCACGACATCGTCGAGAAGCGTGAAGGCTATGTCGCGCCTGCCCGCGAACATATCGAATCGCTGCTGGCCTTCGCCCGCAACTGGGACCGCGCGACGCCGCTCGTGGTGCATTGCTACGCCGGCATCAGCCGCTCGCCGGCCGCGGCCTATGTCATCGCTGCCGCACTCAATCCCGAGCGGAACGCCGCAGACCTTGCGCAGGAACTCCGCCGCCTGTCGCCGGCGGCGACGCCCAATCTGCGCATCGTGGCACTGGCGGACAAGCTTCTCGACCGCGGCGGCGCTCTGACACGTGCGATCAGCACGATCGGCCGTGGCGCGGAGGCCAGCGAGGGGGTTCCGTTCGCAATCAGCCTGTCGGGGAGACCGGTAACTTCTCTGGGGTTAGGCGGCGCGCAGGAGTGGCGGTTTGGGCTTGAATAGTGGTGGCACGTTCGGCTCTCGCTGTCGGAACGGTGCCCGCAATCGATCGCGAAGCTCGCCGTTCAGATTTGCCGTCCGGACCTGCATGAGCATGTGAGCGCCGTGGAGCGACCATCGCATCTGCTGCTGCTTTACCATCCGCTTGCCGACGAGTGAATTCACCGCTGACTCAGACAGGTTGAAGGCGATCGCCCCGAGGAGAACCTGGCCGGCCGCCTTGGCCAGCCCGCGATAGCGGATGGCGGACAGTCCCATGCTCGCCGACGCTAGGAGCGAAAGCTGACGTTCGGCGAATTGATCGCTTCCGACCCAGTTCAAACCTTTCCATGGCCAAGGCTTGGACGTCTGCTCATGCACAGTTGAGTCGACCTATCGGCTGGACGGCAGTGCGCCTCATCTCGACCCTAGATAAGCCTTAGCCTCGCTCGGAAGTGGCTTTCCGACGGCAACGGCGAAGCGGAGGTGGACGGCGAGCGTCACGCCATTTCGGGACCCGCGGTCATGTGGCTGGGCAGCTTTCGCGTCGGCCGGCTGCGGATCGAGGCCGGCGCTGCCGGCTACCCGGCATGGGTCGAGAACCAGATGATCGTCGCGGCGATCGGAGACCAGGCGGAATCGGCCAGCCTCGGCTATCTCGTCGACCGCGACTTCGTCCTCTCGCTGGGCGGCCATGCCGACCAGGCGGGAGTCATCGAGCGGTGCGTGGCGGGCATCCACGCCGAACTGCGCCAGCCGCGGCGGGGCTCGCCGCTGCTAGTATCGGCGCTCGTGCGGATCGTGCTGGTCGCACTGCTGCGGGCGTCCGGCGACGAGGCACCGCCGCCGCCGGCGAGCGGCGAGCGCTCGGCGCTGCTGCAGCGCTTCCGCCAGCTGGTCGAGATGAATTTCCGCGGCCACTGGACGATCGGGCAATATGCGGAACCGCTGCGCATCTCGGCCGACCGGCTGCATGCCATCTGCTCGACCGACATCGGCAAATCGCCGAAGGCGCTGGTCTCGGAACGGCTGGCCCACGAAGCGGCGATCCGGCTGGAACGCTCGGCCCTGACCATCGAGCAGCTCGGCCACGCGCTCGGCTTCGGCGACCCGGCCCATTTCTCCAACTTCTTCCGCAAGTTGACCGGAATGGCCCCGGGGCATTACCGCAAGCTGGTCTCCACGGCGCGGGCCGAAGCCGCGAACGTGGCCGCCGCGAGCTTCGCCGACTGGCCGTGACCGGCGGCTGCGCGGGATCCCGAAGGCGCCGGAGGAGCTCCGTGCGGCGGCGTCGCGACGTCGGCGGCTGCAGTCGACGCGATCCCCGTTCTATCCGCGACTGAAATGCTCTATCTGTCTCGGCCGATGAGCCCACGGCACCCACAATCTCTCGCATCGCCGGCCGTCATCCGGCCGCCGACCCTGCGCGTGCTCGGGACCTCGATCACGATCATCGACCCGATCGTGGCGCTTGCCGAGGCCGATCTCGGCTTCAAGGTCGAATACGAGGTGCTCGACTTCATCTCCTGCCAGCGCAAGGCGGCGCTGGAGCCCGGCGCCTACGACGTCTATGACCAGTGCTTCCACAACCTCGACATCGTCTGGTTCTGGGGCGCCCTGCAGCCGCTCGACACCTGGCGCCTCGACAAGTGGGACGAGGTCAGCGATCTAACCAAGCGCGGTCGCATCAGCCGCCACGGCTGGCAGGGGCACGGCGACGCGCCCGTCAAGAAACTCTACGTGCAGCCGGGCGATTCGCTCGGCTCGGATCCGAGCCGCTACATCTCGATGCTGCCGACCGTGCACAACCTCGATTCCTTCGGCTACGACATCGGCGTCTTCGGCAGCGGCAACCGCAACCGCGAAAGCTGGGCCTGGCTTCTCGACCCGCGCGCCAAAGGCCGGATCGCGCTCGTCGACGAGCCGGCGATCGGCATCTTCGACGCCGCGCTCGCCGCCGAAGCGTCCGGCGCGATCACCTTCCGCGACATCGGCAATCTCGACGTCGAGGAGATCGACGCCCTGATGGACCTGCTCGAGGAAAAGCGGCAGCAGGGCTATTTCCGCGCCGTCTGGCGCGACGCGGAGGAAGCCCGGCGTCTCGTGCTGGACGGACGGACGTCGGTCCAGAGCATGTGGTCGCCGGCCTACTGGGGCCTGGGCGACGCGGACCGCCGCTTCGTCGAATCGGTTCCCGTCGAGGGCTACCGGGCCTGGCACGGCGGCATCAGCCTCAGCCATCACCTGAGCGGGCGCCTCCTCGACATGGCCTACGAATACATGAACTGGTGGCTCTCGGGCCGGCCGGGCGCGGTAATGGCGCGGCAAGGCTACTACATGTCCGTCGCCGGAACGGTGCGCCACGCGCTCGCCGACGACGAGTGGGCCTACTGGTACGGCGGCGAGGAGGCGATCCGCGACCTTCCCGGGCCCGACGGCGAGATCGCCGTGCGCGCCGGCTCGCGCCGGGCCGGCGGCTCCTACTGGGACCGCGCCAATCGCATCGCCGTGTGGAACACGGTCATGGACGAACACAACTACGCCGTCCGCGCCTGGAGCCGTTTCGTGGCGCGCGTCAGGGCCGACGCCTCATGATCCGCTCCGCCGACAAGTTCACGATGCCGCGGCGCTACGAGCTGATCAGCAGCGTGATCCGCAACAATATCCTCAACGGCCGGCTGCCCCCGGGCTTCGTCCTGCTCGAAGGCCCGATCGCCAGCCTGACCCAGTCGAGCCGGGCGCCCGTGCAGGCGGCGCTGCGCATCCTGGAACAGGAGCGCCTGGTCCGGCGCTTCCCCGGCCGCGGCTATCTCGTCGCCCGCGACGGCGAGGCGGTGGAACCGCTGCGCCGCGACATCCGCGAACTCGACCTGCAGATCTCGGGCGAGATCGACGAAGCGCTGCAGAACCGCGGCACCTGGGAGATGGTCTACGACGCGGTCGAAGAAGCCGTAGCGTCGTGCCTGATCTTCGGCGAGTTCCGCATCATCGAGACCGAACTCGGCGCCCATCTCGGCGTCAGCCGGACGGTCGTGCGCGACGTGCTCAGCCGGCTCCACGAGAGCGGCTTGATCCGCAAGAACCAGAGTTCCCACTGGATCGCCGGTCCGCTGACGGCCGCCTCGGTACGCAACCTGTTCGCCATCCGCGCCATCCTCGAACCGGCAGCGCTGCGCATCGCCGAACCGTTCATCGACTATGTCGAGGTCGACCGCGTCCTGCGTTCGCTCGAGGCCGAGGGCGACGATCTCGAGGCGGAGGCGCTCGATCTGGTCCTCATGGAGGCCTGCATCGCGCGCGCGCCGAATCCCGAGCTGGTCGACGCCATCACCCGCAACCGCATGCCGCTGATCGCCGCCAACCGCGCCCTCACCCGTCTCGGTCTGCCCCGCGACCGCATCGCCATGCGCGACCACGCCAGCCTGTTCGGGCTCCTTGCGCAGAAGCAGATCGTTCCGGCCGCCGAACTGCTCGGCCGCTATCTCGACATGATGGCGGAACGATCCGTCGCCCGCCTGAAGATCGTGGCGATCGTCAGCGAGACGAGCCTGATTGCGCCCTACCTGACGCCGACCCAGCAGAACTGACGGCGCCGATCCCGGCCCGCCGCCCGTCGTCGCGGCCAGTCGCCACGGCCGCCAAGCGGCGCCGCTTCCGCGCCTGATCCTCTGCCTGGACCGGGACGAGGTCCAACTGCATCCCTGCCGCTCGGCCGCGATCACCCCATCCGGCGCGGCGCGCGCCCCGGATTAATGCCAAAATAATGGATTATGAATGCAAAAGACATCGGCAGATGGCGCTTTTCGCAGCATATAGCAGCTGCAAGCGCTGTCCGGTGGGTTCGCGAAAAATTATGTTGCATACAAAAGACGTTTTTGATTACATCGATGGGCAAGAGTTCATGCACTGCAGGCAAAGCGCGACCGCCCCCGCTGGTGGTAGCGTGATCGCAAAAATGCCGCAGCGCAGACGAATGGGTGGGTTCAGGTTCGGTATGGCGGAGACGATCTCGAACATCAGTCTCTCGGGCGTCACCAAACGCTACGGTGACGTGACCGCGCTCGATGGCGTGTCGCTGGTCCTCGAGGGCAACGAATATGTGTCGCTCCTCGGTCCGAGCGGCTCCGGGAAAACCTCCCTGCTGCGCGCCATCGCCGGCTTCGAGGCGCCCGATGCCGGCAAGGTCACGGTGTTCGGCCGCGACGTGACGCACCTTGCGCCGCACAAGCGCGGCATCGGCTTCGTCTTCCAGAACTTCGCCCTGTTCCCGCATTTGTCCGTCTACGACAACGTCGCATTCGGCCTCGCCAATGCGGATAGCCCGCCGCCCGCGGACGAGATCCGCCGCCGGGTGACGGACATGGTCCGGCTGGTCGGTCTCACCGGGCTCGAAGAGCGCGGCGTCGGCCAGATCTCGGGTGGCCAGCGCCAGCGCGTCGCGCTCGCCCGCACCCTTGTTACCGAACCGCGCCTGATCCTGCTCGACGAACCGCTCGGCGCGCTCGACGCCAATCTGCGCATGCGCATGCGCGACGAACTGCGCCACATCCGCGAGCGGCTGGGCGTCACCTTCCTGCACGTCACCGGCAGCGAGACCGAGGCGCTGGCCATGGGCGACCGCGTCGTCGTTCTCGATCGCGGCAGGGTCGCGCAGTTCGCGGCGCCCGACGTCATCCTCAATTCTCCCGCCAACCCGAACGTCGCCCGCTTCCTCAACCGCTACAACGTGTTGTCCGGAGCGCTGCGCGGTGAGGCCTTCGCCAGCGCCTATGGCGACCTGCCCTATGGCAAACGCGTCGAAAGCGGCGATGCCGCCTACGGCATCCGCTACGACCGCATCGCGGTCGTGGAGGAAACGGCGCCCGCTTCGGGCGTCGGGATCCCCGTCACCTTCGTGACCAGCGAGTATCTGGGCTCGGCGGTGATGTATTTCTTCGAGGCCGCCGACGGCCACATCCTCGAGGTCGAACACCATCTCGGCAAGGGCCGGATGCCGGAGTTCCGCCCGCGGGGCAAGTACAGACTTCAGTGGAAACCCGAAGACGCGATCGTCTTCGGCTAGGACGACAGCCATGGCTGAACAGATCGAAACCGCCGAGACAACGAGGAACCGCACGGCCTACTGGCTGATCGCGCCGGGCGCCGTGTGGATGGCGCTGTTCCTCGCCGTGCCCATCCTGATGATCGTCTACGTCTCGTTCTGGACGCAGACGACCTTCAAGATCGAGCCGATCCTGACGATCGCCAGCTGGAAGCAGTTCTTCTCCTCGGAGACCTACATCGGCTCGCTGTTCACCACGGTGCGCCTCTGGCTGATCGTGCTCGCCGCGACCTTCGTGCTCGGCTATCCGACCGCGCTCTTCGTCGGCCTGTTCGTCAAGAGCAAGACGCTCTCGACGGTCCTGCTGGTCATCTGCGTCATCCCGTTCTGGACGTCGTTCCTGATCCGCGTCCTCGCCTGGCGGCCGATGCTCGGCAAGGAAGGCGCCATCAACATCCTCCTGCAGAAAGCCGGGCTGATCTCGGCGCCGATCGAAGCGCTGCTGTTCAGCGAGTTGTCGGTCGTCATCGGCATGACGCAGATCTACGTGGTCTTCATGGTCGGCCCGATCGCTTTCATGCTGAGCCGCATCGACCGCAACATCATCGAGGCCGCACGCGACCTCGGCGCAAGCTTCTGGCGCATCTTCTTCAAGATCATCCTGCCGCTCAGCCTGCCCGGCGTCATCGTCGGCGCCATCTTCGTCTCGGTCATGGTGCTCGGCGAGTTCGCCACCACCGCCGCGCTGTCCGGGCGCAAGGTCAACCTGCTCGGCAACATCATCGTCACCCAGGTCGGCTCGCTCAAATGGGCGCTCGCTTCCGTCGTCGGCGTCATCCTTACCATCATCATGGGTCTGGTGATCGCGGGGTTCCTGCGCGTCGTCGATCTCAAGAAGGAGCTCTGAGCGATGGAATCGCGCGTCCTCAAGCCGGTTCTGGCGGTCTATGTCGGGCTCTTCATCCTGTTCCTCTACGGGCCGTTCATCGTCCTGACGATCCTGTCGTTCCAGCAGGGTCCCGAGGGCGGTCCGCAGTTCCCGATCATCGAATGGTCGACCTACTGGTACAGGCACATCTTCGGCCTGACCCCGCCGTCGCGCGTCGCGCCCCTGCCCTTCGGCGAATCCCTGATCCGCTCGCTGACGCTCGCCTTCATGACCATGGTCACCTCGACGGTGCTCGGCGTCATGTCGGCCCAGGCCTTCCGCTCGAAGTTCAAGGGCTCCGGGTTCGTCTTCTACCTGATCGTGCTCGGCATGATGGTGCCGGGCGTGCTCACCGGCCTCGGCACGGCGCTGGTCGCCAACACGATGGGCATCGAACGCCACTGGTGGTCGACGGCCTTCGTCACCCACGTCGTCTACACCTTCCCCTTCGCCTTCCTGGTGATGCTGGCGATCCTCAACCGCTTCGATGCCTCCGTAGAGGAGGCGTCCTG
Source organism: Mesorhizobium sp. (assembly GCF_024710845.1). Classification (GTDB taxonomy): domain Bacteria; phylum Pseudomonadota; class Alphaproteobacteria; order Rhizobiales; family Rhizobiaceae; genus Mesorhizobium_A. The sequence continues at coordinate 35,745 of NZ_JANJTZ010000027.1, forward strand.
GTCGCTGGGCGTGCCGCCGATGCGCACGTTCCGCAAGGTGACCTTCCCGCTGATCTTTCCGGGCGTCCTTTCGGCGATGCTGTTCGCCTTCACGCTCTCCTATGACGAGTTCTCGCGCACGCTGTTCGCGTCGGGCCGCGACCAGACGCTGCCGCTCGCCATCTACGGCACCTTCGCCGTGGAGATTCACCCCAACGTCTTCGCCTTCGGCGTGCTCACCACGCTGTTCTCCTTCTCGCTGCTCACCGTCTACGCGGTCCTGATGACGATGAGCGTGCGCCGCGCCGGCCGGGCGGCGATCCAGGAGGACATCGCATGAGCGTCGCGATCGTCACGGGCGCAGGTTCCGGCATCGGCCGCGCCATCGCGCGCAGGCTCGCCAGGGACGGCTACGATGTCGTCGTCAACGACCTGCGCGCCGAGGCCGCCGAAGCGGTTGCGAGCGAGATCGGCGCGAAGGCCGTCGCCGTTGCCGGCAACGTCTCGGTCGAGGCCGACGTCGACGCCATCGTGGCGCGCTGCCGCGCCGCCTTCGGTCCTTGCACCCACCTCGTCAACTGCGCCGGCCACGTCCACCAGGCGCGTTTCGTCGATCTCGAGCCCGCGGAATGGGACCGCATGTTCGCGGTGCATGTGCGCGGCACCTACCTGATGACCCGCGCCGTGCTGCCGGCCATGCTCGCCGCGAAGGCCGGCGTCGTCGTCAACGTCGCCTCGCAGCTCGGCCAGATCGGCGGCGTCGAGCTCGTCCACTACAGCGCCGCCAAGGCCGCGATCATCGGCATGACCAAGGCGCTCGCCCGCGAGGTCAGCGCCGACGGCGTCCGCGTCAACGCAGTAGCACCCGGGCCGATCAACACGCCTCTGGTGATGGCGCTGTCGGAGGACTGGCGCCTGGCGAAGGCGGCCGGCCTGCCGCTTGGCCGCTTCGGCGAACCCGACGAGGTCGCCGCCGCCGTCGCCTTCCTGTGCTCGCCGGAAGCCGCGCTGTTCGTTGGCCAGACGCTCGGGCCGAATTCGGGAGACGTGATGCTATGAACGGGACAGTCCTCATCACCGGCGCGGGTATCGGCATCGGCCGTGCCACCGCGCTCGCCTTCGCGACCGCGGGTTACCACGTCGTCGCCACCGACATCATCGAAAAGGAAGGCGCGGACGTCGTCGATGCGATCCGCCGCGCCGGCGGCAGCGGCGAGTTCCGCCGCCTCGACGTGCGTTCCACCGCAGATGCCGACGCCCTCGTCGCCGCCGTCGAGGAGGAGCGCGGCGGCATCGACTGCATCGTCGCCAATGCCGGCATCGCCCACAAGGTGCCGCTGTCCGCGCTCAGCGACGAGAAGTGGGACTACACGTTCGACATCGACCTGAAGGGCATCTTCCGCGTCGTCCGCCCCGCCCTTCCGGGCATGAAGGCGCGCAAGTCGGGCGCCATCGTCTGCCTGTCCTCGATCATGGGCGTGGCCTACGGCTGGGACGAGCATGTCCACTACTCGGCCGCGAAGGCGGGGGTGGTCGGCCTGGTCCGCGGCCTTGCCGTCGAACTCGCCCGCGAGGGCATCCGCGTCAACGGCGTCGCGCCCGGCTACATCCGCACCGCGCAGCTTCTCTCGAAGGAGCATTCGCTCGGCCCCGATGGCGCCGACAAGGCCGGCGAGTTCATCCCGATGGGCCGCATCGGCGAGCCCGAGGACATCGCGGACGTGATCCTTTTCCTGGCTTCCAACGCCGCCCGCTACATGACCGGGCAGACGGTGGTGGTTGATGGCGGTCTCCTCGTGGGGCGCTACTGACGATCGGTTGGCAAGACGAGACAACAACGGAGGTGAACTGAGATGAGTATCGACAGTATCAAGAGATATCATACGTCCCGTCGCAGGTTGCTGCAGGCGGCGGGAGGCGGCGCTGCCGCGGCGGCGATTGCGGCGAAGTTTCCGTTCTTCGGCGCCCAGCAGGCCTTTGCGGCCTCGCTTGCCGAACAGGAGCTGCGCACGGTCGGCCTGTCGGTGACGGTGCAGGAACGCATCCTCAACGACTTCAAGGAGAAGTCCGGCGTCAAGGCGGTGTCGGGCAAGGCCGATATCTTCCCGAACACCCAGACCGAACTCCTGTCGGGCTCCACGGCCTATGACTGCTGGGAGACCATCGGCGAGCGTCTTGCCGCCGTCGTGGCCACCGAGAAGATCACGACCGTTCCGACCGCCAACCTGAAGAACTGGGCGAACATCCGCGAGACCTTCACCAAGGCGTCGGACCGTTGGGACCTGAACCGGCAGATCGTCGGCCAGATCTGGAAGGACGAGGCGCAGTCCGAGCTGTGGATGGTCCCGACCGTCTACAACTACGACGCCATCGGCTACCGCCCCGACCTCGTGTCGGCGGAGGAAGCCTCGACCTGGGCGTCGCTGTTCGACCCGAAGTTCAAGGGCAAGACCGGCCTGAACGTCGACCCGCTGATCGCCTTCGGTCAGGCGATCATGGCGATGAACACGCTCGGCCTGCTCAAGGTTGCCAACCCCGGCAATCCGAACGCGCAGGAAATCGACGAGGCGGCGAAGTTCCTCATCTCGAAGAAGAAGGAAGGCCAGTTCCGCGCCCTGTGGGGCGACTTCGGCGAACTGGTCAACCTCCTGGCTTCGGGCGAGATGATCATCGCCGACGCCTGGCAGCCCGCGGTCATGGCCGTCAAGGCGCAGGGCGTGCAGTGCTCCTACGCGACGATGAAGGAAGGCTATCGCGGCTGGGCGATCGGCGTGTCGCCGATCACCGGCACGCCGAACCTCGACGCGGTCACGGCCTATGCCGACTACTGGCTGTCGGGCCCGCCCGCCATCGCCGTTTCGGAGCAGGGCTACTACTCGCCGACGACCAACGTGAAGGACTCCATGCCGGCTGACAAGTATGCCTTCTGGTACGAGGGCAAGCCCTGGGTCGGCGCCGAGGAGCGCGGCATCAAGGAAGGCGACCTGCGTGACGGCGGATCGCTCGAGACCCGCGCCGCCAACGTCGCCTACTGGCACCAGTGGCCGGACGAGTACGATCACCTGATGGCCAAGTGGGACGAGTTCCTGTCGGCCTGATCGGGCATCGAAACAAGCCGGGCGGCGCCATGCCGCCCGGCAACCCCTCGCGAACGGGTTTTATGGCGTGACCTACGATCTGCAGCTTTCCCATGTCGGAAAGGTCTACGACAACGGCACCCCTGCCGTGATCGACTTCAACCTCGACGTCGAGAAGGGCGAATTCATCGCTTTCCTCGGCCCGTCCGGCTGCGGCAAGTCGACGACGCTGCGCATGGTCGCGGGTTTCGAATCGATCTCCTCGGGCGACATCCTGATCAAGGGTCAGCGCATCAACGACCTGCTGCCCGAGCAGCGGCCGACCTCGATGATCTTCCAGAACTACGCGCTGTTCCCGCACATGACCGTGCGCGGCAACGTCAATTTCGGCCTCGACGTGAAGGGCGTGCCTGCCGCCGAACGCGACCGCAAGGTCGACGGCATGCTGGAAAAGCTCGGCCTGCTCGATGTCGCCGACCAGCGTCCCGAACGCCTCTCCGGCGGGCAGAAACAGCGCATCGCGCTCGCCCGCTCGCTCGTCGTCGAACCGGACATCCTGCTGCTCGACGAACCGCTCGGCGCGCTCGACGCCAACCTGCGCAAGAGCATCCAGAATGAGTTGAAGCTGCTGCAGCGCAACCTCGGCATCACCTTCGTCTTCGTCACCCACGCCCAGTCGGAGGCGCTGGCTCTGTCCGACCGCATCGTCGTCATGAACCAGGGACGCATCGAGCAGATCAGCGCGCCCTACGATCTCTACACCAAGCCGTCGACCCTGTTCACAGCGCAGTTCATCGGCCGCAACACCATTTTCAAAGGCACGGTAAAACACGCCGAGGGCGGCGTCGTCACGCTCAACACCGACCACGGCGCGTTGTCGGGCCATGCGGCGAAGCCGCTCTCGGTAGGCTCGAACGCCAGCATCGTCATCCCGGCCGAATCGATCGGCATCCTGCCCGCCAACGGCGAGGAACCGCAGAATGCCGACGGCACCAGCGGCTTTCCCGGCGAGGTCGGCTCGCTGCAGATCTCCGGTCACATCGTCGAGGTCACCATCAACCTGCCGACCGGGGAGAACATCGTCGTGGCCGGCCACGAGGACAAGTTCGGCCGGCGCTTCAAGCCGGGCGACCGGGTGCTGATGGTGTTCCGCAGCGACGGCGCCACCGTGATCGGGGGATGAGGCCGATGCAGCGCACGACCGCGATCGATACCGCCCGCAGGCTTCGCGACGGCAGACTGGATGCCGTCGAGCTCCTCGAGGCGACGCTCGACAGGATCGCCCGCGATCCCGACCAGGCCGTCTTCATCGACCTCCTTCCCGACCGCGCCAAGCGCGAGGCGGAAGCCGCCCGCAAGCGGCTGCGCGAAGGGCGCCCCGCGGGACCGCTCGACGGCGTCCCGATCGGCTGGAAGGACCTCTTCGACATCGAGGGCCGCGTCACGCTGGCCGGTTCGAAGATCCTGAAGAACGATCCGCCGGCGAAGGCCGATGCCGCGCTGGTCGCCGCCGGCGCCGGCGCCGGGCTGGTCAGCGTCGGCACTCTCAACATGACCGAGTTCGCCTATTCCGGCATCGGCATCAATCCGCACCACGGCACGCCGCGCAACCCGAACGGCACGGGACCGGCGCGGGCGCCCGGCGGCTCCTCCTCGGCGTCCGGCGTCGCCGTCGCCAACGGCATGCTGCCACTGGCGATCGGCACCGACACGGGCGGCTCGATCCGCATCCCGGCCGCCTTCAACGGCGTCGTCGGCCTGAAGACCTCGACCGGCCGCTATCCGATGGACGGCGTCTTCCCGTTGTCGCGCACCCTCGACACGCTGGGTCCGCTCGCCCATACCGTCGCCGACTGCGTGCTCGCCGACGCCGTGCTGCGCGGCCGCTCGGAGCCGGAGGCTGCCCCGCTCCCCTTCGGCAAGATCGAACTCGTCGTGCCCACCAACGTCGTCTTCGACGGCATCGAACGGGCCGTGTCGGACAATTTCGAGCGCTCCCTGGAGCGGCTGGCGAAGGCCGGAGCCAAAATCATGCGCAGGCCCGTCCCGCAATTCGACACCCTCGTCGAGCTTGTCGCGACGCGCGGCAACATCCTCCCCGCCGAGGCGTTGCACGTCCACTGGGACCGCGTCCACGGCGAGGCCGCCGGCGAGATGGACCCGCACGTCCTCAAGCGCATCCTGATGGCCGAGAAGATGACCGCGGTCGACCTCGTCGAGGTCCTGTTCGAGCGCCGCCGGCTGATTGCGGAGAGCACCGCCCTGGTCGGTCGCGGCTACTTCGCCTTCCCGACGACCCCGCACGTGGCCATGCCGATCGCGCCGCTCGAGGCCGACATGGACGTCTTCTTCGCCGCCAACTTCAAGACCCTGCGCAACACCATGCTCGGCAACTTCCTCGACTGGTGCGGCGTGCAGATCCCGAGCGGCCGCGACGCCGACGCCATGCCGACCGGCTTCCTTCTCTCCGCCCCGCACGGGCGCGACACCGACGTCCAGTCGGCGGCGCTCGCGATCGAGGCCCTCGTCAAGGGGGACTACCAATGAGCGCGTCCCGCGCCCCCCTCACATCAACAAGACGCTAAACCCAGGAGGACTTCCATGGCCAAGAAGGAAATCATGTGCGCGTTCGGCACCGACATCGACTCGGTGGCGGGCTGGATCGGCTCCTACGGCGGCGGCGATTCCCCGTCCGACATCCAGCGCGGCATCTTCGCCACCGAGGTCGGCGTACCGCGGCTGTTGCGCCTGTTCAAGAAGTACGACCTGAAGACCAGCTTCTTCGTCCCGGGACACTCGCTCGAGACATTCCCGAAGGAGATGGAGATGATCGTCAAGGACGGCCACGAGATCGGCGCCCACGGCTATCTCCATGAAAACCCGATCGCCATGACCCCGACCCAGGAAGAGGACGTGCTCGTCAAGTCGATCGACCTGATCAAGGGCCTGACCGGACAGTCGCCGCGCGGCTACGTCGCTCCATGGTGGGAAATGTCCAACTCGACCGCCGCGCTTCTGAAGAAGTACGGCTTCAGCTACGACCACAGCCAAGGCTACCGCGACTTCCAGCCCTTCTACGCCCGCGTCGGCGACAGCTGGAACACGATCGACTACTCGAAGTCGGCCAAGGACTGGATGTACCCGCTCAAGCACGGCAAGGAGATCGACCTGGTCGATATCGCCGCCAACTGGTACGTCGACGACCTGCCGCCGATGATGTTCATGAAGAAGTCGCCGAACAGCCACGGCTTCGTCAATCCGCGCGACATCGAGGAATTGTGGCGCGACCAGTTCGACTGGGTCTATCGCGAGATGGACTACGCGGTGTTCGCCTTCACCATCCATCCCGACGTCGCCGGCCGGCCACAGGTCCTCTTGATGCTCGAGCGCCTGATCGAGCACATCAACAAGCATACCGGCATCAAGTGGGCGACCTTCGACGAGATCGCCGACGACTTCCGCAAGCGCTATCCCTTCGCCAGCGGCAAGCGTCCGGAAGTCATCTGATGTGCGCGAGCTGCGGCTTTCCCGCGGCTCCCGGCCACTGGACCGAAGCCGGGGCGGCGGAGCCGCACGACCGGCTTCGCGCCCGGTTCCGCCGCTCGCAGGTGCTCCGGGCGGTGCTGCCCTCCTACGGGCTGAGCGCGCACGACGGCGGCATCGTGCCGGGCATCCAGCTCTCGTCGCTGACCGGCGGCGAGACCATCGTGCGCAACCTCGAGGACCTCTGGGTGGCCGCCGAACGCATGTGCGGCCGCCCCGTCGACCCGCTGGACCCGCGCTTCACCGGCGCGGCCCGATCCTGACGTGGGCGGCTCCGCGGAGGGACGGATCCGCCTGACCATCCTCGGCGGGTTCCTCGGTTCGGGCAAGACGACCTGGCTGCGCCACCAGCTTCACGCCGGCGCCTATGCCCACGCCGTCATCATGGTCAACGAGGCGGCGGAAACGCCGGTCGACGACGCGCTTCTTGGCCGCTCCGACCGGCTCGTCGTGCTCGCCGGCGGCTGTTGCTGCTGCGCGGGACGCGACCGGCTGATCGAGGAACTGCGCCGGCTCTGCGACGAGCGCAGCCGCGACAGCGTTTCGGCCGATCGCTTCGACGGCATCGTGCTTGAGACCAGCGGCCTCGCCGACCCGGCGGCCATCGTCGAGGCGATCCGCGCCGACCCCGTCCTCGTCCATCACATCGTCGTCGCGGAGATCATCGTCACGGTCGACGCACTGCACGGACTCGCCGAACTGCGCGGCGAGCCGCTCGGCCGCCGGCAGATCGAGGCGGCGACCCGGCTCGTGCTGACCAAGACGGATGCGGCGGAGCCTGCCGGCATCGCCCGCCTGCTGGCGACGCTGGCGACGCTCAATCCGGCTGCGCCGGTCGAGGCGACGGCAAGGGGCAGCGAGATCGCCCTCCCCGACCTGCCTCCTGCCGAAGCGGAAGACCTGCCGGACCTCGCCGGCGCGACCTCGGCGCCGATCTTCCCGATCCGCATCGAACTCGGCGAAGACATCGACTGGACCGCGTTTACGGTGTGGCTGTCGGCGCTGCTCTACGCGCGCGGCGACGACGTCATGCGCGCGAAGGGCGTCGTGCGCACCCCGGCCGGCCGGCTGCTGCTTCAGAGCGTCAGGAAGGTCGTGCAGCGGCCCGAGATCCTGCCGCCGCAGCCCGACCGCGAGGACGACACCATCGTCCTCATCGGCCGCGGCTACACGGAACAACAGATCCGCGCTTCGCTGGACTATTTCGTCCGCGCCAGCCACAGCTGAGGCGCCCGGCGCGTCCTTTGCCGTTCAGGCCGCGCGCATCGCCGCCCGGCGCGTCTCGGTCGCCGGCAGGTCGAGGCCCCAGTCGTAGCCGTCGTCCGTCGGCGTCAGCACGACGCCGTAGGCGTCGCGGGCGTGCGCGACGTCGATGAAGTCGTCGAGGACGTCGTCGAGCACCATCTGCGGATCGCGGTCGAGCGGATCGCCGTAGCCGCCGCCGGACGGCGACACGTAGGTGACGACGTCGCCCGGCTCGACGCGCAGGCCGGAGAATTTGGCCGGGTTCTGCGTGACCGCCGACGGGTTGGCTGCATTGTATGTCTCCAGCCGTCCGACCGCTCCGGACTTACCGCCGAACACGCCCCAGGGCGCGTCCTTGTGGCGGTCGGATTCGTGGGTGACGAAGCCCGGCGTCAGGAAACGCTGCGACTTGACCACGCCCTGGCCGCCGCGGAACTTCCCGGCGCCCGGGAAGATGTCGCTGCGGCATTCGTAGCGGTCGCAGATCAGCGGGATATGCATGCCCAGGTCTTCGAGCGGGTTGTTGCGCGTGTTGCGCATCAGTTCCTCGATCGTGTCGGGCCCGTCGGAGGCGGGGCGGCCGCCCATTGCCGCCTCGTTGACCTCGAGGAACACCCAGTAGTCGCCCGACGGCCGGACGCCCGAATAGGCGGCAAACGACAGCGTCGCCGCGTTGCCGGCCGTGCACTTGTCGGGGATGACCGGAGCCAGCGCCTTGATGATCAGGTCGACGACGCGCTGGATCTGGCAGAACCGCGCCTCCGCCGCGACCGGCGGGATCGGGTTGAAGATCGAACCCTTCGGCGCGGTCACCTTGACCGGGCGGAACGAGCCCTCGTTCTGCGGAATGTGCTCGCTGTGCGTATAGGTGTCGAGCAGCAGCGCGCGGAAGGCGAAGAAGCAGGCCACCTTCGTCGATCCCTCGAACGGCACGTTGAAGGCCGTCGGCACCTGCGGCGAGGAGCCGGTCAGGTCGACCTCGACGCCGTCGCCCTTGACGCGCACCGTCACCTTGATCGGCAGCGTCTTATCGCGGTTGCGGCCGTCGTCGTCGAGGAAGCCCTCGGCCGTGTATTCGCCATCGGGGATCTTGGCGATCTCGCGGCGCAGCATCGCCTCGGTGTAGTCCATCAGCTGGCGCGTCGCCTGGGCGACGTCGTCTCTTCCGTAGGTGTCGAGCAGCTCCTGGAAGCGGCGCACGCCGAGCTCGGCCGATGCGATCTGCGCCTCGAGGTCGCCCATGACCAGGCTCGGCACGCGCGTGTTGTTGCGGATGAAGTTCCAGATCGTCTCGTTGCGCTCGCCGCGGTCGTAAAGCTTGAGGGCGTTCATCAGCATGCCCTCGGCGAACATGTCGGGCACGTCGATGATCAGGCCCGGCGTCGCCGCGCCGATGTCGACATGGTGCGCGGTATTGGCCGAGAAGCCGACCAGTTCGCCCTTGTAGAAGATCGGCATGACCACGGCGATGTCGGGCGAGTGGCTGGCGCCGAAATAAGGGTGATTGTGCAGCACGCAGTCCCCCTCGCGCCAGGCGTCGAGGGGAACGGTCTTCTCGATGCCGCGCAGGTAGCCCGGCAGCGAGCCGATGTGCATCGGCGTGGAATCGGACTCACACAGCGTGTTGTACTCGATGTCGAAGAGCCCGGCGCCGAGGTCCTGGCTCTCGCGGATGATCGAGGAATACGACATGCGGTAGAGCACGTTGCCCATCTGCTCGGCGATGGAGTGCAGCGCGCCGCCGATCACCTGGAGCGTGATCGGGTCGATGCCGGTGCGGGACGCGGCCTTGCTGGCGGTCGTGTCGGACATGGATCTTCCTCCCCCTCTCAGGCTTGCCGGACCAGCCGGATGTCGCCGTGGCCGAGCACAGTCGCCCGGTACTTCGGTGGCACCAGCGTCGTCGAATTGTGCTGGACGATCAGCGCCGGTCCCGTGACGCTGTCGTCGGCGAGCAACCGCCCGCGGTCGTAGCGCGGCGTCGCCACCGCATGCCCGTCGTCGAAGACCGTATCGCGGACGTAGAGCCTGGCCTCCGCCGGGTTCTCCCTTCCACCTTTCGCGAGGTCCGGCAGTTTCAGCGTCTCGACTTCGGCCGAACCGATCACGCGGATGGTGATGATCTCGACATGCTGGTCATCGAAGGCATGCCCGTAGACCTGGCGGTGGGCGTCGTAGAAGCTGCGCACCACCTGGCCGATGTTGTCGGCCGAGACGTCCTCCTGCGGCATGGCGGCGCGCAGTTCGAAACCCTGGCCGACATAGCGGCATTCGGCGACCGCCGTGTAGCGGCGACGCTCCACCGGGATCCCGTCGGCCTCGAGCTGCGCCCCGGCGAGCGCCTTCAGTTCGGCGACCTGGCGGTTCAGTTCGGCGAAGTCCGCCGCCCCCGCCGTGTCGGCCACCACGAGAACCGAGCGCGTGAACTCGTATTGGAGTTCGGTGAGCAGCAGGCCCATCGCCGCAGTGATGCCGGGATGCAGCGGCGAGATGACGTCGCGCGCGGCGATGATCTCGGCGAGCGCGGCGGCATGCAGCGGTCCGGCGCCACCGAAGCCCATCAGCGTGAAGTTGCGCGGATCGATGCCCTTGGCGACCGAGTTGGCGTTGATCGCCAGTGCCATGTTGTTGTTGATGACACGCAGGATGCCGAGCGCGGCATCCTTGACGCCCAGCCCCAGCGGCCGGGCGATGTGTTCCTCGACCGCCTTGTGGGCGAGCACCGGCTCGATCTTGAGGTCGCCGCCGAGGAAGTGTTCCGGATCGAGGCGGCCCAGCACCACCTGCGCGTCGGTGACCGTCGGCTCGAAGCCGCCCTTGCCGTAGCAGGCCGGACCCGGGTCGGCGCCGGCCGAGCGCGGGCCGACGCGGAAGGCCCCGCCTGGATCGATGTGGGCGATGGACCCGCCGCCGGCGCCGATCGCGTCGATGTCGATCATCGGCACGAGCACCGGCAGCGACGCCACTTCCGTGTCGCGCGGGTTCTTGATGCGCAACTCGCCGTTCTGGATCACCGAGATGTCGGCCGACGTGCCGCCGATGTCGATGGTGATGACGTTGCCGGTGTCGCAGGCCTGGCCCGTCCAGCGGCCGCCGATGACGCCGCCGGCGGGACCGGACAGGAGCAGGCCGACGGGACGCGCCGACGAGTTCTCGACCGTCGAGATGCCGCCGTTCGACTGCATGATCCTGACCAGCGCGTCAACGCCGTTCTCGCGCAGCCGGTCCTCGAGGCGGCGCAGGTAGAGCGCGGTCTTCGGGCCGATATAGGCGTTCATGCCGGCGGTCGAGAAGCGTTCGTACTCGCGGATGACGTTGACCACCTCGGACGAGCAGCAGATGTAGGCGTCGCGTAGAACCTCCTCGACGATTTGCTTCGCCCGCTTCTCGTGGCTGTCGTTGAGGAACGAGAACAGGAAGCAGACGATCACCGAGCGGATGCCGCGCTTCCTGAACAGCTCGGCCGCGGCGCGCACCTGGGCTTCGTCGAGCGGCACCGTGACCTCGCCGGTCGGCGGCATAATGCGCTCGTCGACGACGATGCGGTTGCGCCGGCGCACCAGCGGCTTCGACTGCCACGGCACGTCGTACTGGAGCGAGAAATTGTGCGGCCGCTTGTGCCGCGCCATGTGCAGGATGTCGCGGAAGCCGCGGGTGGTGATCATGCCGACTTCGGCGCCCTTGCGCTCGATCACCATGTTGGTGGCGACCGTTGTGCCATGGAAAACCATGTCGACATCGCCGGGAGCTACCCCGGCGATGGCGCAGATTTCCAGCACGCCCTTGACGACGCCGATCGACTGGTCCTCGGGGGTCGAGGACACCTTGTGAACGTAGATCGACTGGCCGCCGCCGTCGGCGGTCTTTTCGAGAACGATGTCCGTGAACGTCCCGCCGACGTCGACACCCACTCGGATCATGTACTCCTCCTTCCGGCGGCCCCGCCGCCGTTCATACGTCCAGGTCGTTCGAGTCGAGGTAGGCGAGCACGTCGGCGAGCGATTCCACGTCGCCGAACTTCGCGTCGATGTCGAACAGGTTCCACTCCACGGCGCCGGCGATGCGGTCGCCAATGCCTTCGCGGACCGCGATCGGCCGGAAGCCGTCGGCGATCGCGTCCTCGATCGAGTTGCGCACGCAGGCAGCCGCCGTGACGCCGGTGACGATCACCGTGTCGACGCCCATCGTCTTCAGCATGCCGGAGAGGTAGGTGCCGTGGAACGCGCTGGCGCGCTTCTTGACGATGACGTGCTCGCCCTCGCGCGGCGCGACGCGGCTGTCGATCGCCGCCGCCTCGGAGCCGACCTTCAGCACCTCGACCGGTATCTTGTAGTGCCAGAGGCCCATGTCGCCGGGCGTCGAGCGGTCGGTCACGTCGTAGGCCGTCGTCGTGTAGACGATCGGGAGCCCGCGGCGGCGGAAGGCCTCGAGCAGCTTCTGGTTGGCCGGTATGATCTCGTCCATGTTGTCGCAGGTGAAGGCGTTGCCCTCCCTGGTCCATGCGTTGGCGAGGTCGATGATCAGCAGCGCCGGCTTCTTGCCGTAGCCGATGCGGCGCTGGAAGCCGCGGGTCGCATAGAACTGTGAATTCGCCTTGAACACGATGTCGAGCGCGTTCCGGACTTCGTCGCTGGTCTGCATGGGCTTTCTCCTCGAAGCAATCCTGGAGACAGCTTCCGCCACGCGACGGCGTCTGTGAAATGTTATCCTTTGATCAATTGATGCCGGTACGCTATCAATGGCCCGATGCTCGACATCCGCCATTTGAAGGCCTTCGTCGCCGTCGCCGAGGAGCTCAACTTCCATCGCGCGGCGGAGCGGCTGCACATCGTGCAGCCCGCGCTCAGCCGATTGATCAAGAACCTCGAGGAGGTCGTCGGCGTCACGCTGCTCGAACGCTCGACGCGCCACGTGCGGCTCACCGAAGCGGGCAAGGTGTTCCTCGACGACGCCCGCGCGACGCTGATCCAGCTGACAGGCGCGGTGCGCGCCGCCCGCGAGGCGGACAGCGGCGCGACCGGTACGCTGAGGCTTGCCTACATGGACTTCGCCGTCCACCGGCTCCTGCCCGACATGGTCGCCGCCGCGGCCCGACACGAGCCCGGCATCCGTCCCGAACTCGTCTACATGTCGACCGCCCAGCAGCGCCAGGCGTTGCTCGAAGGCCGCATCGACCTCGGCATCATCATCGGCACGATGAGCGCGCCGTCGGTGGAGACACGACTGCTCGCCGAGGAGCCGCTGGTCGTCGCCATGGCGGCGGACCATCCGCTCGCCGGCCGGGAGCGGGTACTTCCGCGCGACATCCTCGCCGAGCCGCTGCTTCTCGGCAGCGAAGGCGAGTGGTCGACGTTCCGCGACCGGGTCTTCTCGCTCTACGCCGAGCACGATGCGAGCCCGCGCATCGCCCAGGAGGCGTCGAGCGCCGCCGCCCTGTTCGGCCTCGTGGCGCGCGGCGTCGGCATCACGCTCTATGCCGGCGATCCGGCCGTCTACGCCCACCCGAGGATCGCCGTGCGCCCGCTGGCGGGGGTCCGCCCGCTGCCGGTGAGCGCGGCATGGCGGCGCGGACCGCGGCTGCCGCTGGTGCGCCGCTTCCTTGCCGCTTGCGACACAGGCTGAGCCCGGCGCATCCGGGCGGCTCGTCGCCGTCGAATTGGCCGGGAGGTGGCTCACTTGCCGCCGCCGATGATCAGGTAGGAGCCGCTGGCGTCGAGCTTCGCGGTCCAGCCGGGCTCGATGACGATGGTGGTCGTCACCTCCTCGATGATCGCCGGACCCTTGATCGTGGCGCCGGCGCCCAGCTTCTCGCCGTCGTAGACGGGCGTCTTCACCTGCTTGCCGTCGGCGCTGAAGATCGCCTTGCGATGGCCCTTCACCGCCTTCTCCGCCGCCGCGCCCTTGGCCAGCCTCGGCGCCTTCGGCTTGTCGATCAGGCCGTAGACCGTCGACTCGATGTTGACGACCTCGACCGGGTTGTGCCGCTCGGAATAGGTGTAGAGCTCCTCGTGGCGCTTGTGGAACGCGTCCTTCACCTGGTCGATCGTCTTGGCGTTGATCTCGAAGGTGCCGATGTCGACGGTGCACTCGTGGACCTGGCCGACATAGCGCATGTCGAGGCTGCGCTTGATCTGGATGCGGTCCTTCTCGAAGCCGTCCTTCTCCAGGTGGCGGACGCCCTGCTTCTCGATCTCCCTGAACAGCTTGTCGATGCGCTTGTAGGCGGCCGCGTTGTCGAGGCGGGCCGGCGCGGTGGCCATGAAGTTGTACTTCACGTCGGAGATGATCTGGCCGAAGGCGCACAGGCCCGAGGCGAGCTTGGGCAGGATGATCGTGTCGATGCCCATCTCGCGCGCCAGCGCCGTGATGTGCGCTGCGGTTGCGCCGCCGGCGCCGACCAGGACGAAATCGCGCGGATCGTAGCCGCGCTCCACGGAGACGCGGCGGATGCCGTTCACCATGTTGTTGTTGACGATGGTGAACATGCCGTAGGCCGCCTGCTCGATCGACAGGCCGAGCGGATCTGCGACCTTCGCCATCGCCTTGCGCGCCTTGGCGAGGTCGAGCGGCAGCTTGCCGCCGAGCAGGCCGTCGGGATTGAGGTAGCCGAGCACCAGATTGGCGTCGGAGGTCGTCGGCTCGGTGCCGCCCTGGCCGTAGCAGGCGGGGCCCGGCTCCGAGCCGGCCGACTGAGGGCCGACCTGGATAATGCCAAGGGAATCGATCCAGCCGATCGAGCCGCCGCCAGCCCCAAGCGTCTCCACCTGGATCATCGGCACGCCGATGCGGTAGCGCAGGAAATCGATGTTCTTGTTGAGGTTGGTCTGGCCGTCCTTGGTCAGGGTGATGTCGAACGAGGTGCCGCCCATGTCGACGGTGATCACGTTCTTCTTCTTGAACGGCGCGGCGACGTAGAGGCCGGCCTGCGGCGCCGAGGCCGGGCCGGAGTTGATGGCGTACACCGAGCGGTCGGTCATCACCTGGCCGATGGCGAGGCCGCCGTTGGACTGGAAGTAGCGCACCGGCTGCTTCGCCCCGAGCGAGCGGAAATAGGCGTCGACCGCAGCGACGTACCTGCGCATCACCGGCGCCAGATAGGCGTTGACCACGGCCGTCGAGGTGCGGGTGTACTCGCGCACCTGCGGGTAGAGTTCCGAGCCCACCGTCAGGATCGCGTCGGGCATCATCTCGCGCACGATCTCGGCGGCGCGGCGCTCGTGCGCCGTGTTGAGCACCGACCAGACGAAGGAGATGGCGACCGTCTCGATGCCTTCCTTCAGGAACAGCTCGCAGGCGGCGCGGACGTCCTCCTCCTGCATCGGCGTGCGTACCGAGCCGTCGGAGAGCACGCGCTCGCGCACGCCCTTGCGCAGGTAGCGCGACACCAGCATGGTCGCCGCCGGGTATTCCGGATCGTAGCGGAAACCGTCTTCCTTGTGGCCGTTGCGGATCTCGATCGAGTCCTCGTGGCCGGCGGTGCAGATCAGGCCGGTCTTGCCGCCGCGATGCGTGATCAGCGCATTGAGGCCGACCGTCGTGCCGTTGATGCACAGGTCGCAGTTGGAGACCACGTCGGCCGCCGGCACGCCGAGGCTCTCCGAGATCAGCTTGAGGCCGTTCTCGATGGCCTTGGTCGGATCCGAAGGCGTCGACAGGGCCTTGAACAGCCTGACCTGGCCGCTGTCGCGGTCGGCGATGACGAAGTCGGTGAAGGTGCCCCCGGCGTCGATGCCGAGGCGATAGTTGGTCTTCATGGTCATGGCCTCCTTACGCCGCCTTGCGCAGCCGCTTGGTCGCGGCCATGTCGACTTCGAGCGTCTCGCCGTCCTTGATGACGACGCCGTAGTCGCGCCTGGCGCCCTCGATCGAGACGAGCCCGTTCCTGACGTCCCAGACCACCTTGTCGATCGGCCGCTCCAGCGGATTGCCGTAGCCGCCGCCGCCCGGATTCATGTTGGTGACGGTCTCGCCCGGCTTGATCGTCTCCATGATGTTGGTGCGCATCACGTCGACCTTGCCCGACTTCTTCAGCTCGACCCGGCCGACCTTCTCGTCGACCATCGTCGAGCCGGCGCCGGCCGCGCCCATGGCCGGAATGCGCCGGCCCTCGCCGAAGCCGATGCACATCATCTCCTTGTCGAGCGGCTCGACCTCCCAGGCCGTACCCGAACCGCCGCGGAACTTGCCGGCGCCGCCGGAGTCGGTCATCAGCGCGTAGCGGTGGATGATGATCGGGTAGGAGTATTCGAGCAGTTCGACGTCGCCCGAGGTCAGAGCGCCGAAGCAGCACTCCGGCCCGACTGCGTGCCAGCCGTCCTGCTGCGGGGTAGCGCCGCCGCCGGAGATGATGGTGGCCAGCACCATCGTCACGAACTCCTCGTTGGTGCGCGTGTCCCAGCCGGCGATGTTGAGGCCGTTGGCGTGGCCCCAGCTCGCCGCCACCTTCGACGGCATCGCCTTCTCGAAGGCCAGCCGCACGGCGTCCGTCAGCGTCTCCATCGGCGTCGTCGTGCAGTTCATGTGCGGCGCCGGTTCCTGCGCGTTGCAGATCGTGCCCTTCGGCCCGAAGTCGACGCTGACGCAGCGGTAGAGGCCCTCGTTGTAGGGAGGCGGCAGCGCCGCGAACATCATCAGGCCGAGATAGACGCCCGAGTGCGAGTTCCCTTCGTAGGAATTGATGAAGTACGGGATCTGCGGCGGGCTGGAGATGACGATGTGGCAGGTGTCCTTCTTGATCGTCACCGTCGCCTTGATCTCGAAGTCGCCGAAGCCGTGGCCGGCGTCCTCGAGCACCGCGACGCCCTCATAGGTGCCGTCTGGCACGGTGCGGATCAGGTCGCGCATGTGCCGGTCGGCCATGTCGAGCAGTTCGTCGATGCAGACGTCGACGGTCTCCTTGCCGTACTTGTCGAGCATGGCGATCAGGTTGCGCTCGCCGACCTGGCAGGCGCCGATCAGCGCGTTGAAATCGCCTTCCTGGTCGCGCCGGGCGCGCAGGTTGGTGAAGATCATGTTGAGGATGTCGTTGCGCGGCTTGCCGCGGTCCCAAAT
Source organism: Mesorhizobium sp. (assembly GCF_024710845.1). GTDB lineage: Bacteria > Pseudomonadota > Alphaproteobacteria > Rhizobiales > Rhizobiaceae > Mesorhizobium_A. The sequence continues at coordinate 52,640 of NZ_JANJTZ010000027.1, forward strand.
CTTGATCGGCGGGATGCGCAGGCACTCGGCGTAGATCTCCTTCGCCGCCGGGTTGTAGCCGGCCGGTACCGGGCCGCCGATGTCGGTCAGATGGCCCTTGCACACCGTCCAGTAGACCAGCTCGCCCTTGTAGAAGACGGGCTTGTACATGCAGGTGTCGATGGCGTGGCTGCCGCCGAAGGCCGGGTCGTTGTGCAGGAACAGGTCGCCTTCGTGGATGTCGCCCTCGAAGAACTTCGCCACCGCCTTCATCGCCGGGATCAGCGAGCCGAGGTGGATCGGGATGTCCTGGCCCTGGAGGATCATCTCCGGGCGCGCGTTGAACAGCGCCGTCGAATAGTCGTGGGCGAGGTTGAACACCGAGGAACGCGCCGTCTTCTCCAGCGACAGCGTCATCTCGCGCTGGGTCGTCTCGAGGACGCCGCGCACCACCGACAGGGTGATCGGGTCGACCTTGAGCGCCGGACGCTTCGGCTTGGCGCGGGCGGCGGCTACCGTCTTCGCTTTCTTTGCGGGGCTGGCCTTGGGCATAGGCTGCTTCCTCCTCTTGCTTCGTGAGGGCCAGCGGACCGGCCGCGGGCGGCGGCAACCATGTCCGCAGCCTGTCATCGCGCAGGGTAGCGTCGCGTTCGAAGCCGTGTCTTTGCATGGGAGGCACGGCAGTTTGTCCGCCAGCGCACAGGGCGCCATATCGCATTTACAGCCTTGCTCAAACGTGCCTAGATTTGCTGTCAGAGGAGGTTTCCGGGACCGTGAAGAGTTCGATCATCACCACCCGAGGCATCGATCCTGCCAACCGCAGCCGGCACTGGCACGAGGCGATCGCCAACACCTATTTCCCGCTCGACCTCGAGTTCGGGAACCCGGCATCCTTCACCGGCGAACTGGTCAACTGGCAGCTGGGCGACGTCTCGATCTCGCGCCTCCAGTCGCAGTCGCTGCAGTACCGCCGCCTGCCGAAGCACCTTCGGCCGGAGCGCCGCGAGGAGTTTCTGGTCACGATACCGGCGCGGGCCGAAATCCAGTTCAGCCAGTGCGGCCGCGAGGTCCGCTGCAATCCCGGCGGCTTCATCCTCGAGCGCAGCGACGAGCCCTACGTGTTCAGCCATTCCGGGACGGCCGACATGTGGGTGCTCAAGGTCGATGCCTCCGCGCTCGGTGCGCGCATCCGCCAGCCCGACCGCTTCTGCTCCTACCAGTTCGACGCCACCAACGGCGCCAGCGCGCTGTTCGCCGACATGCTGCATCTCATCCCGCGCCGCTACGAGGCGATGAACGAGGAGGTCTGCGCCACCGTCGGCCGCCAGCTCATGGACCTTCTCGCCCTGGCGCTGGAGACCGACGAGCGCACGCTGACCAGCCACGGCTCGGCCGTGCGCGCCTCCCACCTCACCCGCATCGACGCGTTCCTGCGCCGGCACCTCCATGATCCCGAGCTCGATCCGCAGAAGGTGGCGCGGGGATGCGGCATCTCGGTGCGCTACCTGCACGAACTGCTGCGCGACACCAACCAGACGCTCGGCCAGTGGATCCGCGACCAGCGGCTCGCCGCCGCCCGCGAGAAGCTGCGCAACGCCAGCGGCGGCGATTCCATCGCCCAGGTCGCCTACCGCTACGGCTTCTCCGATCACGCGCAGTTCTCGCGCGCCTTCAAGGCGCAGTTCGGCATCTCGCCGAAGGACTACCGGCAGCAGCAGGCCCGCCGGGACAACTGAACCGCATCCCTGCCTCGACGCAGGAAGAAGGCTGGTGGCGACGCCACCAGCCTCCGTCATTGTCCGATCCTGCCTATTTCACGACAGTTGCGGCGGCCGCGGGGCGACCGCCGCGCCGGGCCGTCAGGCGGCGAGCGCTTCGCGCACTTTCGCCAGCAGCGCCTTGCAGTCGCGCCGGGCGGCGAGCGCCTGGTCCATCGTCACCTCGACGAAGCGCGACGGGGTGTGCGGCTGCAACTGTCCGATCAGGTCCATGTCGGCGGATATTACCGTGCCCACCATGAAGTAGCCGCCGCCCGACACCGCGTCGCGGTGCAGCACGATCGGCTCGGTGCCGCCCGGCACCTGGATCGAGCCATAGGGGTAGCACGCGTCGACGATGTTGGACGGGTCGGAGCCGGCGCCGAACGGCTGCTCGTGCGGCACGAACTCGATCGGCTTGCCGCCGCGGAAGCGGTAGCCCATGCGGTCGGCCTCGGGCGCCACCTTCCAGGTGTCGGCGAAGAACTGGCGGCCGGCCTCCGCGGTAATGCGATGCCAGTAGAGCCCGGGCAGCACCCTGAGTTCGGCCGGCTGGCCGGGCTTGCGGCGCAGCGCCTCGGGCACATTGCGGCCGGCGGCGGCGCCCTTGCCGGCGCCGACGGGCAGTTCGTCGCCCGCCGCGATCGGCCGGCCCTTGAAGCCGCCGAGCGCGCCGATGGCGTAGGTCGAGCGCGAGCCAAGCGCCAGCGGCACGTCGATGCCGCCGGAAACGGCGATGTAGATGCGGGCGCCGGACCTGAGGAAGCCGAACGACAGCGTCTGCCCCTTCTTCACGGCGAAAGAAGTCCAGGTTACCTGTTCCTTGCCGTCGACCAGGACCGGCAGTTCGGCGCCGGTCACGGCCACGGTGGCGTCCTCGCCGAAGACGAGTTGCGGGCCCATGAACACCGCCTCGAGCACGGCAGCGCCCTCGTCGTTGCCGACCAGCAAGTTGGCGGCGCGCAGCGCGAAGCGGTCCATGCCGCCCGACAGCGGAATGCCGAGATGATAGTAGCCCGGGCGGCCGAGATCCTGGACGGTCGTGGCGAGACCCGGCGTGGAGACCTTAAGCATGGAGGGCCTCCAGGAGCTTGGCGTTGTAGGCGTCGATGTTCCGGTTGAATTCGGCGAGGTCGAATGTGACGTTGCGGATCGTCGGCACGAAACGGCCGGCATCGACGTCCGCCACCGCCTGGTCGTACTCCTCGCGGCCGATCGGCTTCCACTTGACGATGTCGCCCGGGTTGAACAGGCACATGAAGTCGCGCAGGTAGCTGATCTTCTGCTCGGGATCGTAGATCGGCATCGGCGTGATGCCGAACATCTGGTAGCCGCCGGCGCCGCGCACCGAATAAATGCACGAGAAGCAGCCGCCATGGCCGACCGTGAGTTTTGGCGTGTCGGTGCGCGGTCGCAGGTACTTCGGCACCTGAATCTGCCGGCCGCGCTCGACCATCTGGTAGAGGAACGGCAGACCGGCGACGAAGCCGACCATCGACACGAACCAGGGCGAGCCGGAATGGGCGGCGATGAAGTCGGCGACCGAACCGTAGCCGTTGATCCGCGCGCCGTACTCGATGTCGGTCGACTTCGGATCCTGGTGACGCTCGCGGAAGCGCATCAGCGTCTCGTGCGTCCACGGATCGTTGTAGAAGACCGGGATCTCGATGATGCGCGTGTTGATCACGGGGTCGGCCTTGTCGGCCTGCTTCTCCAGGCTCTTGATCTCGGCGAGCATGTCGTCGGGCGAAATCACGTCCGGATCGAACTTGATCTGGAACGAGGCGTTCGCCGGGCAGATCTCGGTGACGCCCCTGATCTGCGCGTCGCGCACGGCATTGGTCATCGAAAGGCTCTTGAAGAAAGCCTCCAGCGACATCTCCTCGTCGATCTCGACAAAGACGTGCTCGTCTCCGCCGAACGAATACCGGGTTTTCATCGTCAGCCCACCTCTCGTGATCGCCTCACTGCTTGCCGCCGGCCTGGCCTTCGAGCCAGCCCTCCAGCCAGCGCGTATGGAATTTACCGGCGCGCACGTCGCCGTCCTCGCCCAGTCTCGCGAACAGGCTCTTGGTCGTCTTCAGCCCGCCGATGTTGAGTTCGCCGAGCGCGACGCGCAGCCGCGCCAGCGCGGTCGGCCGGTCCTCGCCCCACACGATCAGCTTGCCGAGCAGGGAATCGTAGAAGGGCGGGATCGAGTAGCCGTCGTAGAGCATGGTGTCGAAGCGCACGCCCGGCCCGCCCGGCACCCTGAAATCGTTGACCACGCCCGGTCCCGGCAGGAAGCCGTTGTCGGGATCCTCGGCGTTCAGCCGGACCTCGATCGCGTGGCCGTTGCGGCTTATGTCGGCCTGGGCAAAGCGCAGCTTCTCGCCGCCGGCGATGCGCAGCATTTCGCCGACGAGATCGATGCCGGTGATCATCTCGGTCACCGGATGCTCGACCTGGATGCGCGTGTTCATCTCGAGGAAGAAGAAGGCGCCGGTGGCGTCGTCGTAGAGGTATTCGACCGTGCCGGCGCCGGAATAGCCGACCGCTTCGGCGAGCGCGACGGCGGAGCTGCACAGACTGGCGCGCACGTCCTCGGCCAGCCCGGCGAAGGGCGCCTCCTCCCAGACCTTCTGGCGGCGGCGCTGCAATGAGCACTCGCGCTCGAAACAGTGCACGGCGCGCCTGCCGTCGCCCAGAACCTGCACCTCGACGTGGCGCGCGTTTTCGACGACCCGCTCGAGGTAGAGGCCGCCGTCGCCGAAGGCGGCCTTGGCCTCGCCGCTCGCCTGCGGCCACAGCCGCTCGAACTCCTCCATCGAGCGCGCGATGCGGATGCCGCGCCCGCCGCCGCCGGCCGCGGCCTTGATCATCACGGGAAAGCCGGTCTCGGCGACGACCGTGCGCCCAGCGTCCAGACCGTCGACGCGGCCGGCGCTGCCGGGCACCGTCGGCACGCCGGCGCGCGCCGCCATGGTCCGCGCGCTGACCTTGTCGCCCATCAGCCGGATCGCCTCGGCGCTCGGGCCGACGAAGGTCAGGCCGGCGGCGGCGACCGCCTCGGCGAAGGCGGCGTTCTCGGCGAGGAAGCCGTAGCCGGGGTGGATGGCGTCGGCGCTGGAATCGAGCGCCGCCTCCACGATCCGGGCGATGTTCAGGTAGGACTTGGTGGCGTGCGGCGGTCCGATGTTGACGCGCGCGTCGGCCAGCCGGACGGCGAGCGAATCCGCGTCGGCGTCCGAGTAGGCCTGCACCGTGCGGATGCCCAGCGCCTTGGCGGCGCGGATGATGCGCACCGCGATCTCGCCGCGGTTGGCCACCAGGAGCGTGCGGATCGCCATCGCCCGCCCTAGAGCTCGACTTCGACCAGCGGATTGCCGGCCATCACCGGATCCTCGTTGTCGACGGTGAAGCGCACGATCCTGCCGGCGCAGTCGGCCTTCACCTCGTGGAACGATTTCATCACCTCGATCAGGCCGATCACGTCGCCGACCGCGACCGTGTCGCCGTCTTCCTTGAAGGCTGGCTGGTCGGGGGCCGGCCGGCGGTAGAAGGTGCCCGGCAGGGGCGAGAGGATCGAGTGGGTCGCCATCGGTGTCTCCTGGGATAGGTGTCAGGCGGCTTCAAGATAGGGCGCGACAGCCTCGCGCACGGCGGCCGCGACCGCCACCGCGTTCGGCGTATCGGAATGCACGCAGATCGATTCGCAGCGCACGGCGATGTCCTTGCCGCCGAGGCTTTTGGTCTTTCCTTCGGTGATCGCGCGCAGGCAGCGCGCCGCGGCGTCGACCGGGTCGCGGGCGTCGTGCTTGCGCGTGATCACCAGGGTACCCTCGTCGGAATAGTCGAGGTCGGCGTAGAACTCGGCGACGAAGGCGTGGCCGCGCGCCGGATAAATCTTCTCGTGGAGCGTGCCGGCCATGCCGAGCAGCGGTACCTTGAACACGTCCGCCGCGTCGCAGACCGCATGCGTGGCGTGCTCGAGCCTAGAGGCCATGCCGTAGAGCACGCCGTGCGGCTTGATGTGGTTGAGCGGCAGCCCGTGTGCGTCGAGGAAACCCTTCAGCGCGCCGACCTGGTAGATGATACAGTTCGCCAGTTCCTCGCGGCTCATCGCCATCTCGCGGCGCCCGAATCCCTGCAGGTCCGGCAGCGACGGATGCGCGCCGACCCCGACGCCATGGCGCTTGGCCAGCGCCACGGTGGTGTTCATGTGGTTGTAGTCGGAAGCATGGAAGCCGCAGGCGACGTTGGCGATCGAGATCAGCGGCATCAGCGCCTCGTCGTCGCCCATGTGGTAGAGGCCGAACGCCTCGCCCATGTCGCAGTTCAATGTGATCGTCAAGAGGAATTCCCCGAGAAACACGTCCCGCATGCCCGCATTCTTGCGGGACTTTCGCGGATCGTGCCGGTATGGCGCGCTATTGTAAAATTGAAAAATTTCACATTGGGTATTCGATGATCGAATACCTAAGGAAGAGACCCCATGAACCTCACGCTGCGCCAGATCCGCTACTTCATCGCCGCGGCGGAAGCCGGCCAGATGTCGATGGCGGCGAGGGAACTCAACGTTTCCCAGTCGGCGGTGACGATCGCCATCCTGCAGCTTGAGGAGACGCTCGGCGTCTCGCTGTTCGACCGCCAGCCCGGCGGCGTGCGGCTCACGGCGGAAGGCTCGCGCTTCCTCGGCCGGGCGCGCAACATCCTGGCCGCGGTCGACGACGCGCTCTATTCGCCGCTGCGCGAGAACGTCTCGGAAACAGGCCGCGTTCGCATCGGCCTGACCTACACGGTCGGCGGCTACTTCCTGCCCCGCCACCATGCGCGTTTCCGCCAGACCTATCCCAACATCGCCGTCGAACTTATCGAAATGCCGCGCGATTCGCTGGAAACCGCCATCGTCGACGGCGAGATCGACATGGCGCTGATGCTGGTCTCCAACCTGCGCAACCACCGCGAGATCGCCTACGAGACGCTGCTGCGCTCGCGCCGCCGGCTGTGGCTGCCCGCCGGCCACGACCTGGTCTCGGCGCGGCGCATCACGCTCGCCGACATCGCCGACCGCGACTACATCATGCTGACCGTCGACGAGGCCGACCAGACCGCTTCGCGCTACTGGAAGCGCGCCGGCTGGCAGCCGAAGGTGATGTTCTCCACCTCCTCCGTCGAGGCGGTCCGGTCGATGGTCGCGGCGGGCATGGGCGTCACCATCCTCTCCGACATGGTCTACCGCCACTGGTCGCTCGACGGCCAGCTGATCGAGCGGCGGGACCTCGAGGACGACATCCCGACCATGGATGTCGGCATCGCCTGGAAAAGCGACCGAAAGCCGCAGGGCGCGGCACTGACCTTTTCCGAGCACCTGGTACTCAGCTTCGGCGGGTCTGGCCGAGAGGTGGACGATTGAGCTTACCCGGCGACGAGTGCAGGATCGCCCGGGGTCAGTGATCAAGGAGCGCGCCATGTCCAGACCGTCCGCCAAGCCTGTCGTGCATATCGGCCAGGGCCGCATCCGCGCCACGGAATGGCGCTTCGAACCCGGCACCGAGACCGGATGGCACATCCACGGCCACGACTATACCGTCGTGCCGCTGACTGACGGGGACCTGTTGCTGGAGGAGCCGGGCGGCGGCACGCGGACGGCGGCGCTGGTTCGCCATGTCCCCTATTCGCGCAGGTCGGGTGTCCACCACAACGTCGTCAACAATGGCGACCAGCCGCTTTCCTTCCTCGAGATCGAGGTCGTCGAGGATCCACTGCAGGAGCAGCGCCTGCAGACGATGATGCGCTTCGGCGACGCCTGGAACGCCCATGACCTCGACGCGCTGATGGCCTGCATGGCCGATGACTGCACCTTCCACGCGTCCGCGGGCAACAGCTCCGAGGGCGCCGCCCATGTCGGACGCGACGCCGTACGCGCGGCCTTTGCGGCGGTCTTCGACGACTTCCCCGACGCGCAGTGGACACGGCCGCAGCATCGCGTCGCCGGCGACGTCGGCCTGTCGACCTGGCGCTTCGTCGGGAGGACCCGCGACGGCGTTTCCATCGCGGTCGACGGCTGCGATGTGCTGCACTTTTCAGGCGCCCTGATCGTGCTGAAGGATTCCTATCGCAAGTCGATGGTCCCGCCGAAGGCCTGAAGCCGGCCGATCCTGCTGCGCGGCGACGCAACGCTGGCCCTAATACCGGCGGCCCGTCGCCCTTGACTTTGCCAGCGGTTCGGGATGAGCAAGGCGCAAATCCCGTCTGGATGGGGTCAGAACAAGAGCAGTGCGAAATCGTACGCTAAGGTCGAACAAAGTGAGAACTCATGCGGCTCGCCGTAGCCGAGCCGGGAACCTCAGCGACCGGAAGCCTTCAGGCAGATGCTGTTCGCTATCCCAGGTGTAGATGCCTGTAAGATTGATGTGCTCCCAGCTCAGCGGTGAGATGTGCCTGAGCAGATGATCAGGGATCTCGCGACCCACGTTGCGTAAGTGGGTGGCGGCCCGTTCGATATAGACCGTGTTCCAGTGTACGATCGCGCTGATGACGAGGTTGAGGCCGGAGGCCCGGAAGGCCTGGCTTTCGAACGATCGGTCCCGGATCTCTCCGCGCTCGTGGAAGAACACGGCGCGCTTCAGCTTATGCGCCGCCTCACCCTTGTTGAGGCCGGCTTGGCAACGCCGGCGGAGCGCTGGACTTGAGTACCACTCGATCATGAAGAGCGAGCGCTCGATGCGGCCGAGTTCGCGCAGCGCCCTTGCGAGCTGGCTTTCTTTCGGAGATGCGGACAGCTACTTGAGGATCGTAGACGGCACCACTGATCGCGTCGTGATCGACGCCGCCAGATGGAAGGAGATCATCCCAGTGCTCGAGGATCAGGGCGGTGTTGATCGGCGTCCCTATGTGGTTCCACGGCGCCGGGTAGGCGTCGCCCTTCTCGAACGTGTGGAACTTCCGGTCCTTGAGGTTGCGCAGTCGCGGCGCGAAGCGTTTACCTATGAGGGCGAACAGGCCGAAGATGTGATCACTCGCGCCGCCCGTATCGGTAAAGCGTTCCTGGATGTCGAGGACCGTGTCCTGATCGAATAGCCCATCGAGCACATAAGCAGCCTCGCTTTCGGTCGGATTGATGGGCAGAATGCTGAAGTAGCAGTACTGATCGGAAAGATGGCTGTAGAACTTTGAGCCGGGTTCGCTGCCGTAATGCAGATTAACGTCGCCGCGCTTGGCGGCTCGGTCGCTCGCGCGGAAAAATTGGCCGTCAGATGATGACGTCGTCCCATTGCCCCAAACTCGGGCATCCTCGGCTGCCGCCGGAACCTCCCCAGCAGTTGGTGCAACGATCAACGCTCCGGCCTCAAGACGAACACCTTCGAGCTTTCCGGATCGCGCTCTGTGCGCCAGTCGCTTCAGGTTGAAGTCGAGGATCTGGCGAGCCTCCACGAGCCACGCCGCGCCGTCACCTTGGACGCCCAATCCGAGACGGTCCTCCTCTTTCATCGTGGTGAATGTCGACGGCGGCATCAGATGCTCGTCCATCGGCCGGAAGGATCGGCTGCCATCGACCCAAATGTCGGCAGATCGAAGCCGGTCTCGCAAAGCCGCGAGCGTCGCAATCTCGTAGAGAAGGCGATCAGGCTTTCCGTGTTCGAAGATGAGCCTCCGATCAGCTTGGCTGAGGTGGGTGACCGGGACGCGATCCGGAAGGGCCCGCCGCTTCTCGGCATGGAGCCGTTTCAGCAGCGAAATTGCCGCAAGAAGCGGATCGTGTCGCCGCGCCGATTGGAACGTGAACGCCTGCAGGAACGCCCCTGCGTACTTGTTGACGGTCGCATATTGCTCGGCCGCCAAGGCCAAGGGTGACGCCTCTTTACCCTCGACCATCGACTCGAGTTCAGGCTTCATGCGGAGCAGCCGATGCCAGCCGACTTTCTGGTCGAGAACCTCCATAGCATTCCTTCCATAGTCGTTGGCGGACTGCAGGGCTGTGATCGTGTCGAGGAACATGCGCAGCGCCTTGGCGGTATCCGGCCTACACTCCATGTGTCGCTGTTTCTTGCGGTTGTTGGCTCGCGAGAACAGCCGACCCATCAGCTTGATGAACGTCGTCACGGCATCGTCGGTGAGTTTTTGTCCGAGCTTGATGACCTGCGCCACGATCAGAGCGTGCCGGCGGCTAGAGTTGAAATCGCTGGCCAGCCAGGTCGGCGTGGCGTTCCCCTCACGAATCATCTGGTCCCACCGTCCGCATAATATGCGCATCTTCAGTTTCGGATCGATTTCCAGCGTGCGCAGGAAGACAATCCGTTCGGTCAGCCCGACCAGGTTCGACGCGCCCCGTGCTTCCGGCGCCGAGCGCAGCCAATGAAAGCGCGTTTGGCCGATCGACTGATCAACCTCCAACAGCCTGTCCAATGATTAGAGTGTATCGAGCGGAATGTCTTCGATCAGAGTTCTCTCCGCCCGACGGCGGGCTATAGCACGACCGGCAAGGCCGATGCGTTCGATTGTGTCGACTGCCGGCAGAAGAGATCCACGTTCACGCAATGTGGTGACAATGGAACTGGCTATCGCAGGACCGTCGTCAGACATCGCCGCCGTCTGAATTGCAGCCAATAGAGCGGCTCGACGATCTTGCGCCGTCGCGCTTCTCGTATCCAGATACACTATGAGGCGCGCCGTGTGATCGCGACGGGTTTCTTCACGGCGTGCATAAAGCGCAAATGCTTCTGGGTCGGCGCCGACTTGGTCAGCAACATATCGAAGCATGGCGCGGGGCGGGATCTCTTCCGCTCCCAGCACTCGGACAGGATATCGCATCAGGCATAGCTGAACGGCAAAACCAAGCCGATTATGATCGCGTCTTCGCAGCTCAATCTCCAGACGATCCGCCGGTGACAACGAATAGTGCCGGATCAGGCTATTCTCGTCGGCTGGTATATCGAAAACCTTCTGTCGATCATGAACCTTGAGAAGCTTCCGTTTTGCCATCGCCCGACTCCCCACGACCAATCTGCCGGGAGCGTTGGCGAGTCGGACGGATGAAGAAACAAAAACTGGTGCTTGACGGCGCCAATCCACAGAGATCGGAGACCCCGCATCCGAGATCCGGCATAGTTCATGTTCCGTTCGACCTTAGCGTACGATTTCGTACTGCTCTTGTTCTGACCCCAGAAGGCGCGTAAATGTCACTCTCTACCTCCTGTTTGCGATCCTGACGACGACGTCCGTCTGGGCGACGCGGGTCCAGGCTCTCATCGATGATCGCCAGTTTATCGCATCGATGATCCCGCACCATTCCGGCGCGATCCTGATGTGCCGGGAAGCAAGACTTTCTGATCCCGAGCTCGTAACCTTGTGCGGTGAGATCACACAGGCGCAGCGCGAGGAAATCGACCAGATGGAACGGATCGCGGCCCGGCTTCGTTAAACGACTTCAAAGGTGCGAGCGGTGGTTCCACACTGCAATCTTATGCGACTTTTTGAGCACGGAACGTGAACAACTATTGGGATCGGCTATAGTGCTGAAGCGTGCGAGCGCAGCCGCCGCGTCAGCTTTGTAAATCCTTGCCTGCCGAGAAGCTTGAGGAAATCCTGCGCCGAGCTGCCTGATTTAGTGAGATTGCGACGAGCGTTTGCCAGCGACCCAATGACGAGGTCGGGAGCCTCGTCATAGATCCCGGCCAGAAACCCGTCAGGCGTTTCTCGGATCATCCGGTTCTTACTGAGTTCCTTTGCGGGAAAGTCGCGCAGGTTCCAGGTCAGGATATGGGACGCTTTCGCTTCTATCGCGGCAGCTAGGACGTGCCTGTCATCAGGGTCGGGCAGGCTGATGGCCTCGATATGGTGATGAAAGTTTCCGACCAGTGCTTCAGGGAGGGCCTGTTCCATCAAGCGCCGTGTCGCGTGAAGCCGCTCGATCGAAAGCGCCGGCACATTCGCGATGAGATTGCGCATCCACTCGTCGTGGATCTCTTCCGTCCAACGTGCATCATAAAGCCCATCGGCGGAGGCCTGGATCAGGATGTTGCGCTGATGGAAGGGGTAGAGAACGCAGGCGTCACAGACGGCCGTCGGAGGATTAAACGCCATAACGTACGTGCAGATCCTCAGTGTCCTCGGCAAGTACTTCCATAGCCCCACGCTGCCTTTCCAGACGGACCTTCAGCAACAGAACATCCTTGAGCAAGGCGCGACGATGTTTGCCAACATATCGGAACGGAAGATCACCACGATCCATCCGCAGCACAACCAGGGGACGCGATATCCCGAGGATTGGGGAAATCTCCGTCGGGCTGAGTTCCTGGTCTTCAGCTAGGACCGCGACGCGATCGCCGCTTAGCAGTCTGTCGATTAGCGTCTCTACGGCATCGACAGCAGCTGGCGGAAGAGCAAGGGTCTGCTCCTTCCCGTCCTTGCGGCGCACATGAAGTTCCATCCGATCGCCTGCCTCGAGCGGCGGCATCGCGGCCACCTTCTTTAGGTCGCGGTCCGAGAGACCGGCAAATTTGACGACTTGGCTGGCCATGAGTCTTCTCCTTGCCGCCAGTATAGGACCTCAACACACTAACTGCAATAACTGAAATTTTGTCCGGATTTCCAAAGGGGAGGAATCGGGCATGTCCGGCTACCGGCCCCCGACTGCATGGCTACGTTTCGCATACAGGTGGCTTCTCCGCTGACGGAGCCAGCCAACTATGGCTAGATGGTCATTCCCCGGATCCGGCGGGGCTGACCCTCGTCGTCTTCGTTCGATGGATGCTCGCCGCCACCCTTCCAGTCGTCGGAGGCGAGCCATTCTTCGAAGTAGTACAGCCAAGTCGTGGTCCAGGGGATGAAGGTCTGGTCGAGCCGCATTGAGCCCTTCCATTCCCCGGCTCGCGGCAGGTAGAGGCACAGCCTGAGCGGATCGCGATACACATGCGGGAGCTTCCGGTCGCCGGCGAGGAGCTGTAGGTCCGGCCTCAGGATGGTAACTTTCGGGGTGCCTTCCCGGGCGTATGTCAGCTGCACGAGATACTCGCGGCTGAGCGGGGTGGGCCGGTCAGGATAGACCCACCGCAAACCTGCCGCGCCGATCCGCCCCGCGCCCCGGCAGACTGGGTTGGTGCGCAAGAAAATGAACTGCTGCGCCGGCGTGAGGTCGGGGCGATGGGCGTTGGTCATCTCTCTCCGAAGAACGTGTTTTTCAGGACCGGCGTAGCGGCCGCGCTGCTCGTCAGCGAAAGCCCAATGGCGGGAGCGACGTAGAGCTTCTGTGCAACGCGCGCCTTCGAGATCGCGTCCGTGCGCGCATCGATGACGCGGCCTACCACCCGGTCACCATAGCTGGCGGCGAGTTCCTCGGTGATGAGGTCCATCCCCTCGATCCCCGGCAGCTTCTCGAAATCGGACAGCACCTTTCCGTGCCAGGCGTAGAACGCGACGGGGCGCGCGGGCTCGGTGTTCCAGCGTTCCGCGAAGTTCTCCCCGATGGTCGTCTCGTTGGCGACGACATAGATGCGCCTGCCGCCGACGAAGGGGCGATCGATGAAGTGCGGCATCATCCTGATCACGGCGATGACGACATCGAGCTCGGTATCGAAGGTAAAATTGTTGACGCAGTATTCGTAGGCCTGCGCCGCCAGCGTCGTCAGCAGGATCGAAATCGGCGCAACATCGGCTTCAATGCTGGCGAAGTGGATATCGCGATGACGCTTGAGGAGCTGCACCGTGCGGCGAAGGATTCCTTTCGCGCGCATCGCCGCCGGGAACGGCTCGATGTTGGCGCGCAGATCTTCCGTCGCGAGCGCCTTTTCGATCTTCAGCTGCGGCCGCAGCGCCGCCCGCCGCTCGAACAGGAGCCGATAGCCGCGCGGATTGGTCGGCTTGAACTCGCTCAGGCTCTTGTCCGGAACGAGTTCGCCGCCATTTGCGCAGTTCGGATTGGGGATCGTCGGCGAGATATCGAGATGGAATTCGCGCGCATAGTTGAGGCGCCAGCAGCGCTTTTTCTCTTCGAGCATGGCCGCGTAGCGGGCATTCTCGCGCAGGCGATCGCCGACGATCTTCTTCAGGTCTGCTGGCGGCCGCCAAGCTGCAAACTCCTGGACGCGGCAGATGACATCGACATCGAAATCCTCGCGGTTCAGCGGCTTGACCGACGTCCCGAGGCCGGTCGAGCCGTGCGCGTACAAGTCGATGCGGCGCAGGACGGGATCGTCAGAAGCCGATACCCATTCCGCGACGGCCTCGTAGCTGGTGCGGGCTGATTCCGTTTGCGATTGGGTCAGATCGAGGTCCTGGCATATCTCGTCCAAGATCGAGTAGATCTCGGATTTCCTGAGGAACGCGCGCTGGCCCGCCATGCCTTTGGGGAAGTCGTTCATGATGGGACCTCGCTCAGGGGGTAGTGCGGAACGAACGGTTCTGCCGGCTGCGTCAGGAACACGGGCTCGACGCGGTGGCGCTCCTTGCGGGCCGCCGCCGCGCCCATGCCTTTCAGTTGGGTAATCCGGCGCGTGTCGTCCAGCTTGAAGAAGCCCTTCGGAACGTCAGGGCAGACGCGAAACAGGGCATCGCGCTCGTACTCATGCCCGGTCAGGAGCTTCGCCATGCCCATGGCGCTGCGGGACTGGCCGTCCATAAAAAGCTTGATGACATCGGAGCCAAGGACGGCCCAGCCGGGCGCGTCGCCGATCATGTAGACCTCGTTGACGCAGCCAAGGCTGAGAACGCGCAGGCTGCTGGCAGGCCAGCCCAGAAGCGTGATGGCTTCGACCACCGCGAGCGCGATCGGATTGTTGCACCATGTCCCACCATCGAGCAGCCCGACGTCGTCGGCAGTGCGGTGGCGCTTGAAATAGGTCGGCGCGGCCGCGGTCGCCATCGCGGCGTCGAGGGCAAATTTGCGGTAGTCGGTTTTCAGGCGGGGATGGTGAGCTGTCTTGTAGATGTAGACGGAGCGAAGGTCGGCATCCCAGGCCGGCACGAGGAGCCGGGTCTTTGCGTGGCCGATCTTGCGCTCGCCGAGAACGGCTGTCAGTTCGGTGCGGAGCAGTTCGGAATCGTGCTTGGGAGCCGCAGCGTGGCGAAAGCCGCGCCAGATTTCACCGGCTCTGGCGAGAAGTGAGTTGCCCGCCTGCCCGAAAATATGCGGGCCGCGGTTGACGTAGAGATCGAGCAGGTCCTTCGCCCGCAGCCCCATGGCGAGCCCGATTGCGATGATGCCGCCGGTCGAGGTTCCGGCGATCAGGTCGAAATATTCGCCGATGGGCCGGTCGAGATCTTCCTCGAGCGCTGCCAGGAACGACGCCGGCTGTGTTCCCATGATGCCGCCGCCATCGATGCACAGGATGCGGCGGATCGGGTCTTCCGGAGGTGCAGCCAGCGTCATTTGCTCATCCCTTCGGCGGATACGGATCGTTGCCGTAGGAATTGCGGTCACGGATCTGACCGTTGGGGCGGTGGATCACCACCTCGCTGCGCTGATTGATGGCGGTCTACCGCGCGGCCGCTTCGGCGGCGGCCTGTGTGTCGTGCTGGGATGTCACCCGCTGGTTGCCGGCGCCGCGAACGGCCCACCGGTCACCGTGCGGAACGACGTGCTGGTTTCTGCCTGGCATGCTATGCTCCGTATTCCTTGACGCGATTCGCTGTTCGTAATAGCGTACTATACGCTCTGTCATAGGCAGCGTTCTAAAGAAGACCCTCCCGGGTGTGACGTTTCGACAAGGGACTCTATACGATCTGTCATGACCGAGTCAAGCATACCCACTGCCTTCGCCCCGCGCCTGAAATTCATCCGTGAACAACGGGGATTAAGCCAGTCGGAACTCGCCCGCGATGCCGGCATGCAGCCATCGGCGATCGCTCATTTCGAAGCAGGGAGGCGCAAGCCGTCCTTCGATAACATCCGATCTCTCGCCAAAGCCCTGAAAGTGACAACGGATCATCTGATGGGCAACCAAGGAGCCACGACCGCCTTTCGCGACGAGCACAAGCTCTCCACGCGGGATCGGGATTTCATTCAGAACATCATCGATACCATGGTGAACAAGAAGAATTAGCAAGGAGGGTCCGTGGCCAAGTTCCGGTTGAAGATGGCAACCCAGCTCGGCGAAAAGATCGCAGCCGAATTCGGGTTCGATGCTTTTCCGATCCGGCCGCACGAGATCGCCGCGAAAAAGGATATCTGCGTCAAGGCGAAACCCTCTGACGTAAAGGGTATTTCCGGCGCGATCATTTTCGCGGGCGACGAGGTTACGATCGTCTATTCGACCGAATACGAGAACCGCGGCTTCGAGAATTTTTCGCTCTCCCACGAGCTCGGTCACTACTTTTTGCCGGACCACCCGGAGGAGATTCTGAAGGCCGGTGGCCAGCATTTCTCAAAGGGCGACTTCACGCAAAATACGTCGATCGAGCTCGAAGCGGACCACTTTGCAAGCGGGCTTTTGATGCCCGGGCACCTTGCCCACGCGCTGCTCTCAGACGCGCCCGTCGGGCTGGAAGGCATTCTGAAGCTGGCCGGGGCGGCAGAATGTTCCTGCACGGCTGCCGCGATCCGCGCGGCCGAATGCGCTGCCTATCCGATCGCGATCATCGTCTCGAGCGGCGAAGATATCGCGTATTCCTTTCTCTCCGAGTCTTTCAAGAATCTCGGCAAGCTGACATTTCTGCGCAAGGGCATGCGCCTCCCGGACACGCACACGCTGCGCTTCAACGTCGACCGGAACAATGTTCTGAGTGCGAGGTGCCATACGGCCGAGACAACGCTCACCGAGTGGTTCGATTGTCCGAGGTCGTTGGCGCTCGATGAAGAGATAGTGGGGCTTGGCACGTACGGCTATACGCTGACCGTGCTTAGCAGTGATTTTCTGTCAGAGCAGCCAAGCGAGGAGGACGACGAAGACGCGGAACTTGAAAGGAGCTGGACGCCACGGTTCGCGTACGGCCGGTAGGGAGAGGATCATCAGACCCAAACAGGTTAACATTGTTCTGCGTCAATGGCCGCGCTACTAATACGGTACTGAGCAGGGGGAAACTGCCTATGGCCGATACGAGCGGAATCACCGATGAGGAAATCCTCAAGCGATTCTCAGTTGCTGTTCACGAGATGTTGGCTGACGAGGACCTGGCGAAGGCTATGCCCCAGGAATTCACCATCACGCCTGACCTAGCGATGAAGCTTCAGCCCGTCTTTCCGGAATGGCGGGTAAGCGCGGAATGGACCAGCCGCGAGGACAAGCATAAGAGGATCGCCTGGAACGATGAGGACGGCAAACTTCGGAGCCGACCGATCCGTCCTGACATTATCGTTCACAAGGCTCATACCGAGATTAACATCCTAGTGGTGGAGGCAAAGAAAGCTACCAGCAAGCAAAAGCTCGACGGTGACATCGAGAAGCTAAAGCTAATGACAATGCAGGAGAGCTCGCATCCGGACTATCACTACGGCTACTGCATTGGTGTGCACCTTATCGTCGACTTGTCGGAACAGAGAGTTACCGCCAACGATGTGTACCGTAACGGCGCAGTCGATCCGCAACTGACCGAACTGCTCTCGGCTTTGCTCTCCTAGGGCCCGGACCCATAAATAGGTTTCATCGAGCGGCGTGATGTGATTCACCGTCTCCGAATGGAGGCGAGCGATGAATCGGGACCACTTCTGGCTGACGGACGAGCAATTCGGGAAGCTCAAGCCGCATCTTCCGACT
>NZ_JANJTZ010000034.1 GCF_024710845.1 Mesorhizobium sp.
GTCGACATGCGCGTAGTGGCGCGCCGCCGTCTCGTATTCCACATGCGCCGTCGAGATCGTGATGCCGCGCGCCTTCTCCTCGGGCGCCGCGTCGATCTGGTCGTAGCGCTTGTATTCACCGAAATACTTGGTGATCGCAGCTGTCAAAGACGTCTTGCCATGGTCAACGTGACCAATCGTTCCGATGTTCACATGCGGCTTCGTCCGCTCAAACTTGCTCTTAGCCATCGTGCTCTTCCTTGGCGACTGTTGCGACGTTTCGGAGCCGGGCGATTAGCGGCAATGATCCGAAAACACAAGCCCTTTCGACGCCCGGACGCCTGCCCGGTTGGCGGGATGCCGAGGCCGGCGAAAAGCGTTGCCGCAATTGGGCCGGACGAGCACCGCTTCGACCCGGCATGGCTCGATTTCGATTCAAAGGCGGGCCGGCGTCTCAACAATCCGGTTACCATAAACGGAATGGTAACGCTGCCCCCTTAGCTTCGGTCGACATGCGCGCGGTGGCCTTTGCCGCGCAAGTCGCAACGAGAACACAAAGGGTGTAGCAGTGAGTTTCGCGTTCTCCGGCCTGTGCACGACCGTCCGCCAATCCTTCCGTCCCGTCCTTGGGCTGATCATCGCGGCAGCGGTGGCGACCATCGGCGCGACCGCCCCCTCTCTTGCCCAGTCCAAGAAGGCGGCCATCGTCATCGACGCCAACACCGGCAAGACGCTCTATTCGTCGAGCGCCGATTCGTCGCGCTATCCGGCGTCGTTGACGAAGATGATGACGCTCTACATTACCTTCGAGGCCATGTCGGCGGGTCGTATCTCCAGGGACACAAGGGTCGTCTTCTCGAAATACGCCTCCTCGCGCCCGCCGACCAAGCTCGGCGTCAAGGCCGGCGGCTCGATCACGGTCGAACAGGCGATCCTCGGCCTCGTGACGAAGTCGGCGAATGACGCGGCGACCGCGCTCGGCGAACTGCTCGGCGGCTCCGAAGCGAACTTCGCCAGGATGATGACGGCCAAGGCCCGCAAGCTCGGCATGAGCTCGACCACCTTCCGCAATGCGTCGGGCCTGCCCGATCCATCCCAGAAGACGACGGCGCGGGACATGGCGATCCTCGGCATGTCGCTGCGCGAGCATTATCCGAAATACTACTCCTACTTCTCGACGCGCTCCTTCGCCTTCGGCAAGGCGCGCATGCCCAACCACAACAAGCTGCTCGGGCGGGTCAAGGGCGTCGACGGCATCAAGACCGGCTACACGCGCGCCTCCGGCTTCAATCTCGTCTCGTCGGTGAAGATCGGCGACCGCAAGATCGTCGCCGTCGTGATGGGCGGCGCCAGCGGCCGCAGCCGCGACGCGGAAATGGCCCGGCTGATCGAGACCTATATGCCGAAGGCGTCCAGCCGAGGCTCAAATCCGCTCGTCGCGGCACGGACGATCGAGCCGCAGGCGCCGATTGTGGCCTCGGTCGCCGCCCAGCCCTTCAAGGCGAAGAACGTCCCTGCCCCGGAGACGCGGCCGGAACCGGCCGTCGAAACGACCTATGCGCGTCCGACCGCCCGCCCCGCCGATCCGATCACCAACGCGGTCGCCAAGGCGGAAGTGGTCGAGGAAGTGAAGGTCGACGAGATGAAGACGGCCTCGGTGACACCGTCCGCGGCGCCGAAATCGGGCTGGGTGATCCAGGTCGGCTCGGTCGGCTCGGAAGCGGAAGCGCGCGCGCTTCTCGACAAGACCAGCGGCAAAGCGGCCCAGTTGCTGGCCTCGGCGGAGCCTTTCACCGAGCGTTTCCAGAAGGGCGGCACGACCTACATCCGCGCCCGTTTCGGCGGCTTCGCAAGCCAGTCGACGGCCACCAAGACCTGCGCAGCGCTGAAGAAGAAGTCGATCTCCTGCTACGCCGTGCAGCAGTGAATCCCTGAACCACAGGTATCTCCAGTCAAGTCACGTGTCGAAGGAGAGTTAGCCGTGCAGAGTGAGCAAAACGTCCCGGGCTTCGTCGATCCGCGCCGCAAGGAAGGACCTGCCGGCGAGATCGGAGTCCAGTCGCTTCACAAGGCGGCGATGCGCCTGGCGGATGTCCGCCGCACTGGCTCCCGGTTCAAGACCAAGGATCTGGTAGGCTTCCTTCTCAGTCATGGCGCCCGCACCTGGCGTGCCAGTCTGCCCCGCACCGACGTGCGCGTCAGCGTCTACGCGCCAAGCGGGGAACCTGCCTTGAAGATACGCCTCAAGTAGGCGGACGCTGTCGGCGTCGGACATCAGTTCCGAGCGGAGCTTCGCCAGGGAGGGCAGATCGAGTTCGCTCAGTTCCCTACCCTCGAACCGTCCAGCAAGCACCAGCCCTTCGAGCGCACCGGTGGAATGGTCCAGCACCATCTCGAGGGCGGCCGACCGGACGATCGATTGGCGTGGCTTCGATGCCCATCGGCGCGGCCATGCGAACGTCACAAGCGCCCATACCGTGGCGATCCCGACCATAGGAAACCCGAGAACAGGCCTGCCGATCGCCGTCAGCATTACGCCCGTCAGGCCAAGAGCGAGGGGACCGGCAATCCGCAGCGATACGGCCAGCCGCCGCGGGTCGGCAGTCAGCAGAAGCCGCCCGCCAAGGGCGACAAGTGCGACGAAGCCGAGGGCATAGAGCCAAATCATGGCGCAGCCGCCCGGCGCGCCCGGCCATTCCGCCACGCGCCGCCTGTCCCGCTATCCGCAATCTCCGCGTCCATTCTGGGAAAATGCGGTCCGATCGCGACCGATTCAAGTCGGAAGGTCTCAGGTAACGAAAATATCGGGCATGGCGATCGGGCGACCGATGGTTTCGGCGTAGCGTTGCCGGGCTTCGGCCCGCTTGCGCCCCATCTCGTCGGCGGGCAGCCGCAGCGCCGCAACCAGTTGGCGGATCTCCTGCCGCGCCGACAGGTGCGACAGGGTCGGCCGGCCGCCCAGAACCCGCTCATCTAGGTCGTCGAGCGCGGTCAGCCCGACCGGAAAGAACTCGCGGAAGATGACGCGCTCCGAAATGCCGTCGGCGATGCGGAAGCCGAGCTTCATCGACAGGTTGCGCAGGCAGGAGGCGACGCGCTGCTCGTTTCGCGAGGTGATGCTGGCCATGCGATTGCGCACCACCACCCAGTCGAGGATCGCATTGTCGGCCTGGCGCCGCTCGCGCCGGGCGTCGCGCACGGACGAGGCATATTGCGAGACGTCGAGAATTTCGTAGGTCACCGGGTCGATGCGGCCGAGCACATCGAAGTCGATGAAGCTGTCGTTCATCGGTGTGATCAGCGTATCGGCGATGCGGTGAGCGAGGCGGCTCAGGAACGTATCGGAGCCAGGCGTGTCGATAACGACGAAATCGTGCCTGCTCTCGACCTCGGCGAGACCGTCGGTCAGCTTACGGAACTCCTCCCCTTCCGCCTCGGTGATGCTTTCGCGCCGTGCCGGCGGCACGTGGAAATGCGCGGGAACGGGAAGCGGCACGCCCGAACTGCGCGACCAGCGCGCGCGGTTCTCGACATAGCGGGTGAGCGACAATTGCCGGCCGTCGAGGTCGACGGTAGCGACCGAACAGCCCTGCTTGAGAAGGGCAACCGCGACATGCATGGCGGTGGTCGATTTGCCGGAACCGCCCTTTTCGTTGCCGACGACGATCACGTGCGCCGGGCGCCGGGCGCCAACTGGCGAACCCCTGTAACTCGACAACAACATGACAATACTCCACGCCCGAATTCACCATGCGTCCAGTCGCTTATGGTTTCAATCCGGTAAATGGAGCGAAAGCCGTCTTTCGCGGCTTAAGGTTAAGTGCAAAGGATAAAGTCTAGAGGAGACCCAGATTGGCCAGTTCGGAGCGCAGGTCCGGCGGGAGAACCTGCCATCCCGCCGAATCGGCGGAAAGATCTCCCGGCGCGTCGGCCGCGGTCAGGTAGCGCCAGCCCTGGAAGGCGCGGCGCGGCTGCCAGTGCGTGCGCACCACCGTCGGCTCGAGCACCAGGTGACAGCGCGAGATGCCGTCATCGTCGGTGAAGGGACGGATCTCGGTGAGCCGCTGCCGGCACTGCACATTGCCTTTGATGACCCAGTAGAGCGAGCCGCCGTCGACGAGTTCGGCGCCTCTGGTCGGCATCATCCGGGTGGTATGGAACTGCTCGGCCGGCAAGCCGCGCGCGCGCGCTTCGGCCAGCCGCTCCCCGATCCATTCCTCGAGGTCCTCGACGCTTTCGGCGCCGACACAGAGCTTGATCAGGTTGAGCGACATCGTTCTGAGGTAGGCGCTTGCGCCCGGGCGGTCAACGCAGTGGCGACTTGTCCACAGCCCGCAGGCTCAACACTCGACGACATTGACCGCCAGCCCGCCGAGGCTGGTCTCCTTGTATTTCTCGTTCATGTCGAGCCCGGTCTGGCGCATCGTCTCGATCGCCGCGTCGAGCGGCACGAAATGCGTGCCGTCGCCCTTCAGCGCGAGCGACGCGGCCGTCACCGCCTTCACGGCGCCCAGCGCGTTGCGCTCGATGCAGGGCACCTGCACCAGGCCCCCGACCGGATCGCAGGTCATGCCGAGATGGTGTTCGAGCGCGATCTCCGCGGCGTTTTCGACCTGCATGGCCGTGCCGCCCATCACCGCGGCGAGGCCGGCGGCGGCCATGGCAGACGCCGAGCCGACTTCGCCCTGGCAGCCGACCTCGGCGCCGGAAATCGAGGCGTTGTGCTTGATGATGCCGCCCACCGCCGCCGATGTGAGGAGGAAGTCGCGGATACCGTCCTGGTCCGATTCCGGATGGAAATGCAGCCAGTAGCGCAGGACGGCCGGGATGACGCCGGCCGCGCCATTGGTCGGCGCGGTGACGATGCGGCCTCCGGCGGCGTTCTCCTCGTTGACGGCCATGGCGTAGACCGACAGCCAATCGTTGGCGAGCAGAGGATTCGGGCGGTTCTGGCGCCATTCCTCCTGCAACTTGTCGTGCAGCATGCGGGCGCGGCGCTTCACCTTCAGCCCGCCGGGCATGATGCCCTCCTTGGTCAGGCCACGCTCGATCGAGCCCCGCATCGCCTCCCAGACCCGGTCGAGGCCGGCATTAAGCTCTTCGCGCGATAGGCGCGTTTCCTCGTTGGCGCGCTTCATCTCGGCGATGGAGAGCCCGCTCTTCGCGGCCATGTCGAGCATCTCGGCCGCGCGGGAGAACGGATAGGGCACGTCGTTGGCGGCCGCCTCCGGCCCCCTCGCCTTCAGCCGCTGCAATTCCTCGTCGGACACGACGAAGCCGCCGCCGATCGAATAGAAGATCCGCTTGAGAAGCACGCGGCCGTCCGCGTCGAGCGCGGAAAAGGTCATGCCATTGGCGTGGCCCGTCAGCGGCGTCTTGCGGTCCATCACCAGATCGACCGACGGGTCGAAGCGGTAGACGGGATGGCCTGGCGGGTCGACGGTCTTCGACGCGGCGACGCGGGCGATCATCTCGTCGACCTTGTCCGGGTCGACGGTCATGGGCGTCAGGCCGGTCAGCCCGAGGACGACCGCCCGATCCGTTCCATGTCCGATGCCGGTATAGGCGAGCGAACCGTGCAGGCTTGCCGCGAGCCTCGCCACTTCGACGCCATGCGGTCTGGGCCAGTCGCCGGTGAGGATTTCGTCGAGAAAGCGCGCCGCGGCCGTCATCGGCCCCATCGTGTGGGAACTCGACGGGCCTATGCCGATCTTGAAGAGGTCGAATACGGAAAGAAACATCAGCGCGATCCCGGTGCCCGAGATAGCACTTCTGCGTGGTTCGCGTCTCGATTTCTCACCGCTGGCCGACCTCGGAAGGTCCGGCTACGACATGGGGCAAGGTTGGACGGGGTCAGCCCGCGGCCACGACCGCAGCGGTGTCGGCGCCGCCGATCAGCCAGGCCAGAAGAATGATGAATGCAAAACCCGCGACTGCTTTGGCGGCGACGCCCCAGCAGGATTTTTGAACGATTTCGTCCATGATGTCCTGTGTCCGCTGGCGGGTCATCCGGCGCGCCGTCTGGGGCGCTATCCATCCCGCCGTTCTCGGCTGCCTTTTACTTCGGCGGAAATCCTTTCGCAATTGCAAAATGAGGCGAAATCGCGGCCAGCTTCCCTAGAGGAACGTTAGCCGTTGGAATTTGTCATTATTTTTCATCCGGTTAGGAGAATAGCGCCGGTTAACAACGTGTGAAGGGAGTTGGCAAAATTGCGGCAACCTCCCGCGATGCGACAGATTCGTGCGGTTTCCCTCGCCACGGGGACATGATCATATCGGCCATGTTGCTCGAATCGCTTCACCTCAAGCCCGCCGACGCCGCCGCGCTTGCCTTCTTCATCGCCGCCTGGGTGGTGTTTTCGTTCGCAGCCGCCGGGCGTCTGTCGCGGCGAACCACGCTTACCCAGGCCATGAACCGCCAGCGCGAGGAGTGGATGCGGACCATGGCGCGGCGGGAGCTTCGCATGATCGACACGGGCATCATGGCCGGGCTGCAGCAGGGGACCGCCTTCTTCGCATCGTCCTCGATCTTTGCGATCGGCGGCTGTCTCGCCCTGCTCGGCGCCTCGGACCAGGTCATGACCGTGCTCGGCGACCTCCCCTTCGGCACGGTCACGTCACGCGCCGAATTCGAGCTCAAGGTGCTCGGCCTCGCCGTGATCCTCTCCTATTCCTTCTTCAAGTTCGGCTGGGCCTACCGGCTGTTCAACTATTGCTCGATCCTCATCGGCGCGGTCCCGGTCATCAAGGACGAGAGCCGCGAAGGGCACGACACGGCCAAGGCGATCACGCGGGCGGCACGGATGAACGTGCTCGCCGGCGGACATTTCAACGCCGGGCTGCGCGGCATCTTCTTCTCGCTCGGCTATCTCGGCTGGTTCATCGGCCCGGCCGTCTTCGCCGCCACGACCATCTTCGTCTTCATCGTGCTTTTGCGGCGGCAGTTCTTTTCCGCTGCGCGGTCGGCCGTCATCGACTGAAGGGAACCGTAGTTGCGCCTGCGTCGTTGTCGTGACTGCAAAGTCGGCAACACGCAAGGAGTCTTACATGCTTCGCGGTCTCGCGCTCTGGATGCTTGGAATCCCGATCCCGATCATCATCCTGCTCTGGCTCTTCCTCGACTGAGGTTCACGGCGACGGGAAGGGTTCGTCGATCCGGCCCGACAGCCAATAGGCGATCAGGCCGATCCATTCGCGGATGCCGAGCGTGGCGGTCTGCAGCGAATCGACCGGATTGTCGACGAACAGGTTAATCCCCTCCTTGCCGCTCGTGCGATAGTCGATAGGCCACGGCGTCACCGGGAACTCCGCCTTGCGGAAGAGCGCCATGGACCGGGGCATGTGAAACGCCGACGTCACCAGCAGCCAGGCCTCGCCCGGCGCCGGCGTGACGAGTTCCTTGGTGAAGAGCGCATTCTCGTAGGTATTGCGAGACTTCCCTTCCAGGATGAGCCGGTCGCGCGTCACGCCGAGCGCCTCGAACAACCGGACGGAAGTGGATGCGTCATCCTCGCCCTCCAGCATCAGGGCGCCGCTGCCGCCGGAAATGACGATCCTGGCCTCGGGATAGCGGCGTGCGAGTGCTGCCGCCTCGACATAGCGGTCGCCGCCGGAATTCAGCTCGTAGCCGCCGCGCACGAGGTTGATCCCGCCCTCAAAGCCGCCGCCGAGGACAACGATGCCGGCGACCCGCTCAGGCAGCGGCGGTCTCGGGAAACGATTTTCCAGCGGCGTGACCAGCATCGCGCCGAACGAGGTCCAGACGCAGAGGAAGAGCCAGAACGCCGCCGTCCCGAACAGAGCGACCGCCGTCCGGCGCCACCTCACGGCGAGGAGCGCCAGTCCCGCGAGCAGCAGGATGATCGAGAGATTGACCGGCTGGACGGCGAACCAGAAGAGTTTCGAGAGGACGAAGAACATCGTTCAGCGCCCTCCCCGCCTCACCACCACTTCTGCGGCTCGAACCGTCCCGCC
Source organism: Mesorhizobium sp. (assembly GCF_024710845.1). Taxonomy (GTDB): domain Bacteria; phylum Pseudomonadota; class Alphaproteobacteria; order Rhizobiales; family Rhizobiaceae; genus Mesorhizobium_A. The sequence goes on from NZ_JANJTZ010000034.1 coordinate 7,954, forward strand.
GCCTGCTCGATCACATGCGCGGCGCGGAACAGCGTCTCCTCGTCGAACGGCCGCCCGATCAGCTGCAGGCCGAGCGGCAGGCCGTTGGCGTCGACGCCGGCCGGCACGGCGATGCCCGGCAGGCCGGCCATATTAACGGTCACGGTGAAGATATCGTTGAGGTACATCTTCACCGGATCCGCGGCCATGTCCTCGTCGGCGATGCCGAAAGCGGCCGACGGCGTCGCCGGTGTGAGGATCGCGTCGATGCCGTCGCGATAGGCGTTCTCAAAGTCGCGCTTGATCAGCGTGCGGACCTTCTGCGCCTGGACGTAGTAGGCGTCGTAATAGCCGGCCGACAGGACATAGGTGCCGATCATGATGCGGCGCTTGACCTCGCGGCCGAAACCCTCGGCGCGGGTCTTCTCGTACATGTCGACGATGTCCTTGCCCGGCACGCGCAGGCCGTAACGCACGCCGTCATAGCGGGCGAGGTTGGACGAGGCCTCCGCGGGTGCGACGATGTAATAGGCGGGCAGCGCGTATTTCGTGTGCGGCAGCGAGATGTCGACGATCTCGGCGCCCGCCGCGCGCAGCCATTCGATGCCCTGCTTCCACAGTTTTTCGATCTCGTCGGGCATGCCGTCGACGCGGTATTCGCGCGGAATGCCGATCTTCATGCCCTTCATCGACTGGCCGAGCGCTGCCTCGTAGTCCGGCACGGGACGATCGACCGAGGTCGTGTCCTTGGCATCGACCGATGCCATCGACTTCAAAAGGATCGCGGCGTCGCGCACGTCGCGCGCGATCGGGCCGGCCTGGTCGAGCGACGAGGCGAAGGCGACGATGCCCCAGCGCGACACGCGGCCATAGGTCGGCTTGATGCCGACCGTGCCGGTGAAGGCGGCCGGCTGGCGGATCGAGCCGCCGGTGTCGGTGGCAGTCGCCCCGGCGCAGAGCCAGGCGGCGACGGCCGCCGCCGAACCGCCCGAGGAGCCGCCGGGCACCAGCTGCTTGTTGTCGGCCTTTCCGACGCCGTTGGCGCCGCGGCGCCAGGGGTTCACGACCGGCCCGTAGTAGGACGTCTCGTTGGACGAGCCCATGGCGAACTCGTCCATGTTGAGCTTGCCCAGCATGACCGCGCCATCGGCCCAGAGATTGGCCGTGACGGTCGATTCATATTCCGGCTTGAACCCGTCGAGGATGTGGCTCGCGGCCTGCGTGTGGAAGCCCTTCGTCGCGAACAGATCCTTGATGCCGAGCGGGATGCCTTCGAGTGCGCCGCCCTCACCCTTCGCCAGCCTGGCATCCGAAGCGGCCGCCATCTCGCGCGCCTTGTCGTGCGTGACTGCGACATAGGCGTTGAAGTGCGGGTTCGCTGCGTCGATAGCCGCGAGATAGGCGTCGGCTAGTTCGGCGGCGGTGAACTCCTTCGCCTTGAGGCGAGCGCGCGCTTCGGCGATCGTGAGATGAGTCAGGTCGGTCATCTTTGGTCCGTTCTGCGGTAAAAAAGCGGAGCGTTCGCGCGGAGGAAATCTACTCCACGACCTTCGGCACCAGGAAGAAATTCTCCGCCGTCGCCGGCGCGTTGGAGACGATCCGGTCGGCGATACCGCCGTCGGTCACCATGTCCTCACGCTTCTTCATCAGCATCGGGGTTACAGACGTCATCGGCTCGATGCCGGACACGTCGACCTCGCCGAGCTGCTCGACGAAGCCGAGGATCGTGTTGAGCTCGCCGGTCATGCGTTCGGCATCATCCCCGTTGACCGCGATGCGGGCAAGGTGGGCGACGCGTTTGACGGTGGCGAGATCGACGGACATGGATGCGCTCCGGGAGGGCGGACAGGCGAAACCGCGCTATACCGCCCGCCCTTCCGCGGCGCAACACTTGACGGCAAAGGGTGACCGCGCGGCTTCGAGGTGAATTGCTTCGGACGCTCCTTCGCGATATGTAGGCACTTACCTACATGGAGGTCACGATGACCATCACCACCCTGTCTAGCCGCGAACTGAACCATGACGTGAGCAGCGCGAAAAAAGCGGCGCAGAAAGGCCCCGTGGTCATCACCGATCGAGGCAAACCTTCACATGTCCTGATGACCTATGGCGATTTCCAGCGGCTTACCGGCAAGCGCCGCCATCTCACGGAAAGTCTTGCCATGCCCGGACTGTCGAAGATCGATCTCGATGCGACGCGAATCGAGATCGAACCGCGGCAGGTCGATCTGTCGTGACTTACCTGCTCGACACCAACGTGGTTTCGGAACTGCGCAAGATCGGCGACGGCAAAGCTGACGCCAACGTGGTGTCGTGGGTGGAAGCCGAAGATGCGGATCGCTTCTTCCTCTCGGCGATCACCATTCTCGAACTGGAGCGCGGCGTGCTCGGCGTCCTGCGGCGCGACCAGGCGCAGGGCGCACGCTTGCGCGCCTGGCTCGACAACCACGTCCGTCCCGAATTCGCCGGTCGTATCCTTGCCGTCGACGACGTCGTCGCCACCCGGTGCGCGCATCTGCATATCCCGAACCCGCGGAACGAGGTCGATGCGCTGATTGCCGCCACCGCACTGGTCAATGATCTGGCCGTGGTGACGCGTAATGTGCGCGATTTCGAGGGAACCGGTGTTATCGTCATCAATCCGTGGCAGCCGATGACGTAACGCATTCGAGTTCGCCCGGCCAATCAACCTCACGTCGCTGCAAGCCTCAGGGCATCTCCACGCCTTCGCACAGGTAGTAGCTGCCGCTATTGCCGGGATCTTCCTCCGTGGTCGTCCGCACCGAGGCGATGTCGATCTGCGTGTCGTTCATCTTGATCACCGAGAGCACATCGGGAAAGGCGTAGCCGGGCTCCTGGCACAGGGCCGTAACCACCCAGCCCGGCGCCCGCGTGGCCGGTGTCACGTTCAGGAACTCGCAATTGTATTCGTAGCTCTCGAACCCGCGTTCGGTGAGGAGGACATTGCCCTCCTCCAGCACCGATTCGATCCCGCTTTTCTTCGCCGCGGCACACAGCTCCTGCGAACGCATGTAGATGCCGGTCACGAAACTGTCCGCCGCCGCGGCCGGAAGCGTGGCCGCCAGGATCAGCGCGCTTGCCGCAAGAAATACGTGTTCTCTCATCGCCATCCCCCTCGATCCCGGCCGCCTGGCCGCTCTTGCCGCCGCGAAACGCTTCAGGCCGAAAACGCCACGCCGACCTTCGGCACCACCACCTTCGTCGCCGATCCCTCCATGCCGGCGACGAACTTGTCGGCGCTCTGGTCGATCATCGGGAATGAAGCGTAGTGGCAGGGGATCGCCACGTCGAGCTTGAAGAAGCGCCGGCAGGCGAGTGCGGCGACCGCGCCGCCCATGGTGAACCGGTCGCCGATCGGGACGATGCCGATCTTCGGCTCGTGCAACTCGTTGATCAGCGCCATGTCGCCGAAAATGTCGGTGTCGCCGAAATGATAGAGCGTCGGCGCATCGGGAAAATGCAGGACCAGGCCCGCGGGATTGCCGAGATAGGTATTGGTGCCGCCCTCGCCGCCGAAGGACGAGGAATGCCAAGCCTGGACGAAGGTGGTGGTGAAACCGCCGCAATCGAGCGTGCCGCCATGATTGCCGGGATTGATCTTCGAGCCGTCGACGCCCTTGCCGACGAGAAACATGCAGATCTCGAAATTCGCCACCAGCATCGCGCCGGATTGCTTGCAGATCTCGACAGCGTCGCCGATGTGGTCGTTGTGCCCGTGCGTCAGAAGCACATGGGTCGCGCCCTGCGCCACGTCCTGCCATGTCTGTTTCGCCCCGGGGTTGCCGGTGATGAACGGGTCGAAGACGATCTTCTTGCCCGACGTTTCGACGGTGAAGGCCGAATGGCCGTGCCAGGTCAGTTTCATCTCGATGTTCCTCGCCTTTGAGTCCGGCAGAAGATAGAACGCTCATCCATCTCTTCCAATACGAAAGGTCGGTCCGGCGCGTGGCGATCATCGACATCGAGGAACTTTCGCAGTCACTCCCGCCCAACCGGACCGTCGCGGCGATCGATCCGGGCACGACCACGATCGGGCTGGCGGTGTCGGACCGTGGCCTGTCCTTCGCACACCCGCGGCCGGTGATCATGCGCAAGAAGTTCGGGACGGACGCCGCAGCCCTGCTTGCGGCGCTCGCGCGCGACGAGGTCTTTGCCCTGGCGATCGGCCTGCCCATCAACATGGACGGCAGCGAGGGCCCCCGCGCTCAGGCGAGCCGGGCCTTTGCGCGCAATTTCGGCAAGCTCACCGACATTCCGCTCCTGTTCTGGGACGAACGGCTGTCGACGGTCGCCGCCGAGCGGACGCTCATCGAGATGGATTTTTCGCGGAAGAAGCGCGAGACGAAGATCGATTCGGCCGCCGCCGCCTTTATCCTTCAAGGCGTGCTGGATCGCCTTCGGACCTTGCGACGACCGGCACCGCAATAAGCCCTCCACGCTGGGCCGACCACCAGGCGACGATCTCGCGACGGCGACGGAACGCCCAGATGGCGACAATGAGACATGTATCGAAGATGCATGCCTTGGCGATCAGCCACGGAATCGTGTCCGGCGCGACGCCCAGCATGTCGCCGTAGAGCTGGAAGACCAGTTCGTGCAGGGCCCGGCTCAGATAGATCGAGCCGAAATTGATGTCGTTGGCGGAGAGGAAGAACCAGCCCCAGAAGAGGGCGAGCGGCGCTGCCCAGGCGGAAAAGATATATTTCATCTCAATCCGCCCCGCCCTGAGGTTCGTTTCGCCCGACAAGCCGGGTCAGCATGGTCGAATGGGCGGCACCCAGCGCCATCTGCCGCGCGGCTTCGCGCACCTGATCCGATTCTTCGCGGACGGGTGTGTTCACGAGGACGCGGCGCTCGGCGATGACGGCGACATAGGAGGCCGCGAGCGCGGCGAGCTGGAAGGCGCCTGCGCCCTGCACGCCGGCCCCGCCGCGCGCGGCGGACACGACCAGCGACACGGTGACGAGAAGTGTCGCGCCGCCGAAGGCGATGCTGGCCACCTCCTCATACCCGCCGGGATAGTCGCCCTGGCCGAGCACGGCCGTCAGGAACGCCCAGAGAAACAGCGTGGCGACGACCCCGAAGGCGATGGAGAACGCGGTGGAGACGCCCTGCCCCATCGCCGATCCCGACTCGAGGAGGATCGTATCGGCGCTGCCGGCGACGAACAGCTCGACCCCGGACGGCTGCGACGCGGCCTGCGAGGCCATCAGCGCGAAGGCGGCCATCCAGTAGACCGGCACGAGATAGGTGAGAAGCGGCCGCATGCTGACTCTCGGTTGACGCGACCACACTGGTCCGCCTCGCCGTCCGCCGCAATCGAAACCATTTGTTAAGGTTAACGGGCCGCCGGAAGAAAGCCTACCCCATCTCCGGATAGAGCGTCTCCAGGATGGTGCGCGGATCGTGGCGGCCGTCCAGCATGCCGTAGGTGTTGCGCCACTGGCCGGCGAGCCGCGTCTCGATGAAGGCGTCGGCGATGCGTCCCGCCCCCAGCCGCTTCAGTTCGGCGGCCGCAGCGGAAAGCGCGAGCTGTTCCGTCAGAATCCGGGCCGAACCATCGTCGGCGGCCGCGATCTGCATCGCGGCGCGCAGCACGTCGGACGTCCCTCGCCCGCTTGCGCCGAGATCCTTGTCGATGCCGGCGATCACCTCCTCGAACAAAGCCGGTCCGCGTTTCAGGACGCGCAGCACGTCCAGCGCCATCACATTGCCCGAGCCTTCCCAGATCGCGTTGACCGGCGCCTCGCGATAGTAGCGGGCGAGCGGCGATTCCTCGACATAGCCATTGCCGCCAAGGCACTCCATCGCCTCGTAGAGCAGCGGTGGCGCCGTCTTGCAGACCCAGTATTTGACGACGGGCGTCATGGCGCGGGCGAAGGATGCCTCGGCGCGATCGACGGCCGCCTCGTCGAAGGCGCGCGCCAGCCGGAACGACAGCGCCGTGGCCGCCGCGACGTCGAGCGCCATGTCGGCGAGCACGCGCTGCATCAGCGGCTGATCGTAAAGCGTCTCGCCGAAGACCTTGCGGTGCCGCGCGTGATGCACCGCCTCCTGGAGGCCGGCGCGCATGATGCCCGACGAGGCGAGCGCGCAGTCGAGGCGGGTGAGCGTGACCATATCCATGATGGTCTTCACGCCGGCACCCGGCTCGCCGATCATCTCGCCGAGCGTGTTGTTGAACTCGACCTCGGAGGAAGCGTTCGACCTGTTGCCGAGCTTGTCCTTGAGCCGCTGGAAGCTGAGGCCATTGCTGGCTCCGTCGCCGAGCAGGCGCGGCACGAGGAAACAGGACAGGCCCTCGGCCGCCTGTGCCAGCACGAGGAACGCATCCGACATCGGCGCGGACATGAACCATTTGTGGCCCGTGATGCGATAGAAGCCGTTGCCGGCCTTCTCCGCCTTCGTCGTGTTGGCGCGCACGTCCGTGCCGCCCTGCTTCTCGGTCATGCCCATGCCGAGCGTCAGGCCTGCCTTGTCCACCGGCGCCTTGTTCGACTGGTCGTATTTGCGCGCGGTGATGCGCGGCGCCCATTCGCGGAACGTCTTGGGGCTCGCCATCAAGGCGGCGAGCGAGGCACTCGTCATGGTGATCGGGCAGAGATGACCGCATTCGAGTTCCGAGGTGAGGAAGAAGCGCGCCGCACGGGTCTGGTGGCGCTTGCCGGTTTCGGTTTCGCCGTTCTCCCAGATCGAGGAATGCAACCCGTTGGTCACCGATCGCCGCATCAGGGCGTGGTAGGCGGGATGGTATTCGGCGATGTCGAGCCTGCGGCCCTGCCGGTCGTGGGTTCTCAGTTTCGGCAACTCGGTGTTGGCGAGTCTGGCGAGATCCTGCGCTTCCGGCGAGAGCACGAAGCGGCCGATCGCATCGAGATCCTTGCGCACCGGCTCGGAGAAATCCTGCGCCAACTGCATCAGGAGCGGGTCGCCGCGCCAGGCATTGGAGCCGGCCAGCGGCGGCGTCTGGTTGGTCACTTCGTGGTTCACGTCGTACTCCACATGGCCGCCTCGCGGCCCACCTGTCCGACATATAGCCGAGTCCGCAAGGCGTGCACGTCGAAAATGCCGTGGGAAAACGCCGCGCCGCTTGCGGGTCTCCGGTCACGCTTCTATAGCACCAGCCTTGAGATGACAGACGCTCAAGCCCTCCCGCTCTACCCGCACCGGCACCTGCTCGGCATTCAGGGCCTGTCTCCCCCCGACATCGAACTGCTGCTCGATCGTGCCGATGCGGCGGTAGCGCTGTCGCGCCAGCCGGAGAAGAAGTCGAGCCGCCTGCGCGGCCGGACCCAGATCAACCTGTTCTACGAAGCTTCCACCCGCACGCAATCGTCCTTCGAGCTTGCCGGCAAGCGACTCGGCGCCGACGTGATGAACATGTCGGTGGCCAGTTCGTCAGTGAAGAAGGGCGAGACGCTGATCGACACGGCGATGACGCTGAACGCGATGCGGCCCGACATCCTGATCATCCGCCATTCGTCCGCCGGCGCCGCGGCGCTGCTGGCGCAGAAGGTCGCCTGCTCGGTGGTCAACGCCGGCGACGGCGCGCACGAGCATCCAACCCAGGCGCTGCTCGACGCCCTGACGATCCGCCGCGCCAAGGGTCCGCTGCACAAGCTCACGGTGGCGATCTGCGGCGACATCCTGCACTCGCGCGTCGCCCGCTCGAACATCCTGCTGCTCAATGCGATGGGAGCCCGCGTCAGGGCCGTCGCACCGTCGACGCTTCTGCCCACCGGCATCGCCAACATGGGCGTCGAGGTGTTCCGCACCATGGCCGAGGGCCTGAAGGACGTCGACGTGGTGATGATGCTGCGCCTGCAGCGCGAACGGATGGAAGGCGCCTTCGTGCCGTCCGTGCGCGAGTATTTCCACTATTTCGGCCTCGACGCCGAGAAGCTCAGGGCCGCAAAGGACGACGCGCTGGTCATGCATCCGGGACCGATGAACCGCGGCGTCGAAATCGCCTCGGAGATCGCCGACGGGCCGCAGAGCGTGATCCAGGAGCAGGTCGAGATGGGCGTCGCCGTTCGCATGGCGGTGATGGAAGCGCTGCTCGACCCGCGCCGAAACGAGGGGCGCGACGCATGAGCCCGACGCTCTTCATCAATGCAAGGGTGGTCGACCCCGCACGGGGCCTCGATGAGCCGGGCTCGGTGCTGGTGGCGGAGGGGCGGATCGTGGCCGCCGGCGCCTCGGTGAGAAACCAGGGCGCGCCGGGCGGTGCCGCCGTCGTCGACTGCAAGGGCGCGGCGATCCTGCCCGGCCTGATCGACACGCGCGTCTTCATCGGCGAGCCCGGCGGCGAGCACCGCGAGACGATCGCCTCGGCGAGCATCGCCGCGGCGGCGGGCGGCGTCACCTCGATGGTGATGATGCCCGACACCGATCCGGTGATCGACAACGTCGCCCTGGTCGAGTTCGTGCAGCGCACCGCCCGCGACACCGCTAAGGTTCGGGTCCATCCGGCCGCCTCGATCACCAAGGGTTTCCACGGCTCGGAGATGACCGAATTCGGCCTCCTGCGCGAAGCCGGCGCCGTCGCCTTCACCGAAGGGCGGCACACGGTCGCGAGCGCGCTCCTCATGCGCCGGGCGCTCAGCTACGCCCGCGACTTCGGCGCGGTGATCGCGCATGAGACGCAGGACCGCGACCTCGGCGCGACCGGCGTGATGAACGAAGGCCTCTATGCCAGCTGGCTCGGCCTGCCCGGCATTCCGCGCGAGGCGGAAGCGATTCCGCTTGAGCGCGACCTGATGCTCGCCCGGCTGACGGGCGGCGCCTATCACGCCGCCAAGATATCGACGGCGATGTCGGCGGCGGCGGTCGCGCGCGCAAAGACCGACGGAGCGAACGTCACCGCCGGCGTCGCGATCCACAATCTCGCCCTCAACGACAACGATGTCGGCGAATACCGTACCTTCTTCCGGCTGGCGCCGCCGCTGCGCGCGGAGGATGACCGGCTGGCGATGATCGAGGCGCTGCGTGACGGGACGATCGACCTCGTCTCCTCCTCCCACGACCCGCAGGACGTCGACACCAAGCGACTGCCCTTCGCCGACGCGGCCGCCGGCGCGATCGGGCTGGAGACGCTACTCGCCGTCACCTTGCGCCTCTACCACAATGGCGATCTCCCGCTGCTGCGGGTCGCCGAAATACTGTCGCGCAACCCGGCAAAGGTGTTCGGACTGCCCGGCGGCAGTCTGGCCCCCGGCATGCCGGCGGACCTGATCGTGGTCGACCTCGACGCGCCATGGATCGTCCGCGAGGTCGACATCCTGTCGCGGTCCAAGAACAGCTGTTTCGAGGGCGCCCGGCTGCAGGGGAAGGTCTTGCAAACGATGGTTGCGGGACGCACAGTGCATCGGGTGACGGAGGGAGCCTGATGACCGACGAGCTCGATTGGGCCGGGAATATGCCGCTCTACGCGGCCGCCATCATCTTCGGCTATCTCCTCGGATCTATCCCGTTCGGTCTCATCATCACCAGGATTGCCGGCCTCGGCGACGTCAGGCGCATCGGGTCGGGCAATATCGGTGCAACCAATGTGCTGCGCACCGGCAACAAGAAACTCGCCGCGCTGACACTCCTTCTCGATGCGCTCAAGGGCACCTTCGCTGTGCTGATCGCGGCCATCTGGGGTCCGGGCCTGGGGCTTGCCGCCGGGTTCGCAGCCTTTCTCGGCCATCTGTTCCCGGTCTGGCTCGGCTTCAAGGGCGGCAAGGGCGTCGCAACCTATCTCGGCGTGCTGATCGCGCTTGCGTGGAAGGCGGCGCTGGTCTTCGCCATCGTCTGGATCGCGATCGCCTGGCTGACCCGCTACTCGTCGCTCGCCGCGCTGCTCGCGGCCGTCGCCGTGCCTTTGTCGCTGTTCTTCGTCTTCGGTCCGACAAGCGTGGCGTGGCTGTTCACCGCCATGAGTGTCATCGTCTTCTTCAAGCACCATGCCAATATCCGCCGGCTCCTCGACGGCGACGAATCGCGCATCGGGGCAAGCGGGTGAGCAGCGGCTCCGGCGCCGGCATCGTTCTCAGCGACCGCCAGCGTCTCAACTGGCTCCGCCTCATCCGCACCGACAATATCGGCCCTGCAACCTTCCGCGACCTGATCAACCGCTTCGGTTCGGCCGAAACGGCGATCGAGATGCTGCCGGAGCTGGCGCGCCAGGGTGGCGGCAACAGGCTCCTGCGCGTCCCGTCGGTCGCAGAGGCCGAGACAGAGCTCGAGCAGGCGAAGAAGGCAGGCGCACGGTTCGTGGCGATCGGCGAGGCAGACTACCCCGCCATGCTGCGCCGGCTGGAAAATCCCCCTCCCCTGATTGCCGTGAAAGGCAATGCGGATGTCTTTGTCCTGCCGCCCGTCGCCATCGTCGGCGCGCGCAATGCCTCGCTCGCCGGCATTCGCTTCGCGCGGATGCTGGCATCCGACCTGGGACGCGAGGGCTTCGCGATCGTATCCGGCCTGGCCCGCGGCATCGACACCGCCGCGCATGAGGGCAGCCTCGCGACCGGCGGCATCGCCGTTCTGGCGGGCGGGTTGGACCGGCCCTATCCGCCGGAAAATGCGGACCTGATGGAGACGCTGACGGCAAATGGCGCGGCGGTGTCCGAAATGCCGTTCGGCTGGGAACCCCGGACACGCGATTTCCCACGCCGCAACCGCATCATCGCGGGATTGTCGCTCGGGCTGGTCGTGGTCGAGGCGGCGCTGCGCTCCGGTTCGCTGATCAGCGCCCGCATGGCCGGCGACCTCGGCCGCCTCGTCTTCGCGGTCCCGGGTTCGCCGCTCGATCCGCGCGCCGCGGGCACCAACGGCCTCTTGAAGGACGGAGCGACGCTGGTGACGGAGGCGCGCGACGTGATCGACGCGATCTCGCCGCAGATCGGCCGGACAGCCGCCGAGGCGGACACGTTCGAGGAGCCGCCGGACTTCGCGGCGACGCCCCCGCCCGGGGATTCGGACCGAGAACGCGTCATCGAGGCATTGGGACCGGTGCCGACGGGCGTCGACGAGATCATCCGCCACACTGGGCTCCACCCGGCGCAGGTCTTCATGATCCTGCTGGAACTCGACCTTGCCGGCCGGCTCGAGCGGCACGCCGGCGGGCAGGTCTCACTGCTCTGAATCGCTCACTGCCGCGCGATCATCGGACATGGCGTCCCCGGTCTTTCGTCGTGTTCGCCTTCCACGTCCCGACGCATCTTCCCGCGCCAGCGCATCCGAAGCCTCGACATAGGCCATCTCGACCAGGTAGGCGAGCATATCCAGTCTTTGCTTTCGCGCGATCACGGAGAGTTCGGACAGGATCGTCCGCAGATAGTCGAGCGTGTCTCGCGGCGAAACTTCCAGCGCAGCGCGGTCCCGTCCTGAAGCGGATTCCGATGCTCGCGACATGTCTGGTGGCTGGTCCGAAGAACTGGCCGTCATGCGCACACTCCGATGCAACCCCAGATCAATCCTCAAGCGTCTATAACACTTTTAATTGTATTTGTCGATGGAGTGCGCCGGCAGGTTGCGGCACGTGGCGGATGGCCAAAATACGCCGCGCCACTTGACCGCAACCGAAAGCGCGGCCATTTGACGGACGCAATCGTCATAGATCGCGGCGCGTGAAGCTTTTCCCCGCGATCGGAAAGTACCGGACATCGGATGGACGTCGTAGTCGTCGAATCGCCTGCGAAGGCGAAGACAATCAACAAGTACCTCGGCAAGAACTACAAGGTTCTGGCCTCGTTCGGGCATGTGCGGGACCTGCCTCCGAAGGACGGCTCCGTCCGTCCCGACGAGGATTTCGCCATGTCGTGGGCGGTTGATTCGGCCTCATCCAAGCGGCTTTCCGATATCGCCAACGCGCTGAAGGACGCCGACGGGCTGATCCTCGCCACCGACCCGGACCGGGAGGGCGAAGCCATTTCGTGGCACGTTCTCGAAGTGCTCAAGGGCAAGCGGGTCATCAAGGACAAGCCGGTCAGCCGGGTCGTCTTCAACGCGATCACCAAACAGTCGGTGCTCGACGCGATGGCCAAGCCGCGCCAGATCGATGCGCCGCTGGTCGAGGCCTATCTCGCCCGCCGCGCACTCGATTACCTCGTCGGCTTCACCCTTTCGCCGGTGCTCTGGCGCAAACTGCCGGGCGCCCGCTCCGCCGGGCGCGTGCAGTCCGTGGCTCTGCGCCTCGTCTGCGACCGCGAACTCGAGATCGAGCGCTTCGTCACCGAGGAATACTGGAACATCGCGGCGATCCTCAACACGCCGCGCAAGGACGGTTTCGAGGCCCGCCTGACCGCATTCGACGGCAAGAAGCTGCAGAAGCTCGACATCAAGAACGCCGAACAGGCAAACGCCATCAAGTCGATGCTGGAAGGCGCAGCGTTTGCCGCGGCCTCGGTCGAGGCGAAGCCCGCCCGCCGCAATCCCGGCCCGCCCTTCACGACGTCGACGCTGCAGCAGGCGGCGTCCTCGCGCTACGGCTTCTCCGCCACGCGCACAATGCAGGTCGCGCAGCGGCTCTATGAGGGCCTCGACGTCGGCGGCGAGATGGTCGGCCTCATCACCTATATGCGAACCGACGGCGTGCAGATGGCGCCCGAGGCCGTCGAGGCCGCCCGCGTCACGATCGGCAAGGAATTCGGCGCCAACTACCTTCCCGAGAAGCCCCGCTTCTACACCGCCAAGGCCAAGAACGCGCAGGAAGCCCACGAGGCGATCCGCCCGACCGATTTCTTCCGCACGCCGGCATCCGTGCGGGCTCATCTCGATTCGGATCAGTTCCGCCTCTACGAGATGATCTGGAAGCGCGCCATCGCGAGCCAGATGCAGCCGGCGGAAATCGAGCGGACGACGGTCGAGATCGAGGCGCGCAACGGGGCGCAGACGGCGCAGTTGCGCGCGGTCGGTTCGGTCACGCGCTTCGACGGCTTCCTGGCCGCCTATGTCGATCCGAAGGAAGACGATTCCGAGGACGAGGAGAGCAAGCGCCTGCCGGAAATCCGCGCCGGCGAGACGCTCGGGCGCGAGAAGATCACCGCCGACCAGCACCGGACCGAGCCGCCGCCGCGCTATTCGGAAGCTTCGCTGATCAAGAAGCTGGAAGAGCTGGGCATCGGCCGCCCGTCGACCTATGCGGCGACGCTGAAGACGCTGGAAGACCGCGAATACGTCGTCGTCGACAAGCGCCGCCTGACGCCGCATTCGAAGGGACGGCTCGTGACCGCCTTCCTCGAGAGCTTCTTCCAGAAATATGTCGAATACGACTTCACCGCCGCGCTCGAGGAGAAGCTCGACGAGATTTCCGACGGCAAGCTCGCCTGGAAGGACGTTCTGCGCGACTTCTGGATCGATTTCTCTGCCGCCATCGACGGCATCAAGGAGCTTCGCGTCACCGATGTTCTCGATGCGCTCAACGAGCAGCTCGCCCCGCTGGTCTTCCCCGCGCGGGAAGACGGATCGGACCCTCGCATCTGCCCGCGCTGCGGCTCCGGCAACCTGTCGCTGAAGCTCGGCAAATACGGCGCCTTCGTCGGCTGCTCCAACTATCCGGAATGCGGCTACACCCGCCAGCTCGGCGAGGCGGTCAACGGCAATGGCGAGCCGGCGTCCGGCGAGAGCGGCGACAAGGCGCTCGGCGCCGATCCCTACACGTCCGAAGAGATCGTGCTGAAGAACGGCCGTTTCGGCCCCTATGTCCAGCGCGGCGAAGGCAAGGAGGCCAAGCGGTCGAGCCTGCCCAAGGGCTGGACGATCGATACGGTCGACCACGAAAAGGCGCTGGCCCTCCTGTCGCTGCCGCGCGATGTCGGGCAGCATCCTGAGACCGGCAAGATGATCTCGGCGGGACTTGGCCGCTACGGACCCTTCCTGCTGCATGACGGGGTCTACGCCAATCTCGAATCGATCGAGGACGTTTTCTCGGTCGGCATCAACCGGGCGGTTTCCGTGCTCGCCGAGAAGGTGGCCAAGGGGCCTGGCCGGCGCGGATCGACCCCCGTCGCGCTCAAGGACCTTGGCGAACATCCGAACGGCGGCGGCAACGTCACGGTGCGGGACGGCAAATACGGAGCCTATGTCAATTTCGGCACCGTCAACGCGACGATCCCCAAGGGCAAGGATCCTGCCGCGATCACCATGGACGAGGCGCTGGCGCTGATCGCGGCGCGCGAAGCCGCCGGCGGCGGCAAGGCGAAGTCCTCGGCGCGCAAGTCGACGGGCAAGTCCGCATCCGCGGCGAAAGGTGCGCCGAAGAAGAAGAGTGCGGCCAAGCCCGCCAAGAAGAAGGCGGCGACGTAAGTGGCCCGGCGCCTGACCGGACCGAAACAGGCCGGCAAGCGCCCCGGAGGACGAGACTCTGCCCCCACGGAACTTGGCGAGGACGGCTTTCCGACCCGCGAGGCGCTGTTGGCCTTTATCGAAGCCAACCCCGACCGGGCGTCGAAGCGGGACATCGCCAAAGCCTTCGACCTGAAGGGCGATGGCCGCATCTGGCTGAAGCGCACGCTTGCCAAGCTTGCCGAAGAGGGCAAGCTCGATGTCGAGCGCAAATCCTACTCGAAGCCGGGCGCGCTCCCGCCCGTCGTCGCCCTCGAGATCTTCGGACGCGACCGCGACGGCGGCCTGCTCGCCCGGCCGGTCGAGCAGCCGCCGGACACCGAGCCGGTGCTGGTCTCGATCCGCACCGCGCGCGGTGACCGCGCTCCGACCGCGGGCGTCGGCGACCGGGTGCTGGCCAAGGTGTTTGCGTCCAAGGAAAGGCCCGGCCCCGCCTATACCGGCCGCGTCATCAGGCTGATCGACCACCGCAAGGAGGTCGTCCTCGGCGTCGTTCGCAAGCTTGCCGACGGTTCGTTCCGGCTGGAGCCGGTCGAGCGCCGCCAGGCCGAACTCGTCATCGACGCCGGCGGGCTCGGCGACGCCAAACCGGGCGACCTGGTCGAGGTCGAGCCGACCAGCGCCGGCCGCTACGGCCTGCCGCGCGGCAAGGTGGTCTCGGTCCTCGGCTCGCTGGAAAGCGAAAAGGCGGTCTCGATGATCGCCATCCACGCGCACGACATTCCCCACGTCTTCCTGCCGCAGGTGCTGGCGGAGGCCGACGAGATGAAGCCGGCGGGCATGGATCACCGCGAGGACTGGCGCGACCTGCCGCTGGTGACGATCGATCCGGCCGATGCCAAGGACCACGACGACGCGGTTCACGCTTTGCCCGATCCGGATCCGGCAAATCCGGGCGGCGTGATCGCCACCGTCGCGATCGCCGACGTCGCCATCTACATCCGGTCCGGCTCGCCTCTTGACCGCGAGGCGCTGAAGCGCGGCAATTCGGTCTACTTCCCCGACCGCGTGGTGCCGATGCTGCCGGAGCGGATCTCCAACGATCTTTGCTCCCTGCGCGAAGGCGAGAACCGGCCGGCGCTTGCCGTTCGCATGACTTTCTCCGCCGATGGCCGCAAGATCAGGCACACATTCCACCGCGTGATGATGAAGTCGGCGGCCAAGCTCGCCTATCCGCAGGCGCAGGCGGCGATCGACGGCCGGCCCGACGACAAGACCGGCCCCCTGCTCGACACGGTGCTGCGGCCGCTGTGGGACGCCTATGCGGTGCTCAAGCGCGGGCGCGACGCACGCCGGCCGCTCGAGCTCGACCTGCCGGAACGCAAGATCCTCCTGAAGCCCGACGGCACGGTGGACCGCGTCGTCATCCCCGACCGCCTCGACGCGCACAAGCTGATCGAGGAATTCATGATCCAGGCGAACGTCGCCGCCGCCGAGACGCTGGAGGCGAAGCGCCAGCCGCTGATCTACCGCATCCACGACACGCCCTCGCTCGCCAAGCAGGAATCGCTGCGCGAGTTCCTGAAGACGCTCGACATCTCGCTGGCGCGCGGCGCCGAGCTGCGCCCGGCGCAGTTCAACGGCATCCTGGCGCAAGTGCGCGACACGGACCACGAAAGCCTCGTCAACGAGGTCGTGCTGCGCTCCCAGAGCCAGGCCGTCTATTCGCCGGAGAACATCGGGCATTTCGGCCTCAACCTGAAGCGCTACGCCCACTTCACCTCGCCGATCCGCCGCTATTCCGACCTGATCGTCCACCGCGCGCTGGTCGGTACGCTGGGTCTGGGCGCCGGCGGGCTGACCCGCGACGAAGAAGCGCGGCTGGAGGAGATTTCCGCCCTGATTTCCGTGACCGAACGTCGCGCCATGGCGGCCGAACGCGACACCGTCGACAGGCTCGTCGCGGCGCATCTCTCGGGCCGCAAGGGCGAAACGTTCGATGGGCGCATAACGGGTGTGACCAAGTCCGGACTTTTTGTCCAGTTGCCAATCTATGGCGCGGACGGCTTTGTGCCGGTGTCATCCTTGCGTGACGATTACTATATTTATGATGAAACGGCACACGCCCTGTTCGGCGACCGCAGCGGAAAAGGGTATCGCCTCGGCGATACGGTCGAGGTCAAGCTGGTCGAGGTCGCGCCTTTGGCCGGTGCCATGCGTTTCGAGATGCTGACAGATCCGGCAGCACTTCCGGGCATGCGCCAGTCGTTCCATAAGGCGCGCGGACGCCGGACGGCGAAGGCCGGCAACAACCGGCTTGGCGGCCGGTCAAGGAGAAGATGATGACGCTCCAGTATGGCGGCGAACTGCACACCGGCAGGCCGGCACGCGACCTGAAGCAGGCGATGATACGCGGCTTCATGGGCCGCTGCCCGCATTGCGGCGAAGGCAAGCTGTTCCGCGGCTTCGCCAAGACCGTTGACGATTGCGCCGTCTGCGGCGAGCATATCGACCACCACCGCGCCGACGACCTGCCGGCCTATCTCGTCATCTTCATCGTCGGCCATATTGTCGTCGGCGCCTTCATGGGAGTGGAGGCGGCTGTCGAGCTGTCGACCTGGACCCATCTGGCCATTTGGGCGCCGCTCACCGTCCTCGGTTCGATCGCGCTGCTCCAGCCGGTCAAGGGCGCCGTCGTCGGGCTGCAGTGGGCGCTTTACATGCACGGCTTCGGCGACGCCGAGGACGCCATCGAGACGCATCCGGAATTGTAGCCGGCAGGCGTTTCCGCAGGGAGGTTCTGACATGGAAGGCATGAGTCGCGCGCAGGTCGACAGCGCCGAGGCAAAGGACTTCGCGCTCGGCGGAAAGCCGATGCGGCCGCGCGACGCCGCAACGCTGATCCTGCTGGACCGGAGCGGCGGCGAGACCCGCGTCCTGATGGGTCGCCGCTCGATGAAGCACGCCTTCATGCCCGGCCGACTGGTCTTTCCGGGCGGGCGCACCGACCCCTCCGACAGCCGCGTGACGACGGCCGACGCGCTGCATCCCTCGGTCGAGGCAAAGCTCGTGGCGGGCACCGGCAGCCGCATGTCGTCGGCCCGCGCCCGCGCCATCGCACTTTCCGCCGTGCGCGAGACTTACGAGGAAGCCGGCCTGCTCATCGGCCGCAAGGGAGATTACCGCACGCGCCGTGAAGGATGGCTGGGCTTCGCCGAAAACGGCGTCGAGCCGACGCTGTCCAACCTGCGCATGATCGCGAGGGCGATCACGCCGCCCGGCCGTGTGCGCCGGTTCGACACCAGGTTCATCGCCGCCTGGCGCGACGATGTCGCGGTGGAACTTGCCGAAGGCGGGCCGACCGAGGAACTCGAGGAACTCGTCTGGCTGCCGGTCGGCAATGCCGTCTCCGAGGAGATCCCGATGATCACGAGGAGCATCCTCGGCGACCTGGCGGGACGTCTCGCGCAGGATCCGGACCTCGATCCCGACTATCCGGTGCCGTTCTACCGCATGCGCCACCGGCGCATGCTCCGCGACCTCGTCTGACCCACCTCCCCGCCATGACGATCGCGCCGCCAGTTCCCTCGGGAGCCGACGAACCGCCGCTCCGGCTGCTTTCGCTCACCGCCGCGATCGGATCGATCAGCGTGGTCGGCATCGCGATCGGGCTGGGCGTGCCGCTGCTCAGCGTCGTGCTCGAACAGCGCGGGCATTCCGCGACGATGATCGGGCTGAACACGGCCGCCGCCGGACTCGCCTCGATCGCCGCCGCGCCGCTCGCCACGCCGCTCGGCGTGCGGTTCGGAGTCGTGCCGACGCTGGCGGTGTCGATGCTCATCGGCGCGCTGTCGTTCGTGGGTTTCCATTTCGCCACCGAATTCTGGATGTGGTTCCCGTTGCGGGCGATCCTGCACATCGCGCTGACGGTGGTGTTCATCCTGTCGGAATACTGGATCAACGTCTCGGCCCCGCCACGCCGTCGCGGCATGGTGCTCGGCGTCTACGCGACGATGCTGTCGCTCGGCTTCGCCTTCGGGCCGTGGCTATTCGCCCAGGTGGGCAGCCAGGGACTGCGGCCGTTTGCCATCGCCTTCGGCCTCGTCATCGCCGGCATGCTGCCGGTCCTGATCGCGTGGCGGCAGAGTCCGCGTATCCCCAGCGGCCACGGCGAAGGCAAGCGCTTCATGCGCTATATCTGGCTCGTTCCGACGGCGACGGCCGCGGTGTTCGTCTTCGGCGCGGTCGAGACGGGCGGCTTCGCCCTGTTCCCCTTCTACGGGTCGATGATCGGCTATTCGGAAGCGGATTCAGCGCTGCTGCTGTCGATGATCGGACTGGGAAATGTGCTGTTCCAGGTGCCGCTCGGGATGCTGAGCGACCGGATCAGGGACCGGCGACGCGTTCTCGTCGGTTGTGCGGTGGCCGGTCTCGCCGGCATGCTGATCATGCCTTACCTGGCGCACAACTGGACGCTGATGGCGGCCCTGCTCCTCATCTGGGGCGGCGCCGTCGCTGCGCTCTATACGGTGGGGCTGGCCCATCTCGGCTCGCAACTGCACGGCCGCGACCTGGCATCGGCCAACGCCGCGTTCGTGTTCTGCTACGGCATCGGCATGCTGGCCGGTCCTCAGGCGATCGGCCTCGGACTCGACGCCTTCGGTCCGCCCGGCTTCGGCTGGACAGTCGCCGGCTTCTTCGCCGCCTATCTGCTGCTGGTTACGATCCGCATCGTGCGCGGCCCGTCCCGCTCTTGACTTTCCGCGGCCAATCCGTATGTGTCCGGCTCAGTTTTCCGCGGCCGGGCACGACGCTTGGCGCTTGCGCGCGAAGTGACCCACACTTAAGACACGGACAAGAGCCATGGCAAAAGCCGCCAACATCAAGATCAAGCTCCTCTCGACCGCCGACACCGGCTTCTTCTACGTGACGAGCAAGAACAGCCGCACCAAGACCGACAAGATGTCGTTCCGCAAATACGACCCGGTGGCGAAGAAGCACGTCGAGTTCAAGGAAACCAAGATCAAGTAAGCCGATCAGGCCCGCTTGATGACGAAAGCGCCGCCTCCGGGCGGCGTTTTTCGTTTGTGGGCCAACAATGTCGCCCGACAAGCTCATGTTCGAAATGAATTGTGAAAAGGGGGCCGGCCGACAACTGGCAGCGGTACGAGGAGTCCACTATGTGCCAGCGTCGGCCGGCCGACCCCACGGAACCCAGGAGATGCGGCGGACCTGAGCATCATGGGGCATATCCGGACGGATGCGGCTATTTCCCCGTCGCCATACCGTCCCTACCCACGATGATCATCGCGCAACATTGCTTGAAAATCAATACTTTCTTAAGGTTTGAGAGCGAATCACGCAAAACAGGGTAAATCCGCATGCCATCTCATGTGGGTACGTCGCGCGATCCGCGCATCGGCCCCACGAAGCAGCCGGAGCACGCGATAAGCCTACACGTAGATCTCCCCCCGCCCAACGATGACCGCCTCGCCGCCGATCCGCGCGGCGGTGGCGCGGCCGTCCTCCACGTCCACCTCCAGCCGGATGCGCGAGGGGCGGCCCATCTCGATGCCCTGCTCGATCCAGACCTCGTGGCTGCCGTCGCCCGGCCGTTCGTTGGCGACGAAGGCGCCGACGAAGGCTGCCGCCGCCGATCCGGTCGCCGGGTCCTCGTAGGACGGGCTTGCCGCCACGAACATGCGGGCGTGGAACGAACTGCCGGCAAGGCTCGTCTCGCGACAGTAGACATAGGCCGACGCCGTGGCGTCGTTCGCCTTGGCCGGCGCGAAGGCCTGCCAGACATGGGTGTCGAAGCTGACGCGCCGCATCGCGTCGAGCCCCTTGAGCGGCACCGTCACATAGGGCACGCCCGCCGACCAGGCGCCGATCGCGTGGCCGTCGAAGCCGAGATCGGCGTGATCGAGCCCGAGCGCGGCGGCGATCCGCGCCGGATCGGGCGCAAACGGCATCGCGGACGAAATCTGCGGCACGTCGAACTCGGCGAAGGCCGTGCCCTGCCCGCCGCTGACGATGCAGCGCACCGGCCCGATATTCTCCTCCAGTACCAGGATCTCGCCGTCGCCATGGCCGCGCTCGCGCCACAGCGCAACCGCGGTGCCAACGGTCGGATGGCCGGCGAAGGGCATCTCGTATTCGGGGCAGAAGATGCGGATGCGCGCCGCATGCGCCTTGTTCTCGGGCGGCAGCACGAAGACGGTTTCGGACAGGTTGAACTCGCGCGTGATCGCCTGCATCCGCGCCGTGTCGAGCCCCTCGGCGTCGAGCACGACGGCGAGCGGATTGCCTTCCAGCGCCGTGCCGGCAAAGACGTCGAGCAAGAGATAGCGCCGTCCGGTCATGATGGTCTCCCTGTTCATATGCCGAGGCATAGCGTGCGCCAGCCTCTCCCCTCAAGGCTGTGCACAGAAACAATCGCGAGCTTTGTCGCCTGGCGGCAGGACAATATGAACGAGAATTAATTTGTAATGCGCTGCGTCAAGGCTGATCTGTGTCGAAAAGGCAGACATTGGGACGCCACGCAGAAGCAGGAAGAGCGCCCACCATGGATCAGATCGTCGCCCGCACGCAGCCGGCGCCCGCACCCGAGATCGCCGCATCGCTGGCGCTCGGCAAGCAGGCCCCGCGCGGCCGCCTGTTCCGCTGGGCAATCATCCTTGCGGTCCTCGCCGCGGCTGCCGGCGGGCTGTGGTGGTACCTGTCGGCGAGCACGTCCTCGAACCAGCCGGCCTTTGTGACGGCAGTCGCCGAACGCGGCGACATCACCACGACGGTCACTGCCACCGGCACGCTCGAACCCGTCACCCAGGTCGACGTGTCGAGCGAACTGTCCGGCGTCGTGCGCACGGTCGAAGTCAGCGAAAATGAGCGCGTCGCCGAGGGTGACGTGCTTCTGACCCTCGACACCACCCGTCGCGCCGCCCAGGTCGAACGGGCGGAGGCCTCGGTCGAGGCCGCGCGCGCCAAGGTGGAGGACGCGCGCGTGACGCTGAAGGAGACCGACTTGACGCTGGAGCGTACCACCAGCCTCGCGCGGCGCGGCATGGTCGCCGACCAGGCTCTGGAGACTGCGACTGCGGCGCGCGACCGCGCGGCGAGCGCGGTGTCGTCGGCGCAGGCCAATCTGGCGATCGCCGAGGCGGATCTGAAGCTGCAGCAGGCGGACCTTGCGCAGAGCACGATCTACGCGCCGATCGACGGCGTCGTCCTGACCCGCTCGGTCGATCCCGGCCAGACGGTCGCCTCCTCGCTTTCTGCGCCCGTCCTGTTCGTCATCGCCGCCGACCTGACCCAGATGGAGCTCGAAGCGGCGATCGACGAGGCCGACATCGGCACGGTCGAAATGGGCCAGAATGCGAGTTTCACCGTCGACGCTTTTCCGGGACGCAGCTTCGACGCGGCGATCAGGGACATCGCCTATGCGTCCGTCACCACCGACGGCGTCGTGACCTACGAGGCCAAGCTGGCGGTGGCCAACGACGAACTCATCCTCCGGCCCGGCATGACGGCGACGGTCGCCGTGGTCACCAGGGAAGCCAAGAACGTGATCACCGTCCCGTCCGAGGCGTTCCGCTACCGTCCGCCCGCCGTCGAGGCGTCACGCGGCTTCAGCCTGCAGAACCTGTTCATGCCGCGCATGCCGCGCAGCCGCCCGGCCGCGACCGTGCAGGCGGCGGACGGCAGCCGCATCCTCTACGTGCTGCGCGACGGCGCGCCGGTTCAGGCGCGGGTCAGGACCGGTTCGACCGATGGCCGCAAGACCGAAATCCTTTCGGGCATCGACGAAGGCGACCAGATCGTCATCTCGACGCGTCAGGGATCCTGAGCGGTGGCCCATCCGCTGGTCAGATTCGAACAGGTCTGGAAGACCTACGGCTCCGGCGAGGCCCGCGTCGACGCCTTGGCGGGCGTCGACTTGACCATCGAGCGCGGCGAGTTCGTCGCCATCATGGGCCCGTCCGGCTCGGGCAAGTCGACCGCGATGAACATCATCGGCTGCCTCGATACGCCGACGCGCGGCCGCTATTTCTTCATGGACGTCGACGCCGGCGGGCTCGACCGCTCCCGCCGCGCCCTGCTGCGCAACCTCTACATCGGCTTCGTCTTCCAGGGCTACAATCTGCTCGCCCGCACGACTGCGGTCGAGAATGTCGAGCTGCCGCTGATCTATCGCGGTGTTGCCGCGCGGCAGCGGCGCAAGCTCGCGCTCGAGGCGCTGGCCAAGGTCGGGCTGACGGGCCGCGAAGGCCACACACCCGCCGAACTGTCAGGCGGCCAGCAGCAGCGCGTGGCGATCGCCCGCGCCATCGTCACCAACCCGACCCTGCTGGTGGCAGACGAGCCGACCGGCAATCTCGATACCGCCCGCAGCCAGGAGATCATGGGTCTATTGAATGCGCTCAACAGGGAACAGGGCCTGACCATCGCCATGGTCACCCACGAGGCGGACATCGCGGCACATGCCGGGCGCATCGTCACCTTCGTCGACGGCAAGATCGCTTCCGACGAAGCAAAGCTCGAGGCGGCCTGACCATGATCTGGGAAACCGTTCGCCTCGCCCTCCTCTCGATCAGGCGCAATGCCCTGCGCTCGGTGCTGACGCTGCTCGGCATCGTCATCGGCGTCGCCGCCGTCATTGCCATGATCACCATCGGCTCGGGCACTACCGAAAAAGTCAAATCGGACATCTCCAAGCTCGGCTCGAACCTGCTCGTCGTGCGTGCGGGCGGCGCGCCGCAACCGGGCGGCCCGCGCATCCAGGCCAAGGAATTGCGCGACAAGGAGGTCCAGGCGCTGGTGGAAGGCATTCCGGAAGCCCGCGCGGTATCGGCGGCAGCGCAGAAACAGGTACGCATCGTCTCCGGCACCGACAGCCTGTCCGTGCTGGTGACCGGATCCGACCCCGGCTACTTCACCGCCCGCGACTGGGGCGTGGTGCTGGGCCGCGAGTTCACCGACCAGGAGCTGCGCGGCAATGCCAATGTCTGCCTCGTCGGCGAGACGGTGCGCAGCCAGTTCTTCGGCGCCGGCGATCCTCTCGGCCTGGCGGTGCGGGTCGGCCGGATGTCCTGCACCATCGTCGGCGTTCTCGAATCGAAGGGCTTTTCCGGCTTCGGCCAGGACCAGGACGCCACCGTCCTGATGCCGCTGACGACCTTCCAGCGCCGCATTGCCGGCAATCGCGACGTCGACACGATCTACATCTCCGGCACGGACGGAACGCCGATGACCGCCATGCAGGAGAAGGTCGAAGACATCCTGCGCGAGACGCGCCGCATCACCGCCGACAAGGACGACGACTTCTCCGTCCGCGACATGACGCAGATCGCCGCGACGATGGCGAGCGCCACCACGGTAATGACCGGCATGCTGGGCGCCGTCGCGGGCGTCAGCCTGCTCGTCGGCGGCATCGGCATCATGAACATCATGCTGGTCTCGGTCACCGAGCGCACCCGCGAGATCGGCATCCGCCTCGCCATCGGCGCGCAGGAGCGCGACATCCTCGTCCAGTTCATGGTCGAGGCGACGGTGCTGTCGCTGATCGGCGGCCTGATCGGCATCGCGCTCGGCATGGGCCTGGCCGGACTGGCCTCCGCGACGATGAGCATCCCGTTCTCGCCCAGCCTTCCCGTGATCGCGCTTGCCGTCGGCTTTTCCGGCGCGATCGGCATGGTGTTCGGCTTCTTCCCGGCGCTGCGCGCGGCCCGCCTCGACCCGATCGACGCGTTGAGGCACGAGTGATCAGTCGCGGGATCGTGGCTCGCGCCTGTTCATCGGGCAAACGCACATTCCTTGATCTGCATCAATGTCCATTTATCAGGTGAGCGCAAATCTAACACGCGTTCCAGCTTGGTTCGTCGCCCTGCGACATTTCTAACCTTCCTGCCGACGCAAATGTGAATGCCGCGGGAGGTGGAAATGACGAACTCTAGATTACTTGGCGCAACGGCGCTGTTTTGCGGCGCGTTGCTTGTCGCGTGGTTCACTCATGGAACCGGGATCGTAAAGAACGATCCGGAAAGAAGCATCAGCATCCCGGATCGGCTGACCGTTCCGCTGCAGGTCCAGGCCGCCTACAACGACACCACGATGTTCTTCCGTTACCGGTGGCCCTCCGACCGCCCCGGCATCTTCCATGACGTGGTGCGCTACGAGGACGGCAAGTGGATCACCGAAGGCAACGCGATGCCGGGATCCAACCCCGCCGGCATGCACGAAGACCGCGTCGCGATGATGCTCGACGACGGCAGCGTTCCGGAGTTCTCGCGCTATGGCGGTTACATCGCCATCGGAGCGGGTCTGGCGGGCCTCACCGAGCAAGCGCCCGAAGAGGTGACGAAATATCTCCCCATGACCCGCAACCAACTCGGCAAATGGGACGACAAGGCTCCCGACGAGACGCAGGCAAATCTGCGCGCGGCGGGCTACTTCCTCGATCTCTGGCATTGGCGCGGCGGACGCTCGAACCCGGTCGGCCAGGCAGATGACCAGAATGTCGGCACCGGGCGCGACGGCGATGAAGGAACCGGCAGCTATTCGAGCAATTGGGACGGCGACCTGAAGCAGCCCAAGGTGATGTTCGACGTCGCCACCGCCGGATACAAGGCGTTGAATTGGGAGGAGGTCTCGGGCGGCAAGGTTTCGCAGGACTCCGTCTACGCGCTGATCGAGGGTGCGACCGTTCCGTTCGACCCGAACGCGGGCTGGAAGAATGGCGACGTGCTGCCCCGCCGCATCCTGAAGCCGGCCACCGGCTCGCGCGGCGACATCGGCGTCGTCGGACAGGGGCGCTGGACCGACGGATACTGGGACGTCACCCTGTCGCGCGCGCTGGACACAGGTCATCCGCTGGACGACAAGATCCTGCACGATCACGGCACCTATGACGTAGCCTTCGCGATCCATCGCGATGCAACCGGCGGGCGCTGGCACTATGTCTCGCTGCCGCAGAGCCTCGGACTTGCGCATCAGGCCGACATCATGGCGACCAGGATAACCGGCGCCCAGCCCGAATGGAGCGATACCTGGTCCGACGTAACGCTCTTCTATCCGGGCCAGGTCACATGGCCCATGCTCAACAGCGCCGCTCACGCCGGCGCGGCCAGCATCGCCAAAGGCGTGCCGGTCAAGTTTCGCCACAGCCCCGAACAGCTCACCCATTACGGTATTGAGCGAGAGTTCAAGGACGAGATTCGACGTCAGTGGCTGCTGACGCTGCTGGCCGGCGTCGCACTGATCATTGCCTTCGGCGTCGCGCTGAACGCCTCGATCGCCTCCAGGAAGGGAGCCTGACCATGGCCGCCTATCATGTCGTGATGATTCATTTCCCGATCGCGCTATGGATGGTCTCCGCGCTCGCGATCCTGATACGCGCCTTGAGCGCCGGACCGCTTGGGCAGGCGATGGACCGCGCGCTTCCCGTCTTCTTGGTTCTCGGTGCCCTCTTCGGCGCCGTCGCCTTCCTGCTGGGCATATCGATCTGGCCGTGGGAGACGCTGTCCTCCACGCCGATGGGGCGAAACCACATGCTGACGGCAAGCTGGTCGCTGACCTACTTCACATTGCTGGCTGTCATCCGCCTTGTGCATGGCGACCGCATCTGGGAAGGGCTTTCGCGCTGGGTCATGGTCCTGCTCGCGGGCATCGGCGTGGCGCTCGTCGGCATCACCGGGACGCTCGGTGGCCATCTCGTCGGCAACTACACCGAGGTCGGTCAGTTCGTACGCATCCTGGGTTGGGAGATATATACGACGTACTATGTGCCGAACCTCACGTTGCTGATCATAGCCGCCGTTTCCGTGGTCCTCGTCGGTATCGCCTTTGTCGGTCGCGGCCGGGCGAACGCCTGACCGGCGGAACTACCGCGGCAGCGCCCCTGCGCTGCCGCAAACCGGGCAATCGAGCCCGAGTGGGCGCCGCCTAGGGGCCGAAATGCCACTCGACCAGCGGCACCATATGCGCCATCAGGCCCGCCGGCAGGTCCGCCGGGCCGCGGATGACGATCGCCTCGTCGATCTCGGGATCGGGGTCCGTCGCGATGTGCCGGCGTATGTCCCCGACCAGTTCGTCGGCGCTCCTGTCGAGAAAGTAGCGCCGCACCAGCACGGTGCCGCCATCGCCCGACCAGCCGTGATAGGCGTCTTCTGCGCGGGCGGCATTGAGGTCGAGCCCGGTTTCCTCGCCCACCTCCCGCGCCATGTTCGAGGCGACGTCGAGGCGGCCGTCGCGGATATCGTGCGGATCGAACGAGCCGGCCGCGAAATAGACCCGCCCGGCATTCGCCGTATGCGGCGCCATGCGGATGGCGATCAGTGCGCCGTCGGACGACACCGGCATCGCATGGGCGTAGAGATGCTCGGCCGTCGGATCGCGCCGCGACCGGCGCCAGTGCATGAAGGTGGCGAAACGGATGGTGTGGCAGCGCGCGTCGAGCCGGCCGTCGGCCCAGCGGATCGAGGAGAAGAACATCACCTCGCCGTTGAACAGGGCCGGCTTTTCGGCCTTCTCCAGCGCCCAGTTCGCCTCGATTTCCTCGCGGTGCGCGATCTCATAGGGATGCGGCGCCGGGTCGACCACGAGGTCCGCCGTCGTGATCGGCAGGATCCGGTTGCGCGGGATGTCGAAGATCATGCGGCGGCAATGTGCAGCGAGATCGCGACCGGACAATGATCGGACGCCTTCGGCCGGTCCCACCCCGCGCGCGGAAAACGCTCGACCTCCTGTCCGGGCGGGAACGGCGTCCGCCACGGCTGGCCGTTGCGGATGATGTCGGGGATGGCGCGGGGATTGTCCCGCTGCAATGCCGGCGACAACAGGATGTAGTCTAGCTGGCACAGATGCCGCTCCTGCGGCCCGCGCGTATGGAACAGCGTCCAGCGGTCGAGTTCGGGCCTGAGCGACATCGGGTTGATCGCGAAGCCGTCCCCGGTCAGCACGTCGACGGCCGAGTGCTCTTCCGTGATCGGATCGAACGTATAGCCCGCCCACTGGTCGCCGCCGATGATGACCCGCTCGGCATAGTCGTTCAGGTCGCCGCAGATCGCCCAGCGTTTCGTCGCAGTGTGCTCGCGGCCGAATCGCCGCTCGATGATCGCCCGAACGGCACGCGCTTCGGCGATCCTCAGCGGCATCGTCGATGTGCGCCCGTCCTGGCCGTTGCGCGGACTGCCCATCGACTTGAAGTGCACGCCGTAGAGCGTCAGCGACCGTCCGCCGATGCGCAGATCGAGCTCCATGCAGTCGCGCCTGAAGATGCGCTCGTGGCGTTCGATGCCGACTTCGGCCAGCAGCGGATCCCACAGGCCGAGATCGTCGAAAGTCAGGTGCGCGTGGCTGGTCATGCGCACGAACTCGATCTCCTCGCCGTCGGCCGTCTGCGGCCGCATCATCACCGCCACGTCGATGCCGCGCGTGTCGTTGCCGGTGCTCGCATACTTGTTGCGATAGCCCTCCCCGACCATCTTGAAGAGGTAGCCGTATTCGAACGCCTTCAAGGCCTCGAGATTGTCCACCTCCTGCATGACGATGATGTCGGCGCGGGTCGCGGCGATCGCCAGCGCGGTGAGCTGGCGTGCGTCGTCGGCATGCGCAATGGCGCGGGCGCGCTCGAGAGCCTGGTACTCGGCCTCGTTCTTGATTTCGTAGAGCGCCAGCGTGCGGTCTTTCCACAATTCGTTGCGGAACCCGGAGAAATCGAACCTGCTCATCAGGTTCTCGACATTGAACGTGGCGAGGCGCAGCGACATGGGCAGAACGTTTGCCCGCGCGCCGGGCGAATTACAAGGGCGGCCGCTTACTGCGAAATAGCCGCGCGGCGGCCATGACGTTCAGCCCCCGCCACCTTATATCGGAGACATGGATCCGCACTTCGCCCGAAACGGCCGCATCAACGCCTCGAGAGCCCGCAGGATTGCCGTGACGATCTGCACGCTGCTGCTTTCGGGCGTGGCCGGCGCGGTGCCGGCCGCGGCCGACAATTACGTCGTCATTCCGAGCCCCGTGATCAACGAGACGACCCCGCCCTACGGCCCCGGCTTCGACACCGGCGTCGTGATCCGTCCGCAGGACGGCTGCCGAACCGTGGTCAACTGCGCGCCCGGCGACTACCGCAACCGTCCGGCGCACCGCCGCTACTACGACAATTACTTCGACGTCCCCACCCCGCGCTATTCGGGCCAGCGGCGGATCGGAGGCAATGCGGCGACGGGGGGATCGGGGCGGCTCGAAGGCGCCGCGAACCATGTCGACTGGTGTGCGTCGCATTACCGCAGCTACCGCGCGTCCGACGATACGTTCCAGCCGTTCGTAGGCCCCCGCAAGCCCTGCCTGTCCCCGTTCTGAGCGGCCGGTTCGCGATGAAGTTAAACCGTCGTTAATCTGCCGGGCATAGCGTCGGCGCAAAAGCGAGCAGACGCGTGTCTGCCGGGAAAACAGTTGGATCGACCATGGCCGAACCTGCAAAGGCCGAGAACCGCCGGGAGCACCGGCAGCGTGTGCTGAAGGGTGCCTCTATCCTCCTCGGCATCAACAATTCCGAAATCTCCTGCTCGATCCGCAACATGACCAAGGGCGGCGCCGAACTGCGCATTCCGGCCGATGTCCACGTGCCGACGGATTTCCTGCTCTACGTTCCGGTGGACGGCACCGGCTATAGGTCGACCATCGCCTGGCGCACGGGCGACCGGCTCGGCGTCACATTCCACGGCACCGAGCCCAAGCCCCACTGGCACTACGGCTGAGGCGGGCCGGCGACGAAGCCGGCGCCGCGTGATTTCACCTGGCGAACGATCCCCTCAGGCGTTCAGGGCTGGTGGAACGCCACGCCGATATCCGTCATCGTGCGCCAGCGCGCGACCGCCGGCCGCCAGCCGATGTCGCCGCCGAACCTGACCAGGAATTCGCTCGGAATGGCAAAGGTCTCGCAGAAAGACAGGCGCGCGCCGGTCTCCGACAGATTGCGCGCCACGCCCTCGAACGTGCTGGTGCCGCCGTTGAAGCTGATGGTCACGCTCTTCAGCGCCTTACGCCTCCCGGCGAGGCGGCGTTCCGCAGGCATGGGCTGCTGCGCTGCCTTTCGAGTTGCGACATGAGTCATGGTCGGCTCCTCCTTCCTGGCGGAGACGTTGCAAACGCCATGCCACCCGCGCGTACCGGAACGGGACAGGCTCGAATGGTCGGGCATCGGCAGACGTTCAGGCGCGCTCCGCAAGAACGAGGGAGCGGATCATGTCCAGGCGGGAGCGCCGGAAATCCTCGCGGCTCCAGCCGCAACCCACCACCAGTTGGCGCCAACTCGTCGGGTGGACCAGGCTCCAGACCAGTTCAGCCGCCTGCTCGGCACGCCACGCGCCGCCGAGGCGGCCGGCCGCTTCCAATCGGCCCAGGATCAGCTTCAGGCCGGCCAGCAGCGCGCCTTTCATCCGGTCGTCCCAGGCGGATTCCGCCTCGGCATCGGTCAACGACTCCGCGTCGAGCAGGATGCCGACCGGATAGATCAACGGCAGATAATCAAGCCAGATATCGACATAGCGGAGGAAGTCCTGCTCGTCGGCCTTCTGCGCCTGCGAGATCTGGCGAAGCCGCTGCACATGGTCGGACTGCATATCCTTGTTGCGCGCCATCGCGGTTAGCAGGCCCGCGCGATTTCCGAACGCGAGATAGACCGACTGCCGGCTGACGCCGGCCGCCCTCGCGATGTCGGCCTGGCTTGCCTCCAGCCTGCCCTTTTCCGCAAACAGCGACCAGGTGGCGTTCAGGATGGCGGTTCGGGTCGCCTCGCTGATCGGCTGCTTTTTCATTTTACACCCGTAAACTGATGGGTTATTTTACCCATGTAAACCCCCCCGTCGGAGATTGCCAGATGTCCAATCTTCCCCTTCTCACCCATCTCGTCGCAGGCGGTGTCACCTTCGTGTTCTTCTGGGGCGCCGTCCTCGCCGTCAAGGGCAGTCCCAGACACAGGTTCTGGGGTCGCCAGTTCTTCATTTCCCTCGTTCCGGTCGGCCTGTCCGTCGGCGGGATTCTGATCCTGAGATCCGAGACGTTCGATCCGGCTTCGATGGTCCAGTTCATCTATCTGCTGCTCTGCCTGCTGACGGTCGGCACGGTCGGGTGGACGGCCATCCGCTGGAAAGGCGATGTGGAACGTTTCCGCGGCCCGCATTTCAAGCTGCTCGGCCCGGCGATGTTCGTCAGCGGCGCCATCGTTCTCGCCGCCGGAGCCGCGTCCGGTCAGCCGCTCGCCATGATCCTGTCGAGCATCGGGCTCGTCTACGGCAGCGCCATGATCCGCTTTGCCTGGCTCAAGACACCCCTTCATCCGAAATGGTGGCTCGGCTGGCATCTGAACTCCGTGCTGCTCTTGTCGTCGGCAGTCCACGGAACGCTGCTCGCGGTCGTCTACCGGACGCTGGTGGATCCTGCCGGCTTCGACGCGGCACAGCTCGTCACCCAGCCGGGCACCTTGCTGCTCGCGTTGGCGCTGCGGGTTCATATCGGGCGGCGGCGCGGCGTGCCTCTGCGCTTCCTCGCGGTTCCTCGCCGGGCCGGATTGGTCGGAGCATGAAGACCGGGCAGGCCCGGACACGGAAAGGGCCGCGGAGTGTTCCGCGGCCCCTTCAGTTTCAGTCCGTCAGGCACTTACGCCATTCTAGTTCTTGGTCTTGTCGACCAGCTTGTTCTTCGAGATCCACGGCATCATCGCGCGCAGCTTGGCGCCGACCTCCTCGATCTGGTGCTCGTCGTTCAGGCGGCGGATGCCCTTGAAGCGCGACATGCCGGCGCGGTATTCCTGCATCCATTCCGAGGTGAACTTGCCGGTCTGGATGTCCTTCAGCACGCGCTTCATCTCGGCCTTGGTCTCGGCGGTGATGATGCGCGGGCCCGAGACGTATTCGCCCCACTCGGCCGTGTTCGAGATCGAGTAGTTCATGTTGGCGATGCCGCCCTCGTAGATCAGGTCGACGATCAGCTTCACCTCGTGCAGGCACTCGAAATAGGCCATTTCGGGCGCGTAGCCGGCTTCCACCAGCGTCTCGAAGCCGGCGCGGATCAGCTCCACGAGGCCGCCGCAGAGCACCACCTGCTCGCCGAACAGGTCGGTCTCGCATTCCTCGCGGAAGTTCGTCTCGATGATGCCCGAGCGGCCGCCGCCGACGCCGCAGGCGTAGGACAGCGCCAGATCGAGCGCGTTGCCCGACGCGTCGTGGTTGACCGCGACCAGGCACGGCACGCCGCCGCCCTTCTGGTATTCGCCGCGCACGGTGTGGCCCGGGCCCTTCGGCGCGATCATCACGACGTCGATCGTGTTCTTCGGCTCGATCAGGCCGAAATGGACGTTGAGGCCGTGTGCGAAGGCGATCGCCGCGCCGTCGCGGATGTTGGGCGCGATTTCGTTGCGATAGATGTCCGCCTGTAGTTCGTCCGGCGTCGCCATCATCATCAGGTCGGCCCACTTCGCGGCTTCGGCGACGGTCATCACCTTCAACCCGTCGGCCTCGACCTTCTTGGCCGTCGCCGAGCCCGGCTTCAGGCCGATGGCGATGTCCTTGGCGCCGGAATCCTTCAGGTTCAGCGCATGCGCGCGGCCCTGCGACCCGTAGCCGATGATGGCGACCTTCTTGCCCTTGATCAGATTGAGATCGGCGTCGCGATCGTAATAGACACGCATGGTGGGTTTCCTTCCCGTGGTTGGCGTTGTCAGTTGGCTGTGGACTTGGGCGCAGATTCCGCCGCGCCGAAGAGAGTGAGAAACTGCTCGACCGCCCGCCTTGCGTCGCGCGCGATCCCGGATGTCGTTAGCGCCAGCGTGTCGCCGAGCAGCAGCCTGATCTGCACGTCGCGGCCGGCGAGGCCGAAGAAGGTACGAAACGCGTCTTCCGTGTCGTCGAAGGCGAGCAGGCCCGCTTCGCGCGCCGCCTCAAGCAGCGGCTTCAGCCGCTCGCCGATGGCGAAGCGCCCGTTCTCCAGGACGATGCGGCCAAGATCGCTCTGCCCCGACGCGGCATTACCGATGGCGACCCGGTTGAGCGCGATCGAGGTCTGCGAGGAGATGACAGTGAGCCAGTTGGCGGCAAACGCCTCCAGGCTTTCCACCAGCGCCTCCGCATCGAGATGCTGGCGGTCCCAGTTGCCTGCCCTCACCTTCGACGCCTGCCAGCGCACGGTGGCGGTCAAAAGCCCGTCGCGGTCGCCGAACCATTTGTAGAGCGTTTCCTTCGAGCACGAGGCGCGGCGCGACACCGCGCTCATCGTCACCTTGTCGCCGTCCTCGACGAGCAGCGCCAGCACGGCGTCCAGCACCTCGCGCTGGCGCTCCGTCGGCTCCGCGCCGGACTGGACGACTGACAGGTTCAATTCCACGCTCCGGATGCGTAACGAACGTTACGGTTCGGCTCCGATACTGCATCCGCCGAGTAGGTGCAAGCGATGAATCGATTGATCTGCCTTGATCACCCCAGCCGGGGCTCGGCCCGCGCGGAGAACGCCGCCCAGTCGGCTTCGATCAACCCCGTCGCCGCCAGCGGTCGCGCCAGCATCCCCGACACCATCAGCGCCAGGATGCGCGGCACGGGCGGCACTTTCGCTACCGTCGCGACCAGCGTGTCACGCAGGAACGGCACGACGACCGAATCCGACTGGTAGAAGGGTGTCAGCACCAGCGACAGCATCTGGAACAGCCGCACATGAAACCGCCGGGTCGCCGCATAGGCGGCGAGCGCGTCGGCGATGTCGGGATAGAGGCGCAGCGCCTGCGCCAATGCCGCCGCATCGAGCAGCGCCATGTTGGCCCCCTGCCCCAGTTGCGGGCTGGTCGAATGCGCCGCGTCGCCGATGACGGCGAGATTCCGTCCCGCCGGCACCTTCAGCGTATGGTGGCCATAGCGCGCCAGCGTCAGGTCGTCGAAGGACGCGATCTGGTCGAGATAGGGCTGGCAGTCGGGCCAGTATCCTCTGACCTCCTCCTTCCAGGCCTCGATCCCCCGCGCCCTGACGGCCTCCGCCTCGGTCGGCTTCAGGCTCCAGAAGAAGGCGGACATCTGGCCGCCCGCGGGCGCGATGCGGCCGATCGGCAGCACCCCGATCATCACCCGCGCCTTGACGTAGCGCTGCTGCAGCGCGTTGCGGTCGAAGCCCTCGCCGTGCCAGCCGAGCGAGGCCCAGAACGCGCCGTAGGCAAGTGGCCTCGGTTCCGCCGGCTTGTAGCAGGACCCCTTGAGGCGCGATTTCGAGCCGCTCGCATCGACGACGAGGTCATATGCCCCGAGCGCCATGCCGCCCTCCCCGGTCAGGGTCGCGCCCGACGTGGAGACTTCGATGCCGGTCGCTTCGGTCGAGGTACGGATCGGAATTCCTGCCGCGCCGACGGCGTCGTGCAGGACGTTGAAGAGCGCGGCCCGGTGAACGCCAAGGCCGAAACGCCCGCCCGGCAAGGCGTCGTAGCGGACGTCGAGCACGGTGCGGCCGGTTCGGGCGTCGGCGCCGTGCAGCCGTTCGATCCGCGCGCCCTGCGCCAGCATGGCCGGCATGAGCCCGAGCTTCGACAGCACGCACATCCCCGTCGGCTGCAGGATCAGCCCGGAACCCAGCGGCTTGGGAGCGTCGAACTTCTCCAGGATCTCGACCCGATGCCCGTCGCGCGACAAAAGCAGCGCGGCCGCCAGCCCTGCCGGTCCGGCGCCGACGATCGCGATCCTGAGTGAAGACGCCATGCCCTGCCCCCGTTTGCACCGACCTAAGACGGTCGCCAATGGCAAATCAACCGGACATCGCGGCGCAACCTATCTCTTCACCAGCCCCAGCCGCACCAGGCTCTCGCCCGTCGCGACGATCGCCTCCTCCGGCGGACGCGGCGACCAGCCGAGGATCTGCCTGGCCTTGGCGCCGGAGGCGTTCCTGATCTTGCCGAGTTCGGGGTCGGCGACGGCCCTCAGCGTCGGGCTGAACAGTGCGCCGATCCGGAGGAGCCAGTTCGGCATCACCCGCGTCGGCACCTTGCGCGCGGCAGCACCCATGCCGGACTTCAGCGCCCGCGCGATCTCCTGCACCGTCATGAAGTCGCCCGACACCGCCAGGAACCGCTCGCCCTTGGCCTCCGGCCGCGTCATCGCCAGGAGATGCAGGTCGGCTACGTCGCGCACGTCGACCACGCCAAACATCAGCTTGGGCAGCGCCGGCGCCCTGCCTTCGAGAAGGGTGCGGATGACGACGACGGACGCCGAATAGTCCGGCCCGAGAACAGGGCCGAAGACGACGACGGGATTGACGGTCGCGAGTTCGAGCCCGTTTCCCTCGCGCGCAATAAAGTCCCAGGCCGCGCGTTCGGCGATCGCCTTCGACTTGACGTAGGCGGCGACATGCTGCGTCGGATCCGTCCAGTCCGTCTCCGCATAGACCGCGCCGCTGGGCGGCCTGCCATAGCCGATCGCCGCAAAGGACGAGGTCAGCACCACGCGTTTCGCGCCAGCGTCGCGCGCGGCCCGCAGGACCCTGAGCGCGCCGTCGCGCCCCGGCGCGATCAGCTCGTTCTCGTCCTTCGGCTGGGCGACAGGCAGCGGCGAGGCGACGTGCAGCACGTAGTCGCAGCCGGCCGACGCCTCGTTCCATCCTCCATCACCCATCAGATCCGCCTCGGCGAAGCTCAGCCTGTCGCCCGGCTCGCAGCCGCCCTCGCGCAGCATCGCCCGCACCTGCGTCTCGCGCGAGAGCGAGCGCACCGTCGTGCGCACCCGATAGCCGGCGTCGATCAGCCTGATGATGCAGTGCGCGCCGATGAAGCCGGAGCCGCCGGTGACCAGGACAAGTCCGCTCATGGGGCCGTCGCTCTCAGATTTCGGTTCGGTCGAACTGTTCGCGCGCTGCTTTCACCCGGTCGAAATTGCCCTCCGCCCACATCAGCAGGTGTTGCAGCGAATCGTACATCGAACGGCCGAGATCGGTCAGGCTGTATTCGACGCTCGGCGGCTTCGTCGGAAACACCTCGCGATGGACGTAGCCGTCGCGCTGCAGGTCGCGCAGCGTCTCGGTCAGCATGCGCTGCGAAATGTCGGGCACGAGGCGGCGCAGCTCGCCGAAACGGTATGGCTTTTCGGCGAGCGCCATCAGCAGCAGCGAACTCCACTTGCCGAAGATGTTCTGCACCACGTTGCGGATCGGGCAATTGGCGAGCCCGCCCTGCGCGACATTGGCACGGTAGATCTCGATCTTCTGGCGGGCGGAGGCGATGCGGGCGTCCATTGCGGTTCCTTCCAGGTAACCAGTGGAGTTCAAACTGCCTTCTTTACGCAGCCACTGCAATATACAATTTAGTGCTGGTCTCGAAAAGAGAGCTTGTTTCAAAGGAGCCAGCAATGTCCGACACCATCTTCGTCACCGGCGCCTCCGGCCATCTCGGCCAGGCGATCATCTCCCACCTTCTGGGCAGCCAGGGCGTCGCGCCGTCGCGCATCGTTGCCGGCAGCCGCAACCCCGAAAAGCTCGCGGACCTCGCGGCGAAAGGCGTCAGCGTCGTCAAGGCCGATTTTGACGATCCCGCCGGGCTGGAAAAGGCCTTCGCGGGCGCCGGCACGGTCCTCATCGTTTCGACGGACGTCCTGGACGGCGCTGGCACGCGCCTGCGCCAGCACAAGACGGCGGTCGCCGCCGCGAACAAGGCCGGCGTGAGCCGCCTCGCCTACACATCGATCCCCATTGCCGACACGTCGAAGATTTCCTTCGCGCCCGACCATTCCGGCACCGAGGAGGCGATCAAGGCCACCGGCCTGCCCTATCTCATCTTCCGCGACAGCTGGTACCAGGAAAACCTGTTCATGAGCCTGCCGCAGGCGCTGAAATCAGGCCAGTGGTACACCTCCGCCGCCGACGGCAAGACCGCCTTCGTCGCGCGCGACGACATCGCGGCGGCAATCGCCGGCGCGCTCGCCAATCCGGCGGCCGGCAGCGTCACCTACACGCTGACGGCCGAGGAAGCACTGACCAAGGACGAGATCGCCGCGCTCGCCACCGAGATCACCGGCAAGCCAATTCAGGTCGTCCGACTCAGCGACGAGCAGCTGGCCGGCGGCATGAAGGCGGCCGGCGTTCCGGAGGCCTTCATTCCCACCCTCGTCTCCTTCGACACTGCCACGCGCGCAGGCGACCTCGCTACCGTCACCAAAGACACCGCGACGCTTTCGGGCCGCAAGCCGAAGTCGCTGCGCGACTTCCTGACCGAGAACAAGGCGGCTCTTCTCGGCTGATCCGGTCGCCTTGGGGATGCCGGTTCCGCCGGCGTCCCCTCCTCAGATCGCGACCTGTGTGCCGATCTCGACCACTCGGCCGGTCGGGATCTGGAAATACTCCGTTGCGTCGGAGGCGGTGCGCGCGAGCGCTATGTAGAGCCTGTCCTGCCATAGCGGCATGCCGGACGTGGCAGAAGCTTTCAGCGACCGCCGCGACAAGAAGAACGACGTTGTCATGATGTCGTATTTCCAGCCGAGCTTGCGGCAGATGGCCAGCGCCTTCGGGATGTTGGGCTGCTCCATGTAGCCGAACTTTAGCTTGACCCGCATGAACAGCGGGCTGACCGCCTCGATCCGCACACGTTCGCTGTCCGGAACGCGCGGCTGCTGCAACGTCACGATCGTCAGGATGACGTTGTTCTCATGCAGCACCTTGTAGTGCTTGAGACTGTGCATCAGCGCGGTTGGCGCGCTGAGCGGGTCGCTGGTCAGGAACACCGCCGTGCCCGGAACCAGCGTCGGCGGCTTCTTGGTCATCTGCTCGATCAGGAAATCGAGCGGGATTTCGGACTTGCGGGTCTTCTCGAAGAGCATTCGCGAGCCGCGCACCCAGGTCACCATGATGAGGGC
Source organism: Mesorhizobium sp. (assembly GCF_024710845.1). Taxonomy (GTDB): domain Bacteria; phylum Pseudomonadota; class Alphaproteobacteria; order Rhizobiales; family Rhizobiaceae; genus Mesorhizobium_A. Next base: position 45,090 of record NZ_JANJTZ010000034.1, read on the forward strand.
CATGACGCTGGCGACGGCGAGTGACACCCACCCGCCATCGATGATCTTCACGGCGTTCGCCAGGAAAAAGCCGCTATCGACCACGGCAAAGACCGCCGTTGTCGCGACTGCCAGCGGCAGAGCCCAGAGCCAGCGCCGACGCATCACGACAAAGAGCAGGATCGTTGTCACCAGCATTTCGCCGGTCACGGAAATGCCGTAGGCGGCGGCGAGCGAACTCGATTCCGCGAACCCGACCACCAGCCAGACGACGCCGATGTAGAGCAGCATGTTGACGCGCGGCATGTAGATCTGGCCCTGCTGGCTGGCCGACGTGTGTTGCACTTCGATGCGGGGCAGAATGTTCAGCGCCACGGCCTGCCGCGTCAGCGAATAGGCTCCCGAGATCACCGCCTGGCTGGCGATGACGGTCGCCGCGGTCGCCAAGATCACCATCGGCAGCAGCGCCCAGGGCGGCAGCATCTCGAAGAAGGGATTGTGCGGCTGCCCGCCGTGCGCGAGCACGAATGCACCCTGGCCGAAATAGTTCAGCAAGAGGCTCGGAAAGACGATCGCGATCCAGGCAATCACGATCGGCCGGCGACCGAAATGGCCGAGGTCGACATAGAGCGCCTCCGCGCCCGTCACCGCCAGGAACACCGCGCCGATGGTGACAAAGGCGACATCCGACTGCGAGAACAGGTAGTTGAGTGCGTAGTACGGGTTGAGCGCCAGAAGCACGCCCAGATCGTCTGCGATATGCGACAGGCCGGAGATGCCCAGCGCGAGAAACCAGACGGCGGTGACCGGGCCGAAGACGGACGCGACGCTGCCAGTGCCGAAGCGTTGCACGAAGAACAGTACAGACAGGATCGCGATCGTGATCGGCACGACATAGGGCTCGAACGCGGGCGTGACGACCTTCAGGCCTTCGACCGCCGACAAGACGGAAATGGCAGGCGTGATGATCGCATCGCCGAAAAACAGCGCCGCCCCGCAGATGCCGATCGCAAGGATGGCGCCGGAGCCTCTGGTCACGCTGCCGCGCGCCAGCGCCATCAGGGAGAGGGTTCCGCCTTCCCCCTTGTTGTCGGCGCGCAAGACGAAGACGACATACTTAATCGTGACGATTAGCGTCAGCGCCCATACGATTAGCGACAGCAAGCCGAGCACGTCCGCGCGGCTAGCCAAGCCCCCGCCCGACGACGCGTGCAAGGCCTCGCGGAAAGCATAGATCGGGCTGGTGCCGATGTCGCCATAGACGACGCCCAGCGCCCCAAGGATCAGGAGCTTCAGGCTTTGCGGCCGATGTTCGGACTCCGTGTCCGAACCATTCTCGGATGCCGGCTTTTCCGATACCGCTTCGACCATGGAACCAAGCTCCACCCGTGACGGGCCGCCCGGGATGGGCGCTGTCCGTTATTCCTGCTGCAATGCAAAAGCAACGGCAATATCTATGGTTCCGCTCCGGTCTAGATCACCACCCACAGGCCGAAAGGAAGCGGCGCACGGTCGCCGCCATGCCGAATTCCAGCGCATCCGCCGTCAAGCCGTGGCCGATCGACACTTCCGCGAGCTTCGGTATCCTCCTCGCCAGTGCCGGCATGTTGGCGACGGTGAGATCGTGCCCGGCGTTGACGCCGAGACCCGCGCCGATCGCGGCATCCGCCGTCTTTCCTAACATTTCCAGCAGCTTGGCAGCCTTTTCCGAATCATCGTAGCAGCCGCCATAGGGGCCGGTGTAGAGTTCGATCCGATCTGTACCGGTCGCCTTCGCCGCCTCCACCTGCGCCGGATCGGCGTCGGCGAAGAGCGAGACGCGCATGCCGCCCTTCTTCAGCCGCGCCACGATCGGCTTCAGCCGCTCGAGCTCCGCGCGAAAATCCCAGCCATGGTCGGAAGTCGCCTGCGACGGATCGTCCGGCACCAGCGTCACCTGCTCCGGCTGGTGCTTTTCCACCAGTTGCAGGAAATCCTCGCTCGGGTAGCCCTCGATGTTGAACTCGGCCTTCGGGAACTCGTCGTCAATCAGCGCGCGCAGCGGCGCGAGGTCGGAAAACCGGATATGCCGCTCGTCCGGGCGGGGATGCACTGTCAGGCCATGTGCCCCTGCGGCAAGCGCGATACGCCCGAGCCCGGTGACGCTCGGCCACGGCAGGTCGCGGCGGTTGCGCAGCATGGCGATGGCATTGAGGTTGACGGAGAGCTTGGCCGGCATGATGGTCCGCATGGCAGTTTCGACGCCGCCTTATAGGGCCTTTCGGCGGAACAGACACCGCCATTCGAGTGTTCCAGTGTCAACGTCGCGCATCCGAAGGGACAGACCATGCATTCGCTCGACCCGGTCCCGGCCGTCCGCCGCCTCGAGACCGACAATCCTGAAGTTTTCGCCATCGAGATTTCCGGCCAGGCGTCGTCCGCCGACGCGGAAAACATGTTCGGCCTGCTCGAGGGCGCCTATGCCCTGCACGACCGCATCGACGTGCTGGTGCGCGCGACGCGGTATGAAGGGGCGGACTGGGGCGAGATCGATCCCGACACTGTCGCCGAGGGCCGCAGGCGCGCCGAGCAATACGTGCGGCGCTGCGCCGTGGTCGGCGGACCGGACTGGACCGAACGCGTCGGCGGTTTCTTCTCCCGACCCGTCCCGGGCGACCTTCGCTATTTCAACGCGGAAGACGAGGCTGATGCCTGGGAGTGGCTCGGCGCCAGGGAGATCCCCGAGCGGATCTGATCAGCGCACGATCGTAAGCCGCTTCGCCGCGCGGGTGATCGCCGTGTAGAGCCAGCGCTGGCGCGTTTCCTTGAACGCCCAGCTCTCGTCGAACAGCACGACATTGTCCCACTGCGAGCCTTGAGCCTTGTGGACGGTCAGCGCGTAACCGTAGTCGAAATCGTCGAAACGCTTCTTGGTCGCCCACGGAATTTCGGTATCGGGATCCTCGAACTGCGCCTTCAGGAGCTTGATCTTGGCGACGCCGCGATCGGGATCATCCTCTTCCGGCGACACCAGCAGATTGATGCCCAGCTTCACCGTCTCGCGCGAGGAGGTCATCACCTTCCACAGCGAGCCGTTGAGCAGGCCCTTGGCCGGATCGTTGCGCAGGCAGACCAGCTTGTCGCCCGCCTGCGGATAGGAAGCGGTGAAGCCTTTCAGCTCGCGCAGCCGCATGTTGTAGCGCTTGCGCGTCCGATTGGTCCCGACGAGCACCTGATCCGCTTCGAGCACCAGGTCCTGCGTCACCCGGTCCTTGCCGATCACCTGCGCCGTGCCGTAGTCGCCATGCATGAACTCGCGTCCCTCGCGCACGTCGAGCGCGAGGCGGATGATCGGGTTGTCCCGGGCCTGACGGTGGATTTCCGTCAGCAGATGGTCGGGCTCGTGCTCGGTGAAGAAGCCGCCTCCCGAGATCGGCGGCAGCTGCGCCGGATCGCCCAGCACCAGCACCGGCGTGCCGAAGGAGAGCAGGTCGCGGCCGAGTTGCTCGTCCACCATCGAGCATTCGTCGATCACGACCAGCTTGGCCTTCGAGATCGGGCTCTGCCGGTTGAGCGAGAAGGTCGGCGACATCGACGTCTTACCGGTCACCTCGTCGGACACGCTCTCTTCGCCCTTGGGCCGGTAGATCAGCGAGTGGATCGTCCGCGCATTGGTCGCACCCTTCGAGCGCAGCACCTGCGCCGCCTTGCCGGTGAAGGCCGCGAACTGCACCTGGCCGTCGACATGCTCGGCGAAATGCCGCGCCAGCGTCGTCTTGCCCGTGCCGGCATAGCCGAACAGGCGGAACACCTGCGGCCGGCCGGCCTTCAGCCAGCGGTCGACAGCCACGAGCGCGGCATCCTGTTGGGGCGAGAAGTCCATCAGTCTGACTGACAGGATTCGGCCGCGCGGCGCAAGGATTGAGAACCCGCCCCTAACCCAGCATCGGCACCAGTGTCACCGCCAGCAGCACGCCCATCGCGACGTTGAACCATTTGAGCCGCACCGGGTCGGCGAGGAAGCCGCGCAGCGCCACGCCGAACCCTGCCCAGGTAGAGACGCTCGGCACGTTGACCACGGCGAACGCTGCCGCGACCAGCAGCATGGTGAGGAACGGATGCTGCGGATTGGTGTAGACCGCCATTGCCGTCACCGCCATCACCCAGGCCTTCGGATTGACCCACTGGAACGCCGCCGCCTCGAGGAAGGTCATCGGCCGCGTGCCGGCCTTGCCTTCTCCCATCGACCGCGACATGGCGATCTTCCAGGCGAGGTAGAGAAGATAGGCCGCGCCCGCGATCTTCAGCGCCAGGTGCAATTGCGGATAGGCGGTCAGCACCGCGCCGAGACCGAGCCCGACGCCGATCAGCAGCGAGAAGAAGCCCGTCCCAATGCCCAGCATATGCGGGATCGTCCGCACGAAGCCGAAATTCACGCCCGACGCGAGCAGCATCAGATTGTTCGGCCCGGGCGTGATCGACGTGACGAAGGCGAACACGACCAGCGCGAGGAACAGGTCGAGCGACATTGGGGCGTTTCCGGGCGGTTGCTTTTATGTCAGCTATACTGACATTTGTGGACGCGATATTAGTGGTCCAACGCTGGTCCGCCGTTGGCTCAGATGGAGGGGATCACATCCCCTCCGGCCCGCGGTTCATCGCGGCGACGCCGGTGCGGCAGATCTCGATCAGCCCGAGCGGCTTCATGATGGCGATGAACTGGTCGATCTTCGAGCTCTTGCCGGTGATCTCGAAGATGAAATGCTCGGTGGTCGCGTCCGAAACCTTGGCGTGGAAGGCTTCCGCCAGCCGGAGCGCCTCGACCCGTTCCTCGCCCTTGCCCGCCACCTTCACCAGCGCCAGCTCGCGCTCCAGGGGCCTCTCCTGGCCGCGCTCGCGCGCCACCACCGTCAGGTCGACCACCCGGTGCACCGGGACGATGCGCTCGAGTTGGTGCTTGATCTGCTCGAGCACATGCGGCGTGCCGCGCGTCTGGATGGTGATGCGCGAAAGGTGCTGCTCGTGCTCGGTCTCCGACACGGTCAGGCTGTCGATGTTGTAGGCGCGGCCGGAGAACAGGCCGATGACGCGCGCGAGCACCCCCGGCTCGTTGTCGACGAGCACCGAGAGCGTATGGCTCTCGGGCTGCGCCGTGTCCTTGGCGATGAAATAGGCGGAGCCGGTGGGCTGAAGCTGGGCGTTCATGGATGAATCTCTCTCTGAAGCAGAAGGCGCAAGTCTCTGGGGAAGCTGGTGATCACACCAGCTCCCTGCCCTTCGCGTCGATCGCGTTGGCCACCGCCTCGTCCGTCGCCTCGTCCGGCAACAGCATCTCGTTGTGCGCCTTGCCCGACGGGATCATCGGGAAGCAGTTGGCGAGGTTGGCCACGCGGCAGTCGAAGATGACCGGCTTCTTCACGTCGATCATCTCCTGGATCGCGTCATCGAGCTTGCCCGGCTTGTCGCAACGGATGCCGTGCGCGCCGAAGGCCTGCGCCATCAATACGAAGTCCGGCATCGCCTCGGTGTAGGAATGCGACAGCCGGTTGCCGTGCAGCAGCTGCTGCCACTGCCGCACCATGCCCATGTACTGGTTGTTGAGGATGAAGATCTTGATCGGTGCGTTGTACTGCACCGCGCAGCTCATCTCCTGCATCGTCATCTGCACCGAAGCGTCGCCGGCGATGTCGATGACGAGTGCGTCGGGATGCGCGATCTGGACGCCGAGCGCCGCCGGCAGGCCGTAGCCCATCGTGCCGAGGCCACCCGATGTCATCCAGCGGTTCGGCTTGTCGAAATGGAAGTGTTGCGCCGCCCACATCTGGTGCTGGCCGACTTCCGTCGTGATGTAGGTGTCGCGGCCCTTGGTCGCCTCGTAGAGGCGCTGGATCGCGTATTGCGGCATGATCACGTCGTCATTGTTCTTGAACGCGAAAGAGTCGCGCGCGCGCCAGCGGGCGATCTGCTCCCACCAGGGATAGAGCTCCTTCTTGTCGGCCTTGGCGGTCGCCCGCCACAGCCGCACCATGTCCTCCAGCACGCGGCCGACATCGCCCATGATGCCGATCTCGGCATGCACGTTCTTGTTGATCGAGGACGGATCGATATCGATGTGGATCTTGCGCGAATTGGGCGAGAACGCGTTCAGCCGGCCGGTGATGCGGTCGTCGAAGCGCGCGCCGATGCACAGCATCACGTCGCAATCGTGCATCGCCATGTTGGCTTCGTAGGAGCCGTGCATGCCGAGCATGCCGAGCCAATTCTTGCCCGAGGCCGGATAGGCGCCGAGCCCCATCAGCGTCGAGGTGATCGGGAAGCCGGTCAGGTCGACCAGTTCGCGCAGCAGATGGCTGGCCTCCGGACCCGAATTGATGACGCCGCCGCCGGAATAGATGATCGGCTTCTTCGCGGTCGACATCAGCGCCACCGCCGCCTTGATCTTCTCAAGGTCACCCTGCAGCTTCGGCTGATAGGAGGAGCGCGGCGCCGTCTGCGGCGGGGTGTAGATGCCTTTCGCGAACTGCACATCTTTCGGAATGTCGACCACGACGGGCCCCGGCCGGCCGGTCGTCGCCACGAGGAAGGCCTCGTGCAGGATGCGCGCCAGGTCGTTGACGTCCTTCACCAGCCAGTTGTGCTTGGTGCAGGGCCGCGTGATGCCGACCGTATCGCATTCCTGGAAGGCGTCGGAGCCGATCAGCGTGGTCGGCACCTGGCCGGTGAGGCAGACCAGCGGGATCGAATCCATCAGCGCGTCCTGCAACGGCGTCACCGCGTTGGTGGCGCCGGGGCCGGAGGTGACGAGAAACACGCCGGGTTTGCCAGTCGAGCGCGCATAGCCTTCGGCGGCATGTCCTGCGCCCTGCTCGTGCCGCACCAGGATGTGCTCGATGTCGTCCTGCTGGAACAGTTCGTCGTAGATCGGAAGGACGGCGCCGCCCGGATAGCCGAACAGGTGCTCGACCCCGTTGTCCCTGAGGGCCTGGACTACCATCTCCGCGCCCGTCATCTCGCGTCGTCCGGTTTCCTGCGTCGCCTTGTTCATGGTCGTCGTCCGTTCAATGTGCCGCTGCGGCGTGGTGGTGGTCGTTTATCGGTATCGGAGGCAATAAAAAAGGCCCCCGGAAGGGAGCCTGCTTGGCGCATGGGGTGCTTTCGCCCGGCGGTTACACCGCCTTGCCCACGCGCCGACCTACTACGAGAATGAGTGTCTGGTTCATCGGGCGGGACCATAGAGTTCAGCGCCCCCTGCGTCAATCGCCATTTCGCCGGCTCTCGACAAACGAAAGGCTCCCGCGTGGGAGCCTTTCGAGCCGCATCTTACGACCGTCTGTTCAGCCGTTGATGTAGACGACCTCACGGGTCTGCTTCTTCACCACGACCGGGCCGCTGTCGACATAGACGTAGCCGAACTCCGGCGCGTCGGGGATCTCGTGGATCACGACGGTCTGGGGAATGACCGTTCCGACGGCGACCTTCTCGTCGATCACCACCGGTTCCACCGGGTTGGCGATGACATACTCGCGTGCCGGCTCGGGCACTGACGTCGCCGCGCCGATCGCGGCACCCGCCACGCCACCGACCACGGCGCCGACAGGCCCGCCGACCACGGCACCCGCGGCCGCGCCTGTCACGGCGCCCGCGCCGGTCTCGAATTTCTGGTTCTCGACGTCCTGTGTCGTCTGCGACGGTGCCTCCTGGGCCAGAGCGCCGGTGGCAAAGACGCCGGCAAGAGCCGTCGTAACAATGAACTTCTTGAGCATTGGAATTCTCCTCGTATCTACGACCCCCTCTCCCGGAAACGCCTCGGGCGCGGTGCGGTTCCCCGCGCTGGATCGGTTCGAATGCGACGCGGTTCGTTCACCCCTCGTCAACCAAGCGTCCTCACGCGGACTTAACCCCGTTCGTTTATGACGGGTCGGGGGAATAGGGGTGCCTTGATGTTTGTCGACCGCGAAAGCGAAGGACCAGAACCTGGCGGGCAGATCGTCCGCGACGCGGCCCAGGAGGCGGCCCGCATCCTTGGACATGTTATCCAGTGCGACGGCGCCCATGCGACGATCGCGACCACCGCAGCCGGCGGCAAGAGCCAGGAATCCGGCCAGTGGTCGGTCGGCAAGTTCATATCCATCAGCTTGGCGACCACGCGCACGGTCGGTCTGGTGCACGACGTTCACATCGACGGCAGCTGGCACGAGGAAGGCGACAACCGCATGCTCGTGCATGTCGACCTGATCGGAGAGGTCCGCGACGGCGAGGAAGGCGCGGCCCCGACCTTCGACCGCGGCATCGCCCAATACCCTCATATCGGCGCCATCGCCCACCGCATCAGGCAGCGCGACCTCGCCGCCATCTACGAGATCGGCGGCCACGACGCCGTCCCTATCGGCACTCTCTCGCAGGACGAAAGCGTCCTTGCGCACATCGCGATGGGCCGCACGCTCAGCCGCCACTTCGCCGTGGTAGGGTCCACCGGCGTTGGCAAGTCGACCGCCGTGTCCCTGCTGCTGCACAAGGCGATCGAGAGCCGCCCGAACCTGCGCGTTCTGATCCTTGATCCGCACAACGAATTCGCCAGCGCCTTTCCCGACAAAGCGGTGACACTCGACTCCGACACGCTGGATCTGCCTTTCTGGATGTTCCGGCTCGAGGAACTCGTCGAAGTGCTCTATCTCGGCCGCGAACCGATCGTGGAAGAAGTCGAGCTTCTGCGCGATCTGATTCCGGCGGCGAAGGCCGAGCATCGCGGCACGGGCAACGTATCCCTGCGGCGCAGCGCAGAGGCCGGCGGAATTACCGCCGACACGCCGATCCCCTACCGCATGGCCGACGTCATGCGCATCCTCGATGACCGCGTGGGCCTGCTAGACAGTAAGGACCTTCGGCCCGTCTACCGTTCCCTGCGTCAGCGGCTCGACAGCGCGATACGCGATCCGCGTTTTCGCTTCATGTTCGGCGCCCGTATCATCGAGGACAACATCACCTCGGCGATCGGCCGCATCTTCCGCATTCCCACTCAAGGCAAACCGGTGACGTGTTTCCATATGGCCGGCATGCCGTCCGAGGTGGTGAACTCGGTCTGCTCCGTGCTCGCTCGGCTCGCCTTCGATCTGACATTGTGGGGCAAGGGGCAGATCGAATTGCTCGTCCTGTGTGAAGAGGCGCACCGCTATATGCCGGTTGATCCGCGGATGGGTTTTGCGCCGACCCGGCATGCGCTTGCCCGCATCGCCAAGGAAGGCCGTAAATATGGCTGTTATCTCGGCGTCGTCACGCAGCGCCCGGGAGAGCTCGATCCGACGATCTTCTCGCAATGTTCGACCGTTTTCGCCATGCGCCTGCCCAACGAGCAGGACCAGGCGATCATCCGCTCCGCGATATCGGACGCCTCCGCGTCGGCGCTTTCCTTCCTGTCGTCCATGGGGCAGCGCGAGGCAATCGCCTTCGGCGACGGTGTCGCTGCGACTATGCGGATGAAATTCGAATTCCTCGACCGACGCTACATACCCGGTTCCGCCACGCGCGACCGCACGGCGCCGGAAATCGAGGCGCCGGGCGATCTCGATCTCAATTCCATCGTCGAGCGGATGCGCAATGGCGGCCGCGATCCCTCCGCCGATGACGCCTGGTTTGGGCCGGTGACGCCCGCCGCTCCGGCAGCGGGCGGGCCCGAGCAGCGCCCGAGCCTGGCGCGTCTCTCGCCTTTCGTCGACGAGCCGATCCGCCAGGAGCGCCGGCCGGATGGAAGGTTGTTCGGGTAAATTTCGGAGCAGTTGGGCAGCAAGGCAGGAGGAAAGCAGTGCGGCGGGGCGGACCTCGCCTGCAAGTTGGCTTCCTTCTTCCCTACTGCCCTACTCCCCTACTTCCCTATCTCACGCACAAACCCTGTTCCGCCCGAGCCGCTTCGCCTCGTAGAGCATGCGGTCGGCGCGGCGATAGAACTGTTCGGCGTTTTCCTTGCCGTCCCAGATCGCGATGCCGACGCTCGTCGTCACCCTCAGACGGACGTTCCCGGTGGTCACGCTCAGCGACGCGATCGCCTTTCGGATGCGCTCGGCGAGCTTGATAAGCATGTCGGTGTCCATGTTCGGAGCAACCACCGCGAACTCCTCGCCGCCGAGCCGGGCGACCACGTCGTGGTAGCGCGTGAACTCGCGCAGGCAGCCGGCCACCACCCTCAGCACCTCGTCGCCAACGTCATGCCCATGCGTGTCGTTGACCGACTTGAAATGATCGAGGTCGAGGACGAGAAGCCCGACGGGTTTGCCGATGCGCCGGAACTCCTCAAGATACTCGCGCAGCGCATCGTCGAAATAGCGCCGGTTCTGCATGCCTGTGAGGCTGTCCGTCAGAGCCGCATGTTCCAGCGTCTCGGACCGCGCGCTGAGCGATTCGGTCATGGCGCGCAGCTTGCCCTCTTCGCGCACCTGCTTTCGGATCAGGGGATAGATGAAGAACATGCCGAAGATGTTGGCCGTCGCCAGCAGGACCCCGGTGCCGAAGATGATCCGTCCAAGCTGGGCCAGGTTGCCGCCGAGTTGCGCCGGATCGCGTGTCTCGCCCGCAATCGCCAGAATCGAATAGCCGTAAGCGAGGCATCCGCCGGCGACGAGCACCAGCGCGATGAACACGAAAAAAGCCGATTCCGATTTATGGAAACGCATTATCCCCTCAGGCAGCGCCGACCCTTTCTATTTCAAACCGGTCCGTTCGCAACACCTAATGCCACAACCTCCGCTTGAATATGTGCCTTTAGGTCAACAAAGCTTTATTTCCCGAGAAGATGGCGCAACCCCGATGCGTCGCCACCCGCGGGAAGCCTGACCCATTGTGCGCCGAGTTGGTTACGAAACCACGTAAGTTGTCGCTTGGCATATTGGCGGGTAGCCGCCTGTACCTTCGAAACCGCTTCGGAAAGTTCGCTCGTTCCGTCCAGGTACTCGCCGAATTCCGGCACGCCGATCGCCTTCATGGCCGGCAGCGCCGGATCGAGGCCGAGCGCGCGGATCTGCCTCACTTCCTCGACTGCGCCTTCCTCCACCATCCGCTCGACCCGGGCATCGATGCGCCGGTGCAGCAGCGCCCGGTCAATATCGGTCACCAGGCAGGTCGCCGTCGCCGGATCGACCAGCGGAACCCCGAGTTGCGCCTGCCAATCCCTGATCGAGCGGCCCGACGCCTCGAGGACCTCGAGCGCGCGCGCGATCCTCTGCCCGTCGGTCGCGCGCAACGCCAGGGCCGTTTCCGGATCGCGCTCGGCCAGGATGGAGTGCAGACGCTCGGCGCCGTCGCGAAGGAGCCGGTCGCGCCATGAGTCCCTGATTGCGGCGGGAATGTCAGGCATCTCCGCCAGTCCCCCGAGCAGCGCACGGAAGTAAAGTCCCGTCCCGCCGACGAAAATCGCGGGCCGACCCTCGAGGTCGCCGCCGGCGGTCAACTTTTCGACGTCGCGCGTCCACTCGCCGGTCGAATAGGCCACCGACGGATGCAGGTGCCCGTAGAGGTGATGAGGCGCGGCGCGCAGGTCCTCGATACCGGGCCGCGCCGTCAGCACACGCAGCACGTCGTAGACCTGCATCGAATCGGCGTTGACGATCGCGCCGCCGGTCAGTCGCGCCACCTCGAGCGCCAGAGCCGACTTGCCGCTCGCCGTCGCTCCCGCTATCAGGACCGCGCCCTTGAGCGGCAATCCGCCGCCTGCCGCGCCGGGATTCCGTATGACCTCTTTCGTCGCCACCCTGATCTCGCATCCCTCGCGGCCTGCGCTCACCGCGGACCTCGCGAATAGCGCCTGCCGCACCGTCGGCGCAAGCGCGCCGGTCTGGCTGGCGCAGGGTGTCGCCTGCGATATCCAGCTTCCCGATTCCCTTTCGGCCGCCGATGCAACCGCCGCACTTGCCGGCACACTCGCGGGCACCGCGGTCGATATCGCGGTGCAGCAAGTGCACAATCGTCGCAAGCAACTTCTGATTGCTGACATGGATTCGACGATGATTGACCAGGAATGCATCGACGAGCTCGCCGATCTGGTCGGGCTCAAGGAGCATGTGGCGGCGATCACGGCACGCTCGATGAACGGCGAAATCGCTTTCGAGCCGGCGTTGCGCGAGCGTGTCGCGCTGCTGAAAGGCCTGCCCGCGAGCGTCGTCGGCGACGTGATCGCCAGCCGCATCACGCTCGCGTCCGGCGGCAAGGCGCTGGTGCGGACCATGCGCGCCAATGGCGCCTGGACCGCGCTCGTATCAGGCGGCTTCACCGTATTCACCGGTCCGGTCGCAGCGATGATCGGCTTCGACGAGAATATCGCCAATGTCCTGCACGAAACCGAGGGCAGGCTCGCCGGAACGGTCGCCGAGCCGATCCTCGGCCGCGCGGCCAAGGCTGAAGCCCTTGCCTCGATCTCGGCCCGGCTCGGCATCTCGCCGGCGCAGGCCATCGCCGTTGGCGACGGCGCCAACGACCTGGACATGCTGCGCCTCGCCGGCACAGGGGTCGCCCTCCACGCCAAGCCGGCGGTCGCTGCCCAGGCGAAGATTCGCATCGACCATGGCGACCTGACGGCCCTGCTCTATCTGCAGGGTTACCGGCAGTCCGAGTTCCGCGACTGAGCATCCCCCCGCAAATGCAAAGGGGCGGCCGAAGCCGCCCCTTGAGACCGTGCCGAAGCCTTTCGGCTCAATTCATCGGCACCGGCACGAAGCGCAGCTCGCCGGACTTCGACGCGAGCATCAGAAGCGCGCTCTTGCGGCCCTGCCCTTTCAGCGTGTTGATCCGGTCGAGCACGTCCTTCGGCGTCGATACGGATTCCTGGGCGATCTCGGCAATCACGTCGCCGGCCACGACGCCCTTTTCCGCCGCGGGCGAATTCGGGTTGACCTCGGTGACGACCACGCCGCTCACGTCCTTGGAGATGCCGAACTTTGTGCGCAGCTCCTCGTCCAGCTCGCCGACCGTCATGCCGAGCACATTCGCGGTCGCCACGGGTGCGTCCTCGCCCTGCTCCAGCTTTCCGGCGTCCTCGTCGGTGGAGGCAAGCTTCTCCCCATCCTCGAGGCGGCCGAGCGTCACCGATACGGTCTGTTCCTTGCCCTCGCGGACGATGACCACCTCGACGCTCTTGCCGACCGGGCTCTCCGCCACCGCGCGCGGCAGGTCGTTCATCGCCTTGATGTCGCGCCCGTCGAACTTGATGATTACGTCGCCGGCCTGGATCGTGCCGTTGTCGACCGGTCCGCCCTTGATCACGCCGGACACCAGCGCGCCCTTGGCCGAGCTCATGCCGAGGCTCTCGGCGATCTCGTCCGACACTTCCTGGATCCTGACGCCGAGCCAGCCGCGCGACGTCTGGCCGAACTCCCGCAACTGGCTGACCACGCCCGACGCCATCTTGGCGGGGATCGAGAAGCCGATGCCGATCGACCCACCCGACGGCGAGATGATCGCGGTGTTGATCCCGATGACTTCGCCGTACATGTTGAACAGCGGACCGCCGGAGTTGCCGCGGTTGATCGCGGCGTCGGTCTGAATGAAGTCGTCATAGGGCCCGGCATTGATGTCGCGGTTGCGCGCCGAGACTATGCCGACGGTCACCGTGCCGCCGAGGCCGAACGGATTGCCGATCGCCATCACCCAGTCGCCGACGCGCAGCTTGTCAGAATCGCCGAACTTGACGGCCTTGAGCTTCTTCAGCTTCGGGTCGACCTCCAGTACCGCGATGTCCGTCTTGGTGTCGCGGCCCTTGAGCGTCGCTTTCAGCTTCGATCCGTCGGAGAAGTTGATCTCGATCTCGTCCGCGTCGGCGATCACGTGGTTGTTGGTGACGATGATGCCGGCCTCTGCGTCCAGAACGAAACCTGAGCCGAGCGACTGTACTTTCTGGCTGCCGCCGCCCTCGCCGCCACGGTTCTTGAAATAGTCGTCGAAGAAATCCTGGAAGGGCGATCCCTCCGGCAGCTCCGGCGGCTTCACCCCCGGCTCTTCGCTTCCGGCGACGGTCTGCGAGGTCGAGATGTTCACCACCGATTCGAGCAGCCCTTCGGCCAGATCGGCGACCGAGGCGGGGCCGTTCGGCTGGGCCAGCTGCGCAAACGCGGGCGATAGCGCCATCGGCGCCGCGGCGAGACCCAGGGCACCGGCGATCAGCGATGCGCCGACGGCACGCCGAAACCGGGTGAAATTCATGGCTGCGTTCATAAGGATGCCTCTTGTGGGGCTGCCGTTCGGGACAAGGATGAGGCCGGCCGCCGGCCGGGATGTTTGTCCGCAAGAATTACGGCGCGTTTGCGGCTTCGTCACGCACCGACGGCGGCGACAAGACCCACACTCCGTAAATCCTGCGTTACCCGCGCGCCAGCCAGACGATGAAGACACCGGCCGCGATGGCGATGAGTCCCGCGATCCGTAGCAGATTCTCCGGCGCGTGCGTCGCTTCCGCGGCCATGCGCTTCGCAAAGGCGGGAAAGCCTCCGTAGAGGAGGCCTTCGATCACCAGCACGAGCCCGAGGGCCGCGACGAAGTCCTGCACGCCGGCCGCCTATTGGGCGGCCGGTGCGGGGATCGCGCTGGTGGCGCCGGGTGCCGGCGCCGGAGTTGGCGTGCCTGCGTTTCCGCCCGAGTCCTGGAAATACTTGAAGAACTCGGAATCCGGCGACAGCACCATCGTCGTGCCGGAATTCTGCAGCGCGGCCGTGTAGGCCGCCATCGAGCGGTAGAACTCGAAGAAGCCCGGGTCGCGCTGGAACGCGTCGGCGAAGATCCCGTTGCGCTGGGCTTCGCCCTCGCCTCGCAGAATCTCCGATTCCTTGTTCGCCTCGGCGACGATCTCGACGACCTCGCGGTCGGCTCGCGCGCGGATGCGCTGTGCCGCTTCGCGACCACGCGCCCTCAACCGCTCCGCCTCCGCCAGACGTTCGGCTTTCATGCGGTCGTAGGTCTGCTGGGAGACTTCCTGCGTGAGATCGGTGCGACGGATGCGGACGTCCTCGATCTTCAGCCCGAGCGAGGTCGCGTCGGGACGAAGCTGGTCGCGCACTTCGCGCATCATCGATGCGCGCTCTTCAGACAGCGCGGATTCGAAGCCGCGCAGGCCGTAGACCCGGCGCAGCGCCGCGTCGAGACGGGTGCGCAGGCGCAGCTCGGCGGTGTTGACGTCGCCCGAAACCGCCTGCCGGAAAACCCGCGGATCGTCGATTCGGAAGGCGACGAAGGCGTCGACCTCGTAGAACTTGCCGCCGGAAACCTGGACGCGGATGTTGTCGAGGTCGAAGCGCAGCAGCCGGTCATCGATGATCTGGACCGTATCGGCGTCGAGGAAGCCGAACGGCGCCTTGAAGTAGATGCCGGGCTCGGTCTTGACGTCGACGATCTCGCCGAAGCGCAGAACGATTGCCTGCTGGCGCTCGTTGACGATGAAGAAGGAAGAAAACGCGACGAGCAGCACGATGACGGCTGCGACCGCTATTGCAGTGAAACGGTTGGCCATCAGTTGTTTCCTCCGGTCGCGCGCTTCTGTAGCTCGGGGAGCGGGAGGTAGGGCACGACGCCCGGCCCGCCCTGCTCGACGATCACCTTGGTGGAGCCCTGCAGCACCTTTTCCATCGTTTCGAGGAACAGTCGCTTGCGGGTCACGTCCGGAGCCTTGGCGTATTCGTCGTAGACCGAGATGAAGCGCTGCGCCTCACCCTGGGCTTCCTGCACGACACGGTTCTTGTAGGCCGCCGCCTCTTCTCTGATCTGCGCCGCCTGGCCTCGCGCCTGGCCGAGCTTCTCGTTGGAATATTTGTTCGATTCCTCGACGAAGCGGTCCTCGTCCTGTTCGGCGCGCTGCACCTCATCGAACGCGTCGGCCACCTCGCGCGGCGGAGCCGCGTCCTCGATCGAAATCGCGTTGATCGCCAGTCCGGCTCCGTACTGGTCGAGCGTGCTCTGGATGATCGTGCGCACCGACTCGGCGATGCCCTGGCGGTCGTCGCGGAAGATGTCCTGCGCCGGTCGCCGGCCGACGGCCTCGCGCATCGCGCTCTCGGCCACCTGCCGGACGGTCTCCTCCGGCCCGGCGACATTGAACAGGAACTGGCGCGGATCGGCGACCTGATAGGCGACCGAGAACTTGACGTTGACGATGTTCTGGTCGCCCGAGAGCATCAGGCCGGCTGTGTTGCTGTTGCCTTCGCTGCCGATGTTGACCAGACGCTCCGCCGTCTTGGCGATCTCGACCGTCTCGACCGGCCACCAATGGAAATGCAGGCCCGGCCGGGACAGTTCTTCCTTCGGCTTGCCGAAACGCAGTTCGACACCAACCTCGTCGGGCTGCACGGTATAGATCGACTGGAAGGCCCAGAGCCCGACCAGAACGGCCAGGCCGAGGCCGACAAACGCCGGATTGAAGCCGCCGCCGCCGGGCAGCGCCTTCTTCAGACGGTCCTGACCCCGGCGGATGATCTCTTCGAGGTCGGGCGGAGTGTTCTGCGGACCACCCGGTCCGCGCGGTCCCTGGCCCCATGGCCCTCCGCCGTTACCGCCACCGCCCCACGGGCCGCCGCCACCGCCGCTGCCACCGCTCTGATTATTCCAGGGCATGAAATTCCTCTTGTTGCGAAACCACCCACCTCGGTTGGACCCGCGGCGTGTTCTTGTTGAGACGGTTATAGGGATGCGCCGACGGGCTTTCAACGCGAGCCGGCCAAATAGGGCGGAAATCGGCTGCGACTCTTCGTGAAAAGCGGTCGCGACGTCAAAGCAAGCGCGGTTTCATCGCCCGACCGCGCGTCTTCGCCCTATTTCCGCTCGTAGACGCAATAGCGTGTCGCGTGGCTGTCGCGCTCGCCGGCGGGCACATCCTCGCAGTCCGTCGCCGTCCAGACAGCCGGATTGATCGCCGGGAATTTAGTGTCCCCCGCCGGCTCCGCGAGCACGTGGGTGATGCAAAGCCGGTCGGCAATCGGCATCGCCTGGGCATAGATCTCGCCGCCGCCGATCACCGCGATCTCCTCGACACCGGCCATGCACCGGCCCCTGACGGTGGCGAGCGTGATCGCGTCCTGAAGCGAGCCGACCGCTTCGACCCCCTCGTGCGACCATCCGCGGTCGCGGGTGACGACGATGTTCAGGCGTCCCGGCAATGGCTTGCCGATGCCCTCGAAAGTCTTGCGGCCCATGATGATCGGGCGGCCCATCGTGCCCGCCTTGAAGCGCTTCAGGTCGCTCGAGAGACGCCAGGGCAACCCGCCGTCGGTGCCGATGATGCCGTTCTCGGCGACGGCCGCGTGGATGACCAGCCTCATCGTCTACTGCGCCGGAAGCTTTTCGAGGATCAGGATTTCGATGTCCTTCTGCGGATAGAAATCCTCCGCGGTCATCTCGAACGTGGTCGGACCCGTCTTCTTCACGCCCTCGCCGCAGAAGCTGACCAGCGAATCCTTCTTGCCCTTGTCGATGGTCAGCTTGAACTTGCCGATATTGGCCGCCCAGTTGCCGCCGGTGGTGAGCACGTAGGAGATCCAGTTTTCGTAATAGGGCGTGACGTTCTCCTCCGCCGCGTCGACCGCCTTCTGCACCGCCCGCTCGAAGGCGCCGTCTATGCAATATTTCTGCCGGTAGAGGTCGCGCTGCTCGCCGCCGACCGCACCGTCCGTGACGAAGGTCAGCCCGACGGTTGCGCCGACGCTGGGCTTGTAGGTATGGCGGACGTCGATCTCCTTGCCTTTCGGAAAGCTCATCTTCCACCAGTAGGTCGATTTCAGCGTCCAGAACGGGATGGTGTGATCCTTCATCCCCTCGCCGACATCATAGGTGTCGATCATCACGATGCCGCGCGAGATCCAGTCGGCTCGCTTGCCGTTCGGCAGCTTCGCGAGCGCCTCTTCGGCCGCCTCGCCAAAGGGAAGAAGCGGAATGCCGGCCGCCTTCAGTTCGTCGGTGACATCGACCTCCGCCGCGAAGGCGCGCTGGTCGAGCGTCGGCTGGAGCGGCTTGCCGTCCACCGTCACGGTGAAGTCGAGGAAATTGTCGGACGCTATGTCGGGAATCGAGACATTGGCATAGGGATTGGCCTCGATGTCCGGCATCGGAAACGCCACCACGCTTTCCACGTCGGCCTCGGAGATGTTGCGGAATTTATAGGCGACCCGCACCTCCTCTGGCGAGATGAACAGATCCTCGCTCTCCATCGCCACCGCGTCGGTGCGCACGAAGATCAGCCCGCCGGTGCCGAGCTGCGCCGTCGTGTCGTTGGCGAGGGCGGGCGAGCAGACGAGGGCGGAAAGGATGGACGCGGCAAAGAAGTTTCGCATGAAGATGATCCAGGTATTTAGAAGGCGCGGACGCGCGCCGGAGACAATCTACGTCCATTCCGCGGAAAAGTCGAAGCGCGTCAAGGCAGGCGATAGCGGAAAAAATCAAACTGTCGCCAGCACTTAGACCGCGATCGGCGCCTTGATGCTGGGCTCCGCCTCGTAGCCCTCCAGCCGGAAATCCTCGTAGCTGAAGGAGAACAGGTCCGCCACCTCCGGATTGATCCACATCTTCGGCAGCGGCTTCGGCTTGCGGGTCAGTTGCAGGCGCGCCTGCATGAAGTGGTTCTGATAGAGATGCGCGTCGCCCAGCGTATGCACGAACTCGCCGGGCTTCAGCCCCGTCACCTGCGCCACCATCATCGTCAGCAGCGCATAGGAGGCGATGTTGAACGGTACGCCGAGGAAGATGTCCGCCGAACGCTGGTAGAGCTGGCACGACAGCTTGCCGTCGGAGACGTAGAACTGGAACAGGCAGTGGCAGGGCGGCAGCGCCATCTCGTCCACTTCCGCCGGGTTCCAGGCCGAGACGATCAGCCGGCGCGAGTTCGGGTTTTTGCGGATCTGCTCGACGACCTTGGCGATCTGGTCGATCGTCCCGCCCTTGCCGTCCGGCCACGACCGCCACTGCGCGCCATAGACCGGTCCGAGGTCGCCGTTCTCGTCGGCCCACTCGTCCCAGATCGTCACGCCATGCTCGTGCAGATAGGCGATATTCGTCTCGCCTTTCAGGAACCACAGCAATTCGTGGATGATCGACTTCAGGTGCAGCTTCTTGGTCGTCGTGACCGGAAAGCCCTCCGCAAGGTCGAAGCGCATCTGGTAGCCGAACACGCCGCGCGTGCCGGTGCCGGTCCGGTCGCCGCGGTCGAGGCCGGTGTCGAGGACATGCTGGAGAAGGTCGAGATACTGCTTCATCGAGGCCGCCGATTCTGATCGGGACTACAATACAGGACAACCTGGCCGATGACACTCTTCCTCGACGGCTTTCCCCACCTTCGCCCCTTCCAATCCCCCTCGCCCGCCCCTATATTCCCTGTGCCGGCTTGCCGGCTATGGCGATAAACTGCCGATGAAATAAGCCGTTCGGACCCGGGGGCGGTACCCGGCGCCTCCACCATAAACCGCCGCACACGTTGGGCGGTTTCTGCTGGGGGCGAAATAGGATCGACGAAGGTGTAAAGATCGGACTTTTGCCCGGCATGATACCGCCGTTATCGGGTCAAACCTATAGTTGCCAACGACAACTATGCTGAGGCACGTCTCGCTGCGTAAAGCAGTGCGATAGTCTCGAATAAAGCCCTGTGGGTTAGCACCTTCAGGCGGGGTTCGGAGGTACCTGGCAACAGAAACCTCCACCTTCCCTCGAAATCCCGTCGACTACCATGGACGCACGCCCCGTTCGCCTCCGTCGAACGTGATCGTCGATCGCCCTGCTTCGTCGCGGCAATCCGCCATATGCCGTTTACGTTCGCCGGGCTGTTCATTAAAGGTACCCGGATTGAATCGGGGAATGACGGCTGATGGCCGAAGACCACATCCGCTACGACATCCTTGCGCAGGAGGCGCTGCGCGGCGTCATGCGCAAGGTGCTGCAGGAAGTGCAGAGGACCGGCCTGCCCGGCAACCACCACTTCTTCATCACCTTCCTGACCGGCGCGCCCGGCGTGCGCGTCTCGTCGCGGCTCAAGGAACGCTATCCCGAGCAGATGACCATCGTGCTCCAGTACCAGTACTGGGACCTGAAGGTGACAGATGTCGGCTTCGAAGTCGGCCTCTCCTTCTCTGACGTGCCGGAAAAGCTCGAAGTGCCCTTCGCGGCGGTGCGCGGCTTCTACGATCCGTCGGTCAATTTCGAGCTCGAGTTCGACGTGCGCACGGATGAACCCGCGGCCGGGGAAATCACCTCCCTGCCGACGCCCGAAGTGCAGAAACCGCAGGCCGTCCCGCGCCCCGCGCCGAAACCGGCCCTGAAGAAATCTGCACCTGTGGCCGATAAGGCGCCGGCAGTCGCCGACAAACCCGCCGAAGGCGACGGCAAGGGCGCCGACGTGGTCTCGCTCGACGCCTTCCGCAAGAAATAGCCATCCCGATGGGCGAGGTCGTCAATCTGAGGCTCGCCCGCAAGCGCAAGGCGCGTGCCGAGCACGACGCGAAAGCCACCGCCAACCGCGCGCTGCATGGCCGGAGCAAGTCGGAGAAGATCGCCGAGACCACCTCCCGCCAGCGCGGCGAAGCCTTGCTTGACGGCCATCGGCTGGGCAAGCCGGACGAAAACGGCCAGCAATGAGCGCGGTGCGCAAACGGTCCGTGTCGATCCGCGGCCACCGCACCAGTTTCTCGGTCGAACAGGAATTCTACGACGCCCTCGAGACGATCGCCGCCGCGCGCGGCATCAGCTTCGCCGCGCTGGTCGCCGAGGTGGACGCCTCGCGCCCCCGCGACGCGAACCTCTCCTCGGCACTGCGCGTCTATGCGCTGCGCCAGGCTCAGGCCGCCACGGGCGGAAATCCCGGCCCCGTCGCGCGCAGTCCGAATGACCACAACTCGGACAATTGATTCAGATCAGGGACGTCCCGCCGTTTCGCGCGCCATCATGCTTCAGTGACCGGCTGATCCGGTGCGAAAGGATATTTCCATGGCACGTTTCCCGAAATCCGCAGCGCTCGCGCTCGCGCTCGTCGCGGCTTCGCTTTCACCCTCCCACGCCCAGGGTCCGTACGGCATGATGGGCATGATGGGAGGCGGCTGTCCCACTGTCGGCATGATGGGCCAGGGGGGAATGGGTCCCGGCGGCTGGGGCGAACGCGGCTGGTTTCGCGGCATGATGGGACGCCAGCCGCGCATGGGCGCGATGGTCGAGGGCCGCCTCGCCTATCTCAAGGGCGAACTGAACATCACCGAGGAACAGAAAGCGGCCTGGGATGCTTATGCATCCGCGGTCAACGGCCGCGTCGAGACGATGCAGGGGCTCCATCAGGGCATGGTGGAGACGATGCAGAAAGGCAGCGCGACCGAGCGCATGGACGCGCGGATCGCGGCGATGGAGGCGATGCTGGAGTCGATGAAAGCGCTGAAACCCGCGACCGAGGGCCTCTATGCGGTCCTGACCGCGGAACAGAAGACGATCGCTGACGACCTGATCGGCGGGGATTGCGGCGCGTTCTGACGAGACCCCGTCAAAAACAGGAGACACCCCGTGACCTATCACTTCAGCAAGACGATAGACCTGCCGATGGACAAGGCGATCGAGCACGTCACGGCCGCGCTCGCCGCGAAAGGGTTCGGCGTCCTGACGACCATCGATGTCAGCGCGACCCTCAAGAAGAAGCTGGATGTCGACTTCAGGCCCTACGTCATCCTCGGTGCCTGCAATCCCGGCTTCGCCTACAAGGCGCTGCAGGCCGAGGACAAGATCGGCACGATGTTGCCCTGCAACGTCATCCTGCAGGAAATCGGTAAAGGCCGGGTCGAGGTTTCGGCAGTGGATCCGATCGCGTCGATGCAGGGCGTCGACAATCCGGGGCTCGCTCCGATCGCCGGCGAGGTGCGCCAGCTTCTCAAGCAGGCCGTGGATGGGCTTTGACGGCAAGAGGCGGATCGCGTCGAACCGGCAATTTTGCCTGACCGGCCAAGGACGAGAGGGGCAGACCGTTCTCGTCCTCCATTGCGGTCCGGACGGCAGATATGCTCCGGTCGTCTGACGATCTGACCGCGGAGGGTGCCGCCGTGAACGAGAAGATTCGACGCCAGCCGGGCGGGGGCCTTGGCTCCTATATCTTGGCCACCGCGGCAATTGCGGGCGTGGCCATCTGCGTTCTGATGGTCTGGCCGTTCCTTGGCGCGATCACATGGGCGCTGGCGCTGGCGATCCTCTTCGTGCCGGTTCACGCCAGGATCGAGGCACGACTGCGAAACCCGACCGTCGCCGCGATGGTGTCCGTGCTTGTCCTCGTGATCGTGGTTGCCGTCCCGGCCATCTTCGTGGTCGAACGCCTCGTCAATGAGGCGGCTAGCGGCGCGGGCGCATTGCAGGAGCGCCTTGCGGCGGGGGAACTGCAGAAACTGCTCGATTCCTATCCACGCCTGGCGCCGATCGGTAAATGGATAGAACGGCAGCTCGATCTTCCGGCGTTGACGGCCAGCGTCGCGGCCTTGCTCAGCAACATGGGCGCGAGCTTCGTCAAGGGATCTGTACTCCAGATCGTCGAGATCGTGCTCACCTTCTACCTGCTCTTCTATTTCCTCCGCGACCGGCGGGCCGCGAAAACCATGATCCACTCCTGGTTGCCGCTGACGCCGCAAGAGGCGGATCGCCTCTTCCGCCGCGTGTTCGACACCGTTCATGCCACCGTCTACGGCACGCTCGCCGTCGCGGCCGTGCAAGGGATATTGGGCGGGCTGATGTTCTGGGCACTCGGACTGCCGAACCCGCTCCTGTGGGGTCTTGTCATGGGTCTGCTGTCGGTGGTTCCGGTGCTCGGCGCCTTCGTCGTCTGGATACCCGCGGCCATCCTGCTGGCGCTGGACGGCAGTTGGGCCAGGGCAGTGATCCTCGCCGTGTGGGGCGCGGTCGTCGTCGGCGGGATCGACAATCTCCTGCGTCCCGTCCTGGTCGGCAACACTCTCAGGCTCCACACCGTTCCGGCCTTCATCTCGATCATCGGCGGCCTTGTCCTCTTCGGTGCGCCGGGTGTCATCCTCGGTCCCCTGGCGGTGACCGTGACGATCCTCCTGATGGAAATCTGGGCCAAGCGCGTGGACGAGGAAATCCCCGGCCGAAATCGGAAACATCTCACCGGGTCCGGCGGAGACTGACGGACCGGTCGCCGGGGCGGAAATGCTCTAGCCGCCACCGCCGCCCAGCGAGCGGAACAGGCGTTCGAGCGAAAACCCTTCCGGCTGCGGCGGCTTCCGCTCGGTCGCAACGGGCGCCGGATGACGCTTCACCTCGCCGGCCTGCGGCGGCCGGCCGGCCATGTCGACCAGCGGCTCCGCACTGGTTTGCGGAGCGACCGGCTCGCCCTGCGCGGGAACAGCGGCCTTTTCCCGCGCCGCCGCTTCGGCGGCGGCCTGCGCGTCCTGAGCCGCCTTAAGCTTCGCGTCTTCCTCCAGCCTGATGCGGCGTTCCTCCTCGGCCCTCGCGCGAGCCGCCTCGTCCGCGACGGCCTTGGCCTTAGCCTCTTCCTCGGCTTTGCGTCGGGCTTCCTCTTCCGCGCGCGCCTTGGCCTCCGCATCGGCCTTCGCCTTGGCCTCTTCCTCGGCCTTCAGGCGCGCATCCTCCTCCGCCTTGGCCTTCGCCTCGGCCTCCGCCTTCAACCGGGCTTCCTGCTCGGCCTTCGCGCGGGCCTCCTCTTCGAGACGCAACCGTTCCGCTTCGGCGTCCGCGCGCGCCTGCTGAAGCATGGCGTAGTAGCGCACTTCGCGCCGCAGTCGCTGCTTTTCCAGCAGCGCGGCCTGCATCGCCTCGACGCGCGCCTGTTCGATCTCGAGCGCGCGCTGCGTCAGGAACTGCGCCATCGGCAGCGCATCGAACGCGAGCGCCGCCTCGCCCGGCGCGCCTTCCAGGCTGAAGTTCAACGATGGCTGAGAACCGACCAGCGCCTCGCTACCGGGGTCGTAGGCGACCTCGCCGCTCGCCGCGATGCGCCATTCAGGCAGATCCGCGCGCAGTTCGGCGGTCAGCGTCGTGCCTTTCGAGGCCAACGTCAGCGGCGAGCTGCGCAGCACGCCGCCGGCGATGGTGAAGGAGAGGTCGGCATTGCCGCCGGCAAACTCACCCTCCCCCGCGATGCTCGGAGCGAACGCCGCCACGGTCTCTTCCTTGATGTCGCGGCCGATCCTGTCGGCTTCCGCGATTAAGGCGGGCATCGCGGCCGGGTTGATGCCGCGAACCGTCACGTCCGACAGCGCCGCCGTGCCGGTTCCCGACAGCGCCGCGACCATCGCCTCGACCGATTTCCCGCTCGTGTTGAGATTGGCCGAGAGGTTTGCCTTGCCCGACAGCGCATCGGCGCCGGGAAGCCGCGAGACGTCAAAACCGCTCAGCGTGGCCTGGCCGGTCATCACCCCGGTGCCGTCATTGTTCTTGACCTCGAACAGGCCCGTGATCCGGCCGTCGTCGATCTCAGCGGAAAGGTTGGAGGCGGACAGGCCCTCGCTCGTCAGCCGGGCCCGCGTTGCCGCATCCGTGGCGATCGTTTCGACGCCCCAGCCCACCGCGCCGGCCTTGAGGTCAAGGTCGGCGGTGAACGCCGCCGTCACGCGCGGCGGAAAGGCCGTGCTCGCCCACGCCGTTCCGTCGCCCTGCAGTGTCCCCTCGCCCAGCACCAGGGCCAGCGCGGAATCGAGCGGCAGGAAATCCGTCGCGATCGTCCCCGCCAGATGCGGCAGGCCTTTGACGAGAGTCGCGGTCAAGTCGCCGGACAGCGCCACCTCGCCGATCGAACCGTCGAGATTGCCGATCTTGAGATCGTCCAGCGACAGGGCCAGGTCGGCGCCGAGTTCGGCCGGCATTCCCAGTCCCATTCCCGGCAGCGTCACGCCCGCAGCACCCAGCCACGGTTCGAGGTCGGCGCCCTCGATCCTAACCTTGCCTTGCGCCGTCATGCCCTCCGGCTGCACCGTCACGGTGCCGTCGAACGCCGCGGTTGCGGTGTCGCCGGTGAGCTTGCCATGTGTCTCCAACCCCTTGTCCGGCACGCCCTTGAGCGTCAGTTCGGTGGTGGCCGGGCCGGCATCGACCAGCGGCAGCGTCGGCAGTCCGTACAACGCCAGAAGTGCTGCCCCGTCCTTATTCTCGGCGGTCAGATCGACGTCGATCGTATCCGGCGCGAAAGGCGAGCCGGTCGCGGTGTAGGCGAGCGTGAAATCGCCGCCGCCCATCGTCCCGCCGGCGCTCAGCGCATAGTGCGGCTCGCCCTTTGCCTGCGTTGCCGTCGCGACCAGATTGATCCGCGCATCGCGTCCGAGCTCCGACAGGCCGGACAACCGCCGCGCCAGGGCGGCCGCCACCCTGTTGCCGGGATAACGCTCGCCGAGCACGGCCGCCAGCGGCCCGAGATCGTCGGCGACGATCGCCGCGTCCAGGCTGCCCGACGGCTGGGCCGGAAAGCCGTCGATCGCGCCCGTGGCGCTTAGGTTCGCCCCCGAAACGTCGGTCAGCGTCAGCTTGTCGATGTCGAGCCGGCCGTCCTTCAGCCTCAGCGCCGTCTCCAGCCTGCCAGCCGTGAGCCCGCCGGCACTGACCGGACCGGCCGAGACCTTGAGATCGAGATCGCGACCCTCCACCCGCGCCTGCCCGGCATCGGTCACGAACAGCGAGGCAAAGGCCGCGAGCCCTTCGACGTCGAGTTCGCCCCCGTCAAGCGACAAAAGCAGCGACGGCCTGGCATCGTCCGGCGTCACGCTGTCCAGCCGACCGGCGAAGCGGGCGTCGCCGAGCTGCAGCTTCAGGTCGTCGAAAACCTGCCGGCCGCTCGCCAGATCGACCTTCGCCGAAAATCCGGCCCGCGACAGGCGGCGGATCGCGTCGTCCACGTCTTTCGACAGCCACGAGGCGAAGCCCGACGGCTGGCCGACGGCAAGAAGCATGTTGCCGGAAAAGCTTGCATCCTCCTCGGTGGTAGCGACGAAACCGTCCGCCTCCAGCGTCGTACGCCCCGGCATTGAAACGGCGAAATCCTTCAGCATCCAGCCGCCCTGCGCCGGTTCGGCCGAGAGGCGAACGTCGCGGAATGTTGTATCCCCGGCCACAACCGCCGGCAGGTTTACTTCCACCGACCCCGGTATGGAGGGCTTGGGCAGCGCCGCCACGAAGGACTTGATCGCCGCGATCCGGCGCTCCAGCGTCAGGCTGCCCTTCGCGTCATCGCCGATTCTGTCGTCGAAGCGAAACTGCGCGCCTGTCGCTTCGATCGCGAACCGCGGTTCGCCGCCGAGATCGAGGTCCGCCTTGCCCTCGGCCGTATAGGGATCTTCCAGCGGCCCCGTCTCGAAGATGAACTCGCTCGCCGCCAGCCGCCGATGGTCGAATTCGAGCTTGCCGCTCATCCGGTAGTCGGGCGGCCCTTTGGTGGCGTCGGCCGGGTCGTTGAGCGCGAAGGTCGCCCCGTCGCTGCCGCGCAGCGACGGTTCCTCGTCATAGGCCGAGAGCTTGAAGCCGGCCTCGTATTTCGGCGCGCCGCGGTCGAGCCGCGCGGTCCCGTCGGTCTCGATGGAGAAAGGATAGCGCTGCGGCTTGGCGCGCACCCTCAACCGCATCTCGCCCGCCTCGTCGACCCGGCCGGTCGACAGGTCGAACTGGGTCAGCGCACCGTCGAGCCGCATCGACCCTATGATCCGCCATGGCCCGGCGAGCGTCGTCGCCGTCATGTCGGTGTTGATCTCGGTGAGCTGGTGGGTGCGTCCGCTCGCGGCATGCTCGATGCGCACCGATCCTTCCGTCACCGTCAGCTTCTCGATCGACACATGGCCGGGATCGAACCTCGTGTCTGGCCGCACCGCCCAGTCGACCGCGCCGTCATTGCCGATGCGGATCACCGCTTTCGGCCGCTCCAGCCGCATGTCAAAGATCAGCAGCTCGCCGCGCAGGAACGGCGCCAGCTCGGCGTCCATCGAGAACTCTTCCGCCGTCAGCGCCGGCTCGCCGTCGGTTCCCGCGACCCGCACGTCGGTGAAGGTCAGCGACGGGAAGGGCAGGATTCTGGCCGAGGCATCACCCGCAACCTTCACCTCGCGGCCGAGAATCCGGCTCGCCTCGCGCTCGAAATCGCCGCGATAGCTCGTCCAGTCGACGAAATAGGGGCCGACGAGCGCGGCCGTCAGCACCAGGACGACAAATCCGCCGAAAATGACAAACAGCCTGGCCAGTGTGTTCTCCCGCCGTTGCAGCGTGCGACAGTCTACCAGCACCACTCTGTCGAGAAAGTGGCGCTTTGGACGCCCGTCTCACGGCAACGGAATGATCTTCCCCGGATTCATGATGTCCTGCGGGTCGAGCGCCCGCTTGATCATGCGCATGTAGTCGACGCCGTCGCCATGTTCGAGCTTCATAAAGCCCATCTTGCCCTGGCCGATGCCGTGCTCTCCCGTGCAGGTGCCCTCCATGCCGATCGCGCGCCGGTTCAGCCGCGCGACGAACTCTTCCGTCGCCTCGATCTCGGCCGGTACCTCCGCGTCGAGCAGCACCAGCACATGGAAATTCCCGTCACCTGCATGGCCGACGATCGGCGCGATCAGGCCCATCTCGGCGATGTCGGCCTCGGTCTCGGCGATGCAGTCGGCGAGCCGCGAGATCGGCACGCAGACGTCGGTCGAGATCCCTTTCGCGCCGGGACGCAGGGTCTGCGAGGCCCAGTAGGCCTCATGTCTGGCCTTCCACAGCTTGGCACGCTCCTCCGCAACCTTCGTCCACAGGAACGGCCCGCCGCCATATTCGGCGGTGATCTCGCCGAACAGTTCGGCCTGCTCGACCACGCCCGTCTCCGAACCGTGGAACTCGACGAACAGGCACGGGCTCTCTGGGTAGTCGAGCTTGGCGTAGTTGATCATCGCCTTCATCTGCAGCGCGTTGACGATTTCGATGCGCGCTACCGGAATGCCCATCTGGATCGTCGCGATCACGGCGCGACAGGCCGCCTCGAGGCTCGGGAACGGGCAGACGCCACCCGAAATCGCCTGCGGAATGCCCTGCAGCTTCAGCGTCAGCGAGGTGATCACGCCAAGCGTACCTTCCGAACCCACCAGCAGGCGCGTGAGATCATAGCCGGACGAGCTCTTCCTGGCGCGACTCGCCGTCGTGATCGAGCGCCCGTCGGCCATCACCGCCGTCACCGCCAGCACGTTCTCGCGCATGGTCAGATAGCGCACCGCGTTGGTGCCCGAGGCGCGTGTCGCCGCCATGCCGCCCAGCGTCGCGTTGGCGCCGGGATCGATCGGGAAGAACAGGCCGGTGTCGCGCAGATAGGTGTTCAACTGCTCGCGTGTCACCCCGGCCTCGACGGTGCAGTCGAGATCGTCGGCATGGACCTCCAGGATCCGGTTCATCCTCGACGTATCGATCGAGATGCCGCCGCCCGGCGCGTTGACATGGCCCTCGAGCGAGGAGCCGATGCCGAACGGGATCACCGGCACGCGGTACTCCGCGCAGCAGCGCACGATCTCCTCCACCTCCTCGCGGGTGTCCGGAAAGGCCACGCCGTCGGGCAGCTGCGCCGGGATGTAGGTGGTCGTGTGGCTGTGCACCCTGCGCACGTCGGCATTGGTCTGGAACCGCTCGCCGAAACGCTGCTTGAGGATGCCGACTGCCGCCGCGATCCCCTCTTCGTTGCGCTTCACCGCAACGAGGTCGGCCAGTGCCATCTGTTCCTCCCGTCTGGACCGTTCACCGGCCCTTGTGAATGCCCGGCTTGGCTGTAGATTGCCGCCTCGGCTTGTAGAACCTCGCAAGCACCGCCTGCAACATCCTTCCGGAGCCTGCCATGATCGCCGCCCCCGTTGTCTCGAAGATCATGGATATCCAGAAGGACTGGATCGACTACAACGGCCACCTCAACATGGCCTACTACAACGTCCTGTTCGACAAGTGCGCGGATGACGCCTTCGAGTTGATGGGCATGGGGCCGAATTATGCCCGGGACCGCAAGCTCACAATCTACACCGCGGAGATCCACGTCTGCTACGTGCGCGAACTCCACCTCGGCGATCCGGTGCGCGGCACGTTCCAGCTGATCGACCATGACGACAAGCGCCTGCGCGCCTATCAGGAACTGCACCATATCGACGGCTGGCTGGCCGCGACGTCCGAGGTTCTCACCCTCCATGTCGACATGGCGGGGCCGAAGGTGGCGCCCTTCCCGGCCGATATCCTGACCCGGATCGAAGCCATGCAGGCGGCGCATGCGAGCCTCCCGATGCCCGAACGCGCCGGCCGCTCGATCGGCATCAAGCGGAAGTAGTTCGTAGCGTTTCTCTCTCTGATTCAAACAATAATTGCGGTTTCCTCGACTGAAGCGCGAGGAGATTTCGCGATCGGTCGGCCTTTGACAGCCCTCTCCCCGATCGACTGTTGAATCGTTGGCATTTGAACCTTTTGCCGATCCCGCTCGTTACCGCACCGACACGGACGATTGAGAGATGATCGAATGGATACGAAACCGACCAGGGAGCCGGTCGACGCCTGGCGCATGACCGACAGTCTTCACGCCGAGCACGGCAAAGGCGATCCCTTCGCCGCGGCGATCCGCGCCACGCGCATGCCGATGCTCATCACCGACCCGCGCCAGGTGGACAATCCGATTGTGTTTGCGAACGATGCCTTTCTGAGGCTTTCGGGCTACGCTCGCGAGGAGGTCGTCGGCCGAAACTGCCGCTTCCTGCAGGGCCCGAAGACCGATCCGGTAGCCGTCGGGCAGATTCGTGACGCGATCAGCACGCGCAGCGACATCGCCGTCGATATCCTCAACTACAAGCGCGACGGCACGCCATTCTGGAACGCACTGTTCGTCAGCCCCGTCTCCAATGAGGACGGCGAGTTGCAGTTCTTCTTCGCGTCCCAGCTCGACGTGACCGACCGCAAGCAGTCCGAGCACGCCCTGATTGCCGACAAGGACCGGTTTGAGCGCGCCGTCCGCGAGCGCACGGCGGAACTTCAGGCGGCCCTCGACGCACAGAAGATGCTTGTCCACGAGGTCGACCACCGGGTGAAAAACAACCTGCAGATGATCTCCTCCCTGATCGTCATGCAGTCCCGCTCGATCCCCGACGAGGGCGTCCGGCAGTCGCTTGCCAAAATGCTCGAACGAATCGAGGCGGTCAGCACCGTTCACCGACGGCTCTACCAGTCCGACGACGTGCGCAGTTTCGACCTCGCCGATTTCGCCCGCGACCTCGTCACGGACCTGGTCGCCTCGTCCGGACGCGAGGACATCCGCACCGAGTTCGCGCTCGAGAAGATCGTCATTCCGGCCCAGTGGGCCACCCCGGTTGCCCTCATGGTCAATGAGCTGGTGACCAATGCGATCAAGCACGCCTTTGACAGGCACACGAACGGAGCCGAACGGATTATCCGCGTCGCCATAGAAGTCGGCTCAGGCCGCTACACGATTGAAATATCCGACAACGGCAAGGGAATGACGGCGCTGGGCGGCGCGAGTTTCGGCACCCGTCTGGTGCGGTCGCTCGCGCGTCAGCTCAATGCCACGATCGAATGGCGCGACGGCTCGCCGGGTACCCGCGTCATCGTCACGATCCCGACAGGGAAGGAATAGCGTACCATGAATCAGACCGAACCGTTGAAAGTGCTGATCGTTGAAGACGAGGCACTGCTTGCCATGGAATTGGAAGCTCTGGTCGAGGATGCGGGCCACACCGTCGTTGGCTGGGCCACCTCGTCGAAAGAAGCCCGCGCGCTGGTGGATGGCGTGGCGGCCGACATCGCTTTCGTCGACGTTCATCTGACCGATGGCCCGACCGGAGTGAGCGTGGCGCAATACATCGCCGAGAGGAAAAGCTCGATGGTCGTGTTCATGACCGCCAACCCGAAGCGCATCCCGGACAATTTCGCGGGCGCGGTCGGAGTGATCGCCAAGCCCTACACCATGCACGGCCTGATGGCGGCCCTGCGCTACCTGCACGAAGGGGTGCGCGAGCCGCCGCCGGCGTCGACCCTGCCGGTCGGCTTTACCCTGTCGCCTCAGTTCCGGCTGAACTGGGCAGCCTAGGCCGCAGCCGCCCATACCACCGAAGGTCGGAACGAGACGCGGATAAAGCGTGCCCCGTTCCTGCTTTCACGCCTGCTTGGCCTCCATGAACCGGATGCGGTTGTTGAACGGGTCGGTCACCGTGACCTCCAACCGTGTCCCCTCGTCTTCGAGGCCGGGCCTCATGAACCGGTATTTCTTGTCGATCAGCTCCTTTTGGAAGGAGCGAATGCCGGTCATGTAGACGCACATGTTGCAGCCGGGCGTCGCGTCGCCGGAATGTTCCGACAGATGCAGTCTGAGCCCCCCGCGCGATACCTGCGTATAGAGCGGAAAATCCGCGCCGTAGCGGTGTTCCCAGTCGACGGTGAAGCCGAGGAAGCCGAGATAGAACTCGTGCGCCTTCGCCACGTCGAATATCCGCACGATCGGCACGGCCTGTTCGAAGGCGATGCCCGAATCGGCCGTTCTTTGATTCTGTCCTATCTTCGCGGACAGCACGTTCCAGGTCGGTTCACCGAACTGTTTCGCGACGATCTCCAGTGCCTGGCTGTGGCTGATCTCGCTGCCTAGCGCGGCGAGTGTTTCGCGCATGGCCTTGGCCATCGCCTTCGCGTCCATGAATGTGCGCATGTCTCCGTCCTCGATCCGGCGAATACCGCGTCAGCGCCCGCATTGCCGGTGCCTTCGCCGGTTTCGATGAAACGGAGCCAAGGAACGTGGATGCATTCGCCATGCCTGTATCAGGCGCGGGCTGCCGGTCGCATCCGGACCGTGGCCCAGGCTAGATCGCCCTGTCCGGGATGACAAGCCGGCGCGCCCCGATGCGCGGTCCGGAAGCGTTCACCCATCCACCCAGTTGAATGTCAGCGGCGCCTCGCGGAAGGCGAACCGGTCGAGATGGGACGACACGACGCCCTTCAGCCGCTCGACCGTCTCTGGAGCGTCCGCTTCGACAGCCACCTCGAGCCCGCCGTCTCGGGCGCTCATCGTCGCCACCGCCTCGGGAAACTTCACTGTCCCGTGGGTCGGATCGAACGTCACCTCGAGCCGATGGCTCCAGTGCTTGCACAATTGTTGAAGGTATTTCGAGGCGTGCTCCGTCGGGACGAGGGCAGACGATTTGGCCATGGCCTTCTCCTTGTATTTGCGCCCCTACATAGTGCCGCAGCCCGCCTTCTGCCCGTTCAAGGTTGCGTGAGCCACTGCAACATCGATGAGAGGATCCTGAAACGCGCGCCCCGTTCGCGCGGCAAGGTTGCGAAACATTGTTGCCGGATAAGGCGCTCCATCGATAACAAAGTTTCGAAAGGACTTCCGAAATGACCCTCTCCCTTAAGTCTTCCCTGATCGCCGGCTCCATTGCTCTTGCCGCTCTCGCCGGCTCGCTCGCTCCGGCCAAGGCCGACTCCGTCGGCGTCTGGGTCGGTCCCGGCATCGGCATCGGCGGTGTTGGCGTCGGCGTTGGCTTCGGTGTCGGCGTGGGCCATGGCCACTACGGCCACGACTATGGCTACTACGGCGATTATGCCGGCTACTGCTCGAAGGGCGAGGCGCTCGGCCGCGCCGCCTCGATGGGCGTGAAGAAGCGTTATGTCTCGGGTGTGTCCGAGAACCGCATCTCGGTGCGCGGCACCCACAAGGGCCAGCCGGTGAAGGTGACGATGTATCGCCATTCCGACGGCTGCGCGGTCCGCAGCTTCAACTACCTCTGAGGCCTGAGACCATGGCGCACAAGCGACGCACGCGCTGGAAAGGCCTTGCCACCCTGGCGCTCGTCGCGGCGGGCGCCACGGTCACCGTGGCCATCGCACAGACTGCCGGCGGCATGGGCGGCGCCGGCGGTCCGGACCGTCAGGCCGAGTGGTGCACGCGCTACGTGTCCCTCGGCCTGGCGGCCTCCGAAGGCATCCGGCAAGGCCGGGCCGAGCAGGTCGCCAACGACCGGATGGTGGTGTTCGGCAGGTTGAAGGGCGCATCGGTCAAGATGACGCTCGAAAACGCCGCCGACGCCTGCCGAGTCGTCAGGATCGACATGCTCTGAGGAGGAGCCCGCGACGCGCAAGTGTCGCGGGTTTCCCTGTTTCAGCTTCGCCCGACCGCGCGCGGCAGGTCGACGACGAAGCGCGCCCCGCCGCCTTCCGCCGGCTCGACCCTGACCGAGCCGCCGTGATGTTCGGCGATCTGGCGCACCAGCGCGAGACCCAGACCCCAGCCGCCGGCCGCCTCGCTGCGGCCCGCCGGGCGGTAGAACGGCTCGAACACGCGCGTCTCCTCGCCTTTCGGCAACCCGTCGCCGTGATCGCGGACACTCATCAGCACGCGACCACGATCTTCCCGCACCTCGACATCGACCGGCGGACGGCCGTGGCGCAATGCATTGACCACGAGATTGCGCACGAGCCGGGTCAGGAGCCGTGCATCGCCAAGCACGTCGGCCGGCGCGCCGGTCGCTTCGACGCCGTGGCGAGCGCATTCCTCCGTCACCAGCGCGAACAGGTCGAGCCGCTCGGCCCGTTCCAGACCTTTCACATGATCGAGGCGGCTGGCGAGCAGGATCTCGTCCACCAGTTCGTCGATTTCGCCGAGATTGCGCAGGATCTCCTCGCGCGCCCGCCCGTCCATCGAGACTCCGTCCTGGGGCGTCTCGTAGAGGTCCATCGCCATCCTGAGCCGCGTCACCGGGGAGCGCAGTTCGTGACTGGCATTGGCCAGAAGCGCCCGGTGCGCCCCGACCAGACGCTCGATCCGGTCCGCCGCCGCGTTGAAACTCTTCGCCACATCCGCCACCTCGTCCCTGCCCTGGACCGGCACGCGCGCGACGAGGTCGCCCTTGCCGAACGCCTCGACCCCGGCGCGCAGGCTCTCCAGCCGCCGCGTCAGCTGCCGCACGAACGGATAGGCGGCGAGCGCGATCACGCCGGCGATCAGCACCAGATAGCCGAGCGCGCCGCGCTTCGGTCCGTCCCACGGCACGTCCAGTTGCGCGACCAGGGAGCGCCCGTCTCCAAGGTCGATGACGAACGGCCTTCGGTGCTGGCGACCGCCGAACCAGCCGTCGTCCTCGTCGTCGAAGCTTCCGCCGCCGGGTGGCGGCGGGGGCAGGTCCTCGCCGGCCGCGGCGAGCAGCCGTCCGTCGGGCGAGTAGAGTGCGATGTCGGCGTCGAAGGCTTTCGCGAACCGCTCGATGATTGCCTGCGTCATCACAGGATCCTCGCCCGTCGGCAGCATCTCGGCGACGAAGCGGTCGCGCCGCTGTGCCCAGCCCAGTTCCTCCCGGTCGATCGCCGTGCTCCAATAGATGCCACTCGCCACCGCGACGGCGCCAAGCGACAGGATCACGGTCAGGTAGATCTTGACGTAGAGGCGGCCGCGGAAATTTCTGAAGAGCCGCATGTCACGCATCGTCCTGGTAGCGCGCGAAGACATAGCCGGCGCCGCGCACCGTGATCAGCCGGCGCGGGTTCTTCGGATCGGTCTCGATCGCGGCGCGGATGCGCGAGACGTGAACGTCGATCGACCGGTCGAAAGCCTCGAGCTCCTCGCCCTTGACCATGTCCATCAATTGCTCGCGCGACAGCGTGCGCCCGGCGTTTTCCGCCAGCGCCACCAGCAGGTCGAACTGATGGCTGGTGAGCGAGCGCTCCGCGCCGTCGATGCGCACCGTCCGCGAGCCGGGATCGATCTCCAGCCGCCCGAAGCGCAGCACGCGGTGATTGTCCGCCGCCCCGCGCCGCCGCAGGATCGCCTTGAGCCGGGCAAGCAGCTCGCGCGGATTGAACGGTTTCGGCAGGTAGTCGTCGGCACCGAGTTCCAGTCCGACGATCCGGTCGGTCTCCTCGCCCTTGGCGGTCAGCATCAGCACCGGCACGTCGGAAAAGGCGCGGATCTGCCGGCAGGTCTCGAACCCGTCGATATCCGGCAGCATGACGTCGAGGATCACCGCGGCCGGAGGTCGCCGCCGCAATGCCTCGACGCCACTGCGACCGCTGCCCGCGGTCGCGACGGTAAATCCGTTGGCGGACAGATAGTCCGACAGCATGGCTGCCAGTCGCGCATCATCGTCGATGATCAGGATCTCGTCCGCCATGCACTGACATTCCCAAAATGGCCTGCCGCGTGATGCCACGTTGGCCGGACCTTGTCTGTAGTTCGAGCGTTTCTCGCCATTGGCAATCGGCCGCGATTGCCGCTCATGCGTTCACTCGGGCACGGTCTCGCGGCCCGTACCAATACCACAGCCGGTAAGCTTCCAGTGCCGCCAACGGGCCGAAATGCACCAGCGCCGCGGCGGGTTGGCTCCAGTCGTGCAGGGCCGCCCAGTGGATCAGGGTCAGCACGGCAGCGGCGTATGTCCAGCGCTGCAAGGTTTTCCACGCCGGACCCATCGCGCGCAGCGCCCAGTCGGCCGAGGTCACGGCCAGCGGCACGAAGATCACCATGGCCAGCCAGCCGGTCCAGATGTCGAGCCGGGTGAGCTGCTCGATCACCCGGTCCAGCGTGCCCCGGTCGATTACATAGAGCACCGTATGGGCGGCGGCATAAGCGAAGCTGGCGACACCGAAATAGCGGCGGTTCCGGCGCAGCCAGCGCGGAAAGCGCGCCGTGCGGAAGACCAGCATCAGCGGCGAGGCCAGCATGGCGATGATGAGGAACCGCGCCGAGAATTCGCCCGTGGGGTGAAGCAACTCCTGCACGATGCCCGGGTCGGTCGAGGTGACGAGTTGCCAGGCAAAGCCGAGGCCGGGCAGCGACAGGATCACCCAGAGGAGATAGGGGGAAAAGCGGGACATGGGACACCGGCTGTTGGACACCGACTTCACGCGCGAGACTGCGCCTTGCCGAACTCGTCGTGGCGACGGGACGGACGGCTCGCGCTGCGAGGCGCGTGATCTGCGGGATGTTGAGGGAAAAGCCCGGGTCGGCGATCACCCGGGCTGGGGTGGTTGGGCGGGATCGGCGTATCCGCAGTAACACTGTCGGATACGGCCGTCGTTCAGTTTCGCCGCATCCGATCCCTTCGCGGCCCTGTTACCAGCGGCCGCGGCCCTCGTGCCTGTCCTTCATTTCCTCGACCAGCTTGGCGCGCTGCTCGGGGGTCAGTACTTCCGCTGCCTCGATCACCGCGGCGACCGCCTTCTTCGAGGCTTCGTCGACCTCGGCGATGCGCTTGGCGCGCAGTGCCTCGACCGCGGCCTTGTCAATGGTCGGCGCGCCGAGAAGGGCCGCCACTTCCTCGTGCATGCCGCGGAATCCGCGGCCCATCGGGCGCAGGTCGGCACGGGTCCTGTCGACGATCGCGAAGATCTTGTCCTGCTGCTCGTCGGTGGCGCCGATCTCGTCCATCACCTTCTCGAAGCGGTGCTCGGCGAAGCGCATGCCCATATGGCCGCCCATCCCGCCGGGGCCCATGCCGAAGCCCTGCGCGACCGCCGCGCCCGCGCCGATCGCGATCACCGCCGCGATGCCGACGCCGACGATGAAGGCTGTGCCGAAGCGGCCGCCGTTCGGCTTCTCGGCCGGCTCGTGGTCGATAACCGGGCCTTCAAAATTGCCGTTGTCCTGATTGGTCATGTCCGTGCTCCTTGGGTTTGCCCAGCCGATCAGCTGGCATGGAGGCACATTAGGCGCCGGACATTTCCGCCGTTCGCGGCTAATGTAAAGAAGTGTGAAGCCGCCGGTCAGCCGCGAGGCCGCGGTTCGCGGACATAGACGAGGATGGCGAGCCCGATCGCCAGCGCCAGCAGCAGCGCCGAAGACGCCGTCGCGCCGATCCGCGACACCAGCAGAAAGTCGATCAGGCCATCCAGCACCACCGCGGCCTTCGGCCGGATTCCGCCGAGGATCTGGTAGAGGAAGCCGGTGTAGGTCTGCGCTGCCAGATAGAAGAAGAACGCAAAGACGATCAGGGCCTTGAGCAGTCCCCTGCCGGACGGCGCCGGGGCTGGCCGGACCTGCTCGGTTCCCGGCACGTGCGGCTGGACACTGCGTCTGCCGAATACGGGCGCCATCGTTCGCTTCCCGATTGTTCGCCACCACGATGCGCGCAGCGCATACACGCCGGGTTAATCCGCGCCCGCAAATTGTCCATATGCATGCCGTTCTGGCCTTTCGGCGCCGAATCACTACATTCGGAACAAATGGTGGACTACCCTGACGACATCCCCTTCTTCGACGCCCCGAAAGGCGGCGCTCCGGCAAAGCCCGCCGGCGGCCTCGCCGCGCGCGCCATGGCTGCGCGGGGCAGTGGCGGCCAGCCCGACTATCTCGCCGGCCTGAACCCCGAGCAGCGGCTCGCGGTCGAGACCACCGAAGGCCCGGTGCTGGTTCTCGCCGGCGCCGGCACCGGCAAGACCCGCGTGCTCACCACCCGCATCGCCCACATCCTCAAGCTCGGGCTGGCCTATCCCTCGCAGATCCTCGCCGTCACCTTCACCAACAAGGCCGCGCGCGAGATGAAATCGCGCATCGCGGTCCTCATCGGCGAAGGCTCGGCCGAAGGCATGCCCTGGCTCGGCACCTTCCACTCGATCGGCGTGAAAATCCTGCGCCGCCATGCCGAGCTCGCCGGCCTCAAATCCGGCTTCACCATCCTCGACACCGACGACGTCGTCCGCCTGCTCAAGCAGCTCATCCAGGCCGAAAACCTCGACGACAAGCGCTGGCCGGCGCGCCAGTTCGCGCAGATGATCGACGGCTGGAAGAACAAGGGGCTCGCGCCGAAGGACATTCCCGAGGGCGATGCGCGGGCCTTCGCCAATGGCAAGGGCCGCGAGCTCTACGCCGCCTACCAGGAGCGGCTCAGGACGCTCAACGCCTGCGACTTCGGCGACCTCCTCCTCCACCCCATCCGCATCTTCCGCGACCACCCGGACGTTCTCGCCGACTACCACCGGCGCTTCAGATACATCCTCGTCGACGAATACCAGGACACCAACACAGCCCAGTACATGTGGCTCAGGCTGCTCGCGCAGCGGCCGAAAGACAGCCCCTCACCCATACCCTCTCCCCGCACGCGGGGAGAGGGAGGCGTCAACGCCGCCGCCCCAACCTCCGGCCTCGGCGAAGCAGCCACCGACCTCGGCGCCCCCCTCTCCCCGTCCTTACGGGGAGAGGGTACGGGTGAGGGGCAGCGCCAACGCTCGGCCGTGAGCGAAAACAAAGTCAACATCTGCTGCGTCGGCGACGACGACCAGTCGATCTACGGCTGGCGCGGTGCGGAGGTCGACAACATCCTGCGCTTCGACAAGGATTTCCCGGGCGCCACCATCATCCGCCTCGAGCGCAACTACCGCTCCACGGCGCATATCCTGGGCGCCGCCTCCCACCTCATCGCCCACAACGAGGGCCGCCTCGGCAAGACGCTGTTCACCGACCAGTCCGACCCGGACGACGCCAAGGTGCAGGTCCACGCCGCCTGGGATTCGGAGGAAGAGGCCCGCGCCGTCGGCGAGGAGATCGAGCAGGCGCAGCGGCGCGGCCACAACCTCAACGACATGGCCATCCTCGTCCGCGCCTCGTTCCAGATGCGCGAGTTCGAGGACCGCTTCGTCACGCTGGGCTTGAACTACCGCGTTATCGGCGGCCCGCGCTTCTACGAGCGCCAGGAGATCCGCGACGCGCTCGCCTATTTCCGCGTCGTGGCGCAGGGCGCCGACGACCTCGCCTTCGAGCGCATCGTCAACGTGCCGAAGCGGGGCCTCGGCGAGAGCGCCATCCGCCAGATCCACGACACCGCCCGCGCGCTGCGCGTCCCCATGCTGGAGGCCGCCGCGCGTCTCGCTGAATCCGACGAGATGAAGCCCAAACCGCGCGCGGCACTGCGCCAGATCTGCGCCAGTTTCGCCCGCTGGCAGGAGGCGCTGGAGACCACCGTCCACACCGAGCTCGCCGAGACGATCCTGGAAGAGAGCGGCTATATCGACATGTGGAAGGCCGACAAGTCGGCCGAGGCGCCCGGCCGCCTGGAGAACCTGAAGGAACTCATCCGCTCGATGGAGGACTACGAGTCGCTGCGCTCCTTCCTCGAGCACGTCGCGCTGGTGATGGACGCCGAGCAGAACGCCGAATTAGACGCCGTCTCGATCATGACGCTGCATTCAGCCAAGGGCCTCGAATTCGAGACCGTCTTCCTGCCCGGTTGGGAGGAAGGCCTTTTTCCCCACCAGCGCGCGCTTGACGAAGGCGGCCGCACGGGCCTCGAGGAAGAGCGCCGCCTCGCCTATGTCGGCCTGACGCGGGCGAAGAAGCACCTCCACCTCTGGTTCGTCTCCAACCGCCGCATCCACGGCCTGTGGCAGTCCACCATCCCGTCGCGCTTCCTCGACGAACTGCCCGAAGCGCATGTCGAGGTGGCGGATGCGGGGAATTCCTACGGCGGCTACTCCGCCCCCTACGGCGGCTCCGGCGGCTTCGCCTCAGGCCGCGGCGGCGGCCGCCAGAACCCTTACGGCTCGTCCCGCTTCGACTCGGTCGGCAGCCAGGGCGGCGGGTCCGGCGCCTCCGGCTCCTACGCCACCCCCGGCTGGGCCCGGGCGCAAGCCAACCGCACCGAAGCCACCGACCGCAACTGGGGCTCCCGCTCCGGCCACGGCGTCGAGCGCATCGGCTACGGCGAACCCGACTCCGGCTTCGGCGCCGGCCGCGGCTCGGTCAAGGGCCGCATGATCGAGGGCGAGCTGGTGGCGAAGTCGGTGGCGACGGAACCGTCGAAGTTCCACGTTGGCGACCGGGTGTTCCACCAGAAGTTCGGGAATGGGAATATTGCGTCCATCGACGGCAACAAGCTGACGATCGATTTCGACAAGGCGGGACAGAAACGGGTGCTGGACGGGTTTGTGAGTGAGGTGTGAGGGGAGCGCAGCCTCAGGACGACCTACGACCCGAAGGACGCGCAATACTCCGGCTGGTCGTAAGGACATTGCGAGACGGTAAATTGGCAGCCGCGGGTGCTTGAAATCGATGCTACAATATGTAAGAGTTACTCTTACATCGCGCAGGAGAATACGATGGACGTCCCACGGCTTTCACCAGTTGAATACAAAATCCTCGACTTGTTGAGAGGTAAAGAAATGTATGGTTTGGAAATGATTCATGCATCGCCGAACCTGAAGCGTGGAACAATCTATGTCACTCTCGATCGAATGACGGACAAAGGTTTGGTCAAGTCGCGGGTCGAAGAGCGACCGACTGGGCGTTCGGGAATCGCGAGGCGCATCTACAGTATTACTGGTCATGGCCAGCGGATTTTCAACGCCGTCTTGGCCGCAGCCGCTGCTTATGCGGGGACACCCATATGAAGGGGTTATGGTCAATCGTTGTACAAGCCTTGCACGGCGTGATTCTCGTACAAGCACGGATAGTTGACAGATATGCTAGGCTCGGTCGCTGGCGGCTGCGCGCGATCTTTCTAATTCCCAGCGCCATTGCCTTGGGAGCCGTTTTTGCATTGTATCTCTTAGCTCCGATCAACTGGCGAATGCCCATTCTGCCAGCCACCCTTGGTTTGGTATTCGTAGCAGGCCTTCAGTACGGCGTTGCTTGGGAGATAATTGGCGAGGTGAGTAATCCTCTCGGTGCCATGCCCGGAGCGGCGATACAAAAATTTCTCCGATTCGCGATCCCAAAAAGAGCATTCGACGGTGTTTTTGCTCAAACCTTCGCCGATTTCGAGATTGAGTACTTCGACGCACTGGATGGGGGGAGGACTTGGCTGGCTAGGTGGCGATGGCTCCAACTCTGGATCACCATTGGTATCACGGTGCTTCTTTGGATGTGGGCAGCGGTTGGGAAGCGTTTGTACGAGCTTTGGAAAGTAAGCTGAGCAAGCGGTCGCGCGCTATCTCCCCCCTGGAGGGGGAGAATGGATTTTCACGGTCTTAGCTGGAGCAGCCCGCAGGGATGTGGAGGCTAAGTCGTAGAAAATCCAAGAGAGGGGGGCGACGCTGGAAAGATTGCGGTGCCAGACGCCCCCTCACTTGCAATTTCTAACACTTAGCCTTCGGCTAAGATGTTGAAATTGCTTTCTCTCCCTCAAGGGGAGAGATCACGCCGCCTTGGCAGCGCCTCCGCCAGGATGGTCGCGCAGACACCGTCGATGTTGCGCTCGACCTCGTCGTTCCAGAACCGCAGCGTCAGATAGCCGGACGCGGCAAAGCCATCATCCCGCACCACGTCGCGCGTCGAGCCGGAGTGCTGCCCGCCGTCCGCCTCGACGATCAGCCGCGCCTCGAAACACACGAAATCGACGATGACGCCGGCAATGGTTTGCTGCCGCTTGAACTTCAGCCCTTCGATCTGGCGGTTGCGCACCGCCTGCCACAGGATGTTCTCGGCCTTGGTCGGCTCGGCGCGCATCTGCCGCGCGAACTCCAGATGCCGCCTGGGAACCCGCTGCCCCATCTCCCGCTCCTTCACAGTGGAAAATTAGCGAAGGCGGTCCAGTGCGTCTATCTCCCCCCTGGAGGGGGAGAAAGCGAAATCAGCATCTTAGCGAAGCTAAGTGCTAGATTTCGCAAGAGAGGGGGGTGAGCGCCCGGTCCGCGAAGTCGGATTGGAAGGTCCAGTGGACCTTCCAAAGGACGCGAACGCCCGCAGCCATAGCGGAGGGCAGCCCGGCTGTGACGCTCCAACCCCCTCTCCTGCAATTTCTAACACTTAGCCTTCGGCTAAGCTGTTGAAATTGCTTTCTCTCCCTCAAGGGGAGAGATTGCGCGCCTTCCCCACCACCTCCTCCCCCTTGACATATCCCCCACCCCGCCTACTTCCCGCTCCCCCATCGTCATACCAGCCGCCCGCCAGCCATCGGGCGGCTCGATTCATCCCCACGAACGGAGTACCGATGTCAGCCACGCCCAGCATGTTTGCGCAGTCGTTCTTCCACGGGACCAAGGCCGATCTGGAGCCGGGAGGCCTGATCGTCGTCGGCCACGGGTCCAACTTCGCCGAGGCCGGGCCGCTGTCCTGGGTGTATTTTTCGGCGACGCTGGACGCCGCGGTCTGGGGCGCCGAGCTCGCCGCCGGAGACCGGCCGGAGCGGATCTACGTCGTGGAGCCGACCGGGCCGGTCGAGGACGATCCCAACCTGACGGACAAGAAGTTTCCCGGCAATCCGACCCTATCCTACCGCTCGCGCGACCCGCTGCGCATCGTCGCCGAGGTGACGAAATGGCAGGGCCACCCGCCGGAGCGACTTCGCGAGATGAAGGAAGGCCTCGCCCGCATGAAGGCCGAGG
Organism: Mesorhizobium sp.; assembly: GCF_024710845.1. Lineage (GTDB taxonomy): Bacteria > Pseudomonadota > Alphaproteobacteria > Rhizobiales > Rhizobiaceae > Mesorhizobium_A. Next base: position 87,273 of record NZ_JANJTZ010000034.1, read on the forward strand.
GCGGCGGCGAGATCATCAACTGACGCGCGCGCCATCTCCGCCCGGGAGACCGTGAGCGCCCGGTCCGCCGGAGGCGGATTGGAAGGTCCAGTGGACGTTCCAAAGGGCGCGAACGCCCGCAGCCATGGCGGAGGGCAGCGCCCGGCACCGCCCTCTCAGGAGCTTCGCCAGGCGGAACCCCCGTCTTGTCGCCGCATCCCGCCCCGGCGTATCCTCCCCGCATGACCCTGCGGCACCTCCTCCTGACCGCCCTCCTCCTCGCCTCCGCCGCGACGCCTGCCCCCGCGCTCGAGTTGCCGCTCTGGGAGGAACTCACCAAGACCCAGAAGATGCTCGACGCCGACCGCACCTTCGTCGAGGCCATGCGCAAGATCCACAAGGGCGATCTCAAGGAAGGCGCCAGGTATTCCGTGCTGCAGGGATGGGATGCGTTCGAGAAGGGCAACATGGACATCGCCATCCGACGCTTCAACCAGGCCTGGCTGCTCGACCCTCGGAACGCCGAGATCTACTGGGGCTTCGCGGTTGCAACCCATGTGCGCGGCGACGGGCTGGCGCAGACCGAACGCTGGTTCGCGCGGGCTGAGGAGCTGCTGTCCACCGACCCGGAACTGTTCAACGACCACGCCGTGGCGCTGGAAGACAACGGCGAGCACGCGCGCGCCCGCACGAACTACGAAAAGGCGCTGGCGATCGATCCCGGCAACGTGCTCGCGCATGCCGGCATGGCGCGGGTGCTGACGCAGCTCGGCGACACAGCCGGCGCGGACCGGCATGCCGCCGAAGCAAAGCGGCTGAAACCGGAGTAAGGATGCACCGGCTCCATCGCCCGATGGGTGCGCCGCGACCACCTTCCAGAAGGAACCTCCCCATGCCCAAGGCCTCCGACATCTTCGCCGCCAACCGCACCGCCGTCATCACCGGTGCCGCGAGCGGCATCGGCCTGGCCGCTGCCAAGGCGTTCGCCGCGCGCGGCATGAATGTCGTGCTGGCCGACCGCGCGAATGTCGACGCGGCGGTGGAGGCCGTATCAGCGCTCGCCCCGCGCGGGGCCGCTGCCATCCGCGGCGCGACGGTCGATGTCGCCAGTCCCGCCGACCTCGCCGCCCTGTCCGACCTCGCCTACGACGCGTTCGGCGAGGTGGCCCTGCTGATGAACAATGCCGGCGTCGGCGCCAATCCCGGAAAACCCTGGGAAAACCTCGCGGCGTGGCGCGATCTGATCGACGTCAACTTCTGGGGCGTCGTCCACGGCGTCCAGGCGTTCGCACCGCGCATGATCGCCTCGTCAAGACCCGGCATGATCGTCAACACCGGCTCGAAGCAGGGCATCACCACGCCGCCCGGCAATCTCGCCTACAATGTCTCGAAGTCGGCGCTGAAGAGCTACACCGAGGGCCTGCAGCATGCGCTGCGCGAAGAAGTGGGCGACCGCCTCAGCGCCCATCTCCTGATCCCCGGCTTCACCTTCACCGGCATCACGCAGGGCGCGACGACGAAGCCGCCCGGCGCCTGGACGGGCGAGCAGGTGGTCGACTTCATGCTGGAAAGCCTCGCGCGCGGCGATTTCTACATCCTGTGCCCCGACAACGACGTCACCCGCGCGATGGACGAGCGGCGCATGGCCTGGGCGATGGGCGACATCATCGAGAACCGCCCTGCCCTGTCGCGCTGGCATCCGCAGTTCAAGGAGGCGTTCGAGCGCTTCATGAAGGAATAGCCGGCACACGGCCGAAGACTCCGGCGACCCCAGCCGGCCGCTGGTTGTCGCCAGCTGACAGGAATATTTTCCGTGAGTCTATCTACCGTCTTTCCGGTCAAGCGGCTTTGAGGTTTGCGGGCTCGGCGTCTACGTCTCCCTGCATCCTCCTGGCCTTAAACCTCCGGCCGTCATCCCGGACGCCGAAGGCGATCCGGGATCCATTCCTCTCTCCGATTGATCGCTCTTGCGCCAGGATTCCGGCGGCCAATGGATCCTGGCTGACCTCCGGTCGCCGGGATGACGACGCTCAACTCTCCCGCGACGAAAAAATCTATCCACGCCCCCTCCGGCCTCCCGCATGCTCCGCTCGAAAGGAGCCGGCGATGGGCAGGAAGGCGAAAGGAGGGACGGAGGTTTTGGACAGCATCGTTGCGACGCTGCTGGCGCTGGCCGTCCTTGCCGAGCAAACTGCCCTCAGCTCCTGGGCCGTCCGCTGGCGTGCCCTTTGGTATATCTGCCAGGCCGACCTGGTCGTACGGGAGTTCGTCGCCGGCTCGGAATGGAACACGGCGGGCCGGCTCTGGTCGCCGGTCTTGCCGGCGGTCCGCTACGGCACCGATCCGGCCGATGCGTTTGCCCTCGCCGCCTCGCTGCGCGCGCTCGCGTTCGTCGTCATGAACATGGCCGCGCAGCGACGTCTGTTGTTATCCGGGGAGGCACGGGACGAGTCTGCCCACGACGGCAACGCGCCTCATGGCCTTGAGGCGGTCATCCAAAGGCTTGGGACGGCGGCACTCCGAGCGGTCGAACTCCGCGACACGTCATAGCGCGCGCCTACAACGCTTCCGCGCCCTCCGGCACGCCTGAATCGATCGCCTCGGTCGTGGGTTTCGACGAACCCGCGCTGCCCGCGTTCGCGCCCAGGTACATGCTGTGCCGCACATGCACCGTCGTCGGGCCGCTGACGCGCGAGAACAGGTCGATGATGTCCTGGTTCATGAAGCGCACGCAGCCCGACGACGCGTTCTTGCCGATCGAGTTCCATTCCGGCGTGCCGTGCAGCCGGTACATCGTGTCCTGGCCGTTCTTGAACAGATAGAGCGCGCGCGCGCCGAGCGGGCTCTGCGGTCCGGGCGGCATGCCGTCGGCATATTTCGCCAGTTCCGGCTTGCGCTTGATCATCTCCGGCGGCGGCGTCCACACCGGCCACGCCTTCTTGAACTGGATCGTGGCGCTGCCGGTCCATTCGAAGCCGGCCTTGCCGAGCGAGACGCCGTAGCGGATCGCCTTGCGGTTCTCGAGGACGAAGTAGAGGTAGTGCGTCGACGTATCGACGACGATCGTGCCGGGCTTCTCGAAGGTCGGATCGATGACGACCTGGCGCACCAGGCGCTTGTTCAGCTTGTCGACAGGGATGGCCGGCAGCTGGTGGCCGCCGTCGACCAGCGCGGCATACATCCTGGCCGGGCTGGCCAATTCGGGAACCGACGTGTTCGACTTGCGCTCCTGCGCCAGCGCCTCGAATGCCGGCACACCCGACAGCCCGAGGCCAGCGACGCCCGCCGCCGAGCCGCCCAGAAATGCGCGCCGGTTCATGCGCCCGGAAAGAAGATCTGCCATTATTCCCCTCGACCCATCAAGCTTCGCCGCGCCTTCCGCACCGGCGACCTTCCGTTGCGATAACAGATTCCGAAATCGGCGGAAACAAGGCGTCGCGCGGCGCAATCGATGAAGCTAGTTCGCGGTCCTGAGCGGCGTGGTCGGGCGCGACTGACGGGCCTTTCCGTCCGGGTAGCGGAAGACGCTCAGTTTGCCGTTGTTCTCGAAATAGGCCGCCTCGACCTCACCCACGTCCCGGATGCCCTCTACCCTCAAGAGCGCCAGCAGCTCGCGCAGGCTGAGCGAGCCGGAGCCGAGCCCCTCCTCGCGGATCCGCCCCTCCTCCACCACCAGCACCGGATCGCCTTCGACCACGCTCTCGACACGGCTGGAGCGGGCGAGAAGCGCGCCGGTCGCCCGGTGCAGCAGGATGACGACGGTGATGACCAGAATGCCCTGGAACAGCCCGACCTCGGGATAGAACATCGGATCGCCCGCCGCCGAGCCGACGGCGATGACGAGCACGAACTCGAACGGCCCGACCTGCCCGATCGCGTCATGGCCGACCATCCGGGCGAGGAAGATCGTGTAGAGATACATGACGAGCGTGCGGAAGACGATCTCGGCGTAGAACCACGGATCGGCCGTCTCTGCCTCGCCGAACAGGATGCGGATGATCTCGTCCTGCATGAACCCCTCCTGCGCTCGATTGCCCGCAGGAACGCGGCCGCACGCCGGCGGTTCCGCCTGTCAGCTGAACGTGTCGGGGTCCGGCCCGGTGCGCAGGCCCGCGTCGAGCGATGCGATCACGGCCATGTCCGCCGCGTCGAGCTCGAAGTCGAACACGGCGATGTTCTCGCGGATGCGCGACGGGGTGACCGATTTTGGGATGGCGATGTTGCCGAGCTGGACGTGCCAGCGCAGGATCACCTGCGCCGGCGTGCGGCCGTGCTTGCTTGCGATCGCCACGATCTCGGGCCTGTTCACCGCGCCGCGCTGCAGCGGGCTCCAGGCTTCGGTCGCGATGCCGTGCTCGGCGTGAAAAGCGCGAAGCTCCGCCTGCTGCAGCGAAGGATGCAGCTCGATCTGGTTCACCGCCGGGCTGACGTCGGAATGGTCGAACAGCCGTTTCAGGTGCGGGATGTGGAAATTCGACACGCCGATCGAGCGCGCGCGGCCCTCGGCGTGCAGTTTCTCCAGCGCCTTCCAGGTCTCGAGATAGAGCCCGCGCGCCGCCGCGGGCCAGTGGATGAGATAGAGGTCGACATGATCGAGGCCGAGCTTGGCGACGCTGTTGTCGAACGCTTTGAGCGTGGCGTCGTAGCCCTGCGAATCGTTCCACACCTTGGTGGTGACGAACAGGCTGTCCCGCGCCGCGCCCGAGCGGCGGATCCCCTCGCCCACCCCGCGCTCGTTGCCGTAGATCGCGGCCGTGTCGATGCTCGTGTAGCCGGCGCCGATCGCCGTCGCCACCACATCGGCGGCCTCCTCGCCCGCCACCTGCCAGACGCCAAGCCCGAGGACAGGCATCTCGGCGCCCGAGTTGAGCCGTCGGGTTGGGATGTCCGGCATGGCAATTCTCCTACGCTTGCGGGCGGGCGTCGCCGCCTCAGCCTTCCCATTTCTCCAAGAAGTCCTCGACGGAGAGCTGCTGCATGTCCGGCACCGCCTCGAACAGTTTCTCGCGTGAGAAATCCCACCAGGCGAGCCTTTCCAGGCGCGCCGCGATCTCGTCAGGGAAGCGCCGGCGGATCGGCCTCGCCGGCGCACCGGCCACGATTGCAAAGGCCGCGATGTCGCGCGTGACCACCGCGTTGGCGCCTATCACCGCGCCGTTGCCGACCGAGACACCCGGCATGATCACCGCCCCGTGGCCGATCCAGACATCGTGGCCGATTGTGACCCGCTTGCCGGCCCGCCGCGCGCGGAACGCCTGGTCGACGCCGAGGAAACGAAAATACTCGTTCGGCCGGTAGCTGATCTTGTGCTGCGTCACCCGCTCGATCGGGTGTTCCAGCGCGTTGATGCGGCTGTTGGCGGCAATCGAGCAGAACTTGCCGATGTCGGCGTAGATCGCCTCGGCATGTCGCTCGAAATAGGAGTAGTCGCCCAGCACGACGTCGCGCAGGATCACCCTTTCGCCCACCACCGCGTGCCGTCCCAGCCGGCAGCCCTTCAGCTCGGCCGTCGGATGGATGCGCGGTTCGTCTAAGAGGAAACGCTCGTCGGACATGGCCGAGCCAATACCCGCCCGCTGAGGCGCGGGCAAGTTACTGCGGCTTGCCGTTCGTCCAGGTGACCGTCTGGCCGTAGAGCGGCACGGTCGAGATCGCCATCTTGGCCGAGCCGTCCTGCACCTGACGCGAATGCGACAGATAGATCAGCGTGTCGTTGGTCTTGTCGTAGATGCGGTTGACCACGCGCTGCTTCCAGATCAGCGAGATGCCCTGGTTGAACACTTCCTCGCCGCCCTTGCCAAGATCGATGTCGCCGATGGTGATCGGCCCGGTCTGGCGGCAGGCGATGGAGGAGTCCGACGGGTCCTCGAACCAGTTGCCCTTCTGCAGCCGGTCGATCAGGCCGCGATCGAAATAGGACACGTGGCATGTGACGCCATCGACCTGAGGGTCCTTGAATGCTTCGACGATGATGTCGTTGCCGAGCCAGTCGACGCCGACCTCGCCCACCTCCTGCGCCAGCGCGGGCGATGCGGCGAGGCCGAGGAACAGAGCGGCGGCGGCGGCGAGACGGTGCATGTCGGAACTCCTTGGACGACCGCGCAACAGGTGGGGAGGCCGGCCCCCACATGCAATGTCCCCGATGCCGAATAGCCTACTTCTCGGGAATTGCCATTCGCGACATCACGTCCGTCTTCAGCACGAAGCGCTGGTAGAGAGCGCCGGCGATGTGAATGAGGACGAGAACGAACAGGAGGTTGGCGGCCAACCCGTGGATGGGCGCAGCCTGCTTCACGCCGCCGACCCATGCGGCGAGCCCGCCAAGCGGAATGGCGATCATCAGCGCGAAGAGCAGGATGTGGGTAGCATTGGCTACGAACTTCAGCGGCGCCGGCTCGTTTTCCGGGACGCGCGGCGCGCCACGGGTGACGCGGACGCCCAGGCGAAGCAGCGCGAGCAACAGGACCGACACGCCGACGACGGTATGGACGGTGACGCCCAGGTTCAGGTCTGCGGGGATGGCAAGCCCGTCGCGCACCGCTTCCCACGCACCTACCATCGGCTCATGGTAGAGAATCTGGACCGCGATCAGGAGCGCGATCACCCAGTGTAGCCCGATCTGAAGCGTGGAATAACCTTTGCGAACTGGGACGGCCATGTCGATCTCCGCGGTTTCGATTGCAGAAGCTTCGCCGATCCGCAGCCGCATGCCAACGCGGCATCATGCCATTTGCGCGGACATCCGCGGGTCGCTATATGGTGCGGATGACCAGATTTTCAGGATCCGGAAAGGCGTTTCTCGTGCGCGCGGCGATTTCTGCCGTTGCGATCGGCGCGTTCTCGGGCGTCGCCTTCGCGGCGTGGGTCGAGAACGGCTCGGCCATGCTGATGTCGCTTGCCGCGTCCGGCCTCTCATGGTGCTTCTGACACCGCACGTCCTTCCCAGTCTCAGGTGAATTCCATGCGCGCGATCCTCTACGGGCTCCTCTTCCTGGTCGCCGTGGGCATCGGCTACGTCGCCTTCGACTGGTATGCGAAGATGGGCTCGGGCGCCGTCTACGGCGATACGTTCGCGCTCGTCGACCAGAAGGGCCAGACGATCACCGAAAAAGAATTCCGGGCGCAGCCGTCGGCGGTGTTCTTCGGCTTCACGCACTGCCCGGAAATCTGCCCGACGACGCTCTTCGAACTCGATGGCTGGCTGACCCAACTCGGCCCCGACGGCGCGAACCTGCGTGTCTTTTTCGTCTCGGTCGACCCGGAGCGCGACACGCCGGAGATCATGGACCAGTATGTGAGCAACGTCTCGAAGCGCATCACCGGGGTGACCGGCGATCCGGCCAAGGTCGCGGCGATGGCCAAGTCGTTCAACATCTATTCGCGCAAGGTCGAAACCGGCGACGGCGAATACACGATGGACCACACCGCATCGGTGCTGCTGCTTGAAAAGGGCGGAGCGTTCGCCGGCACCATCGCCTACGGCGAGAACGCCCAGACGGCAATTGCCAAGCTCAAGCGGCTGGCGGCCGGATCCTGACCGTGGCCCAGCTTCGCTATCATCTGCGCGCCCCGAAGGCCGAGGCGGAACGCACCTTCGCGGTCCTCGAGGCCGCGCTTGAGGACGAGGCCTGGCCTCTTTCCATCTTCGAAGTCGACGAGAAAGCGGCGATCTTCGAGATTTCGGCCTATGTCGACGAGACCGAGGACGGCGTCGCCGAGCGCCTGTCCGCATTGGTTCCGGACGGCGCTTCGGTGCGGACATTCGACGTCGAAGCCGTTCCCGACATCGACTGGGTGACCAAGTCGCTCGAAGGGTTGAAGCCCGTGCGCGCCGGCCGTTTCCTGGTCCACGGCTCGCACGACCGCGTCAAGCGGCGCATTGGCGACATCGCGATCGAGATCGAAGCCGGCCTCGCCTTCGGCACCGGCCACCACGGCACGACGGCGGGCTGCCTTCACGTCCTGTCGGAAGTGGTGCGGCGCGAGCATCCGCGTAACGCGCTGGACCTCGGCACAGGCAGCGCCGTGCTGGCGATCGCGCTGGCGAAGATGGCGCATATTCCCGTGCTCGCCACCGACATCGATCCGGTCGCGACGGAAGTGGCAGACGAAAACGCCCGCATCAACGGCGTGGCCTCATACTTGGCCTGCGTGACCGCGGTCGGCTTTCACCACCCGGCATTTGCCGCGGCCGGCCCGTTCGATCTCATCGTCGCCAACATCCTTGCTCGCCCGCTGATGCGGCTGGCGCCTGATATGGCGAGGCACCTCGCGCCCGGTGGGTCTCTGGTCCTGTCAGGCATCCTGGACAGCCAGCGCAACGCAGTCGTGGCAGCCTATGCCGGGCAGAGATTCCGCCATGTCCGCACCCTCCACCGGGAAGGTTGGGTCGCGATCCACCTAAAGCGGTAGCGCGGCAGTCCCGACACAGAAAAGGCGGCCGTCTCCAGCCGCCCATTGCAAGCGCAGGTCTCCCCGCGCCTTCTTCCGGAACGATCCGAAATCAGAACATGTACGGTGCGCGCGCACTGCGGCGCAGCACTTCGCGGCTGTAGCCGTTCTTCGCCAGCGTTTCGTCATCGAGCATCAGCAGCGCGCCGTTGACGTAGTGGTTGGCCTGACGCGCGCGCGCCTCGATCAACGAGTTCAGCGCGTTGCGGAAGAAGCCAGGCTTTGCGGTCTCGGTCATGATGGTCTCCTTTGGTAGGACTATCCATCCTCCACATCACCAAAGGTAAGGATTGTTGCCCTGATTCACCACCGCTCATCTCGCATGTGCGATATGCATTTTTGCATGTGCGAAGAGAGTCTTGTGCAATGCAATATTCACAATTCCTCCTGACGCTCGCTGCATTGCTTCGGTCGCTCCCGGCGGTTACCGTCGTGCCTCCCGCAAATCGGTGCAGAGCAGCATGTTCCAGTATTTCGATGTCGCCTCGGATCCTTCGCAAGGGCCAGCCCGCGTCGCGCGCTTGCGCGAGTGGCTGGGCAAGCACGGCATCGACGGCTTCATCGTGCCGCGCGCCGACGAGCATCAGGGCGAATACGTGCCGGCGCGTGCCGAGCGCCTGCAATGGCTGACCGGGTTTACCGGTTCGGCGGGTGTCGCGATCGTCTTCTCCGACAGCGCGCAGATCTTCGTCGATGGCCGTTACACGCTGCAGGTGCGCCAGCAGGTCGACCTCTCGGTCTTCACGGTGCAGAGCCTGATCGACACGCCTCCGGCCAAATGGCTTGGAGACAACGCCGCTAAAGGCGCCCGGATCGGCTTCGACCCTTGGCTGCACACGATTTCCGAGGCGAAGGCGCTGAAGACGGCGCTCGAAAAACGCGGCGCCGAGCTTGTCGCTCTCCGCAACAACGCCGTTGACGAGATCTGGGACGATCAGCCGGGTCCACCGCTGGAAACGGTCGATATCCAGCCGTTCGACTATGCCGGCGAACTGGCGAAGGACAAGCTCGCCCGCATGGCTGAAAGCCTGCGCAAGGAAGGCGCGACCCATACCGTGCTCACCGATCCGTCCTCGCTCGCCTGGGCCTTCAACATCCGCGGGCGCGACGTGCCGCACACGCCGCTGGCGCTGGGCTTCGCGATCGTGGCGGCGGAGGGACCCCATCTTCTGTTCATGGACAAGCGAAAGCTGCCCCGCCAGACGGAGGCCTATCTGACGCAGCTTGCCGACATCTGCCCGCCGTCGGCGCTCGACGAGCAGCTGCGCACTCTTGCCAAGGGTGGCGAGACGATCGGCCTCGACTTCGGCCTCGCGGCCGAAAAGCTCAGACTGATCGTCGAAGAGAACGGCGGAAAGGTCGTTTCCCTCCCCGATCCGGCCCGCCTGCCCCGCGCCACCAAGAACGCGGCCGAACTCGCCGGCACCCGCAACGCGCATCGCCGCGACGGGGCCGCAGTGTCCCGCTTCGTCCACTGGCTCGAAGCGCGGCCGCCGGGATCCGTGGACGAGATCGCCGCCGTGACCTCGCTGGAAAACTGTCGCGTCCAGACGGGCAATGAGTTGCAGATGCCGCTGCGCGACATCTCCTTCGACACCATTTCGGGCGCAGGCCCGAACGGCGCGGTCATCCACTACAGGGTGACGACCGCGACCAACAGGACGCTCGGCCCGGGCGAACTCTATCTCGTCGATTCAGGCGGCCAATATCAGGACGGCACGACCGACATCACCCGCACCCTGCCGGTCGGCGAACCCAGCGCGGAAATGCGCGAGCGCTACACGCTGGTGTTGAAAGGCCTGATCCAGATTTCGATGCTGCGCTTTCCGGTCGGCACGCGCGGCGCCGACATCGACGCCTTCGCCCGCGCCGCGCTCTGGAAGGCCGGCCTCGACTACGCGCACGGCACCGGCCACGGCGTCGGTTCGTTCCTGTCGGTTCACGAGGGACCCCAGCGCATCGCCAAAACCGGCATGGAAAAGCTATTGCCGGGAATGATCCTCTCCAACGAGCCCGGCTACTACAAGGAAGGTGCCTACGGCATCCGCCTGGAGAACCTGATCGTCGTCACCGAGCCGGAGCCGATCGAGGGCGGCGATATCCCGATGCACCGGTTCGAGACGCTGACCCTGGTGCCCTTCGACAAGCGCATGATCGTCACCGCCATGCTGACGCGCGAGGAATTCGAGTGGCTGAACGCCTACCACGCGCGTGTTCGCCATGAAGTCGCTCCCCTCCTGACGGGTGAGGAACGCGCATGGCTCGAGGCGGCCACGTCACCCTTCGAGGATCACCATCATCCGAGCAGGTAACGCAGCGCGATCAGCACGACCGCGCCGGCGACGAACATCGGCATGAAGCTGAAGCGCAGCGCGACCAGCCCCGCCACGACCATCGCCGTGATCTCCGCCGGCCCGCCGCTGAACAGCGCCGGCGCAAACAGTGTGGTGAGAACCGCGGCCGGCACTGCGTTGAGCCCCGCCTCCACCCGCGGATGGATTCGCTCGAAGCGCGACAGCACGACATGGCCGCCGGCGCGCGCCAGATAGGTCATCGCGGCGCCCGCGAGGATGATCCAGATAGCCTCGCTCATGGTGCGATTCCCGCATCGTCGGGTTCCGGATCGGCCGGCGGATGCGGCTTTGCCAGCGCGGCCGCGAGCAGGATCCCGGTGGCCGCGCCGATCGAGACATGCCAGGGCGAACCGACGTAGCGGTAGGCGATCACCGCAGTGGTGCCGGAGGCGAGCACCACCGGAAGCCAGAGCGGACGCTTGCGAAAGCCCATGACGAGGCCGAGAAAGTAGATCGGCAGGAGAAAATCGAGCCCGAGCGCATGGGTATCGGGGATGAGCGCGCCGAATCCCGCGCCGGCCGTCGAGAGCAGGACCCAGGTGGCGTAGACCAGCGTCCCCATGCCCATGTACCAGGCGAAGCCGATCTCCTCATGCGCCTCGATCTTCCGTTCGCTCTCCGCGTAGATCGGATCGACCAGGAAGAAGAAGCCGACGGCCTTCTGCCAGGTGGGCCAGCTCGTGATGCGGCGGCCGACGGCGGCGGAATAGAGCACGTGGCGGAAATTGACGGCGAAGATCGACAAGACCACGATCCAGCCCGGGAGATGTTGCCCAAAGAGCTCCACGCCGACCATCTGCGACGCGCCGCCGAAGATCGTGACGCTCATCAGGACGATCTCGAAAAACGGCAATCCCTGCTTGGCCGCGATCGCCCCGTAGAGGATCGCGAATGGTCCCGCGGCGACCGCCGCGGGGACGGCCATCCGGACCCCGGACCAGAACTGGCCGGATCTGCTTGGGGAAGAATAGGTCTCTACGGCCATTGCGCGCCCGTTGTCGAGCCGGCCTTGTAGAGACGCCCTGCCGCGATGTCAGTTGAATTCGGTTGAGCCAGCGTTCAGCGCGACAGTCACCCTTCAACCCGCCTGAACCACTCGTCCTCGTCGATCACCTCGATGCCGAGGTCGGTCGCGGCCTTGAGCTTGGAGCCAGCGCCCGGACCCGCCACCACGAGGTCGGTCTTCTTCGAGACCGAACCGGCCGTCTTGGCGCCGAGCCTCTCGGCCATCGCCTTGGCCTCGTCGCGCGACATGCGTTCGAGCGAGCCGGTGAAGACGATCGTCTTGCCGCTGAACTGCGTCTCGACCTGCCCGACCTGTTCTTCAGGCAGCGGCGTGACGCCGGCGGCGAGCAGCGCGTCGACCGCGTCGCGGTTGTGCTCCTCGTTGAAGAACTCGACCAAAGCCTCGGCCACGACCTCGCCGACGCCGTTGACGGCGTTCAGCTCCTGCCAGGCTGAATTGCCCTTGTCGCCCTTGCCGGCGGGGATCTCGGCCTCGGTGGCGACGGCGCGGATCGCCTCGAAGCTGGTGAAATGCCGGGCGATGCGCTTGGCGTTGGTCTCGCCGATATGGCGGATGCCGAGCGCGAAGAGGAAGCGGGACGTTTCCACCGCCCGGCGCGCGTCGATGGCGTCGAACAGCTTCTTGACCGAGACGGCGCCGAAGCCCTCGATATTCTCGAGCTTGGTGAGCGATTTCTGCTGGCGCGCCTTCAGCGTGAAGATGTCGGCCGGCGTCCGGATCTGCAACGCGGCATCCTCGGCGTTGTAGAAGAACTCGATCTGTTTCTCGCCCAGCCCTTCGATATCCATCGCATTGCGCGACACGAAGTGGCGCAGCCGTTCCACCGCCTGCGCCGGACAGATGAGCCCGCCCGTGCAGCGGCGCACCGCCTCCCCTTCCTCGCGCACCGCATGGCTGCCGCAGGCCGGGCAGACTTGCGGGAATTCGTACGGCATCGAGTCCGCCGGCCGCTTCTCCGGCACGATGTCGAGGATCTGCGGGATGACGTCGCCCGCGCGCTGGATGAGCACGGTGTCGCCGACGCGAATGTCGCGCCCACCCCGGATCGGCTGACCATCATTGCCGATACCCTTGATGTAGTCCTCGTTGTGCAGCGTCGCGTTGACCACGACCACGCCGCCGACGGTGACCGGCTCGAGCCGCGCCACCGGCGTCAGCGCCCCGGTGCGCCCCACCTGGACATCGATGCCGAGCAGCCGGGTGGTTTCCTCCTGGGCGGGGAATTTGTGCGCAATGGCGAAGCGCGGCGCGCGCGCGACGAAGCCCAGGACGTCCTGGGCGCGCAGGTCGTCGACCTTGTAGACCACCCCGTCGATCTCGTAGGGAAGGTTCGCGCGGGACGCCCCCACGGTCTCATAGAAACGCAGCAGGGCCGAAGCCCCATGGCACAGCATCCGTCCGGGGCTGACGGCGAAACCGAAACCCGCCAGCCATTCCAGCATGCCGGAATGGGTCGCGCGCGGCCGCAGTTCGGCGCCTGCGGCGTCCAGGATCTGGCCCCAGCCGTAGGCATAGAAACGCAGCGGCCGCGTCGCCGTCACGCGCGGGTCCAATTGACGCAGGCTGCCGGCCGCCGCGTTGCGAGGATTGACGAAGGGTTTGTCGCCCCGGGCGGTCTGGGCCTCGTTCAGCCGCGCAAAATCCGCCCGCGTCATCAGCACCTCGCCTCGCACCTCCAGCACGGCGGGGGCATCGCCCCGCAGCCGCAGGGGCACCGAGCGCAGCGTGCGGATGTTGGCGGTGATGTCCTCTCCCTGGGCGCCATCGCCCCGGGTCGCCGCCTGGACCAGGCGG
>NZ_JANJTZ010000041.1 GCF_024710845.1 Mesorhizobium sp.
AGGCCTCCATAGAGTCCGACCGCTCTTGCCCACAGCCCTGATCATCGAACAGCTCCTGAACGGCCTCCAGCTCGGCGTCATGCTGTTCCTGATGGCGGCCGGACTGACGCTGATCTTCGGCGTCATGGGCCTGATCAACCTTGCGCACGGTTCGCTCTACATGGTCGGCGCCTTCGCCTGCGCCGCGGTCGCAGGCTGGACCGGCTCGTTCTGGCTCGGACTGATCGCCAGCCTCGCGGCGGCCGCGGCGGCGGGCGCGATCGTCGAGGTCACGGTCATCCGCCGCCTTTACGAGCGCGACCATCTCGACCAGGTGCTCGCCACCTTCGCGCTGATCCTGGTCTTTTCCGAAGGCACGCGCTGGCTGTTCGGCTCCTTCCCACTCTATCTCGACATCCCGCCGGCGCTTACCGGCGCGGTCGCGCTGCCGGGCGGCGTATTCTATCCGATCTACCGGCTGGCGATCATCCTCGCCGGCCTCGCGGTTGCCATCGGCCTCTGGCTGCTCATTTCGCGCACCCGGCTCGGCATGCGCATCCGCGCCGGCGAGAGCGACCGCGAGATGATCGGTGCGCTCGGCGTCGACATCCGCACGCTTTACACCGTCGTTTTCGCGCTCGGCGCCGCGCTCGCCGGCCTCGCAGGCGCGCTGGTCGGTGCGCTGCAATCCGTGCAGGTCGGCATGGGCGAGCCGGTGCTGATCCTCGCCTTCGTCGTCATCGTCATCGGCGGCATCGGCTCGATCAAGGGCGCCTTCCTCGGCGCGCTCCTGGTCGGCGTGGTCGACACGATGGGCCGTATCTTCCTGCCGCAACTGCTCGCCGCGCTGCTCGGCCCGGCCCCGGCCGCCAGCCTCGGCGGCGCGCTGTCGTCGATGCTGATCTACATCGTCATGGCGGCGATCCTGGCGTTTCGGCCGAAAGGCCTGTTCGCGGCGGGGGCGTGATGGCATGACCCGCGAGCGCCTCCTCACCCTTGCCCTCCTTGCAACCCTCCTCGCGCTCCCCTTCGCCACGCAGGCAGCCGGCTATCCGTTCTACACCACGCTGGCGACCCGCATGGCGATCCTGGCGCTGGCGGCAACCGGCCTCAACATCGCGCTGGGGCTGGGCGGGCTGGTCTCCTTCGGCCACGCCGCCTTCTTCGGCATCGGCGGCTACGCGGCCGGCATCGTCGCGACCCACGCCATGAACGCCGAGCCGCTTTTCGGCCTAACGGTTCCCGCCTCGATGCCGCTCGTCTGGATCGCCGCCGCGCTCGCCGCCGGCCTCGTCGCGGCGATCACCGGCGCCATCAGCCTCAGGACGTCGGGCGTCTATTTCATCATGATCACGCTCGCCTTCGCGCAGATGGTCTTCTACTTCGCCATATCCTGGAAGGCCTATGGCGGCGAGGACGGGCTGTCGATCGCGCTGCGCAACGGCTTTCCCGGCCTCAACACGGCCGTGCCGCGCGACCTGTTCCTGATCGCGTTCGCCCTGCTCCTCGCCGGTCTCGTGATCTTCTGGCGCGTGCGCGTCTCGCGTTTCGGCGCAGCTCTCCAGGCGGCACGGCAGAACGAGCTGCGCGTCGCGGCGATCGGCATCGAGCCCTTCCCGATCCGCCTCGTCGCCTTCGTGCTCTCGGCCATGATCACGGCCGTCGCCGGTGCCATGTTCGCCGAGCTCAACCGCTTCGCCAGCCCCTCGATGCTGGCCTGGCCAATGTCGGGCGAGCTGATCGTGCTCATCATCCTCGGCGGCACCGGCCGGCTCGCCGGTCCGGTGGCCGGCGCCATGCTCTACGTCATGCTGGAATATTGGCTCGGCTCCATCACCGAGCGCTGGCAGTTCTTCCTCGGCCTGACCCTGCTCGGTGTCGTTCTCTTCGCACGCGGCGGCATTGTCGGACTCGTCGCCGGAAAGCCCCGCCATGGCTGAGCCGGTGCTGCAAATTCGCGACCTCGCAAAGAGCTTCGACGCGCTGAAGGCGACCGACGGCGTCTCGCTGACCTTGAAGCCCGGCGAGATTCACGCGCTGATCGGTCCGAACGGGGCGGGCAAGACCACGCTCATGCACCAGATCTCCGGCGCGCTGAAGCCCGACGCCGGTTCGATCCGATTCCTCGGGCAGGACATCCTATCCCTAGGCATCGCCGCGCGCGCCCGGCTCGGACTTGGCCGCACCTTCCAGGTCTCGTCGCTGATCCCCGAATTCCCGGCGTTGCGCAATGTCATGCTCGCCGTGCAGGCGCGCCAGGGATCGAGCTTCCGCTTCCTGCGCAATGTCATGCACGACCGGGCGCTGATCGAGGCAGCCGGCTCAGCGCTCGATCGCGTCGGCCTCGCCGATCGCGCGTCAGTGCCGGCGGCGGAGCTTTCGCATGGCGAGCGCCGCCAGCTCGAGATCGCCATCGCCATTGCGCTGGGCGCCAAGGCCTTCCTGCTCGACGAGCCGATGGCGGGCATGGGTCCGGAAGGCTCACGCGCGCTCACCGCCTTCCTCGACAAGCTGCGCGCCGAGGCGCCGATCCTGCTCGTCGAGCACGACATGGACGCCGTCTTCGCGCTCGCCGACCGTGTCTCCGTGCTGGTCTACGGCCGCATCATCGCCACCGGCTCCGTGGCGGAGATCCGCGACGACCCTGCCGTACGCGAAGCGTATCTGGGGGACGGGGTATGAGCCTTCTGTCCGTCGAACGGCTCGAGGCCTCCTACGGCGCCAGCCAGGCATTGTTCGGCGTCGACCTCGCGGTCGGCGAAGGCGAAGTCGTGGCGCTGATGGGCCGTAACGGCATGGGCAAGACCACCACCATCCGCGCCATTTGCGGACTGATGGCCTCGCGCTCGGGCGCGATCTCCTTCGCCGGGCGCGACGTCAACCGCGAGAAGCCGTTCCGCATCGCCCGGCTCGGCATCGGCCTGGTGCCGGAAGGGCGGCGCTGCTTCCCCAACCTCACGGTGCGCGAGAACCTGCTCGCCGCGGCGCGGTCCGGCAAATGGACGCTCGACACTGTGGCCCAACTCTTTCCCCGGCTTGCCGAGCGCCGCGATCAATACGCGCGCACGCTGTCGGGCGGCGAGCAGCAGATGCTCGCCATCGGCCGGGCTTTGATGACGAACCCGCGGCTGCTGATCCTCGACGAGGCGACCGAGGGCCTCGCTCCCACCATCCGCCGCGACATCTGGCGCGCCATCCGCGCGCTCAAGGCCAATGGAGAATCCATTCTGGTCGTCGACAAGACGATGGTGGAGTTGCTACCCGTCGCCGACCGCTGCGTCGTGCTCGAAAAGGGCAAGACCGCCTGGACAGGGCGGCCGGACGAGCTGACCGCGGAACTGCAGGACCGTTATCTCGGCGTCTGAACCGGGAAGCGGGGCCGGTTAGCCGGCCAAGGGAAGGAAGCAGAAGCATGCGCGCACATCCTTCGCTCGCGAAGGCCGCCCTGTGGATGGCGGGGTGGCTGAGCCTGATGCTCCTGATGAGCGTTGCCGGGCGGGCCGCGACGATCGAGATCGACATCTTCCAGATCATGGAGCTGAGGGCGATCATCGGGCTTGCCCTGCTCTGGCCGCTGGTCCACGCGGCCGGCGGCCTCAAGGCGATGAAGAGCGCCGTGCTCGGCCAGCACATCGGACGCAACGTCGTCCATTACTTCGCGCAATACGCGTGGCTGCTGGCGCTGACGATGATCCCGCTGGCGCAGCTGATCTCGATCGAGTTCACCATGCCGGTGTGGACCGCGATCTTCGCCGGGCTCTTTCTCGGCGAGCGCATCGGCGGGCTGAAGATCGTCTCGATCGTGCTCGGCATCCTCGGCGTCGCGATCATCGTGCGTCCTGGCCTCGATCATGTCGCCCCGGGCCAGCTGATCGCGCTGGTCATGGCCGTCGGCTTCGGCATTTCGGTAACGATGGTCAAGGGGCTGACGCGCCACGACAGCGTGGTCAGGATCATGTTCTGGATGCTCGTCATCCAGGCGCTGATCGGCCTGCTTCCGGCTCTCTGGGTCTGGCGCTGGCCGTCCGCTGAAGCATGGGCATGGATCGTCGTCATCGCCGCCTGCGGCACCTTCTCGCACTACTGCATGGCCAAGGCGATGACCTATGCAGACGCGACGATCGTCATTCCGATGGACTTTCTGCGCGTGCCGCTGTCGGCGGCGCTGGGCTACCTGCTCTACAGCGAAATTCTCGACGTCTGGACCGTCGCCGGGGCCGCCCTGATCCTGTTCGGCAATCTGCTCAATCTCAAGGGCGCCGCGCCGCGCAAGGCGGAAGCTACCGGCTGAACAGGTCGGGATTGTCGGAGGCGAAGGAGGCCAGCAGCACGTCGACATTGTCGAGATGGCGGCGCATCGCATCCGCGGCACCCTCGCTGTTGCCGGCGCGGATCGCCTCGACCACCGCGGCGTGCTCCTCGAAGGTGAGCTCCATCCTGTGCAGCTTGCCGAGCATCCGGCGTACGCGGTCGAGCCCGGCGCGGGCGGCGTCGATCGTCGCCGTCACATAGGGGTAGCCGAGCTCCTGCTGCAGGATCGCATGGAACTCGATGTCGAGATTGTAGTAGGCGGTGTCATCGCCGGCCGTCAGCGCAGCCCTCTGCGCCGCGATGTTCGCGTCCAGCTTCGCCAGAGCCGGTGGAGTGCGGCGCGCGAGTTCGCGCACCGTCTCCGCCTCCAGCGCGCGCCGGATCAGGAGGTTCTGCCGCACGTCCTTGAGGCTGATGCGGCTGACGCGGGTTCCACGCTGCGGCAGTACCTCGACGAAGCCTTGCGCCGCCAGCCGGCCGAGCGCCTCAGAGACGGGAAAGCGGGAGACCCCCAACCGTTCGCAGATGAGGTTCTTGTCGACGAACTCCCCCGGCCGCAACTGGCGGTGGACGATCGCGTCGCGCAGTGCCCCGTAGACGCGCTCCGTCGTGGAGCCTCGTCCCGTTCGTTCAAGCGGCTGGAGAAAGCTATACATGCGGGCGAATACTCCCCATTTCGGCCGCTCGCATCGACTTCAAATTGCACAACCCCACACGCCTCGGATAGGGAGCTTCATATCACACTCCCCGGCCCCCTAGGAAACCCTCCGGACGCTGGTAGTTCATGGCACCCGATGTTCACTTGATCTCGGACAAGCTCACCGCGCGCGTGTCGGGATTCGGCGCGGAGCTGGTCGGTCTGACGCACCGCGATTATGGCCAGGTGTTGTGGCAAGGCGACGCGAGATGGTGGGAGCGTTCGAGCCCAGTCCTGTTTCCCGTCGTCGGTCGCTGCACCGGCGACCGGATCCGCGTCGGGACGGCCACTTATCCCATGCCTCTGCACGGCTTCGCCCATTCGATGGAGTTCTCAGTCGTCGAGCGCGCGCCCGACCGGTGCGTCCTGCACCTCCAGGATACGCCGGCCACGCGGCAACACTATCCCTTCGCCTTCGAACTCGACCTCGCCTACCACCTCGACGGCGAGAGCCTCAACGTCGAAGCCACAATCCGCAATCCGGGCGGTTCTGCCTTGCCCGCAAGCTTCGGCTTTCACCCCGGCTTCCGCTGGCCGCTCGCGCCGGACCTGGCCAAGGAGGCGCATGTCCTTGTCTTCGACGCGGACGATCGTCTCGACGTCTCCCGCGCCCGCTACGGCTTGATCCTTCCCGGCAGTTCCCCCGTCCAATTGCGGGACGGGGTCCTGCCCCTGTCGGAGCGCCTGTTCGAGCAAGGCGCGATGGTGCTGACATCGCCGCGTAGCCGCACCATCCGCTTCACCGCCCCCGGAGCGCCGTTCGCGATCGACGTCGGCTTCCGCAACCTGCCGGCGCTCGGCCTGTGGATGAAGCCGGGCGCCGGCTTCCTCTGCATCGAGCCGTGGGCGGGTCACGCCGATCCGGTCGACTTCGACGGCGGCATCTTCGACAAGCCCGGCATCGTCGCGATCGCACCGGGCGCGAGGGCCTCTTTCGCGATCAGCATCGCGATCCAGTCAGGCAAATGAACCGCCGCCGGCCAATGATGTCGAGATCGCGGCACCTGCGTCCGCGGCACTGCTCTCGCCGACACATTCCCGATACAGATAGCCGCGACATTTCAAGACGATAGGTATCATATGCCCCTGGGGAATTTTGTGCCGCAAATATTCCCACATTGGCGCCAATCAATCTTGTCGGCTTTGCCTGACAAGTATTTGATGGCTTTGGGTCTTGGAAGGCAAAGGGCGGGCGGCTTCGCAGGTCGCGTCCCGCCGCAATGCAACGTCTCAGGAGGTACGAACTTGCGAATCCAACATAGACTGACACGCAGCTTTGCGCTGCTTGTGCTCGCTGGCGGCACTGCCCTGGCCGCGCTGCCCGCCGCCGCCGAAGAAGCGGCCGAGCGGCCAGAACTTTCGCCCATGTCGCGGGTCACCGAAGCCCGCGCCAAGGCCGAGGACGACCGTGTGGTGGGCGGTTATGCGACCGAGCAGGGCGAATATCCCTTCCAGGTCGCGCTTCTGTTCAGCGGTTCGCTCGACGAGACTGCGGAGTCGCAGCTCAACGCGCAGTTCTGCGGCGGCAGCCTGATCGCGCCGCAATGGGTTCTGACGGCCGCGCATTGCCTCGTCCAGGCCGGCGCGCCGATCAGCCCGGATACAGTCGTCGTCCTCTCCGGCGCCACCGATCTCGCCGAAGGCACGCGCCACCAGGTCGAGGAGATCATCGTTCACGAGAACTACGACCAGTTTGCGCTCGACAACGATCTCGGACTGATCAAGCTTGCCACGCCCGCAAGCGAGAAGCCGGTCAAGTTGACCAAATCCAACGTCGAGGACGGTCATGTGACCGTTACCGGCTGGGGGCGCATGGAGAACGGCGGCTTCCCGCGCAACCTCCTCAAGGCTCAGATGCGGCTATTTCCGAACGCCACCTGCAATTCGGGCATCAAGCGGATCTATGCCGACGACATGAAATACGTGCTGTCGCGCTATATCGGCCGCTTCCGAATGACCGAGGAGGCGCTCGACCAGATCGGCCCGGCGCTCGAACCGGCGATGGGCGATCCGCTGACCGGCAACATGGTCTGCGCCGGCGAGCCGGACGGGGCGCGCGACTCCTGCCAGGGCGATAGCGGCGGTCCGCTGTTCTCGGAAGGCTCCGCCGGCCCGGTGCAGATCGGCATCGTCAGCTGGGGCGAGGGTCCGCTCGACGCGGAAATGCCGTGCGGTCATCGCAATGCCTACGGCGTCTATACGCGCATCGCGAAATACAGGGACTGGATCGCGCAGAAGTCCGGCGTGCGCTGACTACCGACATATCGTCATCTCTTGCGGGCGGCTTCGGCCGCCCGTTTTCGTCCGTGCCTGCGGACGGCGTGGCCGCGTCCGCCCATTCATTCAAATTTTACCGTAATTTGACCGATCGATATCCATCCGGAACGATAGCGCGCAGGATGAGTTCACCTTTCGAGACGAGAGGCTTGGACCATGATCAATAGCGCCACGAGCAGAGGAAGCGACGACGAACTGTCGGCGCTGATCCGCCCTCAGATGCGCGAACCGGCTAACAGGCAACACCTGTCGCGCATGCCGGATTTTCGCGTCGATACGAAACCGAGTGAGATCTTTTCGGATCTACTGAAGCGGCTGGACCGCGCCGAGGAATCGAGCAGGCATATCAGGAGGGACTGATCCGTCGTCAGGTCAGTCCTGCGGTCGATCGCGCCGCTACCTTCCACCTGTAACCGTCGTTACCGAACTCCACCTCGACATCGGCGTCGAGAGCGGAAGCGACCATGTCGACGATCACAGAGTGGCCAAATCCCTTTCGCGAAGGCGGGTTCAGCGGACCGACGCCAGACTCTGCCCACTCGAGCGTGAGCGTGCCCTCTGGCGAGCGCCACCAGCCCAGCGTGACGCGGCCGCGCGGTAGTTTCAGCGCGCCGTATTTCAGACTGTTGGTCGACAGCTCATGCAGTGCCATCCCAAGGGTCTGCGCGACATGCGATGCGACGCGTACGCGAGGCCCGGACGATTGCAGTCGGCCGCCCGCATCCTCGCCAAGATGGCCCAGCTGCGAGGCGACGAGATCGGCAAGGTCAACGCCCGCCCAGTCGTTGCGCAGGAGAAGGTCGTTGCAGGCCGCCAGCCCAAGGAGCCGGCTGTCGAACGCTTTGTTGAAGTCCTCAGGCGTTGAACTTCGGGCCGTCTGCCGCGCTAATGCCTGAACCACGGTCAGGATGTTCTTCGTCCGATGATTCAGCTCGCCCATCAGCATGCGCGTCCGCTCCTCGGCGGCGAGCTGGTCGCTGATATCGGTGTTGACCCCCGTCATCCCAAGGAACGCGCCATTCCGATCGAAACGAGGCCGCGCTTCGGTCCGCAGCGTCCGATGTACGCCGTCGGCGCGCCGGTATCGCGCTTCCACGGAGAAGGGCTTCTGCTCAGCCATCGCCTCCGCGAAGGGCGCGGACAGTTTCTCGATGTCGTCGGGATGGAGAGTGGACCCCCAGTCGAACTGGGACAGATCCTGCGGGTCTATGCCCCAGAACTCGCGTTGCGCCCGGTTCAGGAAGACGCATTTGCCGAATTGGTCGCCGAGCCAAAGCATGGCGGGCGAATTCTCCGCCACTGCCTCCGCCAACTCCTCGCGCGAAACCTTGGCGGACCGTTCCCGCTCGCCACGCGCCAGATCCGCATCCATGAGCAGTCCCCGCGTTTCCCGCCGGCGTCCTGCATGCCGGTCTTCCAATCCCTAATGCCGAAACGGGCCCGCATCAACACCGGGTTGCGCACGTGCGTCTGCCCTTGCGTCATCCGGAGAATGTCGACGAACGACGTGAAAACGGCGCCGCTTTGGGGCGGCGCCGTCATCATTAGCCGGGTATCAGTCTGGATCAGACGTCGTCGAGGAGGCCTTCAGAGCCCTTCCCGCGCTTGGCAGGCTTGGGTTGCTCCGTGCGCGCCGGCGTATTGCGCGAGCGGGCGGCCATGAAGCGGTCGAACTCTTCCTGGTCCTTGGCGCGGCGCAGTTCGCGGGCATAGTCGTCGAACTCGGCCAGCGTCTCGTCGAGCTTGCGGCGCTCTTCGGCGAGGCGCTCGAGTTCCTTCTCGCGCCAGTCGTCGAAGGCGACATTGCCCGTACGGGCATGAGCCTTCCAGGAGGCGGACTTGCGGCAGGAGCCGAAAATGCGGTCCGTCGCTCCGTTCACGTCGCGCTTGAAGCCGTCAAGCCGGTCGCCCCAGATGATATAGGCGAGCATGGCCAGGCCCAGCGGCCAGAACACCATGAAGCCGATCACCATGAGAGCAATGGTCGCCGGCGTCCAGGCCGGACGGATCAGTGCAGTCGCGTTCATCAGTTTCTGTTCCTTCGTTTACGGGCAACCGATCCGGCTGCCTGTTTTCGATGTGGCCACGGCCACCCCCCGATTCAAGACTCGGCAATGTAAAGTTATGTGAAGGGCTCAGCGCCGCAGCCGGCCAAGGCCGAGAACGACCAGCCCCGCCAGCAGCCCCCAGAAGGCCGAGCCGATGCCGGCGAAGACCAGACCCGACGCCGTGGCGGCGAAGGCGGTCACCGCCGGAATGCGCTCCGCCTCATCCTTGAGCGCGATGGTGAGCGCATTGGCCAGCGGCGCCATCAAGCCAAGGCCGGCGACGAGCGCGATCAGCGACGGCGGCAGCACGGCGAAGATGGCGACCAGCGACGCACCGAAAAGCGCGAAAAGCAGATAGAACAGGGCATAGAACGGCCCGGTCTTCCAGCGCTGCGCCGGATCCGGATGAACGTCCGGTCCTGTGCAGATCGCGGCGGAGATGGCGGCAAGATTGGTGGTGAGCGCGCCGAGTGGCGCGGTGAGCAGCGAGACGAAGCCCGTCACGGCGATCAACTGCCCGGCCGGCGGCTCGTAGCCCGCGGCCTTCAGCACGGCGAGCCCGGAAAGATTCTGCGAGGCCATGGTCACCAGATAGAGCGGTATCGCCAGGCCGATCAGAGCCGCGATGGTGAACTGCGGCATGATCCATGTGAGCGTCGACAGTTCCGGCGTCGGCAATTCGCCGACACGCCCCAGCGACACCGCCAGCACCCCGCCGCCGACCAGCACCGCGAGGACAGACAGCGCCGGATTGAACAGGCGGATGACGAAGAAGGCCGCCAGCAGCGGCAGGATCAGCAGCGGATCGACCGCCACCGTCTTGAACGCCCCCGAAACAAATACGACGACGATTCCCGCCAGCATGCCTGACGAGACGGAGGCCGGGATGCGCGAGACGAGCCGCGTCAGCGGCTTGAACAGGCCGGTGGCGACGAGAAGCACGGCGGTGACGATAAACGCTCCCACCGCCTCCGCCATGCTGAAACCGGTGGAGGCGGCGATGAGGGCGGCGCCCGGCGTCGACCAGGCGCTGATCACGGGCATGCGCGTCTTCCACGACAGGTAGGCGGTTTCCACCGCCATCGCGAGGCACAGCGCGGTCACCATGCTTGCCGTCTGGAGCGTCGTCGCGCCGACCGCGTTGGCGGCGGCGATGATAAGCGCCAGCGTGCCGCCGAAACCGACGATGGACGCGACGAAGGCAGAGGCCGGGATCGACAGTCGCATGCGTGACTCCTCAGCCCGCCAGAGCGACCATGCCTTCGACCGAGCGAAGGATGAGATCGATGTCCTGCGGGCGCGACAGGCGATGGTCGCCGTCGCGGATCAGCGACAGCGTGACGTCGCAGACCGGCAGGTGGCGCAGCAGTTTCTCCGCATGGGTATAGGGCACGTCCGGGTCATTCATGCCCTGCAGGATGTGGACCGGGCATCCCGTCTCGACGATCCCCTCCAGCACGCGGTTGCGGCTGCCGTCCTCAAGCAGCGCCTTCGTGTAGATGTTCGGCTCGTCCGAATAGTCCGACGGTTCGCAAAAGTAGCCCTTCTCCTCCATCTCCCGCCTTTGCGCCGCGGTGAGGTTCGGCTCCATCAACTCCACGGTGAAGTCCGGCGCCGGTGCCAGCAGGACCAGCCCTGCAACCCGGTCGCCTTCGCCCGCCTTGCGCAGTTCCTGGATCATGCGCAGCGCGATCCAGGCGCCCATCGAGGAGCCGACGAGGATGGCGCGCGCCGGTGCGTAGCGGCGGAATACGGCCAGGCTCTGCTCCAGCCAGCGCGAGATCGTGCCGTCGACGAACCGGCCGCCCGATTCGCCGTGGCCGGAATAATCGTGCCTCAGGCAGGCATGTCCGGTGCGCTCCGCCCATTCGTCCAGCGCCTGCGCCTTGGTGCCCATCATGTCCGACCGGTAGCCGCCGAGCCACACCAGGCCCGGCGAACGGCCGGGCCGACAGCGCACCGCGATCGGCACGCCGGCGACGTCGAGGACTTCAGGCTGAGAGGCCATGGATGCGCTCCTGTATGGCTCGGCGTTCTGGCACAGGAGGGCACGCGAGAAAAGCCGCCGGGATATTGTCCGGATTGGGCCACGACGGAAGCGAACCGCTGTTTTTTTCGCGCCGTTGTGGTATTGAACCCGCCGGGCGGACGACACATCTGCCGTTTCCACCGGCGCGGAAGCCGCGCCGGCCCACCCTTAGCGACAACGACCGAGGAGATCACGACCATTCGCAGACCATTCAAGGCAGCGGCCCCTACGAAGGACGGCCCCCGCTCCAACCGCGACATCCGGGTTCCCCGGGTGCAGCTCATTGACGAAACCGGCGCCAATCGCGGCAATGTCACCATTCAGGAGGCGCTGCAGATTGCCGAGGACGCAGGTCTCGACCTCGTCGAGATTTCCCCCAACGCCGAACCGCCGGTTTGCAAGATCACCGATCTGGGCAAGCTGAAATACGCCAGCCAGAAGAAGGCGGCGGAGGCGCGCAAGAATCAGCGGGTCATCGAGATCAAAGAGATCAAGATGCGCCCGAACATCGACACGCACGACTACGAGACCAAGATGAAGGCGGTGCGCCGCTTCTTCGAGGAAGGCGACAAGGTCAAGCTGACGCTGCGCTTCCGCGGCCGCGAGATGGCGCATCTCGAACTCGGCATGGAACTGCTGAACAAGGTGAAGCAGGAAGTCGAGACGATCGCCAAGGTCGAGGCCGAGCCGAAGCTCGAGGGCCGGCAGATGATGATGGTGCTATCGCCGAAGTGATCCTTCGGCGGCGGCGCGCCATGCGCAGCTGACATTCCGGCGAATCGGTGTTGCTCTTTTTCGGGCGCATCTGTATAAGGCCGCGTCCCAAACCGCCCGGCAGGGCATGCCGTGGCGGTTTTGCATGCTTTCTGGACTTTGGTCAGTCCGGAGCAACAACAAGCGCGATAGCGCGCACCTGGAAGGATGAGCAAAATGCCCAAGATGAAGACCAAGTCGGCCGCCAAGAAGCGGTTCAAGATCACAGGCACTGGCAAAGTGCTGTCGGCAGCCGCCGGCAAGCGCCATGGCATGATCAAGCGTTCCAACAAGTTCATTCGAAATGCCCGCGGCACGATGGTTCTGGCTGAACCGGACGGCAAGAAGGTCATCAAGAATTTTCTTCCGAACGGCCTCTGAGCCGCGTCGGACCTGGAACAGATTTAAGGAGATCATGACATGGCACGCGTAAAGAGAGGCGTTACCTCACACGCCAAGCACAAGAAGGTCCTGGACGCCGCCAAAGGCTTCTACGGCCGTCGCAAGAACACCATCCGCACCGCCAAGCAGGCGGTCGAAAAGTCGATGCAATATGCCTACCGCGACCGCAAGGTCCGGAAGCGCAACTTCCGCGCGCTCTGGATCCAGCGCATCAACGCCGCGGTCCGCGAGCATGGCCTGACCTATGGCCGCTTCATCGACGGGCTGAACAAGTCCGGCATCGAGATCGACCGCAAGGTGCTCTCGGATCTCGCGATCCACGAGCCGCAGGCTTTCGTCGCGCTGGTCGCCAAGTCGAAGGCCGCGCTCGAATACCTCAAGGACGGCATGCCGAACGAGTTTGAAGGCGCAGTCGCTTAAACGACCAGCGTTTTCCCAGGACTTCAGGCAACACCAATTGGGAAACCCGCGCTGGCAGGGCTGGCGCGGGTTTTTTCTTTGCTTAGACCGAACGAAACAGGGCGATAGGCCGTGACCGAACAGATGACCGGACTGGAATCGATCGAGGAAGCGCTGCTGGCCGACATTGCCGCGGCCCCCGACGAGGCGGCGCTCGAAGCCGTGCGCGTCGCCGCGATGGGCAAGAAGGGGTCGGTCTCCGAACTCCTGAAGACGCTGGGTTCGATGTCGCCGGAAGAGCGGCAGACGAAGGGCCCTGCGATCAACGGGCTCAAGGCGCGGGTGACGGAAGCGCTGGCTTCGAGGAAGGCCGAGCTCAAGGAAACGGCGACCACGGCGCGTCTTGCCGCAGAGAAGGTCGACGTAACGCTGCCGGTGCGCTCGTCGCCCGCCGAGCGCGGCCGCATCCATCCGATCAGCCAGGTCATCGACGAGATCGCCGCCATCTTCGGCGACCTCGGCTTCGCCATCGCCGAAGGGCCGGACATCGAGACCGACTACTACAACTTCACCGCGCTCAATTTCCCGGTCGGCCATCCCGCCCGCGAGATGCACGACACGTTCTTCTTCAATGCCGACGAGAACGGCGAGCGCAAGCTTTTGCGCACCCACACCTCGCCGGTGCAGATCCGCACGATGGAGGCGGGGCCGCCGCCGATCCGCATCGTCATCCCGGGCAAGACCTACCGGCAGGATTCGGACGCCACCCACTCGCCGATGTTCCACCAGGTCGAGGGCCTCGTCATCGACAAGTCGGCCAACGTCGCCAACATGAAGTGGGTACTGGAGGAGTTCTGCAAGGCGTTCTTCGAGGTGCCGTCGGTCAAGATGCGCTTCCGCCCGTCCTTCTTCCCGTTCACCGAGCCGTCGCTCGAGGTCGACATCCAGTGCGACCGCTCGCGTCCGGGCGAGGTGCGCTTCGGCGAGGGCAGCGACTGGCTGGAGATCCTCGGTTGCGGCATGGTCCACCCCAACGTCCTTCGCGCCGGCGGGCTCGATCCCGACGAATACCAGGGTTTTGCCTGGGGCATGGGCATCGACCGCATCGCCATGCTGAAATACGGCATGCCGGACCTCCGCGCCTTCTTCGACGCCGACGTGCGCTGGCTCCAGCATTACGGGTTCAGGCCGCTCGACATGCCGACGCTGTTTGGAGGGTTGAGCAGCTAACGATGCCGACCCTCCTGATCTGGCAGGGCTTCAAGTTCCGGTTCTATGCGCTCGACGCGGACGAACCGCCGCATGTTCACATCGTCAAGGACGGGAAGTCCCTGAAGGTGTGGTTGCAGAACTTGGAGGTTGCGCAGAGGAGGGGATACAATGATCGAGAAGTTGCGAGGCTGCTCGCCGTGGTCGGTGAGCATCGCGACGAGTGGATAGGTGCCTGGAATGACTTCTTTGGCCTTTGAGACAGATGAGATGCGGCCGGTTCGTGCCTGGTGCACGGCGGACGAGGTCCACGTGACGCTGGCCGACGGACGCTCCATTGCGACCCCGTTGTGGTGGTATCCCTTCCTCGCGCCGCTTAACCAGACCCAGCTCAACGACATCGAACTGATGTTCGAGGGGATCTGGTGGCCGGCGATCGACGAGGGCATCTCTGTCAAGAGCATGTTCCTCGGCAAGAAGGCTCCGAGCGCAAAGCCTCCCTCCATCGCGGCCGAGTAGACGTCCACGCACGCTGTCCGATAGCGCGCAGATCGACTGAGCGCAGACCTTATTCCCGAAAGACGATACGTCCCATGAAACTCACCCTCTCCTGGCTCAAGGACCATCTCGACACCAACGCCTCGCTGGCCGAGATCGTCGAGCGTCTCACCTCGATCGGCCTCGAGGTCGAGCATGTCGACGACAAGGCGGCGCTGAAGCCCTTCGTCATCGCGAAGGTGCTGTCCGCCGAGAAGCACCCGGATGCCGACAAGCTGCGCGTGCTGATGGTCGACACCGGCGCTGGCGAGCCGATCCAGGTCGTCTGCGGCGCGCCCAATGCGCGGGCCGGCCTCGTCGGCGCCTTCGCCGCGCCCGGCACCTATGTCCCCGGCATCGACACGACGCTCGGCGTCGGCAAGATCCGCGGCGTCGAGAGCCGCGGCATGATGTGCTCCGAGCGCGAGCTCGAACTCTCCGACTCCCACGACGGCATCATCGACCTGCCCGACGACGCACCCGTCGGCACGAGCTTCGCGACTTACGCGCATCTCGACGATCCGGTCATCGACATCAACCTGACGCCGAACCGCCCCGACGCGACCTCGATCCACGGCATCGCCCGCGATCTCGCCGCGTCGGGCCTCGGCACGCTCAAAACGCCGCCGGTCGAGTCCATCGCCGGCGACGGCGAGTGCCCGGTCAAGGTGACCATCGCCGACCCGGACCTGTGCCCCGGCTTCGCGCTCCGGCTGGTCCGCGGCGTCCGCAACGACCCTTCGCCCAAGTGGATGCAGCAGCGGCTGCTGGCCATCGGCCTGCGCCCCATCAACGCGTTGGTCGACATCACCAATTACGTGACCTTCGACCGCGGCCGGCCCCTGCACGTCTTCGACGCGGCCAAGGTCGCCGGCGACCTAGTCGTCCGGCGGGCGGCGGCGGGAGAAAAAGTCCTGGCGCTCGACACGTTCGAATACGAGCTGACGCCCGAGATGTGCGTGATCGCCGACGACAACGGTGTCGAATCGATCGCCGGCGTGATGGGCGGCGAGCATTCGGGCTGCGACGAAAACACCACCGACGTGCTGATCGAGTCGGCGCTGTGGGATCCGATCAGCATCGCCCGCACCGGCCGTTCGCTCGGCATCATCACCGACGCGCGCTACCGCTTCGAGCGCGGCGTCGATCCCGAATTCATGGTGCCGGGGCTGGAGCTGGCGACGAAGCTGGTGCTCGACATCTGCGGCGGCACGCCGAGCGAGGCGGAAGTCGTCGGTTATGCCGGCTATGCGCCGAAGCCGATCATGTTCCCGGTGCTGGAGGTGAAGCGCCTGACCGGCATGGACGTGCCGGGCGAGGAGAGCGCTGCGATCCTCCAGCGCCTCGGCTTCGGCCTTTCCGGCGGCGGCTATTACTACGACGTCACGCAGCCCTCCTGGCGGCCCGACATCGACAGCAAGGCCGACCTCGTCGAGGAAGTCATGCGCATGCGCGGCGTCGACCAGATCGCGCCGCAGCCGCTGGTGAGCCATTCCGCGGTCAATGGCAAGATCCTGACGACGCTGCAGATCCGCACCCGCGCCGCGCGCCGGGCGCTGGCCGTGCGCGGCATGATGGAGGCCGTCACCTGGTCCTTCATCCCGGCCAAGCATGCCGAAGCCTTCGGCGGCGGCCAGCCGTCGCTCAAGCTCGCCAACCCGATCGCCGCCGACATGTCCGACATGCGCCCCTCGCTGCTGCCCGGCCTGATCGCGGCTGCCCAGCGCAATGCCGATCGCGGCATCGGCGACGTCGCCCTGTTCGAAGTGTCCGGCACCTATGAGGGCGACGAGGCCCACCAGCAGCGCCGCGTCGCCGCCGGCATCCGCCGCGGCACGGCGAAGCTCGAAGGCTCGGGGCGCCTGTGGTCGGGCAATGCCGGCGCCGTCGGCGTGTTCGACGCCAAGGCGGACGCCTTCGCCGCGCTCGAAGCCATCGGCGCGCCGATCGACCGGCTCTCCGTCGAAACCGGCGCACCCGGCTGGTATCACCCAGGCCGCTCCGGCGTCATCAAGCTCGGCCCCAAGACGGTGCTCGGCCATTTCGGCGAGTTCCACCCGAAGACACTGGAGACGCTCGACGCCGACGGCCCGATCTGCGGCTTCGAGGTCTTCGTCGACGCCGTGCCGGAGTCGAAAGCCAAGCCGACCCGCACCAAGCCGAGACTCGACCTCTCCGCCTTCCAGGCGGTCAAGCGCGACTTCGCCTTCGTCGTCGACCGCGCCGTCGAGGCCGGCACGCTGGTCAAGGCGGCGCTCGGTGCCGACCGCAAACTCATCACCGGCGTCAACGTCTTCGACGTCTTCGAAGGCGCGTCGATCGGCGAGGGCCGCAAGTCCATCGCCATCGAGGTCGCCATCCAGCCGATCGACAAGACGCTGACCGACGAGGATTTCGAGGCGCTGGCGGGCAGGATCGTCGAGAACGTGAAGAAGCAGACCGGCGGGGTGCTGCGAGGGTGAGACGGCGGTTCGCCGCTGGCGAAACGAAAGGTCCGGTGGACCTTTCATAGCCGTCGAACGGGCGGGAGGCGCCGGAGGCGCCGGGCCCCGCCCCGGAGGGCGGACGCGAGGACCCGCCCGCCTCGTACTAAACGCGCGGCAGCCCTCCCACGCGCGACGTCATCCTCGGCCTTAAGCCGAGGATCTACTGCCGTCCGATCGCTCGCGCTGACGGACTGCCCGCTCGCGACGCCAAGTCAATCGGTGTGGTTCCGGCGCCTCCACCCGGCATCTTCGGCCTGCCCGCGCCAAATACCGATTGACCGTCGCGCGACGTGTGGATCAGTGTTCGCTGGTCTGGGGGAACTGCCTGTGGATTTCGACTTCGTGGACAGTGGAACCGGTCCGGCCCTCCTGTTCCTGCCGGGGTCCTACAGCAGTCACAGCGCCTGGCGCGGGGTCCAGAAGGCGTTGCAGGGCTCCTACCGGACGATCCTCACCAGCCTGCCGGGCTATGGCGGCACGCCGGATTTGCGGGCGGGCGATGACGGCGACCTTGGCCTGACCACCGATTTCGTGACCGAGGTCGTCGACAAGGTCGGCGAGCCGGTCCATCTGGTCGGTCATTCCTACGGTGGCTTCTGCGTCTATGCCACGGCACTGTCCCGCAAGGTCAAGCCGCTCAGCATCGTCACCTTCGAAGCCAATCCCGTCTATTGCAGACGCGGCGGCGTACCCTTTTCCTGGGCGTCCGAGATGCAGGACATGACGGACCGCTTCCGGGCCTCGATCGCGGCCGGTGACCCGGAAAGCGCGGGGATCATCATCGACTTCTGGAGCCGTCCGGGCAATTTCCAGTCGATGCCCGAGTCGTTCCGGGCGCTTTGCCGGATCAAGGCCGCGACCAACCTCCTGGATTGGGAAGCAGCGACTGGCTTTGCCGCCGATTTTGCAGATTTTGATTGCCTTGACATGCTTTGCACCGTCGCCCGGGGCGAATTGGCGAACAAGGCCATCATCGACGTGTCCGACCAGATCGTCGCCAACGCCCGAAACGCCAAGCTGCATGTCGAGCCAGGTGCCGATCATTTCCTCATATCGACCCATCCGGCAGAATGTGCCGCCGTCATAGACCGACACATGCAGGACTTCGCAGCTGCGAATCCCCGTTGAGGTTTGCCACCCACCCACCGAGACTCCCCCATGCCCATCCCCACCACCACTCTCCCCTCCGGCACCTCCGTCCCCGTCCTCGGCCAGGGCACCTGGAAGATGGGCGAGCGGCGGGACCGGTTCGCGCAGGAGGTGGCGGCGCTCAGGCTCGGGATCGAACTCGGCATGACGCTGATCGACACGGCCGAGATGTATGCCTCTGGCGGGGCGGAGGAAGTGGTGCGCGAGGCGATCACCGGCCGCCGCGACGAGGTGTTCGTCGTCTCGAAGGTGCTGCCGTCCAACGCGTCCCGCTCGGCGACCATCCGCGCGTGCGAGGCGAGCCTGACGCGTCTCGGCATCGACCGCATCGACCTCTATTTGCTGCACTGGCGCGGCGGCGTGCCGCTTTCGCAGACCGTCGAGGCTTTCGAGACGCTGAAGGCTTCGGGCAAAATCGCCGACTGGGGTGTCAGCAATTTCGACGTCGACGACATGGAGGAACTGGCGGCGTTGCCGGGCGGCCAAGCGGTCGCGGCCAACCAGGTTCTCTACAATCTCGGCAACCGCGGCATCGACTTCGACCTCATCCCCTGGCAGCGCAAGCGCGGCATTCCGGTAATGGCCTATTCGCCGGTCGGCGAGGGCAATCTCGCCGGCGACGGCCGGCTGAAGACCGTCGCCGGCCGCCATGGCGCGACGCCCGCACAGGTCGCGCTCGCCTGGACGCTGCGGGGCGATGGCGTGATTGCCATCCCCAAGGCCTCGCAGGAGAAGCACGTGCGCGACAACGGCGCCGCCGCCGACATCAGGCTCACCGCGCAGGACCTCTCCGACCTCGACGCCGCCTTCCCGCCGCCCCGCCGCAAGCAGCCGCTCGCGATGGTGTAAGCCAGCAAGGGGAAACTCTCTTTTCCGGGGAATGCGCTCTTGTTGCATCGGTCCGATTGCGCACACTTAGCGCACCGGAAGCTGGTGCCGGGGAAGGATGGTTCATGGCGCAAGATGCGACCCAACTCGTCTACGGACTGGACGACGTACCCCCTCCCTCGCGGGCGGCACTTGCTGCCATCCAGCACGTGCTCGCCTCGATCGTCGGCATCGCGACTCCGTCGCTGATCATCGGTGCGGCCCTCGGGCTGGGGGAACACGTCCCCTACCTGCTTGCGATGTCGTTCTTCGTCTCGGGCGTGGCGACGTTCATCCAATGCCGCCGCATCGGGCCGGTCGGCTCGGGCCTGCTCAGTCTTCAGGGAACGAGCTTCGCCTTCCTCGGAGCGATCCTCGCGGCAGGCCTCGCCGTGAAGAACGCCGGGGGCACGCCCGAAGACATGCTGGCGATGATCTTCGGCCTTTGCCTGGCCGGCTGTGTGGTCGAGATCGTGCTGGCGCAGTTCCTGGACAGGCTCAAGCGCATCGTCACGCCGACAGTCACCGGCATCGTCATCACGGTGATCGGACTGAGCCTGGTGCAGTCGGCTTTCACCGACTTCGCGGGAGGAGCGAACGCGGGCGACGCGCTCGGATCGCCGCTCAATCTGGCCATTGGATCGATCGTCATCGCGGTCATCCTTGCGATGAGCTTCGCCGGCCCGCAGATCCTGCGCATATCGGCCATCATGATCGGCCTGGTGGCCGGAACCGTTCTCTCGAGCTTCTTCGGAATGGTCAGCCTGGCGTCGCTCTCCGGCGCGCAGTTCTTCGCCCTGCCCGTGCCGTTCAGATACGGCCTCGACTTCGACTTCGGCCTCTTCGTCCCGATCGCCTTCCTCTACCTCGTCACGGCGATCGAGACGTCGGGCGACCTCACGGCCAACTCCATCGTTTCCGGACAGCCCGTGGAAGGTCCGGTCTATCTGCAGAGGATCAAGGGCGGCATCCTCGGCGACGGCGTCAATTCCGGCATCGCCGCGATCTTCAACACGTTCCCCAACACGACTTTCTCGCAGAACAACGGCGTCATACAGATGACGGGAGTGGCAAGCCGCCATGTCGGCCTTTGGGTCGCGGGCTTTCTCGTCGTCATGGGGCTTTTCCCGGTCGTCGGCGCGTTCTTCCTGGTGATCCCGAAACCTGTCCTTGGCGGCGCGACGCTCGTCCTGTTCGGGACAATCGCCGTCGCAGGAATCAGGATCCTCGCCTCCGAGCCGATCGACCAGCGAAGGGTCTACATCATGGCGGTCAGTTTCGGCCTCTCGCTCGGCGTCATCCTCGTCCCGGCGGCGACCCAGCACCTGCCGGACCTGCTCAGGCAGGTCGTGGCGACGCCGATAACGCTGGCGGGGCTGTCGGCGATCGTCCTGTCGCTCGCCATCCCGGCAGGCAGGAAGCCGATCCCCGAGACGGACGAAACGCAGCCTTCGGCGGCAGGTCCTGCCTGAGGCGCCCAGACACGTCCTGAGCCTCTGCTCTGCTCCGCAAGGGTATGAGGACCTGTTCGCCTTCCGCCTTGCAGACACGTTCGAGACGTCCCATATGCGCCCTCGCGGGCCGGGCCCCTCTGGCGATCGACACGATTCGATCGCGATGTCGGACCGTTTGGACTTGGGCCCGCTTTGCATGATCCGGAGCGGGTAATCGGAGGTTACGGTACCATGCTGCGCTTCGGCCGCACTCGCTTCATCGCACTCTTTTCGACCCTCCTGGTCGCGCTCACGCTCGTCTCGACCGACTTCGCCGAGGCGCGGCGCGGCGGCTCGTTCGGCAGCCGCGGCATGCGCACCTGGCAGGCGCCCGCGCCCACCCGCACCGCGCCCAACCCCACCGGCCCGGTCGAGCGCTCGATGACACCCGCTCCCAGCACGGCAACGCGCCAGCAGCAGACGCTCGGCCAGCAGCGTCCCGGCATGTTCAGCGGCTTCGGCGGCTCGCTGATGCGCGGCCTTCTGATCGGCGGCCTTTTCGGCATGTTGCTCGGCTACGGCTTCGGCGGCATGGCCGGCGCGCTCGGCTTCATCCTGCAGCTCCTGCTGCTCGCCGTCGTCGCCTCCATGGTCATGGCCTGGTTCCGCTCGCGCCGCACCCCGGCGGTCGCCGGCGGCGCACCCTATGGCGGCGGCAACGCCTCCGGCTTCGGCCACGCCCGCACCGGCACGTCCGATGCTAACAGCCGCGCGGGCTTCACCATCCCGTCGATCGGCGGCGGCGCAGCCAAAGCTGCGCCGGCCACGCAGGATATTGCGGTCGACAAGGATGACCTCGACACGTTCGAGCGCCGTCTCGCTGAGGTGCAGAAGGCGTTTTCCGACGAGGATCACGCCGCGCTGCGCCGGCTGAGCACGCCCGAAATGGTGTCCTACTTCTCGGAAGAACCCGCCGACAACGCCAAACGCGGCCTGCGCAACGATGTCACCGACGTGCATCTCGTCCAAGCCGACATCGCCGAATCCTGGCGCGAAGACGGCGCCGACTACGCCACGGCAGCGTTCCAGTATGAATCCGTTGACGTCATGCGCGACCGCGCCACGGGCAAGGTCGTCGAAGGCGACGAGCGCCTCACCGAGACGACGGAACTCTGGACCTTCGTGCGGGCCAGGGGCGGCGAGTGGAAGCTTTCGGCGATCCAGGAGACGTGAGGGGCTACCTCCCTGCCTGCCGCGCCATCTCCTCCGGATAGCGGCTGCCGGTGATCTGGTCGGGCGAGATCAGCGCGCCGATGGCAGCGACCTCGTCCGGCGACAGCGCGAGCGACGCCGCCGCGACGTTCGCCTCCAGGTTGGCGATCTTGCGCGAGCCCGGGATCGGCACGATGAAGTCGCCCTGCGCCAGCACCCAGGCGAGCGCCAGTTGGGCGGCGGTCACGCCCTTGTCCGCCGCGAACGCCTTCAGCCGTTCCACGGCGGCGAGGTTCTTGGCGATGTTCTCCTCCTCGAAGCGCGGCAGCTTGCGGCGGAAATCGTCGGCGCCGAACGCGCTGGCCGAGGTGATCGCGCCGGTGAGGAAGCCGCGGCCGAGCGGGCTGAACGGCACGAAGCCAATGCCGAGCTCGCGGCAGGTGGCGAGCACGCCGGCCTCCGGGTCGCGCGTCCACAGCGAGTATTCGCTCTGCACCGCCGCGATCGGATGCACCGCATGCGCCCGACGGATCGTCTCCGGGCTCGCCTCGGACAGGCCGAGCGTGCGCACCTTGCCCTCCTTCACCAGAGCAGCCATCGCGCCGACCGTATCCTCGATCGGCACGTCCGGGTCGACGCGGTGCTGGTAGAACAGGTCGATCGTCTCGATCCCCAGCCGCTTCAGCGAGGCCTCGGCGACGGCGCGCACATGCTCCGGCCGGCTGTCGAGGCCGGGAAGCTGGCGCGGGCCGTCCGGCCCTTCCTCGATCCGGAAGCCGAACTTGGTCGCGATCTTCACCTTGTCGCGCAGTGGTTTCAGCCCCTTGCCCACCAGCACCTCGTTGGTGAACGGCCCGTAGACCTCCGCCGTGTCGAAGAAGTCGACGCCGAGCTCAACCGCGCGGTGCAGCGTGCGGATCGCATCCGCCTCCTCCTGGCCGCCATAGGCGTGGCTCATTCCCATGCAGCCGAGGCCGACGGGAAACACTTCGAGCTCGCGACCGAGCTTGCGCCGCTTCACCATGATTCATCTCCTGCGTGTCGGGAATCGGTCGCCAGCTTGGCACGGCGTGGCGTTTGGGGCAAAGAGGTGCCCTGATCACAAAGGAGTCTGGCCATGTTCCGCTGGGGGGTTCTTTCGACTGCCAAGATCGGCCGCGAGCAGGTGCTGCCGGCGATCGTCGAATCCGAGAACGGCATCCTCGCCGCCGTGGCGAGCCGCGATCTGGAGAAGGCCGAGGCGCTGGCCGACCGGTTCAACGCGCCGCACGCCTTCGGCTCCTATGACGACCTGCTCGCCTCCGACACGGTCGACGGCGTCTACATCCCGCTGCCGACCTCGCAGCATGTCGAATGGGCCATCAAGGCGGCGAATGCCGGCAAGCATGTGCTGGTCGAAAAGCCACTGGCGCTCAAGGCCGAGGACATCGCCCAGGTCATCGCCGCACGCGACCGCAACGGCGTGGTCGTCTCCGAGGCCTTCATGGTGCACTACCACCCGCAATGGGCCAAGGTGCGCGAGCTGATCGCGGAGGGACGCATCGGCCGCCTGCGCCACGTCCAGAGTGCCTTCACCTATTTCAACAAGGACGCCGGCAACATGCGCAACCGGCTCGACTTCGGCGGCGGCGCGCTGCCCGACATCGGCGTCTACCCGACGGTGACGACCCGCATCGCGACGGGCAAGGAGCCGGTGCGCGTCCAGGCCCGCGTCGCCCGCGACGCCACCTTCGGCACCGACGTCTATTCCTCGATCAAGGCCGACTTCGGCTCGTTCGAGCTGACCTTCTACCTGTCGACGCAGATGGCGGCGCGCCAGCTCATGGTCTTCCACGGCGACGAGGGCTTCATCGAGATCCGCTCGCCCTTCAACGCCGGGCTCTACGAGCACCACCAGGTCGAACTGCACGACCAGCGCCACACCGAGGCGACGGTGTTCCGCTTCCCCGGCACGCAGCAATACCGGCTCGAGGTCGAAACCTTCGTGAAGAAGGCGCAGGGCGAGGACGTCTCCGTCTTCACCCTGGAGGATTCGGTGAAGAACCAGAAGCTGATCGACGCGATCTTCCGCGCCGGTACGCATGACGGCTGGGAGACGGTCTGAGGCGACGCCAGTCAGATCAGGCGACTGCCGGCTCCAGCCTGCGATTGCCGCTCCAGCAGCTGATCTCGCGCAGAGCTTCGGCGATGTCGCGCGAGGTGGCGGAACTTTCGGGGTGCCGGATCCGCAACTCGTCGGCGGCAGCATCCAGGGCGAACGGATCGTAGCAGAGTTCGCGCCGCAGCGCCGTGTCGGCGATGTCGACAGCCAATGGAAGTGTGGTCATTCGGCACCTCCTCTCCTCGTCCGCAGGAACGAGCATACCGCCAATCTCGTTCGATTTGTGGCCGACCCGAATCGTGTGCGTGCCCGCCTGCGGCTTCGCTCTTGAAGCCGCGGCCGGATATCCATACCGATAGCGGCGGGAACGGGCGAATGCGCCCGCAGGGAGGAGAACCCGCATGCTTCGCAACATCGACCCGATCCTGTCGCCGGATCTGCTGGCGATCCTGGCCTCCATGGGACATGGCGACGAGATCGTCATCGCCGACGCCAATTTCCCCGGCGATTCCTGCGCCCAGCGCCTGGTGCGCCTCGACGGCATCGACGCGGTGCGCACCCTGCGCGCCGTGCTCAGCATCATGCCGCTTGATTCCTTCGTCGCGGACCGCGCGGTCAGCATGGCCGTCGTCGACGATCCCGGCGCCGTGCCGGCGGTGGTGGCGATGTTCCAGCAGGCCATCAACGAGGTCGCCGATCATCCGGCGCCGATCCAGCCGATCGAGCGTTTCGCCTTCTACGACCGCTCGCGCGCGGCCTATGCGATCGTCCAGACCGGCGAAGCCCGCCTCTATGGCAACGTCATCCTGAAGAAGGGCGTGATCTTCCCGCCAACGGCGCACTGACCGGCGTGCCAGCCGCGCCTCATCCCCTTAACCCCCCCTTAAAGCGCCGCATTTACTGTCCATCGCAACGCCACGAACGACAGGGGTGAGCGCGGCGGCCGATGGCAAGACGAGGACACGACACGCGGATCGAGCCGAGCTTCGACGGCCCGGCGCCCAAGCGCGGCGGCGGACTGTCGCTGAGCGAGGATGATCGCGTCGTTCCCTTGGCCAAACGCCCGAAGAAGCCGTCTAAACCCGCGCGGGAACCCGCCCGGCGTGGACGCTCCCGCTCCCGCCGCGGCTTCGGCATGGTCGGCTCGCTGGTCTACTGGTCGCTGGTACTGGCGCTGTGGGGCGGCATCGGCGTGGCCGCGATCGTCGCCTTCTACGGCGCGCGCATGCCGAGCGCGATCACCTGGACGGTGCCCGACCGTCCGCCCAACGTGAAGATCATGTCGGCCGACGACAAGCTGCTCGCCAATCGCGGCATGACCGGCGGCGAGGCACTGTCGCTGTCGGAAATGTCGCCCTACATCCCGCAGGCGCTGATCGCCATCGAGGACCGGCGCTTCCGCTCGCATTTCGGCATCGATCCGCTCGGCCTTGCGCGCGCCATGGTGACCAACGTCATGCAGGGTCGCCTGGTGCAGGGCGGCTCGACGGTCACGCAGCAGCTCGCCAAGAACCTGTTCCTGAAGCCCGAGCGCACGCTCGAGCGCAAGGTGCAGGAAGTGCTGCTCGCATTCTGGCTGGAGCACGAATACACCAAGGACCAGATCCTGGAGATGTATCTCAATCGGGTCTATTTCGGTTCCGGCGCCTATGGCGTGGAGTCGGCATCGCGACGCTATTTCGGCAAGTCGGCGCGTCAGGTGACGCTCTCCGAGGCAGCCCTTCTCGCCGGCCTGCTCAAGGCGCCGTCGCGGTTGTCGCCGGCGCGCGATCCGAAGGCGGCCGAAGCGCGCGCGCAGGTCGTGCTCGCCGCGATGAGCGAGGAAGGCATGATCGGCTCGAAGGAGCTGGCCTTCGCCATGAGCGCGCCGGCGACGCGCGCCGCCTCCTACTGGACCGGCTCCGAGAATTACGTCGCCGACCGGATCATGGAGGAACTGCCCGGCCTCGTCGGCGAGATCCAGACCGACGTGATCGTCGACACGACGGTCGACCTGACGCTGCAGAAACTCGCCGAGGACTCGATCCGCAAGCTGATCGAGGAGAACGGAAAGAAGCTGCAGGTCAGCCAGGGCGCGCTCGTGTCGATCGACAATTCGGGCGCGGTGCGCGCGATGGTGGGCGGGGCCGACTACGCCAACAGCCAGTTCGACCGTGCCTCCGAGGCGCGCCGCCAGCCGGGCTCGGCGTTCAAGCCCTTCGTCTATCTCGCCGCGCTCGAAGCCGGCCGCACGCCCGACAGCGTCCGCAACGACGCGCCGGTGAAGATCGGCAAATGGACGCCCGACAACTACAAGGGAAAGTATCTCGGTCGCGTGACCCTGACCGAGGCGCTGGCCAAATCGCTGAACTCGGTCTCCGCCCAGCTCGTCATGGAAGTCGGGCCCGCGAGCGTCGTCGAGGTCGCCCAGCGGCTCGGCATCGAATCCAAGCTCCAGGCCAACACCTCGATCGCGCTCGGCACGTCCGAGGTGACGCCGCTCGAACTCACCGCCGCCTTCGTGCCCTTCGCCAATGGCGGCTACCGGCCGGAGGTGCATTTCATCAGCCGCGTGACGGACATCAACGGCAAGGTGCTCTACCAGTACCAAGCAGACTCACCGTCCCGCGTGGTCAAGCCTGAGATCGTCGGTATGATGAACCGGATGATGACCGAGACGCTGGCGATCGGCACCGCGAGAAAGGCCGCCTTCGGCTGGCCCGCCGCCGGCAAGACCGGCACCAGCCAGCAGTCCCGCGACGCCTGGTTCGTCGGCTACACGTCCAACCTCACGACCGGCGTCTGGTTCGGCAACGACGACGGCAAGCCGACCAAGAACATCACCGGCGGCTCGCTTCCCTCAATCGCCTGGAAGGCATTCATGACCGCCGCGCACGAAGGCGTTCCGGTCAGGCAATTGCCCGGTATCGACCTCTATACGCCGACATCGCCGCCGGTCCAGGGCGAGGAGGCGGTCGCCGGCGGCACGACCTTGCCGGTGGCCCGCCCGGCCGCGAATGTCGGCAACACCGCCGCGCCCGAAATGGCCGGCGGTGTCAACCCACGGCCGGACGTCGGCACGAGCGGAGACAAGGTCTCCTCGATCAAAAGGCCGATTCCTCCCGGCGAGGTCGGCGGCAAGACCATCCGCCGCGACAAGTCTATCCTCGACGTCATTCTCGGCAACTGACGACGAGAGGTATTCGTCCGCCGATGCTGGCGATCGACGTCGTCGCGCCTGCCGGCCCGTCAACGCCGCGACGCGAAGAGACGCGGACCGAACAGGTTCAGGCCGAGGCCGGCGACGACAAGTCCGGACGCGGCGAATTTCCAGCCCTGCAAAGGCTCGCCGAGCAGCGCGGCCGACCCGAGGAATCCGAAGACGGGCACGAGCAGGGTGAACGGCGCCACTGTCGAGACCGGATAACGGGCGAGCAGAGTGCTCCACACAGCAAAACAGAACAGCGTCGACAGATAGACGATGTAGGCGATCGAGCCGAGCGACACCCAGTCGAGGCCCACGAAGCTTGCAAGGAAGGCCTCGCGGTCCAGCAGCAGTGCGCATACGGACAAGGGTGGAAGCGCGACCAGGCTCCCCCAGACAACAAGGCCGAGCATATTTACCGCCGCTGCCCGCTGCGAGATCAGCTTCGAGACGACGTTGCCGGCTCCCCAGGAGGCCGCCGCGGCGACAAGCAGCGTAAGCCCGACAATCGTGACGTCTCCGCCCACATGCAGGGCAACGATGACGACCCCGCCAAAAGCGAGCAGCGCGCCTGCAAGCTGCCAAACGGCGGGACGCTCGCCGAGCATCAGCACCGAAAGCCCGATGGTGAAAAAAACCTGCAACTGCAGGATCAGCGAAGCGAGGCCGGCGCTCATGCCGATCTGCATGCCGGTGAACAGCAATCCAAACTGCAGGGCGAAGATCAGCAAGCCGTACGAGACGACGAGCCGCATCGGCACCTTCGGTCTTTTGACGAAGAAAATCCATGGGAAGACAGCAAGCGCGAAACGCCAGACGCCCAGCGCCAGCGGCGAAACCTCGCGAAGGCCTAGCTTGATGACAGCGAAGTTGACGCCCCATATGGCGACGACGACAAGCGCGAGCAGCAAATGAGACGTGCGCACCGATCGGCCTTCCTGTCTGCTTCGGCCAACTCTCGTGCGAAGCGAATTCCGTTCTCCGTAATCCGCTTGGCATGACCCGGTTCGGCGCTGCTAGGCCCAGTCGATGACATCCACAGGGTGCAGGTCCGATCGGCGTGCCGTGCAAGGTAGACCTCTGGCAAGCGGAATGAGCGCGCAAAGTTCTGCCGGCAAGACTGACCCCTCGCTAAGCGACGGCTGCTCCGCTACATAGCGGGTTGGAGGCTGCGTTCGATGGCGGATGCGATACGAAAGACCCTGGTCCTGACCGGCGCAAGCCGGGGCATAGGCCATGCGACGGTGAAGCGGTTCTCCCGCGAGGGATGGCGCGTCATCACCTGTTCGCGCCAGGCCTTCTCCGAAGACTGCCCGTGGCCGGCCGGACCCGACGACCATATCAAGGTCGATCTGTCGGACCAGGAGGATGTCGGCATCGCCGTGTCGGAGATCCGTCACCGGCTCGAGACGACCGGCGGCCAGCTGCATGCGCTCGTCAACAATGCCGGCATCTCGCCGAAGCTCAAGGACGGCGGGAGGATGAACTCGCTCGACACGCCGATGCATGTCTGGCGCGACGTGTTCCAGGTCAATTTCTTCGCCCCGATCATGCTTGCGCGCGGCTTGTTCAAGGAACTCGCCGCCGCCCAGGGCTCGATCGTCAACGTCACGTCGATCGCCGGTACAAGGGTGCATCCGTTCGCCGGCACGGCCTATGCCACGTCGAAGGCCGCGCTCGGCTCGCTGACGCGCGAGATGGCGGCCGACTTCGGGCCGCACGGTATCCGCGTCAACGCGATTGCACCCGGCGAGATCGACACCGCGATCCTGTCGCCCGGCACCGACAAGATCGTCGAGACGATCCCGCTGCGCCGCCTGGGCGCGACCGGAGAGGTCGCCGACATCATCTATTTCCTGTGCTCGCAGCAGGCGTCCTACGTGACCGGCAGCGAAATCCACATCAATGGCGGCCAGCACGTCTGAGGCGCAGTCGCGCTCAATGCGGCATGCCGCCCAGATGCGACAGCAGTTCGGCGACGTTGTTGGCCTTGTGCTTCTTCATCAGTCGGGCTCGATAGGCCTCGACCGTGCGCGGCGAGATCGTCAGCATGCGGGCGATCTCCTTCGACGTGCGGCCTTCGCCCAGGTGCATGACGATCTGCCGCTCGCGCGTGGTCAGCGGCGAGACGGGCCGGAATTCGGACAGGTCGGCGAAGCTCCACACCGCCCGGCGCAGCGGATCGTCCTCGCGCGTCAGCGAATGGCCGCGCACGCGGACCCAGAACAGCGAACCGTCCCTGCGGGCCATGATGCGCTCGTCGGAATAGCGGTTGGTCTTCTTCAGCGGCTCGACGCCGACGTCGCGGATGGAGACGAACTCTTCCAGCGAGGGGTAGAGGATCGCGAAGGACTGGTCGAGCAGTTCCTCGCGCGAATAGCCGAACATCTCGGCAAATGCCGGATTGCAGGCGCGGATCACCCGGCTCTCGGTCAGCACGATGCCGATCGGCGAGTGGTCGAAGGCAATCCGTTCAAGCTCTTCGCGTGAGGTCATCGCCCGTATTTATACGATCTTGCTGCCCATGTGAGTGCCCGCCGATAATAATCAAAGCGTTGCATCCCGCCAGCCGGTCGAAAAGAGCCGGCACGGACAAGGGGTCGCACGCTACGGGAGGAGACCAGACTGCACGATCAGCGAAACGGGCCGACGCCCGATCGCCTGCACGTCCCCCTCTTCCGCAACGGATACAAGCCGGGCTTCCGCCGACGGGAGGCGCGCGCCGCTGAATTCTGATCGGTCGAATTGGTGGAGGAACCGACAATGAAGAAATTCCTGACGGCGCTGGCTGCGGCCACGGCGCTGTTTGCCGCGCAACCTGTCCTGGCACAGGACGGACCGGCCAAGATCGCGCTGATCCATGGCCTTTCGGGCTCGCCGCTCGAAGCCTATTCAAAGCAGACCCATACCGGCTTCGAGCTCGGTCTCGAATACGCGACCAAGGGCACGATGGAGATCAAGGGCCGCAAGATCGAGCTGGTGAAGAAGGACAGCCAGTTCAAGCCCGACATCGCCCGCGCCCTGCTGGCCGAAGCCTATGCCGACGAGGACGTCGTCCTCGCC
Organism: Mesorhizobium sp.; assembly: GCF_024710845.1. Classification (GTDB taxonomy): domain Bacteria; phylum Pseudomonadota; class Alphaproteobacteria; order Rhizobiales; family Rhizobiaceae; genus Mesorhizobium_A. The sequence continues at coordinate 30,137 of NZ_JANJTZ010000041.1, forward strand.
GTCGGCGACACGTCCTCGGGCGTGGCGATGGCGATGCTGCCGGTGGCGGCCGAGAACGAGAAGATCCTGCTCGTCGAGCCGGCGGTCGCCGACGGCCTGACCGGCAAGGATTCCAACCGCTTCGTCTTCAAGACCTCGCGCAATTCGTCGATGGACATGCAGGCGCAGGCGCTGGCGCTCAAGCCCGACGCCAACCTCTACGTCGCCACGCTGGCGCAGGACTATGCCTTCGGCCGCGACGGCATCTCTGCCTTCAAGGCCGCGCTCGAGGGCACCGGCGCCAACCTCGTCCATGAAGAATACGTGCCGCAGCAGACCACCGACTTCACCGCCCCGATCGAGCGCCTGTTCAACGCGCTGAAGGACAAGACCGGCCGCAAGGTCATCGTCATCTACGTCGCCGGCATCGACGCGATGACGCCGCTCGTCACCGCCGACCCGGCCCGCTACGGCATCGAGCTCTCCACCGGCGGCAACATCCTGCCTGCGCTCGCCGGCTACAAGAAGGTGCCCGGCATGGAAGGCGCCATCTACTACTACTACGAAGCGCCGAAGAACCCGGTGAACGACTGGCTCGTCGCCGAGCACCAGAAGCGCTTCAACTCGCCGCCGGACTTCTTCACCGCGGGCGGTTTCGCCGCCGCCATGGCGATCGCCAAGGCGCTCGAGACCGCGTCGGACTGGGAGACCGAGACGCTGATCAAGACGATGGAAGGCATGACCTTCGACACGCCGAAAGGCCCGATGACCTTCCGTCCGGAAGACCACCAGGCGCTGCAGTCGATGTACCACTTCAAGATCAAGGTCGACGACAAGGTTGCCTGGGCGATCCCGGAACTGGTGCGCGAGATCAAGCCGGAGGAGATGAAGATCCCCGTCGGCCGCGACAATTCTAAGTAAAAAGCAAATCTCGCCCCTTCCACCGCCTCCGGCGGTCCCCCTCCCCCGTAGACGGGGGAGGATCAGGACGCGACGGCACGACGGCAGATCCTCCCCTGCGAAGCGGGGGAGGGGGACCATGCGGAGCATGGTGGAGGGGGCGGTTTCATCAAGGCAAGACGTGTCCCCCTCCCTCCGCACAGAGAACCTGACGATCCGCTTCGGCGGGCACGCTGCGGTCAACGACGTCACCGCGTCGTTTAGGCCCGGCGAGCTGACCGTGATCGTCGGCCCCAATGGCGCGGGCAAGACGACCTGGTTCAATCTCGTTTCCGGCCAGCTGACGCCGACGTCGGGGCGCATCTTCAAGGGCGAGACCGACATCACCCGGCTATCCCCCTCGGCGCGCGCCAAGGCCGGGATCGGCCGCGCCTTCCAGCTCACCAATCTGTTTCCGAAGCTCTCCGTGCGCGAAAACGTCCGCCTCGTCGTCCAGGCCCGCGCCGGCAAGGGGCCTGACGTGTTCCGCCGCGCCTCCGCGCTTGCCGCGGTCAACGCCGAGACCGAAGAGCACCTCGCCACCAGCCGGCTCGCGTCGGTCGCCGACCTGCCGGCCTCGGCGCTGCCGCATGGCGACCAGCGCAAGCTCGAAGTGGCGATGATGATCGCGATGAAGCCCGACATCTTCATGTTCGACGAACCGACCGCCGGCATGTCCGCGGCGGAAGCCCCGGCGATCCTCGACCTCATCGCCGTGATCAAGCAGGACCGCTCCAAGACCATCCTGCTTGTCGAACACAAGATGGACGTGGTGCGCGCGCTCGCAGACCGCATCATCGTTCTGCACAATGGCGAGCTCGTCGCCGACGGCAAGCCGGACGAAGTCATGGCCATGCCGATCGTGCGCGAGATCTATCTCGGCCAGGGCGCGGAGGAGGTGGCATGACGGCGATCCTGCGCCTCGACGACGTCCATACCGACATCGGCCAGTATCATGTCCTGCACGGCGTCTCTTTCGACGTCCCGGAGGGCGGGGTGCACGTGCTGCTCGGCCGCAACGGCGCCGGCAAGACGACCACGCTGCGCACCGTCATGGGCCTGTGGCGGGCGCGCAAGGGCGCGATCGTCTTCCGCCACCACGACATCACGGCGATGAGGACGCCCGACATCGCCCGGCTCGGCATCGCCTATGTGCCGGAGAACATGGGCATCTTCGGCGGACTGACCGTCGAGGAGAACATGCGCCTCGCCTCTGCGTCCGGGGAATTTGACAAGGACCGCCTGGCGCGGATCTTCTCGATCTTTCCGGCGATGCAGAAATTCTGGACCAACCAGGCCTATGCGCTCTCGGGCGGGCAGAAGCAGATGCTGGCGATCTCGCGCGCGATCATCGAGAAGCGCGACCTGATCCTCATCGACGAGCCGACCAAGGGCCTGGCGCCCTCGATCATCCGCAACATGATCGACGCCTTCCGCGAGATCGGCACCGAAACGACGATCCTTTTGGTCGAGCAGAACTTCCACTTCGCCAAGGCGCTCGGCCGAGGCGTCGGCGTCATCGAAGACGGCCGCATCGTGCACAAGGGCCAGATGGCGGACCTCGCCGCCGATGCCGATCTGCAGACCCGGCTGCTCAGCCTGACCGCGGAGGCGCATTGATGGGCTCCCTCGACCGCATCGGCGGCGTCTACCTCTTGCCCGTTATCCTGGCGCTGATCGCCTTCGTCTTCATCGGCCAGCCGTCCAGCTGGGCAACGCTGACGGTGGCGGGCCTGTCCATGGGCATGATGATCTTTCTGATGGCGTCCGGCCTGTCGCTCATCTTCGGCCTGATGGACGTGTTGAACTTCGGCCACTCCGCCTTCGTCTCGTTCGGCGCCTTCATCGCCGCCACCGTGCTGGCGGCGCTGGGCGGCTGGCTGGTCGCCGACAGCGCGTTTCTCAACATAGCGGCGCTGTTCGCGGCGATCGGTGCCGCCACCGCCTTCGGCGCGGTTGCGGGCTGGGCCTTCGAGCGCGTCATCGTCAAGCCGGTCTACAAGGACCACCTGCGCCAGATCCTCATCACCATGGGCGCGCTGATCGTCGCCGAGCAACTGATCCTGGCGATCTGGGGCGGCGTGCCGATCCAGGTGCAGCGCCCGGCGATCCTCACCGGCTCGATCATCCTCGGCGACGTCTCGATCGAGATCTACCGCGTCTTCGCCTTCCTGCTCGGGCTCGCCGTCTATGTCGGGCTCTACCTCGTGCTCAACCGCACCCGGCTCGGCCTTCTGATCCGCGCCGGCGTCGAGAACCGCGAGATGGTGGAAGCGCTCGGCTTCCGCATCGACCGGCTGTTCGTCGGCGTGTTCATGGCCGGTTCGGCGCTGGCCGCCATGGGCGGCTCGATGTGGGCCGGCTACCAGGGGCTGATCACGCCGGCGATCGGCGGCGAACTGATGATCCTGGTCTTCATCGTCGTCATCATCGGAGGACTCGGCTCGATCCAAGGCTCGCTGCTCGGCGCCATCCTCGTCGGGCTGATGGCCAACTACGTCGCCTTCCTCGCGCCGAAACTGTCGCTCGCCTCCAACATGCTCCTGATGATGGCGATCCTGCTCTGGCGGCCCTACGGGCTGAAGCCCGCGGCGAAGGGATAGGATGATGCGATCTTTCGACCGGCCCGGCGCTGTTGCCCCTCACCCGTACCCTCTCCCCGCCAGCGGGGAGAGGGGGTCGCAAGCGTGGGTGTCCCCCTCTCCCCGTCCTTCACGGGGAGAGGGTACGGGTGAGGGGCCGCGCAACACCAGCCGCCGGGTGCGAGCAGGGGAGGCACGCACTTGACGTACGCTGCCATTTCGTCGCCCTCCACCCCCCGCCGCGTCCCCGCCGGCCGCCTCGCCGTCTACGCCGTGGTGCTTGCCATCGGCCTCGCACTCGCCTTCGCGCCGTTCCTGTTCCCAGACGTCAGGGCGCAGGAGGTGGCGGCGCGGATCTGCATCTTCATCGTGCTGGTCGCCAGCTACGACCTGTTGATCGGCTATACCGGCATCGTCTCCTTTGCGCATACGATGTTCTTCGGCCTCGGCGCCTACGGCACTGCGATCGCGCTGAAGGCGATGGGCCCGAGCTTCACCGCCATCCTCGTCGGCGGCGGCGCGGGGCTGGTCGCCACGCTCGTCCTGGCGCTGCTGATCGGGCTGCTCTCGCTCAGGGTCAAGGCGATCTTCTTCGCCATGGTGACGCTCGCGGCCGCGTCGGTCATGCTGGTGCTCGCCTCGCAGCTCTCCGACTACACCGGCGGCGAGGACGGCATCACCTACCAGATCCCCCGCGCCTTCGCGCCGGCTTTCAAGCTGTTCGAGGACGGCGACGGCAAGGTAGCGCGCCTGTTCGGCGTGCCGCTCAATGGGCGCATCGCGGCGTATTACTTCGTCTTCCTGACCAGCCTGGCGCTGTTCCTGTTCATGCTGCGCGTCGTCGCCTCGCCGCTCGGCTCGGTGCTGAAGGCGATCCGCGAGAACGAGATGCGCGCCGAGGCGATCGGCTACAAGGTCGTCGCCTACCGCACGGCCGTGTTCTGCCTCGCCGCGCTGATCGCCGCGCTCGCCGGCATATTGCGCGCGGTCTGGCTGAAATATGCCGGACCGGACGTGGTGCTGTCCTTCCACATCATGATCGACATCCTGCTGATGGTCGTCATCGGCGGCATGGGCACGATGGTCGGCGCGGTCATCGGCGTGGTGGTGATGACGCTGGCGCAGTTCTACCTCAAGGACCTGATGCAGATCGGCGCCGACGCCACCGCCGGCGTGCCGGTCGTGCACCAGCTGCTCGAACCCGACCGCTGGCTTCTGTGGCTCGGCGTCATCTTCATCCTGCTCGTCTATTTCTTCCCCGCCGGCATCGCCGGCACGCTGATGAACAAGGAGTGGCGCCGATGAGCAGCCCCCGCTCGACCTATGTCACTGCCGCGGGCTTCGAGGTCCACGTCACCGAATGGGGCAGCAAGACCAACCCGGCGCTCGTCATGTGGCACGGCCTGGCGCGCACCGGCCGCGACTTCGACGAGGCGGCCGAGGCGCTCAGCGACACCTATTTCGTCATCTGTCCCGACACGATCGGCCGCGGCCTGTCCTCCTGGGCGCGGCGGCCGGAGGTCGACTATTCCTACCGCTCCTTCGGCGACACGGCGCTCGCCCTGCTCGACCACTACGGCATCGGCAAGACGCGATGGGTGGGTACGTCGATGGGCGGGCTGATCGGCGTGACGCTTGCCGCCGGCCGGCTCAGGGACCGGATCTCGCACCTGGTGATCAACGACATCGGCCCAGACATTCCGGAAGCCGGGACGGGCCGCATCGCATCCTATGTCGGCAATCCGCCTGTCTACGAGACCGTGGCCGAGATGGACGCCTGGCTGCGCCGCAACTACGCGCCCTTCGGCCCGAACCCGGATTCGTTCTGGCAGCGGATGGTCGACACATCCGTCCGCCGCACCGACGCCGGCAAGGTGACGGTGCACTACGACCCGGCCATCGTCAGCCAGTTCACCCATCACAAGGCCGACCTCGACGTCTGGGACGCCTATGACGCGATCACCGCGCCGACGCTTCTGCTGCGCGGCGAGACGTCGGACGTGCTCGCGGCGCCGGTCGCCGCGAAGATGATGCAGCGCGGCCCGAAACCCCGCCTCGTCGAATTCGCGGGCGTCGGCCATGCACCCACCCTCGCCACGCCTGCCGAAATCGATCTGTTGCGGACCTTCCTCGCGGGCTGACTACGCCGCCTGCGCCATCCGCTCCGCGCTCATGCGGTAGGAGATGGATTCCGCCAGGTGGATGCGGCCGACGTTCGCCTCCCCGTCGAGATCGGCGAGCGTGCGCGCCACGCGCAGTACGCGGTGATAGGCCCGCGCCGAAAAACCCAGCTTCTCCGAAGCGTCGCGCAACAGCGCCAGCCCGGCCGCGTCGGGCTCGGCAATCTCCTCCACCACGGCGGTGGCGCAATGCGCATTGGTCGTCGCCGCCGTCAGGCCGAGCGCCGTGAAACGGTCGCGCTGGATGTCGCGGGCACGCGCCACCCGCGCCGCGACGACGCTCGACGGCTCGGCTTTCGCCGGCCGGATCAGGTCCGCCGCCGAGACCGCCGGCACGTCGACGCGGATGTCGATGCGGTCCATCAGCGGGCCCGAAATGCGGGCCTGGTAGTCTGCCTGGCAGCGCGGGCCTCGCAGGCACCGATACCCCGGCTGGCCCGCCATGCCGCAGCGGCACGGGTTCATCGCCGCGACGAGCTGGATCCGCGACGGGTAGCTGACGCGATGATTGGCGCGCGCGATGACGCATTCGCCGTTCTCCAGCGGCTGGCGCAGCGCGTCCAGCACCTGCGGCGTGAATTCGGGGAACTCGTCGAGGAACAGCACGCCATTGTGCGCCAGCGACGCCTCGCCCGGCCGGATCCTGAGACCCCCGCCCACCATCGCCGCCATCGAGGCGGAATGGTGCGGCGCGCGGAAGGGGCGCCGGTCGGTGAGCTTGCCGTCCGCCAGTTCGCCTGCGATCGAGGCGATCATCGACACTTCGAGCAGTTCCTTCGGCGACAGCGGCGGCAGGATCGAGGGCAGGCGCTGCGCCAGCATCGACTTGCCCGAGCCGGGCGGCCCGGTCATCAGCAGATTGTGCCCGCCGGCGGCCGCCACCTCCAGCGCCCGCTTGGCGCTTTCCTGACCTTTGATGTCGGCGAGGTCGAGTGCCGTGCCCGCCATCCTCCGCACCGCCGGCTCGGGCCGCGTGAGCACCTGCGTGCCGCGGAAATGGTTGGCAATGGCGATCAGGCTGCGCGGCGCCAGGATGTCGATGTCAGATCCCGCCCAGGCGGCTTCCGAGCCGGATGCGTGCGGGCAGATCAGTCCCTTTCCGATCGCGTTCGCGCCGATCGCCGCCAGCAGCGCGCCGGCCACAGGCGCGATCGTCCCGTCGAGGGAGAGTTCGCCGAGAACCACATAGTCGGCAATCGCATCGCCGGGGATGGCGCCCAGCGCCGCCATCAGGCCGAGCGCGATCGGCAGGTCGTAATGGCTGCCCTCCTTGGGCAGGTCGGCCGGCGCCAGATTGACCGTCACCTTCTTGACCGGCAGCGACAGGCCCGACGCATGGAGTGCGGCCTGCACCCGCTCGCGGCTCTCGGCCACCGCCTTGTCCGGCAGGCCGACGATGTGGATGTTCATCTTGCCCGGCGCGATCATCACCTGGACGTCGACCGGAACCGCCTCGATCCCCTCGAACGCGACCGTGCTCACCCGCGAAACCATTGCCCGCCCCGTGCGCTGCGACCTGCCCGGCTAGCGCCCGGCGTCCCCAATGTCTGGTTGCAGGCAGATCGAAGCACAACGCTGCGAGCGCGTCAAGAACATTACGGGAACAAAATCATGCGGAGCTGCGGACTTACCGCTTCCCCTCCACCGCATCCCAGAACAGGCTCGCGATATCCGCCCCGCCAAACCGCTTCACCTCGCGCACCCCGGTCGGCGAGGTGACGTTGATTTCGGTCATGTAGTCGCCGATCACGTCGATGCCGACGAGGATGAAGCCGCGCGCCTTCAGGCTCGGGCCGATGCGTTCGCAGATCTCGCGCTCGCGCTTCGTCAGCTCCGTCGCCTCGGCGCGGCCGCCGACATGCATGTTGGAGCGCGAATCGTGCTCGGCCGGCACGCGGTTGATGGCGCCCACAGCCTCGCCGTCGATCAGGATGATGCGCTTGTCGCCCTTGCGAACGTCCTTCAGGTAGCGCTGCACGATGAAGGGCTCGCGGAACATCTGCGTGAACATCTCGAGCAGCGAGGCGAGGTTGCGGTCGTCGTCTTTCAGGTGGAAGATGCCGGCGCCGCCATTGCCGTAAAGCGGCTTGATGATGATGTCGCCATGCGCCTTGCGGAACGCCGCGACCTCCTCCGGATCCCGCGTGATCAGCGTCTCCGGCATCAGGTCGGGGAATTCGGTGACGAAGATCTTTTCCGGCGAGTTGCGTACCCAGGCCGGGTCGTTGACCACCAGCGTCTTGGGATGGATGCGCTCCAGCATGTGGGTGGTGGTGATGTAGTTCATGTCGAAGGGCGGGTCCTGGCGCAGCAGGATCACATCCATCTCGGACAGGTCGGTCCGCACCGGCTCGCCGAGCGAATAGTGGTCGCCCTTGATGTCGCGCACCTGCATCTCCTCGACGCGGGCGACGATGCGGCCGTTCTCCTGGCTCAGCCGGTCGGGCGTGTAGTGGTAGAGCCGGTGGCCGCGGCGCTGCGCTTCCAGCGACAGCGCGAACGTGGTGTCGCCCGAAATGTTGACGGTGCGGACATGGTCCATCTGGACGGCGACGGACAGCGGCATGGAAGACCCTCCGGACACGGGAAGGCCGGTTTAGCCGGTCCCGCCGTCACGGTCCAGCCGGGACGGATCGCGTTTCGTTGAAGCAGCGTTTCGCGCCGCTGATCAGCGGTCGAAGACCAGCCGCGAATAGCCGAGGAAGGAAAAGGCCAGTGCCACCACCGAGGCGAGCACCAGCGCGACGATGACGGGCGTGTCGGGCATCGCCCAGAGGAAGGCGGAGTAAGCCAGATAGTTGATCACCGAGGTGGCGATGCCGACGCCGCCATAGCGCGCCCCTTCGACCGCGACGGGGCGAGACGAGGGGCCGAAGGTGATCAGCCGGTTGAGCAGCCAGGTGACGAGAAGCGCGAAGGCGATCGAGACGAGGCGGGCCGAATAGACGCCGAGCGGCGTTGAGGCAAGCATCAGCCACAACATGCCGGCGTCGGCGACGAAGCCGACCGTGCCGATCGCCAGGAAGCGCAGGAACCTCGTCACACGACGCGCACCTTGGCCGCGGCCTTGGTCGCGGCGGCTGGCAGCTTCACCGGCTCGGACCGCGCCGGGCCGTAGGACAGATAGACCATCCGCTTCTGCTCGGCGCGGCCGCGCGCCACCGAATCGAGGATCAGCCCGGTGATGGCAAACAGCATCGACATCATCGCGAGCGCGATGGCCAACACCCAGGTCGGCATGCGCGGCACCAGGCCCGTCGCGAAGTATTCGGCGAGCACCGGCACCATCAGCACGACGCTCGCCGCAAGGCACAACCCCGAGATCGCGCCGAAGAAGCGCACCGGCTGCGTCTCCTTCATCAGCATGGCGAACATCCAGAGGATCTTCGCGCCGTCCCTGAAGGTCGAGAGCTTCGACGACGAGCCCTCCGGCCGGCGGCCGTAGTCGAGCGCGATCTCGACCACTGGCAGCTTCAGCATCGAGGCGTGCACCGACATCTCGGTCTCGATCTCGAAGCCGGCCGACACCGCCGGGAAGCTCTTCACGTAGCGGCGGGTGAACGCCCGGTAACCGGACAGGATGTCGGTGAAATCGCGCCCGAACAGGCGCTGGTAGATCGAATTGAACAGCCGGTTGCCGAAGGCGTGGCCGGTGCGCCCGGCGTCCTCGCCGACGCCGCGGCGGGTGCCCACCGCCATGTCGGCATGCTCCGTCAGCAGCGTGTTGATCAGCAGAGGCGCGTCCTCGGGCGCATAGGTGCCGTCGCCGTCGGCCATCACGTAGATGTCGGCGTCGATGTCGGCGAACATGCGGCGCACGACATTGCCCTTGCCCTGGTGCGGCACGCGCACCACCTGCGCGCCGGCCGCCCGCGCTCGTAGCGCGGTCAGGTCGGTCGAGTTGTTGTCGAAGACGACGACGCGCGCGCCGGGCAGCGCCTCGCGGAAGCCGGCCACTACGCCTGCAATCGTCTTTTCCTCGTTGTAGCAGGGCAAAAGCACCGCCACCGACAGTCGGGTCGAGACGAGTTCGGTCATGACTGGGCTCCGAGGCACGCGGGACGCGGCGCTTTACTGTCTATTGACGCGGTTAAGGCTAGGTTTAGGGCGAGCGCCGGGGACCATCTTTCTTGACCGACATCGCATCGAAACCGCAGCCGGGCAGCCTCCGGGGAACCTTGCGCACCGATCTGCTGGCCGCGCTCGCAATTGTCGCCTTCGGCATCCTGCTCGGCGCTTCCGACGGCTTTTCGCGGCTGTCGGATGCGCAGGGCGACAATGACAGCCTGCTGCGCCTTGTCGGAGTGCGCGATCTTCTCGCCGGCCAGGGCTGGTTCGATCCGTTCCAGTATCGCATGGGCCCGCAAGGCGGGTTCGCCATGCATTGGTCGCGACTGGTCGACGCGCCCATCGCGGCGATCGTTCTCGTCGCCGGCTGGGCGACCGGCAGCCGAGAGCTCGGCGAGAGCGTGGCGCGGGTGCTGTGGCCCTCGCTGCTCCTCGGCATGGGAACGCTCCTCGTCGTCCGCGCGGCGCGGGTCGCCTACGGGCCGGAGGCGGCATTTCCGGCCACCGTCGTCGGCGCTCTGGCGCTGGTCTCGACCGGCGTCTTCCAGCCGGGCGCGATCGACCATCACAACGTCCAGTTCGTGCTGACGCTCGGCATGGGGCTCGGTCTTCTGGGCGGAAGTTTCGGCGCAGCGGTGCTGGCCGGCGCCTGTGCCGCGCTGACCCTGGCGATCGGCATGGAGACCTTGCCCTATGTCGCGGTTGGAGGCGCCATCGCGGCGGGGCTCTTCCTCGTCAGGGGCGAACGCGGCACCGCCGCCGGCTTCGGGCTGGGTTTTGCCGCCGTCGCCGCGGCAGCCTTCGTCGCGACGATCCCGCCGGCGCGCTGGGGTCAGCCCGCCTGCGACGCCTATTCGGTCGCGCAGGCCTCGGTCGCGATCCTCGCCGGCCTCGGCCTCGCCGCCGTCGCCGCGCTCGGCAGGCTCGCTGACACTGGGAGCCGCCGACTGATCGCTCTGGGACTGCTCGGCGCGGCGGTCGCGGCGCTCCTCGTCCTTGCCTTTCCGCACTGCCTCGCAGACCCCTATGCCGGCCTCGATCCGCGGCTGAAGCGCTTCTGGCTCGACGGCGTCACCGAAGCCCAGCCGGTGTTCGCGATCGCCGCGAAGGACCCGGCGATGCTGCTGACATGGTATGCGACGCCGCTGCTTGGCCTGATCGTCGTCGCCGCGACGATCGCGCGCAGCGGCATCCGGCGCGCCGACGCCATCGTCGGGGCGCTGCTGCTGGCGGCATTCCTCGTCTCGGTCTGGCAGGTGCGCGGCGCGGTCTTCGCCGTGGCGCTGGCGACGATCCCGCTCTCGGGCTGGATCGCGCGGCGGCGTGCGGCGGCATCGCTCTCACGCTCCCGCGGCGCCACGCTGGCGCTGGCGGCATCGTGGATCCTCTCTTTCAACGCCGTGTGGAGCGCGGCAGGCGACAGGGTCTTTGCCCCGTCGCTCCCGTCGGACGCGGCCGGGGGCGCGAAGTCGACCAGCGCGTGCTACCGGTCGGGCGACTACGCCGCCCTTTCCACCCTTCCCGCGGCCACCGTGCTCTCCGTCTCCAATCTCGGCTCGGCCATCCTCGCCTGGACGCCGCACCGGGCGCTTGCCGGTTCCTATCACCGCAACGTCGACGGCAATCTCGCAGCGCTCGACATGTTGATGGCCACAACCGCGGATGCGGAGCATCGGAGCCGCGCGAACAAGGTCGGCATCGTCGCCGTTTGTCCCGGAAACTCAGAGACCACGCTGCTCGCGAAAGCGGCGCCGGACGGGCTGCTCGCCGCGCTGAACCGAGCCGAAATTCCCGCCTGGCTGGAGCCGATTGGCGGCGGGCCGACGCTCCAACTTTATCGCGTCAGGCCCGACTGATCGCCTGTTCACAAAATCGTTATCAGAGATACCCTTCCTCAACTGTTTTGGGGCATAGTGAGGCTGAATCATCTGCTCACGGAAGACATGCCCGGACCAACCGGCTCCATACAGACGGGAAAAGACCCGGCGGATCTCGTCTATACGGATCCGCTCACCGGGCTCGGCAACCAGCGCCGATTCGTCGACAAGGTGGAACGGTTGAAGGCCGAGCGCTCAGAAGACCCGGCGCCGTTCACCATCGGCATCATCGATCTCGACGGCTTCAAGCCGATCAACGACCTGTTCGGGCGTCATGCCGGGGATCATATCCTGATGCAGGTCGGCATGCGGCTCAGGGCAGCGATGGACCAGAATTCGACCGTCACGCGCCTCGGCGCCGACGAGTTCGGCTTTCTCCTGCCCATGACCTTTTCCGAGCAGGCGGCCGATGCCCAGGCGCAGACGCTGATCGAGATCCTCTCCGCACCCTATGACGTCGGCGACCGCACGGCACGCCTGTCGGCCTCCGTGGGCTGCGCGCTTTACTACGGCGACCAGACCGCCGAGGACCTGATCAGCAAGGCCGAGACAGCGCTCTACCACGCCAAGCGTTCCGGCCGCGGCAAGGTCGTCGTCTACACACACCAGATGGAGGAGGCGGCCAAGCGCGTCACCCGCATCGAACAGGCGTTGCGGCGGGCGGTGGCGGCGGGAGAGGTCGAGCCGTATTTCCAGCCGATCGTCGACCTGCGCACCCGCGAGACGATCGGCTTCGAGACGCTTGCCCGCTGGACCGACGACGATCTGGGCGTCGTGCCGCCCTCGGTATTCATTCCGATCGCCGAGGAGCGCGGCATCATCGGCCCGCTGTCGCAGCTTGTGCTGCGCAAGGCGACAACGGCCGCGAGCAGCTGGCCGGAGCAACTGTTCCTGTCCTTCAACCTGTCGCCGTCCCAGCTCGTCGACCAGAACACCGGCCTGCACATAAGGTCCATCCTCGCCGAGACGGGCTTCGACTCGCACCGGCTGGAGATCGAAATCACCGAAACCGGCATGATGACGGACCCGATCTCGGCCGAGAAGATCGTCAACGACCTGCGCGGCGTCGGTATCCGCATCTCGCTCGACGATTTCGGCACCGGCCAGTCGTCGCTCGGCCGCCTGCGCGACTTCCATTTCGACAAGCTCAAGATTGACCGCGCCTTTGTCGCTTCGATCCTCGAGGACCGGCCCTCGCAGCACATCATCCGCGCCATCCTCGCCATGTGCGACGGGCTCGGCATGGAGGTGGTGGCCGAAGGCATCGAGGAGGAAGCGCAGGTGGCGAAACTCCTCCAGTTCGGCTGCGGCGGCGGCCAGGGCTACCTGTTCGGACGGCCCGTCGACGATGCCGCCACGCGGGAATATCTGCGCCGCACGACCGTCGCGGCACCGCGCGCCCACGCCGGCTGAAGTCGTCTTCCCGTCGGCCGCCCGCACAGGGGCCTTGTCTGTGCGCCGCCTTTCCCCGATACATTCGCGCCGGGAGAAGGAGCTTCACACATGGCAGTCACGGCGGTCTTCCCGGACCTGAGGGGCAAACCCGTCCTCATCACCGGCGGCGGATCGGGCATCGGCGCGGCGTTGACCGAAGGATTCCTCCGGCAGGGTTCGAAGGTCGCCTTCATCGACATCGCCGACGGGCCGAGCACTGCCCTTTGTGACCGGCTGGAGCGGGAGACGGGCGCGCGGCCGCTCTATCTTAGAGCCGACCTGCGCGACATCGATGCGCTGCAGGCCGCCATTCACCAGGCCGAGACGACGCACGGCCCGGCGCTGGTGCTGATCAACAACGCCGCCCGCGACGACCGGCACGACATCGCCTCGGTGACGTCCGAGTTCTGGGACGCCAACCAGGCGGTCAACCTCAAGCCGCACTTCTTCACCGCGCAGGCGGTCGCCGAGGGCATGAAGAAGGCCGGCACCGGCTCGATCATCAATTTCACCTCGACCTCGTTCATGATCAATCTCGGCACCTTGCCGTCCTATACCGCCGCCAAGGCCGGCATCATCGGCCTGACCAAGGGGCTCGCCGGCGCGCTCGGCAGGCACGGCATCCGCGTCAACGCGATCGCGCCCGGCTGGGTGATGACCGAGCGCCAGCGCGAGCTCTGGGTGACCGAGGAGGCGCTCGCCGCCCATGTCGCCAAGCAGTGCATCCCCGAGGTGATGAAGCCCGACGACATCGTCGGGCCATGCCTGTTCCTCGCCTCCGACGCCTCGCGCATGCTCACCGCCCAGACGATGATCGTCGACGGGGGTTTCCTGTGACCTCGCCGGCGGTGCTCGCGGCCGTCGACTGGGGCACGTCCAACCTGCGCGTCTGGCTGCTCGACGCGGCGGGCGACGTGATCGCCGAACGCAAGTCGGGCGAGGGCATGTCGAGCGCCGGCGCGAAGGGTTTTGCCAACGTGCTCGAAGAGCACCTCGCCGCCATGAGCGCACCCGAAGGCCTGCCGGCGATCGTCTGCGGCATGGCCGGCGCCCGCCAGGGCTGGGTCGAGGCGGGCTATCTCGACCTGCCGGCCCGGATCTCCGATTTCGCAAAGGCTGCAACACCGGCGCCCGGCGCGCGTCGCGCGGTCCATATCCTGCCCGGCCTCGCCCAGCGCAGCGCGGCGCATCCCGACGTGATGCGGGGCGAGGAGACGCAGATCGCCGGCGCGGATCTCGGCGGCGGGACCCATTTCGTCTGCATGCCGGGCACGCATTCCAAATGGGTCCGCGTCGAGGACGGCGCGGTCGCCAGCTTCCATACCGCCATGACCGGCGAACTGTTCCACGTGCTCGCCAGCCAGTCCATCCTTCGCCATTCGCTCGGCGATGCGCCGGATGCCGGCGCTCCGACGGCGGCCGCTTTCAAGACTGCCCTCGAGGAAATGTTGGCGCATCCCGAACGCCTCACTTCCGCGCTTTTCGCCATCCGCGCCGGCGGGCTGCTTGGCAATGTCCCGGCCGGGGATGCCGCGGCGACGCTGTCAGGCCTGCTGATCGGCGCCGAGATCGCGGGTGCGGTGTCCGCATCCCCCGGCATGCATGTCGTCACGCTCGTCGCTTCCGGCGGCATGGCGAAGCGCTATGCGGCGGCGCTGGCCACCGCCGGCCTCCTGGTCAATCTCGTCGATGCCGACGCCGCGGTGCGCAAGGGCCTGTTCGAGGCCGGCCGCCGGCTCTACCTTTCGGGAGCCTCCGCATGAGCACGACCGTCCCCTGGCCCAAGCTCAAGCGCGATCTCGTCGCCATCCTGCGCGGCGTGACGCCCCGCGAGATCGCCGGCATCGGCGAGGCGATCCACGAGGCCGGCATCGACGCGATCGAGGTGCCGCTCAACTCCCCCGATCCTTTCCGCTCGATCGAAACGCTTGCGAAACGGTTGCCCCTGGCGCTGGTCGGGGCGGGCACGGTGGTCAGAGCGGACGACGTCGAATGCCTGCACGAAGCCGGCGGGCAACTGCTCGTCTCGCCCAATGTCGATCCCGACATCCTCGCTCGCGCGAGCAGTTTCGGCATGGTCACGATGCCCGGCGTCTTCACCGCCACCGAAGCCTTCCTCGCGCATCATTCCGGCGCCTCGGCACTGAAGTTCTTCCCGGCCAGCGTGCTCGGCCCAGCCGGCATCTCGGCGCTCAAGGCGGTCTTGCCGCGCGAGGTGGTTGTCGGCGTCGTTGGCGGCGTGTCGGACACCGATTTCGCGGCCTATGCGAAAGTCGGCGTCACCGCCTTCGGCCTCGGCTCCAGCCTCTACAAGCCTGGTCTCGACCATGTGGAGGTAGGCAAGCGCGCGAAGGCCGCGGTCGCCGCCTACGACGCGGTCTTCGGGGGACGGCATGAGTAGAGCGACGACACTCTCCGACATCGTCTGCAATCTCGGCGAAGGTCCGACCTACGACGCGGCGACCGACACGATCTATTGGTTCGACATCCTCGGGCGGCGGCTGCTGGAGAAGACGTATCCTCACGGCAAGACGCTCGTCCACGACCTGCCGCTGATGGCCAGCGCCCTGTTCCGCATCGACGCCGGCCGCCAGCTCCTTTGGACCGAAACGGGTTTCCACATCCGCGACCGCGCCACCGGCGAACTCACCCTCCACACGCCTGTCGAGGCCGACAACCCGGCGACCCGCTCCAACGACGCGCGCGCCCATCCCTGCGGCTCGGTCTGGGCCGGCACGATGGGCAAGAAGGCCGAGAAGCACGCCGGCGCCATCTACTGGTTCCGCAAGGGCGAGGTGCGCATCCTCTTCCCCGACATTTCCATCCCCAATTCGATCTGCTTTTCCCCCGACGGCGCGACCGGCTATTTCGCCGACACGGCCAAGAACATCCTGTTCCGCGTCGCCTGCGATCCCTTGACCGGCCTGCCGACGGGAAAACCGGAAGTGCTGCTCGACCATCGCGGCAAGCCTGGCGGCATCGACGGCTCGGTGTGCGACGCCGACGGCGTCATCTGGAACGCGCGCTGGGGATCTTCGTGCGTCGATGCTTACGCATCCGACGGAACGCATCTGCGCAGCGTTGCCGTTCCCGCCACCCAGTCCTCCTGCCCCGCCTTCGTCGGCAGGGATTTTTCCCGCCTCGCCGTCACCACCGCCTGCGAGGGCATGGACGAGGGGGCGCGCCGCGCCGACCCGGGCGCCGGGATGCTCTACCTCCTCGACGTAGAGGTCAAAGGCCGCGCCGAGCCGGACGTGCTGATCTGAGCAGGCGCGCATGTCGCGCGGGCAGGCGCGAATGGTCGATTTTCCGCAAGCCTTTCGCCGCGCCGGCGCGCTCCTTGGGCAGGCTGACCACCATCGATCCGGCCTCTCGCAACGGACGTCCCCATGACCTCGCGCGGTGAATTGCTCTTCGTCTTCGAACCGGAGGAAGCCTGCCGGGTCCGCCTGCGGGCGCACGGCTTTTCGGCGCAGCGCGCGCTCGAAATCTCCTCCTACCTGGCGCAGTCGACCGACATCCCGCCGGAGCTTCCAGCCTTCGCCGCCGCCTGCGCCGCGCGCGGCGTCACCTTCACGCCGGTCGAACTCGACGACGCACCCTCGGCCATCGCGGCGCGCGACCCGGCGCGCACGCTGGTCTGGACCATCTCCGACGGCATCGCCTATTACCGAGGCGGCGCCGCGCCCGCGCTCGCGCGTCTCGCCGGCATGCGCACGATCGGCAGCGACGATTCGCTTTTCGCGCTGTGCCAGGACAAGTTCCGCTCCGGCGCGGTGCTGCGCGCGCTCGGCGTGCCGACGCCGGGCTGCGGCCTTGCGCGGGACGGTCGGTGGATCGCCGAGCCGCCGCCGTCCGCGCTCGGCTGGTTCGTCAAGCCGAACCGGCTCGGCTCCAAGATCGGCATCTGGGTGGATTCGCGGGCCGCCACCCTCGACCATGCCCTCGATCTCTCCCGCCGCATCTTCGAAGCCTATCGCGACGACGCGGTGGTTCAGCCCTACGTGCCGGGCCGCAACGTGCGCGCCAGCTATCTTGCCGTCGAGCCGGATGCCGGCCCCGACGCGCTTGCCGCCGTCTTCGTCGAGTCCGGCGCCGATTTCCAGACCATGGAAGACAGCCTCGCTCTCTACGGCGAGACCGGCGACGCGGCGAAGGCGTCGGGCGTCTATGTCGAGCCGGTGCTGGAGCAGGTCGGTGCGACGCAGCCGGAAGCGGAGGCCAGGATCCGCGCCGTTGCCGCGCGGCTGATCGAAGGCCTCGGCCTGCGCGACGTCTTCTCGATGGACTTCCGCGTCGAGCCCGACGACGAAGTCCATCTTATCGAGTTCGAGATCTGTCCCGGCCTGCCCTGCTTCGACTTCCGCGACTATCTCCGCCGCCGCTGGAGCCTGACGCTCGCCGAGGCCATCGCCGCGACCGCGGCCGCCCGCCTCGCCGGCTAGGCCAAACGTCCGTCATTCCGGGGCCGCGCAGCGGAACCCGGAATGACGCCCTGTTCGTTCTCGGTCGCGGAACCCGGTGCCACCTCTGCGCATTGCAGTCGCAATCTGGAGGAGTTCGTCATGGAACCGATGGGTGGAGATTACGTCAGCTACGGCCTGTTCTTCGCATGTGCCGGTTTTGTCGCGCTGGTGTCGCTGGGCGGACTGACGGCGTTCTGAACGTTGCCGGGCAAAAGCCGGCCGCTGCTACCGTGCTCCCGGCCAGGTGTCCGACAGCCTGTAGCCCCCCGGCCACGGGTCGTCCGGATCGAGCATCAGCTGGTGTGTGCCTGTGATCCAGGCGCGGCCAGAGATCTGCGGCACGATCGCCGGCTTTTCCCCCACGCGGGTCACGCCGGCGATGCGTCCGGTGAAGCGCGAGTCGATCAGCGATACGCCCTCGAACGTGTCGCCTTCCCTCATCGTCCCCTTCGCGTGCATCACGGCCATGCGGGCCGAGATCGCGGTGCCGGTCGGCGAGCGGTCGATCTTGCCGGGCCGGATCGCCACAGCCGAGCGGCCCGAGAGCCTGCCGCTCTCGCCGCTCACCGGCCCCGCGAAGGCGCAGAACGAGAAATGATCCCAGTCGGGGTTTTCCGGATGCGAGAAGCCGATCTGCTCGTCCGCCGCGGCGGTGATCCTCATCCCCGCCTCGGCAAGCGCGCGCGCCTCGCCCGGCTCCAGCGCGAATCCCAGCCTCTCGGCGTCGACGACGACGAAACTGTCGCCGCCATAGGCCGTATCGACCGTCAGTGTTCCAAACCCCTCGACCTCCAGCTTGGCGCCCAGCCGGTCGGCGAAGGAGGGCAGATTGGTGACGGTGATCCGCTCGGCCTTGCCGTTCCGGCACTGTGCCTCCACCGCGACCAGTCCGCCCGGCGCTTCCAGCGTCAGCCGCGTCACCGGCTCCTGCATCGGCACGATGCCCGAATCGAGCAGCACGGTGGCGACGCAGATCGAGTTGGAACCCGACATCGGCGGCGTATCCGCCGGCTCCATGATGATGAAGCCCATCGCCGCGCGCGGATCTTTCGCCGGCACCAGCAGGTTGACATGCCGGAAAACGCCGCCGCGCGGCTCGTTCAGCACGAAATTCCGCAAGGTCCCGTCGCGGTGGATGAAACGGCTCTGTTCCCACAGCGTCTCGCCTGGAGGCGGCGCCACGCCGCCGACGATCACGTCGCCGACCTCGCCCTCGGCATGGCAGGAGATGACATGGATGGTTTTGGAGGAGCGCATGGCGCGACGCTATATCGGCTGTCCGCATGCCGGAAGAGGTTCGCTCCAAAGAAAAACCCCGGCGGTCGCCCGCCGGGGCCTTTCGTCAGTGCATGATCCCGCGCGTCAGTCCTTGGCGTGCAGGCTGGTGCCGAGCGTATCCTTCACGAAGAGCATGCCGATGACGAAGCTCATCGCCGCGATCGCGATCGGATACCAGAGGCCGTAGTAGATATCGCCGGCCGCCGCGCTCATCGCGAAGACGGTCGCCGGCAAGAGGCCGCCGAACCAGCCGTTGCCGATATGGTAGGGCAGCGACATGCCGGTGTAGCGGATGCGGGTCGGGAACATCTCGACCAGGATGGCCGCGATCGGGCCGTAGACCATCGTCACGTAGACGATCAGCACGAACAGGATCGCGATGACCATCGGCCAGTTCACGGCTGCCGGGTCCGCCACCATCGTGAAGGCGCCGGCGGCGGGGACCGAATAGGTCGTGATCTCGGTCGCTCCCGCCGCGTCTTCGGCGGTCACGAGCTTGTCCTTGATCGCCTGCGCGACGGGCACCGTCTTCTTCTCGCCGGCGCGGATCGCGGCGGCGTCGAGCTTCACTTCCGGATTGGCCGCGACGAAGGCGTCGAGCTTCTGGTCGGCCACGGTCGCCGCGCCGCGCACCAGCGGATAGCCGGCATCGTGGAGCGCGAGGTTGACCGACTTGTTGAAGGCATTGCCGAGGCCGGCCGCCTTGTCGCCCGCGGCAATCGCGTCATAGGACGTAATGGTCGTCTCACCGATCTTCACCGTCGCCGCCGTGCCCGCAGCCGCCGTCTGAACCACGTCATAAGGCACCGAGTTGCGCGTCAGGTACGCCGTCGCGATGTCGCAGGAGGTGGTGAACTTGGCGGTGCCGACGGGATTGAACTGGAACTTGCAGTCCCCCGGAGCGGCGGTCACGGTCGCCCGCGTCGTGGCCTGCGCCGTTGCCAGAGCCGGGTTGGCCGCGACGGTCAGCGCCTTGAACAGCGGGAAGTAGGTCAGGATCGCCAGCAGCAGGCCGGCCATGATGATAGGCTTGCGGCCGATCTTGTCGGACAGCCAGCCGAACACGACGAAGAACAGGGTGCCGAACGCCAGCGCGACCGCGATCATGATGTTGACCGACACCGCATCGACCTTGAGCACGTTCTGCAGGAAGAACAGCGCGTAGAACTGGCCGGAATACCACACGACGGCCTGGCCGGCGGTGAGGCCGAACAGGGCGAGCAGCGCGATCTTGGCGTTCTTCCAGGTGCCGAAGGCTTCCGTCAGCGGCGCCTTGGAGCCCTTGCCCTCGTCCTTCATCTTCTGGAAGGCGGGCGATTCGCTCAGCGAAAGCCGGATCCAGACCGAAATGCCGAGCAGGACGAACGAGATCAGGAACGGAACGCGCCAGCCCCAGGATGCGAAGTCTTCCTTGCTGAGCAAGGTCTGCACCGCCAGGATCACCAGCAGCGACAGGAACAGGCCGAGCGTCGCCGTCGTCTGGATCCACGAGGTGTAGAAGCCGCGGCGGTTGTCGGGAGCGTGCTCGGCGACATAGGTCGCCGCGCCGCCATACTCGCCGCCGAGCGCCAGACCCTGCAGCATGCGCAGCGCGATCAGGATGATCGGGGCGGCGATGCCGATAGAGGCCGACCCGGGCAGGAGGCCGACCAGGAAGGTCGACAGGCCCATGATCAGGATGGTGACGAGGAAGGGGTAGTTGCGGCCGACGAGGTCGCCGATGCGGCCGAACACCAGCGCGCCGAAGGGGCGCACCAGGAAGCCCGCCGCGAAGGCCAGCAGCGCGAAGATGTTGCGCGTCGCCTCAGGATACTGGCTGAAGAAGGTCGCGCCGATGAAGGCCGCGAGCGATCCGTAGAGATAGAAGTCGTACCATTCGAAGACGGTGCCGAGCGAGGAGGCGAAGATGACCTTCTTCTCCTCCCGCGTCATGCCCTGCCGGACTGTGCCGGCGGTCGATGCCATTGCCATGTTTACCTCCCGTTCCGGCGGCGCGGGCGAATTGCCCGCAGCACGCCACTCAATTGAACGGGGCAGTCATACGACTCTTTTCAAGTATTTATAGATCAGCTTTGGTTGTATGACTTTGGTCTGACGACGATCGTATGAGAAACGTTACAATCGTCGTCAAATCATCGACGAGCGTCAGGAGGCCCTCTCCTTAAGCTCCTCGCCGATATATCCCTTTTCCTTCAGCCACTTCTCAATCAGGATCTCGGTCAGCGACGAGACGGACCTGTGGTCGTCTTTCGCGGCGCGGACGAGCGCTTCCTTCAGGTGGCGTTCGATGCGGAAGCCGAGCGGATGGGTCTTGGCCATGGTACTGCCTTTCATATGCGGGCCGACGGGCCCTTGGGATGCCGGTCTGCCTCGGTGGACGGTCTGGGAAATGTAAGAAGATCGCCGGAGCCTGCCGGCGACGCGAGGTCACGCGCGCGGCGGCGCGCGGGCCTGGAAGCCGGCGTCCGGCCTGCCGGGGATGGCGGGCCGCTGCTGGGCCGCCGGTACGACGCCCGTCTCGCCGCCGTCGAGCGGTGCTACGGCGGCGATAGCGGCCGGTCCGTCGTCGAGAAGGACCGGGGACAGCGTCGGCCGTTCCGGTTCCTCGACGGTCTCGAACGCCAGGGCGGGGCCGCCCTGCATGGCGAAGCGCAGGGGCAGGTCGCCCTCGCGCAGGTCGCCGTTCTTGCGTTCGTAGACGTGGCTCTCGGCGGCGAAGAGTTCACCCGTGCCGAGCGGCGTGGCGCACAGCGCCATGATCGCAAACAGCGCGCAAAGCACGCGCGAGCCCAGGGCATTCGCCCTGTCCGTCGCACGTTTCTGCAGCCTTTGATGCATGTTGCCGTCGATCCTACGCAAACGCATCTTACCTCCTCGGGCCGGAGGGGTTCAATGAAACGTTAGTGGAACTCCGACAAACGCCTTCGCGGCGGATTGCCGCGCATCAATCCATGTGCACCGCCGCGGCGGCGCCGGGCGCCGCCGCGCGCGGCCTGCGCAGTAAGAGCGCCAGCGGGATAGCCAGCAGCGTCACCAGCATCATCGCCTTGAAGTCGTTGACATAGGAGATCATCAGCGCTTGGCTGTTTACCAGCTGGTCGATCTGCGACAGCGCCGCCGGGTTTCCCTGCGCGGCGGCCGGCGACATCGCCACGAGATTCGGATTGAACGGCGAGATCGCGGCCGACAGCTCGGCATGGTTGATCTGCACGTTGCGCGTCAGAAGCACGGTGCAGATCGAGATGCCGATCGACGAGCCGATGTTGCGCACGAGGCTGAACAGCGCCGCCGCATCGGTGCGGAAGCGTGGCTCCAGTGTGGCAAAGGCGATCGTCGAGAGCGGGACGAAGACGAGGCCCAGCCCCAGCCCCTGGATGACGCCGGACCAGATGATCAGCGTGTCGTCCATCTGCGGCGAGAAGCCGGCCATGTCGTGGAGCGACCAGGCGGTCAGCAGCAGGCCCGTGACGACGAGGATGCGCGCGTCGACCTTCTGCACCAGCCGGCCGACGAGGATCATCGAGATCATCGTGCCCACCCCGCGCGGCGCCATGATCAGGCCGGTGAGAACCGTCGAATGGTTGAACAGCTGCGACAGCATCGGCGGCAGCAGCGCCAGGCTCGCCAAAAGGATGATGCCGATGACGAAGATGAAGACCAGGCCGGTGACGAAGTTGCGGTCGGCGAAGATACGCGGATCGATGAACGTGTCGCGGCCGGTGGCGAGATGGGTGACGAACACCCAGAAGCCGGTCAATGCGAGCCCGAGCTCGATCCAGATCTCGACCGCGGAAAACCAGTCCACCTCGCCGCCGCGGTCGAGCATCAGCTGCAGCGCGCCGACGCCGAGCGACAGCATGGCAAAGCCGAAGAAGTCGAAGCCGCGCAGCCGGCGCGGAATGCGCGGCAGATAGCCGGCGCAGCCGAGGAAGGCGAGGATGCCGACCGGCAGGTTGATGAAGAACACCCAGCGCCAGTTGGCCGCCTCGGTCAGCCAGCCGCCAAGTGTCGGCCCGATGATCGGGCCGACCATGATGCCCGCGCCCCAGACCGCCATCGCCGAGCCGTGGCGCTCCTTCGGATTGATGTCGAGCAGGAAGGTCTGCGACAGCGGCACGATCGCCGCGCCGAACAGGCCCTGCAACACGCGGAACGCGACCATGCTCTCCAGGCTCCAGGACAGGCCGCAGAACATCGAGGTGATGGTGAAACCGACGATCGAGACGAGGAACAGCTCGCGCCGGCCGAACCGGTCGGCGAGCCAGCCGGTCACCGGCGTCATGATCGCCGCCGCCACGATGTAGGAGGTCAGCACCCAGTTGATCGTATCCTGGCTGGCGCCGAGATCGCCCGTCATCGTCGGCAGCGCGACGTTGGCGATGGTCGTGTCCAGCACCTGCATGATCGTCGCCAGCATGATGGCGATCGTGATCAGGCCGCGATGCGGCACTTCCTTGAAGGGGGCTGGCGTGGTCATGGCGGGATGTCCGATGCGCCGACGGCGCGCCTACCTCTTCGCCTGTCCCGCGAACGCGCTCGGGATAAGGTCGCCGAAGCCGCGGCTGACGCCGGTGTCTACGGAAACCGTCGCGCTCATGCCGGTGCGCAGGAGCAGTTCGGCGTCTTCAGACGACACCTTGAGGCGCACGGGGATGCGCTGCGTCACCTTCACCCAGTTGCCGGTCGCGTTCTGCGCCGGCAACAGCGAGAATTCCGCCCCGGTGCCGGCGCCGATCGAGTCGATGGTCGCCGTCAGCGGTCGGTCGGGATAAGTGTCGAGCGTCACCTCGGCTTTCTGTCCGACCTTCATGTGCGTGAGTTGTGTTTCCTTGAAGTTCGCCTCGATCCAGACGTCGCCGGTCTCGACCAGACTGAACAGCGACGTGCCCGCGGTCACGAACTGGCCCAACTTGAACGACGACGCCTGGCTGACGATGCCGGCGGCCGGAGCGCGCACCGTGGTCTGCGAAAGCTGGTAAGCCGCCTTTTCACGCGCGGCGAGCGCTGCCATCACGGCCGGGTGGCCGTCGGTCGCGATCGTCGGATCGCCGCCAAGGGCGGCGCGTGCGCTTAGGATCGCGTCGTCGGCCGCCGCCTTTGCGTCTTGTGCCTTGAGCAGGTCGCGGGCGGCCGAATCCAGCGCCGCCTTGGTTGCCACGCCCTTGCCGGAGAGTTCCCGCTGGCGGTCGAGCTGCTCGGTGAAATACCTCACTTCGCCCTCGGCGGTCTTGACCTGCGTCTCGGCCTGGCCATAGGCGGCGCGAAGCTGCTCGACCTGGAGCCGAGCCTGCGCCAGTGCCGCATCGGCCTGCGCCAGCGCGATGCGATAGGGCTCGGGATCGACGGCGAAGAGCACGTCGCCCTCTTTCACCACCATATTGTCGGCGATCCTGAGGTCGACGATGCGTCCGGCCGTTTCCGAGGAGATCGTCACCCGCGCCTGGCGCAGATTGGCGTTCTCGGTCTCCTGGATGCGGCCGCCGGTGATCCAGTACCAGCCGCCGCCCGCGGCGAGCGCCAGCGGCAGGGCCAGCATGAGGAGGATCCGCCCGCCCCGGCGCGGTCTGGGCGCCGGGGCGAGCGGCTTCGGGGCCGGCGCGGCAGGGTGCGCTGGGGCCTCGAGATCAATCTGTGCGACGCCGGCGTCGGCGCGCTTTCCGTCTTCGATCTTCGTCACTGCATTCATGGTCATGCCGCCTTCTCGCCGCTGCCGGCGCAGCCCGACGATGCTTCGCCGTCGGACAGATTGCTGATGATGGCCTTCAGGCCATCGATCGTGGCCTTGCGCGCCTCTGGCGAAAGACCCGCCAGGGCGGCCTCGTAGACCTCGCCGGCCATGGATTTCACCTTGCCGTAGGCGTCGTTCGATTTTCCGGTCGGGAAGATCAGCCGGACGCGACGGTCGTTTGCATCTGGCCGGCGCTCGATCCAGCCGCCCTCTTCCATCCGGTCGACCAGCCGCGACACGCTGATCGGCTCGATCTCGAGCAGTTCGGCCAGCCGCGCCTGGGCGATGCCCGGCTCCTTGGCCACGCGCACCAGGAGCCGCCACTGCGCCGCGGACAGTCCAGACCCGGACGCCTTCGCCTCGAAGCGGCGGCGGATCAGCCGCGCCACATCATGGACCAGAAGGCCCAACCTGTCGGTTTCGTCGTTTGTCATGAGTGGGATATATAATGAGCATGCTTATGAAACAATTGTGCCGCGCCGCTCCCGCCGCGTCATTTGCGCATGACAGCGACGCGTTTCATGCATGGCTGCCGGTGAGGCGTCGTCAGGTGCGCAACACGCGCGATGGCATCTTCCCGAAATCCGGGAAAGTCGTTGCCTGATTCCGCGCCTACTCGCTCCGCGAAGCGGCGATATCCTCCCATTCATCGGGAACCGGCGGCCGGCGAGAGGGCCGCGT
This sequence comes from Mesorhizobium sp., assembly GCF_024710845.1. GTDB lineage: Bacteria > Pseudomonadota > Alphaproteobacteria > Rhizobiales > Rhizobiaceae > Mesorhizobium_A. The sequence continues at coordinate 55,349 of NZ_JANJTZ010000041.1, forward strand.
CCAGCGATGGCGCGAGGAATGACGATGAATACCCAGCATGTGGTTGAACTGCGCGAGAATGGCTACGCCGTCATCCGCGGCTTTCTCGACAAGGACGAGGTCGCCGAGCTGCGCCGCGAAAGCGAGAAGGTCTACGCCGAGGGGCTCAAGCACCACGCAACCTATCGCGACGGGAACCTCTATTTCGAAGTGATCAACGATCCCGGCAACGGGCGGCGGACGGTGCCGCAGGCGCACTGGTTCTCGCGGATCAACCCGGTGTTCGAGGCCGCCCGCCGCAGCCAGAAGATGTTCGAGGTGCTGGCGCCGCTGCTCGGGCCCGACATCAAGCAGATGGCCAACCAGCTGCACTGGAAGGCGCCCGGCGGCAAATACACCTATTACCGCATGCACCAGGACGTGCGCTTCCGCACCCGGCCTGAGCTGTTTGCCAATCTCGATCGCTACTCGCTCAACACCGGCCTCGCGCTCAACCGCCAGGACGCGTCCAACGGCGCGCTGAAGGTCGTGCCCGGCCACCACAGGCGCGGCTATCTCGGCCTGTCGGAAGACGGCGGCATCATGGTCGGCAATGTCGAACAGGGCTCCGAGCTGAAGGCGGTCGGCATCGACCCGTCCGAGGTCGTGCAGCTGGAGATGGAGCCGGGGGACCTGGCGCTGTGGACGCTGTTCACCATCCACGGGTCCGGCCCCAACGTCTCGACCGAGCCGCGCATCCTCCAGATCGACAGCTATGTGCGCGCCGAGGATTCGCCGGAGCGCGGCGAATGGGCCTTCCGCGACGGCCGCTCCATTCCGCTCGGGTCCGAACCCGAGATCTGCAAATACGAACAGCTCCGGGAAAACCCGGGCCCGTTCTATGTCGAGGAAGAGTGGACGGACGAAGCGAAGACGGCAGGCGCCAAGCTCACGGCCGCCGGTTGACCGCGCATTCTATCAATCGAGATCGGGGGAGAGCTCTCGCATGAGGAAGTCGACGAATGCCCGCACCTTCATGGCCACGTAGGTCCGGTGCGGGTAGAGCGCGTAGATAGGGCTGGAAGCCGGCCTGAACTCCTCGAGCAGCGGCTCGAGCCGGCCGTCGGCGATCGCCGGGGCGACGAGCAGGCTCGGCAGGTTGCCGATGCCGAAGCCCGACATCGTCATCTGGTAGGCCGCCTCGACGCTGTTGGTCGACACCCGGCCCTTCACCGGCACCGAGAATCGCCCGTCGGGGCCGGAGAAAGGCCACGACCCCAGCCTCCGGGCAAAGTTCGACAGAACGCAGGAATGGTTCGCCAGGTCGCGCGGATGCTCCGGCCGGCCGCTGCGCTGAAGATAGGCGGGCGTCGCGCAGACATAGTTCCGGACGGTGCCGAGCTGGCGGGCGACGATCTCGGAATCGTTCTGCGCTTCGAAGCGGATGGCGACGTCGTAGCCTTCCTCGACGATGCCCACGACGTGGCGCGACGTCAGGTTGAACTCGACCGAGACCAGCGGGTTCTCCTCCAGGAAGCGCGGGATCAGGCGCGTGATGCGCGTATAGGCGAGCACGTTCGAGCAGGAGATGCGCAAGAGGCCGCGGGTGCCGCGATCGAGCCGGCGCGTCTGGTCCTGCAGCTCCTCCACCTCGGCCAGCAGCACTTTCACCCGCTCGGCGTAGTCGCGACCCGCTTCCGTCGGGCTCATCCGGCGCGTCGTGCGGTTGAGCAGGCGAACTCCGAGATCGTCCTCCAGCTCCTTCAGCATCCGGCTGACCGCCGTGTTCGACATGCCGAGGTCGCGCGCCGCCGCCGACAGGCTGCCGAGCGTGCAGACGCGGTCGTAGACCTTCATCGCGGTGAGCAGGTTCACATCAACCTCCACGAGACTTCCGGCAGCCGGCGCGGGCTGCCTTGCGGGCACACTGTCCGACGGGTTCGAGCAGGAAATCAACAGAGGGAGATACTGAATGACATGTAAGCTTCACCCCGCGATCGCGATGTACGCGAGCGACGCCCGCGAGGGACGCATGAATCGCCGCGAGTTCCTGGCGACCGCCAGCGCGCTCGGCGCCTCGACGGCCGCCGCCCATGCGCTGGCCGGACTTGCCGCGCCCGCCGTCGCCGCGGCCGGGGAGCCGAAGAAGGGTGGCGTGGTGCGCGTCTCCATGCAGGTCATGGCGCTGGAGGATCCGCGCCTGTTCAAGACTTCGCAGATGGGCAACATCGCCATGCAGTTCATCGAGCCTCTGGTGCGCTGGAAGCCGGACTTCACCTTCAAGCCGATGCTGCTCGAGAGCTGGGAGGTCAACGCGGACGCCACCGAATATGTCCTCCACGCGCGCAGGGGCGTGAAGTGGTCGAACGGCGACGACTTCACCGCCGAGGATGTCGTCTTCAACATCACCCGCTGGTGCGAGAAGGAGGTTGCCGGCAATTCGATGGCCGGCCGCATGGGTTCGCTGATCGATCCCGACACCAAGAAGGCGCGGGCCGGCGCCATCGAGATGCGCGACGCGCATACGGTGGTGCTGAAACTCTCCAGGCCCGACATCACCATCATCCCGGCAATGACCGATTATCCGGCGCTCATCGTCCATCGCGGCTTCGACGCGTCCACGGCGACGCTGTCGCAGGCGCCGATCGGCACCGGTCCGTTCGAACTCACGGCGCTTGACGTCGGCGTCCGCGCTTCCGTGCGCAAGCGGCCCGACGGCTCCTGGTGGGGCGGCAACGTCCATCTCGACGGCATCGACTGGATCGACTACGGCACAGACACCGCCCCGACGCTCGCCGCGATGGAATCCGGCGAGATCGACCTCACCGCCCAGACTCAGTCCTACGATGTCGGCGCGCTCGACAATATGGGCATGAAGAAGTCGGAGATCGTCACGGCTGCGACGATCGTGCTGCGCACCAACGTCAACGCCAAGCCTTATGACGACAAGCGCGTGCGCAATGCCATCCAGCTCGCCATCGACAACGACGCCGTGATGAAGCTCGGCATCGACGGCCAGGGCGAAGTGGCGCAGAACCACCATGTCGGCCCGATGCATCCCGAATATGCCGAGTTGCCGCCGATCAAGCGCGACATCGCAAAAGCCAAGGCGCTGCTGACGGAAGCCGGCCAGCTCGACCACGAGTTCGAGATCATCTCGGTCGAGGCCGACTACCGCAAGGAAAGCTCCGACGCCGCCGCCCAGCAGATGCGCGACGCCGGCTTCAAGGTGAAGCGCACCGTGATTCCGGAAAGCTCGTTCTGGAACGACTGGACGAAATATCCGCTGGCGACGACCAACTGGAACGCGCGGCCGCTCGGCATCCAGACCTACGCGCTCGCCTACAAGACCGGCACCGCCTGGAACGAGACCGGCTTCTCCGATCCCGACTTCGACGCGCTGATCGAGAAGGCCAACGCGATCGCCGACGCCGACCAGCGCCGGCCGCTGATGAAGGAACTCGAAACGCGGCTGCAGGACTCCGGCATCATCGTGCAGCCCTACTGGCGCAAGCTGTTCTGCCACATGAACCCGAACCTTAACGGCTACCAGATGCACCAGGCCTACGAGCAGGACTTCACCGGCGCCTGGCTCGCCGTCTGATCCCGCCGCAGCCATGACGGGCGGTCGCGCTGTCACGCGCGGCCGCCCTCTTTCGTTTCGGGACAAAGGGTCGAGAGCGGGCACTCGACCCGCTTCGGGCAGGTCGAGCAGTCGCGCCCGCAAGCCGACGCCGGCTGGTTCGGATGCATTTCGGTGGCGCCCGGAGAGCTTGCAGTTTCGGTTTGTCCGGCGGCGACGTCCATCGGCCTTCCTCCATTCGTGCGCCAGGCGACGTTAATCGACCTGCCCGATCGCGGAAGACCGACTTTCCGGGAACGACTTTTCCGCAGGGCGGCAAAAAGTACGGTCGGGACGATTATTAAACCAATCGGTTGACTCTCGAGCCAATCCGCTTTTTATTATACCGTATGGTTGAATACGACCCTTCGGGCAACATCAAACCCTTCACGCCACGCGGGGAAACGACACGCGCCTCCGCAGCAGCCGAATGGCGCGATTCAACCGGGCGCTTCTGGACCGAACGCCTCGAGGCGCTCGACCGGCTTCTCGATGAGACAAACCGGCCCTATCCTCTCACCCCAAGGAGAACTGCGATGAATAATCTCGCCTTCCGCGACGACTACGGCACGCTGGTCGCGCCCAATACGCTGACGATCCAGCGCCTGCTGCCTGGACCGATCGAGCGGGTCTGGGCCTATCTCACCGACAGCGGCCTGCGCCGCCAGTGGCTCGCCGCCGGCGACATGGAGATGAAGCCCGGCTCCGGCTTCGAATTCGTCTGGCGCAACGACGAACTGTCCGATCCGCCGGGCAAGCGGCCGGAAGGCTTTTCGGAAGAGATGCGCATGGCGAGCCGCATCGTCGAGGTCGACCCGCCCAACCGGCTTGTTTTCACCTGGGAGGGAAGCGGCGACGTCTCCTTCGATCTCGAACGGCAAGGCTCAAAGGTGATGCTGACGGTGACCCACCGCCGGCTGCCGGACCGCGACACGCTGCTCAAGGTCGCCGCCGGCTGGCACATGCATCTCGACATCCTCGTCGCCCGGGCCAACGGCATGGCCGGAGCCGAGTTCTGGTCCGGCTGGCAGAGGCTGCACGCCGACTACGGGCGTCGTCTCCCCGCCTGACCTCAGGCGAAGGCGCGCCCTCAAGGGCGCGCCTCTCAGGTCTTCGCGCAGCCGAGGCCGAGAAGCCGGTCGAGCGACAGCGCGCCGCCGCCGTAAACCGCGAGCGTCAGCGCCATCGCCGCCCAGGGCAGATGGAAGTTGGCCCAGCCTTCCGGCACGGTGATCTGGATCACCGCCGTCATCGCGAGCAGGGCAAGCGCGGCGAAACGCGTGCCGAGGCCGAGCACCAGCAGGACCGGCAGCACGATCTCGGCGATGCCCGCGGCATAGGCCGATGCGGTCGGGAACGGGTAGGGGTATTGCATGCCGAAGATATGCAGCTTGAACTCCTGCCCGAACAGGTATTGCGCGCCGCCCGACAGTTGCAGGAATCCGTCCCACTTGGTCAGCCCCGACTTGTAGAACGGTACCGCCAGTGCCAGCCGGAGCGCGAGCAGCGGCAGCGCGGCGGGGATCGCCGCGATCAGGGTCTCGGCGCGCCGTACCATTGCCAACACCTTATCGCCGCCACCGGCGGTCGCCTCAACCATGTCCGTCATCCTTGTCTCCCTTGTCGATCGTAACCGTGCCGGCAAATGCGCCGAGACCCGCAAGCCCCACCAGCGCTGCACCGAAATCGAAGCTCTCGTCGGCTGCCAGCGCCTGCGCGGCGGCGTCTCCCAACGCCGCGCCCTCAAGCAGGGCACCGGCGAAGACTGCGTCGCGGGACGGCAGGATGTGGACGCCGACCTCGAGGCCCGGACGGACGACCAGCACCGCCTCGCCACCCGGCGCCGAGACAGGCGCCACGGCCTCGTGTTGATGCGCTTGCCAGATGCTGCCCACCGGAAAGCGCGAGCGCACGAGCGTCGCCGCCGGATGCGGCGCAAGCCTCACATCCCCCAGCGTCTCCGGCGGCAGTGCGGCCAGTTGCGCGATCCCAAGCGGCTCGGAATCTTTGGAGTGGTAGGCGCGTGTCACCGCCGCCTCGATCCGCGCCACGTCGGCGAGGTAGGGGACCGAAGCCGCGGGGGCGAACCCTTCGATGAAATCCGGCAAATCGTCGCCATAGGCGAAGAGCAGCGGCGAGGTGGGCGTCGTGCCGGCAATGTAAGCGCGCGCCATCAGCGCGAAGAACTCCTCGCCCACCAGCCGCTCGACGACGCGAAAGCGCGTCGCCAGTGCCGTGCGCAGGCCGACAACAACATTGTTGCGATAGACGGCGAAACGCTTCGCGTCCGGCGCACCGCGCGCGGTGGTCAGGCCCGCCGGCGGCGGCAGCGCCGGGTCCAGGAGCGCCGCCGCGAAGGCGGCCTCGGTCGCCGCGTGACCCATGCTCATGCCCTCCTCGGCAGCGGGTGCCGCGCTGCCTCTTCGGCCAGCACGTCGTCGGCGCGGCGGGCCTCGTCGTAGAGGACAGCGAAGCCCGGCACGTCGTTGTCCCATTCGATCAGCGTCGCCACCGGGCCGCAGCGGCCAACCGTGTGGCGGTAGAGCGCGAAGACGTCTTCCCTGACCCGCGAGCCGTGCGCGTCGATCAGCAGTCGGTCGCCGGCGCCATCGACCGTTTCGTCGTATCCGGCGAGGTGGATCTCGCCGACGCGGGCGACCGGGAAGCGGTCGATATAGGCGAGCGGGTCGAGCCCGTGATTGACGGCCGAGACCATCACATTGTTGACGTCGAGCAGCAGGCCGCAGCCGGTGCGCTCGGCGACCGCGTCGAGGAACTCGATCTCGTCGATGGAGCTCTCCTCGAACAGGACATAGGTCGACGGGTTCTCCAGCAGCAATTGCCGGCCGGTCGCCTGCTGCACCTCGTCGACATGGTCGGCGACGCGCGCCAGCGTCTCCGGCGTATATGGCAGCGGCAGGAGGTCGTTGAGGAAGCCCGTGTCGTGGGTCGACCAGGCCAGGTGCTCGGAAAACGATTGCGGCTTGTAGCGGTCGATCAGCCGGCGCAGCCGCGCCAGGTGCGCCTTGTCCAGAGGCCGCGTCGCGCCGATCGACAGGCCGACGCCGTGAAGCGACAGCGCGTAGCGCGCCGACAGTTCGGCCAGCATACGATGCGGCATGCCGCCCTCGCCCATGTAGTTCTCCGCGTGGACCTCGAAGAAGCCGATATCGGGCGCGGTTTCCATGATGTCCGCATAGTGCTCGGACTTGAAGCCGACGCCGGCGCGGGGCGGCAGCCTGGAAGCGTGCAGGGGCTCGTACGGCATGGCGGGTTTCTCGCTTCCTTTATGCGGTTCGCATCGGGCAGTCGCCCATGAGGGCTTGGGCGGGACCGGCGCAGTCTTGCCTCGCCGGTCCCACCCGGGAGGCATCAGCCCTTCATCGGCTCGAGCATGCCCTTGTGACCGTTGACGTCCATCGTGGTGCAGGTGCCGGCCGGAACGGCCTTCCAGGCATTGCCCTGGTAGTCCATGGTCGAGGTGCCGGCGCAGGTGGTGCCTGCGCCCGCGGCGCAGTCGTTCTGGCCCTTCAGCGCGATGCCGTAACACTTCTCCATCCCCACCATCTTCTCGGCGGGCAGCGGAGCCGCGAAAGCGACGGTGGCGAAGGCGCTGGCGAGCGAGCCGGCAAGGGCGAGAGCGATTGTCTGACGGTTCATAGTCTACTCCTCTGGAAGTCCTGGATGGAACGCGTCATGCGCTCCATGACAGTGACTTCGCTGCGGGGGGCCGCGGCGTTACACGTCCTCGCAAGCACGCTTTCGTGATGCCTGCGTGAGAAGCCCCGTGACAATTCCGCCGCGCGGCGTGTAACAAATGCCGCCGCCCGACGAAGATGGGATGAGAAGGTCTTGACCGAAGCCGACGAAGCGGAACTCGCCCGCCTATTCCGGGCAGCGCTTTCCGGCGACGAGCAGGCCTATGCCGCGTTCCTGGCGCGCGTGGCCGCGCTGGTGCGCGGCGTCACGAGACGCAATGCCGGGAGCGGCGTCGAAGTCGAGGACGTCGTGCAGGAAACGCTTTTGGCCATCCATCTCAAGCGCCACACTTGGCACACGGATGCGCCGGTTCGCCCGTGGATCTTCGCCATCGCGCGCTACAAGCTGGTCGACAGCCTGCGGCGCCGGGGTCGGCGCGTCGAGGTCGACATCGCCGACTACGCCGAGACGCTGGCCGAACCGGTCGAGGACGCCGCCAGCCCGCGCGAGGTCGAGCGGGCGCTGGAACAACTGCCGCCCGGCCAGCGCCGGGTCGTTTCGGCCGTCAGCGTCGAGGGCCTGTCGATCGGCGAGGCGGCGGCGGCGTTCGGCATGAACGAGACCGCCGTGCGCGTCGCGCTGCATCGCGGTCTCACCGCCATCGCCAGAGGACGACGCTAGATGGACACGCAAAGCCTCATTCGCGCATTGTCGCGGGACGCCGCCGCGGACGCCGCCCGGCTCGGCCGGCGGCTGGCCATTGGCTTCGCGCTCGCGGCCGTGCTCGCCGCCATCGTCTGGTCCGTCCTGCTCGGCCCGCGTCCGGACATCGCCGAGGCCGCCGCGACGCTGCGCTTCCCGTTCAAGTTCGTGGTGACGCTGGCGCTTGCCGGCGCGGCGGCCCTTGCCTGGCGCGCGGTGGCCCGGCCGGGAACCCCGGTCGCTCCCGCCGCGGCACTTCTCCTCGCCGCGCCGGTCCTGCTCGCCGCCGGCGTTGTCGCGGAACTCTTCGCCGTGCCCGAAGGCGCGCGGATGGCGCGCCTGATCGGTACCAACTCGGCCGTCTGCCTCACCTTCATTCCGCTGATCGGCGCCTTGCCGCTCGCCATGCTCATCGCCGCGCTGCGCAACGGAGCGCCGACGCGGCCGACGCTTGCCGGCGCCTTCTGCGGGCTGGCTGCGGGAGGTCTGGCGGCGACGTTCTACGCCGCGCACTGCATCGACGACTCGCCGCTCTTCGTCGCGGTCTGGTACACGATCGCGATTGGGATATTGACGCTCGCCGGCGCTCTCGCCGGCCGTCTCGTCCTGCGCTGGTAGGGCCTGAGATCAGTCCTTGGCGCGCTCGACATAGGAGCCGTCGGCGGTCATCACCACGATGCGGGTGCCGACATTGATGTGCGGCGGCACGTTGGAGCGCACGCCGTTCGACAGCATCGCCGGCTTGTAGGACGACGACGCCGTCTGGCCCTTAGTCACCGGCTCGGTGTCGACCACTTCAAGCGTCACGCGCTGCGGCAGCTCGATCGACACCGCCACGCCCTCATGCACCGACAGCGTCACCTGCATGCCCTCCTGCAGGTACGGCGCGTAGTCGCCGACCACGTCGGGCGTCACGGCGACCTGTTCGTAGGTTTCCATGTTCATGAAGTGGAAGCCCTCGCCATCCTGGTAGAGGTAGTTGTAGGGCCGGTCCTCGACCAGCGCGCGCTCGACCTGCTCGGTCGTGCGGTAGCGTTCCGATACTTTCACGCCATCGGAGATGCGGCGCATGTCGAGCTGCGTCACCGGCGTGCCCTTGCCGGGGTGGATGTTTTCGGCGAAGAGGATCGAATACAGCTTGCCGTCCTTCTCGACGACATTGCCCTTGCGGAGCGAACTCGCAATCACCTTCACCATGCTCAACCCTCGAAATCGTCTCGGCGCGCCCTGCGCGTTTCCCCGCGCTCTAGCCCATCTTGCGCCGACTTGCCAGCCGGGGCGGGATTTTTCGCATCCGCAGCCCACCCGCTCTCGCCGTCATCCTCGAGCCCGTCGCCGTCATCCTCGGGCTTGTCCCGAGGATCTACTGCCCTGCGCAAGTCCACGCCGCGGCCTGGCCCTAGAGCGCTGTCGCACCGCCTTTGGAAATCGCCACAGCTGGCAGATCCTCGGCTCAAGGCCGAGGATGACGTCGGTCGAGACATTCGTATGACCGCCGCCTCGCCCTGGTGGACACCCCACGTCCACGCCGACCGCCGGCCTCGGCTCATCGCCCGCAACGCCATTGCCGCCGACATCCGCGCCTGGTTTGTCGCGCGCGACTTCGTCGAGGTCGACACCGCCATCCTGCAGGTCTCGCCCGGCAACGAGGCGCATCTGTCGGCCTTCTCGACCGAGGCCATCTCGACCGGCGGCGCGCGCTCGCCGCTCCACCTGCACACCTCGCCCGAATTCTCCTGCAAGAAGCTGCTCGCGGCCGGCGAACGCCGCATCTTCTCTTTCGGAAAAGTCTTCCGCAACCGCGAGCGCGGCGCGCTGCATTCGCCCGAGTTCACCATGGTCGAGTGGTATCGCGTGGGCGAGCCCTACGACGTGCTGATGGACGACTGTGCCGCCTTCCTCGCGCTCGCCGCCACCCGCGCCGGCACTACGCGCTTCTCCTTCCGCGGCCGCGAGGCCGATCCGTTCGCGCCCCCAGAGCGGCTCACCGTGCGGGACGCGTTTGCCCGCCACGCCGGCATCGACCTGATGGCCTCGATCCGCGCCGACGGATCGACCGACCGCGACGCGCTCCACGCCTTGGTCGCCGCCCAAAACATCCGCACCGCGCCCGACGACACCTGGGCCGACCTGTTCTCCCGCGTCATGGTCGAGAAGATCGAACCCAATCTCGGCATCGGCGCCGCAACTGTCCTGTGCGAATACCCGACCGCCGAGGCGGCCCTTGCGCGGCCCACCGCGCACGACCCGCGCGTCGCGGAGCGCTTCGAGCTCTATTGCTGCGGCGTCGAGCTCGCCAACGGCTTCGGCGAACTCACCGACGCGGCCGAACAGCGCCGTCGCTTCGTGGCCGAAATGGACGAGAAGGAGCGCGTCTACGGCGAACGCTACCCGCTCGACGAGGATTTCCTCGCCGCCCTCTCGATCATGCCCGAGGCCTCCGGCGTCGCGCTCGGCTTCGACCGGCTGGTGCTGCTCGCGACAGGCGCAAGGCATATCGACGAGGTCATCTGGACGCCGGTCGCGGGGTAGGTGGGTGTCTCTGCGGGGGACATCCGACCCAGCGTCGTTCAGTTCTGGGGGATCACTCTCCCGCACGATGAAGGGATTCGAAACTCAGCCCGAAGCGAGCCAGGTACTTTCGGAGACGATCGGCGTCGTTGCCGCTCGTTTTCAGAAGCCGCGATCTGGCGAAGAGCGAACGACCGGCGGCGCTGATCGAACTGGACCGACGGCAAACGTCGATCACCGCCACGAGTTGAACTCGGTCGAACAGGTCGAGATCCTCCGTGCGCTCCTTGCCCAACAAGTCCTGAATGACGTGTTCGGCAAGTCCCTCTTCCTGGTTGCCCCAGAGCCGGTTGAGGCGCACGATCTCGTCGCGGACAGTATCCTCGTTGATCCGCCCGTGCGGCGCGAGCGTCGCCATGCGCGTGATCGAAGCGGACAGGTCGCGGAAGTTGGCGCGCCATGTTGCCTCGGGAGCAGCCGCGAACCTCAGGTAGAGCTCCCGCGCTTCCTTGTTGAAGGTGACGTTCTGGCCCTCCCGTTCGCCGAACCGGCGCAGTTCGAACTCGAGATTGGGCTCGATGTCCTCCTTGCGGTCCTTCAGCGCTGGCAGGCTGAAGGTCCACAGGTTCAGCCGTGCGAACAGATCTTCGCGGAACCGCCCCTCCCTGACGCTGACAGACAGGTCCCTGTTGGTGCCCGCCAGGAGCTGAAAATCGGACGTCGTGTCGCGGTCGGCACCAACCGGCAGGAAGCGCTTCTCCTCGATGGCGCGCAGGCACATCGCCTGCTCGTCGAGGCCGAGTTCACCGATCTCGTCGAGGAACAGCACGCCCTTGTCAGCCGACTTCATCAGGCCGGCGCGTTCGGATTGCGCACCGGTGAAAGCACCCTTCACATGCCCGAACAGCGTCGACATGGCCTGGTCGCCGCGCAGGGTCGCGCAGTTGACCTCGATGAAATCGCCCGAAACCTGCCGCTGTGCCTTCTTCAGCTCGTAGATCCGTTTCGCTAGTTGCGACTTTCCCGCGCCGGTCGGCCCGGTAAGCAAAACCGGCGCGCGCGAGCGGATCGCGACCTTCTCGATCTGGTCGATCATCTGGTTGAAGGCAGGGCTGCGCGTCGCGATGCCGGATTTGAGGAACGACGTCGCCTCGTCGCGCTCGGCGGCGAAGCGAGTGGCGATGGCGTCGTAGCGCGACAGATCGAGATCGATGATCGAATGGCTGCCAGCGATCTCGACAGGCTCCTCGGGCGACGTCCGTCGCGGCGGTGGCGACAGTTGCAGCAGCCGGGCGGGGATGAATCGCGCCTCGGTCAGCAGGAACCAGCAGATCTGCGCAACATGCGTTCCGGTGGTGATATTGACGAGATAATCCTCCCGCTCGGTGTCGAAGGCATAGGCGCGGGCGAAATCTCGCAGGTTCGTATAGACCTCGCTGAAATCCCAATGGTCGCGCAGGCTCATCAGGTGCTCGCGGACGTCCGTTCCGGGCGAGATCTGATCGATGTCGCCGACAATCTGCCGCGCCAACCTTTCGGATCCCGGACCGTGGATCAACTCGAGCCTGTCGATGAAGAGGTTCGGTTGCATGCAGAGCGAGACCGTCGGCCGCCAGCGCTTCCAGCGATCGTCCCGGCCGCCGGCGTCGAGCGTGGTTCCGAGGATACTGATGACAACGCGGCGCTTCATTCTTATCCCATCGGATAATCTTCTATCCCATTAGATCATCTCACTCTCCAAGCATCGCCGTCAACGATGATGCGGATCGGCCTCAGTCCGAGATTTTTCCATGTTTGTTATCAGTGACTTATTAGAATTGCATGTCCCTTCTTGCCGGCTTCCTCTGCAGACTGGCACGCCTCTTGAAAGGTGTTTGCCGTGAAAGAGAAGGACGAGAACCATGGCAAACAAATCCGTGTTTGCGGCGATCAAGGGAAAGCTGCTCCCGCGCACCGACGCAACGAACCATGAGGGTGCTCCGGCCTACGGCCTGACGCCGCATCAGGCTCTCGCGCAACTGGCTGCGACGGGAACGTTCAACGCGACCTTCTACGCGGATGCGCGGGAGCAGCTGGACGAGGTTCTGAAGCTTGCCTGGCAGGTCGAGCCGGAATTCCTGGCCAAGACCGCCGTGCATGCCTTTGAGCAGGGATACATGAAGGACATGCCGGCGTTCCTGCTGGCCGTCCTCTCGCAGATGCACGGCGACCAGTTCGAGCGCGCCTTCGGCCGGATCGTGAAGAGTGGCAAGATGCTGCGCACCTTCGTGCAGGTCATGCGGTCGGGTGCGACCGGGCGCAAGTCGCTCGGAACGCGCCCCAAGCGGCTGGTGCTGTCGTGGCTGGAGAAGGCCACGGACGTCGAGATCATGCGCGCCGCGGTCGGCAACGACCCGTCGCTGGCGGATATCGTGAAGATGGTTCACCCGAAGCCGGCTTCGGCGTCGCGTGAAGCGCTCTACGGCTATCTGATCGGCAAGCCACACGATGTGGCGGCGCTGCCCGCGCTGGTCACGGCGTTCGAAGCGTTCAAGCGCGACCCGTCGCTGCCCGTACCGAACGTGCCGTTCCAGATGCTCACCGCGCTGCCCCTGACGAAGGAGCATTGGGTGGGGATCGCCGAGACGGCCGGCTGGCAGATGCTGCGGCAGAACCTCAACACCTTCGCGCGCCACGGCGTGTTCGAGGTGGAAGGGTTCGCCGAGAGGCTTGCCCGACGGCTGGCCAATGCAGGTGAGGTGAAGCGCTCGCGCGTTTTCCCCTACCAGCTCATGGTCGCGTTCTCGAACGTCGATCCGGCGGTGCCGCAGGTCGTGCGGGAAGCGTTGCAGGATGCCATGGAAGTGGCACTCGCCAACGTGCCGTCGTTTGGCGGAAACGTGGTCGTCTGCCCGGACGTGTCCGGGTCGATGGGGTCGTCCGTGACGGGATACCGCAAGGGATCCGCCTCGACGGTGCGCTGTATCGACGTCGCGGCCCTCGTGGCGGCGTCCGTCCTGCGGCGCAACCCGACGGCGCGGGTCCTGCCGTTCGAGAACGATGTGGTGGACATCCGCCTCAACGTTCGCGACACGGTGATGACCAATGCGGCGAAGCTCGCGGCGATCGGCGGCGGTGGAACGAACTGTTCGGCTCCGCTGGAGCGGCTGGTGAGCGAGCGCGCGAAAGTCGACCTGGTGCTGTTCGTTTCGGACAATCAGTCCTGGGTCGATGCCACGGCGCATCCGCACCAGGGGACCGGAACGATGCAGGAATGGCGGAAGCTGAAGGCGTTAAACCCGAAGGCGAAGCTGGTCTGCGTCGACATCCAGCCCTATGCGACGACGCAAGCGAAGGGCGCCGGCGACGTGCTGAACGTTGGCGGCTTCTCGGACCGAGTGTTCGACGTGGTCGCGGGCTTCGTGTCGAGCGGTAACGACCCGGATCACTGGGTCCGCGCCATCGAGGCGACCGAACTCTGACCAGGCTCCCGGCGGTGCGTCCGCCGGGAGCTACCCCGAAAGCGCATGACGAATGCCGATGGAACTACAGGCTGTTAACCTCCAGGTCGCGGGTTCGAATCCCGCCGGGTCCACCACTGCGGGCCCGTAGCTCAGCGGATAGAGCAGGTGTCCGCCGAAAGGCGGGCGACGTTTCATCACCCTTGTCGTCATGGCGGGATTTGCAGCGAGGTTCGGAAGAGGAGAAGCGGAATACGGACGTGACGAATGAATGTGGAACTACATCGTGTCGCAGGTTCGAATCCTGCCGGCCGCCGGCCGTAGCTCAGCGGTAGAGCAGAGACTGTTTCGCACGTTCCTTGTCGTCACGCCTCCTATCGCGGCGAATGCAGACGGAACTACAGCTCCACAAGCGGGATCACCCGTGGGGTTCGACTCCCCACCTCGCAGGCGCTCTCTGGCACGAGCGGGCTCCCGGAGTTTCGTCATCCTTGTCGCCGCTCAGTAAAATGCACTGGCGGATGCAGGCAGGACTACAGGTAGCGCGCCCGCTTCCGAGCGGGAGGTCGGGTGTTCGATTCACCCCCGCAGACAACCGCGGTAGCGCAGCAGATCGGTCCTGCCGATCCTTGCCGCCAGGCATGGAAGGGCGAATGCAGTCAGGACTACAGGATAGAGCACCCAGCTTCGGCCGGGAGGTCGGGCGTTCAAGCCGCCCCTCGCATCCGTATAGGTGCGAAGTAGCTCAGAAACCGTCGTGACGCTTCTTGTCGCCAACCCGGAAGGACGAATGCTTGCAGGACTACATCGGTCATGGCGGTTCGAATCCGCCCGACACGCCGAAAGGTCTGTCGAGTGTCCTGCAGCCCCTTGTCGTCCGACCATCGATACCCGCGCCGGATGCCGGCGGGACTACAGGTAGACGCAGCCCCCACGGGGTGGCCGAAAGGCGTGGAGGATCGAAGCCTCCCTTCGTTTCTGGCGAAGTGGCGGAAAATCGTCGCAACCCTTGCCGTCGCTGGATGGAATGAACGGATGAATGTGGATGGATGAGATGGTTGAGGTGTTGAGTGGACAGGATCTGATCGAAGCCGGACTGGCGCAGGGCAAGTGGTTCCGTGACGTGCTGGCGGCCGGCAACGATGTCCTCGCGCGCGGCGGCTCGCACGCGGAGGCGATCGCGGCCGCGCGGGCCTTCGAGCCGCCGCCGGCGATCCCGCTGCATGCACAGGATGCGGTCCCGTTCCACATCAACATCGTCGCCGAGAACGACCACGAGGCCGCGAATGTCGAAGCCGTGAGCAACTCCATGCGCGCGTTGATGCGCACGCCAGTGGTACGCGCCGGCGCAATCATGCCCGACGCCTGCCCGGCCGGCCCTCTCGGGACGATTCCGGTCGGCGGCGTGGTGGTTTCCGAGGCCATTCACCCCGGCATGCACTCGGCCGACATCTGCTGCTCGATGGCGATCTCGACCTTTCCGGGAGCGTCGCCTGCCGCCCTGCTCGACGCGGTCCATGCGGTGACACATTTCGGGCCCGGCGGGCGGCCGCGCGGCCAGCAGATCCGGCCCCCGGCAGAGGTCGCCGCCCGAATCGACGCCAATCCCTACCTGCGCGACAACATGAGCGCGGCGATCGAGCATTTCGGCACGCAGGGCGACGGCAACCATTTCGCCTTCGTCGGCACGCTGAAGTCGACGGGCGAAACGGCCCTCGTGACCCATCACGGGTCGCGCGCGCCGGGCGCCCGGCTCTATTCGCGCGGCATGAAGATCGCCGACGAGTTCCGCAAGCGGCTGTCGCCGGCGACGCTGTCCCAGAACGCCTGGATCCCCGCCGACACGCGGGAAGGCGACACCTACTGGGACGCGCTGCAGACGATCCGCGCCTGGACGAAGGCGAACCACGAACTGATCCACGACCTCACGGCGGAGCGTCTTTCCGCGAAGGTCGGCGACCGGTTCTGGAACGAGCACAACTTCGTCTTCCGGCGCTCGGACGGCCTGTTCTACCACGGCAAGGGAGCGACGCCCGCCTTCGACGGCTGGGCGGCCGACGCGACCGACCTGACGCTCATCCCGCTCAACATGGCGGAACCGGTGCTGATCGTGCGCGGCAAGGATGCGGCACACGGGCTCGGCTTCTCGCCGCACGGTGCAGGGCGCAACTTCTCGCGCACCCAACACCGGCGGCTGCAGGGCGACCGGAGCGTCGAGGAGATCTTCGCCGAGGAAACGAGTGGAATCGACGCGCGGTTCTTCTCGGGCGTGACCGATATTTCGGAACTGCCGAGCGCATACAAGAACGCCGCCGCCGTCCGCCGGCAGATCGAGGACTATGGCCTTGCCGACATCGTCGACGAGGTGCTGCCCTATGGCTGCATCATGGCCGGCGACTGGGAAGCGAACGCGCCCTGGCGCAAGCGCAGGCAGGGCCGGCCGCAGATGTGACAAGCGTCCCCGCGCCTTGCCGCACTGCACCCTGCCTGCTAAAGCCCGGCGCATGACCTTCCCGCTCGACCACATCCGCAATTTCTCGATCGTTGCCCATATCGACCACGGCAAGTCGACGCTCGCCGACCGGCTGATCCAGCTCACCGGCGGGCTCGACGCGCGCGAGATGGAGGGCAAGGAGCAGGTGCTCGACAACATGGACATCGAGCGCGAGCGCGGCATCACCATCAAGGCGCAGACGGTCAGGCTCTACTACAAGGCCAAAAACGGCGAGGACTACATCCTCAACCTGATCGACACGCCCGGCCATGTCGACTTCGCCTACGAAGTCTCGCGCAGCCTGCGCGCCTGCGAAGGCTCGCTGCTGGTGGTCGACGCCAGCCAGGGCGTCGAGGCGCAGACGCTCGCCAATGTCTACCAGGCGATCGATGCCAATCACGAGATCGTCGTGGTGCTGAACAAGGTCGACCTGCCGGCGGCCGAGCCCGAGCGCATCCGCGAGCAGGTCGAGGAAGTGATCGGCATCGACGCGAGCCATGCCGTGCTGATCTCGGCCAAGACGGGCCTGGGCGTGCCCGACGTGCTGGAGGCGATCGTCAACCAGCTGCCGCCGCCGAAGGAGGGCGATCCGGCAGCGCCCTTGAAGGCGATGCTGGTCGACAGCTGGTACGACACCTATCTCGGCGTCATCGTTTTGGTGCGGGTCATCGACGGTACGCTGAAGAAGGGCCAGACCATCCGCATGATGGGCGCCGACGCGAAGTATCTGGTCGAGCGCACCGGCGTGTTCACGCCCAAAATGGTGACCGTCGACGAGCTCGGCCCCGGCGAACTCGGCTTCTTCACCGGCTCGATCAAGGAAGTGGCCGACACGCGCGTCGGCGACACCATCACCGAGGACCGCCGCCCGACGGCCGAGATGTTGCCGGGCTTCAAGCCGGCGCAGCCGGTGGTGTTCTGCGGCCTCTTCCCGGTCGACGCCGCCGATTTCGAGGACCTGCGCGCCGCGATGGGGAAGCTCCGCCTCAACGACGCCTCGTTCTCCTATGAAATGGAAACCTCCGCCGCGCTCGGCTTCGGCTTCCGCTGCGGCTTTTTGGGCCTGCTCCACTTCGAGATCATCCAGGAGCGGCTGGAGCGCGAGTTCGACCTCGACCTGATCGCCACGGCGCCGTCCGTCGTCTACCGCATGGCGATGACCGACGGCTCGGTGAAGGAGTTGCACAACCCGGCCGACATGCCCGACCTGGTGCGCATCGACCATATCGAGGAGCCGTGGATCCGCGCCACGATCCTCACCCCCGACGACTATCTCGGCTCGATCCTCAAGCTCTGCCAGGACCGGCGCGGCATCCAGCACGACCTCTCCTATGTCGGCAAGCGCGCCATGCTGATCTACGACCTGCCGCTGAACGAGGTCGTGTTCGACTTCTACGACCGGCTGAAGTCGATCTCCAAGGGCTATGCCTCGTTCGACTACCACCTGACCGACTATCGCGAGGGCGACCTGGTCAAGATGTCGATCCTGGTCAACGAGGAGCCGGTCGACGCGCTCTCCATGCTGGTCCACCGCACGGCGGCTGAAAAGCGCGGCCGCGTCATGTGCGAGAAGCTGAAGGAGCTGATCCCGCAGCACATGTTCAAGATCCCGATCCAGGCGGCCATCGGCGGCCGCGTCGTCGCCCGCGAGACCATCTCGGCGCTGCGCAAGGACGTGACCGCCAAATGCTACGGCGGCGACATCACCCGCAAGCGCAAGCTGCTCGACAAGCAGAAAGAGGGCAAGAAGCGGATGCGCCAGTTCGGCAAGGTGGATATTCCGCAGGCGGCGTTTATTGAAGCGCTGAAGATGGGGGACAACTAGCGCTTTATCCTCCCCCGTTCACGGGGGAGGGGGACCGCCGAAGGCGGTGGAGGGGGCGTTGCAAACAACCGAGGCTGCGTCCAGCCCCTCACCTCCTCGCCCCCTCCGCAATCATCAGCAGCACCCCCTCCAGCGCCTTCTCGTCCAGCACATCCCGCGCCGCGATCCGTATCACGCGAACGCCGTGCGCGGCGAGCCAGCCATCACGCCGGAGGTCATGGTTCATCTGTTCCGGCACATCATGATGCGCGCCATCAACCTCGACAGCCAGCTTCCCCTCGGCATGATAGAAATCCAGCACGTACGGCCCGACCGGATGCTGGCGGCGAAACCGCAGACCGTCCAGACGCCGCCCGCAGGCAGTCCCACAGGATCGCCTCCGGCAGGCTCAGGTCGCGACGGAGCAGCCTGGCACGCTGGAATGTCTTCCGTTCCGCCCGCGTGAATGGCCCCCGACGCCATTCCGACCGTTCCGGACCTAAGGCGCCCCCTCCACCATGCTACGCATGGTCCCCTCCCCCGTAAACGGGGGAGGATAAGGTCGCGACGCCTCCGCCGATCCTCCCCCGCAAGCGGGGGAGGGGGACCGCCGAAGGCGGTGGAGGGGGCACGAATCCATGTCCAGACCGCCCGCCGTCCGCGAGGGTGAGATCGCGATGATACAAGCGATACTGCCGCGGACCGGCGTGGGGGCGGGCGGGCGGGGTGTTGGTGTCGATGAGTTGGGAGAGGTGATGCGTTGGCCACATGTTCGCAGCGGTCCCCCAATCCCGACCACCGCTGCCTAGGCGCGACCGACGGCAAGCACCGGAATGTTCAGTGACAGTATGCGAGCGCAATCAAAACGCTGAAGTCCGCCTTATCTTCAGCCAAACTATCCGCCTATCGCCTTAGTTATCAGCGCTGACCAATCCCGCCAGTTTCTCGTTTCCTGATTCTTCATCTCCCTGACTATTGCAAGCTTGAACGCCGCTTCCGATCGACGAGGCTGAACAGCCTTATGTAGATCAGAAATAAGCCTCTTCCCGTCGCAAAGCGATGCCCAATCGGCTTCCCACTGCCGCTGCATTTCCTGTTTTTTCTGCTCTACTCCAGCGCGAAATGTTTCCGTCCATTCTGCTTCACTTTGACCTGATAGGCTGTCTCTCGCGGATTTCATCCGTCCGTAAAGTCTCTGGACAATCTCATCCAAATCCCCGTCAACGTCCGTCTTTTGCAGAGAGGAATTGGCGTACGAGTAGCTGTTATATTGCTGTCGTGCGGCGATCGAATCGATCTGGCGAAACGCCAGTTCACGCAACAATTTTACTACTTGTCCCGAGCTAAGGATCGGAGTTTCTGCATAGTCCCTACTACGAAGCAATTCAGATAACGCGTCGACGTCGATCATATAATTTTCAATACATCTTACTGGCCACTGAACAATCTTTATACGAGCAGAATCACGAAACTTCGAAACATCATCATCCTTGTCAAAGAAAAAGTATAAGTTTGAGACGGCCTGGCCAGATCGCTCCAATTCCTGCATCTCCTTAATTGATTCCTCGATCTGATTTCGCCCGCCCTTAGGCCTCAAATTCAAACGCCTAAACAGCTGAGGGAAGGCAAACGTGATGATCTCCACGTCAGTTGGGCCTTCAACAAACGCCGTCCCTTCATAAAGCATATTCTCGCTTATCGAGCTTCCGAGCCTCGTTATAGCTTCCGAGTATTCATCAAGCGATTTTTTCCCCACCGGGCTTACATCGGAGCTTGATTTCAGATGAAGTAGCTGACATTCGCTATTAGAAAACGCTGATGTTAATATTTCAGGCGAGTGAGAACACATTATGAATTGAATATCTCTTTCGTCGCAATATTCACGCATCATAAATGACACCAAATCGCGGCTGACGGCGGGATTTAGATGTAATTCTGGCTCGTCAAAAAGAGCAATTCCTCCGTTCTGGATGGTTCGAGCCACTAATAATAAAGTCAATGATATATTCTTCTCTCCGCTGCTGAGAGAATCGAGCTCAATCATCGATCCGGTGGCTTTATCACTCGTCATTACCTCAAGCAGACCAAGCTCATTTAACCTTATCGAATCAATCGTCCTGCTTCGAAGGAGCCCAGAAAATATCTTCTCGAAATCATCTTTTATTGTTGTTGTTTTATCGCCAAGTATTAATGAATTGATTATGAGATTTTTTAGCCTCGTGTACTTTAGCTGCGGTTGAGAATTATGGGACTCCAGCTGCTGCTGAGCGTCCGCTGCGCCTAACTGTAGACCCACCTCTCCCATGGGGAGGGCTCGATCTGCAGGAAAATACGAAAATAGAGTACTACTTGGCGGAAGGTTATTGTCGAGGAAACCGAAGAGGACACCTGCTAGGGGGTCAGCAGCTATAACACTGCCAGTCTGGGAATCCAGTGAGACCCCGAGCAGGAGTGTCCGATTGGTTTGCAATCGCTTCAACGCACTTTCTGTTTCCTGAGTAGCCTCCGCGAGAGCGTCACGACCTCTTGGAGACTGCAAAAACTGAATTAACGCGGCAGTTCCCAAGAACGATTGACCGATACGCGCGGCGACTAGGCTTTGCGCAATCGCAGGGACCGAATTCCGCAACGTTCCGGCTTCCGCATCCGTTACGATCACGTTAAACCTAATATCGACCGCCCTTGTTTTGTCTCTCGCAATCGTATGCAGGAACAACCTTTGCGGAAAATGCGGACTCGCTGCCCCCAAGGAAATAAGCACCTGATTAGTCTCATTTGCACTTCTTGGGGCTATCAGCGCCTTAACGAGTCTGATGGATTGGAGGATCGTTGATTTGCCCACTGCATTTGGACCTACGATCACATTAATCTTGTCGCCAAAATCACAGCTAATATCGGTCAGTGCCCGGAAATTTCGGACTTCAATATGCGATATGTGCAATGTCGTCCCTCATCCTAACGTGTTGATGATTCTATGAGTAACATTGTGGACTAGTATACTAGCTATATCAATTGGAGCTAACTTGAATGTAGCGATCGCAAAGCACCTCCCGCAGCGTATGAAGCGTCCTTTAGGAGGTGAACGCTGACACGATCGGAGCTACGACAGAAAATTGACACGGGGAGTGCGGGTTTACACTTCCGCCAAGACAGCATGCCAACGTCGCGATCAGCACCACGTTGACGACTACTCCATCAGGCGGGCACTGTTTCCACTCCACCTGTCTCTGAGACAGTGGAGCCTAGGCCCTCTCAAACCGCATCACCCAGTTCTTCTCCCAGGTCCGCCCGCCGTCCGCCGACATGGCCTGTTCCCACACCGGGGCCTCGCCGGCCGTCCAGTGGAACCTGACCTTGACCGGCACGCCGCCCTCCACATCGTCGCCGAAGAAGGTGCCGTGGCCGCCCTCGAAGCGGCCGACGGTGGGCGGGAACAGGCGGTGGCTGATCGTGTCCGACCAGTAGATCGACCAGAGGCCGGTCGCGGGGTCGTAGAGCCGCAGCGTCATGCCGGTGAAGCCCTTGTCCGGAACGAACATCTGCTCGAGATTACCGCCGTGAATGACCGGTTCGCGAAGCGAATCGGTCGTCCCGGCGGCACGATCGAAGGTCGGCGAACGCCGGGGAGCCGCCGAAGGCAGCGGGGTCCCCGACCGGCCTGCCGGATGCGGCATCACCTTCTCCACCTTCGACGTCGCGGGAAAGACCTCCCAGTCGGTCGAGCCCTTCAGCCGCTCGCGCAGCCGCTCGTTGGCGATGCGCCATTCGCCCACCAAGAAATCGAAATCGCCAAAGCCCTGCATCATGTCCTCCCGCCGATGGCGCTTCATACGACAGGGCTGCTGACAGGGGAGTGGCAGGAGAGGGGTGAGGCGCCGGTTCGCCAAAGGCGAATTCGTCATGCCGGCGGCATGACGAAAGGCGTCGAACGGTGAGGCCCGGTCGCCCAAAGGGCGATTGGAAGGTCCAGTGGACCTTTCGAAGGGCCGAACGAGCTGCCGCAGGTAGCGGGACCCGCCCAGGGTGCCGATTCGCCGAGGGCGGATTCGTCATCCTAGGGCAAGTGAGGCGAAGCCGAGCGTGACCCTAGGATCCTGTGTGTTTGGTTGGTGCTAGAAGGATAGCGGGAAGGAGGCCGACGGGATCCTGATCGCCGGCTTGCCGGCAGATCGCGGTAATGGCTCGGCCCCTTCCCGCCTGCCCGTCAACCTGAACAGTTGCACGAGGCTGTCGCCACAGACCTCGCACACAGGAATAGGCTCCATGACCATACAGGACAATTACGTCGGGTGCGACATGGGCAAGGGGACGATCGATGTCTTCGAGGAGACGCGCGGCACCTTCCTGCGCGTCGCCAATGAGGCGGCTGCCCTGGCGGCCTTCGCGGCTGGTCTTCCCCGCCAGTGCTTCGTCATCTTCGAGGCGACCGGCGGCTATGACAGGCTTCTGCGGCATGCGCTGGCCGAGGCCGGGATCGCCTTCGCCCGTATCGACCCGGCGCGGGCGCGCCACTTCGCAAAGCTGCACGGGCAGCACGCCAAGACCGACCGGCTCGACGCCCGCATGCTGTGTCGGCTGGGCGCGAGCCTGATGCCAGATCGCACCCCGGCGCCTTGCCCCGAGCGCGAGCGGCTGGTGGCGCTGGCGCGTCGGCGCGACCAGCTGGTCGACATGCGCGCCAGGGAACGCCGGCATCGCGAGGAAGCCTTCCATACCGATATCGAAGCCGACATCGAGGCTGTGATAGCCAGCCTGGACGGCCATATCGCTGGGATCGAGGCCGAGATCGACCTGCTCGTGCGCGAAAGCGGCAGTTTGGCCGAGCAGGCGGCGCGGCTCGCCTCGGCTCCAGGTGTCGGACGCGTCACCGCGCTCAATCTGATCGCCCATATGCCCGAGCTCGGAACCTTGTCGCCCAAGGCCGCTGCAAGCCTGGCCGGCCTGGCGCCGCTCAACAACGATTCCGGCAAGCGGCACGGCCGCAGGTCTATCCGTGGCGGGCGGCCAAGGGTCCGAAAAGCACTCTACATGGCCGCCCTCAGCGCAATCAGGGCCAACACCCGCCTCAGAACCTTCTACACCGCGCTCGCCGCCCGTTGCGGCTCGAAGAAGGCAGCCATCATCGCAGTCGCGAGAAAGCTCCTGACCATCCTCAACGCCATGGAAAGGAACAAAGCCAACTTCGCATGACACAGTTGCCATGCCATGACATGGCGGACGATCCCGGCGGCGCAGACCTCCGAGCCAGCACGACGCCAACCCTGACCGCTGTGCACCTTATCGCCGTCACGGCATGGATCCTCGGCACAAGGCCGAGGATGACGAAGGCGCGGGGTCTACCGTTCCGAACACCGCCGCCCCGTGCATCGATTTCCGCACGCTCCCGCGTTCCGCTGCCCTCGGAGCCCTCGCAATCCGCCCCTCCCCTCCGGCCGTCATCCCGGGCGCCGGAGGCGAACCGGGATCCATTCTTCTCTCCGGTTACACGCCGAAAGCGCCCCCGCGGAAAGACCGTCGGTGTCTCTCACCCGGCCGCCAATGGATCCCGGCTGACCTCCGGTCGCCGGGATGACGAGGCACTCGATCGTTCCGCGGCAAAAAAAATCGATCCACCTCCTTGCGCCGCTCCACCACACTGTCCGCGATGAAAGGAGGCGCAGGTGAGCGTTTGGGACGAGGTGAGTGACGGCGTGATCGACTGGGACCTTGTGATCGAACGCAATGTCCGGCTGCTCGGCCCCATCGTCGCCACGCTGTGCGTCATGGCCGGGCTAGCCGAACCTGGTGAGGGGGATCTGTCTCCGACGCTCCCCCGCCGCATCCACCGCGCCGTCTACCGCCTGCTGCGCGCAGCCGAAGCTGCGGTCAGGCGGCTGATCATCGTCGTCGGCCGCGACATGGTGGCGGCGGAACCGGTTATGCCGCCGCTCAAACCGAACTCCGGCCCGCTGGTCACGCACGTCCCCGTCCCGGTCCCCGGCCTCGGGCTCGCGATCGCCGCTGGGACGCAGGCGCCCGCCGAAGCGCCCGCCGAGCGCAAACTCTCCTTCCCGCTCCTCGACCCGCTGCCCGACCCGAACACGCAGCCGTTCCACATCCGCACCTGCGGCGTGCCGCGCATCTCGATCCCCGGCTGGACGCCGCTGTTTCCCGTCGCGGCCGACCACGAGCCGTCGCCCAACGATCCGATCGGCGCCGGATACCTTCGCCTGCGTCTCGAAGCCTTGAGCCGGGCCCTCTCCGACCTGCCGCGCCAGGCGATGCGGCTCGCCCGCTGGCGCGCCCGCTGCACGGCCCTGCGCAAGGCCGGCCGCGCCGGCCGCCTCTCGCCGCTGCGCCCCGGCCCTGCCTACGGGCTGCGCCGCCCCGGATCGCCACGACACGAGCACCCGGTCGACGACGTTCTGCGTGACCTGCACTATTTCGCCTGGGAGGCGAGGCGGGACACGTCGTGAGGAGGCGCAACGTTCGCGCAAGCAAGGCCGGCGATGATGGCGCCATGCGAATCCTGGCCGCCGTCCTCGTTGCGCTTGCCCTCACCGCCCCCGCCCTGGCCGAGGGCGGCATGACCTTCTATATGAAGAACGAGACCGGCCGCGCCATGGTGCTGGAGCTGCACGGGCGCGAGACCGGCCGTGTCTGGCCCGGCGACAGCCAGGTCTACCTGCTCGAACCCGGCGAGAGGAAGTCGGTGCTGATCGACTGCCGCGAGGGCGAGAACATCTGCTACGGCACCTGGGTCTACGGCGACGACCGCATCTCCTACGGCGTCGGGCCGGACGGCGACCGGCGCTGCCGCGACTGCTGCTCGGTCTGCGTGGCGAAAACCACGACGACCATCGACATGCCGCAATAGGGCGATTATCACCCTTCGGGTTTCAGGCCGGGAGGGATTTGATGGCGGGACGGTATTTCGACGAACTCGAGGTCGGGCAGGTGTTCCAGCACGAGATCCGGCGCACCATCACCGAGACCGACAATGTCTGGTTCTCGGCCATCACCCACAACCCGGCCTATCTCCACCTCGACGAGGAATACTGCCGCACCGAGAGCGAGTTCGGCACGCGCATCGTCAATTCCTGCTTCACGCTGTCGCTGATGGTCGGCATCTCGGTCGCCGAGACGACGCTCGGCACCGCGATCGCCAATCTCGGCTGGGACGAGGTGCGGTTTCCCAAGCCGGTGTTCCACGGCGACACGATCCGGGTGGAGACAGAGGTGGCGGAGCTGCGCGCCTCGAAGTCGCGGCCCGACGCCGGCATCGTCACCTTCATCCACCGCGCCTACAACCAGAAGGGCGAGCTCGTCGCGTCGTGCCGCCGCGCCGGCCTGCAGAAGAAGAGGCCCGCATGATCCCGCGCTCGCTGCTCTTCGTCCCGGCCGACTCGGACAAGAAGCTCGCCAAAGGCCTGTCGTCCGGCGCCGATGCGCTCATCCTCGACCTGGAGGATTCCGTCGCGCCCGACCGCAAGGGCCTGGCGCGCGAGATGGCGCGGGACTTCGTGGCGGCCAACCACGCCGGGCCGGCGCTGTGGGTGCGCATCAATCCGCTGGCGCAGGGCGGGCTCTACGATCTGGTGGCGATCGTGCGCGCCCGTCCGGCGGGGCTGGTGATCCCGAAGCCGGATGGCCCCGCCGACCTCGTCGCGCTCAGCCTCATGCTCGACGCGCTGGAGGCGCGGGACGGGGTGGAGACGAGTATCCCACTGCTGCCGATCGCCACCGAGACGCCGAAGGCGGTGCTGTCGCTCGGCGCCTACGCGGAGGTTGCCGTGCCGCGGCTCGCCGGCATCACCTGGGGCGCGGAGGATCTGGCCGCCTCCCTCGGCGCGCGCTCCAACCGCGGGCCCGACGGGTCGCTCGACCTGACCTATCGGCTGGCCCGCTCCTCCTGCCTGCTCGCCGCCAAGGCCGCAGGCGTCGCCGCCATCGACACGGTGTGGACCGATTTCTCAGACGCGGACGGCTTTGCCGCCGACTGCGCGGCGGGCGCACGGGAGGGCTTTGCGGGCCGTATGGCGATCCACCCCAACCAGGTCGCCGTCATCAACGCTGCCTTCACGCCCTCGGTCGACGAGGTCGCTCACGCGAAGATGGTGGTCGAGGCCTTCGCGGCGTCGCCCGGCGCCGGCGTCGTCAATCTTGGCGGCAGGATGTTCGACGTGCCGCACCTCAAGCAGGCCCGGGCGCTGCTTGCGCAGGCCGAGGCCTTCGCCGGACGCGGCTAGGCGGTAACACCCGCCGCCTTCAGCCGGGCGATCTCGTCTGCCTCGAAGCCGAAGCTCGCGAGGATCTCCGCCGTGTCGGCGCCCGGTTTGGTCGCCGGATGCGTGATCTGCGAGGGCGTGCGGCTGAAGCGCGGCGCGGGCGCGGTGTTCGTCACGCCGTCGACCGTCGGGTATATGCCGCGCGCTTCCATGTGCGGATGGGCGCGCGCTTCGTCCAGGTCGAGCACCGGGGCGAAGCAGGCGTCCGAGCCTTCGAGGATTGCGCACCACTCCTCGCGCGTCTTCGTCCGGAACAGGTCCTCGAACCGCGCCTTCAGCTTCGGCCAGCCCTTCGGATCGTACTGCTGCGGCAGGTCCTCGCCGGCGAGCCCGAGCTTCCCGATCATCTCCTCGTAGAACTTCGGCTCCAGCGCGCCGATGGCGACGTGCTTGCCGTCGCTGGTCTCGTAGACGCCGTAGAACGGCGCGCCGCCATCGAGCAGGTTCGTCCCGCGCTTCGTCTGGAAGGCGCCCATCTGGCGGAAGGCGTGGAACATCGTCATCAGTCCCGCCGTGCCGTCGACGATCGCCGCGTCCACCACCTGCCCCCTGCCCGAGCGCAGCGACTCGATGTGTGCCGCCAGCACGCCCATCGCCAGATACATCGAGCCGCCGCCGAAATCGCCGAGCAGGTTGAGCGGCGGCACCGGAGCCCCGCCGGCCGGACCGATCGCGGCGAGCGCGCCGGTCAGCGCGATGTAGTTGATGTCGTGGCCGGCGGCCTTCGCCAGCGGCCCGTCCTGACCCCAGCCGGTCATGCGGCCGAAGACCAGGCGCGGATTGGCTGCCAGGCACACATCCGGTCCGAGGCCGAGCTTTTCCATCACGCCCGGCCGGAACCCCTCGATCAGGATGTCGGCCTCCTTCACCAGCCTCAGCACCGTCGCCACGCCCTCCGGCGACTTTAGGTCGACGGCGAGCGAGCGCTTGTTGCGGTTGAAGAGGTCGTAGCGGACCGGGATCTCGACGCCGAGGCCCGACGGAGCAAGCCGGTCGACGCGGACGATGTCGGCGCCCATGTCGGCCAAGAGCATGCCGCAGAACGGCCCGGGACCGATGCCCGCCATTTCGATGATCCGGATCCCCGCGAGCGGTCCCATATTCCCTCCCAGTCTCGTTTTCTTGTTCGGAACTGGTGAGGGAAATGCACCGCGAACGCAAGCGGCGGCAAGGCGCGCCGCCCTGTCATTGATCCCGGTCAAGGCGATCGATCCGGCGCGGCCTATGGTTTCGCGCGACGCATTTCGAAGGGAAGTCCACATGCGAAATTTCAAACGCGCGTTCTGGGCCGCGCTTGCCATCCTGGCACTCCTGTGGCTGGTCGCGGAACCTACGGTGTTCCAGTTGTCCACCTTTCTCGCCCTGCGCGGTTCGATGGTGCAGCTGACCGGCGTCCTGGCGATCGGATGCATGAGCCTGGCGATGGTCCTGGCGTTGCGGCCCCGCTGGCCGGAGGCCTGGCTCGGCGGACTCGACAAGATGTACCGCCTGCATAAATGGCTCGGCATCGGCGCTCTCGTCTTCTCCGTCGCGCACTGGCTCTGGACCCAGGCGCCGAAATGGGCGGTTGGCTGGGGATTGATCGAGCGGCCGGTGCGGGGCGAAAGGCCGCCGATCGAGGATCCGGTCGAGGCATTCTTCATGAGCCAGCGCGGCATCGCGGAAGGGCTGGGCGAGTGGGCCTTCTACGCCGCGGTCGTGCTGATCGCACTCGCGCTCATCCAGCGCTTTCCCTATCGGCTGTTCTTCAAGACGCACCGTCTGCTGGCGGTCGCCTATCTGGTGCTGGCCTTTCACTCGGTCGTGCTGACCAAGTTCGACTACTGGACGTCGCCTGTCGGCTGGCTGATGGCGGTGATGCTCGCCGCCGGCGCGTGGGCTGCCGTCGTCGTTCTTCTTCGCAAGGTTGGCGCGGGGCGACAGGTCGAGGGGACCATCGCGGCGTTGCACTACTTCCCGGGCGTGAAAGCCCTCGAGACGGTGATCGAAGTCCCGCACGGCTGGCCCGGACACAAGGCCGGTCAGTTCGCCTTCGCCACGTCGGACACATCCGAGGGAGCACACCCCTACACGATCGCCTCGGGATGGCGCGACGACGAACGGAAGATCACCTTCGTCACCAAGGAACTCGGCGACCATACCAGCCGCTTGCCGGGCAAGCTGCGCGTCGGCCAGAAGGTCAAGATCGAGGGACCTTATGGCTGTTTCACCTTCGACGACGATTGCCCGCAGCAGATATGGGTCGGCGGAGGTATCGGCGTCACGCCCCTCATTGCCCGCATGAAGCATATGGCAGCCCAGAAGGAGGCGCCGGACTGGCCGCCGTCACAACAGGTCGACGTCTTCCACACCACCGCCGACGTGGATGAGGAGGCGCTGAACAAGATCGCCTCCGATGCGCAGAGCGCGAACGTGAGGCTGCATGTGCTTATCGATGCGCGTGACGGCCGCCTGACGGGCGAGCGCATCCGTGCCGCGGTGCCGAAATGGCGCGAGGCGAGCATCTGGTTCTGCGGCCCGACCGGTTTCGGCGAGGCCCTGAAGGACGATTTCGCCGCGCAGGGCTTTCCGGTGGAAAAGCGCTTCCATCAGGAACTGTTCGCGATGCGATAAGGGCGTCCGAGGCGCGCCGGAGTGCGCGCCCGAGAGCCGGGCGGTCAGTCCGGCGCGCGCAGCCGGTAGCCGATACCCGTCTCCGTCAGCAGGTATCGTGGCTGCTCCGGATTGGCTTCGATCTTCTGGCGCAACTGGCGCACATAGACCCGCAGATACTGCGCGTCCGTCAGCTCGTCCCACAGCTCGTGCAGCAGGAACCGGTGGGTCAGCACCTTGCCGGCGTGCTGGACCAGCACGCGCAGCAGGTCGTATTCCTTGGGCGAGAGCTTTATCTCCTCGTCGCCGATCCTGACGATGCGGCGCACCAGATCGACCGACAGATCGCCGACGCGGAAGACCGGCCTTTCGCCCTGGACCTGCAACTGGTGACGGATCGCCGCGCGCATTCGCGCCAGAAGCTCCTCCATGCCGAACGGCTTGGTGACATAGTCGTCGGCGCCGAGATCGAGCGCCTCGACCTTGCCGGCCTCGTCGCCGCGGCTCGACAGCACGACGATGGGAACGCTCTCGTTGCGCGCCCTGATCATGCGCAGCAGGTCGAACCCCTGAAAGTCCGGCAGACCGAGGTCGAGGATGACCAGATTCGGGTTCTGTCCGAGCAGATCCAGGCCCGCCTTGCCGTTCGACGCTTCCAGCACGTCGTAGCCCTGGCTCGTAAGCCCCATCCGCAACAGCTTGCGGATCGGCGGCTCGTCGTCGATCACGAGAACACGCATCGAGGTGGCATTCATGCGGCGGTATCCAACTGCCTGGGCTGCGCCGGGACAGGGAGCCTGATGGTGAAGACCGCGCCGGAACCATCCGTCCGATTGGCCGCGGTGATCGTGCCGTCCATCGCTTCGACGAATCCGCGGGAGATCGCCAGGCCGAGCCCGGTTCCAGCCCTGACCCGGTCACCCTTCTGCGCCCGATAGAACTTGTCGAAGATATGCTCCAGATCGTCAGGCGGGATACCGTCGCCCTCGTCGACAACCTGCAGGTAGACGACTGATCCGTCCCGCCACCCCTCGACGCGGATCGTCGTGCCATCCGGGGCATATTTGGAGGCGTTGTCGAGAAGGTTGAACAGTACCTGTTCGAACAGAACGGCGTCGAGTTCGAGCATCGGCAGGTCCTTCGCCAAATCGACTTCGACCTCATGGTGGGAAAGCACCCGGGCGGCGCGTTGCAGCGCGCTGCCGACGATCTCGCCCAGATCGTGCGGGGATACGTTCGCGGCGACGGCGCCCGCTTCGAGCCTGGTCATATCGAGCAGATTGGCGATGAAGCGGTTGAGGCGCTCAGCCTCGTCGACAATCGTTGCGAGCAGGTCCGCCTTTTCGGCGTCGGTCAGATCGGCGGACAGGTCGCGCAGCGTTCCGGCCGATCCGAGCACCGCGGCAAGCGGCGTCTTAAGATCGTGCGAGATCGAGGTGAGCAAGGCCGAGCGCAGCCGGTCGGTTTCCATGGTGCGCCTGGCACGCTCCATATCCTCGACGAGATG
This sequence comes from Mesorhizobium sp., assembly GCF_024710845.1. GTDB lineage: Bacteria > Pseudomonadota > Alphaproteobacteria > Rhizobiales > Rhizobiaceae > Mesorhizobium_A. The sequence goes on from NZ_JANJTZ010000041.1 coordinate 85,945, forward strand.
CACCCGCTCGATCGCAAGCGCCGCCTGATCGATGAGCGCGTCGAGCAACCGGCGCTGGTCGGGGGTCAGGATAGGCCCCGGCTTGTCGCTGTCGATGCCGACCACGCCGACGGCTCCGCGCCCCGTGCGCATCGGCAGAAAGAGACGCTTCGCGCCAGGCAGCGTGTCGGAACCCCGGCCGGCCGGATGGTCCATCTGCCAGGCCCATTTGGCGGCCGCGAGATCGGCTTCGTCCAGCGTATCTTCCGGTGGGTAGCCAGCCTTCACGACGATCGTGCCGTCTTGCGGCAACAGCAACACGACGCGCACTTTCAGCATCAGGGCGGCCTGATAGGCGCTGGCCCAGAGGACATCGTCGAGCGTGGCGACGCCGGCAAGCTTGCGGCTGAAGGCGTAGAGCGACTCGGTCGTGCGGGCGCGCGTCATCGCGGCGACGGCCTGAACGCGGGCGCGCGCCGCGACGTTGGAGACGACGATTGCGACGCCGACGAAGAACACAACCGCCAGCACGTGCGCTGGATTGTTGATGAGAAAGGTGTGGTAGGGGTCGGTGAAGAAGAAATTGTAGCAGAGAGCGGAAACCACGCTGGCATAGAGCGAGGGCCACAGGCCAAAACGGACGGCAATGCCGACCACCGTCGTCAGGAAGATGAGATCGACGCTTTCGAGAGCCAGCCACGGCCACAGCGCCTCTCCCAGGCCGACGGCTACCGCCACCGCGCCAGACGCCCACAAGTAGGATGGTGTGTCGAATGCCGCCGGCTTTTCGGCCGCCTTGACCGTCTTCTTCGGAATCGGTTCCGCCGTGAGCTCCTCGCCCGCGATGACATGCACGCTGATGTTGCCTGCCCGGCGCACGAGTTCGTGCACCACGGAACCGTTCAGGATCTCGAACCAGCGCGATCGGCTCGACTTGCCGATGATGATGTGAGTGATGTTGTTCGCCTGCGCATAGCCGATCACGTCTTCCGCGACGCTGCGATCGCTTCCCGGAATAGTGATCGGCTCGCCTTCGAGGCCCTGCGCCAGGCGCAGCGTGTCGGCGACCCTGTCCCGTTGCACTTCGTCGAGCTGCATGCTGCGGCGCGTCTCGACATAGAGCGCGATCCATGGGGCATGGAGGCGATCAGCCAGCCGTTTCGCGTAGCGCACGAGGCCCGCGGCGCGCGGATCCTCGCTAACACAGACCAGAATACGTTCGCCCGCGGCCCACGGTCCGGCGATGGCGCGGGCCCGCATCTGGGTCAGGAGCTGCTCGTCCACCTGGTCGGCGGTCCGGCGGAGCGCGAGCTCGCGCAGTGCCGTCAGATTCGCGGGCGAGAAGAAATGCTCCAGCGCCCGCTCGGCCTGCTTAGGGACGTAGATCTTGCCTTCCCTGAGCCGGCTGATCAGGTCCTCCGGCGCCAGGTCGACGAGTTCGACCGTGTTGGCGCGGTCGAAGATCGCGTCCGGCACGGTCTCGCGGACACGGATCCGCGTGATCTGAGCGACGACGTCGTTGAGGCTTTCGATGTGCTGGATATTGACCGTCGTGTAGACGTCGATGCCGTTGTTCAGCAGTTCTTCGACATCGAGATAGCGCTTCGGATGGCGGCTTCCCGGCGCATTGGTATGGGCAAGTTCGTCGACGAGGACGATCTGCGGACGGCGGGCGATGACGGCATCGAGGTCCATCTCGTCCAGCCATCGGCCCTTGTATTCGACGCGACGGCGGGGCAGGACCTCGAAGCCATCCAGCAACGCCTCGGTTTCCTTGCGGCCGTGGGTCTCCACCACGCCGACGATGACATCGTAGCCGTCCTTCCTGCGGGCGCGCGCGGTCTGGAGCATCTCGTAGGTCTTGCCGACGCCGGGCGCGGCGCCGACGAAGATCCTGAGCTTGCCAATTCGGCGTTCCTCTCGCCGGGCTGCTTCCAGCAGAGCCTCCGGCGAGGGGCGTTTGTCGGGATCGCGTCGCTCTTCAGCCATTACGCTTCATATTTCCCGTTCGCGGGCCGGTGCGGCAGGCCCCTGTCGACTGAACCGCATGCGCCGACCCTCGCGGCTTATTGGGCGGACCCGAGCCGGTCAAGCGCGAGATTGAGTTCCAGCACGTTGACCAGGCGGTCCGGCGCAAGGAAGCTGCCTGGCGAAAAGACGCCATCCCGGATGACGGTTTCGACCCGGGACCGGTCAAGGCCGCGCGCCTCGGCGATGCGCTGCGCCTGGTAGAGGGCGGCGTGTTCGCTGATATGCGGGTCGAGGCCGGCGCCCGACGCCGCGGCAAGTTCGGCGGGCAGCGGGTTGTCGGGCGTCGCGCCATAGCGGGCGGCCAGTTCACTTCCACGCTGGGCCACTTTTTCGCTGGTCGGCGACAGATTGCTGCCGCCCGCCCCGGCGCCATTGTAGGCTACGGCCGAGGGCCTCGGCCAGAAATACTCCGGCCGCGTGAAGTCCTGAGCGATCAGCCGGCTGCCGACGACGGTTCCGTCGTCGCGAAGGATCAACGAGCCGTTTGCGGTTTCAGGGGTCAGGGTCTGCCCGATCCCCCAGATCACGCCCGCATATCCGGCCACGCAGATAAGCATGGTGGCCACGGTGATGCGGATGCTAGCGAGCAAGGATTGCATGTTTCTGCCCTCGATACCTTATTTCGTCATGTAGATCAGGTGTTCGGCGATCGGCCCGAGCGTTGCCGCCTGGAAGAATGTCAACGCGCCGACGACCAGAATCGTCGCCAGCAGCATGCCGGCGAAGGTGGCATCCTCCACCCCGAGGGTTCCGGCCGATTCCGCGCTGCGACGCTTGGCGGAGAGCGAACCGACGATCGCCAGCGGCAGGATGATCGGGATGAAGCGGGCGAGCAGCATCACCAGCCCGGTCGCCACGTTCCACGGCACCGTGTTGTCGCCCAGCCCCTCGAAGCCTGACCCGTTGTTGGCGCTGGCCGAGGAGAACTCATAGAGCATCTCGCTGAAGCCGTGCGGTCCGACATTGTTCAGGGTGTCGGCGCCCCATGGCGTGGCCGCGAAGACGGCGGTGCCGCCGAGGATGAAGAGGCCGTGGGCCAGAAGGGCCAGGATAGCGAACTTCACCTCGCGCGCCTCTACCCGCCAACCCAGATATTCGGGCGTGCGGCCCACCATCATGCCAGCGATGAAGACGCCGACGACGATATAGAGGAACATGTTGATCATGCCGACGCCGACGCCGCCGAAATCCTCGTTCAGCCACATGCCGATCATCGGCATCATGCCGGCGAGCGGGTTCAGGCTGTCGTGCATCGCGTTGACGGATCCGTTGCTGGTGGAGGTGGTCACCACGGCCCAAAGGGGACCGGCGGTGGCGCCGAAGCGCAGTTCCTTACCCTCGAGGTTGCCGACGACCTGCTCGATCGGCAGCCCGGCGAAGGCCTGGGTCGGCGCCGTCTCGAAATAGATGGCAAAGACCGTCCGGGTCAGCACCAGCGCCAGCATGACGCCGAAGACCACGCCGGCGTGACGCATGCGGCCGACGATGCGGCCGAACATCCACACGCACGCCATCGGGATGACGATGATGCTGATCGTCGACAGCGCGTTCGTCCAGAAGGTCGGGTTCTCCAAGGGATGGGTGCTGTTGGGGCCGAAGAAACCACCGCCATTGGTGCCGAGCTGTTTGATCGCTACGAACGCCGCCACCGGGCCGCGCGCGATCGTCTGCTGGACGCCCTCGAGCGTGGTCGCCACGGCCGATCCCTGGAAAGTCATGGGCATGCCGCCCAGCACCGTCAAGGTTGCAACGACGAGCGCAGCCGGGAGCAGCACCAGGAAGGAGGCGCGCTGCAGGTCGACGAAGAAATTGCCCAACGCCTTGCCGGCCAGGCCGCGGGCAAGCGCCGCAAGTGCCGCGATGCCGGTCGCGGCCGAAACGAACTGTTGCCACATCAGGGAAAAGAGCTGGGAAAGATAGCTCAGCGAGGCTTCGCCCGAATAGTGCTGCAGGTTCGTGTTGGTCGTGAACGACGCGGCGGTGTTGAAGGCCGTGTCTCCCCGCATGGCGACCATGGCGTCGGGATTGAGCGGCAAGTATCCCTGCAGCGCCAGGATCGCGAAGGTGATCACGAACGACAGCACGTTGAAGACGAGGATCGCCAGCATGTACTGTTTCCAGTCCTGCTGGGCGCGCGTCACGCCGCCGCCAAAGGCCTGGAAGCCGCGGGTGAACCGGCCGGCAGAGCCGGTCTCCGGCGCATCAGGATCCATCGCCCATTTCATGTAGCGGCCGAGTGGCCACGACAGCAGAGCGGTGCCTCCGATGATGAGAACCACAAACAGGATTGCGTAGGTAAGCATTGAACTGGCTCCAGCGCTTGGCGTTCAGACCCGATCGACCGCGGAGGTCATCAGGAAGAGGAGGCCGAAAACCGCGATTCCGAGGAGGAGGTAGACGATGACCATGGGAGCATCCCTTCAGATCAGGCGAGATTGAGCGCGGTGACGATCACGTCGATCACCTTGATGCCGACGAACGGCACGATGAGACCGCCGAGGCCGTAGACGAGCAGGTTGCGCCTCAGCACCGCCGCAGCGCCGAGAGCCCGGTAGGCGACGCCCTTCAGGGCCAGCGGGATCAGCGCGATGATGATCAGTGCGTTGAAGATGATGGCGGAGAGGATGGCGCTCTCGGGCGTCGCAAGCCCCATGATGTTCAGCGCGCCGAGCTGCGGATAGAAGGCGATGAACATCGCGGGGATGATGGCGAAGTACTTCGCCACGTCGTTGGCGATCGAGAAGGTCGTCAGCGCGCCGCGCGTCATCAGGAGCTGCTTGCCGATCTCCACGATCTCGATGAGCTTGGTGGGATTGGAGTCCAGATCGACCATGTTGCCCGCCTCGCGCGCGGCCTGGGTGCCGGTGTTCATGGCGACGCCGACATCCGACTGAGCGAGCGCGGGGGCATCGTTCGTGCCGTCGCCGCACATCGCGACCAGCTTCCCCTTGGCCTGTTCGTCGCGAATGAGCTTGAGCTTGTCCTCGGGCGTCGCCTGGGCGAGGAAATCGTCGACGCCGGCTTCGGCGGCAATCGCGGCGGCGGTCATCGGGTTGTCGCCGGTGATCATGATCGTGCGGATGCCCATGCGCCGCAATTTGTCGAAACGCTCGCGGATTCCGCCCTTGACGATATCCTTGAGGTGCACGACGCCCAGCAGCTTGCCGTCCTTGGCAACGGCCAGCGGCGTGCCGCCCGACTTGGCGATCTCGTCGGCGATGGCATTGATCTCGCGCACGGCTTCCTGGCTCGGAACCGAGCGAGCTGGACGCGCGGCACCCGCCTGCGCGCCGCCGAGGAAGGCCAGCACCGCGTCGACCGCGCCCTTGCGAACCCAGGACTCGCCGATCTCGACACCGCTCATGCGGCTCTGCGCCGTGAACGGGATGAAGTTGGCGTGAATCTCGCCGACCTCGCGGCCGCGGATGCCGTATTTCTCCTTGGCGAGCACAACGATCGAGCGGCCTTCCGGGGTCTCGTCGGCGAGCGAGGCAAGTTGCGCCGCGTCGCCCAGTTCCCGCTCGGTCACGCCGCGGATCGGACGAAACTCCGTCGCCTGGCGGTTGCCGAGCGTGATCGTGCCGGTCTTGTCGAGCAGCAGCGTGTCGACGTCGCCCGATGCCTCGACGGCGCGGCCGGACATCGCCAGCACGTTGAAGCGCACGAGTCGGTCCATGCCGGCAATGCCGATCGCCGACAGGAGCGCACCGATCGTGGTCGGAATCAGCGCGACGAACAGCGCCACGAGGACGGGGATCGGGATCGCGCCACCCGCATAGCTCGTCAAGCCGGGGATCGTCGCCACTGCGATCAGGAAGATCAGCGTCAGGCCGGCGAGCAGCACATTGAGCGCGATCTCGTTTGGCGTCTTCTGGCGCTCCGCACCCTCCACCAGCTTTATCATGCGATCGAGGAAGGTGGATCCGGGCGCGGCCGTGATGCGCACGAGAATCCAGTCGGACAACACCTGCGTGCCGCCTGTCACCGCCGAGCGATCGCCGCCGGATTCGCGGATCACGGGCGCCGATTCGCCGGTGATCGCCGCCTCGTTGACGGAGGCAACCCCCTCGATCACTTCGCCGTCGGACGGTATGATCTCGGAGGCCTCGACCAGGACGATGTCGCCGGGCTTCAGGCTCGTGCCCGGGACGCTCTCGTAGCTGGCCTTGTCATCTCCGGTCAGACGCTTGGCCCGGGTTTCGGTCCGCGTCCTTCTGAGCGTGTCGGCCTGCGCTTTGCCGCGGCCTTCCGCGACTGCTTCGGCGAAATTGGCGAACAGGATCGTGAACCAGAGCCAGAGGATGATCTGGAAGGTGAAGCCGAGGTTTGCCCCGCCGACCGCCAGGTCGCGCAGGAAGAGGATGGTCGTCAGCGCGGCAACCACTTCGACCACGAACATCACCGGGTTCTTGATGAGCACACGGGGATCGAGTTTCCTGAAGGAAGAACCGATTGCCGGTCCGATGATCTTCGGGTCTGCCAACGATGAGACCAGTATCCGCTTGCTCTGGGTGGTAGTCGCCATCAACGTCACTCCGTCGAGTCGGAAAGGAAGTTCTTGCTGGACCGCCCGCGGGCAGCGTGCCGGTCGGCCCGGCGGCGGACAGGAACGGAGGCTTCGCCTCCACCCGATCCCGAAAAACGCATGTGCGCTGCGAGTGCCGCGACGAGTATCGCGGCCGAAAGCATGCCGGTGACGCTCATCGGCGCGCCCTTAGAACCGCTCGGGCCGCAGGAGGGCATAGGTGAGATAGACCAACAGGCCGAGTGTCACGATGCCCGCCAGCGAATAGTCGAAGATCATCAAAGCCTCCTATGAGCCGTTCAGCGGCATAAAAAGACAAAAATCCAACAAACGGAATTGACCGCCGCGACGTAAACAGTTGTTTCTCTTCGAAGCGGTCCGTCAAGACTTTAATCAACGCACACCGCCCGTGAATTCTCTTTGACCGCGATCAAGGAGGAAACTCGTTCCAGATCGCAATTGGACAGGCGCTTAACTACCGCGCCGCAACATATGTTTTCGAGAAGGGTGCAGGCATTTCGTTATAGGAATCTCATATAAATGCCCTGCAGCATTTTCCCTGCTGCCCGGGTCAGCCCGCAGACCGCTTGGCGCTTCGCCTGTCCGCGAGCCAGGGGTCTTCGCCTCGACGAGAACGAAGCGGTTTCTTTTGTGGAGCTCCATATCCGGCGGCGCGATATCCTGGCTCCCGGGTCCGCCGACAATGCCTTGCCACCCCGTTCCCCCATCGACGCCTTTATGCCGTCCCTATGAGATAGCCGCGCGGCCTCTCTCGAATTCATATGCCGCCCTGCTCACATTGTCGGCGCGGGTCGAAGGATCCGCGCTGGCAGCGCCGGAAGCGCACTGCCCGGATGTGAGGACAACCTCGATGGCACGCCTGACGACAATTAACCGGACTTCCAACGCCGCGCTGCCGGTCCTGGTCATTGCTGTTCTCATGGCCGCGGTGGTCACGCTCAGAGCGGCTATCTGGCTGCCGGCAGTCATCAATTAGCAGGCGCTGTCACCGACAGCGTCCGGTTACGAAAGGAGACGCGTCATGCGTCGACTGGAACCATCCTCGAACCCTCATCCAGAGTCTCCGATGTTCTTTATCGGCCAGGACAGCCGCGGCAACTGGGTTGTCCAGGATCAGGAATGCCACTGCGGCGGCCTCTTCGCCGACCGCAGCGATGCGATCAGGTTCGTCCTGTTCGAGAACGGCCGCCAGCCGCAGGCCGTCGTCATGGTTCCTGGCGTCTTCGAGTTCGACATGAACCGCAAGCCGAGCGCGGCACAGCAGGGCGAGACAGCTCAACGCCGGCGCCGCGCCGCCTGAAAATTGTCCACCCCTAGGCTCGAAATCACGAGCTCCGGCAGCGGAAGGTGACCCTCCCGGATGGGTGGTTGCGGTTTCTGGCGCCCAACGAGGCACAGATGACCTACACCGTCAGTCGACATCTTTTGGGAACTGACCGGCTACGCGCCCGCGCTCCCGACACCTTTCGAGCAGAAGGTCTGGTCGATGCCGCCGCATTCGCACGTTATGCGAACGCCAGATCGACTGCGGGGCGATGGCGCTCGTCGTCTGCCGGACGACGGGCGAAGCGCCGACACTCAGCCCGGCCTGCGCCAATTGCTTCAAGGCATCCGGCTAACACCCAGATTAGACAGGACGTGCCCTAGCCTGCGCCGAAGGCGTTGTGGCGTTCTGTCACTTCAGGCACATTGGGATGCGCGGACCGCCTGGCTATCTTCATTTCAGCTGGCGCAACTCAGCGACGATCTGCAAAGCCAACAATTTCGAATAGGTCCTGGATTGTGGCACGCCGCCGAGTTGGATCCAGAGGCCTTCCTGCCCGGTCGGGCGCCAGGCGCGGCGGATTTCGCCGCCTTCGTCCCAGCCCCAGACCATACCCACCTTGTCGGCGATCTCGTCGCCGAAATACTCGCGGATGTCGACTTCCTGGTTGTGATAGCCCGTGGCCAGCACGACGACGTCGGCCTCCAGCAGTGACCCGTCGTCCAGCCGTGCGCCATGGGGTTCGTAACCGGCGATCCACTCGTTCTGGATCAGCTTGATGCGGCCGTCGACGATGTATTCCGACGCGCCGACATTGAGGTAGTAGCCACCCCCGCGGTGGATGTAGATGAACCGCGCCTACGGGCAAGCCCCCAGTTCAGGCCTTAGATTTCGCGGGAACGCGATGAACTCAGATGGCTAAAGGCGGTGTGCGAACATTGCTTCCTTCATGGAAACCCTCCCATCCGCACTTATTACCCCAGCCGAGGAGTCAAGAGTCGTGATTGTTCGGTGTTTGATAGGGTGAATGCACCGAGAAGGGTTATTCGCGAATGTCTTGAAATGAATGGCGCACCCGACAAGATTCGAACTTGTGACCTTTGCCTTCGGAGAATGGATAGTGGCTTTCGCCGAACCTATCCGTTTCTATCCGATTGCGCGCTATGCCACTGAAATCACAAAACAAATTTGAAATCGATCAGCGCCGACGGTACGACGGCGCGGCTCAAATCCCTCTCCCCGGCGCTTACGCATTGCTTACGCGGGGATTCTCTCAAGGAAACCTCCCCGAATGACCAAGCTCACCAAACGAACCATTGATGCCACCCAAACCAGATCAAAGGACTATGTCATTTGGGACGAGGAGCTACCCGGTTTCGGTCTACGCGTCTTCGCTTCGGGCAAGCGAAGCTACGTCGTGCAGTATCGCACTGCTGGCCGGTCGCGTCGCTACACGATCGGCCTGCACGGCGTTTGGACTCCTGAGGAGGCCAGGCGCGAGGCGAAGGTCCTGCTCGGCCAGGTCGCCAGAGGTGGCAACCCGGCCGAGGAACGCAAGCTCGATCGCGAGGCGATCACCGTCAAGGAACTCTGTACCCGCTACCTCGAAGATCTGAACAACGGGCTCGTGCTTGGGAAGAGAGGGCGGCCGAAGAAGGCTACGACGATCTCTACCGATGTCGGACGCATCGAGCGGCACATCGTTCCCCTGCTCGGCAGCCGACGCGTTAGAGATTTGGCCAAGTCCGACATCACCCAGGCCATGAAGGATATCATGGCGGGCAAGACACGTGCGAACGTCAAGACGGACAAGCTGCGCGGGCGCGCGATCGTGCGCGGTGGAGCTGGTACAGCGGCCCGCACGATTGGTCTCTTTGGCGGTATTCTCACCTACGCGATGGAGCTCGGCATCATCGAGCAGAATCCCGTGCATGGCGTTCGCAAGCCGAAGGACCAGGTGAACGCCCGCCGTCTCAGCGAGCAGGAGTACCGCACGCTCGGAGATACTCTGCGGAAGGCAGTGGAGGACGGGCAAAACGAGACCACCGCAGAAATCATCCGGGTGATTGCCCTGACGGGCTGCCGGCGCAGCGAGGTCATCGGTTTGCGTTGCGGCGAAGTCGACATAGAGGGCAGTTGTCTGCGTCTGACCGACAGCAAGGAGGGGGCGTCAGTGCGTCCGATCGGCCTGCCGGTCCTCGAATACCTGGAGGGTCGCCGCGGCGAGGAAAATGGAGCACAGGACTACGTCTTTCCCGGATGGAAGGATGACACGTCGTTCGGGAGCTTCCCCAGGCAATGGACGAAGTTGCTCAAGGACACCGACCTGGCCGGCATCACGCCGCATGTTCTGCGACACAGCTTCGCCAGTATCGGCAACGACCTAGGGTTCACCGAGGCAACCATCGCCGCCTTGGTTGGGCATTCACGCGGGACGGTGACCAGCCGGTACATCCACACCGTAGACACCGCGCTTATCATGGCGGCTGACAGCATCGCTGGCTATATCCAGGGTCTGCTGGATGGCGTTGCCTTCACCCACACCGCCTACGCGCTCGATCGGGCTTCCAGGAAGTCGGCGCTCGCACACTTCCTGGGGCAGACGAAACCTGAATCGTCTGAAGAAACCCAAGCTGTGGCCTGATCGGGCTCTTCCCTATCGCCCCAGCGACGGGCGGCCACACCAAGTTCGCTTGGTGCCCCATGCACGAACCCGCTTCGCGGGAGGGTGCGGGCGGCCAGGACAAGTGATGGTTATAGGTTTCGGTCGAGAGGCACGTGATCCGGCCATGTAGTTCCCTTTGGAGGCGAGCGCCGCAGCATCGCGCCCCATAGCCCGTCCTATGTCAAAAATCGCCACGGCATTTGGGGGAAGAGATGCACATCGCAAAGGACGTCGCTGAAGCCGATACTCCACCTGTCCCCCACGAATCTCTGACAGCCAAATAGCTTCGACTCAAACCGCGAGGAACCGGCCGGCGTTCGGGATCACTTTCGGTACCCCTCGCGACACGTAACGCCGGAGGGCATCAATCGCCTTGATGTCTAGATCTCGGCGGAGTTGACCGAATTTATCGGGCACACCCTGCGCGGTCACAAAGGCGACGGTGTATCGATGATCCATCCGCAACGGGCCGTCCTCGTCATAAATCGCCACCACCCTTGTGCCCTTCGGGTTTTCCAGCTTGCCCAGGACGGTCAATCCGCGGAACCGCTTAAGATATCCTCCCATCTGCCCGAAGGGGTCGGCGGAAAAAGTGCTCTCGAGACTGTCTTCTATGATGGAATGGATTTCCGCTCCCGTGAGCTCGACCGTCGATACCGGTGGATTGGTCGGAATGATGTTCCAGAGATCGTTTTCAAGTACTGGACCTGGGCGGATAGGCGCCCCGTAGCGCCAACCGTTTGACAGCGCTATGCCGGTGCCGGCAGCGTCGGCAATGGCGGCCAATAGAACGTCGTCCATGGGTGCGTCGAGGGTCGTGCCCCGGTGCATGGCCAACGCGGTTTGCCCGACCACCACATCCAGCGTCGCCCGCAGCGGCGCCATCACGGTTTCGATAAGTCCGGCCATCGCCAGGTCCGGCTGGATGCTCGGGGTGACCGGGATCAGCCGATGCTGCCAATCCGTGATACCGGTGTCATCGACGTCCAGGTCCAGCCGACCGATATAGGACCCGTGGCAACCTGATTGGATGATCAGGGTGGTGCCGACTTCGACGGGTTCTTCCAGCCGGTTGTGAGTGTGGCCACTGACGATGACATCCAACCCCTCAACTGACTGGGCAATGGCCACGTCTTGGGGAAAGCCTTGATGCGACAGGAGGACGACTACCTCGACGCCGCGGCCCTTCAGCGCCGCGATCTCGTCGGGCAGTTCGTCTATTCCGGAGGTAAAGCGATAGCCGCGCGAAAAATGTGGCGGCATCGACTTGTCGATAATAGTTGCCGCAAGACCGATGACGCCGACTTTGATACCGGCACGCTCGACCAGCAGTGAACCTGCGAAAGGACGTTCTCCGGTCGCGACGGCATAGCAGTTCAGGGCGAGCATTGGGTGGTTAAGTTGCTGGGTTAGGCTGATGAAATGTTCCGGACCCCAAGCGAATTCCCAGTGCGCAGTCATGGCGTCCACGCGAAGTGCATTGACGATCGGTACGAGTGCCAACCCCTTGCTTGTGACCGCCGGGTAGGTACCGTGGAAGGTATCGCCGTTGTCGAGCAGCAGAACGCCGTCGGCGCGTTCTTCCCGGATGTTTGACACCATTGCCGCGATATGGGCGAAGCCGCCCATCTGCGGATAACTTGGCCCTGCCTCGGTCCAGACAAGTTCCGGGTGCGGTTCGAGGTACCCATGCGTGTCATTGATCTGGATGATGGTTAGCGACCGGGTCGTCATGATTCATTCCTTCTCATTGACGATTCAGAAGGCTGCTCCAGCAGCCACGCCTTTGCTATTCGATCGGCCTCTGCGCAAGGAATGGCGGGAGAATTGCATTGTCTTGGCAACCGCGCCGATCGAACAGACCCACGTCGCCATCAATAGCTCAAGTGCTAGCGACCGCCACGGCACAACATGCTCGACGCCAAGGTTCTCGGCGGAACCACGGCCCCAACCTTAAGCCTTGCAACGGCGGCATGCCTCTCTTTTTCCACCGCTCTGAAAATTCGGGCTTCGGTTTCAGGCGGCGGTTGATGATTTAGCGGTAGGAGCAGTACAGCGAAAAATCCGTCCACGGCGACCTTGCCCTGATCGACGTTGCACGTCTTAAGCCCGGCTTAAGGTAACACCCGTCCTTGGCGTTCAATGCTGGATCAACGCGAGATAAATGAATGACGGAGAACAACGGACTTTCGGGTTTAGCAGGTCGTGGCGAAAGTCCGAATTACGAGACAGCGAAACCCAGAGGTATCTCCTTCTCCGGGACTCTGGCCCGTCGATCATTTCTAGTCGGCGCAACGGCGTTGTTGGTTTCAGGCTGCGCCACCGCGACCACGCCAAGATACGAGGTCGCCGCCAAGCTCGCGCCCGAACTCCCCGTCCCGCCCATGTACCACGCGGTATCGAGCGAGCCATTCCCCATTCCAGAGGTGGATATCAGCCAGTTCGACGCCACGTTCTGGCGCCAGGACGTGGACTATCCGACGACCGAAAAAGTTGGGACGCTGATAGTCGATACTCCCGGCAAGTACCTCTACCATGTCCTCGGTAGCGGCCGCGCAACGCGCTATGGAATTGGCGTCGGGCGCGAGGGTTTCGCCTGGTCCGGTAGGGCGATTGTCGCATATCGCCGGAAATGGCCGCGTTGGACTCCACCGGACTCAATGGTCGCCCGGCAACCGGAATTGGATCCCTACAGTATCGCGAATGGGGGGATGGATCCCGGGCCTCAAAATCCGCTGGGCGCACGTGCCCACTACATCCACAAGGACGGCGTCGATACGCTTTATCGCATACACGGCACCCATGAAGCATTTTCGATCGGTAAAGCTGTTTCGTCGGGATGCATCCGACTTCTCAATCAGGATGTCATGCACCTATACGATCAGGTGCGCGATGGCAGCGAGATAGTGGTGATTCCAGACCCATCGATGAGCCACTTGGCGGTGGTGTAGCGATGCACCACGTCTATCGCGCAGTCGTGGTTCTATTTGCGCGGAACGCGGGGTTGTCTGCGTTGAAGGCCGGCCCAGCGGTCGGCCAAGCAGGCACCGATTCACAGCGAGCGGGAACAAACGGAACATCGACACCATGATCCAGGTCGCGAGGGACGCTGACGACAAACGCGAGCACTTTTCTGGTCGGGAGGCGCAAGTCGGATCCACCACCCATTTTGTCATTGCCGACGTCGGCCCCCTCGTCTCGCTGGCGCTAGCCACTTTGGGCGATCCCGCCATGATGGTGAAGGGGACAAGCTACCTCGACCTGCTAAAGGCGGTCAGGCATCCGATCGAAATCGTCGATCAGGTCAAATTCGAATGCATCTATAGCGGCCACAAGCCGGATGCCGCCTTCATTGAGCGCTGGCTCGAGCGACATGCTGGCCAGACGACCGAGGTGGTCACCACGATCGGGTGCGACGTCGCAGAGCGGCGAGCGCAAGGCACATACAGTAATGGCCGCCATAAAGGTGAACTGACCACCAACGACTACCTGCGGGAGTTCAGGGACTATCGCCACTCGGACGAAGAAATGGTCATCGTACTCTTCGAGGACGCCCGTGTGGCAAGGCTCCTCGATGGCGTCGAAAACGTACACTTGTTGACGACCGGTGCGCTTCTGAGGACGTTGGCGCGGAGCGGATTGGCGGACTACGATCATGTCACAGAGGCGATGCGATCGCAGCGGGACCCTCGAGGGCGCTGGAACCGGCCCTTGTTCGATCACGAGAACGAACCAACCGACTTCGTTGCGGAACCAAAGCTGACCGCGCCAGCAGGACCAGATGCAGACTTCCGCTCGGTACTCGAACAATATTCGACCCGTGGATGCTCGTCACTGGACGCGATGCGGGCACTCCACTTGGAATGGAAGGGTGACCTTGTCCGAGCGCTGAACTCAAGCGGACTATCCGTTCCTCTTGGCGACGTCGCGGAGTCAGAGAGCGCGATGGCGTATGTCGCCGATATCTTGGGTCGGACAGGGGTTTAGTCCGAACGGCAAAAGTTGGCGACCACCGTTGCCGAGCAGGGTGCCTCAGGCAGGGCGGAAGTCGCTGTGCTGGTGGCGGACGAAGTCGGTGGAAGGGCACACGCCGCATGCCCTCCAGATGAGCGCGGGATCGCTTGGTGGCGATCCCTCGGGCCCTTCTGTCAAAGGACCACAACCTGGGATCCGTCGGGCACGCGGCTGTAGAGATCGATCACGTCCTGGTTGATTAGACGAATGCACCCCGACGAAACCGCCTGGCCGATTGTCTCCGGTTGCGTGGTGCCGTGGATCCGAAACAGGGTATCCTCGCCGTCCTTGAAGAGGTAGAGGGCCCGCGGTCCCAGCGGATTTTCCGATCCCCCCTCCATGCCTCCGGCCCACTGCGCATAGCGCTCTGGTTCGCGCTTAATCATATCCTGGGTCGGGGTCCAGCGCGGCCATTCCCGTTTGTGGTTGATCGTCGCGGTGCCTTTGAACTCGAGGCCTTCCTGACCGACCCCGACACCGTAGCGCATCGCCTTGCCACCTTCCTGGACGAGGTAGAGGAAGCGGTTCGCGGTATCGACGACGATCGTTCCGGGGGGCTGGTCGGTCTGGTAGTCGACGATCTGGCGCAGGTTCTTGGGGTCGATCTTGCTGATGTCCACCGGCGCCACCGGAAATTCCTCGCCCACCGGCGCCACATAACGTGCGGCCGTTGCTGGGTCCACATAGGGCATCGGATCTCCCGATGGCGCACTCTGCGTTGTCGCACAGGCGCCGAGCAGCAACGGCAACAGGAGGGCGGCCAGCGACGTTCGGGTCTTGGCCAGGCTATTGATTTTCATGTGAAATCCTGAATGTCCGGGCAGACTACTGCGCAGCGGGCTCGGCGCGGGCTTGAGCGACAATTTCTCGAAATGTCGCGATATCCAGGGCACCGTTGGCTAGGTACGGGCCGATGAGGTAGACCGGTGTTCCCGTCAGCCCCATAGCGTCGGCCTGGGCCAGGTTGCGTCGGATCAGGTCGGATATGGCCTGACCATTTTCGTCGAGCGCGCTCTGCAGCTTGGTCATGTCAATACCGGACGCCCGGACGGCCTCCAGCATTGCCTCATTGGTGATCCGGGTTCCGGGAATAGCCATAAGGGCGTCGTGGGCGGTTGTGTAGGCACCCTGGTATTTCGCGGCCAAGGCGATCTGGGCACCATAGACCGAGGCCTCGGTCAGGATGGGCCAGTCCTTGAAAATCACCCGCACTTTCGCGTCGGTTTCCATCAACTCCTTGAGATGGGGCGCACTCAGTTTGCAGAATGGGCAATTGTAGTCGAGGAAAGCCACGATGGTCACATCGGCGTCGTCGGGCCCGACGGCTGGTGCCTCCGGATCGTTGAGGACATCCTCCATACCGATGGTCTGCTCTTGCGCCAGGGTGGGGAGCGCTATTGCGAACGGCAGCGCCAGGAGCAGGCCTGCAATGGTGCGGCGCGAGAGAGTTGTTGTCATGGATACCTCATACTGGTCCTGGACCGGCACTGAAGTCGTGCGGTCGGCGTAATATTGAGGCCATGGTCGCTTCCGACCTTAAGCCAGCCTTAAGGCGAGCGCTTATGGTCACCGTGAACGGAGTGGACGATGAGAGTTCTGGTGGTCGAGGATGACGAAATCCTGAGTAACGGTCTTGCAGTCGGGCTGGGCATGAGCGGTTTCTCGGTCGAAGTCGCCCAGACCTGCGATGAGGCACGGGCCGGCTTGCGAGCGGGCGGGTTCGATGCGGTCGTGCTCGATCTGATGCTCCCCGACGGGTCCGGGCTCGACATACTGTCTGAACTCCGCAGCGCCCGATCCATCCTACCGGTGCTGCTGCTGACGGCCCGGGACGCGGTCGAAGACAAGATTGCCGGCCTCGACGCGGGGGCGGACGACTATTTGGGAAAGCCTTTCGATCTCGACGAACTCGCGGCGCGACTTCGGGCCCTGATGCGGCGCGGAGCTGGGCGGGCCAGCTCCACACTGGACTGGCGCAGCATCGTTATCGAGCCGGCGTCACTGACGGTTACCCAGGCCGGCTGCCCGGTGCGCCTGTCGCGACGAGAATTCTCGGTTCTGCACGCGCTGATGGAACGGCCCGGCGTCATCCTCTCGAAGGGGCAGATTGAGGAAAAGCTCTATGGCTGGCAGGAAGATATCGAAAGCAACACGGTGGAAGTCCATGTACACCATCTGCGAGCCAAGCTGGGCGCCGAGACCATCGAGACGGTGCGCGGATTGGGCTATCGAATGGGTGGGACCGGCACATGAATTCGATCCGCGCCCGGCTGTTCGTCATCCTGATCGCAACGACCGGCCTGGTATGGCTGTCGGCCGTTGGCTGGATTTTCGTCAGCACCCGCGCCGAAGTCGAACGGGTGCTCGATGCCCGCTTAAGCGAGGCCGGCCGCATGGTCAGTTCCCTGGTGTCGAGCCAGGAAATTGACGTGCAGCGCGTCGCCGAACTCGGTGGGACCGTGCTGCCGGTGCCATCCCATATTCCCTACGATCGGCAACTATCCTGCCAGTTGTGGTCCTTCGACGGCACGCTGGTCGGACGATCGGATGGTGCCCCTGCCGCGGAGTTGTCGACCCACACCGCCGGTTTCTCCGAAGCGCAGATCGATGGAGAAACGTGGCGCGTCTTTGCCATAGAGAACGAGGAACGCGGGATTCGAGTGCTCGTTGGCGACAGTCTTCGGGTGCGCGACAGGCTGGTCGGCGATGTCATCAAGGGCCTGCTGTTCCCCGCAGCTTTGGTCTTACCGCTGCTGGCGGGGCTTATTTGGGCCAGTGTAAACCGTGGCCTGCTGCCGCTCGACCGTATGGCGAACGATCTCTCGGGACGGGCGGCGGCGGACCTCAAGCCGCTGCCGCAGGACGGTCCCCGGGAGATTCGTCCAGTGATCAAGGCGCTCAACGGATTGTTCGCCAAGGTTGCGGGGGCCCGGGAACACGAGCGGGACTTTACCGCCTTTGCCGCTCATGAACTCAAAACACCTCTGGCCGGGCTGAAGACGCAGGCACAAATCGCCTTGGCCAGTCAGGATGAGAAGGTGACGCGCGAGGCCCTCGGTCACATCGTCTCTGGCGTTGATCGGACGGCACGCCTGGTACGCCAGTTGTTGGCGATCGCAGCACTTGAAGCGTCCGAGGTCAATGGTAAACCCGAGACCACCAATATCGCCGGGGCCCTGCGTTCATTGGTCAACGATATGTCCCATCAGGATACCAGGGATGTTCAAATCCGGATTGCTGCAAATCTGGATGGCCTGCTGGTGTCGATCGGGCAGGCCGATTTCGACCTTGCGGCCCGCAACATCCTGGAGAATGCCATTGCCCACTCGCCGACGGGTGGCGTTGTGGACGTGACCGGGCGCTCAGAGGCCGGCGTGGCCGTGGTCTGCATCGCCGACAGTGGAGCTGGGATGGCTCCTGAGGAACTGGTCCGCGCCACCGAGCGGTTCTTTCGGGGCCGCAACAAGACGGCAATCGGCAGTGGCTTGGGACTGAGCATTGCCGCCTTGGCTCTCGAACGATCCGGCGGAGTTCTAAAATTGTCCAACCGGCCTACGGGAGGCCTGATGGCCGAGATGACGTTACTGGCGGGGCGACCCTCTTAAGTCTGGCTTAAGCGCCAAGGTCGAATTCGGTGTCGCATCAAAACGGAGCGCATCGTGTTCAGAACCAGATCGGCCCTCTTCATCCCATTCCTGACCCTGCTCCTTGTCCTGGTGTCTGGACTTTCGAACTCGATTGCGGTGGCACAGACCCATCAGGCGCCGTTGCCGGTGGATGAGGCATTTGCGTTGACGGCCACCGAAGGAGCGGGTGGAGAAACCACACTGAGTTGGTCCATCGCCGATGGCTACTACCTGTACCGCGACCAAATTTCCATCGACGCTGCGGATGGTACGGCGGTGACGCCTCCCCTGCCCAAGGGAGTAGACAAGAACGATCCAACCTTTGGCGTGACCGAAATCTACCAGGGCGAACTGGCGCTAGCCCTGACCGGCGATTTTGAGGGCGACATCACTGTTCGCTATCAGGGGTGCCAGGACAAGAGCATCTGCTACCCGCCGGCGACCAAAACGCTTGACGCCGAGACTTTGCAAATCAGCTCGGCCAGCAGCTTTCCCGCGCTGGGGACCCCGCAGATCGATACCGCGGGGGCAACAGGCGCCGGCAACGCGAACTCCCCTATTCGCCTGGCGCAAGGCGGCGGTGGGGACATGCTGTCTGCGCTGGCCGAGCGCGGCGGAGCGAGTCTGGTCATCGCCAGTTTTCTGGTCTTTGGCATGGCGCTGGCCTTCACGCCTTGCGTCTTCCCCATGTATCCGATCCTGGCGGGAAGCCTGACGCGGGCATCCGGGCGCCTTACCGGTCGCCGCGCCTTCGCGCTGTCGCTGAGCTACGTTCTGGGCATGGCCATCGCCTTCGGTCTGCTGGGCGTTGCGGCCGCCTGGTCGGGGCAAAACTTGCAAATGGCGTTGCAGTCGCCTTGGGCCATTTGGAGCGTTGCGGTCCTTTTCGTCATTCTCGCCTTCTCGATGTTCGGCCTCTTCGAACTGCAGTTGCCGAGCGCCTGGATGACCTTCGTCACCCGCAGGAGCGCAAATGGTTCGGGTATCGGTTCCAACGCCGCACTGGGTTTCACCTCGGCGCTGATCGTGGGGCCTTGCGTTACCGCGCCGCTTGCGGCCGCGCTGGTCTACATCGCGCAGACCGGAGACGTCGTCCTGGGTGCCGCATCGCTGTTTGCACTCGGATTGGGTAAGGGCATTCCACTCATCGTTTTCGGTACCGTCGGCACGCGCATCCTGCCGCGGGCGGGCGCCTGGATGGAACACATCAAACGCATCTTCGGCCTGGTGTTCCTGGGTGCAGCCATCTGGATGCTGGATCGCGTTTTACCTCAGCCGGTCATCATGGGACTGTGGGGCATCCTTGCTTTTGCCGTGGCCATTTATCTCATCGCCGGCATTGCCCTTACCACCGACAGGGTCATAGTCCGCTGGGCGGCTGGCGCCCTTGGTGGATTGGTCATTCTTTACTCGGGCATGGTCGCGATCGGCGCGGGGATGGGGTGGAGCAATCCCTATGCGCCTCTTGCGACGCTGGGCGACAACGTGCCGCCAGGCTCAGAAGCGGAATTTGTCACCACGTCGAGCCTCGATGGCCTCACGGCGCTGTTGCGCGAGAGCAGT
Source organism: Mesorhizobium sp. (assembly GCF_024710845.1). Classification (GTDB taxonomy): domain Bacteria; phylum Pseudomonadota; class Alphaproteobacteria; order Rhizobiales; family Rhizobiaceae; genus Mesorhizobium_A. The sequence continues at coordinate 105,633 of NZ_JANJTZ010000041.1, forward strand.
GAGCGACCGACGCTGATCTACGTCACCGCCGACTGGTGCATTTCCTGCGACGTCATCGAACGCGAAATCTGGGAGAATCCAGAGGCTATGCAGGGTCTGGGTGGGGTGACCGTGGTCAAGGCGGACGTCTCGGCCAACGACCCCCAGAACCAGGCACTGATGGAAGCGCTTGCTGTCTACGGACCACCCACGATGATCTTTGTCGACGGCAGCGCCGCCGAAGTGGATGGCACTCGGCTGATTGGTGAGGTCGATGCGGCCGCGTTCCGGGCCGCGGCGGCGTCGGCGGGGATGCTCTGATGAATGCGGTGAGCATTGGCCCCCTGTTGTTTTCCAGCGAGCGGTTCGCCGCAATTGTGGGGATCGCCGCGTTCTTGCTGGCCGCTTGGCTCGCCGGCAGGTTCGTGGACCAGAGGGTGTCGGTTTGGGGTTGGCGGGCCTTGGTTGTCGGCCTGGCCGGGGCGAGGCTCGGGCACGTTGCCGAGAATTGGCAAAGCTTTGCGGTGGAGCCTTGGCGTGTCCTTTATGTCTGGCAGGGTGGCTTCAGCCTCGTTTGGGCAATCCTCGCCATCGCGATCTTGGCGGCGTTCCAGATCCGGTCCGCTCGTGTCTTCGCCGCCGCACTTGCCACCACGGCTTTGGGCATGGCTACTTGGGCCGTAGTACTGCAGCTCTCGCTGTCGGGTGCGACAACGCCACTGCCCACCTTTGCCCTGGAGCGGCTGGAGGGTCAGATGGAACCTCTGACGGCACACCAGGGTGGACCGATGGTTATCAACCTTTGGGCAACATGGTGCCCGCCCTGCTTGCGTGAATTGCCGCTGCTCGTCCGATCGGCGGCGGAAACCCCAGGCGTTACCTTCGCCTTCGTCAATCAGGGCGACGACGGCGCCACCGTCCAAACCTACTTGGCCGAGCAGGGAATTGTGCTCCCGGACGCCTATCTGGATCCGACGTGGCGCACCTCGACCCACTATCAGGCCCTTGGACTACCCACGACCCTGTTCGTGGATGCTGATGGCCGGGTATCGTCGAGCCATGTTGGTGAAATCTCGCCGGAGCAATTGAATGATGCGTTAGGGTCTTTGCGCCATTGAGGTGGCAAAGCGAGGCGACGACCGGTGTAGCAAACTGATGTCTATCGGACGCGCAGTAGGAGACTAAAATGATGGATAAGCGGCTCACGGTCCGCGTGGATAGCGAACTCGCCGCGGCGGTGGACCGCTTCATCGCCGATGATGTCATTCCCACGACATCCAAGCAGGACGCCGTCCGGCATATCATGCACGACTGGCTTTCGGCCAAAGGCTATCTTGGGGACGCGCAGCGCATTGACGAAATTCACCCTAGCCAGTCGCCGAACACGCAAGAAGAGCCTTGTCCGCAAACGGTACCAATTGCAGATTTGTAGATCTGTTTTGCCCGGTACGGAGCACTACCGGAACGTCAAACGCCATAAGGTCGATACGCTGCCGGGGGTGCTCTCGATCCGCGTGGACGAAAGCCTTTATTTCGCCAACGCGCGCTTTCTTGAAGATCTGATCTACGGGCACGTCGCCGCCAATCCGGCCGTGGCCCATGTTGTCCTGTTGTGTTCGGCGGTCAATGCGATCGACATGTCCGCGCTTGAAAGCCTCGAGGCTATCAATGGTCGGCTCAAGGATTTGAGCGTGGGCTTTCATCTCTCTGAGGTCAAGGGGCCGGTAATGGACCGGCTGGCCGACACCGAATTCCTCAAACACCTGACCGGGCAGGTCTTCCTGTCACATCACGCAGCCATGGATCGATTGGCTGTGGTAAACGGTGTGCAGCGCGATGACGAAAAACGATCCAGTAACGCAACGGCCTTGCCCGTCGCGGCTGCCCCGAACCTCAGAAGCTAAGGAGAAGACAATGTACACGTTCAACAAGACACTCGAGGGCGTTCCATTCGAAGCGGCGGTTGCGCGAGCGCGGGACGCCCTCGCGACTGCGGGATTCGGTGTGTTGACCGAGATAGACGTCAAGAAGACGATGAAGGCAAAGCTTGAGATCGACATCGGCGAATACCTGATCCTCGGCGCCTGCAATCCCAAGATGGCGCATCGGGCGATCGAGCTGGAGCCGCGTGTCGGCGCCATGCTGCCGTGCAATGTGATTGTCCGAGCCCTCGATAATGGCGCAGTTGAAATCAGCGCCATCAATCCCGTTGCCTCGATGCAGGCGATCTCCAACGCGGATCTGCATGCGGTGGCCGGGGAGGTGGCTGATCGCCTCCGCTCGATGATCGACGCGATCTAGTCAATGCGCTGCGGTTGTCCCCATCGGTTCGGCACAGTTGGCGGCGGCACCGCCCTTCCGCGAGGGCCGCCGCGTCTCTAACCGTTGTGGATTTCAACGCCATCATCGAGCAATGGAGAGATGCCAGTTTCAAACGCCCGCCGGTGGCCACGCCACCTCATTTACTCTTGAGCTTGAACTCATAAGGGCCGCTACAACCGTTCCAGACAAAAAGGTGCAGCGCCGCAACGGTTAGGATGGCTGCCTGGAACCCGAATGCATCGGCGATCAATCCGGCCGACAGCGCCCCGATGGCGTAACCCAAATCGCGCCAGAACCGATAGACGCTGAGCGAGCGCGCCCGCCAGGCCGGGTTGGACGCGTCGGAAACTGCGGCGATCAGGCTGGGATAGACCATCGCCGTCCCCAACCCGAGCAGCACGCTGCCCACCAGCCACCAGTTGAACTCGCCGGTGAGCGCGGTCAGCAGCAACGCCCCCGCTTGGATCCACATGCCGGCGACGATTAGCCCCTTGCGGCCCCAGCGGTCGCTGAGCGGGCCGGTGGCAATCTGGAAGAAGCCCCACACGGCGGGGTAGACCGCCTTGAGAATGCCAATCTTCTCAAATTGCCATGAAAGACCATGTCGGCAAGCGGCTTGCGGTCGCTGGGAACCTCCCGGCTGCGCGTTACCTCGTCGAGCAGATGTTCGTCGCCTGCCTCGCCGATTGCAATAGCCACCTCCACGCGAAACGTATCCGGGATG
>NZ_JANJTZ010000036.1 GCF_024710845.1 Mesorhizobium sp.
ACGAGCGAACTAGCGATTGCATTGTCGTCTGGCGGGGTGAGGTCTGTCCGCTTTCGATTCGTGCCAAAGTTCGAATCGTGACGCCGGACGCAGCTGCCAAGTCGTCCCGGTTCCAATTGATAAGCGCACGGGCTGCTCGCAGCTGTTCCGGCTTAATGTCTCTTTTCATGACATTTCTTCTTGATAAAGTCACAAAAAGTGACATAAGGTCGGCACTACAGATTCGGCCGCACGGGATGCCTTCAACATCCTGCGCGGCCTAACCAATACCAAGCTGTCTGGAGCTCGGATCATGGCTGATTCCGACAATACCACGACTTTGCCTTCCGTCACGCTTGGACGGGAGACGTCCACGATCCGTTCCGCGGATTGTGCGCCGACCCGCACGGACCCGGCCCTGGCGTTGTCACAGGCTTGGACCGAGGCGCATGCCGCGATGGCGGAGCAATGTCTCAGGCAACAGCGGCTCGAGACCGAGCTGCTGGAGCGCAGACGATCCTCGGGAAGCCTCGACGGAAAACCTGCCGGCAGGGCAGGGGGCCGCGACGGCACGAGGCGGGCCTATGCAGAGGCAAAGGCGGCCGAGGCGCTGGCTAGTAAGCGCGAACAAGAGCTGCTGGAGCGCCTTGTCCGGACGCCCGCAACCTCGCTCGCCGGGGTCGCCGCGAAGCTCTCCGTCATCGTGACCGAGGCGGAGGACAATACGGACCTGACGGATTTTCCGGTGCCGCATATGCGATCCGCACTCGAGGATCTTCGACGTTTGATGAACCGGGCGACCGTCGATGCCTGTCCGGTTCCGGAAGGCGGCCGCGAAGACGTCGGCGGCCTTTGCCGCGCGTGACATCAAGCAATTCAACGGGAGAGGTGAAAATGGCTGCACAGGCCTTGAGGAAGATGGGGCTGTTCGGGATGGCGGCGGCGCTGCTGCTGGCCTGTTACGGGAACGCGTCCGCCGAAACGACGAAGGAACGGATCCTGCGCGAAGGGCGGATGGTCATCGGCATCCACAACCGCTCGCCTTGGGGATTTCGCGACGAGAAGACAGGCGAACCCACCGGATGGCATCCCGACATTCTCAAGGCCGCCTTCGCCGATCTGGGCGTCAAGGACCTCGAATTCCAGGTGACCGAGTTTGGAGCCCTGATCCCGGGCCTGCTCGCCGGCCGCTTCGACGTCGTCGCATCGGGTCTGGCGATTACGCCCGAACGCTGCAAGCAGGTGGCCTTCGGTGCGCCGGACCTCCAAGCCCCGGACGCAGCGATCGTACTTGCCGGCAATCCGAAGAAGATCCACGGTTACGCCGATATCGCCGCCCAGGAAGCGATCATCATGGGCGCAGGGCGCGGCAGCGTTGTCACCACCAACGCCAAGGCGGCCGGCGTGCCCGACAGCCGCATGCTGCTGTTTCCGGACATCGAATCGAATCTGTCCGCGCTGCGTGCCGGCCGCATAGACACCGCACTCATGGCGTCGCCGACCGTCATCGGCCTCCTGGCCGGCAAGGGTGCACAGGGCCTGGAACGAGCCGAACCCTTCGATGTGGGCGAAGCCCACACGAACTTTGCGGCCATCGCCTTCCGGCAGGAGGATGTCGATCTGCGCGCCACATACGATGAACAGCTGGCCAAGCTGAAGGGCACCGAGGCCTTCGCCGCGATCATGAAGAAATACGGCTTCGGCGAGCCGGAAACTGTGCCGCCGGGCATCACCACCGCCGACCTCTGCAACAGACAGCCATAGGGATGCAGATGAGCCTGTTCGACATCTGGCTGGGCATCCTGCAGGGGCTAGGCACCACGGCCGCCGTGACGGCCTATGGCCTCGTCTTCGCCGTTCCGTTCGCGCTGGTGTTCGGCGTCGCCCAATATCTCACGCGGGGCGCCGCGCGGCTGCTCGTGACCGGCGTCATCGAGTTCTGGCGCAGCTCCGCCGTCATCATCCTGCTGTTCGTCTTCTACTACGCGCTGCCTGTCGTCGGGATCACCCTGTCGGCCATGACGGTGAGCGCCATGGTTCTTGGCCTCAATGCCGGCGGCTATGCCAGTCAGGCGGTGCGTGCCGGTCTCCAGGCGCTCCCGTCGGGCCAGAAGGAAGCAGGCGCGGCGCTTGGCCTGTCGCGTCCGGCGATCCTGCTCCTGATCGAACTGCCGCAGGCGCTGGTCGCAATGAGCCCGACCTTCGTCAACACCCTCATCCAGCTGGTGAAGGCGACGGCGCTGGTGTCGCTCGTGACGCTAACCGACATGACCTTCCGGGCCAAGGAAATCGCGCAGGTCGAATACAATCCGGTCGCGATCTACACGGCGCTGCTCCTCGCCTTCTTCGTCGTTTGTTACCCGATCGCCTTGGCCGGCCGCTGGCTGGAAGCGCGTGTCGCCGCACCCGGGAGCCGCTCCCGTGGGATTTGATCTGGCCTTCGCCCTGTCCAGCGTGCCGACGATCCTCGGCGCGGTCGGCACAACCTTTTGCGTGGCGCTTGTCAGCTGCATAGGTGCTGCTGCAATCGGCTTTTTCTTCGAGATGGTGCGCCGCGCCGGTGGCGTCGCGGGCCTCACGACCGGCTTCGTGATCGACTTCATCCGGTCGACGCCCGTGCTGGCCTGGCTCTATTTCCTCTACTTCGTCCTCCCGTTCTACGGCATTCGCCTCGGCTCGATGACGGTCGGCGTCATGGGGCTCAGCCTCTATTACAGCGGCTATCTGGCCGAGGTCTTCAAGGCGGGGATCGATGCCATTCCGAAAGGCCAGTCGGAAGCGGCCCGGGCGCTGTCCCTCAGCCGGCGTGATTCCGTCATCCATGTGATCGCACCGCAGATGTTGCGCAACATCGCGGCTCCGCTCGGCAACTACTTCGTCTCGATCCTCAAGGCGACGCCGTATCTGGCGGTGCTGGCGGTTCCCGAAATGTTGGGACGCGCTTTCGATATCGCCTCGGAGACCTATCGCTACACCGAGCCGCTGGTCGTGGCCGGCCTCATCTTCCTGGCGCTCGCCCTGGTCATTTCCCATGGCGTCAAGCGGCTGGAACGGCGCCTGCTCGCAGTCGGCGCACGATAAATCACGAACAGTCAGGTCAGGGCATGAGAACGCAATCGGATTCCATCGTCGATATCCAGGGCCTCAACAAATGGTTCGGTGCGCTGCACGTGCTGCACGACATTGACCTCACCGTTGCAAGCGGCGCGCGCGTCGTGGTGTGCGGACCGTCGGGTTCAGGCAAATCGACGCTCATCCGCTGCATCAATGGGTTAGAAAACTATCAAAAGGGCACGCTGCGTCTTGCGGGGACGACGCTCGGCCTCAATGCCAGGGAGACGGCCGCCGCGCGCCGCCAGACCGGCATGGTCTTCCAGAGCTTCAACCTGTTTCCACACCTGACGGTGCTGTCCAACTGCACGCTGGCGTTGCGCCGCGTGGCCGGCAAGGGTCGCGGAGAGGCGGAAGATATCGCCATGGCCCATCTGGAGAAGGTCAGGATACCAGAGAAGGCCATGTCTTATCCCGGCCAGCTCTCCGGTGGGCAGCAGCAGCGCGTGGCGATTGCCCGGGCACTGTGCCTCAATCCCCGAATCATGCTCTTCGACGAACCGACCTCGGCGCTCGATCCGGAGATGATTAAGGAGGTGCTCGACGTCATGGTCGCGCTGGCCCGTGACGGCATGACGATGGTCTGCGTCACCCATGAGATGGGCTTTGCCCGTGAAGTCGCCGACCAGGTCGTCTTCATGGACGGCGGATGCATCCTCGATCGCGCGCCCGCGCGCGACTTCTTCGGCTCGGCGGGACATCCCCGCTCGCGGCTTTTTCTGGAAACGATCCTGAAACACTGAGAGAGCGTCAATGACGGGTTACACGCAGGTTTGGACGCCGCTCGATCTCGAGGCGGACGGGAAGCAATGCGACTGGCTGCGCGTGCCCTATTCGACGGACCTGTCGGGCTATGGCGTGGTGCCGATCCCCGTCGTGTGCATTCGGAACGGCGCAGGTCCCACGGCTCTACTCATGGCTGGCAGCCATGGCGACGAATATGAAGGGCAGGTCGCGCTTGCCGCGCTGGCGCGTGAGATTGATCCGGCCGATGTGAAGGGGCGGATCATCATCCTGCCCGGGCTCAACGCTCCCGCCGTCGAGGCCGGCCGGCGCGTCTCGCCGCTGGACGCAGGCAACCTCAACAGGTCCTTTCCAGGCGATCCCGTTGGCGGGCCGACGGCGATGATCGCGCACTACGTCACCACCGTGCTCCTTCCCATGGCGGATCTTGCCGTCGACCTCCACGCAGGCGGACGATCATGTGACTACCTGCCATGCGCGCTGATCAGAAGCGGGGGGACCGAAAAGGAGCAACGGGAGCTTGCCGACCTCGCGGTCGCGTTCG
>NZ_JANJTZ010000038.1 GCF_024710845.1 Mesorhizobium sp.
ACGAGCGAACTAGCGATTGCATTGTCGTCTGGCGGGGTGAGGTCTGTCCGCTTTCGATTCGTGCCAAAGTTCGAATCGTGACGCCGGACGCAGCTGCCAAGTCGTCCCGGTTCCAATTGATAAGCGCACGGGCTGCTCGCACCTGTTCCGGCTTAATGTCTCTTTTCATGACATTTCTTCTTGATAAAGTCACAAAAAGTGACATAAGGTCAGCACTACAGATTCGGCCGCACGGGATGCCTTCGACATCCTGCACGGCCTAACCAATACCAAGCTGTCTGGAGCTCGGATCATGGCTGATTCCGACAATACCACGACTTTGCCTTCCGTCACGCTTGGACGGGAGAGATGGATGACGTCCACGATCCGCTCCGCGGATTGCGCACCGACCCACACGGACCCGGCCCTGGCGTTGTCACAGGCATGGACCGAGGCGCATGCCGCGATGGCGGAGCAATGTCTCAGGCAACAGCGGCTCGAGACCGAGCTGCTTGGTCGCAGGCGATCCTCCGGAGACGTCAACTCAAAGCCGGCCAACAGGGCAGGGGGCCGCGACGGCACGAGGCGGGCCTATGCAGAAGCAAAGGCGGCCGAAGCACTGGCTAGTGCGCACGAACAGGAGCTGCTGGAGCGGCTCGCACGAACGCCCGCAACCTCGCTCGCCGGGATTGCCGCGAAGCTCTCCGTCATCGTGACCGAGGCGCAGGACAATACGGACCTGACGGATTTTCCGGTGTCGCACGTGCGATCCGCTCTCGAGGATCTTCGGCGTCTGATGAAGCGGGGGACCGTCGATGCAAGTCCGGGTCCGGAGGGCAACCACGAAGACGTCGGCGGATCCGGCCGCGCGTCACATCAAACAGTTCAACGGGAGAGGTGAAATGGCTGCACAGGCATTGAGGAAGATGGGGCTGTTCGGGATGACGGCCGCGCTGCTGCTGACGTGGAACGGCAACGCGTCCGCCGAAACGACCAAGGAACGGATCCTGCGGGAAGGCAGGATCGTCATCGGCATCCACAACCGCTCGCCCTGGGGCTTTCGTGACGAGAAGACAGGCGAGCCAACGGGATGGCATCCTGATATCCTCAAAGCCGCTTTCGCCGATCTAGGCGTCAAGAACCTCGAATTCCAGGTGACCGAGTTTGGCGCTCTGATTCCCGGCCTGCTCGCCGGCCGCTTCGACGCCGTCGCGTCGGGTCTCGCCATCACCCCCGAACGCTGCAAGCAGGTGGCCTTCGGCGCGCCGGACCTGCAGGCGCCGGACGCGGCGATCGTGATCGCCGGCAATCCGAAGAAGATCCACGGCTATGCGGATATCGCCGCCCAGGAAGGGATCATCATGGGGGCCGGACGCGGCAGCGTCGTCACCACCAATGCCAAGGCAGCCGGCGTGCCCGAGAGCCGCATGCTGCTGTTTCCGGACATCGAATCCAATCTCTCCGCGCTGCGGGCCGGCCGCATAGACACTGCCCTGATGGCGTCGCCGACGGTCATCGGGATATTGGCCGGCAAGGGCGCGGACGGTCTGGAACGTGCCTCGCCCTTCGACGTGGACGAGGCGCACACGAACTTCGCCGCAATCGCTTTCCGCAAGGAGGATGTCGATCTGCGCGCGACCTACGACGAACAGCTGGCCAAGCTGAAGAAGACCGAGGCTTTCGCCGACATCATGACGAAATACGGCTTCGGCGACGCAGAAGCCGTTCCGCCAGGCGTCACCACGGCCGACCTGTGCAGCAGGAAGCCCTAGGGATGCCGGCAAGCCTGTTCGACATCTGGCTGGGCATCCTGCAGGGGCTCGGCACTACCGTCACCGTCACCCTCTATGGCCTTATGTTTGCCGTTCCCTTTGCGCTGGTGTTCGGCATCGCCCAATTTCTCACGCATGGCGTGGCCCGGCTGCTGGTCACGTCCGTCATCGAATTCTGGCGCAGTTCCGCCGTCATCATTCTGCTGTTCGTCTTCTACTACGCGCTCCCTGTCGTCGGGATCACCCTGTCGGCCATGACGGTCAGCGCAATGGTTCTTGGCCTCAATGCCGGCGGCTATGCCAGCCAGGCGGTGCGCGCCGGGCTCCAGGCGCTCCCCTCGGGCCAGAGGGAGGCGGGTGCGGCGCTTGGCCTGTCGCGAGCGGCGATCCTTGTCCTGATCGAACTGCCGCAGGCGCTCGTCGCGATGAGCCCGACCTTCGTCAACACGCTGATCCAGCTGGTCAAGGCGACGGCGCTGGTATCGCTCGTGACGCTGACCGACATGACGTTCCGCGCCAAGGAAATCGCGCAGGTCGAATACAATCCTGTCGCGATCTACACGGCGCTGCTCCTCGCCTTCTTTGTCGTTTGTTACCCGATCGCGCTGGCCGGCCGCTGGCTGGAAGCGCGTATCGCCGCACCGGGGAGCCGCTCCCATGGGATTTGATCTGGCCTTCGCCCTGTCCAGCGTACCGACGATCCTCGGCGCGGTCGGCACGACCCTTTGCGTGGCGTTCGTCAGCTGCATCGGTGCCGCTGCAATCGGCTTTTTCTTCGAGATGGTGCGCCGCGCCGGTGGAATCGCCGGCCTCACCGTCGGCTTCGTGATCGACTTCATCCGGTCGACACCTGTGCTGGCCTGGCTCTATTTTCTGTATTTCGTCCTCCCCTTCTACGGCATTCGCCTCGGCTCGATGACGGTTGGCGTCATGGGCCTCAGCCTTTACTACAGCGGCTATCTGGCCGAGGTTTTCAAGGCAGGGATCGATGCTATTCCAAAGGGCCAGTCGGAAGCGGCCCGGGCGCTGTCCCTCAGCCGGCGCCATGCCGTCATCTATGTGATCGCGCCGCAGATGTTGCGCAACATCGCGGCTCCGCTCGGCAACTACTTCGTCTCGATCCTCAAGGCGACGCCCTATCTGGCGGTTCTGGCGGTCCCCGAAATGCTTGGGCGCGCCTTCGATATCGCCTCGGAGACGTATCGCTACACCGAGCCGCTGGTCGTGGCCGGCCTCATATTCCTGGTGCTCGCATTGGCCATTTCCAACGGCGTCAAGCGTCTGGAACGGCGGCTGCTCGCAGTCGGCTCACGATGAATCACGAGAAGTCAGGTCAGGGCATGAACACGCAATCGGATTGCATCGTCGACATCCAGGGTCTCAACAAATGGTTCGGCGCGCTGCACGTGCTGAACGACGTCGACCTCACGGTCGCAAGCGGCGCGCGCGTCGTGGTGTGCGGGCCGTCGGGTTCAGGCAAATCGACCCTCATCCGCTGCATCAACGGGTTGGAGAGCTATCAGCGAGGCACGCTGTGTCTTGCGGGGACGACGCTCGGCCTCAATGCCAGGGAGACGGCCGCGGCGCGCCGCCTCACCGGCATGGTGTTCCAGAGCTTCAACCTGTTTCCGCATCTGACCGTGCTGTCCAACTGCACGCTGGCGCTACGCCGCGTCGCCGGGAAGAGCCACCGCGAGGCGCAGGACATCGCCATGGCCCATCTTGAAAAGGTCAGGATACCGGAGAAGGCCGGGTCCTATCCCGGACAGCTTTCGGGAGGGCAGCAGCAGCGCGTGGCGATCGCCCGCGCGCTCTGTCTCAACCCCCGCATCATGCTCTTCGACGAGCCGACATCGGCGCTTGATCCCGAGATGATCAAGGAGGTGCTGGACGTCATGGTCGCGCTTGCCCGCGACGGCATGACGATGGTCTGCGTCACCCATGAGATGGGCTTCGCCCGTGAAGTGGCCGATCAGGTCGTCTTCATGGATGGCGGGCGTATCCTCGACCGCGCGCCGGCGCGCGACTTCTTCGGCGCATCAGGGCATCCCCGCTCGCGCCTGTTCCTGGAAACGATCCTGAAGCACTGAGAGAACGCCAATGGCGGAGTACACACAGGTATGGGCGCCGCTCGACTTTGAGGCGGATGGAAAGCAATGCGACTGGCTGCGCGTGCCCTATTCGACGGACCTTTCGGGTTATGGCGTGGTGCCGGTTCCCATCGTGTGCATCAGGAACGGCGCAGGTCCCACGGCCCTGCTCATGGCCGGCAGCCATGGCGACGAATACGAAGGACAGGTCGCGCTTGCCGCGCTGGCGCGCGAGATCGAACCGGCAGATGTGCGGGGCCGGATCATCATCCTGCCGGCGTTGAACGCGCCCGCCGTCGAGGCCGGCCGGCGCGTCTCGCCGCTGGACGAAGGCAATCTCAACAGATCCTTCCCTGGCGACCCGGTTGGAGGGCCGACAGCGATGATTGCGCATTACGTCGCCACGGTGCTTCTCGCCATGGCCGACCTTGCGATCGACCTCCACGCCGGCGGGCGATCATGCGATTACTTGCCATGCGCCTTGATCAGAAGCGGGGGATCCGAGAAGGAACAACGCGAGCTTGCCGACCTCGCGATCGCGTTCGGCGCTCCGATTACCTCCATTAGCGACGGTTCCGGAGGCGGCGGCCGAACCACGTTTTCGGCGGTTGGACAAGGTCGCGGGGTGCCCGTCCTCACAGCCGAACTCGGTGGCCGCGCGGCTTTGTCACGGGAAGGTTTGGCGATCGCGGAACACGGCCTACGACGCGTTCTGCAACGCTATGGCTTGTTGTCGGGCACAACCGCCGATCCCGCCTCGCCAACCCGCTTCATGCGTGTTCGGGGGAGGGGAGCTTTTGTCTATGCCATGCGTAAGGGTCTGTTCGAACCGGCGGCGGATCTCGGTGCAATGGTCGAAGCCGGCCAACTTGCCGGTGTCATCCATGCTATCGACCGGCCGTGGCACGCGCCGGAGGCGGTCTCGTTCACCGAGGACGGAATGGTGGCCTGCCGGCGCGCACCGATGCTGACCGAGCCGGGCGACTGCCTCTACAAGCTCCTCGTCGATGTCGATCCAGGCTGATCGCCGCAGAGGCGCCCGATCGGAGCGATCATGATCCTCTGGCGCCCGATCCGCCCTTCGACGATTCGTCCCGTGGGTGCCAGTCCGCAGGCAAGGTTCAAGTGGAAGGCGGCGAGATTGGCGACGTTCACACTCGACATGACATGTGTGACGGCCGGCCGTTCTCGTGCGATCCATTGCGCGGCGAGGCGGATCGCGGCCTTGCCATAGCCGCGACCCTGGAGGCGCGTGTCGATCCGCAAATTGTTCAAGGTCATGCAGCCTCTTTCTGCCCAGGCGGGCAGGGCTGCGTCTTCCCGTGCAACGATGAAGCCCACGACCCTATCGCCATCGACAAGCGCGAAAGGAGTCTGGCCTGGCGGCGAGGCTCGCAACTCATTGAAGATGTCGCCGATCGGTCCGCCGGCATAGGGCTCCTTGTCGGGGTCGACAGCTATGCCGGCGACCAATGCCTCATCATTGAGACCGATCTCACGCAACACAGCCGTCATTCTGGCACGCTCCCATCCGATGAACCTGCGGTCAGGCTGTCACACCCGCGTCTGGCCTGGCCTGGCGGAATCCCGGCATGGACACGAGGCTAACGAGTCGCGCATCGACCTTCGGAACGGCACAGAGAATGCTGACAGCGTGGTCATCAGCCTGGCAATCTGGGACGACAGCTTGCGGGATGGCGTCCGCTCCTGGCAGCTCGGTTACACCTGCAGCCAGCTGACTATCGATTCCGACCGCGGGAAGAATATGGCCGAACACCAGTAAGAAGTCCGTGGCGCTGGAGATCAGGCCATCTGACTTCATGAATGAATCAATCAGCGGCGTTGCCGTCTGCTAGCTGACGACCGCGCCGACCGTGGCGGTGACAAGCTGGTAAGCCGAGGACGGGCGACCCGGGACGTTCAGCCCGGGATCGAAGCTTCAGCCAGAATTGGCTCGTAGATGCCATAGGCGCGACGTGTGCTGGAAATCGCTTCCGGCGTGACGTCGATCAAAAGGGCGATAATGTCGCCGTCTTCGTGCTGAAGCACATCACCGAGTTCAGCAATCGTCCAGCCGAGGTCGCGCAGGCGCCTCGGCCAAAAGGATTCACACACGACACTGATCTGGCGGATGCCGAGCGCGCGAGCGACCTCCAGTACACCGCACAGGACGACGCCCGCGACTGGAGACGACCTGCCACGGCTGCGCACCGCGGGACTGATGAAAAAGCGCGTCCACTCGAAGATGTCCGCAGCTCGAGGCGGTCCGCCGGGAGCGAGCTCCGGAAAGACATTGCCCAGCAAATGAGGTTGCAGCGTCGGGACGAGCCGTGACCCGCCCACGAGCTTGTCCGCGCTGTCGAGCGCCATCAGGTAAACGGCATGCTCCGTATCGAACGCATCCATCTCGATGTTGATGGGACGCGCCACAGCACGCCACTGTCGCCGTTTGACGTAGATGTCGTAGCGGATGCGAAAATATCGCTCCAACAGGTTCCTGTACTGCTTCTTGTTGGCCCAAGTGACCACCTGCATCCGAACCATGACGCCTCCTGGCGCCGATGGTACGTTACGACCCTTGGGACTCCATATGCCGGAATTCCGGCATTGCTAAATCTGGATTTCGTGCCTGCGCAGTGCCTTCACGATGGCATGGGCGATGTTTATCGCGTCCAGTTTTTCGCGGATGTTGCGATGATGGCTCTCAACCGTGTTTGTCGTCACGCCGAGAATGCAGGAAATATCCTCCGCCGATTTGCCTTGGGCGCTCCACTGCAGCAGCTCGCGCTCTCGCGGCGTCAGCGGCGCTGTGGGCTTGTCGCGTTTGGTCTCCAAGCGGCTGAGTTTGCGAAATGTGTGGACGCAAAGCGTCTCGATCAGAGGCATCGCGCCCGGTGGGATCTCCATGCGGTCGCTTGCTGCTGTGACGACCGCTGGGCCGGCTAGGGGGACGTGGATGGGGACGCAAAGCCCATCTTTCATGCCGAATTCGGTCGCCTCCTCCATGACCAGGCGCCCGCGGGACGTGAGGCCATTCGTTGACAGTTGATGCCAAAGGAAGGGCTCGGCAGCTATTCGGCTTCGCGCGGCGCATGGATCGTGAAGGAAGTGATTTTCGGACTCGTAACGCGTGAACCATTCGCGTGGCCATCCATCACACAGAATTGCACGATGCCATTCGTTGTCGTGGGGTACTGGTAGTCCTGTGATGAGAAAGCTCTGCAAGCCGTATTGTTCAAGCACACTACGAAATATCTCAAGGACTCCTTTGGACGAGCGCGATGAATCGATTTCGGAAATCGTCGTGAACAGCTCCAATACCGCCGCATTATTCATCATCAGACCTCGCTAGGTCTCGCAATGTCGACATCCATTTAAAGGCTGCTGAACCCGCATCAACGCCGGACGCGTCGAATGTCCACCAAAGGAGTCAGGATCCGCTCTCTGGTTTGCATTCGTGTTCCTTCTGCGAAAATGTCTCTCGCCTAAATTTGATCATCTGCCGTCAGTCGCTTGACCGGTCGGCGCGGTCGGCGTTCCGCAACTCTCGCCGTTATCAGGTCCGGTGGTTCGACGCCCAACGCAGTCGCGAGAACCTCCAGCGTGTCCAATGTAGCGTTGCGCCGACCAGCCTCCACACTGCTGATATAAGCTCGCGTCCGCCCCGAGGCGAAAGAGAGCTGCTCCTGTGAGAGCTTCCTTTCCCTTCGGAGTCGTTGCACGTTCAGACCAAACACGGCGCGAAGATTCATCAATCGAAGGATGCGGCGCTGCGCACTATGGTGCGACACACTCTAGTGAACATTCCGCGTTGACAGGGCCGGCGGCGCCTGTTTGTAGAGACCCCTGATCGAGTGCTCTCGCCAAGGGGAATTGTGATGCCCAGACAATCTCTTAGCAAGCTTGCTGCAAATGCCACGGCTGCAGCCGGCGAGGGTCGGTCGACGCCGCGGGACGATCGACAGGAACAGCACCGGAAAGCGGGCTCCGCGACGATCGTCGGGTTTGCCTGCCTACGCTGCGGCGCCTCCTATCCGGCCACCGTCGCGATCGATTCCAGAGGCTGCCCGGCCTGCCACGACGTTGCGCCGGCCAACCTCAGGCCGGTCTATGACACGCCGGTCGACCCTCGTGTGATCGCGGCGACTCCGCCACCTTCACTGTGGCGATTTGCCCACTCTCTGCCATGCACGGCCGACGACGCTATTTCGCTGGGGGAAGGCCAGACGCCGCTAATCGAAGCGGAACGCGTCGGCCGGATGCTCGGTATTCCGAGACTGGCGATCAAGGACGAGGGCCGAAACCCGACCTGGTCTCACAAGGATCGCTTCTCGACCGTTGCTGTGTCGGTGGCGCGGGCGCAGGGCGCCCAGGTTGTGGCGACCGCCTCTTCGGGGAACGCCGGGGCCTCCCTTGCCGCCTACGCCGCCCGCGCAGGCATGCCCTGTGTTGTCACAACCTTCCCTGGATCGACCGGCGCGATGCTGGCGCAGATCCGAAAATACGGTGCGACCGTTCTGCCGCTTGTCAACAGGATGGACCGCTGGACGCTGCTTGCTGAGGCCGCGACGCGCCATGGCTGGTTCATTGCCTCACCCTTTCGCGCGCCTGTCGTCGGCAGCCATCCCCTCGGCATCGAGGGCTACAAGACCATTGCCTATGAGCTGGTCGAACAGTCCGATGGCGTCGCGCCCGACTGGTGCGTCCTGCCCGTCTGCTACGGTGACGCGCTCTCCGGTGTCTGGGCCGGCTTTCAGGAGCTGTTTGCGCAGGGCATGATCTCGAGCCTGCCACGGATGGTTGCAGCAGAGGTGCACGGATCGCTGACGCGGGCGCTCGCCACGGGAAGCGACAGACTTGAAGAACGCAGCATTGCGTTCGAAAGTCTTGCCGTGTCCATTGGCGCACCGCGAAGCGCCTACCAGGCGCTTAAGGCGCTGCGGGACTCGTCCGGTTGTGCCGTGTCGGTCACCAATGACGGGCTTGTGGATATGCAGGAGCGCCTGGCGGCGAGTGAAGGGATCTTCGCCGAACTTACGTCGGTGACGCCGCTTCTCGCCATTGCAAGACTGCGGCGTGAGGGCGTTATGGCTCCTGAGGAGCGTGTCGTCGCGGTCGTCACTGCCAGCGGACTGAAGGACATGGATCGTTCGGTCAGCCGTGCTGCGGACCACACCGTCTTTCAATCGACGGGCGACGCCTGGGAGTGGCTGGCTCATAACGACCCTAGGTTGCTGATTCCGAGGGCAGAGCGTGGCCCTGAATGTTAATTCGGGCGCCCCCGAGGTATGGGCTGGGCGCTGACGACCTTGTCGAGGCTCCGTCTCGACCATGCGAACCTTGTCCAGTCCGCCTCGGAGGCGGGTGCGATCGCGGTGAGCACTCCTGGTTCCGGATGCCGCTGCGAGGACCATCCAGGCAATGAGGCAAGCCAGGCATCATCAAAGACGGTATCCGCATAGCGGTATCCCTCATCCGCCATGATGACCGCGACTCGGGCGCCGGGGTGCCTTGTCGCCGCCCACCTACCGACAAGGGCGGCGGCGCCGCTGGTCGGCCCCTGGAAAATGCCATGCTCCCGCAACAGGCGCCGCGCCTCGCCGAAGGCGGGGTAGGCGCCGACCCAGTGCACTTCGTCGACCAGGTCGTGGCGCAGGTTGCGCGGCAGGACGCTGTTGCCGAGACCGCGCAGCAGTCGCTTGCCGGTCGGCTGCCCAAACAGAACGCTGTGGTGGGTGTCGACCGCGATAATGACCAGGTCGGGAAACGCCGCCCGCAAGAAGGTTCCTGTACCGCACAGCGAGCCTCCGCTTCCGACACAGCCAACCAGATAATCGATCTTGCCGACCGTCCGCACGAGCAGTTCCGCGAGCCGCGCGTAAGCAAGCGCGTTTTCTGGATTGTCATATTGGCGTGGCCAGAAACAATCCGGTTCCTCCCGACGAATGTCGTCGAGCCGCTGCAGACGCCGCAGCTGATCGCCATTGCCGTCAGGGTCCTCGGTAATGATCATCGTTGCGCCGAGCCCTTCCAGTCGCGCCCGATACTTCGCATCGATGAGACTTGAAGCGGTGACCAGCGTGAGGCGGTAT
>NZ_JANJTZ010000035.1 GCF_024710845.1 Mesorhizobium sp.
AGTCGGAAGATGCGGCTTGAGCTTCCCGAATTGCTCGTCCGTCAGCCAGAAGTGGTCCCGATTCATCGCTCGCCTCCATTCGGAGACGGTGAATCACATCACGCCGCTCGATGAAACCTATTTATGGGTCCGGGCCCTAGGGGTGGTCTGCTGTCAGTCCGGTCCTATTCGCTTGAATCAGCCCATAGATGCTGCACAGGACAGGGCGCCCGTAACGTTCGCGATCACAATTCCGAGGTAAATACACGCTCAGGTCGAACCTTGCGGTGCAGCCAGGATGGCTTCTTGATGTGGGAACTAGAGGCTTACTTTGAAACCCGCAGGTCGAGACCAGAAGCGGGCGATAATGCGTTAAACAGAGTTTCGGCCATACTCAGCTTCATCACGAAATACTCCTTGCCCAACGATGTGGCTCCGAATTCGTCGATCGCGCGGCTCTTGAAAGCTGCCTCTGCTTCCGCCGCTCTATTGCGATCGGGAAATCTCGCCGTCCGCGTAATCTTCCAGCCGATATTGGAAGTCTGTGGGAAGCTCAGATTCAGCGCCTTGAGACGATTCTTAAGGTTACCGCTGACGCCGATCTTCACTAGGCCCGATCCGTTGGGAAGCGGACACCCAGTCAACAGATCGGCAGCTTTCGGAAACTGCGCCAGATAGAGAGCATGCGGCTTATCCTGTATTTCGTAGGAACGGTCACCGAAACTACCGAAGACCCCCTTCGAAGGCTTCAGGAAGAGCGCAATTGAACCTGGTTCCGTTGCATCCCTTTCGTCATGGTTGACAGGTGTCTCGCCGTAGACATTTGTTTCAATGAACGGGACTTTCTCAAGGAGCCAACGAGCTTCGTCAGGCGTCAGCCAAGTGCCAAAACGGGCGATGTATCTGCCATTGCTCGGATCATAGCTTTTGGGAAAGACTTGTTTGACGTCAAGAGTATGGCGTGTCCGCCAAGCTCGCCGGACCGGCATTGCGTAGCGCCACTTCTCCTGTCTCCCAAGACGAGTGTTCCGCTCCCTTGCGATATCGGACATCTTATCCGATGAGTCTATCGGCGTGCGTTCGACTTCGAGCACACCCAACAGATGATGTACGAGCTTGCTCTCGGTTTCCGGACTCGCGGCGCCGTAGATACAAACCAGCTGTCGTTCCCCGATCATTGAGAACAGGCGTTCGCGATCCCTAGGGTCGGTGAATCCAAGAATGCCTTCTTGTTCGGGCTCAAATCCCCAGAAGCCGGTGAGCCAGACCGAAGAGGACGCATCCAAGACTATCTTCACCTCCTGTCGTACTTCATGAAAAATACTTTCGTGCGGCGAAATAGCACTTAGATTTCTTTTGGTCTATGCGGGACGACGACCGCTTCCGAGGTCGTGATTGACAGCCTATATCATAAATATGCGCGCAACGCCGCATCACCGGTCGGAAGTTGCCGTCGGCCGCGATCGTGCGCGGTGTGCTGAGACGCCTCAGCCGGCGGTGACGTCCGAGAGCAGAGTGCGTCTCACGCCAGGCTCGGCATCTCGGTCGTCACCAAAACCGGCGCCTTTTCCGGAACGCGGTCGTAGAGGTCGATGACGTCCTGATTGATCAGGCGCACGCAGCCGGACGAGACCGACTTGCCGATCGAGTCCCACTCGGGCGAACCGTGCAGGCGGAAGAGCGTGTCCTTGCCGTCCTGGAACAGATACATGGCGCGTGCGCCCAGCGGGTTGTCGATGCCGCCCGGCTGGCCGCCTTCCCATTCATTCTTTCCGGGAACCTGAATGGCCCTGTATTTTGCCAGCTCGGGCCGGCGCGCGATCATCTCCTCGGGCGGGAACCAACGCGGCCAGTGCTGTTTCCACTCGACAATAGCGCGGCCAGACCATGCAAAACCTTCCTTGCCGAGACCAACGCCGTAGCGAACGGCCTGACGATCGGGCCTGACGAAATACAGGAAGTGGTTGGCGATATCGACCACGACGGTGTCGGCCGGTTCGCCAGTCGGGTCGGGGACGATCTGGCGGCGGAAGCGCGGGTCCAGGCGTTCGTAGGGAATTGCGGGCAGGACAAAGCCATCATCGACGCGCGATGCATACATTTCGGCATCCGTGCCAAGCGGCGGCTCGGGAGGGAACTCTCTCAGCCGCGGGTCCTCCCGCATCGTGGTGTCTTCCCTCGTCGCGCACCCGGCGAGCGCCAGCGCCGCGAAAGAGGCGCCGGTGCCTAACAGGCGGCGGCGGGAAAGGGGACGTTGAAGCTTGATCATGAAGTCAGTACGCCGGCTGATCGGGTTCGATTCCTATACACGGTCTAACTTCGCGTGTGCGCCGTTTCAATCAGACGGTGCCGAGCCCGCTCGTCACCAGGATCGGCGACTTGTTCGGCACGCGCTCGTAGAGGTCGATGATGTCCTGGTTGAGCAGGCGCACGCAGCCCGACGAGACCGACTTGCCGATCGACCACCATTCCGGCGAGCCGTGGAGGCGGTAGAGCGTGTCCTCGCCGTCCTGGAAGATGTAGAGCGCGCGCGCGCCGAGCGGATTGTCGAGGCCGGGCGGCATGCCGCCATTGGCGGCGCTCCACTTGGCGAGCTCCGGCTGGCGGCCGATCATCTCGTCCGGCGGGGTCCATTTCGGCCAGGCCTTCTTCCACTGGATGACGGCGCGGCCCGACCATGCAAAGCCCTCGCGGCCAAGCCCGACGCCATAGCGGATCGCCTCGCCGCCGCCGCGCACCAGATAGAGGAAGTGGGCGGACGTATCGACGACGATCGTGCCGGCCGGCTCGCCGGTCGGATCGGCGACGATCTGGCGCAGGAACTGCCGGTCCATCTTGTCGATCGGGATGGCGGGCAGCAGGAAGCCGCCGTCCTCGCGTTCGGCATACATCGTCACGTAGGAACCGAACGACGGGTCGACGCCGAGCTGAGGCCGCTGGGCAAGTCCGGGCGGCGGCGTGGTCCCGACGGTGGTGCAGCCGGAGAGCGCGAGTGCTGCGCCACCCGCCAGGAACACCCTGCGCGAGAGATGAGGAGTGGAAACCAATGTCATGTTGTGCCGATGCCCTTGTCTGTCATGCTGCAACGCCGACCATCCCATGTCGGTTGCAGCGCAAAGGTTTAGGCGCAGTGAATCAGGCGCGAGGGTGAGGAAATCTTGACGAAGATGTGACCGCCGACCGGCTGTTGCGCGGACGTCACAACGAGCGTGCGGCGAGGCCTTCGAGCGAGGTCAGGATGAGATCCGGCGCGAGATCGAGATATTCGTCCGGCTGGTTCGTGCGGTTGATCCAGACCGTGCGGAAGCCGAACTTCTTCGCTCCCGCCGCATCCCACCTGTTCGAGGACTGGAACGAGACTTTCCCGGGGTAGAGCCGCCAGGCCGTGGTCACAAGGTCGTAGACGGAAGGGTCGGTCTTGAACCGGCGCACCTCATCGACAGAGAAGATCTCGTCGATGACGAGGCCGAGCCCGGCCGAATTGACGGCGGATTCGAGCATCTCTGGCGAGCCGTTGGAGAGGATTGCGACGCGTCCGCCATGCGACTTCAACTCTTTGAGTACGGCCGGCACTTCGGGGTAGCAGTCGAGCTTCCAGTAGGCATCGAGCAGCGCGGTGCGGAGAGCCGGATCGACCGAGGGCACCTTGCGCAGGGCGAAGTCGAGCGCCTGCTCGGTCAACTGCCAGAAATCGAGATAAGAGCCCATCAAGGTGCGGGTCCAGGAATATTCGAGCTGCTTGGCGCGCCAGATGTCGGAGAGCAGCTGCCCGTCCGGCCCGATCCCGGCCGCATGCCGCCTGACCGCCGCGTGGACGTCGAACAGGGTGCCGTAGGCGTCGAAGACGAAGGCGGAATAGGAGGAGGGGTGTGGGTGCATCGGTTGCGAGTCTGATTGCATGGAGGGGGCCGGGTCAAGCCCGCTCTGGCCTTCGGACACTGCCCTTTGGACCAAGAGCGCCGGAGCGACAGGCATTTGACGTTGGCATTGCGACGGAATTGGATAGAACTGCGCCAACACGAACGATCCGCAGGTGGATATCATGAGCCTCTCGACCGCCGCCCAGTCGCTGACCTGGACCTATGTCGACGGCGACTGGCACGAGGGCAATGTCGCGCTCGTCGGCCCGCGCAGCCATGCGATGTGGCTGGGTTCGAGCGTGTTCGACGGCGCGCGCTGGTTCGAGAACGTGTCGCCAGATCTGGATCTCCACTGCGAACGCGTCAACCGCTCGGCGACGGCGCTGGGGCTCGGACCTTCCAAGTCCGCCGAGGAGATCGTCGGCCTGACGCTCGACGGCCTGAAGAAATTCGACGGCAGGACCGCCGTCTACATCCGTCCGATGTACTGGGCCGAGCATGGCGGCTACATGGGCGTGCCCGCCGATCCGGACTCCACCCGCTTCTGCCTGTGCCTCTACGAATCGCCGATGATCGCCTCGTCCGGCTTCTCGGTGACCGTGTCGCCGTTCCGCCGGCCGACCATCGAGACCATGCCGACCAACGCCAAGGCGGGTTGCCTCTATCCCAACAACGGAAGGGCGATCCTGGAGGCCAAGGGCCGCGGCTTCGACAACGCGCTGGTGCTCGACATGCTGGGCAATGTCGCCGAGACGGGCTCGTCGAACATCTTCATGGTCAAGGACGGCGTGGCCTTCACGCCGGTGGCCAACGGCACGTTCCTGTCCGGCATCACGCGCGCCCGCACCATCTCGCTTTTGGCCGAAGGCGGCATCAAGACCGTGGAGAAGGCGCTGACGGTGCGCGATTTCATGGACGCCGACGAGATCTTCTCGACCGGCAACCACTCGAAGGTGGTGCCTGTCACCCGCATCGAGGATCGCCACCTGCAGGCGGGTCCGGTCGCCAAGAAGGCGCGCGAACTCTATTGGGACTTCGCCCATTCCGGGTGAAGGACGAGAACTCTTTTCCACGCGCACCAATGAATCTGTCGCCGGCCGCCGTTCCCTTCCGCCACCTGACGTCCTAGATAGGGAACGAAGCCGCCGCAGCGGAATTGCCATCGGGATACCGCTTCGCGCGCCGTTTCATTTCAAACAGGAGATTGAGCCATGGCTTTCGAATTGCCCCCGCTGCCCTACGATTACGAGGCGCTGCAGCCCTTCATGTCGAAGGAGACGCTGGAATACCACCACGACAAGCACCACAAGGCCTATGTCGACAACGGCAACAAGCTCGCAGCCGAAGCCGGAATGGACGGCAAGTCGGTCGAGGAGGTGGTGAAGGCCTCGTTCGGCAAGAATGCCGGCCTCTTCAACAACGCCGCGCAGCACTACAACCACATCCATTTCTGGAAGTGGATGAAGAAGGGCGGCGGCGGCACCAAGCTGCCGGGCAAGCTGCAGAAGGCGATCGACAGCGATCTCGGCGGCTACGACAAGTTCAAGGCCGACTTCATCGCCGCCGGCACGACGCAGTTCGGCTCCGGCTGGGCGTGGGTGTCCGTCAAGGACGGCAAGCTGGCGATCTCGAAGACCCCGAACGGCGAAAACCCGCTGGTCCACGGCGCCTCGCCGATCCTCGGCGTCGACGTGTGGGAGCATTCCTATTACATCGACTACCGCAACGCGCGGCCGAAATACCTGGAAGCCTTCGTCGACAGCCTGATCAACTGGGACTACGTCCTGGAGATGTACGAGAAGGCCTGAACTTCCAGCCTGTCCGGTCCAATCGGAAAGCCCCCGCATCGCCGGGGGCTTTTTCGCATCCGCAGCATCACGCAAGCGTGAAGCGGGAACGGTTCGGTTGTCGGGAATTTGCGGCCATTGTGGGCGTTGTCGGCGTGGGGGAGATCGATCCCACCGACCTAGCCAGCCCGGGAGCCAGCCTCATGAAATCCTTGATCCTTTCGCTTGCCATCGCCGCGACCGCATTTTCAGTCGCCAGCGCCGACCCGATCGCCGACCGCAAGGCCATCATGAAAGAGCGCGGCGGCCTCGTCGGCCAGCTCGCCCCGATGGTCAAGGGCGAGCAGCCCTTCGATGCCGCCAAGGTGGCGGAAGTATTCACCGCACTCGAAGCCAACGCGGCGAAATTCGATATCCCGGCGCTGTTCCCGGAGAATTCGAAAGAGGGCGACACCACGGCTTCGCCGAAGATCTGGGAGGACATGGCGGGCTTCAAGGCGGCGGCGGACAAGTTCAGTGCCGACGTCGCTGCCGCTTCGGCCGCCAAGCCGCAGGATCTGGATGCCCTGAAGGCCTCCTTCGGCACGGTGGCCGGCAATTGCGCCTCGTGCCACGAGGCCTTCCGCGTCAAGAAGGGCTGATTGCGCCAGCCCGGTGATCGGCGTTCGCGCCGATCACCGAAGCGTGAGCGAACGTGACGCGACATCGGTCAAATTCCGGGCGATTTGAGAGACTTAGAGGGGTTCTCCTCGATTCTCACACAGCCCGGAACAAGACCTTATGAAATCGATCGTCCTGTGCGCGTCCATCCTTGCCCTGTCCGTCTCGTCCGCCATTTCCGACCCGGTCGGCGAGCGCAAGGCGCAGATGAAGGCGCGCGGCGCGCTGGTGGGCGAGCTACTGCCGATCGCCAAGGGCGAGCAGCCCTACGACGCGGCGAAGGTGCTTTCGACGCTCGAGGCGATGTCGAAGAATGCCGAGACGGAGGTTTCAGCCCTGTGGCCGGCCGGCAGCGAGACCGGCGACCACACCTCGGCGCCGAAAGTGTGGGAAGACCGGCCTGCCTTCGAGGCGGCGGTCGAGAAATATGAAACGGACGTCGAGGCAGCCCTTGCCGCCAGGCCGCAGGACATCGATGCTTTCCGGCCACTGTTCGGTGCGATAACGTCGAACTGCGGCGCCTGCCACCAGGACTTCCGCGTCAAGAGAGGCTGATCGAAGGAGGGGACGATGGCCGGAACGGTTCGCAAGCTCGCCGCCGGCGCCGTGCTTCTCGCCGCCGCTGGAGGCGCGGCGTTCTGGTTCCTGACGGCGCCCGACCGGATCCCGGAGGCGGATATCGCAGCACTTGGCGCCGGCGATGTCGCCCGCGGCGAGCGCATGTTCTACGCCGGCGGCTGCACGTCGTGCCACACGGCGCCCAAGGCGGACCCGGCCGCGCCCGTGCAACTGACTGGCGGGCTCGAATTGAAGACGCCGTTCGGCAACTTCGTCGTGCCGAACATCTCGCAGCACCCAACCGACGGCATCGGCGCGTGGTCGCTGTCTGACTTCGCGAATGCGATGCAGCGCGGCGTGTCGCCCGACGGTCGCCACTACTATCCGGCCTTTCCCTACGCATCCTATGCGCGGATGAAGCTCGCCGATGTCGCCGACCTCTACGCCTACCTGAAGACGCAGCCGGCGGTCGCGGGCAGGGCGCCGGATCACCAGCTCGGCTTTCCGTTCAACATCAGGCGCGGCCTCGGTCTGTGGAAGCTGCTGCACCTGTCGCCGGAACCGGTGCTGGCGCTGGCCGGCGCGTCCGAGCAGGCGAAGGCAGGCCAATATCTGGTCGAGGGCCCCGGCCATTGCGGCGAATGCCACTCTCCACGCGACCTGTCCGGCGGCATCAAGAAGTCCGAATGGCTGGCCGGCGCCGTCGCAGCGGAGGGCGATGGCGTCGTGCCGAACATCACGCCGGAGAGCTCGTCCATCGGGCAGTGGTCGCAGAGCGACATCGCCGAGTTTCTGAAGAGCGGCTTCACGCCGGACTTCGATTCCGCCGGCGGCGCGATGGCGGCGGTGGTGAAGAACACCGGCAGGCTGTCGGACGACGACCGTGCCGCGATCGCCGCCTATCTGAAGGCCGTGCCGGGCCGTCCGAACGGCTTCCCGGCGAAGAAGTGAAGCCTACGCCTCCACCGGCACCGGCTGGGCAGCGTCATGTGGCGGGGCGTAGCGCTTCGGCGGCGTGAGGAAGACCACCAGCAGGGCCACCAGGAGGAAGCTGCAGATGCTGTAGACGAGCGCGCCGGCCAGGGCTCCCGAGAAGGCTGGATGCGGTGCTGCGCCTGTGGCGAAACTGCCCGTGAGGCTCGAGAAGAAGATCTGCCCCGCGATGGCGATGCCGAAGGCGGCTCCGAGCTGCTGGAGGGACTGGAGCGAACCGGCTCCCGATCCTGAATCCTGCGGCGGCACGCCGGCGAGCGTCGTCTGCATCAACGGCGCGATGGCAACGCCCATGCCGAGGCCGGACAGCAGCAACGGCAGCAGGAACCGCCAATGGTCGACTGCATCGCCGACGCCCTGGACGGCCAGCCGCAGCCAGAACATGCCCGCGAGCAGCATCAGCGCGCCGACGACGATGCGACCGCGGTGCCAGCGGGAACCGACGCGCCCGTTGAGCACCGAGGCGACGAGCACCCCGGCAGGGAAGGGGATCGTCGTGAACCCGGACTGGAGCGGGCTGAAGCCGAATCCCTGCTGCAGAAAGATTGCGAGGAACAGGAAGACCGACATCGCCCCCGAGAAGAAGATCATGACCATGCCGCCGCCGAGGACGAAATTGGCGTTGGAGAACAGGCTGGCCGGCAGAAGCTGGCTGAGGCCGCGCGCCGCGCGGGAGCGCTCGTAAACCACGAACAGCGCGACGCCGGCGAGACCGGCTGCGATCATGGCGAAGCCCCATCGCGGCCAGCCGAGCGTATGGCCCTCGATCAGCGGAAAGATCACGAGCAGGATCGAACCGGTGGCTATAGCGATGCCGCCCCAGTCGTTGGTCAGGTTCGGATGCCTGTCGGTCGCCGGCACGATCGCGCGGGCCGCCAGGAGCACCGCGATGCCGATCGGGATGTTGACGAGGAAGATCGGCCGCCAGTCGAGCCCGAACAGGTCGCCGCCGATGAGCAGGCCGCCGATGAGCGGCCCGGCGACGGAGCCGAGGCCGGCGGTCAGGCCGAAGAAGGAGAAGGCATGCGCGCGCTCCTGCGGCGGGAACATCACCTGTGCGATGGCGAGCACCTGCGGCATCATCATCGCGCCGGTTATGCCTTGCGCTGCCCGAGCGCCGATCAGCACTTCGACGGTCGGCGCCAGGCCGCAGAGCGCGGAGAACAGGGTGAAGCCGGCGACGCCCATCATGAAGATGCGCTTGCGGCCGACCTTGTCGCCGAGCCGGCCGAAGGGAAGAAGCGCCAGCGCGAAGGCGAGGACGTAGCTCGCGACGACCCATTCGATCTCCGAAGAGGTGGCGCCGAGGCTCGCCTGCAGCCGCGGCAGGGCGACGTTGACGATCGAGACGTCGACCATGTTCATGAAGGCGGCGGCGAGCAGCGTCGCGAGCGCCGCCCAGCGGCGGGGATAGGCTGTATCGGGAACATTCATGGGAAGACCTAGGGGATTCAGGAGGACGGATTGCGAACGCAGCGCTCGATTTCGGCGAATACCCGGTCGAGCGACTCCGCGGACGGATTGGGCTGTTTGGTGGCGGCGACCATGCCGCCGATGACGATGGCGGCGGCCGCCGCTGGTTCGAGGTCGGCGCGGAAGCTGCCGTCGGCGCGACCCGCTTCAAGGATCGCCCGCACCTGCTGATGCCAGTAGCCGCGCATCGGCGTCATCGCGGCGGCCACCGCCGGATCGCGCCGCGCCCGCTCCTGCATCTCGCCCATGACGAGCAGGCGCTCGGGGTTGTTGAAGAACGTGTCGCGGAAATCGGAAAATTCGAGCCGCAGCTGTTCGAGCGGCGACAGGTTCTCGCGCGGCTGCGCCCGGTGCTGGGCGATGAAATCGTCGCGCAGCGACTGGGCGACGAGCGTGATCAGCGCCTCCTTGGAGGGGATGTGGTAGTGCAGCGTGGCGATGTTGATGCCGACCCGATCGGCGATGTCGCGCATCCGCAGCCCCTCGAAACCGCGCTCGGCGATCAGCGCACGCACCGCGCCGGCGATTTCGGTGCGGCGGGAATCGGTGTCGCGGCGGGCGAGGTCGGCGGGTGCGGTCATCGGCCATCAATCAGTTGATTGAGAGACAATCAATCAGTTGATGGAGATGATGTCAAGGGGGTCGGTGGACCACGCACCAGACGGAGTCTCGCCGGCGCGGGGTCGCGCCGGCGAAACCGCTTCCGGTCAGGGACGGTTTCAGGCACGTCCGGAGAAGAGATCCTTCTTGACGATGCCGTGGACGCCCCAATTGCCGTCGACGACCTGGGTCACGCCGAAGTCCACCCCGATCGAGATGAGCGAGATCGCCTCGTCCTCGGTCAGGCCTTTGGTCGTCATCAGGAAGTGGCGCATCTTCTTGAACGCGTCCTGCAGGGCGAGGTCGACGGAGGATTTGGAGTAGATGTCGCTCTGCGCGTTGGCACCGAGTTCCGCGAGGTAGTTGCCGACGCTGAAACCGTGGACCACCCACTCCGTCTGCGTCTCGAGCATGGGGTAGCCGAGTTCTTCGAGCGGGGTGCCGGCGAGATCGGCCTTCTTGTGCAGGATGAGCTGGAAGGTTCCCGTGAGCGAGCATTCGATCGCGGTGCCGCACAACTCGCTATCACCCTGCGATGCGTGGGGGTCGCCGACCGAGAGCAGGGCGCCGTCGACGGAGACGGGATAGTACATCGTCGCCCCCTTGCCGATGCGCCAGTTGTCGATGTTGCCGCCGGTGTAGCTGGGCGGAATCGAGTCGACATAGTCGGCTTCGGTGGGCGCCAGGCCCAAAGTGCCGAAATGCGGGCGGATCGGCACGCGGACTCCCTTGAGGACGTCGAAGTTGCGCGTCACGGTCGAGTGGTTCACCGGCACGCCGGGATAGTCGATCGTCGGGTGGACCACGCCGAACGGGTCGGTCTGGGGCGTCCATTTGAAATTGTAGACCGCCTCCGCCCAGCTCTTGCCGCCGGTCGCGTCGACCTCGTAGATCGTGATGACCTCGCGCTTGTCGCCGCCGAGCAGGTGGTTGTAGTGGAAGCCCCACCAGGCGGCGGCGTTCGAGCCGAACGCCTTGCCGGCGAACTCGGGATTGGCCGAGGGGCGCGGAACGCAGTCGAGGATGCGCACCTCCAGCACGTCGCCCGGCTCGGCGCCGCGAACATAGACGGGGCCGGTCATGATGTGCACGCCCTGTCCGTCGCCCGACCCCTTCTTGTAGACGGCCGGATCGGTGGAGCCGGCGCCGCGCCGGTCGACCCCCTTCTTGTCCTTTGTCCACTCGTAGACGCTCTCCGCGCCTTCATCGCCCTTGACCATGCGCTCCAGATCGTCGGCGGCGTGGTGCGTCAGCGTCTCGATCGTGACGATGTCGCCCGAGTCGATCTCGATGCGGGGCTTCAGCTTCTTGGAGAAATAGCCCCAGTGAACGGTCTCGGCATTGGCCGGCAGGTGGTGGTAGCTGGCGGGACCGCGCTGGCGGGCTGCGGTCGCCTGGGCGAGCGCCGGCGTCACCAGACGGGCGCCGCCGGCAAACGCCGCAAGCCCTCCCGCAGCGAGAAAGCCGCTTTTCAGGAAGCTGCGCCGCTCCGGGTTCAGGTCCTCCCGGAAGGCTTTGTAGTGGGCCTCGAAATGAGGGCAATGAACGTCGTCACCTCTGCACATATTGATGTTCCTCTTTGATTTGTGGCGGTCTTCGCGTGGCTCATGATGGCCGGCAAACGACTGCTTGCAACCGGGGCGGACGCGCCGGCACATTGCGCCGGGTGCTAGCAGATGAGGAAATAACGTATGGATATCAGATAGTTGTACTGTCACTGGCGTGGCAAGGGCGCGATCCGGTGTGCCCGAAAGTCAAAACTATCGACGCGTGGGAACAAATATCTGGGACGAATTCTGCGGTAGTGTTCGTCGCAGGGATGAACGCGTAAGATTGGACCCGATGACGGTAGCGCAGCTCAACCTCGACGCGGTGCCCACCGACGGCCGCTTCACCATCTGGCGCGACCAGCTGCTCGAAATGGGGCTGGCGCCGCGGATCGATTCCGGACAGCTGCGGGCCGGCACCCTCACCGCCTTCACTTCGCCGGGCGGAACGAGAATGGCGATGGTGTCTGGCCGCGACCAGAGTTTCGGCTTCGACGGGCGAAGCCTCCAGCCCGACAGTCTGATGCTGCTGCTGGTTCTGGGCGGGCGCGGGCGCCTGTCTGGCGAGATCCGCGCGTTCGAACTCGCCGAGGGCGACCTGACGGTGCTTGCCCCGACCGGCGAGACGCGGCTGGACATGCGCGGCGATTTCTCGCTTCTGACGCTCGATCTGTCGCGCGGCGCGATCGCGGCGCGGCTCGGGCGGAACCGCGTCGCCT
The DNA here is from genome assembly GCF_024710845.1 of Mesorhizobium sp. GTDB lineage: Bacteria > Pseudomonadota > Alphaproteobacteria > Rhizobiales > Rhizobiaceae > Mesorhizobium_A. The sequence goes on from NZ_JANJTZ010000035.1 coordinate 12,177, forward strand.
TTCCGACCGTGCTCGGCGCCACGGTGGCGGCGTCGGCGGCTCGGCCTGTGCTGCGCACGCTTGCGATGAACCTTCATTCGCTCGATCCCAGCGATTTCGCGGCGGCCGAGATCGCCGTCACCGAGCTGGTGACGAGCGCGCTGCTTGCCGAGGCGAGGGGCTCCGGCGACGAGCGGACCGACGTGCAACGGGCGAATTTCCGCCGGGTGGCGGCCGCGGTCGAACGCCGACTCGGCGAGCAGGGCCTGTCGATCCAGGATCTCGCTCGCCAGGAGGGCCTGTCGACGCGCTACGTCCAGCGCCTGTTCGAGCAGCACGGCGAGAGCTTCTCAGATTATGTCCGCCGGCTGCGGCTGGAGCGCTGCCGGGCGGAACTGGCCGATCCGGCGCGCGGCCGCGAGAATGTTGGAACCATCGCCCAGCGCTGGGGCTTCCGCGACCAGGCATATTTCAGCCGCGCGTTCAGCGCCGCCTACGGCCAGACGCCGCGCGACATGAGGCGTGTCGGCACGGGCGGGACCGACGATGCCAGGCCGCTGCAGCGCGGCAAGCCGCTGCATCGGGCGATGGGCCGCCCCATCCAGCCGCAGCCCGGACGCGACCGCGGCTACCTCGTCGAGAAGAACCAACTGGCTCCCGAGAGCCTGCCCAGGCAGACCGAGTTCCACCTGCCGGCAACCGCCCAGTCGGTCCACTGGGGCTATCTCAGCAAGAACCTGCCTCCGGTCCTCACCGTCCTGTCGGGCGCGACGGTGACGGTCGAGACGCTCACGCAGCACGCCGGAGACGATTTCGAGCGCATGATCCAGGGCGACCCGGGCGCCGAAAGCGTTTTTGCCTGGACGAAGGAGGAGAAGGCCATCGACCGGCGCGGCGCCGGGCCGATGAACGCCTCGATCTTCGGGCGCGGGGCGGGCGAGGGGTTCGGCGTCCACATCCTGACGGGGCCGATCTTCGTGCGCGGGGCGGAACCGGGGGACACGATCGAGGTGGAATTCCTCGACATCCGGCCGCGCCCCAGCGCCAATCCCCAGTTCGCGGGCAAGGCCTTCGCCTCAAACGCCTCGGCGTGGTGGGGCTACCAGTACCAGGATCCGATCGTCCCCGGCGCGCGGCGCGAGACGGTGACGATTTTCGAGATCGACCTTGCAAAGCCCGATGCGGCGCGGCCCGTCTACAACTATCGCTGGACCGCGCAGACGGACCCGTCCGGCATCGTCCACGAGACGATGGACTATCCGGGGATCGTGGTCGACCACAACACGGTCACGAAGGACTGGCGCGCCTTACGCGGCATCGAGATCCCGGCGCGCCTGCATTTCGGCGTGGTTGCGCTGGCGCCGCGCGAGGACGACCTGGTGGACTCGATCCCGCCGGGCTATTTCGGCGGCAACATCGACAATTGGAGACTCGGCAAGGGCAGCCGGATCTTCCTTCCGGTCTCGGTGCCGGGAGGGCTGCTGTCGATCGGCGACGGCCATTTTTCCCAGGGCGACGGCGAAGCCAACGGCACGGGGCTGGAATGCTCGCTCACCGGCGACATCCGCCTGACCTTGCACAAGATGACGGCCGACGGGCCGCCGTTCCTGCGCGCGCTGAGCGGGCCGCTGATCGAGACCGAGACGCACTGGGTGATCCAGAGCTTCAGCTATCCCAATTATCTGCGCGAACTGGGCCGCGATGCGCAGTCGAAGGTCTACCAGCGGTCCTCGATCGATCTGGCGATGCGCAACACATTCCGGCAGGCGAGGCGCTTCCTGATGGAGCGTCACCTGCTAACCGAGGACGAAGCCCATTGCCTTCTGTCGCTCGGCGCCGATTTCGGCGTGACGCAGGTGGCCGACGGCAATTTCGGCGTCCACGTGACAATCCCCAAGGCGCTGTGGAAGCCGTAGCGCGGCGGAAGAACGACGGCCGCCGAAGAGGTTTTCAGGCGGCCGCGGGGCGCTGGTCGGCGGTGAGGCCGGCGACTTTCTCGCAGTGCTCGACATGCTTCTGGAGCGCGTCGCGTGAGAGTACCGCGCTGACGGTGCAGATATCGCGGTTGTGGAACTTCGGCAGTTGCTGGAGTTCTCTCAGCCGGATGAGCAGGGCGCCGCGTGTCATGTCTGGTCTCCTTCGTTCAAAGCGATGTCCGGATGGATCGACCATTCGATCCGCCCGGAGACCGCGTCAGGCGTCGTCCCCCGCCTACGAATGATCAGGCAGCCTTCTTCTCTGCGTGCAGCGGGATCTCGATGTCGACCTCAAGCGTCGAGACGTTGTCGCCGCGCTCCATCGTCACCGTCACCTTCTCCGGATCGATGGCCACGTGCTTGGCGACGACCGCAAGGATCTCTTCGCGTAGCAGCGTGACGAGGTCGGACTGGCCGCCGATGTTGACGCGCTCGTGCGCGAGCAGGATCTGCAGCCGTTCGCGCGCGGCAGGCGCCGAGCCCTTGCGATTGAAGAACGTGAACAGGCTCATGCCGCCCTCCTTCCGAACATCTTGGCGAGGATGCTGCGCCTCTCGCCCGGGATGGTGACGGGGATGATCTCTCCGGCGAGGCGGCGCGCGGCCTGTTCGTAGGCCATGGCGGGCGCGCTCGTCTTGTCGGCGAGCGTCACCGGCGTGCCGAGGTTGGAGGCGCGCAGCACTTCCATCGATTCGGGGATGATGCCGAGCAGCGGGATCGACAGGATCTCGAGCACGTCGTCGACCTTGAGCATGTCGCCGCGGGCGGCCCGGACCGGGTCGTAGCGGGTCAGCAGCAGATGCTTCTCCATCCGCTCGCCGTTCTCGGCCTTCAGCGTCTTGGAATCGAGCAGGCCGATGATGCGGTCGGAATCGCGCACCGAGGAGACTTCGGGATTGGTGACGATGACGGCGGCGTCGGCATGGCGCATGGCCAGCGTCGCGCCGCGCTCGATGCCGGCCGGGCTGTCGCAGATGATCCAGTCGAAATGACGCTTCAGCGTCTCCATGACGATCTCGACGCCCTCGCTGGTGAGCGCGTCCTTGTCGCGGGTCTGGGAGGCCGGCAGGAGGAAGAGCGTCTCGACGCGCTTGTCGCGGATCAGCGCCTGGGGCAGCTTGGCGTCGCCCTGGATGACGTTGACGAGGTCGTAGACCACGCGGCGCTCGGCGCCCATCACCAAGTCGAGATTGCGCAGGCCGACGTCGAAATCGATGACGACGGTCTTTTCGCCGCGCTGCGCCAGCGCGGCTCCGAGGGCCGCGGTCGATGTCGTCTTGCCGACGCCGCCCTTGCCGGAAGTCACCACGATTACTTTTGCCATATGTCTCTCCTGTCCCCCTGTTTCGTACCGGCTCAGTTCAGCGTCTCGGCCATGATCGCGTCGCCCTCGAGCCAGAACTGCACGGCCTGGCCGCGCAGGTTGCGGTCCATGTCCTCGGCCGTCTTGTAGAGGCCGTCGATCGCGAGCAGTTCGGCCTCGAGCTTGCGGCAGAAGATGCGCGCCGAGGTGTTGCCGACCGTGCCGGCGAGCGCCCGTCCGCGCAGCGTGCCATAGATGTGGATCGAGCCGCCGGCGACGACTTCCGCGCCGGACGCGACCGAGCCGATGATGGTGACGTCGCCCTCGGGGAAGATGACCGACTGGCCGGAGCGGACGGGTTCGCGGATGATGATCGACGGGACCGCGCGGGCTGGATGGCGGCCGGTCGCGGCGGGCTGTTCGGCCTGCGCTTGCTGCGCCGGCTCGTCAGACGGCGCCTCGAAATCGGGGCCGGGGCGGCCGCCCTTCATCGCCGGCGGCATGCCGGGGCCGATGAGCGACGGACGCGCGCCCTCGATGCCCATGATCCAGACATTGCGCTTGCCGAGCTCGGCGATCAGCCCGGTGAGCTCGGCCTTGGTGATGTCGACATTTTCGAGGTCGAGCACGACCGGCCGGCCGAGAAAGAAGCCCGCCGATCGCCCGGCGAGATCGTCCAGGCTGGCGAGCCATGCCTCGATAGGGAGTTCGGGAGTAAGCGTAAGCGCGAGGAAGGACCGGCCCTTGAGGCGGATCGGACGCGTCTCTGTTAGCGATTCGGTCATCTTGGTTAACGCTCGGTTGCGTCGACCAAGTATGGGGCTGATGGTTAACCAAAAGTTAACGGCGGGCGGCGCCGCGCGGCTGTCCGTTCGCAGGCGAAGACGAACAAGATATTGAAATAATACGGAAAAAAGACGCGCCGCCGGAACGCGGCGCGTCGGACCAAACGCTAAATTTTCCTGACGCAGCATGACGACGGGTCAACGACCCGGAAGCGCCGTCAGGCATCCTGAGAACCTCTCAGGACGATGGCGCGACGTGGTCCTTTCCGGTCATCTTGAGCGCGAAGGCGTAGGTGTAGGCGATTTCCTCGAGGCGGGAGAAGCGGCCGGACGCGCCGGCGTGGCCGGCGTCCATGTTGATGCGAAACAGCGCGGGATTGCCCGACGTCGAGCGTTCGCGAATGCGCGCGACCCACTTCGCCGGCTCCCAGTAGGTGACGCGCGGGTCGGTGAGGCCTGCAACCGCCAGGACCGGCGGGTAGGGCAGGGCCGCGACATTGTCGTAGGGGCTGTAGGCGAGGATCGTGCGGTAGTCGACCTCGGAGACGATCGGGTTGCCCCATTCCGGCCATTCCGGCGGGGTGAGGGGAAGCGTGTCGTCGAGCATCGTCGTCAGCACGTCGACGAAGGGCACTTCCGCGACGATCGCGCCGAAGTCCTGCGGAGCCATATTGGCGACCGCGCCCATCAGCATGCCGCCGGCCGAGCCGCCCTGGGCGACGATGCGGTCATGGTTGGTGAACTTCTCCGCCACGAGGTGGCGGGCGGCGGCGATGAAGTCGGTGAAGGTGTTTTTCTTCTTCTCCCGCTTGCCGTCCTCGTACCAGGAATAGCCCTTGTCCTTGCCGCCGCGGATGTGGGCGATGGCGTAGACGAAACCGCGGTCGGCGAGCGACAGGCAGTTGGTGTTGAAGGCGGCGGGGATGGCGATGCCGTAGGAACCGTAGCCGTAGAGCAGCAGCGGCGCGGTGCCGTCGAGCTTCGTGTCGCGGTGGTAGAGGAGCGAGACCGGCACGGTCTCGCCGTCGGGCGCGGGCGCCATGACGCGGCGGGTGACGTAGTGGTCCGGATCGTGGCCTGAGGGCACTTCCTGGGTCTTGAGCAACACGCGTTCGCGGGTCGCCATGTCGTAGTCGTAGACCTGGCCCGGCGTCGTCATCGACGAGTAGGAGAAGCGGATGACGCTCGTGTCGTATTCGGCGGAACCGCCGAGGCCGAGCGAATAGGCCTCCTCGTCGAAGGAGATCATGTGCTCCTCGCCGGTGGCGCGCTGGCGCACGACGATGCGCGGCAGCCCGTCCTTGCGCTCCAGCCGCACCAGGAAGTCGCGAAAGCCCATGACCGAGAGGATGAGGCGGCCGGGCTCGTGCGGCACGACCTCGCGCCAGTTGGCGCGCGCCGGGTCGGTGGCCGGCGCCGACATGATCTTGAAGTCCTTGGCGCCGTCGGCATTGGTGAGGACGAAGAACTCGTCGCCGCCTTCCTCGACCTCGTATTGCAGGCCGGGCTCGCGCGGGGCGACGATCTTCGGCTCGGCCGTCGGGTCGTTCGCCGGCAGGATGCGGTACTCGGTCGTCTCGTGATCGTTGATGACGAGGAAGATCCAGTCATTGTTGCGCGCCCCGCCGACATTCATGAACATGCCGGAATCGGTCTCCTCGTAGACCAGCCGGTCCGCGGCCGCGTCCGTGCCGAGGCGGTGGTAGAAGAGCCTGGACGGGCGGTGGGAGGCGTCGAGCCGGGCGTAGAAGAAGCCTTCGCCGGATGCGTCCCACACGCCGTCGCCACCGGTGTCGGCCACCGTGTCGGCAAGGTCGGCGCGCGTGCCGAGATCGCGCACGCGCAGTGTGTAGAATTCCGAGCCCTTGTCGTCGACGCCCCAGAGCAGCTTCGAGTGGTCGAAGGAATGGTCGACGCCGCCGATGCGGAAATAGGCGTTGTCGCCGGCCTCCAGATCGCCGTCGAGATAGATGTCCTGCGGGCCGCCGTCGCGAGGCGTGCGGAAGAAGCGCGGCTGCTCGCCGCCCTTCTTGTAGGACGATCCATAGGCATAGGGGCCGTCCTTCATCGGCACCGAGGAATCGTCCTCCTTGATGCGGCCCTTCATCTCGGCGAACAGCACCTTCCGCAGCTCCGCCGTGTCGGCCATCAAGGCCGCCTGGTAGGCGTTCTCGTCCTCCAGGTGCTTGCGGATCGCAGGATCGAGCACGGCCGGATCCTTGAACACCTCCTGCCAGTTGTCGGCGCGCAGCCAGGCGAACTCGTCGACACGGGTGATGCCGTGGCGGGTGTCCTCGACGGGGCGGCGCTCGGTGCGCGGCGCTGGCATGTCCGGGAAAGGGCTCTTCGTCATAAGGCTGGGTCTCTGGCTGTTGAATGCGGAATGAACGGTGCGGTCAGGAGGAGTTCAAGTAACAGAAATTAGATCTGCCGACATGGTCGCGAAACCCCGCACCGACATCTTGCGCCAAACATGGAGCACATCATGAAGACCGCACTGATCGCCGCCTCTCTCTTCTTCGCCGTCGCCGCGGCGGCAGGCGAGGCACGCGCCGCCGCCTTCTCAGCCTGGCAGGTGACCAACGTCCCATGGGGCGATACGCTCAACGTACGCAAGTATCCAGCCAGCTATTCCCAGAAACAGTCAGCCTATCCGAATGGGACGGTCCTGCAGATGACGGGCCGCTGCACCGACGGGCTCAACCTGTTCGACATTTCCGGCAAGTCGGACTGGGCGCAGAGGCAGGCCGTGCGCTATCGTTGGTGCGAGGTCTGGCACGACCCGAAGCAGAACGGCGACTTCACCACTGGCTGGGTCTACGGCAAGTACATTCGCCCTTACTGAAGACCAGAACGAAATCTCTTCGAAGCGCCCCGATCGGCATAACGGCGGGGCGTTTTCGTTTGCCGGATGTCGGAGAAGTTGAAGCCGCGCCATGCTTCAGCCGGCTGAAATCCCCGCGGAACCCGTGCGAATCCGGCAGTTTACCGAACGGTAACTATGTGCGGTTGTCTTCGGATCTGCATGTTCAGTTCCTCGAGAGTATCCCGTAATGGTTGCATACGCTAGCGCGCAGACTATTCTCTTCTCCGTGAGGAAGTGCTTTTCCCGAGAGAACTTGGGATTCGTAATTGACTTATACTGTAACTCACTCCATTTGTGACGCGGGGATTGCGAATCGAAGGGCAATCTGTTTCCGCGCCTTCGCAATCCTTGCGGATACAGGCCAAGCCCAATTCTTCCTGAAGTACTAGCCAAGGGGCACTGCAATGGACATCAACGAAACCGGCATAAGGGGCAGCGATACGCTCATTGAACTCACCGCGGACGTCGTCGCCGCTTATGTGAGCAACAATCCCGTACCCGTATCCGAACTGCCGAATCTGATCGCCGACATTCACGCCGCGCTCGGTCGCGTCGGCGGCAACGTGGAAGCACCGCCGGCCGAGAAGCAGAAGCCGGCCGTCAACCCGAAGAAATCCATCCATGACGAGTATCTGATCTGCCTCGAGGATGGAAAGAAGTTCAAGTCGCTGAAGCGCCACCTGATGACCCACTACGGGCTGTCGCCCGACGCCTATCGCGAGAAGTGGGGCCTCGATGCGAGCTATCCGATGGTCGCGCCGAACTATGCCGCCGCGCGTTCCCAGCTCGCCAAGAAGATGGGCTTGGGCCGCAAGCGTAAGTAAGCCGTATCCCGGCTGCCGGAATCGGAATGGCGCCTTCGGGCGCCATTTTCGTTTTCGCGACGCGTCTCGCGGTCCGTCAGGCGATCAGCCGGTCGAGCGCCTGCTTGAGCGCGATGTGCCTGTTGATGTCGTAGCTCCAGTGCCGCCGCACCCCCTTGAGCCGCTCGCGCTCGATCAGGCGGGCGAGGCGCGCCGTGATCCGGCAGCGCTCGGCACCCGTCGACGCGAGCGCATCGTCGAGGTCGATGCCCGAGATGAGGAAGAAGGCGACGGTCTGGCGCGCCTGGCTCTCGATTTCATCCTTCTGCTGGCGGAACCGGCTCGCTTCCCGCGCAAATTCTTTCATCTCATCGCTCCGTGAATTGCGGATCGACTCTGCCCCGTGGTGTGGGGCCTGCGGATAGATTTGCAGCGAATTGGGAGACCGCGACGCGAATTCTCCAATTGAATCAAAGGAAGGGCAATCAAAGAAGAGGAAATCTTTCCTACTTCTGTTCACACCCTGCGACCCTGTCGGTATAAAGAGACCGCCTGCCTCGTGGATGCCGATGGCGGGCGCCACCGCACAACACCCGACGTGCTGCGCATGCTTGCCCGCAAGGCGCTTGTCGAGCGCAACCACGACAGGCTCATGCTGTCGGACGCAGGCAGGGCGCTGGTGCGCCGCCGGCGCAGCGAAACAGATCCATATCGTGCGCAACATCAGGATCTCGATCTCATGGAGATCGAGACGCCCGACGGGCACGCGACCGCGCTCGTCAACCTGGCGGAATCGCCGCTCGGCCAGCTGATGCGGCGGCGGACGCGCGACGGCCAGACGTTCCTCACCCGCCGCGAATTCGAGGCGGGCGAGCGGCTGCGCGGGGACTATACGCGCGCTCAGATGATGCCGCGGCTTGGGGCCAACTGGGAACAGCCGATCGCGACCGGCCGTCGCGGCGGCACCGCGGCCGACCTGTCGGACGGGGCGATCGCGGCGCGAACGCGAGTCGAACGGGCGATCGACGCGGTGGGGCCGGAACTGTCCGGCGTGCTGATCGATGTCTGCTGTTTTCTCAAGGGTCTGGAGACTGTCGAGAGCGAGCGGGGCTGGCCGGCGCGTTCGGCCAAGCTGATGCTCAAGACGGCGCTGGGCGCGCTGTCGAGACATTATGAGCCACCGGGAGCGGAACGCAGGCGATCCCAGATCTTCGCCTGGGGCGGCGAAGGCTATCGACCGTCTATCTCCGGCTAGGACTCAGGCGGCGGCAGCCGCGTCGCGGCGGATGCGCGCCACCATCGAGCGAAGGCCGTTGGCGCGCTGCGGCGTCAGGTGCTCGTCGAGGCCCAGCCGCTTCAGCACCGCCTCGGCGTCGATCCTCGCGATCTCGCTGGCGCGTCGGCCCGAAAACAGGGCGAGCATGATGGCGACCAGTCCGCGCACGATATGTGCGTCGGAATCGCCGCCGAAACGCATCACCGGGTCAGACCCGTCGCCGCGTGTCGTTTCGAGCCAGACCTGGCTGACGCAGCCCTGCACCTTGTTCTGCGGCGTGCGCGCCGATTCCGGAAAGGGCGGCAGATCGCGACCGAGGTCGATGACATAGCGGTAGCGGTCTTCCCACTCGTCGAGGAATTCGAAATCCTCGAAGATCCGCTCGATGTCGGGGCTGAACAGGGTATCGGTCATACCCCGCATATAGGGCGAAACGGGTGGCCGTCACAATGGCGGTGGGCGAAGACCGGCGGAAAGCCGCGTCGGGCCTATTTCGCCGGCACCTCGGATGCGGCGGCAGGAGCGGCTTCGGCCGGCACCACCGTGCCGGTGGTCGTCGCGTCGGGTTCGCCGACCTTCTCGTCCAGCAGTTCGAAGGCGATGCGCGAGGCCTCGCGGGCCCTGACGCCGATCGTATGAAGCGCAGCCTTGCCAGTGAGGCAGACGTCGGGCTTGCGCTCGCAGATGCCGCTGAGGTCGCCGACCGCTTCGCGGGCGGCCGACAGCGCCTGGATCGGGCCGACCGTGTCGGCATCCGAATCGCCCGAACCGCCGAGCGGAATGATCAGAAGTACGAGCGAAAACCAGAAGGTGCAGCGGATCAGAAAGCCCATCGTGCCAGTCCCCGTATCGGGCGTCCTCTCCACGCGGTTCGCCCTCGACACGGACACTATGGCAATGCCGGGGAAATAGCGGCTTGCGGCGAAAGCGACGATTTGGCGCGAATTCGCTTCAAGTTTGAGAAATCGGCATTTGAGTCGAAATCGATGAAAGATTGAATCATCGCATTAACTTTCGGATAACCATATAAGCATCTGAAATCACACAATTTATCCAGATGCCTTGGCGGCCCGGGAGGGCTATTCGCGTTCGCTGGCCGGGACCCGCTTGCATAACGCCACGTTTACCATGAGCGTATTTCCCGCCTCGACGGGGCCTCGGGAGCCCGTGTTTGGCCCCTTCGGAGGCACGAAAACGGCCAGCCTTATTCATTCTTTAAAGGCTGGGTGCGAGGGTCGGACCAAGGAAGCGATCCGCCTTGCGGAACTGTTTCGGGTAGACCAGTTTTGAGTTCAGTAGCCTCCAGCGTCACAGGGTTCTCGGCGGGAATGTCCGCGGGTTGCGACCGTCTTGTCGCGCCTTCGGTCGCCGGGCCGGAACGCGCCCGCCAGCGCCGCTTCATCGCGGTCATGCTCGCCGGTCCGTTCGCGTTGGCGGCGGCCTGGCCGACGGCCTTTGCGGCCGGCCTTTCGCGCGATCTCGGCTTCGGCCTCTTGGCTCTCGGCTTCGCGCTGGCATGGGCGATCGTCGCATTCGTCGCCGCGCGGGCCAGCCTGAATCGCGTGTCGTCGATCGCGCTCGCCGGCGCGACGGTTGTGCTCGGCGCGGCCATCGCAGGGGCGGGCGGCCTTTCGTCCCCGGCAGTCCTGCTCGCGGGCGCGCTCGCCTTCGAATCCTGGTGGGTGATGCGAACCGGCGCGGCGCTGCGGTGGGGAAGCCTCGTCGCAGTCGCGGCCATTCTTGCCCAGCCCGTTCTGTCCATGACCGGCGTGGCGTCGGCCGTCGACTTCACGCCGTGGTCCTGGATCCTGCCGCTGGCCTACGCGGCGCTTGTCGCCCCCCGTTTCGCCAGCGCGGCGCGCGAGGAGATCGAGGCGATGCGCCAGCCGCGCGAGACCGCGGTCGAGGACGTTCTCGACGCGGTGATCCTGCGCGTTGCGCGCGGCGGCGAGACGGTGGATGCGGGCGGCCGCGCCGAGGCGCTGCTCGGCGTCGTCCCGGAATTGCTGCTCGGCGAGGGCTTCTTCGAGCGCGTCCATGTGAACGACCGTGTCGAGCTGATGCGCGCGCTGGCGGACGCCGACGGCGGCCATATGAAGTTCGAACTGCGCGTCCGCGTCGCGGGCGACAGCGCCGGCACGTTCCGGTCGTTCGCGGCCGAGCTGCACGGCGGCGTGCCGCGCCTGCTCGTGCTGCGCGAAAACGGCGCGGTCGAAGGCTTGCGCCGGCAACTTGCCGAGGCGCGCGAACAGGTCGTGAGCAGCGACATCGCCAAGGCGCGCTTCCTCGCCGCCGTCAGCCACGAACTGCGCACGCCTCTGAACGCCATCATCGGCTTTTCCGACATGCTGGCCTTCGAGATGGTCGGCAAGTTCTCCGATCCGCGCCAGAAGGACTATGCCTGCCTGATCCGCGATTCGGGCACCCATCTGCTCGGTGTCGTGAATTCGATCCTCGACGTGTCGAAGATTGAATCCGGCGCCTATCCGATCAGGCAGGAGCCGTTCGCCTTCGCCGAGGCAGCGGCGGCGTGCCATGCGATGCTGGCGCTGCAGGCGGCGGAGAAATCGGTCGAACTGCAAAACCGGGTCATGCCCTCCGTCGGCGAGATCTGCGCCGACCGGCGCGCCGTGCAGCAGATCCTGATCAATCTCCTGTCCAACGCGGTGAAATTCACGCCGCGCGGCGGCTCGGTGACGCTCGATGCGCGCCGCAATGGCCGTGTGCTGACCTTCGAGGTGTCGGACACCGGCATCGGCATCGCCGAGGAGGACCTTGCGCGGCTCGGCCGGCCCTTCGTGCAGGTGCACAACGACTACACGCGTCAGTTCGACGGGGCGGGGCTCGGGCTCTCGATCGCCAAGGGCCTGGTGGCGCTGCACGGCGGGGCGATGTCGATCCAGAGTTCGCCAGGTGCAGGCACGGTGGTGACCGTCAGCCTGCCGATCGAGGCACATACGGCTTTGGCCGCGCCCGAAACGAAGGCGCCGGAAGCGGAGGTTGAGGAGTACGACAGTGCGGCGTTCCGAAAGTCGGCTTGAAGAAGACAGCCCCGTCGCGGCTTTCCTGCGCGACGGCATGTTCGCGGCGGGCGCCGCGATCTCGCGCAACCCGGTGCTTGTCGGCGGGACGACGGCCTTTTTCGTAACCCTGTTCTACGTGTCGGCGAACGCGCTGTGGTACCAGCCGCAGCCGCACGCCAGCGCCTTCTTCATCACCCGCGAAATGCCCGACTACACCGCGCCCGAGCAGCAAAGCGGCCCCTTCCAGGACGAGGAGGAGCATTCCGCCATACCGCGTCCGGCCGCCGATCCGACGGTCCAGCAGGTGCAGGGCATGCTGAACGATCTCAACCTGTACACGGGATCGGTCGACGGCATCGCCGGGCCGCAGACGAAGAAGGCGATCGCAGAGTACCAGAAGCTGGTCGGCCTAGACCCGTCTGGCGAGATCGACCAGAGCCTACTCGACGAGTTGATGGCGCGCCGCGCGCCGCAGGCAACGGGCGAGGACCTGCCGCCGCCGCCCGCGCCCCGGCCATCGCGGGGCGAAACCGCGTCTGTCGCGGCGCCGGAGCCGCGAGACGACATCCTCAAGATCCAGGCGGGACTCAAGGCCTTCGGCCATGACGGCATTGAGATCGACGGCGTCCTCGGTCTCAAGACCAAGACCGCCATACGCGAGTTCCAGTCGCTGTTCGGCCTGCCGGTGACCGGCGAGCCCGACGAGAAGCTGATCGCCAAGATGAAACAGATCGGCTTGACCAACTGACGGCCATCGCGCAGGGACAGCCATGCGCGTCACCAGCGATCTGTGGGTTTCGGCCCTCCTGCGGCGGATATTCTCCGAAGGCGGCTTCGGCGCCGTGCTGAGGCGCGGCGGTGACAGCGCCGGCGCGATCTTCATCGTCATGCGCGACAGGATGGGGGAGGCGGTGCTCTACGGGCCCGCGCCGCAGACCGGTTATGACGATGCGAAGCCTGACGATCGGCTGTTCGTCGAGATGCTGAGAACCACCGAAGAGACGCGGATCGACGAGCGGCTGGCGAAGGAAATGCGGTTCGATCCGGACCTGTGGCTGGTGGAGATCGAGCCGGGAAAGGCCGGTGCTGACCTCTTTCCCCTCATGAAATCCTGATCATGATGCCCAGAGGCGCCGCCCCTCTTCGGGCGGCTGACCGGATTCGCCCTGCGAGCGGCGCAGGACCGCGGCGATGCTGTCGGCCCTGAGCCGGCGGATCTCGTCGCGTCCGGCTTCGACCCGGATCAGTTCGAAATGCTCGACGAAGAGGCGGATCGATTCCGCGTTCGGATGGCCCTGCGGATCGATGGCGCTGACCACGAGGAACGCCTGTTCGGCGTTCAGCCCGAGTCCCCGCAGCACAAGCATGAGTGAGCGCCGGCGCGCCCGAAGCGAGAGCGGCGCGGCCTGCGTGAAATCGATATTGGCGAGGTCGGCAAGCGCGGTCTGGAAGAGGCCGGGAACGCCGGTGAGCGCAGTGTCGCGCAGCTTGTCGTGGACGGCGGGATCGACCTGGACAGTGTGGTCGGCGGGCGCCGGCTGGGCGTCGCCGCCGACCGCCATCATCGCGCGCAGACGGGTGCGGGTTTCCTCGGCCCTGCCGCCCGGACGGGCCGGCTCGAGGCTGGGTGAGAGGACGATCTCCTCCTCCAGCGAGGGCGCCTTGTCCGCTTCCCGGGCCAGTTCGACCTGCTCGGACGCGGAAGTCGCCGCCTCGAGCGCGCGGATGAGCCGTGCGATGGCCGGATTGAGGTCGCCGCGGCCGGCAATCGCGCGAGCGTGGGCGATGCCGTGGTGGGCGATGAGAGAGACGAGGTCGAAGTCGCTCAACGCCGGAGATCGCATCAGGACAGGCGCGGAAATCTCGACTGGCTCGGCCGCGAGGCGGCGCACCAGGAGGACCGGCGCGCGGCGGCATTCGGACAGGGCGGCGGCAACGTAGCGGCGGGCTTCCACCGAGACATGGTCGTAGTGCGGGAGGGTGAGATCGTCGAGCTGGGACGCATTTTGCCGCGTCGGTCGGGTCAGCGCGCAATAGGCGGACACGGACGCGCGGAACAGCCGCTCGGCCCTGCCATCTTCGCCCCGGAGAGCGATCTGTCTGAAATCGGAGGTTGACACGGACACTGCTGACACTTGACGCGGAACTGGGCCGTGACGGGCCGAATGTGGCTGATTTCACGGACACCCGGGAGTGTAGTGGCGATCCGTTAGCGGTCCGTTAACCGTATGCGGGTCTCATCGGAAGTCAGTTGAGTTGCAGTCGCAAGGAGTGGTCACCCAGAAAGGCGGAACGCATGGCGACGATACTGGATTTCAGGCAGAAACCCGCAGCATACCCGAGGCCCCGAAGCGGCGGAGAACCCTGCGAGGTCGTCTTCTTCACCGGCGTGCGCTACGAGCGCGGCATATCCGCCGATGGACGCAGGAACGATCCGAAGCTCGAGGACCGCAGGACGGGCGCGCAGTCAACTCTCCCGGCTTGACTCTTCAACCCGCTCCGGTCTCGCAGCGCGCCGCCGCGAGATGCCGCTCGACGATCTGCCGCCAGCTCGGGTCCGGCACGAAGCTGCGCAGGATGATCATACCTTCGGCAATATCGGATTCGACGAAGACGGCATTCTCGTAGTTGGCCGGCATCGCCTTGCGCAGCTCGATGAGCTGCACCGGGCTCGCCACGACCACGTCGAGCACGCTTCCGGTCGCCGTGCGGTCGTTGAGGCTGAAGACGTTCTGTCCCCGCCGGTCGAAAATCGACAGCGACCAATAGGGCACATGTCCGGCCGAGAAGATGTGGACGGAACCGTCACGGAGGTCGAAGCGGCAGGCCGCGACCTCGAACATCGGATCGGCGGCCGCCACCGCCTTCGCGGCCGGGCCGTTCCGGTCGAGCCGGTGAACCGCGTAGGGCGGCCCGACCTCGGACACCAGCGCCCAGGAATCGCGCTCGGAGAAATAGGGGATCAGGAGGATGATCGCGATATGCACGATCCCGGCCCCGACGAGCCCGATCAGCAGGGCGTAGATCCACCTAGCCATCGCAGCCGATCCTCAGAACCTGCGGCAGTTCCGTCTCCGCGATGTCCTCGTTGGAGGCGACCGGCGTGTCGTAGAGGGTCAGCACGAGCCGCATGGCGCCCTGGCCATCGAGGGCGAGCCAGTTGCCAGGCGAGGGGTGGTGGCTCGCGACGACAAGGAAGGAACCGTCGGCCTCGCGCAGCAGCGCCTGCGAGGAGAGCGCGGCGGCACGGCCGGCTGGCGCTGCGGCGGCGTCGGGAGCGACGTGCACCGTCCAGAAACGCGCCGAGGGCACTTCGCCCTCGATCCGGTAGCTGCATTGCCGGCGCAGCGGCTCGCCGCCGGAATCGCGCGCGGTGGCGAATGAAATCCCTTCGGCCCGCCCGAGCGGCAGGTCCGCTTCACGCGCCACGCGCGCCTTGGAATAGGGATCCGCCTGCGGCGACCCCGCGTCGGGATAGGCGGTCCAGCCGCGCACCGTGAGCGCGCCGACGCCCTCCGCGCTCTGCAGCGCGTACCAGGCACTGGCCGCCCCGCCGCCCACGGCGACGACCGACGACAGGAGTATGGTCAGGGCATCGCGCAGCATCGGAGATGGAGGATCTGGAGGGTTTGGAGGAAGACGCCAGCCGGTCTATCGCTATCGCGCACCGGCGCGCAAGCCCATGTCACAGCGCCGACAGCGTCTCGTTGGCCGGGGGCGCGATCTTCGGCGCATCGTGAAACCGCTTCGACAGAACGAGCAGATAGGCGGTGGTCTCGGCCGAGAGGACGCGCGGCAGCTCGGCGGCCGGTGCGGCGCCGTCCGCCGGCTTTGCCGCGGCGACGGCCGGCTCCTTCGGCTTGTCGACGAACGGGTTGTCGATCAGCGGGATCGGCTTCAACTCGACGTTCTGGTGCGCATAGGCCATCAGCCGCTGCCAGGTCATGGCCGGCAGCGAGCCGCCCGTCATGTTGCGGGTCGGCGTCGATTCGTCGTTGCCCATCCATACCGCCGCCAGATAGTTGCCGGTGAAGCCGACATACCACGCGTCCTTGTAGGCCTGGGTGGTGCCGGTCTTGCCCGCGCTCCTGATCCCCGGCAGCGCCGAGCGGCGGGCGGTGCCGATTTCGGGGATCTGCACCATGATCGAGTTCATCGAGGCGACCGCCTGTTCCGACAGGACCCGGCGCGGCGGCGGCGCGTCGCGGGTGTGGTCGTAGACGAGTTCGCCCGAATGGGTGGTGATCTGGGTGATGCCGTGGCGGGTGCCGGCCATGCCTCCGTCGGCGAACACCTGGTAGCCCGTCGCCTGGTCCATCACGGTCAGGCCGGAGGTCCCCAGAACCATCGTTTTGTCCGAGAACACCGGCGATTCGACGCCCATGTCCTCGGCGAGCTTCTTGATCGGCGCGATGGTCAGGTGCTCCTTGGCGAGGCGCACCGGCACGGTGTTGATCGACTTGATCAGCGCGGTGGCGAGCGTCACCCGCCCGGAATAGCCGCGCCCGTAGTTCTTCGGCGACCAGCTGCCCCAGGAGATCGGTCCGTCGGAGATCACCGACTCCGGCTTGAAGCCCTTCTCCATCGCCGCCGCGTAGACATAGGGCTTGAACGAGGAACCGGTCTGCCGCTCGGCCTTGGTGGCGCGGTTGAACTGGCTCTCGCCATAGTCGCGCCCGCCGACGATGGCGCGCACCGCGCCCGAATGGTCGAGCACCACGATCGCCCCCTGCTTGACGCCGTAATCCTTGCCGAACTGGCGCAGGTGGAACTCGAGCGATTCCTCCGCCGCGCGCTGGATGTTCAGATCGATCGTGGTGCGCGCCACCACCGAATGCGACGGCGCGTTGGCCGCGATGCGCTTGACCTCGTCGAAGGCCCAGTCGAGGAAATAGTCGGGCCGGCTGGCGTCGCCCCGGTCGACCGGCGTCGCCGGATTGCGCCGCGCCGCCAGCACCTGGCCCTCGGTCAGGAAGCCGCCGTCGACCATCGTGGTGAGCACGACGTTGGCGCGCGCGCGCGCCGCCGGCAGGTTGATGTGCGGGGCGTATTTGGCCGGCGCCTTGAACAGGCCGGCGAGCATCGCCGCTTCCGCGAGGTTGACCTCCTTGATGCCCTTGCCGAAATAGAAATCCGCCGCCGCCGTGATGCCGAACGTGCCGCCGCCCATGTAGGCGCGGTCGAGATAGAGCTGCAGGATTTCCTTCTTGGTGAGGTTGACCTCCAGCCACACCGCCAGGAACGCCTCCTTCACCTTGCGCTCGATGGTGCGCTCGTTGGTGAGGAACAGGTTCTTCGCCAGCTGCTGCGTCAGCGTCGAGCCGCCCTGGACGACCGAATTGGCCCGCACGTTCTCGCTCATGGCGCGGAACAGGCCGAGGAAATCGATGCCGTAATGCTCGTAGAAGCGCCGGTCCTCGGTGGCGAGCACGGCTTTCACGACATGGTCGGGCATCTCGTCGACCGGCACGGAATCGCGCTGGATGATGCCGCGCTGGCCGATCTCGTTGCCGTAGCGGTCGAGGAAGGTGACCGCGAACTCCTGCTGCGAGCGCCAGTCCTTCGAGGTCTCCTCGAAGGCCGGCATGGCGAGCGCCAGCAGGATGACGGTTCCGGCGGTGCCGAAGGTGAAGCCCTCGGAGGCGAGCTCGACGAGCCCGCGCCGCCAGCCGGAGACGCGGAAGCGGCGGAAGAAGATGGTGATGTTTTCCCACCACTGGCCGAGCCGGAAGCCGAGATCATAGAGCGAGGAATCGATCCAGGCGTCGAGCTCGAGGAGCTTCGTCGCCTTGGGTGCCCTCGTCTTCCTCGTTACGAACGGATCGTCCATAGCTCTTCAGCCCGCCGCCAGCGGCGCAACAATGCGCTCAAGCACGGCAATTTCGGGGCATTCCCCACCCGGTCCCTCGGGCGTCCTTGTCGGCTATTTCGCGGGGAGGGACAAGGCGGATTTCGATGGGGAAACGGAAAGGTGATCGGGGGATGAAATAGACCTGAACAGCCTCCACGATGAGTGGACTAGGGTCCGGACTCATAACCAGTAGCTGACTGTCGCTGCGATGCAGACGGCAGCCAGGAAGTTGGTGGCCAGTCGATCGTATCGGGTCGCGATGCGGCGGAAGTCCTTGAGTCTGCAGAACATGCGTTCGATGGCGTTGCGGTCACGGTAGAGGTGTGGCGAGAAGCAGTTCTTCCACTTCCTGTTAGCCTTCGGCGGGATGTTGGCGAAAGCGCCGCGCTGCCTGACCTGATGACGAATGGCGTCGCTGTCGTAGCCCTTGTCGGCGTTCAGCAGGGATGTCGCCGGCATCTGATCGATCAACACCTCGCCCGCCTTGCAGTCGGCGACGTTGCCGCCGGTCAAGAGAAACGCGACTGGCCTGCACATCCCATCGGTCAGGGCGTGGATCTTGGTGGTGCGCCCGCCGCGTGACCTGCCGATGGCCTGATTGAGCTCCCCCTTTTTCCACCCGCCGCACTGCGATGGGCACGAACAGCCGAGGAATCGATGAGCAGTTGCGCCGGTGGCCCACCAGCATTGGCCAGGGCTTGGAATAGGCCGCTCCAGATGCCCTTGCTGGCCCAGCGCTGGAAGCGGTTGTAGAGCGTCTTCCTCGGGCCGTAGGCTGCTGGTGCGTCGACCCAGCGACCACCGCTCTTGATGACATGAATGATGCCGCTGATCACCCGTCGGTCATCCACGCGAGGCTTGCCACGCGTATCAGTCGGAAGATGCGGCTTGAGCTTCCCGAATTGCTCGTCCGTCAGCCAGAAGTGGTCCC
>NZ_JANJTZ010000043.1 GCF_024710845.1 Mesorhizobium sp.
TCTCGGCCGGCTCGCCATCGATCGCGAGTGGCAGGGCAAGGGGTTGGGGGCGGCACTCTTGCAGGATGCCGTGCTGCGCACGTCGCAGGCAGCATCCATCATGGGCATTCGCGGCCTTCTCGTTCATGCGATTTCCGACGAAGCCAAGGCGTTTTACGAGCACTATGGATTCCAGTGCTCCCCCAATCATCCCATGACGCTGGTGCTCTCCCTCAAGCCTTCGTCGGCAGTCTAACTTGAGCGTCCCGCAGAGATGAGCAATCCCAACCAGCAATCTTCTAACTGACCTTTGGTTGGCACCAAGACGGCCGTTTTTGCAGGATTCACGACCGTGGCGATCGTGGCACAAGCCAGCGCAGATACCCGCCTTCGATGGTTTCCCGGGCGGCTTTCAGAATACGGGCAAGGCGACGGCGCTCGGATGCGTTCTTCCAGTCGAGCGCACGAAGGGAAGCGACATCCGGATTGAGGATAACACTGGCGACGTGGCGTCGCGAGGCTCCGGACTCCACACCATCCCAGGCCCGCAGCATCAGGGATGCGCGATGAGCCTGAAAGCGGGTCAGGCGCTGCTCGCGGGGCCACGCACCTGACGGCTGGCCGCCGAGGAGCCGGTGGAGGCGTAACACACCGCGGATGCGCCACAGAAAATAGGCGTCGTGCGGGATGAGGAAAGCGGCACCGGCAGGATGCTCTCCGTGAGGAAACCAGATGCGATGATCGCCATGGTCGTCCGCCATGATGGCGTGCAGGCCGTCGGCGGCCGATCTGCTGTAGGACGATGCAAGCGGGTCAGGAAGCGGGTGCGCGCCAAGGCCCGTCGGCGCGGCGGTGACGATGACAGTGGCAGGAGAGAGCTGTGGTCGCCATAAGGGCGCAGCGGTGAGGGCGGAGACAGTAGGGTCGGCCGGGAAACTCCAACCCCCAGCGGCGGGACAGACGAGCGATCGCCGCGTCTTTCCCCGCCATGTCAGAAGCGATTTCCTTGAGCGTATTTCTGTAGTCTGCGCGGTAACTGCAGTTACGACGCAGGAACTCGAACGAGATGCCGCCCCGGTCGAGTCGCCTCAGCTGTTCCTCGTAGTGCGGCGACCGCCAGTCCTGCCATGGCTCCATCTCGAAATCCTCTCCGCCGGTTGTTGCCTTCGGGACGATTCGAGTATTGGCGGAGCCGAAACGCCGCCAAGACAGATAATTGGAATGTGGCGAAGCCGGCGAAAGAACAACCGGAGACCGCAGCCGGCTACTGCATTCGCGTATCGAGCAGATGCCGATAGCCGGTCTCGGTCATCCAACGCGCGCGAGCAAGGTGAGTGTCGTGGATGCGCCTGGCGCGATCCGGATCGACGGCGGGATCGAGGCCGAAGACGATGCGCACCACCGCGCGCCAGTCCGCGCCTTCCTCGGCGGCGTCGAGCAGGCGCAGATAGGTCATAAGATGAGCCTCGTCATAGGCATTGACCCGATCGGTTAGCGGCGGGCTGTCCTCGAAGGTGGGCTTGGTCATCGACGGTTCTCGAAGTCTTCGCGCTTGCGGCGCAACAACACCGAACAAGATCGAGGCGCAATACTTCGGTCGCGATTAGCATGTGACATTCGCGGAATGCCGTCATAACCAAAATGACGGTGACCGTTCCCGCTATCGCTGCATTTTATGTCGGCCATACGTCGTTTCCGCTGGCGTGAGTGTCGATGTGTTGTGGATGGCGGAAACGGTTGAAAGGCGTGTCCAGTCTGGAAGGGACATTGCGTTGAATGCTCCTGGCGCGGCCAGCGGCCGACGCCGTCATTGAAGGTCTATCGCCTTGTAGGCGCGGGAAAATCGGGGGATGTCCGAGGCCGGCGTGATTTCCAGGCTACCAATTCACGAAATTTCGCGGTCAAACGGTACAGGAGCAGCCAGACAAGGAGAGGATCGCCCCATGACGACTGCAAGCGAGATCGCCGACAAGATTGCGGGCGACCAGGGAATTACGAAGGCGCAGGCCAAGATTATCGTCGACAGCGTCTTCAAGCTGATTTCCGATGCGGCCACCAACGGCGCCGAGACCAGTATCGCCGGCTTCGGCAAGTTCAAAGTGAAAGAATCGCCGACGCGCGAGGGTCGCAATCCCTCGACCGGCGCGACGATCAAGATCGCTGCTTCGAAGAAGCTGACCTTCACGCCGGCCAAGGCGGTGAAGGATGCGCTGAACGGCTGACGTTGCGCCGACCCATCACGGGAATGAATCGATTCGGGTCCGGTGATTCAAACCAATCATTGCACACCGGATTCGGCTCAGGCGATTCTGCTCGGCATGATCGCGCAGCCCTATCAGCTCTACATCGAACGTCGCGACCCGCGCCGGAACATGGCGCGGTTCTACGCACTGTCGATCGAGGAGACGCTGTTCGGGCGGGCCCGGTTGGCGCGTCGCTGGGTACGGGTCGGAACGATCGGCCGCACGGTGCAGCACTCCTTCGACGACGAGGGTGATGCCGTGCACCTTTTCCTCGAACTGCTGCGCGCCAAGCGGGATCGAGGCTATCGGCTGAGATCGGCCCCTCGGCATGTAGAGGCGGCCCCGTCACGCTGACGTGGCCGAAGACGTCATGCCCTGTTCGCGAGCTCGATCAGCACGTCGCCATGGCACGCTTGCGGCGCACACAAGCAAGCGAGGTCACGGCCGCGCAGTTCGTCCAGTGCATCGAGCAGCTCGCGGAGAGGTGCGAGCCACGCGCGATATTTCGCGAGACCTCTTCGCGTGAGCCGTCACGACCGATGATGAAGGGGTTTCCCCATTTCGCTCGGCCGCCCGATATGGTCGCGACCGGGTGCGGGCGCTTTGCCGATGTTGCGGGCGTTGAGAACTCTGCATATCGCGGTGCTCCTTCCACATGAGAGGAGGCCCCGCCTGACGGCGGGGCCCCGTTTCGGGTCAGTCGCGGGTCGGCCGCGACCAGATGAGCTGCAGGCCTTCCTGCCCTTCGACCTCGACCAGAGTGGCGTAGATCGGGTTGGGGAAGCTCGGATCGTCCAACTTCACCGAGAGGTAGTCGCGTTCGGTGTCCTTGGCCGTCTTCTGCCAGGCCGCCCCGAGTTCGACTGCGCCCGAGAAGATGCGGAACTGCGGTCCCTTGTCGGAGGGGTTCTCGATCCGCTCGATGCGAGCCTTGACGTTGAGGTTGAGGGTCTTGATCGTGCCGGCGAAGCCGTTGCCGTTGGAAGTGAAGGTGCCGATGGTAGCCATTTTTGTCGTCTCCGTGAGTTTGTCGGGTCGCGCCCATCGCGACCTCGATGGCTGTCGACAGACCGGGGGCGATCGACCCGCACCTCGAAGAGGCTGGAACGACGTGGAGGGCGGCCGGGAGCGGCTTTCTTGCTTCGCGAGGAATGAGCGCGCAGCGCTCAGGGGAAGAAAGTTGCGGACGGCCGTTGCGGGGATAAGAGCGAGACGGCGCCTCTTGGCACCGGCGGCCTTCGGTCAGGCATGCCAAATCGAGGACGTGATCTGGGCGTGAACTTGAAGACCCGCCTGGAGATGACGTTGGCTGGTGTCGGTGTCTGGAACTTTCATCTGGAGTGACGGTGCGGCGCGATCCGTTGTCCGACCTCGCCGGCCTCGCCTCGAGCGCTGGCGCCCACGACGTGACCAGCCTCCATGCCGGTTTCCCGGCGCGGACCGGGTAGTGGCTGTGCTGACGGCAACGAGCCCAGCCCGCGCTCCCCGGTGGGGCACAGACGAGGGCTCCCCCCGGTTGCACCCTGCCACCAGATCGTGGTCAGGACAGGACGATGCCTGTCCGCCGGTGGTGCTCCATTCAGCACGCCACACACACGAGCCCCCCTTCACTTGGGAGGGAGCGATCGTGGGTCCGACTTCGCCATGCGCGGCTATCAGCGCCATGGTGGTGGACTGCCACGCCCGCTCGGAGCGAGAGGGCTTGCAGACGGATCGGGGGGTCTGTGACCGTCCCCGCTGTCGACAGGTGCGTGGATCATCAGGCGGCATCGCGATCTTCAGAGGTCGCCGGTTGAAGGCCGTGCAGGAAGGCGACGGCGCGCTGGGCATGGGCAGCGGCCGAGAAGATCGCCCGCTTGTCGTCGGCGAGGACTTTGAGCCAAGAGGCCAGATAACTCGCATGATCGGCCCGGGGCTCGAGCTCTGGCGCGATGCCGAGATCAGCGCAGAGAAAGCAGCTCCCGAGCTCGGCGATGAGTTCTTCGCGTGCCCGCTCGGTGCGATCCTTGGCGTAGCGGCTGAGATCGCGCCCGACCCGTCGAGAATCCGCAGTCCAGTGTACGGTCTCATGGCTGAGGACGGCGACGTAAGAGGCGGCGTCGCGGAACGTCTCAAAGCGCGGCATCTGGATGATGTCGAGCGAGGGGGCGTAGTAGGCCTGCGAACCGCCGTGCCGGATCGCCGCGCCGGTATTGGCAAAGAACCGATCGGCGTGCTCGATCCTCGCAATCGGGTCGCGGACGGGTTCCGCTTCTTGTTCGTAGTACCTTTCCGGCAGGCCGTCGATCTGCGCGATGTTGAAGACCGAGTAGGCCTTCAGGAACGGGATCTCGCGGTCAAGTTCCTCACCTGCGGTGTCCGTTTCGGTTTTGGTGAAGCGGCTGGCGAAGACGACCATCGAGCCGGTCTCACCCTTGCGGACCGCGCCACCCAGCTCGAGCGCCTGCTTGAACGTCATCCAAATCGGGTTGGAGAAGCCGCGGGCGATGGCCTCGGACCACAACAGCAACACGTTCATGCCGCTATAGGCCAAGCCGTTATGCCGTAGCGGTCGCGTGATCCGGCCCATGGCATTTGAAGAACGCCATGGCTGCATCCAGGGGCGGGTTCCCGTCTCCAGATCGGCTACGATGCGGTCGGTGATCCGCGCATAGATGTCGACGCGTGGTCCCGTTCCTTGTTTCCTGCTCATATTCGTGAACCTCCATTCTGGAGGCCGCGCCGATCGCGGCCCCGTCACGGGGTCCCGATCGGTGGAGCAGAAAGGCGGACTGCGCACCCAAGGGGCCGAAGCGGAGCGGAGGACGGCAACGCCGTTGCGCTGACTGCCTGGCTCCGCCAGGACCCACGGGGCAGGACGGCGGCGCGAGGAGGCGACAGAATGAAGAAAGGCGGCGCGACGCGCCGCCTGGATGCGATCAGGAGAGGGGTCGGTTCAGTGAACCGACCGGCCGCCACTATAGGGATCGTATTCGAAGAGGATTTCGACGTCGGCACCGTCCAGCTCGTCGGCGGGCAGGACGCCGAATTCGTCGTCGACCTGGAAGAGGACGACCGGGGCCATGAGGGTGCGGGCGAGGTGCCAGGCGGCCTTCTGTGCGAGGGTAAGATCGTGGGACATCTGAGGGCTCCATCTTGGAGCGGGCCAATTCCCGCTCGATGGCTCTGTCAGTGTGCGGCGGCGGGCGCGATCACCGTGAAGGCGCAGCCGAGCGGCCGCGGCTTGCTAGCGGACCCTCCACGGGTTGATCGTGGAAGATCCGCCGCCGCGCCAGGAAAGCCATCAGGAGAGAGCGGGATTGGACCGCAGGAAGGAGCACACGTGTCACTCGATCGGCTCACTGCGGGTGGTGCCGATTCATGCCGCGCTGGAAATCTCGAGACCGGCCCGAGGGCTAGAGCGTCAGCATGACCCAGCCGTGTCGATGGTGTTCGTAGACCTGCTGATGTGGGGATGGAAACTTCGGATCGGCGAAGCAGCCGAGCGCAACCGCGACCAACTCCGGCTTCCGCGACGGATACCAGAACGCCGTGGTTCCGCACTCGGGGCAGAAGTGGTGCGCCACAGGAAAGCCGCTGTCGCTGTCGCGGGTGTAGACGCGCGTGTCCCCTGAAATCCGGACCTGCGCACGAGCATGAAACACGGCGACTCCGAAGACCGACCCCGTGCGCCTCTGGCACTCGAGGCAATGGCACACCGAAACCTTTAGCGGCTCACCGCGGCAGTCCAGGTGCAGCTGTCCACAAGCGCATCGGGCGGATCGAGAGACTTGGGTCATGCTAGCATCATCGTCCCTCGCTGCCGCGATTTGCAATGGCATCACGGAGATGAAAGGGCGGGGCCGGAGCCCCGCCCGCGGCGGCTCATCCGAGGGCCGCCATCTGCAGCTCGGCCGCCTTGCGATCAAGGCTCTGGCCGGGATTCTCGACAG
Organism: Mesorhizobium sp.; assembly: GCF_024710845.1. GTDB lineage: Bacteria > Pseudomonadota > Alphaproteobacteria > Rhizobiales > Rhizobiaceae > Mesorhizobium_A. The sequence goes on from NZ_JANJTZ010000043.1 coordinate 6,155, forward strand.
CGCGTTCGAAGGGCTTCCACGCCTCGCCGACAACCTGCTCGTAGGCGGTGACGGCGCCTTCTGCGGCCATCCGTAACGCGTGGGCCTGAAGGGCCATGTCGGCGGCGAACTCACGCTTGCGCTGCGCGGCGCTGTCAAAGCCGACCGGACCGCCGACATCTTCGTCCCGGTCGTCGCAGGCCGATTTGGCCGTCGCATCGCGAGCTTCAGTGACAGAGCGGCTGTAGAACTGGCCGGCGCCATGAGCGGAGCCAACATAGGCGCCGACGATGCGCTGCAGGTGGATCTGCATGGCGCGTTCGCCGAGTCCCTCGTCGAGTGCTGCAGCGGAGTCGACGATGAGCTTTTCGTGCAGGTCGCGGATGCCATCGCTGTCGAGCACCGGCAGGCCGAAGCTCTCGGAGATGAGAGAGCACTGTGCGGAATCCGGGCAGGCAAGTCGGACCATCTGTAGCGTGGTGCCCTTACGGAGCGGGACGACGCGGGCGCCCGGGCGGGAACTGGCGGCTTTCCTGGTCATGGCATGTCCTTTCTTCGGTTTTCCCGAAGCTCGGACCGGCCCGTGCCGGCCTCCCTCGGGCGCAGTCTGAGAGAACCGGCGGAATGACGGGCGCTTCAGGGTCAGGGCGGACCGAGGCGAGCGGGGCAGGTTTGCGACCAAGCATGGCTTCTTCAGCCCTCGCGCGGGACGCGGGCCTGCCATTGCCGAGACCGGTTCGATCCGGCCGCACCGCGGCGCGGAACGCGGCCTTGAAGCGAACGGCCGCCGGTTCAGAACCGCATGAAGCCCGAGGGAGGACCGGCACGGGACCTCGATTTCGACAAGGGAACCGAACAGCAGGCAGCCATGATCATCTGCCATTCCGAGGGCTCGGCTGCGAAGTGCCGCTGGCTGGACAACCATCACGGTGATGCTCGCCGAATGCTCCCCCGTCGCTGGATCAGCCGAAGAGATCGGCCGCCGACGATGCTACCCCCGATGTCATTTGACCTGCTCGCTCAGCTCGACGGCCTCGCCGTGCTGTTCGAGGAAGCTGGCGATCACCTGCTCCTGTCGCGCCAGCTTGCGTGACAACGCGTCGATCTCGGGCTGGCGTTCGGCGGTCAGGGCCGCGAGCTGTGATCGGTAGCGCTCGAGGAACGCTTGCGGATCGGGCGGCTTGCCACGCCGATAGCGTGTCCGGCGCGGCAACAGGTCAGGGATCAGCGCCGTCATACGCTGCGTGATCTTCCGGTCCACCATGTCCAGCTGACGCTGCGTTTGCCGACACGCCTCCTCCATGCGGGTGAGTTGCCGGCGGAACTCCGGCGCGAGGGTCATGACGCCCCCCTCGCCCGCCAGCCCACGAAGTTGGATGGACCGGCATAGACGGCATGGCGATCCGGATCGATGACGAAGCCGAACCGGCCGATTTCGTATTCGTCGATCGGGACGAGGAACCGGCGCTCCTCGATGTCGGCGCCGCGTTTGCCACCGGGCGTCGCGATGCACTCGACGAAGCCCTTCTGCTGCTCCGAGGTGATCGCTGAAACGACGATCCAGTCGTTGGCATGCGCCATCTCGAAGGTACGCTGGTCCTTCCGGCGGGATTCGCCCGGCTCAAGGATGGTGCCGAAGATCGCTTCCCACGCATCTGGCCAGGAGTCCTTGATGGTCCGCTCGGCGTAGCGGCGCTCGAGCGAAGTGAAGCGCTTCGGAAAGGTGAAGGCGACGATCGCCCAGCACTCGTCCTCTTCATACCATCCGCCGGCCGCGCGCAGCATCGCGTGGACCGCGCGGTTGCGATCGGCCGAGAGCTTGAAACCGCCGTGACCGGCGGTCGAATGCGAGGTGACGCCCTCCGCATAGACCGTACCGCCCTGCGAACAACCCCAGGGCGTGTGCGCGCCACCGGGAATGTCGCGGCGGTCGAGCAGACGCATCTCCTCAAAGTGCTGGGCCTGCTCCAGCACCTTTGCCCGAAAGGCGGTCTCGTCTTCGAGGTCACCGCCATGGTCGTAGAAATCGGAACGGGTCCATTCCGTCATCGGCCGGGCGATGCGCCAGCCGCTGGCGAGGTAATGCTTGCCGTGGCGGCCCGGCATCATGGCGTATGCATTGTCACCGACAAGCGCGACCAGGATGCCGTCGGCGCTGTGGCCGAATAGAGCCCCGGACATGTCCGGGGCTTGTGATGGAGCCGAAGTCTGGATCGGGCTCATGCGGAAGCCCTCCCCTCGACGGTATTGGCAGCGGCCTCGTCGACCGTGACTTCCTGGAGCACGGCATCGGGATAGCCTTGCTCCGACAGCCAGTGCTCCGCCGCTGCGCGATGTGGAGCGAGATGAACAAGCTCCGCATGGTCGCCGGCGCGATCGAATACGCGGACCGATCCCACAGCCGGTCGCTCGATGATGGCGAAGCTCAGGTCGGAGCCCCGCGAGAAGGTCCGATGCACGCGGATGGCAATGACGCCGCCGGCGCCATAGTCGGCCTCGTGCAACGTGAAGCTCGCATGCGGGTCGATCAGGCCGGCGCTAAGCGCGCCCTGCTTGCGGATCAGACGCCCCTGGCCGTTGCTGGTTTTCCAGGCGTCGAGCTTTCGGCGGTGCCGCGCCGGCGGCCGCGGTGTTCCGTCGCTCCAGGCGACGATGGAACCGAGGGGCGCGTGTTCGAAGATGGTATGTGCGGACATGCTGTCCTCCATTGTTGGTGAGGCTAAAAACCAAACCGCCGCCGGGCGGACCCGGCGGCGGCAAAGAGATCGAAAAGGAGGCGGGGTCTACTCGGCGGCCTCGCGATAGCTCTCCTCGAACACTTCTTCCTCGGAGGGCTGATCCTCATCACCGGGGCCTTCGACGTCGACACCATCATCGTCATCGACCTCGGTGATGGCGCTCTTGGCCAGCCATTCGGTCAGGCCAGTCGCGTCGGGAGCAAACAACGCGGCCGGATGGACGAAATGCCCCTCCTTGAAATGCTCGACGAGCGCAGCCCGTGTGTCTTTTACCCGCGCCCGCGGCAGCACCGGCGTGTCGGCGCAAGAGCTCTCGAGCGCCGGACGCGACAGGCACGAGAGGAAGTCCTCGGTGCCCATATTGGCGAGGAAGCTGTCCGCTCCGATTGTACTGCCGGCGACGAGTGCCACGACGCCCGACTTGCTCATGCCCTCGCGGCAGGAAAGCGCGTCGATGAGAACGCCCCGGGCCGCGACGCGAAGGGTCTCGGCGTCGAAGGCGAACTTGCCCTCGGCATCGAACAGGATAGCGGCGTGCTGGGGCATACGGCGACCGAACCCATGATCGCCGCCGGCGCCGGAGTCGACGCGGACGTTCTGGCCGGCGAAGGCGAGAACGAGCAACGCCAGCAGCGTGTCGTCCTCGATCGGCGCCCGCGACAGCGCCTCATGAAGGGCATCTGTGCGGATGTCGCCGATCATCTCGATACCCTTGCGGGTCACGTCGGGGCGCGACTTCGGCATGACGATCGCCTCGTCGTCAGCGGCTTCCTCCGCCTTGCCCTTCTTCTTGGCCTCGGGCATGCGGAAATGGACCGTCTTCACCCTGCCCTCGCGATCGAGATACATCGCGGTATGGTCCGATTTCTTTGGCGAGCCATAAACGCGCTCGGCCTTGGGCGGCAGCTTCACCTCGCCGTAAGTGGTCGACTCGGTGATGACGCCCCTCTTGGGCAGGTTCTGGGTCATCCATTCCTGCTGCGCGCCGAGGAATGCCTCGACGTCGGTGGTGTACCGGCTGTCCTGGTCGGCCGGCGCGAACAGGTCCTCGACCCAGGCGATACCGTAGGCCTGAGCGAGTTCATCGCCGAAGCTGGCGTCCCGCGCGTACATGCGCCGCTTCGTGAGAGCGTTGGCAACGCTCCACCACGAAACCTGCGGGTCGCCCTTACTGGGCTTGTTGGCCTTCCAGACCTCCTTCTGCTCCTCGAGCGAGGCGGCCGCGATGGTGCGGAGCTGCTGCTCGTTGGGCATGTCGCCCTTGGCCATGGCATCGAGCATGGCCGGCAGCACGTTGGCGAGCAGCCGCAGCTTCTTGATCTGGCGCACCGACTGGGCGAGCGCGATGCCGATCGCCTCCTCGGTCCAGCCGAGCGCGACCAGACGCTCGATCGCGCGCCACAGATCGACCGGGTTGAGCTGCTCGTGCGTGATCGAGGTCGCCAGCGAGCGCATGGCGCCGCCGTCCTCGGCGCGGGGCACGACCAGGACGGCAATCTCCTCCAGACCGGCGAGGATCGCCTGCTTCGCGCGGCGATGACCTTGGTCGATGACGAAGCCATTGCTGCCATCGGCGTCAGCAAAGACGATCAGGGGCTCAACGACGCCGATGGCCTTGATCGTCGCCAGCAGCAGCGCGTCGGCCTGCGGGCTGGACTTGGAGCGGCGCGCCTTGTCGGGATTGTCCTTGAGCGAGCGTGGATCGACAAACTTCAGTTCCATGGGAATGCTCCTTGGAGGGTTGTGGACGCGGCCTTTCGCCCGTCCTTTTCCGTCTTCTTCCCGAAGACCCCCACCGACCCGCGGAGCGGGCGGGCCGGTGCAATTGCGGCCGAGCATCCCTGCCCGGCCGGCCAAGCGGGGCTTCTTCAGCCCTGCGCAGGATGACGGGCCGGGATCGCGACGGGCGCGATTGAGCGGCAGCGTCGGCGGACCACCCGATCTGCGAGCGGTCCTCTTTTGCATTTTCATTTTCCTCCTCGCTTCAGGAACGCCCCTCAACCCTAGCCGGCATCGGCCACCCGGAGCATGGCCGCAGGGTTACGCGGCCTGCACTTCAGCCGGCCGTATGCCGTCGATGTCCTGCGACAGCGACTCTTCGATCGCGGAGAGCTGCCGGCGTTTGGCAGCCAGCTCATCCGAGAAGGCGAAGGCGCCACCCTCGCGAGAGCGATATGACGCAAGCCGCCCCTCGGCTTCCGCGAGCCGGTGGCGTGCGCGGTCCTGCTCTTCATCGAGATTGCCGAGCACATGCTCGAGCTTGGCGATCGCGCCCAGCGGGGTGGTGGTGACGGGCAGTTCGATTTCCGTGTTTGTTCGGGTGCGAAGCAACATGGTGGCATAGCGATATGCGTCCTGGCCGAAGCGCTCGCCGGAGTATTCGAGGTCGAATCCGCCGATCGCGGCCATCGTGCGGCGGCCTGGATGCTGAAGTTGCACGAGGGTCAGGATCTCGGTCATCAGCGCGCGGCCGGCGAGCTTGCGCTCGGTGAAGGCCTTGTCTCCGACGTGCATGCTGAACGCCTCGCCCATCGTTGGCACGAGGCGCGCGAGATCCTCGCCGATTTCGCCGATGCGACGCGTCGAGTATTCGATATCGCGTTCGGCATCGCGGATCTGCCGGCGGATGGCGAACTGGTCGTCCTCGTGCGCAGACCGAAGCCGCTCGAGCCGCGCGATGTCGGCTTCAAGGCCCGCTTTCTGCATCAGGCGCGGATCGCCCGAGGCGATGGCCTTGGCCATGGCGAACTGGTTGGCCTGCCCCTCACCGAGGTCTTCGAGCCGGCGCACGGACGTGTCGCCGGAGAGCGCCGCGGCGATGAAGCGGGCCTTGCGCTCGTTGTTCTGCCACATCTGGGCATCCATCGAGCCTTCGGTGGCATAGGCGAAGATATCGATGATATCGTGCTGGTTGCCTTGGCGCAGGATGCGGCCCTCACGCTGCTCGATCTGCGAGGGTAGCCATGGCACGTCGAGGTGATGGAGAGCCTTGAGCCTAAGCTGAGCATTGACGCCGGTGCCCATCGTGTCGGACGAGCCGATGAGGAAGCGAACCTTCCCCGCACGCACATCCCTGAAGAGCCGCTGCTTGGCCTCCGACTTCTTGTAATCCTGCATGAAGGCGACCTCGGAGGCCGGTACGCCACGCCGCACAAGCTCGTCGCGGATCCAGCGATAGGCCGAGAAGCCGCGCGTCTTTTCGACATTGATGGTGCCGAGATCGGAGAAGATCATCTGCGCCGCACCTGGCAGCTCGAACGGCCTGCCGTCGAGGCGGACGTAGGCGCTGGCCGCTGTCTGCCGCCAGATCGCGAAGGCATTGGCGACCAGGTCGTTGAGCTTGTTGTCCGGCTCATTGTCATGGTCGGCATCGACGAGGCGAAGGTCGATCGCCGCGTGGCGGCCGTCGGTGATGACGGAGAGCAGGATATCGTCGCCGGGCTCGGCCGGCCGATCGCGCTGTTCGATGGCCTTGATGCGGGCATCGAGCAGCACCTGGTAGCGCTTGAAGGCGGCCGACGGCTTCGAGGTCCGGATCTGGCGCGCGCCGGTCGACAGCGCCGGCACCTTCACATAATCGCGCAGATCCTCGGGCATCACCACATCCGCGAAGCTGCGGAACATGGCGACAAGCTCGGGCACATTGTCGAAGGTGGCGAAGCGCGTCACCGGCTTGTATTTGCCGTTGGGCTGCAGCTCGAGCTCGGTGGTGACGTCGCCGAAGGCCGAGGCCCAGGCATCGAATTCGTGCAGGCCGCGTTCGGAGAGCGCGGCGTAGCCGAGGTAACGCTGAACCGAGAACATTTCGCCGAGCGTGTTGGTGATCGGCGTGCCGGAGGCCAACACGAGCGCGCGGCCCGGGTTCTTCGTCTCGAGAAGCCGAGACTTCACATAGAGGTCCCAGGCGCGCTGCGACCCGTTTGGATCGATGCCCTTGAGAGTCGACATGTTGGTGGCGAAGGAGAGTTTCCTGAACTCCTGCGCCTCATCGACGATGATCTGGTCGACGCCGATCTCGGAGATGGTGAGCAGATCGTCCTTCCGTGTGGCCAGAGACTCCAACCGTTCCTTGAGACCTTCCTTCAGGCGCTCGAGCCGCTTGCGCGAGACGCGATCGCCGCTCTCTACCTTGGTCAGCAGCGTCTCGTAGAGTTCCAGCTCATCCTGGATCATTTGGCTCTCGAAGGCCGAGGGCACGCCGATGAAGCGGAAGGCCGAATGGGTGATGATGATCGCGTCCCAGGTCGCCGTGGCTGCCCGGCTGAGGAAGCGGTGCCGCTTATCCTTGGTAAAGTTGGTCTCGTCGGCGACCAGGATGCGGGCTGTCGGGTAGAGCGCAAGGAATTCGCGCGCCGCCTGCGCCAGGCAGTGGCCGGGAACGACAAGCATCGCCTTGGCGATCAGCCCAAGCCGCTTCTGCTCCATGACCGCGGCGGCTATGGTCATCGTCTTGCCGGCGCCGACTGCATGCGCGAGATAGGTCGACCCGGCCGAGATGATGCGCCAGATGCCGCGCTTCTGGTGCCTGTAAAGAGAGAAGGCGCCAGAGGCGCCAGGAAGCTGCAGATGGTCCCCGTTGAACGCCCGGGGCGCGATGTTGTTGAAGCGGTCGTTGTAGACCCGCGCCAGCCGGTCGGTGCGATTGGGGTCCGACCAGATCCTGGTCTGAAACGCCGTCTTGATCTTCGTCAGCTTCTCCTTGGCCGCCTCGGTGTCGACGACATTCAGAACCCGCCGCTCGGCTTGGCCCTCCTTGATCGTGTCGAAGATCTGCGGCACGCGGCTGTTCAGCGCATCGGCGATCAGCTCGCCGGCATGGCGGCGTTCGGTGCCCCATTCCGAGGTGCCGGACGCCATCCAGCCGAGCTGGCGGGCGTCGACCGTCCATGAGGCGAGTTCGGGCATATGATGGATGCGGATGTCGGCGCCCATCGTCTCCTTGACGAAGGCGACGACGTCGGCAGCCGGAATCCACGGCGCACCGAGATACGCGGTGATGTCCGACGGGCCGAGGTCGGCAGGCTGGACGTCGACAAGGGCGCGGACATTGCGTTCGAAGGCCGGATCGAGTGCTGCGGCGGCTTCGGCAGCCTTGAGCTTGTCGCGGACCTGCCCGGAGAGATAGGCGTCGTCGGTCTGCCACGCGCCGCTCTCCGGATCGCGGAAGATGGCGTCGCCCAGATCGACGATGACGATCTCGGGATCGACATGCAGCAGCTCGGCGATGTGGTCGATGTCGACATGGCCGCGCTCGTTCAGCACCACGGCCAGGGCATCGGCGGCCGAATTGATGATCGGCGCCGAAGGCGGCGCGATCACACGCTCGGTGAAGATCGGCCCCGGCCGTGCAGTGTCTGTCTCGACGTCATAGTCCTCGATCGAGGCGACGAGCCAGCAATCGGGATCGTCGAGGAAGGGCTGCAGGTTCGGCCGGCGATGCGTCTCACGTACCTCGCCGGTTTCGGGTTCCTCGCTGGTCGAGACGATTGTGGTGTTGATCGGACCGAAGGCGCGTACGAAGTTCGACCAGGCGATGCGCAGCCTGACCTGCGCCGGCTTCCAGGGCCGGTCGAGCTCCTGGGCCTTCAGCACCTCGCGGACGGCGTCGCGGATCGGGATCAGCTTGCGGATGATGCGGGCGTGCTTGTCGGGCACGCCATCGGCGCCGCGACCCTTGCGCAGGGGAACAGTCACCGGAACGCCATCGACCATCTGCATCAGCGCCGTGTTTTGCGCGATGAAGTAGCTGCCCTCACGGATCGCCGGACTGTCGCAATGCTCATCACCGACGCAATCAATCTCGACGTCGAGATCGATGGCTTCGGGCTCGCCGTCATAGATGGCTTCCGGAAGGAGGCTGATCGTATCGCAGAGCAGCTGCTCCAGGTCCACGCCCGGATGTGGCAAGCAGGTGTACGTTTCACCGAACGGCCCGGACGTCGTGGCGTGCGTGCCGAGTACGAAATCGGGATGCCGGGCGAACCAGCGGTTGATGTGGATCGCTCCAGCTTCGCCGCTGCCCGGAGAGACCTCGTCAGTGTCGAGCCAGGTGAGAGCGCCTTCAGCCTCGTCGTGCCGCCGCTTCCGGAAGAAGAGAATGTCGACCACCACATCTGTGCCGGCATCGTGCCGGAAGCTGCCTTCGGGCAGACGGATGGCCGCGACGAGATCGGCGGACTTCGCGATGTGTTCGCGCGCCGAGCAATCGGCCTTGTCCATGGTGCCCGAACTGGTGACGAATGCCGCGAGTCCGCCGGGCTTCAGCAGGTCGATCGAGCGCGCAATGAAATAATCGTGGAGCCGCAGTCCCATCGACCTATAGGCGCGGTCCGAGCGCACGGTTCGATCCGAGAACGGCGGATTGCCGATGGCGAGATCGAAGCTCGCCGGTAGAGCGGCGCGCGCGAAGTCGGCATTGAGGATGTGGGCCCGCGGCTGCAGCAGGCGCGCAATCCGCGCGGTCACCGGATCGAGCTCGACGCCGGTAACAAGCGTGTGGTCGCCCAGCTCCGCCGGCATCAGCGCCGGAAACAATCCCGTGCCGATGCCGGGCTCGAGCACCCTGCCGCCGCGCCAGCCGAGCCGCCGCAGTCCCGCCCACATCGCCCGGACAATGAACTCCGGCGTGAAGTGCGCATACTGCGTGCAGCGGGCGAGCGAGGCGTAGTCGGCGCCCGACACCGCCTCCTCGAGCTCGGCGCCGATCTGGTCCCAGCCGGCGCGAAACCCGGCTTCGCCCGGTCGGCGGAACACGGCATTGGCGAGCTCGGAGGCGCCGAAGCCGGTGAAGCGGATCAGCCGCGCCTGTTCCTCGCGCGTCGCCGGCTGATCGGCGGCTTCGATCTCGGCCGCAAGCCGGATGGCATCGAGGTTGTCGCGGGCGCGCTGCTTCCAGTCCCGGGCAAGACCGCGATCGGTCTCAACAAGGACGAAGTTGTCGCCAGCCTGCCCGGTCCTGACCGCGCGGCGCGGCGACTGGATTTGCTGGGAGGTCGACCGCGACACCGGCACCGCAGGTGTTGCGGTCTGCCCGGCGTCGGACTCGGCGGGTCCGAAGTCGCTGCCGAAGGCGGTGACGCCGAGACCGAGGCCCGACGACAGCGTGGTGGTGTTGAAGAGATCGAGGGTGAAGGGACCATCGTTGGACATGGGAGAAATCCTTATCGTGATGGCGCGCGCGATCCCCCGGCCGAGCGGGTCGGCCAGGCGATCGATGTCGCGGGCTGGGAAAGTCAGCGGGTGATCAGCGAGAGCGCGATTTCGGTCTCGGTGAGCGCGATGTTGAGATGCGTCGCCCGCAGGTTGCGATCGAACAGCGGGACCAGGCGCTCGGCCTTGATGAACTCGATGCCGTCATCGGCCCCGAAATGGCGGCGCTTGTAGTCCCACCAGTCGATATCGCCCTTGGGGTGGCACTGCTCCGCATAGACGACCAGGCCTGGCGCGCCTTCGGCGAGCTTGCCGTTTGACATGATGTAGACGCCCTCGTCGCCCACCAGCCAAAGGCCTGGCTTCTCGCCCTCGCCGGGCCGCGTGCCGTAATAGGGATTGCGGAAGCCGCCATTGGCGGCGGCATCCTCGATGCCGCGTTCGATGACCTTACGCACCGCTACGATCGGGAAGGTGAACATGGGCGCCTCCCTCACGCCGCTGCGCGGATGGCCAGATGCCTCAGATGCACCGGGAGCTTGGCCGCGATCTCGTCGTCGCTGAGGTCGTCGAGCAGCTTCAGTTCCGTCGTGCCGAGGCCATAGACGAGGATGGTGCGCTTGCTGGGATGCTGGGCTCCGAAACGCTCACCGGCATATCCACGATATTCGTCATGGGTGGCGCTCCAGACATGCTCGAGGCGCTCTTGACGCGTCATGGCCTTCACCGGCCAGGATTCGCGTTCTACGATCGCGTCGCGCATCTCGACCGCAGAGCGGGTCTGCGCCAGGTCGCAATAGGCATGGAAGTAACGGACTTTGCCGTCGATACGCAGCGTGTAGAAGACGCTGGTAACGCTCTCGGTGAGGAATTCGCGCATGGCGAACATCTCCCCGCGCATCCAGAGCGGCGGCAGGATGTCGAGCATGTAGTCGTGTTCGGCGCGGGCGATCTCGAACCACTCGCCGGCGAACAGTGCGCTATCGTCATTCTCCCAGCGATCGGGTCGCTGGGCGTGGCGGTCGAAGAGGCGGAACATCTGCCGGCGATCGGCGACGCCGAAGTAGATCTTGCGGATGGAAGACTGGGTCATGGGGAGGCTCCTGGCCTTGCGTGGGCCGGAGCGTGGTTCATCCCGTATGGATCACCATCTTCTTCGGCCCTTCCGGACCCCTCCCCGCAGCCGCCTCTCCGCCCGGGCGGGTCAAGGGCCGGCGCGAGCCGGGCGAAGCTTCACCCTTGATGCGACCGGCGGGCATGCGGCAGTTCCCCCCTTCCTCTTCTCCCTCCTCCGTTCTCATCTTCAGATCGGCGTTCCAGTCGTCCCCCACAGGTCGAAGGCGATCACCGCAGCATCCAGTTTTCTCCGCCAGAACGAGCAGGCGGTCGGCATAAATGTCGCCTTGCTCGTTGTTGTCGGTGGCCGCGACGAGCTGGAGACCTGGCGTGCCGGCAAGCGCGCTGAGCGCCGCGTCGGTCGCCGGCGACCAGCCACCACCAGTGCTGAGGTAGAGTGTGTCGGCGCGAAGGCCCTCGAGCGCGGCGAGGCTCATGGCGTCGATCGCCGCTTCGGTCACGCAGAGGCGCAATGCATCGGGGCGGCCGAGCCGGAACAGCACCTTGGCGCCGCCGGTGGCAAAGCCGCGCCAGTCAGGCCCGCGTTCTTCCCAGCCGGTGACAGTGCCGTCGGTGTCGACATGGGCCGCCCACATGCTGCCACGCGGGCCTTCGCGCAGAACCCCGGTGCCGATTGCGGCGCGAACGATGCGCTCGGGGAGATGGCGGCCCTCGGTGAGATAGCGCCAGGTCGCCGACCCGCGCCACGGCCTGCGCCGTGCATGCCAGCGCACCCGGATCGAGAGGTCAGGTTCCCGCTCACGGGACTCGCGCATCCAGACCGGCTCGGACGGCACGAAGCCGACGAGGCCGGCCACGTCGTTCATGGCTTCGACGAACGGGACGCCTTCAAGATGTTCGACCAGGCGAAAGACATCGCCCTTGCTGTCACCGAGCGGGTCGAACCAGCCCCTGCCGTCATGGATGACGATGACGATTGCCGCCTCGCGGCGATACTTCATCGCCTTGCGCGTGCTCTCCCTGACATCAAGGGCGAAGCCGGCGCGCTCCAGCACAGCGGCGCAGCGCACCTTGGCCTTCAGCTCTTCAAGTTCTTCTTTTTCCATTCTCGCCCGCGGACCTTCTCGCGCTCCCTTTCTCATCGATTCCCGCCCCGGATTTTCGGGGCAGGACCCGGAGGCCGCGAAGGGCAAGGCGGGCAAGGGCGCGGCCGGCAACCCGGCGTTCTTGCCGGGTTGCACGAGAAGGCCGCGGCGCAGCGTCCCTTGCCGGGCGCAGCGCGCAGCGGCACGGTAAACTACCATCAGATTCGGTGGCGCTCCTCCTCGGCGACCACTGCGCGCACCGCGTCGATATCCATTTCGGCAAGCGACGCGATCCGGGCGACTTCTGCGGCCACCTTGGCCCAATGATAGAACTCGGCTCTATCGGAGCGCACCCGGGCGCGGGTGGCGCGCCGCTGTGCCTCGTAATAGGCATTGACCTCGTCTGCCGCGACGAGCGCGCGAGCGTCCGCCTGCCAGCGGCGGCGGGTCGTCCGCCTGTGCTCGACCCATTGCCTGATCTTGGACAGCATGGCTCCTCCCCTCCCGCCGGACGTTACCGCGCTTGCGTCAGGGATGGACGCCCGTCAGGGCGAAGACCCGATCCAGGGGCTTGGCTCTGCCGACAGCCCGGCTTCGCCAGGAGGACGCCCAATCCTCGCCAGAACGCCGAGGTGACGCTATCATCGCCTCATGTGCAATGCTTAAGAACAGCACGTCCGCAGGGTCAAATACACCGGATGTGAAATAGCCCCCGAAAGGTCCGGACACGATCTCCCTCTTGGATAAGAGTTAGGAGTAGTGTCGTGTCTATGACTGGTAACAATCCGGCCGTTCGCCCAGCATCAAAAGAATGATCGCAACGACGCGGCCGCGATCTGTCGTGCGGTGAGGCAGCCCGACATGAGGTTCGTCCCCGGCAAGTCGCTGGAGCAACAAGATATCCAGCGCTTCACCGTGGCCGGCAGCGGCTGGTGAATCATCGGACGGCGCTGGTTGCCCAGATGCGAGGCCTTTTGCTCGACCGAGGCATCGGATTTGCCCAGTCGATCACGCGGGCTCGACGCGAGATCAAAGCCTTGCTGGAGGATGGTGCGTCTGAGATCAGCGAGCTCTTCCGGTCAATGCTGTCACAGCTGTATGCCATCTTCCTCACCCTCGATGAGCAGATTGCCTGGTTCGACAAAGAGATCGAGAAGGTCTTCCGCTCGAGCGAGACCTGCCGCCTTGCCAAGATCAAGGGAGTAGGCCCAAAGACTGCGACGGCGATCGTCGCCGCCGTCGGCGACGGAGTCGAGTTAGCCAATGGCAGGCATCTCGCTGCGTGGATGGGTCTCGTGCCCCGTCAGCATTCGAGTGGCAATCGGCAGCGACTCTACGGCATCTCCAAGCGCGGAGATCGTCATCTGCGGACCCTGCTAATCCATGGCGCTCGGGCTGTCGTCCGGACATCAGCAACTCGC
>NZ_JANJTZ010000008.1 GCF_024710845.1 Mesorhizobium sp.
CCTTCTTGGGTGTTTTTTTTTTTTTGGGGGTGGGGCCCCGGGGCGGCCCTTCGTCCCCGGGCGGCCACGGCGCTTTTCGCGCAGGCGATAGCTGTCGCCGCGGATGGTGATGACGCTGCAGTGGTGGAGCAGCCGATCCAGGATCGCCGTCGCGACGACCGGATCGCCGAACACCGTTCCCCACTCGACGACGGAACGGTTCGACGTCACCAGCATGGATCCGCGTTCGTAGCGGCGGCTGACCAGCTGGAAGAACAGATGTGCCGCGTTGGGTTCGAACGGCAGATAGCCGAGTTCGTCGATGATCAGCAGCTTGGGCCTGGCATAGATCGTCAGCTGCTCGTCGAGCCTGCCGTCGCCATGGGCCTTGGCCAGTGTGGCCACCAAGGTCGCGGCCGTGACGAACTGTACACTGTAGTTGTGCCGGATCGCCGCGCGTCCGAGACTGACCGCCAGATGCGTCTTGCCGGTGCCGGGCGGCCCCAGGAACAGAAGCGCGTCGCCGTGGGCGATCCAGCGACAGGTCGCCAACTCGCGAATCTGGCGCTGATCCACTGAAGGCTGTGCTGCCCATTCGAAGCCCTCCAGCTCGCGCACGAACGGGAACTGCGCGAGCTTGGTCGCCATTTCGATGCGTCGCTCGTCGCGTCTGGCGATCTCGCGCGAGACAAGGAAGCCGAGCGCTTCGCGCAATGTCATGTCCGAGCGTGCCGCTTCGTCCAGCAGTGTGTCGAGCTGGTCGCGAATCGCGGTCAGCTTGAGCCGGTCGAGCATGGCGACAAGGACGTCGTGATCGATCGTTTCCATCACCAGCCACCTCCCGCGGCAAGCTCATATTCGGCAAGCGGTCGCAGCAACGAGGCCGGAGGCGGCGGCGATGGTGGCGTCGTCGTCCGCCGCACAGGTCCATCGGCGCCAACGACGCCGGCGAGATGGGTGCGATCGGTGATGCGCTGGCGGCGGCCGGAGCAGACCGCGTGATCGGCCACGACCTCGCCGGCATGACGAACGACGATGCGGCCGGCGCAGATCGTCACCTGCACCGTTTCGCCGATCAGCCGCCAGGGCACCGAGTAGCTGTTGGTGTCCACGTCGACGGCGCAGTCCGCCTGCACCCTGCGAACCAAGTCACGCAGTTGACCGAACGGCGAATGGCCGCCGAGCGGGCGCAACGCCGGCGCTTCCCGCGCGAAGCGCACGGCCGGCAACTCGCCCGTGGTGCCATGAACACGCTGGTCGGCGACATCGCGACACCATGCGGCCAGATGCGCTTCGAACGCTGCCCAGCTGTCGAAGCGACGGCCGGCGACCGCGTTCTTCTTCACATAGCCCACGCCGCGCTCGTCCTTGCCCTTCGTCCGGGCCCGATACGGCGCGCAGGCTCGCGGCCGGAAGCCCCAGTGCCGCGCGAAGGCGTGAAGCTTGCCGCTGAACCGAACCTCCCGCGTCACCGCGTCGTGATGCTCGATCAGCGCCCGGGCATTGTCCAGAAGCACCTCCGCGGGCACGCCGCCGAAGTGGAGGAAGGCGCTCTCCATTCCCTCGAACCAGTCCGCCTGCCGTCAGCGAGGCCCGCACGTGTATCCGACGCGAGAAGCCAAGCGTGGAGACGAACAGATGCACACGCAGCTTCTCGTCGCCGATCCACACCCGCGCCTCGCCGAAGTCGATCTGCAGTTGCTTCCCCGGCGGCGTCTCGAACCGCACTGTCGCGCGAGCCTGCGCCTTCAGTTCACGCCGCCAGCCCGCGACCCGGCGTTCGACGTGGCGAAGACTGAGCACCACCCCATGTTCGGCCGCCAGTTCCTGACGGATGACGTCGGCGTTGCCGCCGTGTCGGAAGAACCGCTCACGCAGCCAATCCTCAAGCCCATCCAGCGCCGAGCGCCGCACAGGCTGTCGAAACGGCGTCGAACCACCTTGGCGAAGATATCGTCGCACCGTGTTGCGTGCGCAGCCGAACTCCCGCGCAAGCCGCTTGGCTCCCCAGCCAAGACCGTGCAGCCGCATCATCGCCGCCACCTCGTCAGGCTGCAGCATCTCCTCTCCCCGCGTCATGGAACCACGCGGGACAGAGTGGCCGGATTCGAACGTTTCCATCATTCCCTCCTCTTCACGAAGAGGGGTCAATTTCTCAGGTCGCCCGACACTTCGGGCGAGGGCGTGACCTTGCCGCTTGGCGCGGGCTGGTGCCCAGGCAGGTGAGCACTGGTGGCAAAGCCAGGTTGCTGGGCATCACCAAGCGCGGCAACAAGTATCTGCGCATGCTGTTCACTCACGGCGCGCGGGCGGCGTTGCCATCGCTGGCCAAGAGCGCGACGCCGCTCGGCCAGTGGCTGCGTGGCCTCCTGTCGCGAGCCCATCGCAATGTGACCGTCGTGGCGCTTGCCGCGAAGCTGCGGGCTTTCGCCCCTCGACTTCATGACCGTGGTCGAGCACGCCGCAGCACTCGATGGGACAATCGGCTGGCTCGTCGGAAACGGAGGCGGCATTTCGCGCGCTGGCGGCTACACCGAGCGCCTGGCGGAGGCCGGCGTCGAGCCTTCGGTGGGCAGTGTCGGCGACTCTTACGACAATGCTCTCGCCGAAACGATCAACGGTCTTTACAAGGCCGAGGTGATCCATCGACGCGGACCCTGGCGCTGATTCGAGGCCGTCGAGTTCGCCACGCTCGAATGGGTCGACTGGTTCAACAATCGCCGGCTGCTGGAGCCCATCGGCAACATCCCGCCGGCCGAAGCCGAGGAACGCTACTACGCCATGCTGGATGAACCAGCCATAGCCGCGTGACTCAAACGAAACGGCCTCCGGAAAACCCGGAGCGGTTCAGTCTCTGCAACGGCTCTCTGCTAGCGGGAAGATGCGACATTGAAGGGCTCCATCCACGCGCAGGCCCGCCCCCGCTTGCTGTGCTGGCTTCCTGGTCCAGGTCCGTCCTCCTCCAATCAACCCGCAAGGGGTCCGCTACGCGAGCGTGCGGCCGTTGCGGCTTCGCCTCATGCGGTGATTGCTGCCGGGCCCCGGACCCGACGGGCGCCAGAGCGGGGATCGGCCCCGCCCATGGACGGAGCCCTTCAATGTCGCACAATCTTGCCCTCGTACAGAACCATGCCTGGAGCCTCGCCCGCACCCTGATGGTGCCGGTCAACCGCGAACTGGGACGCGATCATCATCACCCATTCGGCGTTCCGCTTCATTTCGATTCCCTCGGCTTTCGAGAGCCAAATGATTCAGGATGAACTCGCGGCCTATGAAGAGTTATTGACGAAGGTTGACGACCGAAGTCCGATGGATCGCGCAGGATTGCTATGATCGAAGGAGAAATCGCTGCCGCCGTTCGATTTCCCCATCAGGAAGGAACACTCCCAGATCATTCCGCCAAAGCTCGAGGGCAGAGGCGAGCACCTCGTCGCCGCAAAGAGTGAGACGCCGTAGCTCGTCGACCACCCACAGCACGCCACGCACGCGGCAGCCGTCATCGGTCGCAACCCTGCGAAGCAGGCCGTCGCCAGTCAGGAGGATCGCATCCTCATGGCAACGTGTCGTGACAAGGCAAAAGCAGTCATTGGCCGAGAGCTTCGGATGGACCTCCTTCAGGGTGAAGACTTCCGCGACGCGATCGGGCGGCAGGTCGAAGGTCTCAATCCGCTTGGCGGTGGACCGCCCAAGCCGACGATGCCGCCGCCGCAGACCTTCATGCCGGCCCCGTGCACGTGGCCAAGCGTTTCCAGGCGGTCGGCAAAGGTCCGGGTCGAGACGATTTCGCCGTAACAGCGCTCCGAGGTGTTGGTTTCATGAGTAGTCGAGACCGGCCTACTTGAGCCGTTGCGCCTGGACAGGAACGAGCATGCCGAGCGTCATGCACGTCCCCATACCGAACGCCTTCACGCCCTAGGGTCAGGACTCATTGATCAAAGCCAGAAGATGACGGCGGCTGCGATGCAGATGGCCGAGAAGAAGGTGTGGGCGCATCGGTCGTAGCGGGTTGCGATGCGCCGCCAGTCCTTGAGCTTGGCGAATAGGTTTTCGAC
>NZ_JANJTZ010000040.1 GCF_024710845.1 Mesorhizobium sp.
GCCCTTGCGACTGTTCGATCAGACAAAACAGATCCAGACGCCCATGCCGGGATCACGATCACTGCGCGACCAGGAATCCAACGAGCTATCTCGACCTGCCGCCACTATGCCAAGTGACAGTCGCAAGATACAGGAATCCAGTGCGCAGGCGATGCAAACCTTGCCACGCCCGCTCTGCGCCTCCGGCTTGCAACAGCCTGTCTCATGGCTTGATGCTCTGGTTTCCGGGTTCCGCTGCGCGGCCCCGGAATGACGAAGCAAGGCGGCGGTCGGCATCCTCGACTGCTCGGAAACCCAACTGTCCACACGACTTGGCCGGCCGCGCCGTCAGCCTTCGGTGCGTATCGGCACCATCAGCCTGACCGTCTCGGGTCGCGAAAAGTCGGCATGCAGCGGATATTCCTCGCGGTGCTGGAAGCCGGAGCGGTCGCGGGCAAGCCGCTCGGTGCGGACCCAATCCAGCATCGCCGCATAGCGGTCGAGCACCTCGCCGTCGGAACGGTGATGGCTGGCGACCGCGTAGTCCGCCGCCGCGACCGCGAATTCCTCCAAGCCGGACGGCGCCGCCGCGCCGTGCACCAGGCGGGCGCCCGCGAAGCACCTCACCTCGTCGCCCTGCCCTGCCAGCGTCACGACCACCACAGGCCCGGGCGCGAACGCCGCCTCTTCGAGAATGCGCTCGCGCAGCCGCACGAGCATCGCGGCCAACCCACCCGCCACGGCGTCGGCATGGCTACCCCGCCAGAACGTCCCCGCGAGGGTAGCATCCTCGCGCCGCTCGATGCCGAAGCCGTCGAGCCCGAAGGCCGGACCTTCGCACCAGCGGCACATTCGCCTCAGCCTGCTCGATCAGAACGGGATGTCGTCGTCGAGATCGCGCGACGCGCCGCGTCCGCCACCGCCGGAACCGCCGCGCGAGCCGAAGTCGGACGGGCCGGACTGGCCGAAATCGGAGCCTCCCGAACGCGGAGCGCGTTCATTCGACACCTGTCCGCCGCCCTCGCCGCGCGCGTCAAGCATCTGCAGCTCGCCGCGGAATTTTTGCAGCACGACCTCGGTCGTGTAGCGGTCCTGGCCCTGCTGGTCGGTCCATTTGCGGGTCTGCAACTGACCCTCGACATAGACCTTCATGCCCTTCTTCAGATACTGCTCAGCCACCTTGGCCAGCTGGTCGTTGAAGATCACGACATTGTGCCACTCGGTCTTTTCCTTGCGCTCGCCCGAAGCCTTGTCGCGCCAGCTTTCCGACGTCGCGATGCGGATGTTGACGACCGGATCGCCCGAGTTCAGCCGGCGGATTTCCGGGTCGGCTCCCAGATTGCCCACCAAAATCACCTTGTTGACGCTACCCGCCATCACACCGCTCCGCGCTTGTCCGAAACTAGATCGAGCCGCACCTTACCCGAACAGCCCCGGGGGATGGGCGCAACCCGCCGAAAACCCTGCTGCTGTCCACATCTTTGTATGTTCGCGTTATGTTCTAGTCCAATCTATCGACCGACGCAAGCGTGTCGATGGCAACCGGCCGGGACCTTGCGCCTCACCGCAACGTGGGTGGTATTCGCGGTCACGCAGGATTAAAGTTACCGCATGATGCTTCGATCTTTCCTGCTTCCCCAGTTCTCGATCGCCATGCTCGCCGCCGCCGTTGCCATTCTCGCGGCGGGGCCCTCCTTTGCCGACGACGCGAAGAAGACCGCGCTGCCGGGCGTCGACAGCACCTACTCGATCGTCACTCCCGAACCCGAGCCGGCCGACCCGCCGGCCGATGCGTCCGGAACTAAAAAAGTCGGTAAGTGGGAACTCACCGTCTCCGGCTATGTTTGGGTCCAGGTCGGATCCGCCAGCCCCGTCGACGGGCGGTAGTCCGGGAGGCTTTCCGCGCACCATCTGCCGAAAATGTCAGACCCCGCCGCAACTCAATGCGGTCGGGGCCTTTGTTAGTGAGCCATCTGCTCATCGGCCGGTTTCAAGGAACCGGCCCTGTTTCGGATGCCGAGATGGCGTCAACCATCGATCCGACTGCAGTCTCTGATTGTGGGTGGGCGGCATTGCGTGGTTCGACGGATTTTGACCCGCGCCTGCGCCTGCCGTGGCCCCGTCTAGATGCGGGGCCGCAAGGGACTGTCCGGTGGAGTCATGGCTCCCTCCTAATGTCCGTTTCGCTTCGTCGGGGAAATGCTCTGATCCGGTGTCTGCGGCGTCTCGCAGTCTGCCCATCGGCCCGGAGAGCGCTTGGCGCTCGTCATTCCCGACAGGCAGAAGTCTGCCCCCGCGGGCCGGTCAGGTCAAACATTTCCGCGCCTCCGGCCGAAAATGTGATCGAATGTTACAGGCGCGGCGCGGCCCCCGGCGCCGAGCTCCTGACATCGTCTTGTCAGGAGCGTGTGTTCACTCTCCGTTCTTTTCGCTTGCCGCCTCCCCGCGCGCCCGCTAATCCTCGCAGGGCGAAGGCCTCTCGACCTTGCGGCAAAGATACCTACATGTGCGGGTGGCGGCGTTCTCCGTCATCCCCTTTTCAGCACGAGGCTGCGGACCGGTCATGGCCGATCAGAAATACATTTCGATCCGCGGCGCGCGCGAGCACAATCTGAAGAATGTCGACCTCGACATCCCGCGGGATTCGCTGACGGTGATGACGGGCCTGTCGGGCTCGGGAAAGTCCTCGCTCGCCTTCGACACCATCTATGCCGAGGGCCAGCGCCGCTACGTCGAGTCGCTCTCGGCCTATGCGCGGCAGTTCCTCGAGATGATGCAGAAGCCGGACGTCGACCAGATCGACGGCCTGTCGCCCGCGATTTCGATCGAGCAGAAGACGACCTCGCGCAACCCGCGCTCGACGGTCGGCACCGTCACCGAGATCTACGACTACATGCGGCTCCTGTTCGCGCGCGTCGGCGTGCCCTATTCGCCGGCGACCGGCCTGCCGATCGAGAGCCAGACGGTCAGCCAGATGGTCGACCGGGTGCTCGAACTTCCCGAAGGCACGCGGCTGTTCATCATGGCGCCGATCGTGCGCGGCCGGAAGGGCGAATACCGCAAGGAGATCGCCGAGCTGCAGAAGAAGGGCTTCCAGCGCGTCAAGGTCGACGGCCAGTTCTACGAGATCGCGGAGGCGCCGGCGCTGGACAAGAAATACAAGCACGACATCGACGTCGTGGTCGACCGCATCGTCGTGCGGCCGGACATCGCCACGCGTCTGGCGGATTCGCTCGAGACCTCGCTCAAATTAGCCGACGGCATCGCGGTGGCCGAGTTCGCCGACAAGCCGCTGCCGGCCTCGGAGACGCAGGAGGATTCTGCCAACAAGTCGGCCAACGAGACGCATGAGCGCATGCTGTTCTCGGAGAAGTTCGCCTGCCCGGTCTCCGGCTTCACCATTTCCGAGATCGAGCCCAGGCTGTTTTCGTTCAACAACCCGTTCGGCGCCTGCCCGACCTGCGACGGGCTCGGCTCGCAGCAGGCGGTGGATCGCAACCTGATCATCCCCGACGAGAGCGCGACGCTCAAATCCGGCGCCGTCGCGCCCTGGGCGCGCTCGACCTCGCCCTATTATCTCCAGACGCTCGACGGGCTCGGAAAAACCTACGGCTTCAAGGTCACCGACCGCTGGTCGGACCTCACCGACGAGGCGAAGGACGCGATCCTGTTCGGCACCGGCAGCCGCCAGGTGACGTTCAGCTATGACGACGGCCTGCGCTCCTACAGGACGACCAAGACCTTCGAAGGCGTCATCCCCAACCTCGAGCGGCGCTACAAGGAGACGGATTCGGCCTGGTCGCGCGAGGATATCGAGCGCTTCATGGCCTCGACCCCCTGCCCTGCCTGCAACGGCTACCGCCTCAAGCCGGAGGCGCTGGCCGTCAAGATCGCCGGCCTGCACATCGGTGAGGTCACCAACCAGTCGATCCGCAAGGCCGGCGCCTGGTTCGAGGCGCTGCCGCAAAAGCTCACCGACAAGCAGAACGAGATCGCCTACCGCATCCTGAAGGAGATCCGCGAGCGGCTGAAGTTCCTCAACGACGTCGGCCTCGACTATCTCACCATGGCGCGCAATTCCGGCACGCTATCGGGCGGCGAGAGCCAGCGCATCCGCCTTGCCTCGCAGATCGGCTCGGGGCTGACCGGCGTGCTCTACGTGCTCGACGAGCCCTCCATCGGCCTGCACCAGCGCGACAACGCCCGCCTCCTCGACACGCTCAAGCACCTGCGCGACATCGGCAACACGGTCGTCGTCGTCGAGCATGACGAGGACGCGATCCGCACCGCCGATTTCGTCGTCGACATGGGCCCCGCCGCCGGCATCCACGGCGGCCGCATCGTCGCGCAGGGCACGCCGGCCGAGGTCATGGCCAATCCGCGCTCGCTCACCGGCCGCTATCTCACCGGCGAGCTCGAGGTCCACGTCCCCTCCGAGCGCCGCCCGGTGAAGAAGAACCGCAAGCTGAAGATCGTCGGCGCGCGCGGCAACAATCTGAAGGACGTCACCGCAGAGATCCCGCTCGGCACGTTTACCTGCGTCACCGGCGTCTCCGGCGGCGGCAAGTCGACGCTGTTGATCGAGACGCTGTTCAAGTCGGCCTCGCGGCGCATCATGGGCGCGCGCGAGAACCCCGCCGAGCACGACCGCATCGAGGGGTTTGAATTCCTCGACAAGGTCATCGACATCGACCAGTCGCCGATCGGCCGCACCCCGCGCAGCAACCCGGCCACCTACACCGGCGCCTTCACGCCGATCCGCGACTGGTTCGCCGGCCTGCCCGAGGCCAAAGCGCGTGGTTACGCTCCGGGGAGATTCTCCTTCAACGTCAAGGGCGGCCGCTGCGAAGCCTGCCAGGGCGACGGCGTCATCAAGATCGAGATGCACTTCCTGCCTGACGTTTACGTCACCTGCGACGTCTGCCACGGCAAGCGCTACAACCGCGAGACGCTCGACGTCACGTTCAAGGGCAAGTCGATCGCCGACGTGCTCGACATGACGGTCGAGGAAGGCGCCGAGTTCTTCGCCGCCGTCCCCGCCGTGCGCGACAAGCTCTTGACGCTGGCCAAGGTCGGCCTCGGCTACATCCATGTCGGCCAGCAGGCCAACACGCTGTCGGGCGGCGAGGCGCAGCGGATAAAACTCGCCAAGGAACTGTCGCGCAAAGCGACCGGCAAGACGCTCTACATCCTCGACGAGCCCACCACCGGCCTGCACTTCCACGACGTGGCAAAGCTCCTCGAAGTCCTCCACGAGCTGGTCGACCAGGGCAACACGGTCGTCGTCATCGAGCACAATCTCGAAGTCATCAAGACCGCCGACTGGGTCCTCGACCTCGGCCCCGAAGGCGGCGACGGCGGCGGCGAACTGGTGGCGCAGGGCAGGCCCGAGGACATCGTCGCGGAGCCGCGGAGCTATACGGGGCGGTTCTTGAAGGAGCTGCTGGAGAGAAGGCCGGGGCGGAAACGCGAGGCGGCGGAGTAGCCCTCCTCGCCCCTTGCGGGAGAGGATGGCATGTCCCCGAACTGCCCTTCGCAGTTCGGCTGGACATGCCTGGTGAGGGGTGATGGCGACAAACGCCCCTGAATGGGCTTCTCGATCCAGCGAAGGCCTGAGGCTTTTGCTGGAGGGCCGAGCGGGAAGGATCGCGAGGTTCCTATGGCGGAACAGCTTGTCATGTGCGAGTGCGGCTCAGGGAGGACCTTCGCGTCTTGCCACGGGCACTACTTGGCCAACATTGACCTTATGTCCCCGAGCAGGCGGTCACTTGAGAGGATCGCGAACAACGAAAGCTTTCAGCGAGCGGTTGCTGCTGGTCGGCGACGTGAATACGGGTGCGGGAACCCGATGCACACATGGATGAAAGATGGAAAGCGACATGTGAGAGTGGGAAAAAGGGTCTATATACATGATAATTGGATGAATTTTGGTGACTTTCTTCTTTCCTACTTACGTCTCAAATTTGGTCGAGATTTTTGGAGCAATCAAGCTGCCGCAGCCGCCCATAACCGTCACCCCGTTTGCGAAGGCTTCAAGGAACTAGAGTTAGCAAGTAGTCTTTCGGATCAATCTTCTAGACAGTTTCTTCACCAACCCAGTCGCACGCTGAATGCGCTTTTCTCACTCGCCTACGACCTATACCTATGCGAGCACAACGGCAGCATTCCTTCTGAATTAATCAGACGGCTACGCAATGCTGACGAGTATGAGGGCGCACTCTACGAGGCGTTTCTCGCAGGCTTGTTCTGCCGCTCCGGCTTTGCGATCGAGTTTGAGAACGAAAGGGATAGGCGTCGCTCCCACTGCGAGTTTGTCGCAACGAACAAAGGGACAGCGAAGAAGTTCTCAGTTGAGGCCAAATCAGTGACGACCCAATCTGCAAGGTATGGGGATTCGGCTTTGCCACCTTCAATACGAGGTAAGTTGTACGACGCGCTGTCCAAACAAGCTGATTTTCCTCGAATTATCTTCATTGAGGTCAATCGGCGTATCAAGGTAGGCGATGGAGTGCCCGAATGGGGACCTCATGTTAGCGATGCCGTCACTAAAGCAGAATACAATATGCGGCTCGATGATGGCAGTGTTCCAGATCCCGCATATCTATTCGTAACCAATCGCTCGTTGTTAATAGAACCGGGAGCAGAATCATTCGGAATGCAGGTTGCAGCAGCAGGCTTTCGCATTGACGACTTTCCGCCTGAGCGAATGAGCGGGTTGTTATCGATGCAGCATTCCCGGATGAAACATTTGGAAGTGTATCAGCTTTATTGCGCACTCATGCAAACCAACCCTGCTCCACATCATTTTGATGATCAGCCGATAGCTGCAATGTTCCGCGGGATGCTAGAAGACGCGAAAGACGATATCCATCACCCATTCGATGCGTATGATTTTGTCTTTTCCACATACCGCAAGTCACCCCCTGAGCGACTTCGTGAGTGGATGGCGGATCATGTGCCACAAGTCGAGCTTTCCAAGATGAGCCAGCTTCAACTTGCTGACCGATACAGCGCAGGGATTCGTCAATCTATTTGGGAGGACGCACTAGCGGCCAGACGTCGCAAGGGCGAACGGCTTTGAGGTAAGATGAGGGTCAGCGCCAACTCTCGAATGCTTGCGCCATGCCCCTCATCCGTCTCGGCCTTCGGCCGATCCACCTTCTCCCACAAGGGGAGAAGGACAGCCCGCGCCCTCACCGCCACGGCGAGTGGCACGCCCGCCTCGGCCCGTGATACGGCTGATACGTGTCCGTCCGCACGTCATACGACCGGTACCGCGCCGCGCACCAGTCGGCATGCGCCGTGGAGACACGATAGGCCCGCGCAACCGGCCAGGGCCGCCGCGCCTTGTAGATCGGCAGCGGATAGCCGCACAGCCGGTGCGGGCACGGTGTGACGTAGGCGGGAACCCGGTAGGCCGGGGGCTGTATCGACGGCCGTTCCCCGTACCAGCGCGACACCGGCACGGAGCCGTAGAGGATCAAGTCGCGGGCCGGATCGTATTGCCAATCCCCCGCCTGTGCCGGCGCGGCCGGCGCCATTGCGAGAAGCATCGCGCAGCAGGCCCAGATTCTCGTCATGTCACCCTCCCCGGTTCGCATCGGCCGCCCGCCCTCACCGATACGGCGAGCGGCAATGCCGCCTTGGCCCATGGTGCGGCTGCCAGCTGTCCGTCCGCGCGTCGTAGGAGCGGAAGCGCGCCGCGCACCAGTCGGCATGCGCCGAAAAGCTCACGCGCCGCGCCACATGCACCACCGGGTGCGCGGTGTCGTAGATCGGCACCGGATAGCCGGTCAGCGGCTTCGGATAGGCCGGGATGTGGTCGGGGTGGTGGCTGTAGTAATAGCCCGGGCCCGTCCCGATCCACGGCTCCTGGTGATACCAGGGCACATGGGGAGCCTGGACGACGGTCACCACGCGATGGCGGTGATGATGCCGCCAGTCGCCGGCGGCGGCCGGCAGCACCGCGACAGACAGCGAACATGCCGCAATGACGGCTTTCAACATCTCGACCTCCCGCACCGACACGATACGCCAAGCAACCGCTGCTGCACCGCCAGGTTCCGCGCGATCCTGAGTCAGCCTTAACGGTCTCTAAATGTGACCTGTCCTTCCCCCTTGTGGGGGAAGGTGCCGCCCTCGCCGCGCGCGGGGGGGGGCGGCGAGTCGAGGGGGCGGGTTGGGGGGGTTTGTCGAAGTTTTTCGGTGGAGGAAGTGCGCCGGCAGGCACAATTTGTTAGGCGCCGGGGTCCGTGGC
>NZ_JANJTZ010000052.1 GCF_024710845.1 Mesorhizobium sp.
CTCGAGCCGTGCGCGGGTGACGCCGAAGACGCGGTTGTACTCGCGCAGCGAGGGGATGTAGCCGGCCTGCATGCGCTCGAGCTGCAGTCGCAGCACGTTGAGCGCGTCGGCCCACTCGATGGCCTGCTCGATGCGGCTGAACACCTGCACGCCCATCTCGCCGATGGCGTTGGGCAGCAAGGAGCGCGGGCCGCAGACGGCCACGTCGGCGCCCAAGGCCTTGAGGCCCCAGATGTTGCTGCGGGCGACGCGCGAGTGCAGCACGTCGCCGCAGATGCAGATGCGCTTGCCCTCGAGCGTGCCGAAGCGCTGGCGCAGCGTGAGCAGGTCGAGCAAGCCCTGCGTGGGATGCTCGTGCGTGCCGTCGCCGGCGTTGATGACGTTGCTCTCGATGCGCTCCGCGAGGAAGCGTGCCGCACCCGACGACGCGTGGCGGATGACGACCATGTCGATCCGCATCGCCTCGAGGTTGCGCGCGGTGTCGACGAGGGTCTCGCCCTTCGACACGCTCGAGCCCGAGGCGGCGACGTTCACGGTGTCGGCACTCATGCGCTTCTCGGCGAACTCGAACGAGATGCGCGTGCGGGTGGAGGCCTCAAAAAAGAGGTTCACGACCGTCATGCCGCGGAGGGTCGGAACCTTCTTGATGGCTCGCTCGGAGACCTCGCGGAGAGGCTCGGCGACGTCGAGGATTGTGGTGATCTGCTCGCGGCTGAGGCCGGCGAGCCCGACGAGGTCCTTGCCGAGGAGGCTCACGTGCCTCCCCCGACCATCGTGACCTCGTCCTTGCCGTCGAGCTCGGGGACGAAGACGTCGACGCGACCGCCGGGCGGCACCGTGACGGTCTGGCCGACGACGTCGGCGTGGATGGGCAGCTCACGGCCGCCGCGGTCGACCAGCACCGCGAGCATGATGCGCGAGGGGCGGCCGAAATCGGCGAGCTCATCCAGTGCGGCGCGGATCGTGCGCCCCGTGAAGAGCACGTCGTCGACGATGACCACGACCTGGCCGTCGATGGCCTTCGGGAGGTGCGTCTGGCCGACGACGGGCCGCGGACCGACGGTCTGCAGGTCGTCGCGATAGAGCGTGATGTCGAGGGCGCCGAGCGGGATGTCCGCGCCCTCGCGCTCCTGGATGACGGCGGCGATGCGCTGGGCAATCTGCACGCCGCGGCGCTGGATACCGACGAGGATGAGGCGTTCGGTGCCGTCGTTGCGCTCGAGGATCTCGTCGGCCATACGCGAGATCGTCCGCGCGACGGCGCGCGCATTCAACAGCGTGACGGGGGCGGATGGCATCGCCCCGAAATATGCGCTGATGCGCGCAGTGGCGGGAGCCGCGGGGATGCGGCAGCGCGCCCGGTGGCGCCGAGGGTTGCTTACGCCGCTTGGTTGCGGCTCGACCGGTCGGCGCGCGGCGCGGGACGGCGCGCGAGGTACACCTTCTCGCGGCCGGGGCCGAGGGCTTCGCGGTCCACTGGACGGGAGATCGTCCCGATCAAGTGGCCGTCGGCGTCGTAGACGTCGATACGGGAGTCGGAAATGCGGGCCATGGGTTTGGTCATTGGGGTCCTCCGGTGTTCACTCCAGTAGACACTGGGTGCCCCCAAAAGGTTTGCGCGGCCGTTCTCGGAATGAGGACGGCCGCGCAACAGGTCGGTCACGACGGACAGGGCGGGATTCGAACCCGCGATACGCTATTAACGTATACACGCTTTCCAGGCGTGCGCCTTAAACCACTCGGCCACCTGTCCCGGGCGGGCGCGCGGGAAGCCCCGCAGCCCCCTGCAAACGACGACGCGCCGGGGTCGCCAGCGCGTCGGGTGGAACACGGACAGGGAGAGATTCGAACTCTCGATACCGTTGCCGGTATGCCGGTTTTCGAGACCGGTGCCTTCAGCCACTCGGCCACCTGTCCAACAGACCGCGAAAGTTAGCGGGGCTCACGGCGGGGTTCAACGGGGGCGCGGAAACAAGTTGTCGGTCTCGAGCGCTCATTGCGGGTGCTCACGATCCTGACCCTCACGGTGTTCTTCCGCTGGCTCGCGCAGAAGCGCGCCACCGCCGTGCTGGCCCTGGTGGCGGCGACCGCCGACCTGTCGGCGCAACAGCGCTTGCCGGCGGACAGCTTCCCCGCCCCGTCGCGGCCGATTTCCAGCATCGTGGCGCCACGCTGGATCGCCGAGGACCGTCGCGACGCCTTTGGCGAGGCCGACGCGGTCATCCGCGCGATGGGTATCCGGCGCGGGCAGGTCGTGGCCGACATCGGCGCGGGCGATGGCTACTACGTGGCCAAGTTGGCCCCGCTGCTCGGCGACTCCGGGCGCGTGCTCGCCAATGACATCGAGCCGCGGTACCTCGCGTTGCTGCGCCGCCGCGTGGCGCAAGCCGGCTGGCGGAACGTCGACGTCATCGAAGGCCTGCCCCACGATCCGCTGTTGCCCGCCGGACGCGTGGATGCCGCAATCATGATCCACATGTACCACGAAATCGAGCAACCGTTCGGGCTGCTCTATCACTTGGCCTTCGCGATGAAGCCGAACGGGCTCGTCGGCGTCCTCGACGTCGATGGGCCGACGGATCGTCACGGCACGCCACCGCGGCTGTTGCGCTGCGAGTTCGAGCTGATGGGCTACACGTACGTGCGGCGTCAGACGCTCGCCGACGGGGCGTACCTAGCGTTGTTCCGGGCGCCGTCCCGGCCTACGCGCGGCGCGCCTGGAAGAAGCTGCTGAGCAACGCCGCGCACTCCTGCTCGCGCACGCCGCCCTGCACCTCGGGCCGATGATTCAGTTTCGGGTGGCGCAGCAAGTCATGCACGCTGCCGACCATGCCCGCCTTGTCGTCCCAAGCGCCGAACACCACGCGGCCGATCCGCGTGTGCAGGATCGCACCCGCGCACATCGCACAGGGCTCGAGCGTCACATAGAGCGTCGCCGTGGGCAATCGCGAGTCGCCGATGGCGTACGCGGCCGCCTTGAGGACGCGCATCTCGGCATGCTGCGTGGCGTCCTTGCTGCCGACCATGGCATTCCCGGCTCTCGCCATCACCTGGCCGTTGTGGACGAGCACAGCACCGACCGGCACCTCGCCCGCCTTCGCCGCCTTCTCCGCTTCCGCGAGGGCGAGGCCCATCCAGTACGCATCTTCGTCCGCGCGCGAAGCAAAGGTCACGGGACCGGTCATGCGGGCGGCGTCCAGCCGTAGTAGTCCTCGAGCATAGCAAGCAGCGCCGTGACCAGCGCTTCGGCGAAGGCGGTGCGATTGGCGGCGGTATCGCGCACCCCGATGTTGTGGCACTCGATCTGGATGGCATCGACGGCACCGCCCGTCGCCGAGCCGTGGCGCTGCGTGTTGTAGCCACCGCTGAAGTAGTCCTCCCCCACCAGCGGCGCGGGGCTGACGTCGGATGGCACGGCGGGCACGCCGAGGGCCGCCAATCGGGACCCCAGCGCGCGCGGGCCCCGCACGAGCGCGGCGCCGGAGTCCCCCATCGGCTTCAGCTGATGCAAGCGCGTGATGCTCGTGCCCGGGAGCAGCGGCAGCAGTTGGGCATCGGTGAGACGCAGCTGCGAGGCGCTGAGCATGTAGCCGAGTTCGAGACGTGGAATCGCGTGCGCGTGGCCGTGCAGGTCGATGAGGATGGCGCGCGGGTGCGTGCGCGCCGCACGGACGCGGGCCGAGTCGATGTTGGCCTGCCAGTACTCCCACATGCCGGTGAGTGGCGCAAAGCCACCCGTCGCTTCCGTGAGCTCGCGATTCCCGTCGAACTTGCGGCGATGCAGGCGGTTGATGACCACGAATGGGCGGCGCCCGATGCGACGCTGGAACGCCGCGGCGACTTCCTCCGCGAGCGCCTGCGTGTTCGCGTCGTTCAGGGTCACGCAGCCCGCGCAACTGCGGTCAGGCAACTCGCTGGGCGAGAGGTCGCCGCCGTGCGGCGCGACGATGACCACGGGAATCGTGCCATCGCTCGCGCTGACCCATCCCGTGGGATCGAGACTGGGCGCCGGAGTGGGCGTGGGCGTCGGAATCGCCGGAGCCCGCGTCGGCGCCGTCGTCCCGCCCGGGCCGCCGCCGCAGGCCGCGGCGAAGGCGAGTGCGGCCAGTAGCGGCGACTGCCGCCAGCGACCCGTCACGCGACGCGCTCGAACGCGTGCGCGCCGCCCTGCACCGTCGCGCGGATGTGGTCGCCGTCGTGGAACTTGCCCTCGAGCAGTTCCAACGCGAGCGGGTTCTGCACGAGCCGCTGGATGGCCCGCTTGAGCGGCCGCGCGCCGAACGCGGGTTCGTAGCCCTCGTGCGCAACGAACGCCTTGGCCTCGGGCGTGAGTTCGAGCGTGATCTTGCGATCGGCCAGCAACTTGGAGGTGCGGGCCAGCTGCAGCTCGACGATGTGCCCGATCTGCGCCTCGCCGAGCGGACGGAAGATCACGATATCGTCGACCCGGTTGAGGAACTCCGGCTTGAACTGCTGGCGCAGTGCGGCCGTGACCTGCGTCTCGACGACGGCCCAGTCGCCGCCGGCGTTCTCGAGGATCCAGCTCGAGCCGACGTTGCTCGTCATGATGATCACGACGTTGCGGAAGTCCACCGTCCGCCCCTGCGAATCGGTGAGCCGACCGTCGTCGAGGATCTGCAGCAGGATGTTGAACACGTCGGGATGCGCCTTCTCGATCTCGTCGAACAGCACGACCTGGTAGGGCCGGCGCCGCACCGCCTCGGTCAGCGCGCCGCCTTCGTCATAGCCGACATAGCCGGGAGGGGCGCCGATGAGGCGGGAGACCGAGTGCTTCTCCATGAACTCCGACATGTCGATGCGCACCATCGCGCTCTCGTCGTCGAAGAGGAAGGCGGCGAGCGCCTTGGTGAGCTCGGTCTTGCCGACGCCGGTGGGGCCGAGGAACATGAACGAGCCGATCGGCCGGTTCGGGTCCTGCAGGCCGGCGCGGGCACGCCGCACCGCCTTGGCGACGGCCTGCACCGCCTCGCCCTGGCCGACGACGCGCTTGCCGATCTCGTCTTCCATGCGCAGGAGCTTGTCGCGCTCGCCCTGCAGCATCTTGTCGACCGGAATGCCGGTCCAGCGCGAGACGATGTGCGCGACATGGTCGGGCGTCACGGTCTCCTCGACCATCGAGCCCTTGCCGTCCTGGGCCTCGGCCTCGACCAGCTTCTTCTCGAGGTCGGGGATCTTGCCATAGGCGAGCTCGCCGGCACGCTGGAACTCGCCCTTGCGCTGGGCGATCGCGAGATCGTTGCGCGCCTCGTCGAGCTGCTTCTTCAGATCGGCCGCCAGCCCGAGCTTCTGCTTCTCGGCCTGCCACTTGGAGGTGAGCCCGTCGGACTCCTCCTCGAGGCCGGCGAGTTCCTTCTCCAGCTTGACCAGCCGGTCCTTGGACGCCTCGTCCTTCTCGAGCTTCAGCGCCTCGCGCTCGATCTTGAGCTGCATGATGCGGCGGTCGATCTCGTCGAGCTGCTCGGGCTTCGAATCGACCTGCATCCTGAGGCGCGAGGAGGCCTCGTCGACGAGGTCGATCGCCTTGTCGGGCAGGAAGCGGTCGGCGATGTAGCGGTTGGAGAGCGTCGCGGCGGCCACCAGCGCGGAGTCGGCGATGCGCACCTTGTGGTGCTGCTCGTATTTCTCCTTCAGGCCGCGCAGGATCGAGACGGTGTCCTCTACCGACGGCTCGTTGACGAAGACCGGCTGGAAGCGGCGGGCAAGGGCCGCGTCCTTCTCGACATGCTTGCGGTATTCGTCGAGCGTGGTGGCGCCGACGCAGTGCAGTTCGCCGCGCGCGAGCGCGGGCTTGAGCAGGTTGGACGCGTCCATCGCGCCCTCGCCCTTGCCGGCGCCGACCAGCGTGTGCATCTCGTCGATGAACAGGATGATGCCGCCGTCGGCCGAGGTGACCTCGTTGAGCACGGCCTTCAGCCGCTCCTCGAACTCGCCGCGATACTTCGCGCCGGCAATCAGCGCGCCCATGTCGAGCGCCATCAGCTTCTTGTCCTTCAGCGTCTCGGGCACGTCGCCATTGACGATGCGCAGCGCCAGACCCTCGGCGATGGCCGTCTTGCCGACGCCCGGCTCGCCGATCAGCACCGGATTGTTCTTGGTGCGGCGCGACAGGACCTGGATCGTGCGGCGGATCTCGTCGTCGCGGCCGATGACCGGGTCGAGCTTGCCTTCGCGCGCATCCTTGGTCAGGTCGCGCGCGTATTTCTTCAGCGCGTCATAACCCTGCTCGGCCGAGGCCGAGTCGGCGGTGCGGCCTTTGCGGATGTCGTTGATGGCGGCGTTGAGCCCCTGCGCGGTGACGCCGGCCTTGGCGAGGATATCGGCGGTCTTGGCGGATTTCTCGACGGCCAGCGCGGTCAGCAGCCGCTCGACGGTGACAAAGCTGTCGCCGGCCTTGGTCGCCATCTCCTCGGCGGTCGAGAAGACCTTGGCGATTGGCTGCGACAGGTAGAGCTGGCCGTTGCCGCCCTCGACCTTGGGCAGCTGGTTGAGCGCGCCTTCGACGGCGATCTGCACCGCCTTCGGGTCTCCGCCGGCGCGTGAGATCAGCGAGGCGGCGAGACCTTCGGAATCGTCGACCAGCACCTTGAGCAGGTGCTCGGGCGTGAACTGCTGGTGATTGCGCGATAGCGCCATGGTCTGCGCGGACTGGATGAAGCCCCGGACGCGCTCGGAATACTTTTCGATATTCATATGTGTCTCCTTCCCTCACCGGCCCTTCGAGAGGCGCCGGATCGGCCTGATGACGACCCCCCATGTGCGGCAGGCTCTGTTGGGCTGGATATGGGTATGCCCTTTCGACCTCTCAAGACGCCTTGACCAAGGTCAAACAAAAACCGGCGGGAAGGGTTTCCCCTGCCCGCCGGCGGATATCTGGTCGGTGCGGATGCCCCGGTCGCGATGCGATCAGGCAGCCTCGTCGGACGGCTCGGGCGCCATCTCCGGTTCCGCTGCCGCGGCTTCGCCCTCGGGCGCCGAGGAGCCATCCTCCGCGCCACCCTCGCGGTTGGCGAAATCGCCGCCGCGCCCCCGCGGGCGTGGGCGGCGCGGACGGCGCGGCGCGCCTTCCTCGCCTTCGCCACCGGTCACCTGGGGGCGAACCTCGCGCGGCTGTTCCTCGCCGGACGCTTCCGGATTGAGCGCGACCTCGGCGGGAATGCCGCTGATCTCGGGCTGCGGGCCGGTGCCGTCGTTGACCTGCGGCTGAGGCTCGAAGGACTGCTGCGGGGCCGGGTTGTCCTGATCCTCGTCGTCGTCCTGGTCGTCGCGCGAATCACGGTTGAACTGCTGCGGTTGCTGGGCCTGCGCGGCCGCGATGATGCGGTTGTAATGCTCGGCGTGCTGCAGATAGTTCTCGTTCATGACGCGATCGCCGGAACTATGAGCGTCGCGGGCGAGCTGCATGTATTTTTCGGCGATCTGCTGCGCGGAGCCGCGGATTTTCACATCCGGGCCGTTCGATTCGTAGCTGCGCGTGAGCGGGTTCGGCCCCTTGCGGTTCTGGTTCTGGTTCTGGTTATTATTATTGTTGTTACGGCCGCGCATGCGCCTGTTCTGCTGTTGTGGCCTCATTCGACACTCTTGCTGGAAAGGTTGCGAGAAGCGACGCGCCGGATTGGGAGATGTCCGCTCTGCCGCCGTGATTGCGACGGTCGGGCGCCTCGTTGCGGCGCCGCCGTCATCCGTTCTGTTTCCGGTTCATAGCCTGCCCGGACGTTCCCCATGCGACGCCCCAAGCATCGCTCACGCAAGAAGGCAGTTTGTTTTCAACGGGGACCGAATCGACAACGGCACTGCCTGCTACGTCTTGTCCGGTGATTGGAACGTAGCGACATTCCTTTGGGATGCCAAGCTTTTTTTAAACGCCGCGTTGTCGCACGAAGCAAAGGGCCCGGGCGTGACCGCCGAGATCGCGGCGGGTGTCGGCATGCCGCAAGCCCTGCCGCAGGAATATGTCGGCGACATCTTCCTCCTGCCCTGCCCCGATCTCGACTATGATCGCGCCGTCGGGCGCGAGATGGGCGGCGCCGTCGCGCGCGATAATCCCGTAGGGATCGAGTCCATCCGCTCCGCCATCCAGCGCCCGCAACGGATCGAAGCCGCGCACCTCGCGCGAAAGGGTGCCGATTTCGGCTGACGGGATATAGGGCGGGTTCGAGACGATCAGATCGAATGGTCCCTCGACCGCCGCAAACCAGTCGGACATGACGAAGGCGATCCGCCCCGACAGGCCCAGCGCTTCGGCATTGGTCTTCGCGGTCTCGAGAGCACCAGGGGCGATGTCGGTCGCAACCGCGATCGCGCGCGGCTCGGCCGACAGAAGCGCAAGCGCGATGGCGCCCGTGCCGGTGCCGAGGTCGAGGATGCGGCAGGCGCCGCGCGCATCGCAGACGCCGCGCGCGAAGGGCAGCGCCAGTTCCACAAGCGCCTCGGTGTCCGGGCGCGGTTCGAGCGTGTCGGGTGAGAGCGCGAGGCGAAGGCCATAGAATTCACGTGCGCCGAGGATGCGATGCACCGGCTCGCCCGCGGCGCGGCGCGCCAGTGCAGCGGCTACCTCTTCAGCGGTATTCGCCGGGACAGCCATGTCCGGCCGCGCCAGAAGGTCGGTGCGGGTCGTGCCGGTGAGGTCCTCGACGAGGACCCGCGCGTCGAGCGCGGCCTCGGCGATGCCAGCTTCCGTCAGGCGCGTGCGGGCGATGCGGTGGAGATCGGAGAGGGTGGTCATGGACATCCCCGCCAGGCGGCCCGCCGTTCAGACCATGGCAGTGCCGCCCTCAATTCGTCCCGAACTCCGCCAGCAGCTTCGACTGATGATCCGCCGTGAGCGCGTCGATGACTTCGTCGAGGTCGCCTTCCGTGACCCGGTCGAGCTTGTAGAGCGTCAGGTTGATGCGATGGTCGGTCAGGCGCCCTTGCGGGAAATTGTAGGTGCGGATGCGCTCGGAGCGGTCGCCTGAGCCGACCTGCGCCTTGCGAGATTCCGACCGATCCGAATCCGCCTTGCTGCGCTGGAGGTCGTAGAGCTTGGCGCGCAATATCTGGAACGCCTTGGCGCGGTTCTGATGCTGCGAGCGACCCGATTGCAGCAAGACGATTCCGCTCGGGATATGTGTTATGCGCACCGAGGAATCGGTGGTGTTTGCGTGCTGGCCGCCGGCGCTTGATGCGCGCAGAGTTTCCAGCCGAACGTCTTCCGGCCTGATTTCGACGTCGACCTCTTCCGCCTCCGGCAGCACCGCGACGGTTGCGGCCGATGTATGAATGCGTCCCTGCGTTTCGGTGTCGGGTACCCGCTGCACGCGGTGCACGCCCGATTCGAACTTGAGCGCCGCGAACACGCCGCGGCCGGAGATCGAGGCGATGATTTCCTTATAGCCGCCCTTTTCGCCTTCGCTGGCCGAGACCACCTCGATCTTCCAGCCTTTGGATGCGGCATAGCGCTCGTACATGCGGAACAGGTCGCCGGCGAAGAGCGCCGCCTCGTCGCCGCCGGTGCCGGCGCGGATTTCGATGATGGCGTTGCGCTCGTCGGCAAGGTCGCGCGGCAAAAGCAGAATCTGGATCGACTTCTGCAGGGCTTCGATCCGCTCGGCGACCTCGTCGAGTTCGGCCTCGGCGAGATCGCGCATCTCCCTGTCGGTGCCTGCATCGGCGAGCATCGCCTCGATGCCGGCCTTCTCGGCCTCGGCCTTGCGCAGGTCGCGCACCTTGCCGGCCATGTCCTGGATCTCGGCGTATTCCGAGGCGAGCTTGACATAGGCGTCGGGGTCGACGCCGGACGCCATCTGGGCTTCCAGCATCTCGTAGCGCTTGACGACCTGGTCGAGGCGATCGTTGGGGAGTGCGGTCATGGCCTACTCAAAGCGGGATGCCGTTTTCCGCGGCGAAGGCCTGCAGGTCGCGGCGAAGGTTGCGGAAGGCGCCCCCGGCGGCGAGTGCGGGCTCGAGCATGTCCTCGAGGCGGCCGACCTGGAGTTCGGTGAGCATCGCCTTCACCGGGCCGATCGCGGCGGGAGACATGGAGATCGAGCGGTAGCCGAGGCCGATCAACGTCATCGCCGAGATCGGCCGCCCGGCAAGTTCGCCGCACAGCGTCACCGGCGTGTTAGCGCGCGCTCCGGCATCCGCAATCTGCTTCAAGACGCGCAGGAACGGCACCGACAGCGGGTCGAACCGGTCGGACAGGAGCGCATTGCCACGGTCGGTGGCCATGACGAACTGGAACAGGTCGTTCGAGCCGACCGAGACGAAGTCGACCGCCTCCATCAGTTCGTCGAGCTGCCACAACAGCGCCGGCACCTCGACCATCGCGCCCATCTTCAGCGTCGTAGGAAGCAGATAGGCGTGGCGCGATAGATGCCGCACCTCGCGGTCGATGATCTCACGCGCCTGTGAAATCTCGTCGAGTTGCGTCACCATCGGCAGCATGATGCGCAGCTCGCCACCGCCAGCCGCCCTGAGCAGCGCCCGAACCTGCGTGCGCAGCAGGCCCGGACGGTCGAGTGTCAGCCGGATGGCTCGCCAGCCGAGCGCCGGGTTCTCCTCCTGCGCCGCGCCGCGGAAATAGGGCAGCACCTTGTCGCCGCCGATGTCGATGGTGCGGAACGTGACCGGCTTGCCCTTTGCCGCGTCGATCACCTCGCGATAGAGCCGTTCCTGAGCCTCGGCGCGCGGGAAGGTGGCGGCGACCATGAACTGCAGTTCGGTGCGGAACAGGCCGATGCCGGCCGCACCGGCCTCGGCGAGCTGCGGCAGGTCGACCGCAAGGCCGGCATTCATCATCAGGTCGACATGCACGCCGTCCTTCGACACCGACGGCTTGTCGCGCAGCTCGCGGTAGAGTTCCTGCCGGCGGGCGCGGAAGCGCACCTTCTCGGCATAGGCCGCCTCGACGTCGGGCTGCGGCCTGAGCTGCACCGTGCCGTCCTCGCCGTCGACGATGATGGCATCGCCGTTTTCCGACATCGACACCACGCCCTTGAGCTGGCCGGCAACCGGGATGCCCATGGCGCGCGCGACGATCAC
Organism: Mesorhizobium sp.; assembly: GCF_024710845.1. Lineage (GTDB taxonomy): Bacteria > Pseudomonadota > Alphaproteobacteria > Rhizobiales > Rhizobiaceae > Mesorhizobium_A. The sequence goes on from NZ_JANJTZ010000052.1 coordinate 11,044, forward strand.
GACGTGGCTGGTGACGGAGCCCTCTTCCAGCACCAGGCCGCGCAGCTTCTCGCGCGGATAGTCGAGCAGTTCCGCCGCGCCCATCTGGCGGGCGACGATGATGGCGTCCTTCGGCAGACTGGCGGCGACCATCTCCGGTCCCCGCCCCATCAACTGCCGCAGCAGGCGGTTGGCGAGATCGTCGAAATCGCTCATCCGCTCGCGCAGGTAGGGATCGGTCATGTGCGTCATGCGCGCCCGCATGTCGCTCTGTACCTTCTCGACCGCGGCCTCGGACGAGAGCCCGTTGCGGATCGCCTCCTCCAGCCGCCGGACCCAGCCCCGGTCGTGCGCGAACATGCGGTAGGCTTCAAGCACGGCGCGGTGCTCGCCCTCGAAGGCGACCTCGCGGCGGGACATCATGTCGTCGATCGAGAGCCTCAGCGACCCCAGCGCCTCGTCGAGGCGCCTCAGCTCGTCTTCGATGTCCTCGTTGAACAGGTTGGTTACGACGATTCGCGGCTCGTGCAGCACGACGTGGCCAAGACCGACGCCTTCGTTGAAGGCCAACCCCTTGAAGCTCGCCGGCCGGGTGAGATCGAGTTCCATGCCAGGCCGGATCAGCCGCGCGAGATCACCGGCGGCGATCATCTCGGCGATCACCATGGCGATCGTCTCGAGTGCCTCGACCTCGTCGTCGCGATAGGTGCGCTTGGTCTTGTTCTGAACGACGAGGACGCCGAGCGTGCGGCCGGCGCGCAGCACGGGCACGCCAAGGAAGGAGTTGTAGATCTCCTCGCCCGTCTCCGGCAGGTAGGCGAATGCGGGGTGATTCTGTGCGTCGGACAGGTTGAGCGCCCGGGCGCTGGCGGCGATCGTGCCGACGAGACCCTGGCCGAGGCGCAGCTGCGCCAGGTGGACCGACCCCGGATTGAGGCCTTCGGTGGCGTAGAGTTCGAGCACCGAATCGGCCCTCAGCACATAGAGCGAGCAGACTTCCGCGACCATGTTCTTGGCGATCTCGCGCACGATGCGGTCGAGGCGCACCTGGGGATCGAGCGCCTCCGCCATGAGTTCGCGGAGCCGTCTCAGAAGTGCGCGCGGACCGGGCACGTGATCGGGCATGTCAAAGCTCCAACGGGCAATCGCGCCGGGCGCCTCCCGCGCCGACGCGACCATTCCCGTATCGATGATTCCAGACTACTGCTTATCCAGACCGTAGACGGAATGCAAAGTGCGAACCGCCAGCTCGGTATAGGGTCCGTCGATCAGGATGGAGATCTTGATTTCGGACGTGGTGATGGCGCGGATATTGATGCCCTTGTCGGCCAATGCCTTGAAGGCGGTGGCGGCGACGCCGGCATGGCTGCGCATGCCGATGCCGATGACCGAGACCTTGGACATGCCGTCGTCGTGCTGGACCACGTCGAAGCCGACCGTCTCGCGCACCTTGTCGAGGATGGCCAGCGCCTTGGCGACGTCGCCCTGCGGCACGGTGAAGGTCATGTCGGTGCGCGAACCGTCCTCGGAAATGTTCTGGACGATCATGTCGACATTGATCCCGCCCTCGGCGAGCGGCAGGAAGATGCCGGCGGCGACGCCCGGGCGGTCGGCGACGCGGCGAAGCGAAATCTGCGCCTCGTCCTTGGCATAGGCGATACCGGTGACGACCTGCTGTTCCACGATTTCATCCTCGTCGCAAATGAGCGTTCCGGGCGGGTTGAGAAGATCCCCCATCCCCGGCGCATCCGGGTCTTCAAAGGAGGAGCGCACGAAGGTGCGCACCTTGTGCACCATGGCGAGTTCGACCGAGCGCACCTGCAGCACCTTGGCGCCGAGCGAGGCCATCTCCAGCATCTCCTCGAAGGAGATCTTGGCGAGCCGGCGCGCCTTCGGCTCGATGCGCGGGTCGGTGGTGTAGACGCCGTCGACGTCGGTGTAGATGTCGCAGCGGTCGGCCTTGACGGCGGCGGCGACGGCGACGGCGCTGGTGTCGGAGCCGCCACGGCCGAGCGTGGCGATGCGTCCGTCCGGCGCGATGCCCTGGAAGCCGGCGATGACGGCGACCTGGCCCTCGCCGAATCGCTTGACCAGGAAGGAACCGTCGATTTCGGTGATCCGCGCCGCGCCATGCGCGGTGTCGGTCTTGATCGGGATCTGCCAGCCGAGCCAGGAGCGCGCATGCACGCCCATCGACTGCAGCGCGATGGCGAGGAGCCCCGCCGTCACCTGCTCGCCCGAGGCGACGACGGCATCGTATTCGCGCGCGTCGTAAAACGGGGCGTTCGAGCCCGCCACCTTGGGCATGTTCTGGACCCAGCCGACGAGCTCGTTGGTCTTGCCCGACATCGCCGAGACGACGACCGCGACCTCGTGGCCCGCGTCGACCTCGCGTTTGACGTGCCGCGCCACATTGTGGATGCGGTCGAGGTCGGCGACGGAGGTTCCGCCGAACTTCATCACGATGCGCGCCATTGCGGTCGAAAGGTCCTGATGCGGGCCGCGCTGCCGGATGATCGCGCGACTGTCTGTGGTTGGGGCGCCGCATTCCTCCCCGGACGGCGGCGCGCGGCTTCCTTATCCAAATCGCCCCCGATCCGCAAGGCGACCGGAAGGACTGCATCTGGCGCGGTTTCGCCCGACGATGCTAGGATTTGCATTCGATTGTGCGAGACATCTCTATGGCGAGGAAAGTTGGAAACGGCGCGATGCGCCTGACCGAGGCGCATGTGGGCCGGCTGGCGCGCAAGATCCCCGATCCGGGACTCCAGCTCCTGCCGGGCTTCGTGGCCGCGACCGACGCCGACTACGATCGCGTCGTCGAAGAGATCATCGCGGGCGCGCCCGAGGGCGGCTTCTGGGTCTTCGCCTACGGCTCGCTGATCTGGAACCCCGAGTTCGACTTCGTCGAGCGGCGCACCGCCATCGCCCGCGGCTGGCACCGGCGCTTCTGCCTCGGCTGGGACTATCGCTACCGCGGCAACCGCGAACAACCTGGCCTGATGCTGGCGCTCGATCGCGGCGGCCAGTGCAACGGCGTCGTCTTCCGCCTGCCGGACGAGGCGATCAAGGCGAACATGCACCGTCTGATCCGGCGCGAGATGAGCATGGTGCCGTCGGCCTTCCCGCCGCGCTGGATTCCGGTCACGACACAGGAGGGACCGCTGAAGGCGCTGACATTCGCGATGAATCGCAAGAGCGGCCGCTATGTCGGCGAACTCGACGACGAGGCCACCGCCGACATGCTGGCGACCGCCTGCGGCTTTCGCGGCTCCATGGCGGAGTATCTCCATGCCACGGTGAGCCATCTGGACATGCTGGGAATCCGCGACCGGCATCTATGGCGTCTGCAGGAGATGGTCGCCGAACGGCTCGAGCGGGAGGCTCCCGTCAGTTCTTGAGCTTGTAGCCGGTGCGGAACATCCAGCCGGTGATGGCAAGGCAGCCGGCGAGGAAAAGCGCGGTCATCAGGACACTCGCCCAGACGTTCACGTCCGACGCGCCGATGAAGCTCCAGCGGAAGCCGCTGACGAGATAGACCACCGGGTTGAACAGCAACACGGCGTGCCAGAACGGCGGCAGCATCTCGATCGAATAGAATGTGCCGCCGAGGAAGGCGAGCGGCATGACGACGAGCAGCGGGATGAGCTGAAGTTTCTCGAACCCGTCCGCCCAGAGGCCGATGATGAAGCCGAACAGGCTGAACGACAGCGAAGTCAACACCAGGAAAAGCAGCATGACGAGCGGATGCTCGATTCTCAGCGGCACGAAGAGGGCGGCGGTCGCCAGGATCACGAGTCCGATGATCACCGACTTCGTCGCCGCTGCCCCGACATAGGCCGCGACGATTTCGAAATGCGAGACCGGCGCCGACAGCAGCTCGTAGATGGTGCCGGTGAATTTCGGGAAATAGATGCCGAAGGACGCGTTCGAGATCGACAGGGTCAGGATCGACATCATGATCAGGCCCGGCACGATGAACGCGCCATAGCTGACGCCGCCGATCTCGGGAATGCGCGAGCCGATCGCAGCGCCGAACACGACGAAATAGAGCGCGGTCGAGATGACCGGCGAGACGATGGACTGGAGGATGGTGCGGAAGGTGCGCGCCATCTCGAACCGGTAGATCGCACGGACGGCGTGAATGTTCATGCCCGCTCCTCCAGCAGTCCGACGAATATCTCTTCCAGCGTGCTCTGCCGCGTTTCCACGTCGCGGATGGCGATCCCTTCGCGGGCCAGATCCTGGAACAGTCCATTGATGCCGGTGCGGTCCGCAGAGGCATCATAGGTCGAGACGAGCGCGTCGCCGCCTTCGGCGAGGTCCAGTCCGTGGGACGACAGCGAAGCGGGCAGGGTCGCCATCGGCTCGCGCAGTTCGATGCGCAGCTGCTTCTTGCCCAGCTTGCGCATCAGGACGTCCTTGTTTTCGACGAGGATGATTTCGCCCTTCGAGATGATTCCGACGCGGTCGGCCATCTCCTGCGCCTCCTCGATGTAATGCGTCGTCAGGATGATCGTGACGCCGGTGTCGCGCAGGCTGCGCACCATCGCCCACATGTCGCGCCGCAGCTCGACGTCGACGCCCGCCGTCGGCTCGTCGAGGAAGAGGATGTCGGGCTCGTGCGCCAGCGCCTTGGCAATCAGCACGCGCCGCTTCATGCCGCCGGAGAGCGTCATCACCTTGTCCTTGCGCTTGTCCCAGAGCGACAGGGACTTCAGGACCTTCTCGACATGCGCCGAATCGGCCGGCTTGCCGAACAGTCCACGGCTGAAGGAGACCGTCGCGACTACGGTCTCGAATGCGTCCATCGACAATTCCTGCGGCACGAGCCCGATCATGGATCGCGTCTTGCGGTAGTCGGCGACGATATCGTGGCCGCCCACCGTCACACTGCCGGTGCCGGGATTGACGAGGCCGCAGACGATGTTAATCAGCGTCGTCTTGCCGGCCCCATTCGGCCCGAGCAGGGCGAAGATCTCGCCCTTGCGCACGTCGAGGCTGACGTTCTTCAGGGCCTCGAAGCCGTTGGCATAGGTCTTCGACAGATTGGAGATCGAAATGATCGGCTGCATCGGCGATGGCTTTGTGGATCGTGCGTCGGATATAGGCCGCATGGCGCCTCATCCCAACCTGACCGGAACGTCAGCTGACACGCCCTGACATGCGCCGGCCGCGCTGATCCGCCGGCTGTACTGACAACCGGGCGCCCGCGACACGCCCCTTTCCGCGATGCCGGCGCCTTGACATCGGCGCCCCGTCGCCCGACTTGTTTGGCCCGAAGAGGGAGACGAACGACATGGCCGAAGCCAGACGCACGACCATCGACACCGACGAAGTGGAGCGCTTCTCCCGTATGGCGGCGGAATGGTGGGATCCGAACGGCAAGTTCCGGCCTCTGCACAAGTTCAATCCGGTGCGCCTGGCCTATATCCGCGACAGGATAGCTGAGCGATTCGGCCGCGATCCGCGCGCGCCGCACCCGTTCGAGGGCCTGCGCATCCTCGATATCGGCTGCGGCGGCGGGCTTTTATGCGAGCCGATGGCGCGGCTGGGCGCCGAAGTGGTCGGCGCCGACGCGTCTGCCGTCAATATCGAGGTGGCAAAGCTACACGGCGTGGCGAGCGGGCTGACCATCGACTATCGCGCCACGACCGCCGAAGCACTGGCCGACGAGGGCGAGCAGTTCGACGTGATCCTGAACATGGAGGTGGTGGAACACGTCGCCGACGTGGACCTGTTCCTCGCCAAATGCGGGCAGATGGTGAAGCCCGGCGGACTGATGTTCGTCGCCACCATCAACCGCACATTGAAGGCGCTGGGCCTGGCGATCATCGGCGCCGAGTATGTTCTGCGCTGGCTGCCGCGCGGCACGCACCAGTTCGGCAAGCTGGTCCGCCCGGATGAACTCGAAGCCGGCCTCGGCAAGGCGGGACTTTCGATCGTCGACCGCTCAGGCGTGACCTACAATCCGCTCGCCGACCGCTGGCAGCGCTCGAAGGACATGGACGTCAATTACATGGTGCTGGCGGAGAAATCCTCGCTGGTTTGATCGATCATCCTTGCAATTCTGGAGTGGGACTCCCGAATTGCCAGCTTGGCGAGCGTTTGTCCCTATTCGGTCCACGGATTGATCAGGTCGAGGCCGCAATGCTCGAAATGCGCGGTGTTGCGGGTTGCGAGCTTGGCTTTGTTCACCCTGGCAATGGCGGCGATCATACCGTCGAGAGGCGACATGCCGCGCCCGATCCGCGACGCCTCGCCCATGATCCTGCCAAACACCAGTGCTGCAGCCTCGTCGAAGACAAGTATTCGACCGGCATACCGTTGTCTGGTGGCGGCCAGACCGGATTCAACCCGGGCAGATCGTTGGGCATCGGGCAGCTTTTCGAGGCCGTAGGATAACTCCGCGATCGAGATGGACGGCAGCGCGAGTTCAACGTCGAATCGTTTCAGCCACGAAATCACCGCCTCATTCGGGTTCTGCCGGAGAGATTCCGAAACAACGTTGGTGTCGAGTACGATCAAAGATCGATACCCGGATGTGGCTTGTGAAGGTCTTTCGTAAGCTCCAGGATGTCGAAGTCCACGCCATTCTCTGCCAGCCGCCGATAGAACTCCTCCACAGGCTCTCGATTGCCCTCCTGTGCATCGAGAAGCTCGAGCGCGCGTTCAACCGTTTTCGCGACCGTGCGGTTATGCGCTCTCGCTAGCCGGTGAGCGATTTCGATCGCCTTGGCGCTTCGTACGGAAAGCTGGGGCTCGGCCATGAATGCGCCTCCTCGTTGTCTGCTGAAAATAAGCATCAAGCGACCTGCCATCAAGATGGCAGGTGATGGCAAGCCATCAGATTGCATGGACTGTGGACCGCGGTCGAGCCCTCAGTTCCTGTCGTCCGGGAACACCGGCAGCGGCATGAACTCCACCCCGTCCTCGATCAGGTCGCGGGCTTCCTCAGGCGTCGCCTCTCCGTAGATGCCGCGCGCCTCGGTCTCGCCAAAATGGATCTTGCGCGCCTCGTCGGCGAACCGGTCGCCAACGTTTTCGGCGTTCTCGCGCACCTGTTTGGACATTTCCTTCAACGCTTCCATGAGCTTCTTCTGCTCGGCGGTAGCGGCGAGCGCCATCTTCTCCTTCTTCCGGCCGGTAGAGACGGCCGGCGCCATCAGCGACTTGGACACCTTGTGCGAGCCGCAGACCGGGCATTCGACGAAGCCGCGCTTCGACTGCGTGTCGAAGTCGCCATTGTCGCGGAACCAGCCCTCGAACTCGTGGGCCTGGTCGCAATGGAGGGAGAAGCGGATCACGAAGCGGCTTTCAGGGCAGGCGCGGGGCGCGCGACCTCGACCGAGAATTCGCGCGCATTCCTGAGGTTGGGGATTTTCTTGCGCGCTTCGGCGGACGCGGCCGTGTCGATCTCGGCATAGACGATGTCGGGTTCGGCGTGGTCGGCTTCGGCGACGATACGGCCCCACGGGTCGACGACCATCGAATGGCCAAAAGTCTCGCGGCCGTCTTCGTGCGTTCCGCCTTGAGCGGCGGCGATCAGCCATGCGCCGTTTTCGATGGCGCGGGCGCGGAGAAGAACGTGCCAGTGCGCCTCGCCGGTCTGGCGGGTGAAGGCAGCGGGAACGGTGAACACCTCGGCGCCGGCCAGCGCCTGGGCGCGGAAGAGTTGCGGGAAGCGCAGATCGTAGCAGACCGCCATCCCTATACTGACGAAAGGCAGTTCGGCGACGACGCTGCGCACACCCGGCTGATAGGTGGCGGATTCGCGCCAGCTCTCGCCATTGTCGAGATCGACGTCGAACATGTGGATCTTGTCGTAGGTGACGATGTCGGTGCCGTCCGGGCCGATCATGAAGCCACGGTTGGCAATTTTCTCGCCCGCCGCGATCGCCGTCGAGCCCACATGGATGTAGACGCCGAGTTCGCGCGCCAGCCGGCGCGCGGCCGATGCGATCAGGTCGCCACCATCGTCCCTCAGCGACGCCTTGAGCGAGGCGCGGTCGCGCATCAGCGCGCCGGTCATCTCCGGCGTCTGGATGTAGGTCGCGCCGTTGCCGGCGGCCTCGCGCACCATCTTTTCGAACGTCTCGGCATTCCTCTCCACCGAGGTGCCGGAACGCATCTGGATGGCGGCGGCCTTGAATATGGTCATGTCGCGGTTCCTCAGGCGGCCAGCAATGGGTCGAGCTTGCCGGCGCGGTCGAGCTCGTAGAGGTCGTCGCAGCCGCCGACATGTCTCTCGCCGATGAAGATCTGCGGGAAGGTCGAGCGGCCGTTGGCGCGCTGGATCATCTCCTTGCGCAGGTCCGGCGAATAGCTGGCGTCGTGCTCTACGAAGTCGACGCCCTTCTCGCTGAGCAGCCGTTTCGCCGCCGCGCAGTAGCCGCAGAAATCGCGTGTGTAGATCGTAACCTGTGCCATGTCCTGTCCAGCCTTGACCGCCTGCACAGCTATATAGTGCCGTCTTCCTCGGGTCGAAAGTCCCCCGGCAGGACGCGGGCAAAGGTGAGCACGTCGATGCGCGCGGCGCCCGCCCTGCGCAGGGCCTTCGCCACCGCCGAAACGGTCGCCCCGGTCGTACAGACGTCGTCGACGACGAGGATGCGCCGGCCAGCCACCTCGATCTCCGCTTCCGCCGCCACCTTGAACGCGCCGCGCACATTGTCCTCGCGCTGCCTGAGCCCGAGCCCGACCTGCTGCCGCGTCGGCTTCACGCGATGGACCACGTCGGGCGAGAAGGGCACGCCCGACAGGTGCGAGATTGTCCGCGCCAGCTCGGCCGACTGGTTGAACCGGCGATGCAGGAAGCGGACGCGGTGCAGCGGCACAGGCACGATCAGGTCGGCGCCGGGGAGAAGCTCGCGCCCTGCCCGGATCATCCAGCGGGCCATCCAGGGCGCGAGGTCGGTGCGGTCGCCATATTTCAGGCCGTGCACCATGCGCCGCGCGATGCCGCCATGCGCAACCGCCGCGCGCGCCCGGTCGAAGGGCGGCGGATTGGCGATGGCGTCGGCCGAGAGCATTCCCGGCCCCATTTCGTGGCTGAACGGCGTGCCCATGACCTCGCACCACGGCTGCTCCAGAAAGCGCAGGCCGCGCCAGCATTCGCCGCACAGCGACCCCGGCTCGCTGACGATCCGGCGGCATCCGGCGCAGACGGGCGGGAACAGAAGCCGCGCCGACATCGACACGGCCGTTGCGGCGAGGCTCTTGATCTCCTGCATCCGATCGGCCACCTGAGGAAGGACACAGGCTAGCACGCGATGGTCCTGCCGCAAGGGCGGGCACAGGCGAGCCCAGCCGGAAGCCCGGATCGCGCCCTTGGAACCCATCATCGACACCGATATTGCAACGCAGCGGAAGCTCCGCGCGATGGCGAAACCGGTTCCTGGCGCGGACTTCCTGCTGCACCGCGCGGCAGAAGACCTCGCCGACCGCGTCGCGACCGTGGCGCGGCGGTTTCCGCGCGCCGCCACGCTGTTCTCGCACGGCGACGCCGCGGCGCAGGCATTGCTGTCGACCGGCAAGGTCGACGAGGTCGAGCAGATCGCGGCCCATGCGGCGTTTGCCGGCTCCTCCGGCTCGCGGCCGGCGGCGCCGGAGACGGTGCCGGTCGAGCCGTCCTCGCTCGATCTGATCGTGTCGCTCATGGCTCTGCACGAGGTGAACGATCTGCCGGGCCTGCTGGTCCAGGCGCGCCGCGCGCTGAAGCCGGACGGCCTTTTCCTCGCCGCATTCCCGGGTGCCGGCACCTTGGCGGAACTGCGCGAGAGCCTGCTCGGCGCCGAGATCGAGATCACCGGGGGTGCGAGCCCGCGCATCCTGCCGTTCGCCGATGTCAGGGATGCCGGCGCCCTCCTCCAGCGCGCCGGCTTCGCGCTTCCCGTCGCCGACATCGAGACGGTGACCGTGCGCTACGAAACCATGTTTGCGCTGATGCGCGACCTGAGGGCGATGGGCGCGACGAACCCGCTTCTGGCGCGGATCAGGAAGCCGACCGGACGAGCCCTCTTCCTGCGTGCGGCGGAACTCTATGCGGAGCGCTTTTCGGATCCGGACGGGCGCATCCGCGCCACCTTCTCGACGATCTGGCTGTCGGGCTGGGCACCGGACGCATCGCAGCAGAGGCCGCTGAAGCCCGGCTCGGCGAAAGTGTCGCTGGCAAAGGCCCTGGGCGGGCTTGCCGACAAATAGCTGGAGATCAGTCGGCGAGCGTGTTCTGCAAGGCGCGCGCGGGATTCATGAACATGTCCTGGACAGAATTGCCCGCCTGCGAAATTCCGCCAACGATCACCAGCGACAGGCAGACGATGATCAAGCCGTATTCGACCGCCGTTGTCCCGCTGCGATCTTTCAGAAAACGGCTGAACATGCCCGACATCCTTGTCGATCCTCTGCGAGCACCATAGCGGTGCGAAATTAAGAAAGGTTAACGCGACAGCATTAACCAAAGCTGAAAATCAGCCGCAATCGCCGCTGCGCGTGCCGTTGTCGCGGATGATGCAGATCGCGGCGGGCGAATCCTGCAGCACGCTGCGCCGGATCGTGTAGTTGCCGGAATGTCCACCCCGGCTGATCGATCCGGTCGACATACGGTCGAGCCTGTCGCCGGAGCCTTGCACGAATTGCCGTGTCTGGCTGTCGGCGATCGGCGCCAGGATCAACGCCAGCGCGACGGCGGCAGATCCGAAAAGCAAGGTTATACGCAGGATGCCGACGCCGGCGATGCCGAGGACCGAGCCGCGGTCGCCGCGGATGGATTGCCAGTCAGCTTCCGGATTCATGAGTGCCCCTGAGCTCGCATGCCGGGCGCGGCCAGCACCCGGTTTCGAAAGGCAGTATTTTCACCTTTGGCTAAAGGATCGATTAACGACGTTGGATCGAGACGCCATCGTCGACACGCACCGCCGTCATTCCGGGGCCGCGTAGCGGAACCCGGAATGACGTTTGAAGGTGCCGATCGGCATCCCCGACCGCTCGGAAGCAAAAGTCCACTCGGTCTAAAGCAGGTCGATCAGGAACGGGATCAGCGGCGCGTCGGCCGGCGGCATCTCGTAGTTGCGCATGTCGCGCGGGCGAACCCACTTCAGCCGCTGCCCTTCCTGGCCGACGGGTGTGCCCCAGAACCGGCGGCAGACGAACAGCGGCATGAGCAGGTTGAACTCCTCATAGGCGTGGCTGGCGAAGGTGAGCGGCGCGAGGCAGGCGACCTTCGTCTCGATCGCCAGTTCCTCGCGCAATTCGCGCACCACCGTTTCCTCCGGCGTTTCGCCGGGCTCGATCTTGCCGCCGGGAAATTCCCATAGTCCGGCGAGCTTCTTGCCGGGCGGACGCTCGGTGATCAGCACGCGTCCGTCGGCGTCGACCAGCGCGCAGGCGGCGACCAGCAAGAGCGGCTTGGCGTGTGTGTCGGGGATTGCCTCAGTCATCGATCGTGCGTCCGGTCACTTCGGCGGCTGGCGGTAGTGGTAGTCGTAAACCCGGCGGAAGCCGAGCGAATTGTAGAGGGCAATGGCCGCCGCATTGCTCGCTTCGACCTGCAGCCAGCCGATCCTGGCGCCCCTGAGCCGCGCCCACTTGAGAGCAGACAGCACCACGCGGCGCCCATGTCCCTTGCCCCGCTCTCCGCTCGCGGTGGCGACCTCGAACAGGCCGGCGAGATCGCCGTCGTGGACACAGATCGCGCTCGCGACCGGACGGTCGCCATCCTCGAGCAGGAACAGCCCGCTTTCCGGCTCGATCGAACTGACGATCTCCGACAGGCCGGGTTGGATCCACGGCTCGAAATCGTGCACCACCATCGCCGAGTTGATGAAGCGGGCCATGTCCTTCATCGGGATCTGGCTCATCACCCGTTCGAGATTGATCGAAACGAGATCGATCGACATCACGATCGAATCGGAAAAGCGGGTCCACCCCTCCTGGTCGAGATAAGCCGAGATGAACGACCCGCCGAGCGGCGACATCCGGAAGGTGGTCGGCCGGCCATAGGCCGCGAACTGCCGCGATGCGTGCGCGATCCGTTCGGTCAGGTTGTCGCAATCGCTCGGGTCGAGGGGATTGACCGAATTCAGCCGCTTCGCCGGATGCCCGGCGGTGAGCCGGATCACCCATGTGCCGTCGTACTGGACGGAGGACGCCGGCCAGGCGCGAAAGCCGGCCGCTTCGAAGCGGCGGACGACCGGGAGCCGGCTGGAATCGAAGAGAGGCATGCCCCGCAGGCCGGTCAGCTTCTGTAGTCGCCGTTGATCGCGACATATTCCTTGGTGAGGTCGCAGGTCCAGACGGTGGCCTTGCCGCGTCCGATCCCGATGTCGGCGCGTATCCTGATGCGGTCGCGCTTCATGTAGGCGGAGGTCGCCGCTTCCGAATAGTCCGGGTCGCGCTCGCCTTCATGCGCGACACGGATGTCGCCGAAAAAGACCGACAGGCGGTCGCGGTCGGCGGGTTCGCCGGCCTTGCCGACGGCCATCACCACGCGCCCCCAGTTGGCGTCCTCGCCTGCGACAGCGGTCTTGACCAGCGGCGAATTGGCGATGGACAGCGCGATCTTCTTGGCCGAGCGCGCGGATTTCGCTCCAGTGACCGTAACCTCCACCTCCTTGCGCGCGCCCTCGCCGTCGCGCACGACCTGCAGCGCGAGGTTTTTCAGGATCTTGTTCAACGCGCGGCGGAACGGCTGCAGGCGGATGTCCTTCGCGTCCTCGATCCGCGGCGCACCGCGTTTCGCGGCGGCACCGGTGGCGAACAGAAGCAGCGTGTCACTGGTCGAGGTGTCGCTGTCGACGGTGACCGAGTTGAACGTCTTCGCGGTGCCCTTGGAGAGCAGTTCCTGCAGCACGGGTGCGGCGATCGGCGCGTCGGTGGCGACGAAGGAAAGCATGGTGGCCATGTCGGGTGCGATCATGCCCGCGCCCTTGGCGATGCCGTTGATGGTGACCAGTGTGTCGCCGAGCGGAACCGTCTGGGTGGCGTATTTCGGATAGGTGTCCGTGGTCATGATGGCCTTGCCGGCCTCGGGCCACAATTCCGGCTGGGCCCGCTTGGCCATGTCCGCCAGGAGATGGGTGAACTTCGCCGGGTCGAGCGGCTCGCCGATGACGCCGGTCGAGGCGAGGAAGACTTCGGATGCCGCGCAACCGGCGGCCGACGAGGCGGCACTGGCGGTCGCATCGGTCGCCGCCCTGCCCTTCTTGCCGGTGAAGGCATTGGCATTGCCGGAATTCACCACCAGCATCCGCGCCTTGCCGCCGGGGAGGTTGGCACGGCAGAGATCGACCGGCGCGGACGGACATTTCGAGCGGGTGAAGACGCCCGCGACGGTCGTGCCCTCGTCGAACACCATCGCCAGAAGATCGGTGCGGCCCTTGTATTTGATGCCCGCTTCGGCGGTGGCGATGCGCACGCCTTCGATCGGCGGCATCTTGGGGTAGGACTTGGGTGCGAGCGGCGAAACGGCGGTCGACATGGCTTGTTCCGGTGGCTTGATCGGTCGCGCTCGTTTGCCCGACCGATCAAGCCCGCGCAAGCCAAATCAGCGGCCGGGGGCGCGGACCACCGGGTTGATGAAGGCATGGAAACGCCGCTGGACGGTGGGGATCAGTCCCCACACCATCGAAGCGACCATGATCGGCACCAGGACCAGCGTCCGCTGCCAGATCGTCCAGCCCTCGGTGAGCGGAAAGATCAGGTAGAGCAGGCCGGTGATCAGCGGGTAGACGCCGAGCAGGATGAGAAGAGCGAACCGCGGGCGCGAGAAGCGCACGGCGGAGGCGCGTGTGGCAGCAGTCTGGGACATGGGAAACTCCATCGATACGATACGTTCCGTTATATAAAACGGGCCGTTTCGTTTCGTCAAGGGGCGTGCTATGTGTTTGTCATGAAGACTATCGACACAGAACAGTCCGCGGAGCCTGAAGGCCGGCGTTCGATCGGCGCCCGGCGCAATCCCGACAGTGCCGAGGCTATCCTGGAGGCGGCGGAGGCGGTGCTGCTCGAATCGGGCTATGCCGGCTTCTCGATCGAGGCGGTGGCGCGGCGCGCCCGGGCCGGCAAACCGACCATCTACCGCTGGTGGCCGAGCAAGGCCGCCCTGCTGCTCGACGTCTACCGGCGCCAGAAGGGCGACGTCGGACATCCGGACACGGGATCGCTGGAGGAGGATCTGTACCAGCTGGCGCGCAGCCTGTTTACGCTCTGGCGCGATACGCCGGCCGGCCCGATCTTCAGGTCGATCATCGCCGAGGCTCAGTCCGACGCGAAGGCGGCGGAGGCGCTGGCGGACTACGGCGCGGAGCGACGGCGTCACTCAGGCCGGATGACGGAGCGCGCCATCGCCCGCGGTGAGGCGCGTCCCGACGCGAACCCGAAGGTGGTCGCCGACCTGGTGTCGTCCTACGCCTGGACGCACCTGCTCACCAACCGCCTGGACGAGGATGACGACACGCTGCGCGCCGCCATCCGTACCATCGTCAGGGGCGTGCTGGCCTGAGGATCGGCGCGAACGGACGGACCGCTCGCATACCGCTCCCCGCCCCGACATCATGCTGGCATGGCCCTAACCGGCGCGAACCGCGTGCAAGGCCCGTCTCGCGCAACACCCTTTTCGGGACCGCGCAACGGAACCCGAAATCCATAGTGTCGGCCCACCCACCCCATGTCGTCTTCCCCCAGGCCGCAGGCCATCAGTGCGTCCCGCACACCCCACGTCGTCATCCCGCAGGCCGAAGGCCATGCGGGATTTATTCTTCTCTCCGGTTACACGCCCGATACACGCCTTCGAAGCATGACCAGCACCGCCCACTCGTCAGCGATCAATGGTTCCCGGCTGACCTCCGGCCGCCGGGAAGACGGCCGCGCGAGGGTGGGCTGCGGCTAAAACACCGCGCACGCTGTGGATCGATTTCGCTCCCCTTTCCGCCAACCCCTTCTTTTCGCTCGGCATTCAGAAAATACTTGTCCCCACCCCTTGCGACCCGATGGACCATGGGACCGGTGCGACGCAAAGGAGCCTGCGATGGCGTGGAAGGCGAAAACAGGGAGGCGACAGGATGTGCTGGTCAGCATCGTCTCGACCCTGCTCGCGCTCGCTGCTCTCGCCGAAAAGGCCGCCGGCGACACGCCATGGGTCCGCTTCTGCGTGCTGTGGGCGGCCCGCCAGGCCGACCTGATCGCGCGGGACTATGTCGCGGGCTCGACATGGAATACCGCCGGCCGGCTCTGGTCCCCGGCTGTGCCCAATGTCCGCTACGGCACCGATCCCACCGACGCGCTGGACCTCGCCGCCTCGCTGCGCGCGCTGGCGATGATGATACAAAGCATGGCAGCCTATCTCCGCCGCGTTTCAATCTGGCGGCAAGAACGGGGCGAGAGCAGCCACGACGGCAAACTAATCGATGGCCTTGATACGGTCGTCCAGAACCTTCGGGAAGGCGCTTTCCCGCCGGTCGAACTCCGCGACACGTCCTGACGCGCCAGTCCTTCTCCCCTTGTGGGAGAAGGTGGATCGGCGCAAAGCGCCGAGACGGATGAGGGGTGCTGGCGGGAATGAGGCGGCGGCGGAAAGATGCTGACAGCGCCTCGTCTCCGTGCGCCCAGGCGAAGCGGTTGCGGCTTCAACTCCGAGGGCAACAAATCCCTACTGCCCTACTCCGTCGCGCCGGCCTGCTTCTCGATCTCCTCGACGCCCTTCTTGAGCGCCTCGTCCTTGATCTCGACGGAGGCGCCGGCGCGCAGCTGCTTGACGGCCTCGAAGTAGACGTCGCGGAATACCAGCTGCCGGATCTGGTCCTTGACCTGGTCGAAGGCCACGGGCGGCTGGGTGCGCTTCTCTTCGAGCTTGATCACATGGAAACCGAATTCGCTCTTCACGGGCGTCTTGGTGTAGGAGCCGGGCTCGAGCGCGAAGGCCGCGGCCTCGAACTCGGGCACCATCTGGCCCTTCGAGAAGAAGCCGAGGTCGCCGCCATTGGCGCCGGACCCCGGATCGCTCGACTTCTCCTTGGCGAGCGCCTCGAAATCGGCGCCGCCGTCGAGCTTGGCGATGATCTCCTTCGCCTCCTCCTCGGTCTTCACGAGAATGTGTCGGGCGCGGACCTCCTCCGCCGCCGGACGGGCTGCGACCTCCTTATCGTAGCGCGCCTTCAACATTTCGTCCGTGACCTTGGGCGAGATCTCCTTCTCGATCACCTGGGCATGCAGGGCGCGCTCGTTGAGGAAGGCGAGCTTGCGCTTGAAATTCTCATCCTGGTCGAGCTTTGAGGCCTTGGCCTTCTCGGACATCAACCGGATCTCGATGATGGCGGAGAGCGCGGCCGCCCGCTTCTGTTCGGGCGTCAGCTGCGCGAACTGCTGGTCAAGCTCGCTGACCGCCATCTGCACGTCGGCCTCGGTGATCGACTGGCCGCTCACTGTCGCCACGACCGTGTCGGACTGGGCAAGCGCTCCCAATGCCGTGGACGCAAGCAGTCCGAGGACCAAAGCAACGCCAGCGATCGGCCGCCTTTTGAGGGTGGTGTTCATACAATTGTTCTCCTGTAGAGCTCCGAGGCGCCGTCGAGACAGGCCCGATTTATGGCGGATTTTCGGTGCGTCGCGCGCCATGGCGCAACGTTGACATCGTGGTTGCCCCCTCTTATCTGTCCAACGACTTTGCGTCCAGAACCGTTTTCCGGACGCATTTTTTGATTGTCGGAAGGCCAGCAGCCCCCAGAAGCCCATCGCGGCCTCGATCCGGCGGACCCGCCGGGATATTTCTGATTGAAAGGACCAGTTCATGGTCAGCCTCGGCGGCATCGCCCGCAAGATCTTCGGCTCCGCAAACGACCGCCGCGTGAAAGCCGCCCGACCGAGAGTCGAGCAGATCAACGCGCTCGAGGAACAGATGCGGGCGCTCAGCGACGAACAGCTGCGCGCCAGGACTGCCGAATTCAGGCAGCAGATCGCCGACGGCGCGACGCTTGACCAGCTCCTGGTGCCTGCCTTCGCCACGGTGCGCGAGGCGGCCCGACGCGCCCTCGGCATGCGTCCCTTCGACGTGCAGCTCATCGGCGGCATGGTGCTGCATGAGGGCTCGATCGCGGAGATGCGCACCGGCGAGGGCAAGACGCTGGTGGCGACGCTGCCGGTCTACCTCAACGCGCTCGAAGGCAAGGGCGTCCACGTCGTCACCGTCAACGACTACCTCGCCCGCCGCGACTCGCAGTGGATGGCCCGCGTCTATAGCTTCCTCGGCCTCACCACCGGGGTCATCGTCCACGGCCTGACCGACGACCAGCGCAAGGCGGCCTATGCCTGCGACATCACCTACGCGACCAACAACGAGCTCGGCTTCGACTATCTGCGCGACAACATGAAGTACAACCGCGCCGAGATGGTCCAGCGCGGCCACAATTACGCGATCGTGGACGAGGTCGATTCGATCCTGGTCGACGAGGCGCGCACGCCGCTGATCATTTCGGGTCCGCTCGAGGACCGGTCGGAGATGTACAACACCGTCGACGCGTTCATGCTGCAGCTGAACGCAGAGGACTTCGAGATCGACGAGAAGCAGCGCACCTCGATCTTTACCGAGGTCGGCACCGAGAAGCTGGAAAACCTGCTGCGTGCGGCCGGCCACCTGAAGGGCGAGTCGCTCTACGACGTCGAGAACGTCGCGATCGTCCATCACGTCAACAACGCCCTGAAGGCGCACAAGCTGTTCCAGCGCGACAAGGACTACATCGTACGCAACGGCGAGATCGTCATCATCGACGAGTTCACCGGCCGCATGATGCCCGGCCGCCGCTATTCCGAGGGCCTGCATCAGGCGCTCGAGGCGAAGGAGCATGTGGCGATCCAGCCGGAAAACCAGACGCTCGCCTCGATCACCTTCCAGAACTATTTCCGCATGTATTCCAAGCTCGCCGGCATGACCGGCACGGCGGCGACCGAAGCGGAGGAGTTCGGCAACATCTACAACCTCAACGTGGTCGAGATCCCGACCAACCTGCCGGTCAAGCGCATCGACGAGGACGACGAGGTCTACCGCACCGTCGAGGAGAAATACCGCGCCATCGTCCGCGAGATCCGCGACGCCTATTCGCGCGGCCAGCCGGTGCTGGTCGGCACCGTCTCGATCGAGAAGTCCGAACAGCTGGCCGAGCGCCTGCGCAAGGAGGGCTTCAACGACTTCCAGGTGCTGAACGCCCGCCACCACGAGAGCGAAGCGCAGATCGTGGCGCAGGCCGGCAAGCCGGGCGCGATCACCATCGCCACCAACATGGCCGGCCGCGGCACCGACATCCAGCTCGGCGGCAATGCCGACATGCGCGTCGCAGAGGAACTGGCTGAGATGCCGGCGGGCCCGGAGCGCGACGCGAAGGAAGCCGAGATCCGGGCCGACGTGCAGCGCCTCAAGGACAAGGCGCTGGCCGCCGGCGGCCTCTACGTGCTCGCCACCGAACGCCATGAGAGCCGCCGCATCGACAACCAGCTGCGCGGCCGCTCCGGCCGCCAGGGCGATCCTGGCCGCTCGAAGTTCTTCCTGTCGTTGCAGGACGACCTGATGCGCATCTTCGGCTCCGACCGGATGGACGGCATGCTGCAGAAGCTCGGCCTCAAGGAAGACGAGGCGATCATCCACCCCTGGATCAACAAGGCGTTGGAAAAGGCGCAGAAGAAAGTCGAGGCGCGCAACTTCGACATCCGCAAGAATCTGCTCAAGTTCGACGACGTGCAGAACGACCAGCGCAAGGTGGTCTTCGAGCAGCGCCTCGAACTGATGGACGCCGACAGCGTCGCCGATACCGTCGCCGAGATGCGCCAGGAGGTCATCGACGAGATGGTGACCAAGCACATCCCCGAGACGGCCTATGCCGAGCAGTGGGACGTGAAGGGCCTCGCCGAGGCCGTGCGCACCAACCTCAATCTCGACCTCCCCGTCGAGGAATGGGCGGCCGAGGAGGGCATCGAGGACGAGGCGATGCGCGAGCGGATCACCGAAGCGGCCAACAAGGCCGCGGCCGACCGCGCCGAGCGCTTCGGACCGGATATCATGGCCTATGTCGAGAAGACGATCGTGCTGCAGACGCTCGACCATCTCTGGCGCGAACAACTGGTCAATCTAGACCATCTCCGCTCGGTCGTCGGCTTCCGCGGCTACGCCCAGCGCGACCCGCTGCAGGAATACAAGCAGGAGGGCTTCGAGCTCTTCCAGGCGATGCTGTCCAACCTGCGCCAGGCAGTGACGGCGCAGCTGATGCGCGTCGAACTGGTGCGCGAGGCGGCCGAAGCCCCGCCGCCGCAAGTGCCGGACATGTTCGGCCACCACATCGACGGCACGACCGGCGAGGACGATTTCGGCGAGGGCACCGGGGCGACGATGATGGCCCAGGAAGTCGCCGTCTCGCCGGAAGACCGCAACCCGAACGACCCCACCACCTGGGGCCGCGTCGGCCGCAACGAGCCCTGCCCCTGCGGCTCCGGCAAGAAGTTCAAGCACTGCCACGGCGCGTTTGTGTGAGGGGTTTCGACGTTCGGGCCGATGATGCAAGCTCGAGCGCTTAGGCGAGAGAACTTTCCGAGTCCGCCCGCGCTTCTACGGTCAACTCCACGAAGCGATCGATTTGATCCGCCGTGTGGTCGGCCATCACCTGCAAACGCCACCGGCACTTGTTTCTCGCGACCGCTGGATACTCGACCAGATTCACGACCGCGCCGTTCCTGAGGACGTATCGGGTCATCAGGCGCGAAAGCGCGTCACCTCCCAGAACGACTGGCACGATTGCGCTGGGTTGCCCCAGAACTTGGAAACCCTCGCCAGTGAGGCGCGAGCGCAGGTGCTCGATATTTCTCATCAGGCGAAGTCGGAGCGACGTACCTTCCGGCGAGGATACGATGTCGAGACATTTGCGAACGACATTGGCCGAAATCGGAGACATGGCGTTGGTGAACGTCGACGGCCCGCTATTGAGGCGGAGCGCAAGTTTCAGTTCGCGGTGATTGGTGGCAACGAAACCGCCATTGGATGCGAATGTCTTGGAAAGGCTGCCCATCAGTATGTCGACGGCCCCCACCATCCCCTGAGCCTCGAGATAACCCCTGCCGGTCGCGCCCAGTGCTCCGAGATCGTGCGCGCAGTCAACGATCAATGTCGCGGCGAAACGGGTGCATATATCTTGCAGGCCTCGGATATCGGGCACATCCGAGTCCATTGAGAAAGTGGATTCGGTGACGACGACGATCCCTGCATCGGGATGTGCGTGACGTATCTTTTGCAGCCGTCGTGCAACACCTTCCAGGGAAAGATGAGGGTGGACATGGACATTCCGGGTAGCGTTGCGCGCGCCTTCCATCAAGCAGGCATGGGCGAGCAGGTCGATGATCACGTGGTCACCCTCGCGCACCAACGTTCGTATGACGCCGTAGCCGGCGCCCCAGCCGGTAGTGAAGAGCGTGCAGTCCTCGTACCCGAGGAAGTCGCACAGGGATCTTTCCAATGCGATTGAGAGCTTGGTGTTCCCCATCAGCGCAGCAGATCCGGCGCTGTGGACACCGTAGTCCTCGACCGCTTCAATCGCGGCTCTGCGAACGGCCGGGTGGGTCGACAAATTCAGGTAGTCTTGGGATGCGAAGTTGATGCCTTCGAACAGTTCCCCTTTTCGGCCGTGCGCTTTGACCGTGGGACCGATTTCTCCATCTGTGTACTTGCAATATGGATCGAGGCCATCGTCGTAGCGTTCGTCTAGCCAATGCGTCAGCGGTGACAGACGCTCAAGCACATTCCGGGAGACGCCTTCATTCAGATACTGCGCGAGGTTGCCGCCGAGCGTGTGTTGGCGATGGGCAGTATTTCTCGAATCGGTGGGAAGCGATTCCGAACTCTTTACCAGCCTTCCGCCCAAGCTACGCTCAGATATCTCGCGTGGATTCCGAGCTGCGGACGACCCCTGAGATGTCATTTGACTTCGGCAACGACGATAAGCTCGACTTCACAGGAGAACGCCGCATCCATCCAGTTTGTCTCCTTGGGCGGATCGAAGTCGCGCATCCAGTCTCGGGTTAGACCGACGGTAACACCAGTCGGCCCCAACTCCATGATAGTCATGACTGTCGCGATTGCGCCGGCTCCTTGCGTCTTCGAGACGAAAGCTCCGTGAACTTTCAGTTCCTTTCCGGGAGTGACCGGAATGGCGTAAGGTGCCGTGCAGACATAGTGAGATTGGGAGTACCCCTTCGGCGTCGTGCAACCGCCTTTGTCGAATTTCACCCGAACGCTGTACAAGCTCAACTCATTCAGGGGGACGTCTTTGGCATCCTGAGCCGAAGTTGTCGACGAAGCCGCTAGCATAGCGAACAAGGCGATGGATTTGCGCAATTCAGCCTCCCGGATGACGGTGCACGAAGTCTGGCACCGTCGGGCAGGCTTGGCATGACCCGTTTAGGTCATCCGGATGGCCCGCTGCGTCCGCCCGGCACCAGTTGCGCCAGTAGCCGCGCCAGGTCGAGCTGCCGCGTACAGCCGGTCTTGGCGAGCACGCTCTTCAGCTGGTTGCGCACGGTGTGGACGCTCTTGCCCTCCTTGAGCGCGATACGCTCAACGGTGTGGCCTGCCGCGATGCGGGCGGCGAGCTGGGCCTCGGTCGGAGAAAAGTCGAACAGCGCCTGAAGCAGCGGGGTCGCCTCCGTCGGGGCGGCCGACGACCGGGTCAGGATAAGGATCGCGGCGGCGTTGACGAAAAGGTCGTGCGCCGCGCGGCGGACCGGGACCACATGAAGGACCGCCGCAGGATGGCGCTCCGACGCGGCGAGCGGGATCGAGGAGACGGTGCGCCCGCCCGCCACGGCGCCGATCGCCTCCTGCAGCAACAGGTCCGCGCGCCTGTCGGCGAGCGCGACACGACTGGAACCCCGCGTCATCCAGTATTGCGTCTCACGGTCGAAATCGCCGTTCGCGACGATGACCTTGCCCTTGCCGCTGACGGCGCAGGCGGCGAAGCCGAGAGCGGCTAGCGTCTCCACGGCGGTATGGAGGCCTTCGAAGGCGAGGCGCGACGAGACGAGTGCCGAGCGCGCCAGGTGCGGGCGCAGGGCATCGAGACGGCGGACGAGCCTGGACGCGAAGGGCGCCGTGCTGAAAGGCCCCTCGGCATGGAAGATAATCGTGTCGCCGCCCGTAATCTCGATCGCCGTGGCGATGCCGCGCCCGTAGCCGTTCGGGATCAGGAAGTCGTTGAACAGCGGATCGCTCTCCAGCTCGACCGTATCGAACACGTCGACGTCGCCGAGAAAGCCGGCATGCCGTCGCGCCAGCAACCGGCGCGTCCGCTCGCGCGCCGTGGGATAAGCGTAGTGCTTTTGCGCCATCTCGGCGAAATGGTCCGACGACGTCACAAAGCGGGAGCTGGCGCCGTCCGTGGCGACGACGATCGCTTCCGAGCTTTCGGCAAATCGCGCGAAGTCGCGCAAGACAGGTCGCCAGAACTCCGGCAGTACAGACGCTTCGTAGATGCGGTCTTCAAGGCTTTCGAAAGGCGTGACTGCACTGCTTCTGATCAACATTGTCCCCCGCGATTTCCCCCGGAAGACAGACTGCTACGAATTCCGCCCGCATTGCAATGGTTCAGCAGGGGTCGGACGAGATGCGCTGTCCGGCGCAAGATATCCCGCTCAGATCCCCGAGCCATCCAGTTCCATGTCGTCGCCCTCGTAGGGAGCGGGCATAGGCGCTTCCGGCCGGCCGGTCCCGGCGTCCGGTAGTGGCATCCAGCATTTGAGCTCCGGGTCGGCATAGCCGATGACGGCGCCGGGTGCCGAATCGGCCGCCCGCCAGCCCTCGATGCCCTGGCTGTCGGCCGCCGCCCAATAGGCGACATCGACATCCGCAGGACCTTGCTCCACCGGCCGCACGGTCACCAGGATCCGCGTGCCGTCCCTCGGCGCCGTCGCCATGTGCCGCCAGTGATCGGGTTCATCCATCGCCTGCATCCTTTGACTGTCATTTCCTGTCCATGAAACGGCGCGCGAGCCGTCCGGTCAATCCATCCTGGAACATCGCCGGAAAGAGGTTCGGTTTCGCCGCATCCTCCCACCGTTTCTTAAGCACTGTCTGCTACGGCTGATGCGTCGTAGGGAGTCTGTTGCGTTGCGTTTTTCAGCGGCCGCCACCGCCGATCGCCTGTTGCCGCGAGGCCTGGCGGATCGAGCTCGCCCCCTGATGGGGAAGGTGGACGCGCTGCTGTTCTCCAGCGACGACAGGGCCGAGGCCGGCCGCGTCTCGATCATTGCCTTCGCCATCCGCATCTTCAGCGCACTCATCGCCTTCGTCAGCCAGGTGCTGCTGGCGCGCTGGATGGGCGCCTTCGAATACGGCATCTTCGTGCTGGTGTGGGTGACGATGATCATCCTCGGCAATCTGTCATGCCTCGGATTCCACACCTCGGTCATCCGCTTCATCCCCGAATACCGGGAGCGCGGCGAGCTGGACGAACTGCGCGGCGTCATGCTAGCGAGCCGGCTCATCGTGCTCGTCGCCTCGACGGTGATTGCCGCGGTCAGCGCCGGGCTCATCCTGCTCTTCGCGGACCGTATCGAGAGTTACTACGTCGTCCCCTTCCTGATCGGCATATTCTGCCTGCCGATGATCGCGCTGTCCGACGTCGTGCAGGGCATCTCGCGGGCGAACGCCTGGGCGATCTCGGCGCTTTCGCCGACCTATATCGTCCGTCCCGTCCTTATCATCTCCTTCATGGCGGGCGCACTCGCGCTGGGCTACGAGCCTTCGGCGCGAACCGCCCTGATCGCCGCGGTCGCGGCGACCTACGCGACGACTTTGTGGCAGCTGGCCACGGTGACGACGCGGGCGGACCGCGGCATCGCCAAGGGCAAGCGCGCGATCGACCTGCGCGGCTGGATCATGGTGTCGCTGCCGATCTTCCTGATCGAGGGCTTCGCCTTCATGCTGACCAACGCCGATGTGCTGATGGTCGGCGTGTTCCTGTCGCCGCATGACGTCGCGATCTACTATGCGATGGCGAAGACGCTGGCCTTGGTGCATTTCGTTTCCTTCGCGGTAAAGGCTGGAGCGGCGGCGCGCTACGCGCAATTCACGCATGGCGGCGAAAGGGAGAAGCTCGGAGGGTTTGCGCGCGAGACCGTGAACTGGACCTTCTGGCCGTCGCTCGCCATGGGCCTGTTCGTGCTGGCGATCGGTCAGCCGATCCTGGCCCTGTTCGGCCCCGGCTTCGAGGCGGGCTATCCCTACCTCTTCCTGCTCGTCGCCGGCGTCGTCGCACGCTCGACCGTCGGGCCGGCCGAGAGCCTGTTGACGATGAGCGGCAACCAGAATGTCTGCGCCGCGATCTACGGGCTGACGCTGGCGTTCAACGTCGGTCTCAACGTCCTCCTGATCCCGCAATTGGGCCTGTGGGGCGCGGCATTTGCGACCTCGCTGTCGATGATGTTCGAGGCCGCCGCACTCGCCCTCACCACCTGGCGGAGGCTGGGGATCGTCATGTTCATCTTCGCGCCGCGCCTTGTCCGGGAGCCCAGCTGATGGCAGCGACACCACTTCTCGAGGAAATGAGCGGCAGCGCCGCCGGCCCGATGATCGCGGGCTTTGCAGGCTTCTCGCAGGAGCCGCAGAGCATTGCCTTTCACGAGATCGTCGGCCAGGGGCGGCGCCCCCGCCGTCTCGCGATCTATCCGGCGTCCGCCGGCTTCGACCTGGTCGAGGAACTGGACCACCTGAGCGTCCGCACGATCGAGCCGAACGTTTTCTTCAATCCGCGCTTCCTGGCGCCCGCCATGCCGCGCCTCGAGGATCGCGAGGTCCGGCTCGCCGTCATCCGCGAGGGCGACGGGGAGAAAAGCCGGCTACGGCTCCTGGTGCCCTATTCGATCGAGAAGCCGCCCGTCCCGCTCGGCGTCTCCGTCATACGCGCCTGGTCGAGCCCGTTCGGACCGCTGGGCACGCCGCTGATCGATCACGACGACCCGGTCTCGGTCGTCGAGGATTTCCTCGACATGCTGTCGCGGCCGCATCTCAAGCTGCCGAAGGTTCTCGTGCTGCCGGACATGCGTCTCGACGGACCCGTCGCCAACGTGCTGCGAACGGTCGCGCTCGGGCGCAATCTGTCGTTCCACGAGACGCTCAGGATCGAGCGCCCCTTCCTCGAAAGCACGCTCGACGGCGACACCTACCTCAAGAACTCGCTGCGTCCGCATCATTTCCGCGAACTCCGCCGGCTGAAGCGGCGTCTCGGCGACCTCGGAAAGCTCGAATACACCATCGCCCGCCAGCCGGACGAAATCCGCCGCGGCGTTGAATCCTTCCTCACCCTCGAGGCAGCGGGCTGGAAGGGGCGCGAGCGCACCGCCATGGCGATCGACCGCTATCGCGCCGCGTTCGCCCGCGAGGCGGTGCACGGGCTGGCCGAACGCGATATGTGCCGCGTCCACACGCTCACCCTCGACGGCAAGGTCATCGCCTGCCTGATCGTCTTCATCGAGAACGGGTGCGCCTACACCTGGAAGACGGCCTATGACGAGAACTACGCCGCCTTCTCGCCCGGAACGCTGCTCATGATCGAGGTGACGAAGACGCATCTCGACGATCCGAACATCATGATGACCGACAGCTGCGCGGCGCCCGACCATCCGGTGATGAGCCGCATCTGGACCGAGCGCCGACCGCTGGGCTCGCTCGTGATCGGCCTGACGCCGGAAGCCGACCGCGCCGCGCGCCAGGCGACCAAACAGCTCCACCTCCGCCACGAGACGCGCAACATGGCGCGGATCATCCGCAACCGGCTGAGGTCGCTTCTGGGCCGCGACTGATCAGGCGATCCCCGCCTCGCGCCGCGCCCGGTCGCGGAAGATGCGGCGGATCACCTTGCCGGTGGTGGTCAGCGGCATGGAATCGACGAACTCCACCTCGCGCGGGTATTCGTGCGCCGACAGCCTCTCGCGCACGAAGGCGCCGATCTCACCCTTTAGCGCTTCGTTCGGCTCGACACCGTCCTTCAGCACCACATAGGCCTTGACGATCTCGGTGCGCAGCGGGTCGGGCTTGCCGACCGCAGCGGCCAGCGCCACCGACGGATGGCCGACGAGGCAATCCTCGATCTCGCCGGGGCCGATGCGGTAGCCGGCCGAGGTGATGACGTCGTCGTCGCGGCCGAAGAACTGGATGTAGCCATCGCCGTCCATGATGCCCTGGTCGCCTGTGGTCATCCAGTCGCCGATGAATTTCTTCGCCGTTGCTTCGGGGCTGTCCCAATATTCGAGGAACATCACCGGATCCGGCCGCGCCACGGCGATCTGGCCCGCCTCGCCCGCCGGCATCGGCCGCCCGTCGGCGTCGATGATCGCCACCGTGTGGCCCGGCACCGCCTTGCCGATCGTGCCCGGCCGGCTGACGCCGATGATCGCCGACGAGGCGATGACCGCGTTGCACTCCGTCTGGCCGTAGAACTCGTTGACCGGAAGGCCCAGCGCGCCCTCCGCCCACTCCCAGGTCTCGCGGCCGAGCGATTCACCGGCGGAGCCGACGCTGCGCAGCACATGGCTGAAGCGCGCCGGGATGTCGGGGACCGACTTCAGCATCCTCAGCGCGGTGGGCGGGATGAACGCGTTGCGCACCTTCATCCGCTCGACCAAGAGGAGAGCGGCTTCCGGATCGAACTTCTCGAAGCGCGCGCAGACGACCGGAATGCCGAGGTAGAGCGACGGCAGCAACGCGTTGAGCAGCCCGCCGGCCCAGGCCCAGTCGGCCGGCGTCCACATCAGGTCGCCCGCCTGCGGCAGGAACTCGTAGGCCATCTGCAGGCCCGGCAAATGTCCGAGCAACACGCGATGGCCGTGCAGGGCGCCCTTGGGCGGGCCGGTCGTCCCGGAAGTGAAGATCATCATAGCGGGATCGTCGGGCGTGGTGTCCACCGCCTCGAAATCGACCGCCGCGCCCGCCACGAGCGATTCGAACCCGACGGCCGCCCCCTCCTGGCCATCGACCGAGACGATCAGCTCGAGATCGGGCAGGCGGGCGCCGATGCGCGAGACCTTGGCGAGACCGGCTGAATTGGTGATGACGGCCCGCACGCCGGCCGTCTGCAGGCGGTATTCCAGCGCCTCGACACCGAACAGCAGTGCCAGCGGCAGGGCGATGGCGCCGAGCTTGTAGATGGCGACATGCGCGATCGCGGTCTCGAAGCTCTGCGGCAGGAGGAGCGCGACCCGGTCGCCGCGCCGCACGCCATGTGCGCGCAACGCGTTGGCGAGGGCGTTGGAGCGTTTCGCCAACGCGCCGAAGGTGAGCGTCTCGGGAGCGTCGGCGCCGCGATACTCGATCAGGGCGGTCCGGTTCGGATCCCTATGCGCCCAGGCATCCGAAACCGCGACGCCGATATTGAAACGCTCCGGAATCCGCCAGTGGAAGCCGCGGACGAGGTCCGCATAGTTGTCGCTGCGCTGAAGCAATGTCGTTGAAAGCCTCCGCCGATGGTCCGCTCGGGAACGGCGCAAACAAAAACCCGGCGGCTGCCGGAGTCAACGTTTCTTTCGCAGCGCACAAAAAAAGCCCGCCGCGGGAGGAGGAGCGGCGGGCTTGATTTGATTGCGGCGCGGGAGGAGGTGCACCGCAACTTTGCTGGCTCTCTGGGAGGAGGTAGATCACCAACAACCCGAAGATAGGATTCGACCCCGATTCAAACAAGCGTCAATTCTGCATGGCAGACCTGCTGTTTTTGCAATGCAGCATAACTGTTAGCGCATGCAGCATGAAAAGGCGCCTGCGGGGCGGGCGAAGTCGGATCGCTGGCGAGAGGTGATCAATGGTGCCCCCTGCCGGGATCGAACCAGCACTCCTTGCGGAACCTGATTTTGAGTCAGGCGCGTCTACCAATTCCGCCAAGGGGGCGCGCCGGCCGGACAGCGATCCGGGGCGACGGCTGCGGACTATACTTTCGCGCCCCTGCCCGTCAACCTGTCTTCATACTGCGCGCCGAAGTCGCGGGCTTGTGAAGCGCGCCGGCCTTGCATTTGTCGAAAACATGGCGTTGCTCGCGGCCGACATCCCTGCCGGAGCGACCTGTCCCATGTCCCTTGCCTCCCCGATCGGCGAACCCCAGAAATGGGCCGCACTTGCCCTGCTTCTCGGCATGGCGGCAACGGTCGGGACGGCCCTCGGTTTCGAACATATCGGCGGCTACATCCCCTGCATGCTCTGCCTTGAGCAGCGCACGCCCTATTATACCGGCGTGCCGGTGATGGCACTGGCGCTGGCGGCGATCTGGCTGCGCTGGCCGCCCATCGTCGCCCGCCTGCTGCTGCTCGCCGGCGCGCTCCTGATGACGTACGGGCTGGGGCTCGCGATCTATCACTCGGGCGTCGAGTGGCACTGGTGGGCGGGGCCAGCGAGCTGCGGCGCGGTCGTGGCCCCTCAAGGGTCGGGCAACGGCGTGCTCGACCAGCTGAACACGCTGGTCCCGCCCTCCTGCGACGAAGCGGCGGGGCGCTTCCTCGGCCTGTCCTTCGCGGGCTGGAACGTGCTGGCGAGCGCGCTCTGGGCGGCGGTCGGGTTTCGGGCTGCGCTGGGCCGGTGATTCCTTCTCCCCGTTCACGGGGAGAGGAAGGCTACGGCTCCAGCTCCACATCCCAGTAGAGATAATCCATCCAGCTTTCGTGCAGATGGTTCGGCGGGAACATGCGACCGTTGTTGTGCAGGTCGTGAACGGTCGGATGATAGGGCTTCTGCATCGGCCACATCTTCGCCTGCGCCGGGAGCATGCCGCCCTTCCTGAGATTGCATGGCGAGCAGGCGGCAACGACGTTTTCCCACGTCGTCGCCCCGCCACAGCGGCGCGGGATGACGTGATCGAAGGTCAGATCCTCGGTCGAGCTGCAATACTGGCACTGGAAGCGGTCGCGCAGGAAGACGTTGAAGCGGGTGAAGGCCGGATTGCGCGACGGCTTCACATAGCTCTTCAGGCAGACCACCGACGGCAGCTTCATCGAGAAGGTCGGCGACGACACGCTGTGCTCATATTCGGCGACGATGTTGACCCGGTCGAGGAAGACGGCCTTGATCGCGTCCTGCCAGGACCAGAGCGACAGCGGGTAATAGCTGAGCGGACGGTAGTCCGCGTTCAGCACCAGTGCCGGCAAACCATCTGGCGAGACATGAACAGTCACGTCGCGTTTCTCCTGCGGCCCGAAGCGATCGGCGCGGATACTGTAAGCGAGACGTGACAGGATTGTGAAGCGGTGAAAATGGCCGGACTGTTGCCGCAAAGCCCCATTTATTCAGTTTTCTTCTAGGTTTAGCGGCCCCCGGGAGGCCGGCGCGGCCTCCCGGCCCTTGAGATGGCGGTAGTAGGCCCAGAACAGACGCGCCGCCACGGCGCGCCAGGGCGCCCATGATTCGGCGATCGAGATCAGTGCTTTCTCGCCCGGACGGGGGTCGATGCCGAGCGCGGCGCCGACCGCGCTCTGCAACGCGACGTCACGCGCCGGAAAGACGTCTGGGTGGCCGGCGCAGGCGAGAAGATAGACTTCCGCGGTCCAGCGGCCGATGCCCGGAACGACGGTCAACTCGGTGATCGCGGCCTCGGCCTCGCACTCGCACAGGCCGTCGAGGTCGAGTCCGTCGCGCACCGCCCGCGACAATGCCAGCATGGTCGCCTGCTTGGGGCGCGACAGGCCGGCCTGGCGGAAGAGGTCCGGGTCGGCCGCCAGTACGCCCCCCGGCGTCAGCGGTACGACGAGCGTGACCAGCCGGGCGAGGATCGCGTCGGCGCTGGCGCGCGACACCTGCTGCGACACGACGATCGAAACCAGGCTGGAAAAACCGGGCGACGACCGGCGCAACGGCACCTCGCCGGCGGCGGCGCGCACCGCCGCCAGTCTCGGATCCGCCCCGACGAGCGCGTCGAGCGCGTCGGCAATGTCGGATTCACTGGAAATCCGCCGCATCCGCTTCCTTTTCCTCGCACCGAAAAAGCCGTAGCAATGAAACGGCAAGGGCGCCAATGCTCTCGCGCCCACTCCATCCAGCAGGACAGACTTGGCGAGTCCACCCGTTTTCCGATTTGCCCCGAGCCCCAATGGCGAGCTTCATCTCGGCCATGCGCGCTCGGCCCTGCTGAACCAGCGGCTGGCGCGCGAGGCCGGCGGGCGGTTCCTGCTGCGCATCGAGGACATCGACCTCAAACGCTGCACGCCGGAATTCGAGGCCGGCATCTATCGCGACCTGGAATGGCTCGGCATCGAGTGGGAGAAGCCGGTGCGCCGCCAGTCGGAGCATTTCGCCGACTATGCGGCGGCGCTCGAACGGCTGACGGCGATGGGTGTCGTCTACCCGGCCTTCATGAGCCGGGGCCAGATCCGCGACCATATCGCAGAGAGCGAGACGCCGGCGCGCCGCTGGCCGCGCGACCCGGACGGGGCGCCGCTCTATCCCGATGTCGACCGCTCGCTCACGCGCCGCGAGCGGCAGAAGCGCATCGCCTCGGGCGCACCGCACGCCTGGCGCCTCGACGTGGAAGCGGCTTTGGTGAAGGCCGGAGAGAAGCTCGCCTGGACCGAACTCGGCGCCGGACCGCTGGGCGAGACCGGAAAGGTATCAGCCCGACCCGAGATCTGGGGCGACGTGATCCTGTCGCGCTCGGACGCGCCGGCGAGCTATCATCTCTCGGTCACCGTCGACGACGCGATCCAGGGCGTCACCGACGTCGTGCGGGGCCATGATCTCTTTCATGCAACCGCGATCCACCGCCTGCTGCAGGCGCTGCTCGGCCTGCCGGCGCCGCGCTACCGGCACCACAGCCTGATCGTCGGCGAGGACGGCCGCAAGCTCGCCAAGAGCCGTCGAGATACGGGGCTAAGGGCGTTGCGGGAGAGTGGGATGAGCGCGGAGGAGGTTCGGATGCTCGCGCTGGAAGGGCTTTAGGAACGCAATGCCCTCTCTATTCCGGCCTTTGCCAACGACAGTGTAAGCAGCGCAACGAAAGCGCCGCCAAGACCGGTGGCAACGGCGACCTCGAGTTCGGTGAACCGGATGCCCCATCGATTCGCCGCGAAGATGCCGAGGAAGAAGCCCGCCGTGATGATGATCATGTTGCCGAACGGGCCGAAGCCTTCGTCCTGCATCACACCATCGAGCACCGTGCCGAGCAGCAGCGAAACGATCGCGACGAAGGCGACTGCAAAGAGCAGCGAACTGGTATCGAGACTGGAAAGCATCCGCCGCACCTCGCAGCTATGCCCTCCCCCATACGCCCGGCGCGCAGAATGTGGACCATTCGTTTCGCTTTGCTTGCACGGAACGGTTCAATTAGAGCGATCCGGCCCACCGGATGCGACATTCCATGATTTCCCCAGCCGCCTACGTTCCCGCGCTGTTCGTCGTGCTCTGGGCGACCGGCTTCATCGGCGCGCGCTATGCCATGCCCTGGGCGGAGCCATTCTCCTTCCTCGCCGTGCGGTTCGGCCTGACCATGCTCATCATCGGTTTGATCGGCCTTGCGATGGGCGCGAGACGGGCCGACGCGCGCGGCGCGGCGCATGCTGCCCTTGCCGGCGCGCTCATGCACGGCGTCTATCTCGGCGGCACGTTCTGGGCGATCCGCCACGGCATGACCGCGGGTTTCTCCGCATTGATCGTCGGCCTGCAGCCGCTGATCACCGCGCTGGTCGCGGGCGTGGCGCTGCGCGACCGCATCGATCCGCGCAACTGGCTGGGCCTGGGCCTCGGGTTTGTCGGCGTCGTCGTCGTCATCTGGCCGAAGCTCGGCGCGGCAGCTGATGCGCTGACGCCGGCTGCGCTGAGCGCTATGGTGCTCGGCGTCGTCGCAATGAGCGCCGGCACGATCTGGCAGAAGCGCTTCGTCGGCGGTCTCGACCTCGTCACCGGCAGCTTCTGGCAATATGTCGGCGCGACCGCCCTGATGGCGGCGATGTCGTTCATGCTGGAGACGCGGGAGTTCGTACTGACCGGTGAACTGGTCTTCGCCCTCGTCTGGCTGGTCTTCGTCCTGTCGATCGGCGCGATCTTCCTGCTGATGTACCTGATCCGCGAGGGATCCGTCGCAAAGGTCTCTTCGCTGTTCTACCTGGTCCCGGCGGTCACCGCGCTGATGGCCTGGCCGCTGTTCGGCGAGACGCTCACCCTCGTCCAGATCGCGGGAATGGCCATCGCATCGACCGGCGTGGCGCTCGCCACGTCAACCCGCAATGCGTGACCGTGCGTCGAGGTAGCGCCGGATCGCCGCGTTGAACTCGCCGCCAAGGATGAACAGCGCCGAGATGATGTAGAGGAAGATCACCGCGATCATCACCGAGGCGAGCCCGGCATAGGTCGAGACATAGGTGGAGAACTGGCGCAGATAGGCCGCGAAGATGCTCGAGCCGGCGAGCCACGCGATCAGCGTGAAGACGATGCCCGGAATGACGTCGCCGAAGGAACGGTGACCGGCGGGCAGCCACAGATGTACCGCGAACAGGCCGAACACGATCACGCCCGAGGCGATGACGTAGCGCCACAAGGTGATGGTTCCCATGTAGGGGCCGATCCACGAAAGGTTTCGCTCCGCGATGTCGGCGATCAGCGGCGCCAGAACGAGCAGCACACTGATCGCCAGGAAGCCGAGCGTCGCGACGAAGACGAAGGCGAAACTCTGTACGCGGCGGAAAATGAGCGAGCGGGTGTCCGCGACGCGGTAGGCGCGGTTGAGCGAGGTCCTCAGCGCCTCGATGCCGTTCGAAGCGAAGAAGGCGGCAGCGATCACCGACACGGTGAGGAAATCGCCACGCTGCACGGTGAGAACGTTGCGCACCTCCCGCGCGATCGGTTCGGCGATCTGCGGCGGCCATGTGTCGAAGACGAGATGCACCGCGGTGTCGGCAAACGCGTCCGCGCCGAGGAAGCTCGCAAGCGCGGTGGCGAAGATCAGGAACGGAAACAGCGCCATCAACGCGGAAATCGCGAGATGGCTGGACATCGACCAGCCGTCGTCGGTGTTGAAGTGACCCATCGCGTCCGACAGGATCCGTTTCGCGGCGACGATGTTTCGCATGCCCTCTCCGCCGATTGTGCGCCATGTTTGAATATGGGAAGGGTGCTGAGGAAACAACCCGCGCCCGCCCCGCAGATCGTCTCCCTTTCATCCGAAAGATGCTGCCCTCGGGTGCAATGAGCGTTATGTGAGGCACCACGAACCCGCGCGGGCAAGAGGGAAGAGAGAATGTCCACCGTCTTCAACATTTTCGCGATCGTCGCCATGGTCGCCGTTGTCATCGTGCTGCTGCGCGGGCTCTGGAACATGATGAAGGGTGGCGACGCCAACACCTCCAACAAGCTGATGCAGGCGCGCGTCTTCCTGCAGTTCATCGCGCTCTGCCTCATTCTCCTGGCCGTCTATTTCACGCGCGGCTGAGCGGTCTGGGGGCACCATGGTCAAGCTGAACAAGATCTACACCCGCACCGGCGACGACGGCACGACCGGGCTGGCCACCGGCGCGCGGCGGCTCAAGCACGACCGCCGCGTCGAAGCCTACGGCACGGTGGACGAGGCGAATTCGACGATCGGCCTGGCGCGGCTGCACACGTCGGTTCATCACCTTGAGATCGACGCAATGCTCCTGCGCATGCAGAACGATCTGTTCGACCTCGGAGCGGATCTCGCCACGCCGGACAGCGGCGAGCCGCTTCCCTACGAGCCGCTGCGCATCGTCGCCGCCCAGGTCGCAAGGATCGAGGCGGACATCGACGCGCTCAACGCCGGTTTGCAGCCGCTGCGTTCCTTCGTCCTGCCGGGCGGGTCCGCCTCCTCCGCCTATCTTCACCTCGCCCGCACCGTCGTCCGCCGGGCCGAGCGGATCACCGTCGAACTCGCCCGGATGCCGGAGGAAAAGGTCAACCCGCAGGTCGTGAAATACCTGAACCGCGCCTCGGATTTCCTGTTCGTCGCCGCCAGGGTGGTCAATGACAACGGCGCGGCGGACGTGTTATGGGTGCCCGGGAAGAACAGGTGACGGCGGGGGCCGTGGGGACTCACTGAATGTTCATTCCGCTGCATGATGCCAACAGCCTGAAGCACATCAAGATGCAGTATGTGACGATCGGCCTGATCGTCGCCAATGTCGTCGTCTGGCTGATGACGACCTTTTCGAGCGAGAGCTTCGCGCAGGCGACTGCCATCGGCCTCGGCTACATTCCCTCCACCATCTACGATCTCGCCGAGCGCGGACCGGAACAGATCATCGTTCCCGACATCCTCACCTACATCACATATGCTTTCCTGCACGGCGATTTCATGCATCTGGCCGGCAACATGCTGTTCCTGTGGGTGTTCGGCGACAATGTCGAGGACGCGCTCGGCCATGTCCGCTTTCTGATCTTCTATCTTCTCTGCGCCATCGCCGGCGCATGGCTGCACGGAATCATCGACGTGAATTCGCAGGTTCCGCTGATCGGCGCCTCGGGCGCGATCGCCGGCGTGGTGACCGCCTATCTGCTGCTCCATCCGCGCGTGAAAGTATGGGTCCTGGTGCTGATGCGCCTGCCATTGCGCATCCCGGCCTGGATCCCGATCGTACTGTGGATCGCCTTCCAGTTCCTGATGTTCGCCGCCGGCGGTGAGGAGCAGGTCTCCTGGGCCGCCCATGTCGGCGGCATCGTCGCCGGCGCCGTGCTGGTGGTCATCATGCGGCGCAAGGGCGTGCCCCTTTTCGACAAGGACATCGTCACCCCGCGCGGCGCGGAAGTCGCGGTGCCTGTCACGACACCGGTCACCCCGACCGGACCCTGGGGCCGTCAGTAGCGCCGCGTGACAGGGTGTGGTATTAGCGCCACATGAGCGACGAACCCGAAAGCATCATGCTTCAGCTGCTTCGCTAGATGCGCGCGGAGATTGGCGACATGCGGGCCGATATGGCCACCAAAGGGGAACTGGCAGATCTCAAGGCTGGAGTGCACTCCCTCCGCGCCGACGTCGCGTCCGACTTGCTGGTTATGCACAAGGAGACGAGCGATCAGATCGCCGGGCTGCGGCGGGCGGTCGTCGAATACCACACGTCCGTCATCGGCCACGGCATCATCATCAGCGAACTCGAGGCGCGCATGCGCCGTGTCGAACAGCATCTGGACCTTCCTGCGCTCGACCTCCGGTAGGTTCGGCGCGCCCGCGCCGGTAGCCGCGGCGTGTTGGACCGACAGTCCTGACACAGCGGTTTCGCCGCAGTCGTTTGCTTATTGACGCGACTGCCCCCCACGACTAGAGCAACAGGCGTTTTTCGGGTCCTTCGAGACCGGATGTCCGTTTTCTAGTGCCGCCACGTCGGCAATTGGCAAACCGGCAAGCCATCTTCGTGATAGCAGCGCCGGGAGACGCGATCAGAGAGGAAATCGACGCATGAAAGTACTTGTCCCGGTGAAGCGGGTTGTGGACGCGAACGTGAAGATCCGCGTGAAGTCGGACGGGTCGGGCGTCGAGCTCGCGAACGTCAAGATGGCGATGAATCCCTTCGACGAAATCAGCATCGAGGAAGCGATCCGCCTGAAGGAGGCCGGCAAGGTCGAGGAGATCGTGGTCGTGTCGATCGGTCCGGCGCAGGCGCAGGAGACGATCCGTACGGCACTCGCAATGGGTGCCGACCGCGGCATCCTGGTCAAGGTCGACGACCTGGTCGAGCCGCTGTCAGTGGCCAAGATTCTCAAGGGCGTAGCGGATGCGGAACAGCCCGGCCTGATCATCCTCGGCAAGCAGGCGATCGACGACGACGCCAACCAGACCGGCCAGATGCTGGCGGCTCTTCTCGGCTGGTCGCAGGCGACGTTTGCCTCGAAGGTTGAGCTTTCCGACGGCAAGGCCAAGGTGACGCGCGAGGTCGACGGCGGCCTGCAGGTGATCGAGGTCAAGCTGCCGGCGATCGTGACGACGGATCTGCGGCTCAACCAGCCGCGCTACGCCTCGCTGCCGAACATCATGAAGGCGAAGAAGAAGCCGCTGGACGAGAAGACCCCGGGAGACTTCGGCGTCGAGATCAAGGCGCGGCTGAAGGTCCTGAAGACCGAGGAGCCGGGCGGCCGCAAGGCGGGCGTCAAGGTGAAGACCGTCCAGGAACTCGTGTCGGCCCTCAAGGGCGCCGGCGTCATCTGAGGCGATCAGGAAAGGATCAGACCAATGGCAATTCTCCTCGTCGCCGAACACGACAACGCCTCGCTCTCCGACCAGACCTCGAAAGCCCTGTCGGCCGCGCTGAAGATCGGCTCGGACGTGCACATCCTCGTCGCCGGCAAGGGTGCCAAGGCAGCCGCCGACGCGGCTTCCAAGCTGAAAGGCGCGACCAAGGTCCTGCTGGCGGAAGCCGACACGCTGGCCGAGCGTCTCGCCGAGCCGGTCGCGGCCCTCGTCGTGTCGCTCGCAGGCGGCTACGACACGATCATCGCTCCCGCCACCAGCATGGGCAAGAACGTCATGCCGCGCGTCGCAGCACTTCTCGACGTGATGCAGCTTTCCGAGATCATCGAAGTCGTGTCCGCTGACACGTTCAAGCGCCCGATCTACGCCGGTAACGCGATCCAGACCGTGCAGTCGACCGACGCCAAGAAAGTGATCACCGTCCGCACCGCCTCTTTCCAGATGGCAGGCGAAGGCGGTTCGGCCCCGGTCGAGAGCGTTTCCGCCGCGGCCGATCCGGGCCTGTCGACCTTCGTCGAGAACCGGCTGTCCGAAAGCGACCGCCCGGAACTGACATCGGCCAAGATCATCATCTCGGGTGGCCGGGCTCTCGGCTCCGCGGAGAAGTTCCAGGAGGTGATCCTTCCGGTGGCAGACAAGCTCGGCGCCGCCGTCGGTGCAAGCCGCGCCGCAGTCGACGCCGGCTACGCGCCGAACGACTGGCAGGTAGGCCAGACCGGCAAGGTCGTCGCCCCGCAGCTCTACATCGCCGTCGGCATCTCGGGCGCCATCCAGCACCTCGCCGGCATGAAGGACTCGAAGGTCATCGTCGCCATCAACAAGGACGAGGAGGCCCCGATCTTCCAGGTCGCCGACTTCGGCATCGTCGGAGACCTCTTCACCATCCTGCCCGAGCTCGAAAAGGCGCTTTGACGCCTCGCAGGCTTAGGTATTTATTGTCGAGGGCGGGGTAGACGCAGTCTCCCCGCCCTCATAGTTTGCGCTGCACAATAAAGACCGGGTGGAGTGGGCGAGGAACATGGGCAAGATCGGAACCGTCGGCATCATCGGCGCCGGGCAAATGGGCGGCGGCATTGCTCATGTGGCGGCGCTGGCCGGCTACGACGTCCTCCTCTACGATATTTCGAAGGACCGCATCGAGAAGGGCATCGCCACCGTCAGCGGCAACATGGCCCGCCAGGTCGCGTCCGGAAAGATGGCCGAGCAGGACCGCAGCGCGGCCGTCGGGCGCATTCGCCCGGCCCAGACCATGCAGGACCTGGCCGGAGCCGACCTCGTCATCGAGGCGGCGACCGAGGACGAAACCGTCAAGCGCAAGATCTTCCAGCAGCTCTGCCCGGTGCTGAATCCGCAGGCGCTGATCGCCACCAACACCTCGTCGATCTCGATCACCCGCATGGCCGCGAGCACCGACCGACCGGAGCGCTTCATCGGGATTCACTTCATGAACCCGGTGCCGGTGATGAAACTGGTGGAACTCGTGCGCGGCATCGCGACGGTGGACCAGACCTTCGAGGCGGCGAAGTCCTTCGTCCATTCGCTCGACAAGACGATCACCGTGGCCGAGGATTTTCCTGCCTTCATCGTCAACCGCATCCTGCTGCCGATGATCAACGAGGCGATCTACGTGCTCTACGAGGGCGTGGGCTCGGTCGAGGGCATCGACACCGCGATGAAGCTCGGCGCGAACCATCCGATGGGTCCGCTGCAGCTCGCCGATTTCATCGGCCTCGATACGTGCCTGTCGATCATGCAGGTGCTGCATGACGGCCTGTCGGACACGAAATACCGCCCCTGCCCGCTGCTGGTGAAATATGTCGAGGCCGGCTGGCTCGGCCGCAAGACCGGCCGCGGCTTCTACGACTACCGCGGCGAAACACCGATCCCGACGCGCTGAGGCGCGGTCGCTAAAACACGTCCTTCCGCTTCCTGATCTCGGCGAACACCGCCTCGTCGGAGGCCGTTTCCATGCCGAGATTGCGGCGGATGACTGGATCGTGCCAGCGCAGGAACGGATTGGTCGACATCTCGGCCATCAGCGTGGTCGGCAGCGTCGGCCTGCCCTCCGCCCGCAGCGCCTCGATCTCCTTCGCACGCTCCTTCAGCGCCGAATTGGTCGGATCGACGGAGAGCGCGAAACGTGCGTTCGACTGAGTGTATTCATGGCCGCAATAGACCACCGTCTCAAGCGGCAGCGCGGCGAGCTTCTGCAGCGACCGGTACATGTCGGCCGGCCCGCGTTCGAACAGCCGGCCGCAACCGAGCGCGAACAGCGTGTCGCCGGCGAAGAGAAGACCGTCGTCGGAGAGGTAGTAGCAGACATGGCCGGCGGTGTGGCCGGGCGTCTCGATGACCCGGACCGGATGGCCGGAAAAGTCGAACGTGTCGCCGTCGACCACGGTGCGGTCGATCCCCGGGATCTTCTCGGCCTCTGCCTTCGGCCCGATGATGGTCAGGCCGAAGCGCTCCTTCAGCGCGAGGTTCGCTTCCACGTGGTCGGGATGATGATGGGTCGTGAAGATCACGCTCGGCCGCCAGCCGGTGCGCTCGACGGCCTCCAGGATCGGCCGCTCCTCCGGTGCATCGATGATCGCTGTCTGTCCGGTCGTCGCGTCGTGCAGAAGAACGCCGAAATTGTCGCTGCGGCACGTGAATTGTTCGACCATCAATGGCATTGCGCGGGATCTCCTGGGGATGGGCGGAAGATAGGGCGGCGGCGGTCTCATGTCACCCGCCTTCCTTGATCTATCCGCGGCGGGCAACTACCGTCCGCGCCATGCATGCCGACATTGTCGACCTCCGCGCCTTCTATGCGTCGATGCTGGGCCGTCTGGCCGAGCGCTCGATTGCCGCCGCCATTGCGCCCGTCTGGGCTGCCGTTCCCAACGAGCGGCTGGTCGGCCTAGGCTATGCCCTGCCCTGGCTCGACCGGTTCGGGGCGGATGCCGAGCGCGTCTTCGCCTTCATGCCGGCCACCCAGGGTGCCGTGAACTGGCCGCCGCAGGGGCCTTCGGCTACCGCGCTGGTGTTCGACGAGGAGCTGCCGCTACCGGACTCTTCGGTGGACCGCATCCTTATGGTGCATGCGCTCGAGCACTCGGAGGATCCGCACGAAACGCTGAAGGAGATGTGGCGGGCGCTGGCGCCGAACGGCCGACTGGTCGTGGTCGTGCCGAACCGGCGCGGCGTGTGGGCCCGCCTCGAACACACGCCGTTCGGCACCGGCCGGCCCTATTCGAGGGGGCAACTGACCAAGCTGCTGAGGGATTCGAACTTCACGCCGGGCCCTTTCTCCGAAGCGCTCTTCTTCCCGCCAAGCCACCGGCGCGCGGTGCTTCGCCTGCACCGGTATTTCGAGCGTGCCGGCCGGCGATTCTGGCCAATGTTCTCGGGCGTGATCATCGTCGAGGCGCAGAAGCGGCTCTATCAGGGCGTCCCCGTTAGCCGCCGCGCATCGCGCCGCGTCTTCGTGCCGGTGCTGAGTCCGCAGGGAGCCGGCCGCGGGTCGCTAACTTTGCGTTAACCATGTTGGCGCAGGATTCCCTCGGGCAAACTGGGGTACACCATGCTGATCACCCGCTTCGACGATCGCCGTGTCATCGGCGCCATCATTGCTCAGCTATCGGAATTGGGCTGGCAACTCGACGATCTCGACGTGCAGCTCAGCCTCTACGGCCCGGTCGATCTCGACCTGCTGCAGGAATGCATCCGGGAAGCTGCCGCGGGCGCACAGGCGAACGTTCCCGTGCACCTCGCCCAAGCGGCCTGAACAGTTCGCCGGAAAAAAATTCAGACCAATGCGGGCTCTGGCCGCGCGCCGATCTTGTCGATCTCGAAAGAGGTCGTCTGGTAGACCTGATTGATCCAGTTGCCGAACAAGAGATGCGCATGCGAGCGCCAGCGGTTGAGCGGCGGCCGGGACGGGTCGTCGTCGGGGTAGTATTCGTGCGGTATGGCGATCGGCGTGCCGGCGGCAACGTCGCGGTCGTATTCTTCCTTCAGCGACGTCGAGTCGTATTCGATGTGATTGAACATGTAGAGCCGGTTGCCGGTCTTCTCGGCGACGAGGCACGGACCAGTTACGTCTGATTCCATGAGCAGTTCGAGGTCTCCGGCCGCCGAGATGTCGGCGGCCCTGACTTCCGTCCAGCGCGACACCGGAATGGCGAAATCGTCGGAGAAGCCGGCGAGATATGGCGAGGCCGGGGCGTTGTTGCTGTGCCGGTAGACGCCGAAGGCCTTCTTCTCGAGCGTGTATTTCGGAATGCGATGGAAGTGCCACGCCGCGGCCATTGCGCCCCAGCAGATGTAGAAGGACGAGTGCACGTTGGTCGTCGTCCAGTCGAGGATCCGCGTCAGCTCGTTCCAGTAGGTCACCTCTTCGAACGGCAACAGTTCGATCGGCGCTCCGGTGATGATGAAGCCATCGAACTTGCGGTCCGCGACCTCCTCCCAGGTCTGGTAGAAAGAGATGAGGTGGTCTTCCGACGTGTTCCTCGCCTTGTGACCGCCGATGCGCACCAGCGTCAGCTCGACCTGAAGGGGCGACGCGCCGATCAGACGCGCGATCTGCGTCTCGGTGCGGATCTTGTTGGGCATCAGGTTCAGGAGCCCGATCTGCAGCGGCCGGATGTCCTGGCGCAGCGCCGACCGCTCGTCCATCACCGAGACGCCCTCGCGCACCAGAACCTCGCGGGCGGGAAGCTGATCGGGAATCTTGATCGGCATGGCGCATGCTCCAAACAAAAACCGGCCTGCGGGTCGCGCAAAAGCCGGTTTCGTCATGCGACGGCCCTTTAGCGACTTGTTTAACGTGGCTGCAAGCCGACCGGCCAAATCACCACGGAGTTCGCCCGCTATGTATGACTGTGCGAACCCGGCGTCAATGGGACTCGATTGGCGCCGCAAGGCGCGGACGCAGAACAGCATTCGCATCCGCGCACGCGCAGTGCGTTGCCCCTTCCCCATCCGCCCCCAAATCCGCTAAAGGCACGCATCTTCTCGAACAGGAAACGCCTGCCATGTCCGATGCACCGCGCCCCCAGCCGAAGCCCGGCGTGATGGACATCGCAGCCTATGTGCCGGGCAAGAGCGCGGCGCCGGCCGGCGTGAAGCTCTTCAAGCTATCGTCCAACGAGAACCCGCTCGGCGCTTCGCCTGCCGCCAAGGAGGCGGTGAAGGCGCTGGCCGAGAAGATGGAATTCTATCCCGATGGCTCGGCGACGAAGCTGCGCGAGGCGATCGGCGAGGTGCACGGCCTGAACCCGGCCAACATCGTCTGCTCGAACGGCTCGGACGAGATCATCGGCCTCTTGGCGCAGACCTACCTGAAGCCCGGCGACGAGGCGATCTTCACCGAGCACGGTTTCCTCGTCTACAAGATCTACACCCAGGCGGCGGGCGCAGTTCCGGTTTCGGTGAAGGAGACCAACGCGACGGCGAATGTCGACGCGATCCTGGCGGCGGTCACCGACAGGACACGCGTTGTATTCCTCGCCAATCCGAACAACCCGACCGGCACCTACATCCCCTTCGACGAGGTGCGCCGCCTGCAGGCGGGCCTGCCGAAGAACGTGCTGCTGGTGCTCGACGCGGCCTATGCCGAGTTCGTGCGCCGCAACGACTACGAATCCG
Organism: Mesorhizobium sp.; assembly: GCF_024710845.1. Classification (GTDB taxonomy): domain Bacteria; phylum Pseudomonadota; class Alphaproteobacteria; order Rhizobiales; family Rhizobiaceae; genus Mesorhizobium_A. The sequence goes on from NZ_JANJTZ010000052.1 coordinate 52,839, forward strand.
GCATCGAACTCGTCTCCTCGACTGAGAACGTCGTCATGACCCGCACCTTCTCCAAGGTGCACGGGCTCGGTGGCATCCGCCTCGGCTGGGCCTATTGCCCGGCGCACATCGCCGACGCGCTGAACCGCATGCGTGGGCCGTTCAACGTCAATGCCGCCGCGATCGAGGCCGGCACCGCCGCGATCCGCGACCGCGGCCATGTCGAGCGCTCCGTCGAGCACAACGCCAAATGGCTGGCCTGGACGACGGACGAGCTGACCAGACTCGGCCTGACGGTGACGCCGTCGGTCGGCAACTTCGTCCTCATCCACTTCCCCTCCGGCGAGGCGCATTCGGCGGCGAAGGCCGACGACTATCTCACCGCCCGCGGCTACGTGCTGCGGCGCGTGTCGGCCTACGGCTTCCCCAATGCGCTGCGCATGACGATCGGCACCGAGGAGGCGAACCGCGGCGTCGTCGCGGCGCTGAAGGACTTCCTCAAATGACCGAACCCATGTTCGACAGGATCGCGCTGGTCGGCATCGGCCTGATCGGCTCGTCGCTGGCGCGCGTCATCCGCCGCGAGGGGCTGGCGCGCCATATCGCCATCTCGACCCGCAGCCCTCAGACGCTGAAGCGGGCGGAGGAACTGGGTCTCGGCGACAGCTACTCGACCGACGCGAAGGAAGCGGTGCGCGGCGCCGATCTCGTCATCGTCTCGGTGCCGGTCGGCTCGTCCGGGGCGGTGGCTGAGGAGATCGCACCCGCGCTGAGGCCCGGCGCGATCCTGACCGACGTCGGCTCGACCAAGGGTTCCGTCATCGCCCAGATGCAACCGCATGTGCCGGCCGACGTGCATTTCATCCCCGGCCATCCGCTAGCCGGAACCGAGAAGTCCGGCCCCGACGCCGGCTTCGCCGACCTGTTCCAGAACCGCTGGTGCATCTTCACGCCGCTGCCGGACACCGACCCCGCGGCGCTGGAGAAGCTCTCCGCGTTTTGGCGCGCCTGCGGCTCCAACATCGACACGATGGACGCCGCCCACCACGACAAGGTCCTGGCGATCGTCTCGCACCTGCCGCACATCATCGCCTACAACATCGTCGGCACGGCCGACGACCTGGAGGCGGTGACGGAATCTGAGGTCATCAAGTATTCGGCTTCCGGTTTCCGCGATTTCACGCGCCTGGCCGCCTCCGACCCGACCATGTGGCGCGACGTCTGCCTGCACAACAAGGACGCGATCCTGGAAATGCTGGCGCGCTTCTCGGAGGATCTGGCCTTCCTGCAGCGGGCGATCCGCTGGGGCGACGGCGACAAGCTGTTCGACCTGTTCACCCGCACGCGCGCCGTGCGCCGCTCGATCATCGAGGCCGGCCAGGAAGTCGACGTGCCCGACTTCGGCCGCCAGGTTGTGGCGCATCCTGAGAAGTCCTGACAGGCTCAGCTTTCGAGCGCCGTTAGCCAGTCCTTGCCGCAGCCGCGCTGACGGATGAGCGACAGCGGATCCTGGTGGTCGAGGCGCGAGCAGAGCCGGTAGACCTCCAGCGTCTCGGCGTTCATCAGGCCGCGCTTGTAGAGGAACATCGCCGCCGCATAGCGCGCCCGGCCCGACCAAGGTTCGCCGAGCGGGGTCTGCACCAACGCCCAGTTCTCGGCCACGTCGGCTTCGTCCTCGGTCATCAGAAGTCTCCCGGCGGCGTCAGCGTCCGGCGCGCGAGCTTGACGAAGGGGCGCTCGACGATCTTCGCGCGCTTCATCAGCTTCTGGTAGCGCAGCTCGCGCAGCGCGTAGATCTCGACCCAGAGATCGTCGACGATCCTGGTCCCGTAGGGTCGCTCCAGACTGGCGATCGCGATGTTGCGCTTGCCTGTCGGCGACCAGATCGCGGCGGTCACCAGACCTGCCTCCTTCGTCTTGCGATGGTAGACAATCGCATGCTCGGCCGGCACGTTGCCCTCGATCTCCAGGCCGACCAGAACGTGCTTCAGCGTGCCGTCGCGGCGCGCGCGCTCGATGGCGCGGCGGCCGTTGAAGTAGGGCTTGTCGAGATCGACCATCCAGTCGAGGCCGATCTCGTCGGGCATGCGCACGCGGTCCGCGCGGACGGCATGTTCGGCCGTCACGAAATCCGCATTGGCGACGATGAAGCCGGTCTCGATGCGCGCCCGGTTGAGCGCGGTATAGCCGATGGCGCGGATGCCGCGCAGGCGACCCGCCGCGAAGAGGTGATCCCATAGCGGGAGAGCGGCCGTCGCGTCGACAAAGAGCTCATAGCCGAGGTCGCCGGTGAAGCCAGTGCGGGAGATGGTGACCCCCGTGCCGCTGAAGGGAAAGACTCGGATGTCGAAGGGCTTCATCGTCTCGACCCCGGTGAAGCCCGCATCCTTCAGCACGGCGCAGGAGGTCGGCCCCTGCACGGCGAGGCCGGCGATCACCTCGGTCTCTTCGCTTACCGAAACATCGAAGCCGATCGCCGAGTCGAGCAGCCAGGGCAGGTGCCGCTCCTGGCAACAGAGGCGGAAGCGCGTGGCCGAGAGACGGAACAGCGTGCCGTCGTCCAGCACGTGGCCCTCGTCGTCGCACCAGGCGGTGTACTGCACCTTGCCGGGTTTGAGCTTGGCGACATTGCGCAGGGTGAGACGGTTGCAGAACGCCTCCGCGCCGGGCCCCTCGATGCGGTATTTCACCATCGGCGAGATGTCGAACACGGCGGTCTGCGAGCGGATGGCGAAATACTCCATCTCCTCGTCCCACAGCGAATGCGGCGCCTTGTAGCCGGCCCAGGAATACCAGTCGTTCTGCTGCGACAGAGCCGCGAGGCGCGGGTGGAAGGGGGATTCGAGGCGGAGGGCCTCGATATGCGACTGCGCGGCGCGGCGGGTGGCGAGTTGGGCTGTCATGGCGCGGTCCTCGCCCCCTCCACCACTTCGTGGTCCCCCTCCCCCGCTTCGCAGGGGAGGATCGGCGGCACCGCCGGCGCGACCTGAATCCTCCCCCGTTCACGGGGGAGGGGGACCGCCGAAGGCGGTGGAGGGGGCGCGATGGAGAAAGGCGCGTTCATGCTGACCTCCGCCCGAGCACAGCCCGCGCCGCATTCAGCCCCGGCACGCCTGAAATCCCGCCGCCCGGGTGCGAGCCGCTACCGGCGAGCCAGAGGCCGTCGATCGGCGTTGCGTAGCGCTCGGCGCCGAAAAAGGGTCGGTTGACCAACATCTGGTCGACCTGCAACTCACCATGATGCCAGTGGCCGCCGGGCATGCGGTAGCGCGCCTCGATGTCGGCGGGCGTGAGCAGCTCGGCGTGTTGCACCAGCGCTCCGATCCCCGGCGCATGGCGTTCCAGAACTGCCATGATCGCGGCCAGGAAGGCAGGCTTGCCCGCCTCCCAGCCACCCTTGAGGTCGTAGGGCGCGAACTGGATGTTGGCGGAGAGCACGCAGCCGCCAGCGGGCGCGAGCGAGGGATCGGAGAGCGATGGCAGGACGATCTCCATCGCCGGCTCGGGCGAGAACTCACCGTATTTCGCCGGGTTGAACGCACTCTCCACCGCCTCGGACGACGGCGCGATCACCAGCCGGCCGGCCAGCGCTTCGCGCGGAGCGCGGAAGGCGGGGACGGCGGAGAGGGCGAGATGCAGCTTGGCGACGTTGCCCTTCATCCGGATCGCCAGTGCCTTGCGCACCACGCCGGTGTCGAGCTCGTCCGCGCCGACGAGATCGACCAGCGTCGTGCGCGGATTGATCGCCGAGACCACCGCGCGGGCGCGCAGTTCGGTCCCGTCGGCCAGCCGGACCCCGGCAGCCGCACCCTTTTCGACCAGGATGCGGGAGACCTCGGCATGGGTGCGGATCGAAGCGCCTGCCGCCTCGGCCGCCTTCCTTATCGCCACAACGACCGCGCCCATGCCGCCACGCGGCACGACCTGCCCGCCTGCGACCCCCGCCATCTCGCCGGTGAGGCGATAGTAGAGGCCCAGCAGCGAGGTCGGCGAACGCGGCCCGAGATGACTGCCGAGCACCGCCTCGAAGGCGACGAAGCCCTTCAGCAGGTTACTGCTCAGATGTTCTTCCGCCACGTCGTGGACGTTCATCAGCATCATGCGCAGGAAGTCGCGCATGTCCTCGGTGCCGAGCCGCTTGAGCGCGAGCGCCGCGCCGCCGACGCCGAGCATCTCGGATAGCGGCATGCCTTCGAGGCCCGGCGGCAGCCTGGCCAGGAAGGGCTTCAGGATCGCTGCATAGCGCACGAGCTGCGCCCGCATCGCGAGCCAGGCCCGCTTCTCTGTCTCGGATACGTCGCCGTCGATCGCCTCGCCCCAGCCGCCGGACAGGATGATGGGATCGCGGTGGGGGGAGAGGAGAGCAGTCGGTGCGAGGTTCGCACCACCCCCACCCCTTACCCCTCCCCGCAGGGGGGAGGGGGTCGCCAGCGTCTCAGAATTCCCCTCCCCCTTGCGGGGAGGGGTAAGGGGTGGGGGTGGAAGCAAGAGCGCGTTCATATCCAGATTGAGCGCCTTGACCACTTCCGGATGGAGGCGGTTGAGCACATGCGCCGTCGAGGCGCGGTAGCCGGGGAAGAACTCTTCCGTCCGCGCCGGTCCGCCCAATTCCGCATCCGCCTCGACCAGCAGCACCTTGCGCCCGGCCTTGGCGAGCACTGTCGCAGCGACCAAGCCATTGTGGCCGCCGCCGATGACGATGACGTCGAAGGTCTCAGATGACGTCATGGGCGTCGCTCATCTGCCGGTTGGGCCGCTTCAGGTCGCGCAGGATCTCGGCCGCCGCGTTGCGGCCCGGCGCGCCCATCACGCCGCCGCCCGGATGGGTGGACGAGCCGCACATGTACAGGCCGCCGACCGGCGAGCGGTACTGCGCATAGCCCGGCACCGGCCGGTTGAAGAGAAGCTGGTCGAAGGTGAGTTCGCCCTGGAAGATGTTGCCCTCGGTCAGGCCCACTTCCGCCTCGATCTCGCGCGGCGTGCGCACCTCCATGTGGACGATGCGGTCGCGAAAGCCGGGCGAATAGTGGGCGATCTGCGAGATCACGGTCTCGGCGAAGGCGTCGCGATCGGCGTCGGTCCAGTCGCGCCCGTCGATCTTCGGTGGCGCGTATTGAACGAAGCAGGACATGAAATGCTTGCCCGCGAGCGCCATGGTCGGATCGAGCGTGGTGGGCAGCACCATGTCGAGGAAGGGATCGCGCGAGAAGCGCCCCTCCTTCCAGTCGTCATAGCCGCGCTCCATCCGCTCGACCGTGTCGGTGAAGTGCATGTCGCCCTTGAGACAGGGCGAATCCTTCGGTAGGGCCGGAAACTCCGGCATCGAGTCGAGCGCGATGTTCACCTTGCCGGACGAGCCGCGGATCTTGAAGTTCCGGACGCGCCGCAGAAAGGGCTCGGGCAGCTCCTTCTCCTCGACCAGTTTGAGGAAGGTGCGCTTGACGTCGGCGTTGGAGATCACGAGCTTGCCGGAAACCTCCTCGCCGCTCGCCAGTACGACGCCGGTGGCCCGGCCGTTCTTCACCGCGACATGGTCGACCCCGGCGCCGGTGCGGATCGTGCCGCCCGAGGCGATGAAGGAGTCCGCCAGCGCCTTGGTGACAGCACCCATGCCGCCACGAGCATAGCCCCAGGCGCCGACCGAGCCGTCGACCTCGCCCATGTAGTGGTGCAGCAGAACATAGGCGGTGCCAGGCGACATCGGACCGAGCGCCGTGCCGATGATGCCCGACAGCGCCAGGTTCGCCTTGATCACCGGCGTCTCGAAATACTCGTCGAGGAAGTCGGAGATCGACATGGTCCAGAAGCGCAGCATCAGCGCCATCTCCTGCGCCGTCAGCCCGCCGAACTTCCTGCCGAGATAGAGCAGCTCGCCCAGATCGCGGGGCTTCAGGCTCGTCGGGTCGGGTGCCGTGCGCATGAGGAGCGGCTGGATGAAACGGCACTGGCGGGTCACGTCGCGCGCATAGCGGTCATAGGCCTCGGCGTCGCGCGGTGACCAGCGCGCGAACTCGCGCCGGTGCGCGTCGTGGTCGCGGTAGGAGGCGAGGTAGTCGCCGTCCTGCGTGAACACCGCCCCACCCTCGTAGGGGATCACCTGCAGGCCGAAGCGCGGCAGTTCGAGGTCGCGCATGATCTCCGGCCGGAACAGCGAGCAGACATAGGAACAGTTGGAGTAAAGCCAGCCAGGCGTCAGCTCGCGCGAGGTGGCGGCGCCGCCGATCCAGTCGTTCTTCTCGACCACCAGCACGTCCAACCCCGCCCGCTGCAGGTAGCAGGCGTTGACGAGGCCATTGTGGCCCGCACCGATGACGATGGCGTCCCAGGTCTTCAAACGGCGTTCCCCTCGCAGTGTCGCGCAAGGCTGCCACGGAAAATCCCCGCCTGTCCAGTCATATTGAATGAACGTTCAACAAGAGCGCTTGCACTTTCCCTCAACTGCGCTAGGGTTTGCCTTGAATTCGCCGAAGGCTGCGGGAGAGTTGGGCGCATGCAGCACGACCCCGAATATGACGACACGGCCATTCGCTTCCTGGAAGCCCTGTGGGGCGACGGCTGGCTGTCGCCGGGCGGGCCGGAGGAGGTCGACCGCGTGCTCGACGGCGTCGACGTCAAGGGCAAGCGCGTGCTCGACATCGGCTGCGGATCGGGAGGCATCGCAATCCACATCCTGCGCAAGCACGGTGCAGCGCATGTGACAGGATTCGACGTCGAGGAGCCAGTGATCCGCCATGCAATCGACCGCGCCGCGCTGTGCGGCATCACCAGCGGCATCGACTTCGTCCAGGCCGCGCCGGGCCCCCTGCCCTTCCCCGATGCAAGTTTCGACATCGTCTTCTCCAAGGACGCGCTGCTGCACGTGCGGGACAAGGACGCCCTCTTCGCCGAGATCTTCCGGGTGCTGAAACCCGGAGGAACCTTCGCCGCGTCGAACTGGATGATTTCGCACGACGGCGAACCGTCCGCGGACATGAAGTCCTACATCGCCGCGGAGGGTCTCTCCTTCGCAATGGCCTCGCCCGCGCGCTACAAGGCCGCTATGGAGCGCGCCGGGTTCCGCGATGTCGTGACGGTCGACCGCAATCCCTGGTATCGCGAAGTCGCGCGGGGGGAACTGGAGCGGCTGAAAGGCCCAATGTTCGAGAAGGCGTCGAACGCGGTTGGCGAGGACTACGTCCTGAAGAACATCAAGACCTGGGAAGCCATGCAGAAGGTGCTTGACTCGGGCGAGCACCGGCCCACCCATCTGCGCGGAAAGAAGCCGGACTAGTCAGACAGATGCTCAAGACCGCCGAACGCCCGAAGTCGGAACAGCCCAAGGAGCCGGAGGCGGAACGCAAGGGCCGCAAGGCCTCGAAGGAGACGCGCCGGCTGCAGCTGATCGAGGCGACGATCGATTCGCTGGCGAAGCGCGGCTATTCCGAGACGACGATGGCCGACGTGGCCGACGGCGCGGGCCTGTCGCGCGGCATCGTCAACTTCCACTTCGAATCGAAGGAGAAGCTGCTCGTCGCCACGCTGCAGCACATGTCCGAGGAATATGCGGCGCACTGGCGCGGCGCGCTGGACAAGGCCGGCGACGACCCGGCGAAGCGGCTGGCGGCGGTCGTGGCTGCCGATTTCGACCGCGCGGTCTGCTCGCGCCGCAAACTCGCCGCCTGGTGCGCCTTCTGGGGCGAGGCGAAGTCGCGGCCGACCTACCAGGCGCTGTGCGGATCGCGCGACCTCGCCTACCAGAACACGATGGTCGAGCTGTGCGCCGCGCTCGCCCGCGACGGCGGCTACTCCTTCGACGCGGAGAAGGCCGCGCTCGGCCTGTCGGCCATGCTCGAGGGCCTGTGGCTGCGGCTGATGATGGGCGGCGACGAGATCAACCGCGAGAAGGCGCAGGAGGCGGCCTTCGAGCACCTGGCGATCGCCTTTCCAAAGCACTTTCCGCTTGCCGGCAACCGGCGGGCGGAGTCGGGAATCGCGGTCACGTGAAGACCCAAGGGAACAGAAAACGGGACAGGAGAACCCCACCGTGAGAACAATTGGCAGACGGACATTTCTTGTTGCATCGCTAGCCGCCGCGTTGGCCGCGTCGGTGTCGACCGCTTCGCTCGCCGAGGACAGCGAACTGACAGTCTTCGACTGGTCGGGCTATGAAGACCCGGCCTTCCATCCGAAATATGTCGAGAAATACGGCGACTCGCCGACCTTCACCTTCTTCGGCGACGAGGACGAGGCCTTCGAGAAGATCCGCGCCGGCTTCAAGGTTGATCTCGCCCATCCGTGTTCGCAGAGCGTGGTGAAATGGCGCGAGGCGGGCCTGATCGAGCCGCTGGACACCTCGAAGATCCGCGGCTGGAACGACCTAAATCCGGGCATCATGGCGATGAAGAACCTCGCCACGACCGAGGACGGCAAGGCGTGGTTCATGCCCTGGGACTGGGGCAATACCGCGCTCACCTACAATTCCGAGAAGATCAAGCCGGAGGAGGTCGCCTCGCTCAAGGCGTTCGCCGATCCGAAGTTCAAGGGCCGCGTCTCGATCGGCGACAATGTCGACGACGCCTATGCGCTGGCGAGCCTTGCCATCGGGCTGAAGGACTGGACGCAGATGACCGACGACCAGTTCAAGCAGGCGTCCGACTTCCTGCGCGAGGTGCACAAGAACGTGCGGCTCTACTGGACCGATTCCACCGAGATCGTGCAGGCGCTGGGCGGCGGCGAGGTCGACCTCGCCTGGGCGTGGAACGACGCCGGCACGCAGCTCGCGAACGAAGGCAAGCCCTTCGTCATCAACCGCGACACGACCGAGGGCCTGACCACCTGGGTCTGCGGCTACGTGATGATGAAGGACGCGCCCGGCAACAAGGACAAGCTCTACGAGTTCCTGTCCGACGTGAACGACGACCCCGAGGTCGCCAAATACATCGTCAACGACTGGGGCTACGGCCACGCCAATGCCAAGGCGATGGAAGCCGTCGATCCGGAAGTGCTGAAGGCCAAGGGCTATGCCGACGTCGCGAAATTCGTCGACAAGACGCTGTTCCAGGCGCCCGTGCCGGCCGACCTCAAGGGCAAGATGATCGCCGAGTTCGAGAAGATCAAATCGGGGTATTGAGGGGATGCGGTTTAGGGCGGGGGCGCGGGCGTTGCGTCCCCTTCTCCCCTTGTGGGAGAAGGTGCCTGAGCGAAGCGAAGGCGGATGAGGGGTGTTGCGAGGATCTGGGCGCGCCAGGACGAGGCGCAGTCAGCATTGTCCGCCACCGCCTCACTCCGTCCAACACTCCTCATCCAACCTCGCTCTCGCTCCGCTCGGCTCGGCCACCTTCTCCCACAGGGGGAGAAGGACAGGCGCGATCAGGAGCGATCGCGCAGTTCGACCGGCGAGACTGCCGCAGCCAGCAGGCGCTTGACGAGGTCGTGGTGCGGTCGGCTGTCGTGGCTGGGCTCGTCGGATGCGTCACCCTGCTGCCAGAACGAAACGCGGCGCAGTTGCGCGGCCATGTTGCTGACGATCACTGCCAGCGCGCGCAGCGAGGCGGCGATGTCGAGCGCGTCAGCGGGGTCGGTGCCGTAGCGGACATTGGGAAGAGCCGGCGACCAGAGCCTGCCGGCTGTGTTCCATGTCGAGCCGGCGACGTAATCTCTTGCGATCAGATCGGCCTGACGGGCGGCCCACAGCACGCAGAAGCGGACCCAGGGCGTATCGCCGGCAGACTTTTCGGCGAGAGAAGCGAGCGCAAGCAGGGTCGAGACGATGCTGACCAGCACCTCCTGCCGCCTCCCTGTTATCGCCTTCCAACCCACCGCCGGCTCCTTTCCGTCGCACCGGCGCCATGGTCCGTCAGTTCGGAAGGGGTGAGGATAAACATTTTCGCAAGTCGAACGGAAAGAAGGGGTTGGCGGAAAGAGGGGCGAATTTGATCCACAGGGCGGGCGGGGTTTTTGGCCGCCGCACCCCCTTGCGCGGCGTCTTCCCGGCGGCCGGAGGCCAGCCGGGAACCATTGATCGCTGGCAAGTGGGCACTGCCGGATATGCCGCGGATGCGTTTTCGGCGTGTAGCCGGAGAGAAGAATGGATACCGGCTGGCCTTCGGCCGCCGGCATGACGGAGGTGTGGGGGTGGAAGACGACGGAAGGGACGTGCCGAGGATGGCGGAGGAGCGGGCGGCAGGGACTGTCGAGGTCGAGGCCTCCCCCCCCCCCGCCCTCGCCCGATCCCTCGGACCGATGTAGACAGAAAAGAAGACGGACTATTTCCAATGCATGACGTCATCATCATCGGCGCCGGGTTTACCGGCCTCTCGGCCGCGCTCGAGCTAACGCGCCAGGGCAAGGACGTTCTCGTGCTGGAGGCGCGCGACCGTGTCGCCGGGCGCGTGGAATCGCAGGTCAACGGGCTCGGCGAGCGGGTCGATACCGGTGGCCAGTTCGCCTGCGACGACATGGTGAACGTCATGGCGCTGCTGCGCGAGCACGGTCACGGGCTGGTGAGCCCGGCCTTCGAGGGGCAGGCGGTGTCGGTGCCGCCGCTGCCGTCACAGAGCCTTGCGAGGGCGCGGCAGGGCGCGATGGAACTGCGTGAGCGCTATGTCAGGATGGATCCGGACGATCCGGCGATTGCGGGCCTGACCGTCGCCGCCTGGCTGGCGCGCCAGCCGGAAGATTCCGACCAGAAGGCCGCCTTCCGGTCCATGCTCGAGGGCCTGTGGTGCCAGCCGATCGACGAAGTGCCGCTCTGGTACATGATCGACAACGACCGGCGCATCACCAACGAACAGTTCGAGCTGCAGCATTTTCCGGCGCGCACGATGCATGCGCTGGCGGAGGATCTGGCGGCGGAACTGGGCGAGCGGGTGCGGCTGTCGACGCCGGCGAGGCAGGTCGAATGGTCGAGCGACGGCGTGACCGTAGCAACGCCAACAGGCAGGTTCGAGGCACGCGAGATCATTGTCGCCCTGCCGCCCTCGATGGCCGCACGGCTCGACTACGCCCCTGCCCTGCCCGCGTCGCTGGCGCATGCGCTTTCGGTCTGGCGCAGCGGCGCGGTGATCAAGCTGTTCATTCGCTACAGCGGCGCCTTCTGGCTCGACAAGGGGCTGTCGGGCGTCGTGATGTTCCGCGAGCCCGCCGGGCTCTTCGCCTGCGACACCGGAAAGCCGGAGCTGCCAGCGCTCACCGGCTTTATCGGCGGCCCGAGCGCGCTGGAGTGGCGCGAGCGCGGCATGGAGCGCGTGCGCGCTGATTTCCTCGCCTATCTCATCGGCGCGCTGGGCCCCGAAGCCGCCGCGCCGCTGGACGTTCTGGTGCGCGACTGGTCCTATGACCAATGGTCCGGCGGCGCCTACAGTGACCTGATCATGGACATGGACGCCCGGGACGCGGAGGCGATCATCGCCGCCGGCGCCTCGCCGCTGCATTTCGCCTGCTCGGAAATCTCGCCGGAATATCCGGGCTATGTCGAAGGCGCGATCGTTGCGGGGAGGACGGTCGCGGAGAAGTTCGGCAGGAATTGATGGGCAGTTCATCAAGGTTAGCCCAATAGCGCTCCTCCGCTGGGTTTCAGAAGAAGAAGGACCAGCCCCGTCACAAGTCCACCCCGCCGACGATCCGCGCCAGCGTTTCGTGGTAGAAGCCTTCGCGTTCGATCAGCCATTCCTGCGCGGCTGGCCATGTGTCGCGGTCGACAGGCGCCACCGGATGCCTGCTCAGATACGGGCAGCCGTCCGAGACGACCGGCACGCCGAGCGCGGCGCTCAGTTTCGGCTCGTGGAGCGACAGAAGCCGCGCCGCGCCCTTGAGCGACAGCCCGCGCTCGCCTCGGATGAACATGCCGACGCTACGGTTCGTGAGGTAGAGCGCGATGAAGACCGGCGTCCCGGCCACCGGCCGCCAGCGCGACCAGTGGTTGCCGCGTTGCAGCACGAGCTCCGGCCGCAGCGAGACGTAGCGCTGCCAAAACGCATCGCAGTCGCGAACGGAAAGCCGGCGCAAGCCGGAAGGTTCGATCGGGTCATCCATGTGCGATGTGTGGGCGACCGCGATGCCGCCCGTCAATCCGCCAGCGCCACCAGCGCGTCGGGATCATAGCCAAGCCTTATCTTCGCCCCGAGCGGCAGGTCGTCGGCGCCGAAATCGTTGGTCTCGGTGACGGAGAGCGGCTTTTCCATGCCGGGCACGTCGACCACCAGATGGGTGATCTCGCCGAAATAGTGCCGCTCGACCACCGTGCCGGCGATCTCGTGTTTGGCGGTCGCGTCGTCCCACAGGACGCGCAGGCGCTCGGGGCGGATGCCGAGAGTGGCCTCGCGGTCCTTGGCGGCGAAGGCGCGTGGCCTGTCTGTCTTGACCCGGCCGAAGGCGGCGGTGTCGACGACGATGCTGTCGCCGTTCTCCTCGACGAGGTCGGCCTTGATGAAGTTCATGCCGCCGAGGAAATCGGCCACCTGGCGGTTGACCGGCTTCTGATAGATCTCCTTCGGCGTCGCCACCTGGGCGATGCGGCCGCCGAACATGACGGCGATGCGGTCGGACATGGCGAGCGCCTCGTACTGGTCGTGCGTGACCAGAATGAAGGTGATGCCGACCGCCTTCTGCAGGCGGCGCAGTTCGACCTGCATCTGCTCGCGCAGCTTCTTGTCGAGCGCCGACAGCGGCTCGTCGAGCAGCAGCACTTTGGGCCGCATGACGAGCGCGCGGGCAAGCGCGACGCGCTGGCGCTGGCCGCCGGAGAGTTCGGTGGCGCCGCGGTTCTGCAGGCCGGCGAGCGAGACCATCGACAGCGCCTCGTCGACGCGGCGTTTTTCCTCGGCAGCGCCCAGCTTCATCCGCTTCAGCCCGTAGGCGACGTTCTCGCCGACCTTGAGATGCGGGAAGATGGCGTAGGACTGGAACACCATGTTGGTCGGCCGCGCGTTGGCCGGGATCCCGTCCATCGGCTGGCCGTCGATGGCGATCGAGCCCGAGGTCGGCTGGTCGAAGCCGGCGATGAGGCGCAGAAGCGTGGTCTTGCCGCAGCCGGACGGCCCGAGCAGCGAGAAGAACTCGCCTTCCTTGATCGTGAGCGAGGCGCGGTCGAGCGCGTGGAAATCGCCATAGCTGCGCGTGACGGTGTCGATCTCGATCATCGGGCGTGTCGCGTCAGGCAAGCAGGCCTCCGGTCGTCTGGGTGCGCTCCTGCGCGCGGCGGCGCATGAGTTCGGCGATGGTGAGAAGGACGATCGAGGCGACGAGCAGCAGCGTGCCGAGCGCCAGAACGCCCGGCAGCCGCGCGGCGAAGCGCAGCTGGCCCCAGATGTAGACCGGCAGCGTCACGTCGTTGCCGCCGAGGAAGAAGGCCATCATGAAATCGTCGAGCGAGATGGTGAAGCCGACGAGCAGGCTGGAGATGATCGCCGGCGCCATCATCGGCAGCGTGACGCGCCGGAACGTGCCGAAGCTCGTCTCGCCGAGGTCGGCCGACGCCTCTTCCAGGCTGCGGTCGAACCCCTCGAAGCCGGAGATCAGCACGGAGATCGAATAGGGCACGCAGACGAGCACGTGGCCGAGCGTGACGGTAAGAAGCGTCAGCGGCATGCCGAGCGCGAGCACGATGATGAGGATCGACACCGCGACGATGATCTCGGGCATCACCAGCGGCGCCATGATGAGGCCCTGCATGGCGCGCTGGCCGCGGAAGCGGTAGCGCGTCAGGGCGCGGGCGGCGCAGATGCCCAAGACGGTCGCGAGCACCGCTGCGGACACGCCGACGATGAGGCTGTTCCATGCGGCGTCCAGCAGCGCCGGCGTCTTCGGCAGGCCGGCATACCATTTCAGCGTGAAGCCGCTGAGCGGGAAGCGCGGCGAGGCGGAGTTGTTCAGCGAGAACAGCGGCAGGAGAAGAACCGGCAGGTAGAGGAACAGGATGAACAGGACGGCATAGGCCGGCAGCCAGTTGGCGGCGAGGCGGCGCACGGCGCTCATCGGAACGCCCTCACCGCAGCGCGCAGCGCCAGCACCGTGCCGCCCGCCATCAGGCAGACCGCAATCATCGTGGTGACGGACAGCGCTGCCCCCAGCGGCTTGTTCATGGCGCGGCCGAACTGCGCCTGGATGGCATTGGCGATCATCACCCCGTCGGTGCCGCCGACCATCTTGGGGGTGACATAGTCGCCCACCGTCGGGATCATCACGATCAGCAGCGCCGCGATCACGCCCGGCAGCGACAGCGGCAGCGTGACCCGCAGGAAGGAGCGGATGGGACCGTCGCCGAGATCGGTCGCGGCCTCGACCAGCGTCCGGTCGACCTTTTCCAGCGAGACAAAGATCGGCAGGATGGCAAACGCCACCCAGGCATGGGTGAGCGTGATCATCACCGCCGTCGAATTGTAGAGAAAGGCCGTCGAGGGTTCGCTGGTGAGGCCGGTTCCCATGAGAGCGGAGTTGAGCACGCCGTTGTAGCCGAGCACCACCTTCCAGGCCATCACGCGCAAGAGGTAGCTGGTCCAGAACGGCACGGTGATGACGAACAGCCAGAGGTTCTTGTGCCGGCCGCCGTGGAAGGAGATGAAATAGGCGATCGGGTAGGCGAGCGCCACGGTGAGCACGCTGACGGTGAAGGAGATCCAGAGCGAGCGGAACAGGAGGTCCTGGTAGATCGGCTCGAAGATCGCCTGGCGGTAGTTCTCGAGCGTCAGCGTCCGGTCGACCGTCAGATAGGTCTGCGTCCAGAACGAGTGCGCGATGACGACGACCACCGGCAGGCCGAGCATGGCCAGCGCATAGAGGAACGGCGCGGAGATGAGCGTGTAGCCCTTGGCTTCGTCGGACTGCAGATAGGACCGGGATCGTGCCCCTGGGGCTCTTGTTGCCGAAATCCCCTCCGCAGCCGCAGCCATTACATGGCTCCGAGACGACAGATGGGTCGCAAGAGGGGCGTAGGTCGCATGCGCTCGTCCCGGCAGCCGGACCGGCTTTTCACCGGCTTTCGATCATCAATGCGCAAGTCCGCATTGAAATCAAGCGGATTTTCTGAGATATTGACTGAACGGACATTCAATATGTGGGAATTTTCCTTTTGATATCCGTTGGTTTGCCTGATCCGCATGTCGGATAGGGCGGAAATCCATGGAGACCGCAAAATGGCCGCGCTGGAAAAACCCGATCACTCCGCCATCACAGGCGACGAAGTCGCCGGGCGCGCGGCGCGGCACCTCGTGCAGCCGTGGCCGACGGCGGGCCAGATCGGCGCCGAGGCGCGCACCTACATCGCCTCGGGCGACGGCATCTACATCACCGGCGCGCATGGCGAACGGCTGATCGACGGCCCGGCGGGCATGTGGTGCGTCAACGTCGGACACCGCCGCGCCGAGCTCGCCGACGCGATGCGCGACCAGGCGATGGAGCTCTCCTACAACACGCCCTGGTACACGATGAACGAGCCGTCGGTCGCACTCTCCGAGCGGCTGGCCGAATACGCTCCCGGCGACCTCAACCACGTCTTCTACACGACCGGCGGCTCGTCCGCGGTCGAGACGGCGCTGCGCTTCATGCAGTTCTACAACAACGTTCGCGGCCGGCCGGAGAAGAAGACGATCCTGTCGCGCCAGGGCGCGTATCATGGCTCGACCTACCTTTCCGGATCGCTCAACGGCCGCCCGCGCGACCGCGACTGGATGGACGGCGCGGACGGCCTCGTCGTCAAGCTCTCCTCTCCCAATCCCTTCCGCCGGCCGACAGGCATGAGCGTCGAAGCGTTCTGCGATTTCCTCATCGAGGAGTTCCGCGAGACGGTCATGCGCGTCGGCGCCGACAGGATCGGCGCCTTCGTCGCCGAGCCGGTCCAGGCCTCGGGCGGCGTCATCGTGCCGCCGGACGACTACCTGCCGCGCATCGCGGAGATCTGCCGCGACAACGACATCCTCTACATCTCTGACGAGGTGGTGACGGCATTCGGGCGCGTCGGCGAAGTGTTCGCGTCGCAGGACGTGTTCGGCGTCGAGCCGGACATGATCACCTTCGCCAAGGGCGTCACCTCGGGCTACTTCCCGCTTGGCGGGGTGATGATGTCGGACCGCCTGTTCGAGACGCTGCGCCGCTCCAACCATCCCGATGCGATGTTCGCGCATGGGCTGACCTATTCCAGCCATCCCGTCGGCTGCGCCGTGGCGCTGAAGAATCTCGACCTGCTGGAAGGAGGCATCCTCGACCATGCCCGCCAGCTCGGCCCCTACTTCCAGGCGCGGCTGAAGACGCTGGAAGAGCTGCCGCTGGTCGGCGAGGTGCGCGGCCGCGGCCTGATGGCCTGCATCGAGTGCGTCGCAGACCGCGACAGCATGAACCCGCTCAAGCTCGACAACGAGGTCGGCAAGCGCATCGACCGGCACTGCCAGGAACTCGGCCTCTTGGTGCGCCCGCTGATCAACATGTGCGTCATGTCGCCGCCGCTGGTGATCACCAGGGAGCAGGTGGACGACATGGTCGGCATCCTGCGCGAGGGCATCTCGCGGACGATGGACGACCTGCGCCGCGAAGGGCTGTGGCAGGGGTGAAAGCCGGCGGGCGAGGTCGCGTCCGCCGGTATTCCGTTCTCAGCGTCTCGAGAGCAGCGCCTCGTTGAGCCCCCAGATGTCCTTTTCCTCGGGCGAGGTCTCGAGGTTGACCACCGGCAGCAGCGCGCGGATGTGGTCGTGATGGGTGCGCACCCCGTATTCGAGGTCGGACAGGTAGAAGCCTTCGAAGGACGACGAGGTCATCGATTCGTTCGACCATTCGGACAATTGCACGTCCTCGGCCATCGTATCGCGGTCGATGCGGAACGACAGGTAGCGGGCGGCTGCGGCCTCGCGGCCCTCGTCGGCATAGCGATAGATCGCGCCGCGCAGCAGCGTCTCCCCCGTCGACAGCGGAAACTCTTGGTAGAACTGGATCGATTCCGGCTGCACGTTGATCACGGTGTTCGGGAACAGGCCGTAATAGACCCAGGCCTTCTTGTGGCTCTCGGGCAGGCGCACCGGGTCGGGCGCGATCCTGACATAGTTGCGCACGCTCCAGCGCCGCCCGGCATGCGGATTGTACGTGGCGAAGGAGCGGGAGACGCCGTTGACGAAGGGCTCGTCGTAGTAAGTGGAGCCGTAGAGATCCTGCAGCGCGGGATGCGCCATGGCGACGTGGTAGCCCTCGTTGTCGACGTCGCGGACCGACTTCCAGTTGACGTGCGACACGCTCGACCAGATGCCGAAGGAGGGCACCATCTCCTCGATGCGGTAGGGCGCGATCTCGGCTTCGTGCGGCTTCATCAGTTCGGCGACGGAGGGCTGCGGCCCCGAGCGGAAGCGGATGAAGATGAAGCCCATCCAGATTTCGAGGTCGAGCTGCTTCAGGCCGAACTCGACCTTGTCGAGGTCCGGGAACGAGCGGGGGCGCGCCGCGCCACGCAGCGTGCCGTCGAGATTGTAGACCCAGCCGTGGAACGGGCAGACCAGCGCGTTCTTGCAGTTGCCCTGGTTGTCGGCGACGACTCTGCTGCCGCGGTGCCGGCACATGTTGAGGAAGCCGCGCACGACGCCATCCTTGCCGCGGACGACGAGCGCGCGCTCTCCGACCACGTCCATCGCCAGGTAGTCGCCAGGGTTCGCCACGTCCGAGACATGGCCGACGATCTGCCAGTGGGTGCGAAACAGCTGCTCCTTCTCGAGTTCGAGGAGCGCCGGACTGTGATAGGTCCAACCGGGAAGGCCGCTGCGGTTCCAGTCGTTCGGAATAGCCACATTGCCCGCATGATGGGTCATGAAAGTCCCCGGTTCTTATTGAATGTTCATTCAATAAGATCACATTTCTCTTTATAATGCAATGATTTGCCGGATTTCGAATGAACTCGCGCATCGAAAGGCAGCGGAAATCCGAGCAGGTTCGGCACGTGTCGGCGCGGTTTTCCGCCGCGAAATCCGGGCGTTAGCCGGGGTCTCCGCACCGACCCGGACGGCACGCCGCAAGTGTTGAAAAGTCGCGGAACCGGAGCGCAGCTCGGCCTATTCGGCGGCCTTGACGCGCAGCCGCACGATGCGGTTCCTCTCGCGCTTCAGCACGACGAAGCGCTTGCCGTGGAAGGTGAAGGCCTGCTTCTCCTCGGGAATGGTCTGCGCCTCGTGGATGACGAGGCCGGCGACCGTCACCGCCTCGTCGTCGGGCAGCTTCCAGTCGAGCGCCCGGTTGAGGTCGCGGATCGGCACCGTTCCCTCGACGATCACCGATCCGTCCGCCTGCTGGCGCACACCCTGGATGTCGATGTCGTGCTCGTCGGCGATCTCGCCGACGATCTCCTCGATGATGTCCTCCAGCGTGACGAGGCCTTCGACCTCGCCATATTCGTCGACCACGATCGCGATATGCGCCTTGCGGCGCAGGAAGGCGTTGAGTTGGTCCCGCAGCGAGGTGGTGTCGGGTACGAACCAGGGCTTCGACGCGACCTTCATGATGTCGATGCGGGAGAAATCGTGCTGGACCTCGTGCAGCGCCCGCAGCAGGTCCTTGGCGTGGATGACGCCGACGATGTTGTCGATCGATCCGCGCCAGACCGGGATCCGCGTATAGGGGCTTTGCAGGACCTCCGCGACGACCGTCGCAGGCGGCGCGTCGCCGTCGACCGCGCGGATCGACGTGCGATGCACCATGATGTCGGAGACTTCGAGCTCGGCCAGGTCGAGCAGGCCGCCGACGCGGTCGCGGTCGGCCTTGACCAGACTGCCTTCGCGCCGCAGCGTCTCGAACGTCTTGCGCAGTTCTTCCTCGGCGCTTCCGTGCGGGACGATCCGCGAGATGGAGAAGCCGAACAGCGCGAGGATTCTCCGGCCGAGAAGTGCGGCGACCGCGCCCGCGACGAGCAGCGTCAGAACGACGATCAGGGGCCAGGGCGCGCCTGTCATCCGGGATGGTTTTCGCGCAGGAAGGCGAGCACTTCGGAGGCGGGCACGTCCCTGGCGATGAAGGACTGGCCGATGCCGCGGGTGAGGATGAAGGTGAGCGCGCCGCGCGAGACCTTCTTGTCCTGCGAGATGTATTCGAGGAGCCGCTCGGCGCCGGGCAGGTCGCCGGGGATGTCGGACATGCGCCACGGCAGGCCGACATCGCGCAGGTGACGCTCGACGCGCTCGGCGTCGTCCGGGCTGCAGAGGTTCATCCGCGACGAGAAGCGATGCGCCAGCGCCATGCCGATCGCGACGCCCTCGCCATGCACCAGCCGCGCGGAATCGTAAGCGGTCGCCGCCTCAAGCGCATGGCCGAACGTGTGGCCGAGATTGAGCAGCGCCCGGTCGCCGGTCTCGAACTCGTCGCGCGCGACGACGTCGGCCTTAGCCTGGCAGGACACCGCGATCGCCTTCGTGCGGGCCGGTCCGCCTGAAAAGACTTCGCGCCAGTTGGCTTCCAGCCAGGCGAAGAAATCCGGCCGGTCGATCAGACCGTATTTCGCCACCTCGGCATAGCCGGCACGGAATTCGCGCTTGGAGAGCGTGTCCAGCGCAGCCGTGTCGGCGATCACCAGGCGCGGCTGCATGAACACTCCGACGAGGTTCTTGCCGTGAGCCGTGTTGATGCCGGTCTTGCCGCCGACCGAGGAATCGACCTGCGCCAGCAGCGATGTCGGCACCTGCACGAAGTTCATGCCGCGCCGGACGATGCCGGCGGCGAAGCCGGTGAGATCGCCGATGACCCCGCCTCCAAGGGCGATGACCGCATCGCGTCGCTCCAGCCGGGCGCCGAGGATGCCGTCGACGACCTCCTGCAGACGGTCGAAACTCTTGGTCTTCTCGCCGGGCGGCAGCGTGATAGCAACAGAGTCTATGCCGGCGCCGGCAAGGCTCTCCGTCAGTGCGGGGAGCCAGGCGGCGGCGACATTGTCGTCGGTCACGATCGCCGCCCTCACGCCCGGCAGGCGCGCAGCGATCTCGGTGCCGGCGCGGCCGATCAAACCCTTGCCGATGAGGATATGGTAGCTGCGGTCGCCGAGGCCGACGGTGACGACTTCGGGAGTGTCGGTTGCGTTCATTCCGCGCCTTCCTTGTCCAACCCATGCCGTTCGAGCCAGGAGGAGAGCGCGTCGATGACTTCGGCGGTGATTTCCTCGCGCCTGACGTCGCGGGTCGTCACAACGATGTCTGCGAGCCCGTAGACCGGATAGCGCTCGGCCATCAGCCGCTCCATCACCGCGCGCGGATCTGGCGCCCTGAGGAGTGGCCGGTTCGGCTTCTTGGCGACGCGCGACATCAATGTGTCGAGATCGGCCTTGAGCCAGATGGAGATGCCGTCATGCGCGATCGCGTCCCTCGTGTGGGCGTTCATGAACGCGCCGCCGCCCGTCGAGACGATCTGCGGACCGTCCTTGACCAGCCGGCCGACCACGCGCTCTTCCAGCGCGCGGAATTCCGGCTCGCCGTAGCGTTCGAACAGTTCGGGGATGGTCATGCGCGAGACGGTCTCGATCTCGTGGTCGCTGTCGACGAAGTTGAGGCCGAGCGCCTGCGCCAGCTTGCGGCCGATCGCCGTCTTGCCGGCGCCCATCAGGCCGACGAAGACGATCGAACGCCGGCCGAGCCTGTCCTTCAGCCCGGCATAAGCGGAATCCGCCGTCTCCATCTCTTGAACCATCGGAAAATCCGGCCAATCGCCACTGTCGGCCGCGTATCGACATGAAAAGGCCTATCGCGTCAAGCATGGCGGAACCCGGACCGGCGACTTGAATTGACACCGCCGCCGCCGCATAACCGCGTGGGCGGACGACAGGACATGCAAGGCAGATCGGGGCAATGCCGACACTCTTCAGGCTTCTGACGATCGTGGCGGTCATCGTGGGGATCGTCTACGGCACGATGCATGCGCTGGTCTTCTTCGTGAAACCGAACAAGGGCGAGATGATCGAGCGCGTCCCCGTCGAACGCCTGATGCGGGACAAGTGATGGATATGTGCCGATGAACAGCGCGTCGCTGGTCGAGGCCTTTCTCGAGATGATGAGCGCGGAACGCGGAGCGGCGGACAACACGCTCGCCTCCTACCGGCACGATCTGGACGATGCGGGCGCACATCTCGGGCGGGAGCCCGGCGGCTTGGCCGGCGCCTCGTCGGCGGCGATCCGCGACTATCTCGACGGCATAGCGCAGCGCGGCTTTGCGGCGTCGAGCCAGGCGCGAAAGCTCTCGACCCTGCGCCAGTTCTACAAGTTCCTCTATTCGGAAGGCCTGCGCGCGGACGATCCGTCCGGCCCGGTAGACGCGCCGCGCAAGGCGCGCCCCTTGCCGAAGGTGCTGAGCGAGGCGGAGACCGGACGCCTGCTCGACCGCGCCGCCGAGGCGGCCCTAAGCGGCGAAACCGCCGCAGTGCGCATGTTGGCACTGGTCGAAGTGCTCTACGCGACGGGACTTCGCGTTTCCGAACTCGTCTCGCTGCCGGTCGGTGTCGCCACGCGCGACGAGCGTTTCTTCATCATAAGGGGCAAGGGCAACAAGGACCGGATGGTGCCGCTCTCGCCCAAGGCGCGCGCGGCGATGCGCGACTGGCTCAAGCTGCGCAACGCCGACCCGAAGATGGCGGAGAGCCCCTTTCTGTTCCCTTCGCATGCCGAGCAGGGCTACCTGCCCCGGCAAGTCTTCGCCCGCGACCTGAAGACACTGGCGGCAAGTGCGGGAATTGCGGCGAACCGCGTCTCGCCGCATGTCATACGCCATGCCTTCGCCAGCCACCTCCTGCAGAACGGCGCCGACCTGCGGGCCGTGCAGGAATTGCTGGGGCATTCGGACATATCCACGACGCAAATCTATACCCATGTGCTTGAGGAAAGGCTCGTGCGGCTGGTGCACGACCACCACCCGCTTGCCGATTAGGATGCGTAACGGTATGTGGAGGCTCGATTTCGCGTGCCGCAGATCCCAATTGAGGGCGATGCGCCGCCCATCCCACCTGTTTCCGGCGTCTGGTTCGCGAACGCATGTTTAACTACCTGGATTTCGAAAAGCAGCTGGCGGACATCGACGCCAAGATCGCCGAGCTGAGGAAGCTGTCGGCCGACGGCAGCGTCGACTTTACCGATGAGATCGCGCGGCTGGAGAAGCGCCACGACGATACCCTGCGCGATACCTACAAGGCGCTTACCCCCTGGCAGAAGGCGCAGGTCGCCCGCCATCCCGACCGCCCGCATTGCCTCGACTACGTGCGTGGACTGTTCACCGATTTCACGCCGCTTGCCGGCGACAGGAGCTTCGGCGACGACGATGCCATTGTCGGCGGCTTCGCGCGTTTCCGCGGCGAGCCCGTCGCGATCCTCGGCCAGGAGAAGGGCGCCGACACCAAGTCGCGCCTGAAGCACAATTTCGGCATGGCCCGGCCCGAGGGCTACCGCAAGGCGGTGCGCATCATGGAGCTCGCCGACCGCTTCAAGGTGCCGCTGGTGACGCTGGTCGACACCGCCGGCGCCTATCCGGGCATCGGCGCCGAGGAGCGCGGCCAGGCCGAGGCGATCGCCCGCTCGACCGCCGCCTGCCTCAACCTGCGCAGCCCGAGCGTCTCGGTGATCATCGGCGAAGGCGGTTCGGGCGGGGCGATCGCCATCGCCACCGCCAACCGCGTCTACATGCTGGAGCATTCGATATATTCGGTGATCTCGCCGGAAGGTGCGGCCTCGATCCTGTGGCACGATTCGACCCGGGCGAAGGACGCCGCGACCAACATGAAGATCACCGCCCAGGATCTGCTGGACATGAAGGTGATCGACGGGATCATCGCCGAACCGCTCGGCGGCGCCCATCGGGGCGCCGAAACCGTGATCAAGGCCACAGGCGACCGGATCGAGACCGCGCTCACCGAACTGCGGCAATCCAACGCGGACTGCCGCGAACTGCGCCGGGAGAAGTTCCTGGCGATCGGCCGCACCCTCTAGACCAAGATGAGGCCGGATTGAACCGTTCTGCCGGGGGGAATTCGGGCCAAGGTCGAGGTCTTCGGCGCGGTCGTGCTGGTGGCACGGCCAAGTCCGAAGACCGAAGGATTTGGCGCGAATTCACCCGGCCCGAAGGGTTTCCCGCTAGCGGACGCCCGCGGCGTCAGGCGGACTTGGCCGTGCCACCAGCACGGCCTGCACCGCCTTCCTGGCGGATCGCCTCGCCATCGGGAAACAGAACGGTTCAATCCGGCCTCACCTTGGTCTAATACCCCTTTCCGCCACAAATTCGCCGCCGGATTGCGATGAATGAACTCTGCGTGACGTAAGGGTCCAGGGGATACGCAGAGCTTGCGGTAATGATTTCTCAAGGTTAACCGGACTAGCGTCGGGATGAACCGAAGAGTGATATGCGCGAGAGCGGGTCGTCGTCGGGGACGTTCAGCAGGACGAGAGATAAGCGCCCAGTGATGAGTTCAAGCCTTTTTCGCGCAAGTGCGCTGGTGGCCTTGCTCGCCGTTGCGGGCTGCAATGCCTCGCTCGAGGAGATCGCGCCGAAATCCGAGCGCGCCCTTTCGTCCAAGATGACGGAACTCGTCGTTGCCAAGGGCATGCAGAAGACCTCGCCGATTATGCTGCGGGTGTTCAAGGAAGAGAACGTCCTCGAAGTCTGGAAGCAGAAGTCGAACGGACGCTACGATCTCGTCACCAGCTACAGCATCTGCAAATGGTCCGGGAAGCTGGGTCCGAAGTTCACTGAAGGCGACCGCCAGGCGCCGGAGGGCTTCTACGCCGTCGGGCCCGCGCAGATGAACCCGAACTCCAACTATTACCTCGCCTTCAACACCGGCTATCCGAACGCCTATGACCGCGCGCAGGGCCGCACCGGCTCGCACCTCATGGTGCACGGCGCCTGCTCGTCTTCGGGCTGCTATTCGCTGACCGACGCCCAGATCCAGGAAGTGTATGCCTTCGCCCGCGACGCCTTCGCCGGCGGCCAGCAGGCATTCCAATTCCAGGCGTTCCCGTTCCGCATGACGGCGGCCAACATGGCCCGCTACAAGGACGATCCGAACTTCGCCTTCTGGAAGATGCTGAAGGAAGGCTACGACCACTTCGAGATCACGAAAGTGCCGCCGAAGGTCGATGTCTGCGAGAAGCGCTACGTCTTCAATCGTTTCCCCGAAGGAGAGGCGTCCTTCGACGCGACCGCCGCCTGCCCGCCGGCGACCATGCCCGACACTCTCGCCTCGGCCTATCAGTCGCACCAGTCGAAGGAGACGGAGGCGTTCTCGGCCGCCCTGAGCAAGGCATCTCCGCCGCCGAAGGCATCGATCCTCGGCATCAAGGAGGCGAGCCTCGTCGCCGACTGGAGCAAGAAGCGCTCGCGCGGCGAGCGCGTGCCGCTCGAGCCGCCGTCGATGCTGAAGGACGGTCGCGTGGTCGCGACCGCGACGATGGGGCGCGTCGATTCTCCACTCGGCCGCAAGATGGCCGCACTCGAAGCCGCCGAGGCCGCCAAGAAGCGCGCCGCCGAAGAGAAGAAGCTGGCCGCCGAACGCGCCAAGGCCGAGGCCGAAGCCAAGCGTCTCGCGCTGGAAGAGGCCAAGAAGGCGCCGAGGCCGGAAGAAAAGGCGGAAGCGAAGGTCGAGCAGGCTGCGGCCGAACCCGCGATCACCGTCACGGCGGTGCGCAAACGCATCCGGAACCTGTTCGGCGGCTGATGAGCCGGCCGATTGCGATCTACGACCTCAGGGGGCTGAATTGCCCCCTCCCCGTGCTCAAGGCGCGCAAGCGGCTGGCGAAGATGCGCCCCGGCGCCCGCATCTGGCTGGAGACGACCGACCCTTTGGCGGCGATCGACATCCCGGCCTTCTGCAGCGAGACCGGTCACGTATTGGTCGAAACAGAGGCGGCGGAGTTCGGGCACCGGTTCCTGGTGAGCCGGCGGCCGGCACGATCCGTCAGCCCTTGAAACCTGCGATCGCCAGCGGATTGTCCTCGAGGGCGGCGCGGTCGGGCACACCGATGCCCACCTGTCCGGTGATCGCCGCAAACAGCCGCCGCACATAGTCTTCCGGCAGGCCGTCACCGATGATGACGAGGCGTACGCCGCGCGGACCGGGCGGCCATGACGGCAGCCGCGCCGGCGGGTGCAGCATCGACTGCACGCCGTGGATCACCAGCGGCCGCGACGGATCTTCGGCGAGCTCGATGACGCCCTTCATCCGCAGCAGCCGCTCGCCCTGCGTCGAGCGCAGGAGATCGAGGAAGGTCTCAATCGCGGAATAAGGCACCGGCCTGTCGTCGACCAGGGAGAAGCTGCGGATCCGGTCGTGCCGGTGATGGTCGTGGCCATGATGGTCATGGTCGTGGTGATGATCGTGCTCGTCGTGCTCGGCCTGGCGAATCGCCTCGTCGCGCAGCCAGCGGCCGACATCGGCCGTCTTGGTGGCGGGATCGTAGAGGCCACAATTGAACAGGTCCGCGACGCTCGCGGTCGCCGAGGACGGCACGATCGGCGCGCCAGGATTGAGGCGCCTGATGGTCGCAATGAGATCGGGCGAAGCAGCAGCTATGTCTGTCTTGGTGATGACGATCCGGTCGGCCACCGCGATCTGCCGGGCAGCCTCTGGATGGCGGTCGATCATGGCGAGGCCGTTGATCGAATCGACAGTCGCGATCACGCCGTCCAGCCGGAACGCCTGCATCAGCGCTGGATGCGCCATCAGCGATAGCAGTACCGGAACCGGATCGGCGAGCCCTGTCGTTTCGACGATCACGCGCTTGAGCGAGGGCGTACGCCCCGTCTGGATGCTGTCGACGATGCCCGCCAGCGTGTCGACGAGGTCGCCGCGCACCGTGCAGCAGATGCAGCCGCCGGACAGCTCGATCACGCCGTCGCTGGAACTCTCGACCAGCAGGTGGTCGATCGCCACTTCGCCGAATTCATTGACGATGACGGCAGTGTCGGTGAGCGACGGATCCTTGAGGAGCCGGTTGAGCAGCGTCGTCTTGCCGGATCCAAGGAAGCCGGTGAGCACGGAAACGGGGAGCGGCAGGTTCATCCGCGCTACTGCGTGACGCCGTCGGAGGGCGCCTTGGCACTCGCCTCGATGGGAGGCGTGTAGTCGGGGCGGGGCAAGGGCACCGGGATGTTGCCGATCATCGCCGGCCGCTCGACCTTCGGCATGAAGGGCGAGGCCGGACCGGTGGCGTTGCCGATCGAGATCGGCGTCACGCGCGGCGTCGGCAGTTCGCCGCCGGTCAGATGCGCCGAGCGGAACACCAGCCGCCCCTTCTCGTCCAGCGCCTCGCGGCGTTCCTTGGCGGCTTCTTTGGTACAGATCGTGTCGCGCATGTTGATCGGCGGGGCCGCTTCCTCGGCGGCGGCGGCCTTGACTTCCCAGAGCTTCGGGCTCTGGGCGGGAGGCAGCGAGAAGCCCTTGGCAAGCAGGTCCGCCGCCCGGTCGGCGCGGGTGCCGACCGATGTGGCGCCGATGACCACGGCGAGCATCGTGCGGCCGTTGCGCGTCGCCGACGCGACGAGATTGTAGCCGGCCGGGCAGGTGTAGCCGGTCTTCATGCCGTCGGCCCCGGTGAAGCGCCCGATCAGCGTGTTGTGATTCTCGATCACGTCCTTGCCCGCACCGAGCGCCTCGATGCTGAAATAGGAGGCGTATTGCGGGAACTGCGCGCGCAGCGCGAGCGCAAGCACCGCGAGGTCGTGGGCGGTCGTGTATTGCCGGTCGTCGTGCAGGCCGTGCGGATTGACGAAGTTCGAGTTCGTCATGCCGAGCCGCTTCGCCTCGCTGTTCATGCGCGCCGCGAACGCCTCCTGCGAGCCGCCGAGGCTTTCGGCGATCGCGGTGGCGACGTCGTTGGCGGACTTGACCATGATGATCTTGAGTGCGGCGTCCAGCGTCAGCACCGTGCCGGCGGGGTAGCCCATCTTGCTGGGCGGCTCGTTCGTCGCCTTGGCGCTGATTCGCACCGGCGATTCGAGCGTCACCTCGCCCTGCTGGATCGCCCGGAACGCCACATAGGCGGTCATGAGCTTTGTCAGCGACGCGGGAAACCAGCGCTGGAACGCCTGCTCGCTGTCGAGCACGACGCCCGTATTCGCGTCGACCAGCATCGACGGAGCCGCATCGGCCGACAGCGCCGAGCCGAACAGGATCGACGCCACCGCCGCTGCCCTGAGGAATCCGGTCGGTCTGTTCATTCTGTCGAACTCGCCCCTTGCAGGTTCGGACGCGCTGTCCTTAAGCTCCGGCGGCAACGAGACGCGCCGCCCGGACAGCCGGTGAGGTTGCGGACTACTTAGCCTATGTGACGTCAAAATGGCAGAGGACCATCTGGGCCCAACAAAGCCAAGTGCTTGCACCAGATTTCGAACCGCCGCGGAGAACACCCCGACAATGCCGATTCTCAATCGTGCCGCCGAACTGCAGAACGAGGTCGCCGCCTGGCGGCAGAATCTGCATCGCAACCCGGAACTGAACTTCGATGTGTTCAAGACGGCGGCGTTCGTGAAGGCGAGGCTGGAGGAATTCGGCTGCGACGAGATCGTGACCGGGCTCGGCAAGACCGGCGTGGTCGGCATCATCCAGGGCCGGCTTGGGGCCGGCGAGACGATCGGCCTGCGCGCCGACATGGACGCCCTGCCGCTCACCGAGGCCACAGGCAGGCCCTATGCGTCGACGACGCCGGGCAAGATGCACGCCTGCGGCCATGACGGGCACACCGCCATGCTGCTGGGCGCTGCGAAATATCTCGCCGAGACGCGCAATTTCGCCGGCCGGGTCGCCGTCATCTTCCAGCCAGCGGAGGAAGGCGGCGGCGGCGGCAACGAGATGGTCAAGGACGGGATGATGGAGCGCTTCTCGATCTCGCGCGTCTACGGCATGCACAACATGCCGGGGCTGCCGGTAGGCCGGTTTGCGATCCGCCCCGGCCCGATCATGGCTGCGACCGCGGAGTTCACGATCACCATCTCCGGCCGCGGCGGTCACGCGGCGATGCCGCACGTCTCGGTCGATCCGATCGTGACGGGGGCAGCGATCGTCGGCGCGCTGCAGACGATCGTCTCGCGCACCGCGGACCCGATCGAGGCGCTCGTCGTCTCGGTGACCAAGTTCCACGCCGGCGACGCCTATAACATCATTCCCGAGACGGCGGAGATCGCCGGCACGGTGCGCACGCTGAAGAAGGAGATGGCGGCGATCGCCGAGAAGCGCATCCGCGAGATCTGCGCGGGCGTGGCCGCCGCTCATGGGGCGCGCGTCGAGATCGACTACGATTCGAACTACCCTGTGACGGTCAACGACCCGCGCGAGACGGCGTTCGCCACCGATGTGGCGCGCGAGATCGCCGGCGCCCCGAATGTCGAGCCGGCGACGCCTCCGGTCATGGGCGGCGAGGACTTCTCCTACATGCTGGAAGCCCGGCCCGGCGCCTTCATCTTCATCGGCAATGGCAATTCGGCGGGGCTTCATCACCCTGCCTATGACTTCAACGACGAAGCCATTCCGCACGGCATCAGCTATTGGGTCCGCCTCGCCGAGCAGGCCCTGCCGGCCCGGTGATTTCGGCGGCGGCGCGGCGCGGTGGGGATTCCGGACGGCGGAAAACAGGGCGGCCCACACCGTAGCCTTGCGGTTCGGCAAGTGCCGCCCTGTCCCGCCCCCGCCACCGGGCATGCCTTCCTTAGCCGGCACGGCGCCTCGCCGCTTTGAGCGAGGTCAAACCGCTATTTAGGTCCGGATGTCGGCAAGCAGATCCGATCGGTCAATGATCTTGGCGGATCGGGCCGAAGCGGCTATGTGTCTCAGCGCGTGGTCCCGTAGCTCAGTAGGATAGAGCATCAGATTCCTAATCTGAGGGTCACTGGTTCGAATCCAGTCGGGATCACCAATGCGTTGCCGGCCTGAAACGGCCGGACGGGCCGACATCTCCCCGGATCAATCCACTGCCCCTCAAAGGGTCCGCAGCGCCGCGATCAGCTCGGCCATGTCGGCCGGCAGCGGCGCCTTGAACTCCATCACTTCGCCGCTCACCGGATGGGCGAAGGCGAGCAGGCCGGCGTGCAGCGCCTGGCGCGGGAACCTGTCGACGACCTTGCGCACATCCTCCGGCAGCCTGTTGGACTTGGTGCGGAAGCCGCCGCCATAGTCGCGGTCGCCGATCAGCGGATGGCCGATATGCGCCATGTGGACCCTGATCTGGTGCGTCCGCCCGGTTTCGAGCCGGCATTCGACGAGGCTGGCAACCGGGCCATCGGGATATTTCGCGCCGAAGGTCTCGAGCACTTCGAAATGAGTGACCGCGTGGCGCGCGTCGGCGCGCGTTTCCGGCACCACGGCCTGGCGCGTGCGGTCCCTGGTCGAGCGACCGAGATGCGCATCGATCATTCCGGCCTTGCGCGAGGGCGTGCCCCAGACGAGGGCGAGATAGGCGCGCTCAAGCTCGCCCTCATGCCCGTGATCGGCGAAGGCTTCGGACAGTTCGCGGTGCGCCAGGTCGGTCTTGGCCGCGACCATGACGCCGCTCGTGTCCTTGTCGAGCCGGTGGACGATGCCGGGCCGCGCCACGCCGCCAATGCCGGACAGCGACGCGCCGCAATGGTGGATCAGCGCGTTGACCAGCGTGCCGGTCCAGTTTCCCGCGCCCTGGTGCACGACGAGGCCGGCGGGCTTGTCGATGACGATAACCTGGTCGTCCTCGTAGAGGACATCGAGCGAGATGTCCTCGCCCTCCGGCTCGGCCGGCGTGGGAGCCGGCACGTCGAGCACGACCTCCTCGCCGCCGGAGAGCTTGTGCTTCGCTTCGCCGACGACCTTGCCGGCGACGGTCACGGCGCCCGCCTTGATCAATCCCTGGATGCGGCTGCGCGACAGGTCGGGGCCGGCGACGCCCGCGAGCCACTGGTCGAGTCGCTGTCCGGCCGCGTCCGCTCCCGCGAGATACGCTTTCCTTGGCGAGCCCGCTTCGCTATCAGGGGCGTTCATCATCGACGGGACCGGGCAAGGTTGGACATGGCGGGACGCAATACCGATCTGGAGCAGGACGAGAAGCCGCTCGACCCCGCCGCCGAGCGCGTGCGGCAGAAGATGGTGCGCTTCATGGCGATCAATCTGGGCATCCTGTTCTTCGCGGTTATGGTTGTGATCCTGGCCGTTGTCTACAGGAACTGGAACAGCGCCGAGACATCCGCCGAAACGGCGAGCCCGCCGATCGGCGAGATTGCGAAGGCGCCGCTGGTGATTCCGCCTGGCGCCCGCGTCTTGTCCCAGAGCCTCTCGACCGGGCGCCTTTCGCTCCATGTCGCACTCGACCCGCAGGGCGAGGCGATCCTCATCTACGAACTGCCGTCCGGCCGACTGATCGGCCAGCACGACATCGTCCGGCCATGACGGGCAAGCGCATCGGGGCTGTCACCTTTCTTGTCCGCGACTATGACGAGGCGATTGCCTGGTTCCGCGACGCGCTGGACTTCCGGCTGGTCGAGGACACGGCGCTCGGCGGCGGCAAGCGCTGGGTGCTGGTCGCGCCCGGCGAGGGGACGACCCCTCTCCTCCTAGCGGAGGCCTCGACGGACGAGCAGCGTGCGCGGATCGGCGATCAAACCGGCGGCCGCGTCGGCTTCTTCCTGCATACCGCCGACTTTGCGCGCGACCATGCGCGGATGACGGCGGCGGGCGTCAACTTCCGGAAGACGCCGCGGCACGAGGCCTACGGCACCGTCGCGGTGTTCGAGGACCTTTACGGCAATCTCTGGGATCTGATCGAGCCGAAAGTCCCCTGAGCGGCAGACGCCGGGGCGGAGGCCTACGGTTTGTCGGCTTTTGTCGGCCGACAAACTTGACGCTTTTGCCAAATGCCACTATGGAACGCCGACTTTCCGAGAGGCCGCCTGACATCGACCGCGCGCCGCCCATGATTTGGTGCGCTCATGTCGATATGGCCTGGATGACGAACAAGGGTAAGAACAATGTCCCGCGAATGCGAACTCACCGGCAAGGGCGTGCAGTACGGCAATAATGTCAGCCATGCCAACAACAAGACCAAGCGCCGCTTCCTGCCGAACCTGGTGCGCGTCACGCTGATCTCGGAAGCGCTGAACCAGAACGTGCGCCTGCGCATCTCGGCCAACGCGCTGCGCTCGGTCGAGCACCGTGGCGGCCTCGACGCCTTCCTCGTCAAGTCGTCGGCGGACGATCTGTCGCAGCGCGCCCGCCTGTTGAAGAAGCAGATCGCCAAGAAGCTCGCAGAGCAGACCGCCGAAGCGGCCTGATCCGCGTTTCCCCGGGCCACACTGGAGCGCCGTGCGTCCGGTTGGACGCACAAAGGACGCTCCAGAACTTTAAGATCGCGGCCTTTCCGCTGGTGCCATCACCCAGGATAAAAAAATGGTTTCCGTATCGAAATACGTGCCTTTCGTGGCCGCGATGGCGATCGTCGTCGTGGCGTCCAACGTCCTCGTCCAGTTTCCCGTCCAGGGCCAGCTCGGCGCCGTGTCGCTTGCCGACATCCTGACCTGGGGCGCGTTCACCTATCCCTTCGCCTTCCTGGTCACCGATCTCGCCAACCGCCGCTACGGCCCGGCGATGGCGCGCCGTGTCGTCTTCTTCGGTTTCGCGCTGGCGGTGACCTGTTCGATCCTGCTGCCGCCGCTGCTGTTCCAATGGGGCCTGATCGAATTCGAGACGGCGGCCGACCGGCTGGTGCGGATCGCGGCCGCCTCGGGCCTAGCCTTCCTCTCCGCGCAGCTCCTGGATGTCACCGTCTTCAACTGGCTGCGCCGCCAGTCGTGGTGGCGCGCGCCGATCATCGGCACGCTCGCCGGCTCGATCGTCGATACGGCGGTGTTCTTCTCGGTCGCCTTCGCGAGCGCGTTCGCCTTCATCGGGCCGGACGACGGCTTCGCGCTCGAAGCGGCCCCGTTGCTCGGCGTCGGCTCGATGGACCTCGCGCGCTGGATCTCCTGGGCGCTGGGCGACCTGACGGTCAAGCTTTTGATCGCCTTGTTCGCGCTGATTCCCTACCGGCTGATCGCCTGGAAATGGGTGCAGCCGGCAGCCGCGTGAACGGCGCCGGGCGCGTGGACCTCGCTTATTCGCCGCGCAGGACGAATTCCAGATAGACGTTGCGCTGCAGGATCGAATGGTTGTCGTCGGAGATGAGCGACACGATCAGCGCGCCGTCGCCGCGCTGCCAGACGTCCAGCCCTTCCATATTGTCGATCTGGTAGCTCATGTCGGCTTCGAGCAGCACCGGTCCGTCGGCCAGTGCGCCTTTCCGGACGGATTCGCCGTAGATCCGCCGCAGCCGCATTGCGACGCCGCGACCCATGGAAAACGAGCGCTCGAGGAGCAGCAGGTCGCCGTTGGGCAGGAATGCCCCGTCGGTGATGTCGAACTCGCCGTTGCGCTTGACCGTGAATATACCCTCGTCGGGTCCTTCGAGGATAGCGGCGAAGATGTTGCCGTTCTTGTCGAGACTCTTCTCCGAGACGACGACGCGGCCGCCGGCATGGATGCCGTGCGGATGGGCGTGCGCGATCGTCTCCATGCCCCGGTTCTGGCGCAGCTCGTAGGAGGGGATGACATGGTCGAGGTCGCGCAGCGGCGCGCCCATCCCGTCCGGATCAATGCGGAACTCGGACACGCGATGGCCGCGCTCGAAGCTGACCGTCGCGATATCATCCTTGACCGCCAGCCCTTCCGCGTCGGTGTCCCATTTCTCGCCGATCGGCTTGCCGGAGCCGTCGACCATTTCCATCATGCGGAAACCGGATACGCCGGACGGGCGACCCTGATCGTCGTGCTCCATCGTGCCGAAGAACCAGAAGCCGGTGTCGGCGACGCCAATGAAGTCACCGCCCGGCTTGCGGAAGCGGAACGCCGACAGCGAGCCGAAATTCCGCCCCGGGGAGGTCAGTTCCAGCCCGCCGACGAACTCCAGTTCGCCGAACTTCGTCTCGGTTGAGCCGATACGGAACTGCGTGATGGGCCGCGCGCGGATCTCCATCGTCTCGACGACCGCGCCGGCGCCAAGCATCGAAGGCGCGAGAACGGCCGCCAGCGTCAACGCCAGCGCCGAGGCGAGCCGCGCAACAGGGCGCATGCGGCTCACGCGGCGCGACCGCGGCGGCGCGGTATGCCCGCCGAGCGGCGGACATCCTTCGCCGTCTCTTCCGAGAAGAGCGACGCGAGCTGCTCCGTCATCGCGCCGGCCAGCTCCTCCGCATCGACGATCGTCACGGCGCGGCGGTAGTAGCGCGTCACGTCGTGGCCGATGCCGATGGCGAGCAGTTCGACCGGCGAGCGCGTCTCGATAAGGTCGATCACCGCGCGCAGATGCCGCTCGAGATAATTGCCCGGATTGACCGACAGCGTCGAGTCGTCGACCGGCGCACCGTCCGAGATCATCATCAGGATCTTGCGCTGCTCGGGCCGCGCGATCAGCCGGTTGTGCGCCCACAGCAGCGCCTCGCCGTCGATGTTCTCCTTGAGCAAGCCTTCGCGCATCATCAGTCCAAGATTGCGCCGCGCCCGCCGCCAGGGCGCGTCGGCCGACTTGTAGATGATGTGGCGCAGATCGTTGAGCCGGCCGGGCGTCGGCGGCTTGCCATCCTTCAGCCACTTCTCGCGCGCCTGGCCGCCCTTCCAAGCTTTGGTGGTGAAGCCGAGGATCTCGACCGAAACGCCGCAGCGCTCCAGCGTGCGCGCCAGGATGTCGGCGCAGGTTGCGGCCACGGTGATGGGACGGCCGCGCATCGAGCCCGAATTGTCGAGAACCAGCGTCACGACAGTATCGCGGAACTTGGTGTCGCGCTCCTGCTTGAAGGAGAGCGGCTGCATCGGATCGATAACCACGCGCACGAGGCGCGCCGGATCGAGGTAGCCCTCTTCCAGGTCGAAGTCCCAGGAGCGGTTCTGCTGCGCCATAAGGCGGCGCTGGAGGCGGTTGGCGAGGCGGCCCACCACGCCCTGAAGGTTGGCGAGCTGCTTGTCGAGGAAGGCGCGCAGGCGGTCGAGTTCCTCCTCGTCGCACAGGTCCTCGGCGCCGACCGTCTCGTCGAACTGGGTGGTGAAGATCTTGTAGTCGAAGTCGGGTGGCAGATTCGTCAGCGACGGTTCGGGCCGGCGCGATTCGCCGGGGGTCTCCGAATCGGTGTCGTCGTCGGACATGTCGTCGGAAGTGGCATCCGCCGCCTCCATCTCGCCGGCTTCCTGCTCTTCGCCGGACGACTCGCTGTCCTCGCTCTGCGACTGCTCTCCGCCCGAATCGTCCTCGCCGCCCTCCTCGCTCTGATCCTCGCCCTCGGGCTGGTCGTCATCGTCCTGGGCATCTTCCGACTGCTGGTCGTCGCCGAGTTCGTCGGCCATCTCCATCGAGACGAGCATGTCGCGCACGACCCGGGCAAAGGCGTTCTGGTCCTGCAGCGCGCCTTCCAACTCCTCGAAATCCTCGCCGGCCTTGTCCTGGATCCAGTCGCGCCACAGCGACACGACCTTCTCGCCGCTGCGCGGGATCGGCCGTCCGGTGAGCCGCTCGCGCACCATGAGCGCAATCGCATCTTCCAGCGGCGCGTCCGCGCGCTCGGTCACGCCGCCCAGATTGGCCTTGAGGAACCGGTCTTCGAGCATCGAGGCGAGATTGTCGCCGACACCGGTCATGGCACGCGCGCCGATGGCCTCCACCCGCGCTTGCTCGACCGCGTCGAACACGGCGCGCGCCTGCTTGCCCTCGGGCGCCAGCCGCGAATGGACGGCCGCGTCGTGGCAGGCGCGCCTGAGCGCCATCGAATCGCCGAGACCTCGGGTGACCGCGACGTCGGTGGGCGTCGGCTTCTTCGGGATTTCCGGCAGGCGGGCGCGGTTGGCGGCCAGCGCCGGCTTGTCCTTGGCGAAGCTGACCTCCAGCGCCGGATCGCCCGAGATGGCGCGCATGCACACCGAGATGGCGCGCTTCATCACCTCGCCGTCATTGGCGGCCTTGGGTTTACCCCTCGTGTTGTCGCCGGGTCCGGCCATGTTGCTTCGTCAGCCCAGCACCACGTTGATCGCGCTTTCCTTCAGCTCCTCGCCGAAGGCACGCTGGTAGAACTCGGCGACGACCGAGCGTTCGAGTTCGTCGCACTTGTTGAGGAAAGTGAGTCGGAAGGCCATACCGATATTGCCGAAGATCTCGGCGTTCTCGGCCCAAGTGATCACGGTGCGCGGGCTCATTACGGTCGACAGGTCGCCATTGATGAACGCCGAACGCGTCATGTCGGCGACGCGCACCATCTTGTTGACGATGTCGCGGCCCTTGTCGGTCCGGAAGTGCTTGGCCTTGGCCAGCACGATCGCGACTTCGTTGTCGTGCGGCAGATAGTTGAGCGTAGTGATGATCGACCAGCGGTCCATCTGCGCCTGGTTGATCTGCTGCGTGCCGTGGTAGAGGCCGGTCGTGTCGCCGAGGCCGACCGTATTGGCCGTGGCGAACAGGCGGAAGGCCGGGTGCGGGCGGATGACCCTGGACTGGTCAAGCAGCGTCAGGCGGCCGGAGGCTTCCAGCACGCGCTGGATGACGAACATCACGTCCGGGCGGCCCGCGTCGTATTCGTCGAACACGAGCGCGACATTGTGCTGGTAGGCCCAGGGCAGGATGCCGTCGCGGAACTCCGTGACCTGCATGCCGTCCTTGACCACGATCGCGTCCTTGCCGACGAGATCGATGCGGCTGACGTGGCTGTCGAGATTGACGCGCACACACGGCCAGTTGAGGCGCGCGGCGACCTGCTCGATATGGGTCGACTTGCCGGTGCCATGATAGCCGGACACGATGACGCGGCGGTTGAAGGCGAAGCCGGCAAGGATCGCAAGCGTCGTCGCCTCGTCGAAAATATAGTCCGGGTCGAGGTCGGGAACATGTTCGTCGGCCATCGAATAGGCGGGGACCACCATCTTCGACTCGAAGCCGAATGTCTGTTTCACCGGCACCGTCGTGTCCGGCAGGTTGGCTATGTCGCGATCGACCCTGTTCATCACGCCTCCAGCACGGGCGGAAATCCGCTCCGCGCAGCATTCAGTTCATTTTCGGGCTGTCTTTAGACCAAATCCGGTCCGGGTGGAAACACCCGGGCCAAGAAACTTGCCCGGCTTCGGAACGGTCGATCCGCCGTCAGCAGAAACCGGACTGCTTCAGAAGCCGGTATGCCTGGATCACGTCCCGAAAGCGATCTTCAGACCCTCGATTGCCGCCGTTGGCATCCGGATGGTGCTGTTTCACCAGCTGTTTATAGCGCGCCTTGATCGCTTCGCCAGTCGCATTCGCGGCAAGGCCAAGCGTTTCGAGCGCCTTGGCCTCAAGCGGGCGCGCCTTGCGGGAGCGCTCAGGCGGCTGGTAGCCGCCGGTGCCGCCGAACAGATTGAAGGGGTCGCGCACGCGGTTGTAGTAGCCTGCCCTGCCGGAGCGCTTCGACGAGAACTCCGGCATGGAGCGCGCGGCGGCGTTGACGCCCATCGTCCAGGTCGGCCGGTGCCCGGTCAGCGCCTCCTTCTGGAAGCGCGCGATGTCGGTATCGCGCAGACCGGAGAAGTAATTGTAACCCTTGTTGTATTCGCGCACGTGATTGATGCAGAAGCGGAAATACTCGCCTTCGCGCATGCGGCCGACGGGCGCCTTGTGCGTGCCGGCCTCGGCGCAGCCGTCCCACTGGCAGGCAGGCGAGCGCGAGGCCGCCTCGGCCTTGGCGTCGGGTCGGACCTTGATCCGATCGAAAATTTTCGAATAGGCGGTCATCGGCGGATTATGGGTGCTTCGCGGATGGATACAAGAATTGACTTTCACGCGACAATGAACCTATCGCGTGAATCGGACCTCAATGTTGGGGCTTCCTCCCCCATATGGTCGCGGAGACCCGAAATGTCCATTCAGCAGTTGATCGAAACGAAGCTGCGCGACGCCTTTGCGCCGGAACGCCTCCTTGTCCTCAACGAAAGCCACCTGCACGCCGGCCACCATCATTCCGAATCCGGCCATCACGCCACCTTCGATGGCGGCGGCGAGACTCACTTCCGCGTCAGGATCGTCTCGCCCGCCTTTGCGACGATGAGCCGCGTCGAGCGCCATCGGGCCATCAACAAGCTCCTGGCCGACGAGCTTGATGCCGGCGTGCACGCTCTCGCCATCGAGCCCTCGGCGCCGGGAGAGAAGACGCGCTGGTAACGGCTCGCCGGTTGCGGACGGTGGCAGCATTGTTCACTTGTGCGTGACAGTGAGTAAGTTTCCAATGGTGACCATGTTATTGCCGCGATTGTTCCTTTATAAGGGACAGGTCCGCGGGTGCGAGTCCGGCCCGTGGAGGGAGCGCCCGCCGTGTCCGGGGGCGCGATATTCATGAGAGGGAGGGCGCTACAATGGCCCAGTCACTACCCAGCATCGTTTCCGGCGAAGGCGGTCTTTCGCGGTATCTCGAGGAGATCCGCCGCTTTCCGATGCTTCAGCCGGAAGAAGAATACATGCTTGCCAAGCGCTATGCCGAGCATAGCGACACCACTGCCGCTCACAAGCTCGTCACCAGCCACCTGCGTCTAGTCGCGAAGATCGCGATGGGCTACCGCGGCTATGGCCTGCCGATCGGCGAAGTGATTTCCGAAGGCAATGTCGGCCTGATGCAGGCCGTGAAGAAATTCGAGCCGGAGCGCGGCTTCCGGCTGGCGACCTACGCCATGTGGTGGATCAAGGCGTCGATCCAGGAATATATCCTGCGCTCGTGGAGCCTCGTGAAGATGGGCACCACCGCGAACCAGAAGCGGCTGTTCTTCAACCTGCGCAAGGTGAAGAGCAAGATCCAGGCGCTGGACGACGGCGACCTCAACCCCGAACAGGTCCAGGAGATCGCGACCCGCCTCAACGTGTCCAAGGAAGAGGTGGTGTCGATGAACCGCCGCCTGTCCGGCGACGCCTCGCTCAACGCGCCGATCCGCGCGTCTGAGGGCGAGTCGGGCGAATGGCAGGACTGGCTGGTCGACGAGCACTCCAACCAGGAAGAAATGCTCGTCGAGCAGGACGAACTGGAAAACCGCCGGTCGATGTTGGCGGGGGCGCTTTCGGTCCTCAACGACCGCGAACGGCGCATCTTCGAGGCGCGCCGCCTGGCCGACGACCCGATGACGCTCGAGGAACTGTCGGCAGAGTTCGACATCTCGCGCGAGCGCGTGCGTCAGATCGAGGTGCGCGCGTTCGAGAAGGTGCAGGACGCGGTCAAGGCCGCCGCCAAGCGCCAGATGCAGGCGTTGCGCACGGTCGAGGCTTCGCCGGCCCACTGACGGGCATCGCATTAAAGCAAGAACGGCGCGGGGTTCCCACCCCGCGCCGTTTTGTTTTGATTGACTGCCTGGCTCAGCCGTTCGGCTGGCTCCAGGCTCGCTGCGCGTCCTCGAACACCTTGTCGCCGGGAAGTCCACGCTCGAGCGTCATCAGCGCACGGCGGCCGGACCGGTAGACGATCGGGATGTCGATCCACTTCATGCGCCGGAAGAGCTGCATGTTGGCGTCCGATTCCGCCTTGCCGTCCGACAGGGCGATGAGGAAGAAGCCGTCGCCGATCTTGGCGGGAACGCCGAGCACCGGATTGCCGGTGGCCTCCTCGGTTTCCTTCATCGTCATTCGCAGGAGGTTGTCGATCACTCCGCCTTCGAAATTGTCGGGCGTGAGGAAGATGAGCTCGACGATATGGCTGGCGGGCAGCGTCGGATCCCCATTGCGCCGGATCGTCATGCGGAGCTGGATGTCCTTCCCCGGAATCCTGGCGTCGGCCCGGATCGCAGGTTCGGGCGGCCGGTCGCCGCCGGGCGATTCCTGCACCAGCGACCACACAGTGCTGCCGGACTCGGCCGATCCGCCGCTCGCGCTCGTGCGCTCCTCGTAGAAGATCGCGCGTTGGCCGACGGGCACGGCGGCAGGCTGCTCGCCTTGCGGTTCCGCAGGGGCGGCGGGCTGCGCCTGTGCCGTCTCGGCGCCGGCCGGCGTCTCTGGCGCGGCAGGCACTTGGGGAGATGTCGCATCTGTTCCGGGAGGCATCGTCGCGGGAGCTGACGGCGTTTCCGGAACCGTGCCCGGCGGCTGAACCGTCAACGCGGCCACCGAGGTGCCCTCGCCCACGCCGGGCGTTCCAGCGGCCGGCCCCTGGTCGGTCTCGGTCCCGTCGACGTTGAGCTTCTGGGTGAATTTCTGGACCGTCTCGTTGCCCGGCGCCGGTGTCTCCGGCTCCACCTTTGCCACCGCGGGCTCGGGCTTGGCGGGCGCGGCGGGTGCCGCCGCCTCTCCCTGCGGGGCAGGCTGCCCGAGGCCGAGCATTGCAAGGACTTCGACGCGATTGAGCCATACGGCATATCCGGCTGCGCCGGCAAAGACGAGCACGATCAGCGCGACGGCCGCCAGACCCAATCGGCCGCGCGAAGCGGCGCGCGGTGTGCGGGCGAGAGGATCGGACGCCAGGCGGTCGGCGGCAAGCCCGCGCGAGACTGCCTCGGACGAAGCGCCATCCGCCGACGGGCCCGCGAACGGATCGGCCGCAGGCTCGGGCTTGCGCTGTTCGTTCGACGCGGCTGGCGGGACAGTGGGCCGCTTCGCAGCCGGCGGGGCTGCCTTGGCCGGAGTCTCGAGGCTCTTCATCAATACATCGAAGTCGTCACCCGAAGGTGGCGGGGGCGGCGCTGAATACTCGGCTTCGATGGTCTTGATAGCCTGCTCGAGCGCCGCCTTCTGTCTTTCGATGACGGTCGGAGCCGGCGGCGGTGTGATGGCAGCGAGCTTCGCCGAAATCGTCGTGCGGGCCTTTTCGTAGACGCGCGCCCGTATCTCCGGGGTCGTTTCCCCCAGTCCGTCGAGCGTCTTCTTCAGAACCGCGACGAAATCCGCCATTCAGGATACTTCCACTTTGCTGTGCGGTGCCGCTCTGGCCCCTCTTTTTGTCCAGATGATGGTGCGCGCGGCGATGATTGTCACAAATGCTCTAATCTTCAAACGGGTCCGTCACAAGAATCGTATCGTCACGTTCCGGACTTGTTGACAGCAAGGCGACCGGCGCGCCGATCAGTTCTTCGACGCGGCGGACATACTTGATCGCCTGGGCCGGAAGTTCGGACCAGCTCCGGGCGCCGGCCGTCGTCTGCGACCATCCCTCGAACGTCTCATAGATCGGCGTGACCGCCGCCTGTGCGCGCATCGACGCCGGGAGATAGTCGACCCTGCGTCCGTCGAGTTCGTAGGCGACGCAGATCTTGATCTCCTTCAGCCCGTCCAGCACGTCGAGCTTCGTCAGCGCGATGCCGGTGATGCCCGACGTCTTCACGGTCTGGCGCACCAGCACGGCGTCGAACCAGCCGCAGCGGCGCGGACGTCCGGTGTTGACGCCGACCTCCCGGCCGACGGTTGCCAGGTGGCGGCCCACCTCGTCGTCGAGTTCGCACGGGAACGGCCCCTCTCCGACGCGCGTCGTGTAGGCCTTGGTGATGCCGAGCACGTAGCCGATCGCCGTCGGCCCCAGCCCCGAACCGGCGGCGGCCTGCCCCGCGACCGTGTTCGATGAGGTGACGAAGGGATAGGTGCCGTGGTCGTTGTCGAGCAGGGCGCCCTGCGCGCCTTCGAACAGAATGCGGGCGCCCGCGCGGCGCTTCTCGTCGAGAACGCGCCAGACCTGATCCATATAGGGCAGGATTTCGTCGGCGATCGAGGT
The DNA here is from genome assembly GCF_024710845.1 of Mesorhizobium sp. GTDB lineage: Bacteria > Pseudomonadota > Alphaproteobacteria > Rhizobiales > Rhizobiaceae > Mesorhizobium_A. The sequence goes on from NZ_JANJTZ010000052.1 coordinate 93,447, forward strand.
CAATTCCTCGTGGATCGCGTCGGCGGAAATCTCCGCCAGCCCCATGCCGCGACGCAAGGCGTTGTGGTGGGTCAGCAGGCGCTCGATCTTGAGCATAAGCGTTTCCGGCTCCGCCAGATCGACTAGGCGGATCGACCGGCGGCCGACCTTGTCCTCGTAGGCCGGGCCGATGCCGCGCCGCGTCGTGCCGATCTTAAGCGCGGAGGACGCATCCTCGCGAATACCGTCAAGTTCGCGATGCAGCGACAGGATCAGCGGGGCGTTGTCGGCGATGCGCAGGATCTCCGGCGTGATGGTCACGCCTTGTGCCCGCAGCTTTGCGACTTCCTGGACGAAGTGATGCGGATCGACCACGACACCGTTGCCGATCACCGACAGCTTGCCCTGGACGAGACCGGACGGAAGGAGCGCGAGCTTGTAGCTGACGCCGTTGATCACCAGCGTGTGCCCGGCATTGTGGCCGCCATGAAAGCGCACGACCACGTCGGCCCTGTCCGCCAGCCAGTCGACGATCTTGCCCTTGCCCTCGTCGCCCCATTGCGAGCCGACGACCACCACGTTTGCCATGTTGCCTTCCCCGGATGCGCGTGCCTGACGCGCCGTTTTTCGTGGCTTCTATAGCGGCAAGTGTTTCGAGGCGCGACCCTTCTTTAGGTTGGGAGCGAAGTTTCCCGGTCTGGCGCAATGCATGCGGCGGGTGGAGCGGTTGCCAAGCCATGCCGTTGCGCATAGGCCTTGCCGCCCATGCATCGGCTCGCCTACGTCCTCCTGGCCCTGACCACGCTGTTCTGGGGCGGCAATGCCGTCGCGGGCAAGCTCGCGGTCGGCCATATCTCGCCCATGCTGCTCACCGGTGCGCGGTGGGCGCTCGCCTGCGCGTGCCTGCTCCCCTTCGCGTGGCCACGGCTGAAACAGGATTGGGCCGTCGCGCGAAAATCGTTTCTCCTGTTGTTCGTGCTGGGCGGTGTCGGCTTCTCGGCCTACAACCTCGCCTTCTACACCGCCCTGCTCCACACGACGGCCGTGAACGGCTCGATCGAGCACGCGGCGATGCCACTCGTCGTGTTCGTCCTGAACTTCCTGATCTTCGGCACGCGCGTCACCGGGCTGCAGGTCGTCGGCTTTCTTCTCTCGGTCGTCGGCGTCGGCGTGGTGGCAAGCCACGGCGATCCGTATCGCCTGCTCGCGCTTGATCTCAACCGCGGCGATGCGCTGATGATGCTCGCGGTCCTGTTCTACGGTGGTTACACGGTCATGCTCCGCTACAAGCCGGCGATCCACTGGCAGACGATGATTGTCGCGCTGACCTTTTCCGCCACCGTCACCTCGATCCCGTTCATCGTCTATGAATTTGAAAGCGGTTCGGGGATCTGGCCGGATACGCAGGGGTGGCTGATCGTGATCTACACGGTCGTCTTCCCCTCGCTCCTCGCGCAATCGTTCTATATCCGCGGCGTCGAGCTGATTGGCGCCAATCGCGCCGGCCTGTTCATCAATCTCGTCCCGATCTTCGGCACGCTGCTCGCCATCCTGATCATCGGCGAGGCGTTCGAGCCCTATCACGCGCTGGCGATCGTGCTGGTGCTGGGCGGCATCGGTATTGCCGAATGGAGCGGGCGGCGGGCGCACGGATAGACGCGCAGGTCAGACAATAGGCGCGGCTCGCGCCGCGCCCGCCTTGTTCGGAAGAGCCGTCTCTGTCGATCTACGCTGCCGCGACGTCGAAGGTGAGCGGCTTGGCCGACGCGATCTTCGGGTTGGCGCGCAGTTCGGCGAGCACGCTCTCGGGGAACGGCGCGTCGAGGTAGAGCAGCGCGATCGCGTCGCCGCCCGGCCTGTTGCGGCCGAGCTGGAAGTTGGCGATGTTGACGCCGTTCTGGCCGCAGATCGTGCCGAGCAGGCCGATGATGCCGGGTGCATCGGGATTGGTCGTATAGAGCATGTGCTGCCCGACCTCGGCGTCGAGATTGATGCCCTTGATCTGGATGAAGCGCGGCTTGTGGTCGGAGAAGCAGGTGCCGGCGATCGAGCGGGTCTGCTTCTCGGTCGTCACTGTCAGCTTGATGTAGCCGTCGAAAACGCCCGACTTGTCGCGCTTGACCTCGGAGAGAACGATGCCGCGCTCCTTCACCATGATCGGCGCCGACACCATGTTGACGTCGGACACCTGCGGCCGGATGAGGCCGGCAAGCGCCGCCGAAATCAGCGCTCGCGTGTTCATCGCGGCGGTGGAGCCGTCGAACAGGATCTCGACCTCCTTGATCGGCTCTTCCGTCACCTGGCCGACGAAGGCGCCGAGCACTTCGGCGAGCTTGACGAAGGGCTTCAGCTTCGGCGCTTCCTCGGCCGTGATCGACGGCATGTTGATGGCGTTGGTGACGGCGCCCTTGATCAGGTAGTCCGACATCTGCTCGGCGACCTGCAGCGCGACGTTCTCCTGGGCTTCGCTCGTGGACGCGCCGAGATGCGGCGTGGCGATGACGTTCTCCAGGCCGAAGAACGGGCTTTCGGTAGCAGGTTCGACCTCGAACACGTCGAGCGCAGCACCAGCCACCTTGCCGCTCTTCAGCCCCGCGAGCAGATCCGGCTCGACGATCAGGCCACCGCGGGCGCAGTTGATGATGCGCACGCCCTTCTTCATCTTGGCGATCGCGTCCGCGTTGATCATTCCGCGGGTCTTGTCGGTCATCGGCGTGTGCAGCGTGATGAAGTCGGCACGGGCGTACAACTCGTCGAGCTCCACCTTCTCGACGCCGAGCTCCTCGGCGCGGCTGTCCGACAGGAATGGATCGAAGGCGATGACGTGCATCTTGAGGCCGACCGCGCGGGTCGCGACGATCGAGCCGATATTGCCGCAGCCGACGATGCCTAGCGTCTTGCCGGTGATCTCGACGCCCATGAAGCGGTTCTTCTCCCACTTGCCGGCCTTGGTGGAGGCGCTGGCCTCCGGCAATTCGCGGGCGAGCGCGAACATCATCGCAATCGCATGCTCGGCGGTGGTGATCGAATTGCCGAAGGGCGTGTTCATCACGATGATGCCCTTGCGGCTGGCGGCCGGGATGTCGACATTGTCGACGCCGATGCCGGCGCGGCCGATCACCTTGAGCTTGGTCGCGGCGTTGATCAGCTTCTCGGTGACCTTGGTCGCCGAGCGGATGGCGAGCCCGTCATACTGGCCGATGATTTCGAGCAGCTTGTCCTTGTCCTTGCCGAGATCGGGCAGGTAGTCGACCTCGACGCCGCGATCCTTGAAGATCTGCACGGCCGTGGGGGAAAGTTTGTCGGAAACGAGAACGCGGGGCATGGGTGTGCCTCCTTGAATGAGTCGGTTCGGGTTGGGTGAAGGGGCGGCGCGGACAGACCGCGCCGCCGAAAAGATCAGGCCGCGGCCTTCAACGCCGCCTTCTGCTGCACGAACGCCCAGTCGAGCCAGGGCATCAGCGCCTCGAGATCGGAGGTCTCGACGGTGGCGCCGCACCAGATGCGGAAGCCGACCGGCGCGTCGCGGTAGTGGCCGATGTCGTAGGCGACGCCCGCCTTGTCGAGTGCCGAGACGATCGCCTTGGCAAAGGCCTCCTGCGCCTTGACGTCGAGCGAGGTAACCTCCGGATCGGTGATCGTCAGGCAGACCGAGGTGTTGGAGCGGCTCGCCGGGTCGGTCGCGAGATGGCCAAGCCAGGACGAGGCCTGGACGAATCGGTCGATCACCGCCGCGTTTGCGTCGGCGCGGGCAACCAGCGCGTCGAGCCCGCCAATCCCCTTCGCCCAATGTAGCGCGTCGAGATAGTCTTCGACGCAGAGCATGGACGGCGTGTTGATCGTCTCGCCCTTGAAGATGCCTTCGATGAGCTTGCCGCCGGAGGTGAGGCGGAAGATCTTCGGGAGCGGCCAGGCCGGCTTGTAGCTTTCCAGCCGCTCGACCGCGCGGGGGCTCAGGATCAGCATGCCATGCGCGCCCTCGCCGCCCAGCACCTTCTGCCAGGAGAAGGTGACGACATCGAGCTTGGCGAAATCGAGCTTCTGCGCGAAGGCCGCGGAGGTCGCGTCGCAGATGGTCAGGCCGCCGCGCGCGGCCGGGATGAAGTCGCCGTTCGGCACGCGCACGCCCGAGGTCGTGCCGTTCCAGGTGAAGACCACGTCGCGGTCGAAATCGATCTGGGAAAGATCGGGCAGCTTGCCATATCCGGCCTCGATGGTTCGGACGTCGGCGAGCTTGAGCTGCTTGACCACGTCGGTGACCCAGCCGGAGCCGAACGACTCCCAGGCGACCATGTCGACGCCGCGCTGGCCGAGCAGCGACCAGAGCGCCATCTCGACGGCGCCCGTGTCGGACGCGGGAACGATGCCGATGCGGTAATCTTCCGGGACTTGCAGAACCTGTCGCGTGAGCTCGATTGCGAGCGCCAGCTTGTCCTTGCCGATCTTGGCGCGGTGAGAGCGGCCCAGAGCCGCGTTCACAAGCGCGTCGAGCGACCAGCCAAGTCGTTTCGCACAGGGTCCGGAGGAGAAATTGGGGTTTGCCGGGCGCGCTGCCGGCGTGGAGACGGTCGTCGTCATCGTGGTCTATCCTTCCAGATAGTAAGCCCGCTCGTTGGGGAGGGGTGGCCCACGTGTGGCGATATTGGCTCGGCGCCTCGCCGTCAAGAAAAATATCGCCGCGACGACGCTAGCTGTTCCCGATGCGTCATGCGCGGCGCACCGCCGGCACCGCAAACGCAAGAGGCGGGCCGAAGCCCGCCTCGTTCGCAACAGGTGGGAACCGTCGCCTACCAGAGAGCGTAGCGCAGGCCGACTCGAACGTCGTGCTTGGACAGCCCGGGATCGCGACCCTGCACTCCCGTGGCGCCGACCGCGGCCGTTCCCGCATCCCAGCCGAACATGTCGCCCCCGGCGATGCGGGTATACTTGTAGCCGACGTCGAGTTTCAGGTTGCGGCTGATGTCGAACGCGACGCCGCCCATGAATGCGTAAGTGAAGCGCCAGCTGTTCTCCCCGGGATGAACCGTCGTCGTGATCACGCCGCCGGGCGGCGGGCAGGCAACGCCGCCGACGCAGTAGGTGCGGCTGGTGAGGTCGCCCCACGACATGTAGGTCACGCCTGCGCCCGCGCCGACGTAGGGGGTGAAGCCGGCATAGGTGCCGAGGTCGACATAGCCGTTGGCCATCGCCGAAACCGCGGTGAAGCCGGCGCCGTCCTCCGAGCGGCAGGTCGTGCCGGCATAGGCGGGATCGCCGGTCACGCAGGGGCTGGCGCTGACGGTCGTCCCGTCGAAGCGGCCGGAGAAGGCGTCCAGCGTCAGGTCGCCGCGGATATATTCGTTATACTGGTAACCGACGCCAAAGCCGTAGGAGAGGTCCAGGCCCAGCGCCGCGGTGTCGAAGATGGACTGGCCGTAGGTCGCGGTGATCGGATCGAAGGTGCGATATTCGAAGTTGCCGTTCGCGCTGCTGCTGAAGGCGTAGCCGATGTCGCCGCGCAGGTACCATCCATTGCCGACCTCGACCGGCGCATACTCTTCCGGCGTGTCGATGACCATCGGCGGTTCATAGTCCGCCGCGAGGGCACCAGACGACGGCGCCAGTGCGAGGAGGACGATCGGCAGGGCGGTGCACAGGGACAGTCGCATTGGGTCCAACTCCGAAATCCCGGCCAGACCGATTCGCGTCCTGGCCTTTCTGTATTGGCCCACTGTTAACCATCTTGGTTAAACGCCGGTTAACCATGCGGCGATCCTCTCACCGGCGGGAACTTCGACGGTCGGGCAAAGAAAAACCGCCCGGATTTCTCCGGGCGGTTCGATGATCGGGTCGGGATAATCTACTTGTAGACCGGCGGGTCGACCGGCGGCTCGTAGGCGACCGGCTCCGGCTCATAGCAGGCGCTGCGGCCGCCGAACTGATAGCGCAGGCCCACCCGGCCTTCGTGGATATCGAAGCCCCTGTCGAAGCCGGGGGCGACGCCGCCGGCATATTCGAACATGCGGCCGCCCGCGACGTTGGTGTAACGATAACCGGCATCGAGCTGGAGATCGTTGGTCAGGCAGTAGGATGCACCGGCCATCAGCGCCCAGGCGAAGCGCCAGTTTGCGGAACCGTCATGGATCGTCGTGATACCGCCCGCCGTATTGCGCAGGTCGTCCCACTTTACATAGGCGCCACCGATACCGGCGCCGACATAAGGCGTGATGCCGTGCCAGGTGCCGAACTCGGCATAGGCGTTGGCAAGGAGCAGAAGCGCGCTCATCGCCGACGTGTCGACCGACACGCAGGGAATGCCGCCGCAGGTGCCGGACGTCTGGCCGTTGAAGTCCGCCTTGCCCATCCAGTCGAGGGTCAGGTCGGTGCGCAGATATCTGCTGACCTGGTAGCCGACGCCGCCGCCGACCGACCAAGACGGATCGATGTCGCCGAAATCGAACGTGCCGGTGCCGGGAGGCGGGCCGTAGGTGATGTAATCGGCGCCACGGAACTTGGTCGCGTGGTAGTCGAGGTCGCCGCGGATATACCAGCCGCCGTAGTCGACCGGCTCCGGCTCGGGCTGCGTGTAAACGGGCTCCGGCGCATACACCGGCGGCTCGTACGGATCGGCTGCCAATGCCGGCACGACGCCAGCCGCCATAAACGCGGCGCCGATCAGCGTCTTCTTCACGTGTGTGACCATATCCTTCACCCTCTCGACCCGGTAGCGCGTTGCTGGCGGATTCGCTTGATCCCGGGTTTGGATAATGAAGTGGAAAGGTTAAGGCTGGATTAACCCTGCAACTTAACCATGACTCTTCGAATAATGCTTGGGAATCAATGCAATGTGCTCCCGCGCAGGGCGCACGGGAGCATGTTTCAGATGCTATCGGAAAAGGCTCAGGCGGCCGTGCGGATCGCCGAAATCGCGCCGACGATGTCGTTGACGACGGTCTCCACCAGACCGCGATCATCGGCTTCCGCCATCACCCGGATGAGCGGCTCGGTGCCGGACGGACGGATGACGAGGCGGCCGGACTTGCCGAGGCGCGTGCGCGCTTCCTCGATCATCGCCTTGACCGGATCGCTCTCGAGCGGCTTGCCGCCCGTGAAGCGGACATTCTTCAGGACCTGCGGCACCGGCTCGAACTTGCGGCAGACCTCGCTCGCGGGCTTCCCGGCCCGCTTGATGCAGGCGAGCACCTGCAGCGCGGAGACAAGGCCGTCGCCGGTCGTGGCGAAATCGGACAGGACGATATGGCCGGACTGTTCGCCGCCGACGTTGAAGCCGTGCGCGCGCATGTATTCGACGACATAGCGGTCGCCGACCTTGGTGCGGTGGAGCGACAGGCCGAGATCGCCGAGATAGCGCTCGAGGCCGAGATTGGACATGACGGTCGCGACCACGCCGCCTCCGGCGAGGCGCCCGCTCTCGTGCCAGGCCTCGGCGATCAGCGCCATGATCTGGTCGCCGTCGATCAGCGTCCCGTTCTCGTCGACGATGACCATGCGATCGGCGTCGCCGTCGAGCGCGATGCCGATGTCGGCGCGCACCTCGTGCACCTTCTTGGAAAGCGCCATCGGATGGGTCGAGCCGCACTCGAGGTTGATGTTCATGCCGTTGGGCTCGGCATTGATCGTGACCACCTCGGCGCCGAGCTCCCACAGCGCCGCCGGCGCGACCTTGTAGGCGGCGCCGTTGGCGCAGTCGATCACGACCCGCATGCCCGCGAGCGACATCGAGCGTGGCAGCGTGCGCTTGGCGAACTCGATATAGCGGTCATGCACGCCATCAATGCGCTTGGCGCGGCCGAGCGTATCGGAATCGGCGAGCGAAGCGGTCAGGTCGGTTTCGATCAGCGATTCGATCCTGAGTTCGATCTCGTCCGACAGCTTGTAGCCATCGGGGCCAAACAGCTTGATGCCGTTGTCCTGGTAGGCGTTGTGCGAGGCTGAGATCATCACGCCGAGATCGGCGCGAAGCGAGCGGCAGAGCATCGCGACCGCGGGTGTGGGCACCGGGCCGAGCAGGAACACGTCCATGCCGGCGGCGCAGAAGCCCGCGACCATCGCCGTTTCGAGCATGTAGCCGGAGAGGCGCGTGTCCTTGCCGATGACGACTCGATGACGATGCGAACCGCGCTGGAACGACGTTCCCGCCGCCATGCCGACCTTCATGGCGACTTCCGCCGTCATCGGAAAACTGTTTGCGCGCCCCCGGATCCCGTCCGTGCCGAAATATCGCCTGGTCATGCTTGTCGACTACCCCGCCGCGATTCCCGCTTTTGACAAACTAGTGCCATATCTGGGCCTGTCCCTGGCATCACTTTGTGTGATCCAGTGTTACGCTCTCCCTGAGAAGACGTGTAACCGCAACAGTCTAGCAGCCGAGAGTTAACGCATCTCTTCGACCCATTTGCGCAGCAGCGCCACAGCCTCCGGATCCGTTTGCGTGCGTCCGATCTCCGGCATCATCACGCCGGCTTCGGTGCTTTCGACGCGGTAGAGAAGGATCGAGTTGTCTGGATGTCCCGGATCGATGTCGAAGGCGCGATCGCCGCTGCCGCGACCGGCAGCCACCGGCCGCTTGCCGATGCCGATCGCGACCGGATCCTTCTCGCCCCAGGTGAGGTAGAGGCCGGAATTGGAGGCGGGGCCTTCGCGGCGGTGGCAGTGGGCGCAGTTGGTGTCGAGCCAGGTGCGGGCGCGCGCCTCCGTCGGCGCGGCTGTATCGCCCCACACAGGCACCGACGGCGCATCGGCGGGTGCCGGCGACCCGGACAGGATGCCGGCCGCCGTCCAGTGTGCGAGCTGGTTCTCCGCGCCCGATGGATAGGGATGCTCGACATTGAGGTTGCGCGCCTTGGGTCCGAGCGGCGTGACCTCGCCGTTGAGCGCGTGGCAGCCCTTGCACTGGTTCTTGTTGGGAACGGCATAGGTGAAGGACAGCGGAGCGCCGTCCTTGCCGGTGACGGCAAGATCGACTTTCGCGCCGGCGATCTTCAGCTCCGCCTCCGTCTGGTCGGCGTTCCAGACATAGGCCCAGGCCTGCCAGCCGCTGTCCTGTCTGACCAGGACGCGGGTCTCGATCAGCCGGACATCCTTGTCGGGCGCGCGCAGGTCTGCCGGAAAGGCGAAAGTCTTGATCAGCGCCGTGCCGACCGGGAAGTCGAATGCCTCGTCCGGGTCGTAGGTCGCAGCCTGTCCTGCGGGGACATGCACGAAGCGGAACTTCTCGGCGAAATCCGTGAAGAGCGGCGTCGCGAGGTGGTAGGGCACCACGCCTTCGGCTGGCACCTGCCTGGCGCCGTCGACGAAGAAGCCGAATTCGGAGAGCAGTTTCGGCGGCTTGGCGGCGAGGATGGCTTCGGAGGAGACGGCGTGAGCCGAGCCGCCGCCGCCGATGATGGCGGCGACCGCGAAAAGGCCGGCCGCCAGAAGCCTGCGCATGATCAAGCCCCGTTGTCCTGCGGCAGCTTCACCGGCGCCGGTTCGGGCAGCGAGCCCTTGTAGCCGGAAATATCGGTGTCGGGAGACGTGCTCCACGGAAGCAGCATCTGCGAGATCATCTTGAGATTGGCGAAGGTCGTGCCCTCGGCCTCGTCGATGTAGACCTGGTCCTCGGCGTTGACCCAGGAGAAGTATTCCGGAATCCGGGTCACGCCATCCCAGACGATATCGGGAACCGGCGTGCCGGACACGTCGGTGATGATCTTGCCGACCTCTCCGTCCGGCGCGAAGCCGCCCTCGCCATAGGTATTGCCGTGGACGTAGACGCCCCGCGGCACGAACATGTAATTGTCGTCGTCATACTCGTTCGGATAGGCGGCGATCAGCACATGCGCCGTGCCGTTCTTGTCGAAGCGGTTGCCGAAGACATGGACGTTGCGGTTGGCCATCACCATCACGCCCATGCCCTTGGGCACGATGCCGACGATGTTGCCCTTGGGTGCAAAGTTGGGGGTGTCGTTCTCGACCACGTCATTGTCGAAGACGCGCACGTCTTGCCCGCCCTGGACCGGAAGGTTCGGCAGGTCGAAGACCAGGATGCCGCCGGTGTTGTGGGTGACGGTGTTCTTGGTCACATCGGCGCGCTTCGAGTTCTCGATCTCGATGCCGGCGACGTTGTATTCGGCGCGGCTGTTGCGGACGACGATGTCCTCGCTCTGGCCGACATAGATGCCGGCGTCCGACGCGCCGGAGACGAACACGCCGTCGATCAGCACGTTCTTGGACGAGACCGGATAGACGCCGTAGGCGCCGTTCTCGGCCTTCGGCCCGCCGGTCCACACGACGGAGAGATTGCGGAAGGTGATCTGGTCGGAGCCCTTGGACTTCACGCCGTCGCCCTTGGTGTCCTCGACGGCGAAATCCTCCAGCACGACGCGGTCGGAGGTGACGAGCAGGCCCTCGCCCGCGCCGGTCTGGCCCTTGAAGGACAATACCGTCTGGCCGGCGCCTGCGCCCTGCACTTTCACGTCGTCCACGTCGAGGGACAGGCCTTCGGTGAATTCGAACCGTCCGGGTCCGATCTTCACGGTGTCGCCGGGCTGCGCCGAGATCAGCGCCTCGATCAGGCGTTCGTTGGCGCCCTCGCCCGCCTCGACGGCGATGTCCGCTGCGAGCGCGGTCGAGGTGGCGAGTGCAAGGGTCAAAGTAGCAATGGGTAGAAGGCGTTGCATCGTGTATGGCTCCAGGGCAATGCGCAAACGATGCGCCAAGCCCGCGCCGGGTGTCAATCGACGCGCCGGCCTTCCGAAAAGCTTGTACTTGCCTTGACTTGGAACATGCCTTCGGGTAACCGACCCCCACATCCGGCGTGGGGGCTTCCCGCGCCGGTTGGCTTTTAGACCCCGCAGACTGACAAAAAGACGGACCGGGCGGATACGCTCGAGAGCCGACCGAACAGCGAAAGGCATCAAAATGTTCGCAGTCATCAAAACGGGCGGCAAGCAGTATCGCGTCGCCGCCAATGATGTGTTGAAAATCGAGAAGGTCGCCGGCGAAGTCGGCGACATCGTGGAAATCGGCTTCGTGCTCGCGCATGGCGAAGGCGACAACGTGACGATCGGCGCTCCCTTCGTGGACGGCGCCGTTGTCGCGGCGGAGGTCCTGGAACAGGGCCGCGCCAAGACCGTCATCGCCTTCAAGAAGCGCCGCCGGCAGAACTCGCGCCGCAAGCGCGGCCATCGCCAGCTGCTGACCACCGTCAAGATCACCGAGATCCTGACGGGCGGCGCAAAGCCTGCGAAGAAGGCCGCCGCGAAGGCCGAGGCCAAGGCGGAAGCCGCTCCGGCCGCGACGCTGTTCACTGCGCCGAAGGGCAAGGCGGACGACCTGACCGTGATCGTCGGCATCGGCCCGGTGGCTGCCGGCCAGCTCAACGAGCAGGGCATCACCACCTTCAAGCAGATCGCCAAGCTGTCGGACGACGACATCGAGAAGATCGACGCGAACATGCCGTTCTCGGCCGATCAGATTCGTGATTGGCGCGATCAGGCGAAGGAACTGGCGAAGTAGGCCAAATCGATGTATGAGGGGCGCAACTACGCCCCTCCAAGGATTTGAGTCGTCCCTCGGGGCGCAAAGGAGATCAAGATGGCACACAAGAAAGCTGGCGGTTCTTCGCGCAACGGTCGCGATTCCGAATCGAAGCGTCTCGGCGTGAAGAAGTTCGGCGGCGAAGCAGTCGTTTCGGGCAACATCATCGTTCGTCAGCGCGGCACCAAGATGCATCCCGGCGTCAACGTCGGCATGGGCACGGACCATACCCTGTTTGCTACGCAAGCCGGCGCCGTCGCCTTCCAGAAAAAAGCCAATGGCCGAACCTACGTATCGGTCAACCCGATTCAGGACGCAGCGGAGTAGCCGGTTCCGCGACACACCACACCGGCGCCCCCTCCCGGGGACCGGTGTCTGGATAGTCCAGAAGCGAGAACAGGGGAGATGGGTCGCCATCTCCCCTTTTTCTTTGCCTGGAGATCCACCATGCACGTTCTCGTCACCAAGCGCCTGACGCTCCGCACGCCGACCATGCTCGACGCCGAGCAGATCGCCGCCGGCCTGTCGAACTGGAACGTGGCGCGCATGCTCACCCATGTGCCCTACCCCTACTTCGTGAAAGACGCGGAGGAGTGGATCGAGCGCGTGTCGGCGGCGCCCGAGGCCCTCGTCTACACGATCCATCGCGAGCAGTTGATCGGCGTCGTCGCCATCGAAGGCGGCGGTCCGCAGCCGCATCTCGGCTACTGGCTGGCCGAATCCGCGCACGGTCACGGCTACATGACCGAGGCGGCGGGCGCGCTGATCGCACACGCCTTCGACACGACTTCGATCTGGGCGATCGAGTCGGCGGTCATTTCCGACAATCCCGCTTCGCAGCGGGTGCAGGAGAAGCTCGGCTTCGCCGTCACCGGGTTGAAGGAAGTGTATGCGCGCCCGCGCGGCGAGAGCGTCCAGACGCTGACGACACGCCTGTCGGCCGCGTCATGGCGAACCGGTCTCGGCCGGGTCGAGAAGCACGCGGCCTGAGCCGGCATCGGATGGAGAGGGAACATGGTCATGGAACTGACAGGGGATGACTCCGAAACGCCGATCGACTGTCCGGTGCTCGTCACCGAGCGGCTGGTCATGCGACCGCCGCACGTTGACGACGTGCCGGACCTGGCGAGCCTCGCCAACAACCGCAGGATCGCGGAGATGCTTGCCCGCATGCCTCACCCTTACGGCGAGGCGGAGGCCCGATCGTTCATCGCAGCCTCGGCCGAGCGCCAGTACGGCTGCGTCTACGCGCTGACGCTCGCCGAGACCGGCGCCTTCATCGGCTGCGCCGGGATCAATCCGACCGACAGGGGGCTGGAACTCGGCTACTGGATCGGCGAGCCGCATTGGGGGCAGGGCTACGCGACGGAAGCCGCGCACGCGCTGGTCGACCTCGCCTTTCGGGCGACGACGATCGACGCGCTGAACGTCTCCTGCCGCGTGATCAATCCGGCCTCGCGCCGGGTGATCCACAAGTGCGGCTTCCAGTACTCCGGCCAGGGCATGCTGAACTCGATCGTCGCCGGCCAGGTGCCGGTCGAGCGCTACCGTCTCGACCGGCGCACCTGGATCGGCCTGCGCGCCTGGAGTCCGGGCGAGCCGCGCCTGATGAGCGCGTGACAGTTCCAATTGTCCCTGAAACACACTAGGAGAGGCGCAATTGCGCCTCTCCCGACAGATTGAAAAGCCATGAAGTTCCTCGACCAGGCGAAAGTCTACATCAGATCCGGCGACGGCGGCGCCGGGTCGGTGTCGTTTCGCCGCGAGAAGTTCATCGAGTTCGGCGGGCCCGACGGCGGCGACGGCGGCCGCGGCGGCGACGTGTGGATCGAGGCGGTGAACGGGCTCAATACGCTGATCGACTATCGCTACCAGCAGCATTTCCGCGCCAAGACCGGCATGCACGGCATGGGCCGCAACATGGCCGGCGGCAAGGGCGCCGACGTGATCCTGAAAGTGCCCGCCGGCACGCAGATCTATCAGGAAGACAACGAGACGCTGATCGCCGACCTGACCGAGGTCGGCCAGCGCTTCAAGATCGCCGAGGGCGGCAATGGCGGCTTCGGCAACGCCCATTTCAAGACGTCGACCAACCAGGCGCCGCGCCGGGCCAATCCCGGCCTGCCCGGCCAGGAAATGACGGTCTGGCTGAGATTGAAGCTGATCGCCGACGCCGGCATCGTCGGCCTGCCCAACGCCGGCAAGTCGACCTTCCTCGCCTCGGTGACGGCGGCCAAGCCCAAGATCGCCGACTATCCGTTCACCACGCTCCATCCGGGCCTCGGCGTCGCCCGGATCGATGGGCGTGAACTCGTCATCGCCGACATTCCGGGCCTGATCGAAGGCGCACACGAGGGCGTCGGCATCGGCGACCGCTTCCTCGGCCATGTCGAGCGCACCCGCGTGCTGCTGCATCTCGTCTCCGCCCAGGAGGAGAATGCCGGCAAGGCCTACAAGACGGTGCGCACCGAACTGGAGGCATACGGCGCAGGGCTGACCGACAAGCCGGAAATCCTGGCGCTGTCGCAGGTCGACACGCTCGACGCCGACGGCCGCAAGAAGAAGGCCGCTAGCCTGAAGCGGGCGGCCGGCCGCGCACCGATCATGCTGTCGGCGGTGAGTCGCGAAGGCGTCGACGAGGTGCTGCGCGCGTTGATGTCTTATGTCGATGAGGCGAAGACCGCCGACGAGCCACCGGCGCCGGACGACCGCTGGTCGTAACGAGAAGCTCTCCCAGACACGCTCCTTTCCGGCATACCCATGATCCGCCCTCTCGCCTCCCACCGCCGCATCACCGTAAAGATCGGCTCCGCCCTCCTCGTCGACCGCTCGAAGGGCCTCAAGGCCGAGTGGCTGGCTTCGCTCGTGTCCGACATCGCCGGTCTCTGGGCGCAGGGCACGGAGGTGCTCGTCGTCTCCTCGGGCGCGATCGCGCTCGGCCGCACCATTCTCGGGCTGGGCAAGCGCGTGCTGAAGCTGGAGGAGAGCCAGGCCGCAGCCGCGGTCGGTCAGATCGCACTGTCCCGCGCGTGGTCGGAGGAACTCGCCCGCCACGGCATGAAATCCGGACAGGTCCTGCTGACGCTCGGCGATACGGAAGAGCGCCGCCGCTACCTCAATGCCCGTGCCACGATCGGCACGCTGCTGAAGCTGAAGGCCGTTCCGGTGATCAACGAGAACGACACGGTGGCGACGAGCGAGATCCGCTACGGCGACAACGACCGGCTCGCCGCGCGCGTGGCGACGATGATGGGCGGCGATCTGCTGATCCTCCTGTCGGACATCGACGGGCTCTACACCGCGCCGCCGGCTCTCAATCCCGACGCGAAGCACATCCCGCGTGTCGAGCACATCACGCCCGAGATCGACGCCATGGCCGGCGCTGCAGCCTCAGAACTGTCGCGCGGCGGCATGCGCACCAAGCTCGACGCCGGCAAGATCGCCACCGACGCCGGCACCGCCATGATCATCACGCGCGGCGACCGGATGAACCCGCTCGCGGCGATCGACCGCGGCGAGAAATGCACCTGGTTCGCGCCGGCGGCAAATCCCGTGCGCGGCTACAAATCATGGATCGCCGGCCAGCTTGAGCCGGCCGGCCGGCTGACGGTCGATGCGGGTGCGATCACGGCGCTGATGTCCGGCAAGTCGCTGTTGCCGGCGGGCGTGCGGCTCGTCTCCGGCGATTTCTCGCGCGGCGACACGGTGGCGATCCTCGATCCCGAGGGCCGCGAGGTGGCGCGCGGGCTTGTTGCCTACGACGCCGCGGATGCCGTAAGGATCGCGGGATTGAAGACGGCCGAGATCGCCGATGCGCTCGGCTACGAGCCGCGCTCGGCGATGGTGCATCGGGACGACCTCGTGGTCGCCCGGACTGTCGCTGAGCGGACGGAGGGCTAGATGCTCACGAAAGCGGAAACATCCGGACAGGATATCGCGCAGCTAATGGCGCGGATCGGGCGCGACGCGCGCGCCGCCGCCAGGCCGCTTGCCATCGCCAGCACCGACAGGAAGAACGCCGCGCTGCGCGCGATGGCGGACGCGATAATCGCGAACGAAGGCAGGATTCTCGAGGCCAATGCGATCGACCTTGCCAACGGCGTCGAAGCGAAGCTGACGCCCGCCATGATGGACCGCCTCAAGCTCGATCCGTCGCGCATCTCCGCGATCGTTCAGGGCATCCGCGAGATCGCCGAGCTCAAGGATCCCGTCGGCGAGGTGATCGCCGCCTGGGATCGTCCGAACGGGTTGAAGATCGAGCGCGTGCGCACGCCGCTCGGCGTCATCGGTGTCATCTTCGAGAGCCGGCCCAACGTGACGGCCGACGCGGGTGCCCTCTGCTTCAAGGCCGGCAACCCGGTCATCCTGCGCGCCGGCTCGGATTCGGCGAACTCGTCGGCCGCGATCCACGCGTGCCTGGTCGAGGGATTGAAGCGCGAGGGCCTGCCCGAGGCCGCGATCCAGCTTGTGCCGGTCACCGACCGCGCCGCCGTCGGCGAGATGCTGAGGGGCCTCGACGGCAATCTCGACGTGATCGTGCCGCGCGGCGGCAAAAGCCTCGTCGCGCGCGTGCAGAGCGAGGCGCGCGTGCCGGTCTTCGCGCATCTCGAAGGCATCTGCCATCTCTACATCGACAGGTCAGCCGACCTCGACATGGCGGTGAAGATCGCCGTCAACGCCAAGATGCGCCGCACCGGCATCTGCGGCGCCGCCGAGACGCTGCTGGTCGACCGCGCCGTGGCCGCGACCCATGTCGTGCCGATCCTCGACGCGCTCTCGAAGGCAGGCTGCGAGATCCGCGCCAGCGCCGAGGTCCGCTCGCTCTACCCGCAGGCAAACGTCGCGACGGAAGCTGACTGGACGACGGAATATCTCGACGCGATCATCTCGGTCACGCTGGTGGACGGCGTCGGCGGGGCGATCGAGCATATCGAGACCCATTCCTCGCACCACACCGAGGCGATCGTCGCCGAGGACCCGGTGGCGGTCGAGCGCTTCTTCGCGGAGATAGATTCCGCCATCCTGCTGCACAACGCCTCCACCCAGTTCGCCGACGGCGGCGAGTTCGGCTTCGGCGGCGAAATCGGCATCTCGACCGACCGGCTGCACGCCCGCGGCCCGGTCGGTGCCGAGCAGCTGACCAGCTTCAAATATGCCATTCGCGGCAAGGGCCAGACCCGACCCTGAGACCCGCGCTCCCGGCAATGACCCGGGCACGAAGATAGAGGCGCGACAGGGGGGCGGGCGCGTGTTAGCTCACCTGTGAGCATAAGTCCGCGCGAGCCCGCCTTGTCCTTCTTTCATGCCGGTCCGGCCGCACAGGCCTTCGGTCCCCGTCCGGGG
>NZ_JANJTZ010000001.1 GCF_024710845.1 Mesorhizobium sp.
CTGCGTCACGCCGAGCTGGCGCGCGGCTTCGGCCTGAGTCCAACCCTTTGCTCGGATGTGCTGCTCCAGCGCCATCATCAGCGTCGAGCGGAGCTTCATGTTCTCCGCTTCGGCGGGCGTGTCTTCGATCGCGTCCCAAACTCTTGCAAAAGTTTCGTTGCTCATTGGCCTAGTTCCTTCACCAGATCGCTGTAGCGCTTCGCGGCAAGGTCCAAGTCCGACCTGCTGGTCTTCTGCGACTTCTTCTGGAAGCAGTGTAGCACGTAGACGGCCTCGGCGAATTTGGCGACGTAGATGATCCGGAACGCGCCGGCTTCGCCCCGAATCCTGATTTCCTGCACGCCCTTCCCGATGGTGCCCATTGGCTTCCAGTCGGTTGGGGTCTGCTCGTTTTGCACCTTGTCGAGTTGATAGCCCGCTTCACGCCGTGCCGACTCGGGAAAGGCGCGCAGATCATTGAGGGCGCCGCCCCGAAACATAAGCACTTTCATGCCTAGAGTATACAAACTTTTGTATGATCTTGGCAAGGCCCTCCTTATGCGCTCGCTCGTTCTTCCCGATAGCGAACACGCGATCCTCTGGCGTCAGCCGTTTCGCGCGCTCGAGAGAAGAGGCGATCAAGCGGAGAGAGTCAGCCTGCCTCGGCCTCGGCGATCTCCAGTTCGTCTGGAACGGTCTCTTCGAACACCCGTGCCCAACTGCCTGTCTTTCCGCGCTGGCTCCCGGACCTGGCCGGCGCCTTGGCGAGAGATTTCAGTTTTCGGGCGGCTGTGGCGAAACGTGCATCGAGTGCGCCGCGCGCGGGCCTCGCAGAAGCCCCTGCCCGCGGCGGTGTCGTCGCGGCAGCGAACGCCGTTCCTTGGCCCCTGCCGCCGACGGCCTCGGGCTTTGGTGCGGCCGATGGTTTCCGAGCGGGACGCTTTGCCTTCTCCTCCGGTGGGGCGCCCTGCCCCTCCGATTTCAAGGCATCCGCATCCTGGCGAGCATAGGACCCGATTGTTGCCGGCACTGGTCGCTGCGGCAGGAACTCGATCGCAGGCACATGCAGCGGGTTTGCCCTGGAGAACCACTCCATCGTCTTGAACGGCGCAGTCCTGAAGAACCGCAGCTTGTCGGCGAAGACCGGGTTCTGGCCCTCGGCCAGGATGACCATCTTGCTCGCCGGCATCTGCCGGACTTCCTGCGGCATCATCAGGTCGCGTTCGCGCAACTGCTCGACCTTGGTCCGACGATGCAGGCCCATCAGCTCGATCGTGCGGGATTCGGTCTTGTAGCGGACCGTGCGCTTGCCAAGGCCGTTGGAGATTGCCTCCGCGGTCACCTGGTCGTTGGCGCCGAACACCAGCTGGTAGCCGCAATTGCCCATTAGGGAATGGCGGGACGTCTCGCCGTACATCTCGTCGAGGTTCTTCAGGTCCTGGATCACGAAAGCCATCTTGATGTTGTAGCCCGCGACGTAGGGCAGCTTCGTCGTGATCTCGTTCATTTTCTTCAACTGCCGAAATTCGTCGAGCAGGAAGTAGACCGGCACGGATCGCTCGGTATTCTCGAGCATGAGTATATCAAGCGTTTGTTGCACGAAGAGGGCGAGCAGCGGCCGCAGCAGGGTGATGTCGGTGACGTTGGGGGCAAGATAGATCGACACCGGCCGGTGCTTCAGGGCGCGTAGATCCATGTCCGTGACCGACGTTGCGGCGACGACGCGCTCATTGCGGAACGGCCTGAGCGCCTTTTGGATATCGAGCAGCGCCGACGCTGCAGCGCGCTCGGACAGGGCAATGTAGGCGTTGAAACTCTCCACCGTGAAACGGGACAGGTAGGGCTCGCGCTCCTTGATGAGGATCATCAGCGCCTGCAGATTCGCCCCGCTGTTGAAGAAGGCCGTGACCTCGCCGAGGTTGCGATGTCCCTCGTAGAAGGCGCTTTCGTTAATGTAGCTGATCGCGCCGGCCATGACCTGCTGGGCCGTGGCCTGCCAGATCGAGTTCTCGGACTCGGTGACTTCCGGGACGAGGATCGCAGCCATGTTCTGGATGTCGGTGGTTCGGTCGCCGCGATCCGGCCGAATGAAGTCGAGCGGGTTGTAGCGATGCGTCCTCTCCGATCCCGGCGCGAACAGGAAGACCTGGTTACCCTTCGATTTGCGATAGCCGGCAGTGCTGCGAAATATCTCGCCCTTGAGGTCGGTGACGATCATCGAGCCTTCGTGGGTAAGCGCATTCGGCACGACGTAGCAAGCGCCCTTCCCCGAGCGCGTCGGTCCGATGATTAGGTGATGGCGGTCGTCGTCGACGCGAAGAATCTGCCGTCCGAAACGACCAAGTATCTTGCCTCTCTTTCGGAACCATCCGTCGCGTCGCAGCGACATCGCTGTGTGGAAGCGGGCGTCGCCGAGGGGGCTCGAATTGGGGCGCAGACCGGCATGGGCGATAACGCCGGCGACCAGGCACGCAGGCAATAGTGCGCCGAGCGCCACGACGCGCAGGACGGAGCTATCGCCATAGGCGATCAGCTGCTCGAACGGCGCGAACGGATTTGTTGTGATGGTTGCCTGCAGGATCCGTCCGTCGCCATAGACGAGTTGCAGCGCGAGACCGTAGGCCAGCAGCCAGGCGGCCAAGGCAATGGCCAGACAGAAGCCGAGATAGAAGACGCGAAGCGAGCCGGTCATGGCACATCCATCCGTTCGCGCGCGAAGAAAATCTCGGAGACGCCACGTCGGCCCCCTTCCCTGCGCAACTGGATGACGATCGGAATGACGCTCTGGATGTACGAGATGAGATCGGCCTTCGGGTAGGCGGCCGACAGGCCCGACTGCATGACCATCATGGCGAGCTGTTCATACGCGCCAAGCGGCGTGTCGGCATGAACCGTCGACATGGATCCCGGATGACCCGTGTTGATGGCGCGCAGGAAGGCGAAGGCTTCCGATCCCCGCACCTCGCCAACGAAGAGGCGATCCGGCCGCATGCGCAGCGAGGCCTCGAGCAAGGACTGGATCGTCACGCTCGCCGTTCCCTGATCGCCGCGCGATGCGAGCAGATGGACAGCGTTCTTCTGAGGCGGGAACAGCTCGCGTGTGTCTTCCAGCGTGATGATCCGCTCATGCGGATCGACCGACTTGAGACATGCGTTCAGGAAGGTCGTCTTGCCGCTCGAGGTGCCGCCGCTGATCAGGATCGACACCCGGTTGACGATCGCTGTCCGGATAAAGCCGTAGATGTCCCTGGCCGAGAGCTGCTCGACCAGGGCCTGGTCGGTCTCGCTCAGGCCACCGACGGCAACCGTCACCTGGTCGAGCGATCCCTGGTCGCGGTAGTCTTCGAGTGTGAAGTTGCTGACGACCTGTTTGCGGATCGACAGCGTGCCGCCATCCGGCGCCGCGGGAGGTAGAACGACCTGGATACGCTCGCCCGTGGGAAGCGCTGCGCTGAGGATCGGATTGGCAGGGCTGACGAACTGGTTGGTGCTTGCGGCCACGCGCTCTCCGATGTTGACGATCTCGGCCGTCGTGAGATCGGGGACCTCGTGGAATTCCATATGTGCGGCGCCGAGCCGCTCGACGTAAACCTGGCCCGGCCGATTGACCGAGATCTCGACGACCTCCGAATCGTTCAGGAACGCCTTCAGAGGAGCAAGCGCCCGATAGAGGAAATAGTGCCTGCTGGACGCGGGATCAGTTGAGGCCACGTTCACGGCGTATTTCCTTCAACGCTTCGTCGACCGGGTCTTCATAGAGTGCGGAGAAGTCGAGGTCCTGCCGGACGAAAACGAAGATGCGCTCACCCTGGCTCACGCTGATCGTGGGCGGGATGCGGAGAGAGTCGCCGAGCGCCTGATTGGCCATGTCCGAGAAGGTTTGCGCGAGTGTTTCCTTGGCCAGCTCTGCCGCGCGCTGCGCATCGTCGCTGTCGCCGGATGCGGTCTGGCTGCCGTAGCCCGTCAGGTAGCTGGCGCCGGCGCCAACGATTGACAGCAAAACGGCGGCGCCGAAGCGCTCGCGGAATTTCTTGTCGACTCGGCCCGTCAGTCCGGACCGGCCCAGACTGTCGGCGCCGATCGAGTTCAACCGGACTGTCACGCCGTCATCGCGCAGCATACGGCTCCAGACGACGAAGATCCGCGTCTGGCCGTGGGTGATCTCCGACTGGTATTCACCGATGAGGCGCGTTCCGGTGGGGATCAGCACCCGCCGTCCATCGAAGGAATAGACGTCCTGGGAGACGATCGCCCTCACCTGCCCCGGCAGATCGCTGACAATGGCCGTCTCCAGAATACCCGGGATGAGCGTACCCTCCGGAACCAGGGCGTCGATCCGCTCGATCTTCCTGGCTTTGGCGCTGCGATCGGAAAGGCTGGTCGCAGCCGCCAGAAACTTGCTGCTGCGATCCTCACCCGCGACGGAGAGCCCCTCCCCCTCCCCTCCGGTCAGAGTGCCGGGCCCGCCCGAATCGGGATTGTCGAGCACGATCAGTTTCGACCGGAGCCTTTCCGGAAGCTCTTCCGGAGGTGCCTCGGCAGCTTCCGGCGGCGGCGGGGCTGCACCGGGCACGGGCGGAGGCGGCACCTCGAACTCGGTGGTATCGACCTCTTCTGCTGGAGGCGGCGGTGGGGGTGGAGGTGGTATCTGGATCACATCCGGCGGCGGCGGCTCAGGCGCCGGTTCGCCC
>NZ_JANJTZ010000015.1 GCF_024710845.1 Mesorhizobium sp.
GATCGATCCTTCGGCCCCGGCGTTCTCGGCAATCTGCCGGACCGGCGCTTCGATTGCTCGCCGCACGATCTCGATGCCGTATTTCTGGTCGCTGTTGTCGACGTCGACGGCGTCCAGCACCTTTGCGGCACGCAGGAGAGCGACGCCACCGCCGGGCAGGATGCCTTCCTCGACGGCCGCACGGGTTGCATGCAGCGCGTCGTCCACGCGGTCCTTCTTCTCCTTGACCTCGACCTCGGTCGAGCCGCCGACGCGGATCACTGCGACGCCGCCGGCGAGCTTGGCAAGCCGCTCCTGCAGCTTCTCGCGGTCGTAGTCCGACGTGGTCTCCTCGATCTGGGCCTTGATCTGGGCGATGCGGCCCTGGATCTCCTCCTTACGTCCGACACCATCGACGACGGTGGTGTTCTCCTTCTCGATGACGACCTTCTTGGCGCGGCCGAGCATCTGCAGCGTCACGTTCTCGAGCTTGATGCCGAGATCTTCGCTGATCGCCGTGCCGCCGGTGAGGATGGCGATGTCTTCGAGCATCGCCTTGCGACGGTCGCCGAAGCCCGGAGCCTTGACCGCTGCGACCTTCAGGCCGCCGCGCAGCTTGTTGACGACGAGCGTGGCCAGAGCCTCGCCCTCGACGTCCTCGGCGATGATCAGCAGCGGCTTGCCCGACTGCACCACCGCCTCGAGCACGGGCAGCATCGCCTGCAGGTTCGACAGCTTCTTCTCGTGGATCAGCACGTACGGCTCCTCGAGCTCGACGCGCATCTTGTCCTGGTTGGTGACGAAGTAGGGCGAGAGATAGCCGCGGTCGAACTGCATGCCTTCGACCACCTCGAGCTCGGTTTCGGCGGTCTTGGCCTCCTCGACCGTGATCACGCCCTCATTGCCGACCTTCTGCATCGCCTCGGCGAGGAAGCGGCCGATCTCGCCATCGCCATTGGCCGAAATGGTCCCGACCTGGGCGATCTCGTCGTTCTTCGTCACCTTGCGGGCATTGGCCTTCAGTTCGGCCACAATCGCATCGACCGCCTTGTCGATGCCGCGCTTCAGGTCCATCGGGTTCATGCCAGAGGCGACCGCCTTGGCGCCCTCCTTGACGATGGCCTGAGCGAGCACGGTCGCGGTCGTCGTGCCGTCGCCGGCAAGGTCGTTGGTCTTCGAGGCCACTTCGCGCACCATCTGGGCGCCCATGTTCTCGAACTTGTCCTCCAGCTCGATCTCCTTGGCGACGGTCACGCCGTCCTTGGTGATGCGCGGCGCGCCGAACGACTTGTCGATGACGACGTTGCGTCCCTTGGGACCGAGCGTCACCTTCACCGCGTTGGCGAGGATGTCGACGCCGCGCAACATCTTCTCGCGGGCTTCGCTGTGAAACTTCACTTCTTTTGCAGCCATTGGATCACTCCTTCGATAGGCAGCTTTCGTTGACTGGTGGGTTGGAAGAAGCCGTCAGGCGGCCTTCTTCAGTTCGGCGATATGTTCGATCACGCCCATCACGTCGCTTTCCTTCATGATGAGCAGGTCTTCGCCGTCGAGCTTGATCTCGGTGCCGGACCACTTGCCGAACAGGATGCGGTCGCCGACCTTGACGTCGAGCTCGACCAGCTTTCCGTTCTCGTCGCGGGCGCCCGGACCGACGGCGAGGACTTCGCCTTCGCTCGGTTTCTCCTTGGCGGTATCGGGAATGATGATGCCGCCCGCGGTCTTCTCCTCGGCTTCGATGCGACGGACGACGATTCGGTCATGCAATGGACGGAACGCCATTTTCGTTCTCCTTCAAGGACAAACAGATTTTGAGGTTCCTCTACACCGGACCGGCAATATCGGGCCGATGCGGGGCGCGGCGACCCTTCACAGGCATCGCGCGCATTTCGAGCTAGTTTTGGGATTCTTGAGTTTCAAGAGGTTGGTGCAGAATTTTTAGCACTCGCCTCTATCGAGTGCTAGGGCCGTGAAAACATGCAGCTATTTGCCGTCGGCTTATGTGACGGGGCTTGGAATTTACGCGTGGTCGAGCAAAGTTTAAGAACCGCCATGCGCCATGCATGGCTTCTCGAATTGAGATCGAAACGGAGCTTTGGAGCGGCAAATCCGGAAGGAGGACATCGATGGGCCGAACCGATCTTTCGACGATCATACCTTCACTCGCACCCCGGTCCGACGACCCTGCGCTCGACCGGCTGCTGTCGCCGGGACGCCATTTCGACCATCCGCACGACGTGCTGCGCGACGGCACGCTCGACCTGGCCGAGAAGCGGGCGATCCTCTCCTCATGGGCTTCCGACGCCTGCGCGGTCGAATCCATGCCAGCGCTGCGGAAGCCTCCCGGCGCCAGGCAGCCGATCTCCTTCGATTCCATCATGGACGCGCTGCGGCGACTGGACGTCCTGGGCCCGGCGGCCGACGGCGGAATCGGAATCACGCGGCACCTGGAGCGGCAGCGGCTCGATGCCTGAGAAGGAAAGGACAGAGGATGGTTGCAGTGGCGAGCCGGGAGTTCCGGATGCAGATGGAAGGTTATGGGTTGACGACCGCCGAGATTCACTACCACATGCCCGACCACCCGAGCCTGCTGCAGCTTTACGTCTGGCAGGACTTTGATCTCGCGCCAGATTTCCCCGAACTGCGCGGCTTCCTGGGCTACTGGAAGGAAACGCTGGAGGGCGCGCTGCACTCGGTGCGCGTCGCCCACCATCGCCTGATCCGGCCGTCCGAGTGGAAGGCCGTGGACGGCATCATCGCGATTCACTGAGCGCCGGCGGCCGCAACGAGTGCATCGCCTGATCCCGGCCGGTGCCAGCCCGCGCGCTCGAGCGCCGCCGGCCCGGCAACAGCCTGCGCCAGCTTCCGCCTCGCGCCCATTGCGGCCATTCGTTCTGAAGGCATTCGATCGCCTCGAAGCTGGTCGCGACCTTGCGGTCGCCCGTGCCGGGCAAATGCAGGATTACGTGTTCCGAAAACGCGATGTCGTTCATCACTTCCTCCAGTAGTTCTGATCGTCTTTTCGAAGAAGCAAGGGGAAGGTGCGCCCTTCCCAAAAACGACATGGTCAGCTAGCGGCCCGAGTTCAAGACGCGCGGGCCGGAACCACGTGCTACGGTTCGTCCTCGTCCGGTTCCAGCATTTCGATCAGCCTGCCGACACCTGTGCCCGGCAGCGGGCGCCCGGCGCCGATCAGGGCTTCGTCGTTATGGAGCCAGCCCCAGGCTTCCCGCAGTTCTTCGGCCGATGCGCCGGTCCCCATCAGCTCCGCGACGAGTTCATCGTCGACCGGCCCAAGGATGGATACGATTTCTTTGCGTGTAATCGCCATCGTCCAGCCTCCCAATATTTGCGACCGATTCTGAGTAGGTGACGTCTGGAACGCCGCAGTTCCGCTCGGCGTTCCGACGACAATTTTGGTTTCGTAAGGGTCTTGACGCTCGAAAAAACGATTCCTAGCTCAATGGAGCCGGTCGCTGAACAGGACCGGCATTGGTCAGGGAGCGCCAGCTTCTTGGCGCTCCTCGTACCCATGTTGCTCAATGGAGGATATGGCTATGAGAACAGCATTCGACTTTTCCCCGCTCTATCGGTCGAGCGTCGGCTTCGATCGAGTCTTCGACCTTCTCGAGAACGCGAGCCGGGCGACAACGACGATCGACAACTGGCCCCCTTACGATATCGCCAGGACCGGCGAGGACGACTACCGCATAACCATGGCGGTGGCCGGCTTCAGCCAGGACGAGCTGTCTATGACGCAGGAGCAGAACATGCTTCTGGTGACCGGCGAGAAGAAGAACGAAGACAAGGCCGAGTATCTGCATCGTGGCATCGCCGGTCGCGCGTTCGAACGCCGCTTCCAGTTGGCCGACCATGTGAAGGTCACTGGCGCCGGCCTGGAGAACGGCCTGCTGACGATCGATCTCAAGCGCGAGATTCCCGAAGAGATGAAGCCGCGCCGGATCGAGATCGGCAGCGCCGCGGCCGTGCCGAAGGTCGCGCAGCGCAAGATCGAGGCCGAAAAGCAGGCCGCCTGAAACAATCCACGATGATGCTCCCAAGAGCCGGACGTCCGCGTCCGGCTCCCGGCGGAGCCTTGCTGAAGGCATCATGAAGACATGAAAGGAGACATACGATGAGCGTACGTGATCTGATCCCCTGGGGCCGTAACAACGGCAACCAGCTTCCGACCGTTTTCCGCGATGACGACCGCGACCCGTTCCTGTCACTCCATCGCGAGGTGAACCGGTTGTTCGACGACGTTTTCCGCGGCTTCGACAGCCGTTTGCCGACCCTCGGCAGGTTCTCCTCCTTCGGCGGCGGAGGCTGGCCGAACGTGGAAGTCTCCGATGGCGAGAAGGAGATCCGTGTTGCGGCCGAGGTTCCCGGCCTCGAGGAGAAGGATATCGAGGTCCTGCTGGAAGATGGCGTGCTCACGCTGAAGGGCGAGAAACGCTCCGAGACGGAGGACAAGGACCGTCAGTTCTCGGAACGCTTCTACGGCCGCTTCGAGCGCCGCATACCGCTGGGCTATGAGGTCGAGGACGACAAGGTCAGCGCCGACTTCAAGAACGGCGTGCTGACCGTCGCCCTGCCCAAGACCGAGCGCGCACAGGCGAAAGCCAAGCGCATCGCCATCAACGGCAAGAGCTGATCCGGCCAACAGCCGGAGGCGGGACCAAGACCCGCCTCCGGCCGTGTCCTTCACCTTCTTCAGGGAGGGATGAATGATGGACACGCTGCACAGGAACAAAGCGCTTTATGAAAGAATGACCCATACTGGGCCGGGCAATGACCAGCGGCCTGCTTCTTCACAGGCATTGTCGTTCGGCCGATCGGTTTTTCCGGAAGGCGCCGTGCCGCGGATTTAGCGGTCCGGCCGTTGCGTCACGACGTCTGCGAGGACCGTATCTGCCTGGCGGCTGACGTTCGATCGCCGCACCGCGCCCATTCAATCGTTGTTAGAATTTCGACCGTAGTTCTCGGTGCAGTCGGCCATCTCCTCTTCCAGATGCGCTTCGACGCGCTTCTCGCAGGCTCCACAGGGCGTCTCATCTGTCGCATGGCATCATCTAAGTTCGAGACGCAAGTTACCCCCCAAAACCCGAGGAACCAGTCCCTGATCGGAATAAGCCAGCCTTCGACTGTGTTGAAGGCCTTCACAATCCAGGCCTCGATCATGCGCAGCTGTGGCCCAAAATAGATCAGTGGACCGACGACGACGAACGCCAACAGCAGGAAGGCCGAGATGGGGTCGAGTCCTTGGTCATCCGAGCCTTCGGGCGGTGGAAGCGGGTTGATGTCCCAATCGCGTTTCATCTGTTGCTCCCTAGCGCTCCCGGTCATCGCGATCCCGTTCGCGCCGCTCTTCGATCTCGCGCTCCAGTTCCTGCAGACGCGGAACGGGGTGCTGCGGTGGATCGGACCGCGCGGCGACCGCCGTCCGCGCGGCATTGTCCCGAACGACCGCTGGCGGCACATGCTGCCTCTCCGGACCTGAGGGACTGCCGTCGCGTTCGCGCGCGATCTCACCCTGGGCAGGTGGAGCGACGCGGCCATCATCGCGGCCGCGCTCCTGTGCTCGATCATCGTTGGCCGACTCTGCAGTAGTCGGCATACCTTCCTGCCTCTGCGTCGCCTGCGGTTGTTTAGCCTGGAACGCCTGAAGTTCGCTGCTTCGCCGGTTGAAATTCTCCCATGCGGCTTGCGAATCCTCCCGTGTCCAAGAGCCGTCGGCGCGGACCCAGCCCGCTGACCCAATTCCATTCTCTGCATCAGTGACGGCGATCTCGATTTCGAGCGCCCTCAACCCCTGCTCGTAGTGCGCGAGGAGCTTGGGATCGTCCTTTGCGATGTCCGGGATGGGCCTTCCCTCAAAACCGTCATTGTATGAGGCGTCGCGCTCCTCTCGCATTTTCTCGAGCAGCTTGATCCGATCACCTAGCTGCTCGTCATCCTGTGCGGCGTCGCGCACATGCGTGTTCTGATGTTCTACGGCGAGTTCCGCCGCCCGCCACAGGCCAAGATTGAGATTCTCGCGATAGGCCTCGACCGTTGCCTCGGAATGTTCACCGGTCCCGGCGCCGATCAATGTTGCACGCGAAGACCGGATTTCGGCCAGAACCTCGTTCGCCGCTTCGGCCAATTGACCGATGGGCCTTAGGTCCCCGCCAGCGTTGCGACCGTGCAGATCATCCGGCGCATCGCGATGCTCCTGCCGGACGCGCTGTGACTCGACCGAAAGCTGCTGTTCGGTGAGATCCAGATACTCGCGACGAACATCCACCACTTCGCGTGCGGCGGCAGCGACCTCATCGAATTCCTCGCGCTCTGCTGGGTCAAGGGTCCGCTCGACGGAGGCAAGAACAGCTTCCACGCGTTTTTCGTAGGCTTCGAATTCCGGACGCGTCATCTCCCGCATCAGTCCATCCTCACCGTTCACGCTCTGACTAAACTCTATCATATTGACTGCATTTTTGACAGACTTTAAATTTGATCCTTCAAAAACAGTGTCATTTTGACTGATATCGGCAGCGCCTGCGAGACGGGCTTTCTGAAGCACCGCAAAATTGCGTTCCGGGGCGCCCGGCTTCTCGCTCGCTAGATCGCTCCAGACCTGCGCTGCCGTCGCCGCGTACTGGCTGCTCCGGTCCGAAGTTGCCGCGCTCAACGCATTCGACCGCTTCGCTTGATATCGGGCGTGTGCCGCGGCACTTGTGCCCTCATGCTCGGTTCGGCCGCGATAGCTGACGGGCCGCACCTGGTTGCGTCTGTAGGCCGGCGCGCTTGCGAACTCCCGTCGATCGGTCAACTCCATATCGATGCCCTGCTCGCGTGCCTTCTCGGCCATCAGCGAGCGCCATTCCCGGAACAGCTGCGGGCTCGTGGCGATGCGCTCACCCGTCTCCGAACGCATGGTGACGATCGCGTGCGCGTGGATATGCGGGCGCCTGCCGCCCTCTGCCATCTCCTTCGGATCGAGCGCCGGATCGTGAACGGCGAACACATAGCGGTGCCCCGCAAACTGCTCACCCAGGAATTCGCGGACCGCTCCCTCAAACGCGGATGCATCCGTGCCGGTCCGGGCCGAGACGATCAGGTGCATGACGTCCCTGCCCTTGCGGCTGTGCAGTTCCTTGCGCCATTCCTTCTGCACGAGATCGCCGGCCTGCGTCGCATCACCGATCAGCCGGCCGCTATCGTCGCGGACCTCTCCGTCGGATGACGCGACCAGTTCCCGAACCCGGGCGGTGCCCCATTCCACGCCATTGCCGTAGCCGTGAAAACGGAACCGCGCCTCGACGTCCCGGCCGGCCTCCGTGTCGTCGTAGCGCTGCTGCACGATTTCCGCGGCTTTCCGATCACCGGTCAGTCGCTCTCCACACCCGTCGCGCAGAACGACGACGCCACTGACATAGAGTTCCCCGTCGGATCGCTCGCGCGCCGCATAGACAAACCGACGATCACCAAAACCGAAGCGCAGGATCTCGCGCAGCTGATCGTCCTGGTCGAGGTCGGAGGAGAGCGAAGCCGCGTCTATGGAGACATGGAAGACGCCGAGATCCCGGCTGGCGGCGCGATTGTCGAAAAGATGTTCCCACTCCGCCCGCTGTTCGGTGAGCGCGTCCCTGCCGAGCACCCGCTCGCCGCGCTCGTTCTCGACGGCGAGTTCGCCGCTGCGAGACGTATAGCTCATCATCGCGCCGGCGCGCGCGCCGCCACCATAGGAGGCAAGCTTGACGACGGCAGGTTGACTGCCGCGCGCCAGCGCGCCAAAGCGCGTTCGCATCGAGCGGCCGGCCGAGCCCGCGCTGCCACCCGACCGCGGTCGGCTCTCGCCCAGCCGCCGCGCCCGGCCAAGGCCGCCAGACCCCTCCGCGGACAGTTGCGCCACCCCTCCCCTTCGCGGCTCGTCCCAGTCGGACTGCCTGAGCTGACCCATCTGCATTTCGTGCTGCAACATCGCGCGACGACGCTCCCATTCCCTCTCGAAGGCGCCGGGAAAGAACTCCATCAGGCGCCCTCCCCGCGTCGATGCGCTGCCGCCCGCCGTGTCATCTGGGCGAATTCGGAAGCCACCGTGGTCGCGACGACATGCGCGTCCTTGATGCTCCCCGAGAGTTCCTCGTCGGCCGGCACCCTGCCGGTGTTGATGGCACGCGCGATCTGGTTGAGGTTTCCGCTGACCGCACGCATGCCCTCGGCGAGCAGGCCGAGCAGGGCACGGTCTCCTTCTGCAAGGAACGGCCGCACGCCGGCGCCCTCCATGGCGAGCGACCGAACGAAGGCCGAAACGGTCATGCCGGCGCGGGCCGCCGCCGCCTCAAGGGCGTCGAACTCGGCCGGTGAGAAGCGGATATGCGCCACCCGGTCCTTGCGTTTCGACGCTTCTGAACGACTGCCGGCCATCGGCAAACGCACCCTTGATCGTGGTGGTTGCGGCCGCAGGCCGCGGATCGAGGGCCCGTCCCTCGATCGTCAGGGAAAATGTATCACATTTTTCCGTATCCTGCCAACTCTAATGATAGTGATTTTGGCGATGTTATGCTCAATTGCGATATTTTCTATATCAATATAATTGTGTTTTTCCATGTTCGTGTGCTTCTATGTCGATGTGAACCCACGTCCACACGGAAATGGATTCGTGTGTGAGTAGAAACACATTTTCCTAGGAGATGAGCCGATGACCGTCGTGATCGCCGCCATCAACGGCAAGGGAGGCGCGGGTAAGACCACCGCACTGATGAACATCGCCGGTGAATATGCCCTGCGTGGCGGCCGCGTCGCCATGATCGACATGGATGCCCGCAACAATCTGATGAAGTGGTGGACGGACTGCCAGGAGAAGGACGCCCAGCCAGAAGGCCTCGAGGTCTACAGCCACAAGACGGCGAAGGGACTGGAGCGCTGGATGGAGCAAAATGGAGATGCGTTCGATCACGTGCTGATCGACACGCCGGGCGAAGACACCGCGATCGTTGATCCTGTGATCACCGTGGCCGACCTGGTGATCTCGCCGATCCAGCCGTCGAAGCGCGAGGTGATGGGTGCCATCGACAGCTTCGAGAACGTGGTACGCGTCAATGAGGCGCTGGGCCGGAGCTGCCGTCACGGCGTGCTGCGGACGCGCATTACCGTGACGGTCAGGCACACGGAACTCTACCGGAAAATCAGGCCGATCATCGTGGATAAGGTTGGGGCCTATCTATTCCGCACCGAAGTGTTCGAGCGAAACGTCTACAAGGACATCCACAACGGCATCGGCACGCTTCAGATGCAGGAGGTGACGGAGGCGATCGCCAAGGCCCGGCGAGAGACGCAAGCGCTAGTCGAGGAAGTCGACGGGTTGCTCACGGGCGAGACGATGGCGGGGCGTGTGGCATGAGCGGCAAGGAGATGCTGTCGCTCGATGAATTCGCCACCGCGCCGCGCAAGCAGCGCGCGGTAGTCGAGACGCCGGCCGCAGGCGATGCGGACCACGCTTCTGAGGCGCGGGATGTACTGGAACCGGGACCGGAAGAACCGAGGGAGCGGCGGGAGGCGTCCAGCGGGGCCAGTAAGGCGCTACGCCAGATGAAGCGGGCACGGATGAAAGGAGCGAGCCATTTCGTGAACGTCAATCTGGACCGCGACACCAAGCGCCGGCTGAAACTGGCCGCGTTCAATACGGACACCTCCATGCAGGTGATCATGGAAAAGGCCATCCGGCAGTATCTCGATACCAACGGCTTTTGAGGCGAAGGCCAACGGGGCTCGATCGACGGGCGGTTGAAATGGAGTCCGATTCCCTGCTAGGAACACGATCGTTTTGGCTCTGTTTTTGGGCAACTGTGAGCCATCTCTGGGTGGTTCCCGTCTTTTTTAACGGGGTTGGGCAACGGATTCGGATCGAGCCGAGCTGATGGCTATCAAGGACGTACAGACCTATATCGACAGGCGCGGCCTTGTCGAAACGACCGACTCCGAGGTCGACAAACCGATCTGGCGCAAGCCCGGCTTTGACGGTGTTCGCAGCCTTCTGAAAATGGAGGAGGCGTTGAGCCGCTATTTGCGCGAGCATCGCGATGCGCAGAATCTGAACCGCGAGCAGGTCGGCATGATGGTCGGCCTGCATCACGAGATTTACGCGCGCCACGAGCGGGCGGGGGCAAAGCTCAGGGTGACCCGGCTGCTTCATCTTGCAGAGTTGCTCGACTTCTCGCCGGTCGAAGCGATCTACGCGGCGGCGCCTCAGTTTTTTGGTGAGACCGAGCAGGAGGCAGAGGTCCGATTCAAGCTCGTGATGCGCATGCTCGACCTGCCGGCTGCGACAGCCCAGAACCTTCTTATGCTGGTCGAGGA
Organism: Mesorhizobium sp.; assembly: GCF_024710845.1. GTDB lineage: Bacteria > Pseudomonadota > Alphaproteobacteria > Rhizobiales > Rhizobiaceae > Mesorhizobium_A. The sequence continues at coordinate 10,321 of NZ_JANJTZ010000015.1, forward strand.
ATTGTCCCCCGACAGCGGCGCGGAAAACCCGGCCAAGCCGACGAACCCGAAACGCCGGGGCTGACTGCACGCCGAAGAGAGCACCGGCTTGTCGACCGACAAGCGGGCATCGACACAATGGGTCGCTTCGATCGCGGATCTCACGACCGGCAGGCTTCACGGCGAAGATTTCATCGGGGTCCGCCTCCGAGCTCTCCCACTACGCGGCCTCGGCTTCGGTCTCACTGTTGTGGACGTTCTCGGCGCTGACACTCGTGGGCTCGCGTCCTTGGGGCAATGGGAGCGGCCGCTAGACCTGGACATCAGAGAGATCGAGACCCCCATTCCCGACAGGGGATGCGTCCATCTCCGGCGACCAGCCGGCGGGGTGTGCGAGGGTTTACCCCTCGTGGCATCGGGGCTCGAGCGATCCGGTCCTCGTTACCCGCGAGATGGGATCGTTACCGAAGGCGGAGACCGCGTCAGCGGGCTCCGTGAGCGGCGCGCGAGCGACGCAAGTAGAGCCCGGTTGGCCGCAGGCCGGTTCGCCCGGTCGCCGCAGCCCAGACAATGCATCAGCGTCCTGAATCGATTGAGCCGGACCGATTCATAGAACGCGTTGGACGGCGTCGATCTCAGACAAGATGATCACGTCATGCCGACCGAAGACGCGATCCATCTCCACCGCATCGATCCAGCGCGCAACATGGCGCGGTTCTATCGCATGTCGTCGACGCCTAGCCTGTTCGGCGACATCTGCCTCGTGCGTGAATGGGGGCGGATCGGCAGGCCCGGCCGTATCCGCATCGACCTTTATCAAACCGGTGAGCAAGCCATGGCGGCGCGCGAGGCACTGTTGCGCGTGAAGCGGCAGCGCGGCTATCGTGATGCGTCAAAAATGGAATGACGTTCGAGGGTGACAATCAGGCCCGGCACAAAAAAGGCCCGCGCCGGAGGACTCCAGCGCGGGCTTTTTGTATCGGCTATTTGGATTGCAGATGTCGCAGCAACGCAGCGAGCGGGCCGTCATGTGGCAGGCGGCCGGCCTCCGCCGCGAAGTCGTCAGCGAGAAGCAACGCGACATCCTCGGGCAGCGGCATGAAGCTGTAGCCTCTCAAAAACGCCGCCATGTGCAGCGCGTCGATGGTTTCGAATTCGCGATCACTCGTGCCCAGCCACAGCGCGAGATCGTTGCCGCTTTCGTGGGGGAACGCCTGCAGGAAGAAGGTGCGCAGCGGCGCATCGTAGCCGATGGTGGCGTCCGCATCGGTGTGGTCGTCGCTGGTGACGGTGATGGTGTAGCGGCTCATGGAAGCCTCCTGATCGTATGGACCAAAACGCGGGCCGGCCCCTGGCGGGGCCGGCCCGTCGCTGTTCACTCCGGGTTGTTCCAGAGGATGACCTTCTTGTTCTCGTCGCCGCCCGGGGCGGGAGCGAGGTTGCCGAAGACGACGCCAATCTCGGGGGCCTCCAGCTTGAACGAGAGGTAGCTCTCGCCGGAGCGTTGGGAGACCCGATTCCAGGCGGCGCCGATCTCGAAGCCGGTCCGCTTATTGAGGACGCGGAAGTCGGGGGCGTCCTCGCGGGACTTGTTGGCGTTGGGCAGGACAGTGATCGGGGCGTTGACCCGCAGCGTGGCGAATACGCCTTCCATCGAGCCGTCGGCCTTGGCGGTGAGGTTTGCGATCGTGGTGGCCATGGAAATTCTCCTTCGGTTGCATCGGGACCATTCCCGATGGCGTCGAAGGAGAGGGCCGTCCTGCTGCGGTCACTCGGCACAAATTCTGGAAAATTCTATTTGCCGAAGCAGCGGGCCGCACTTTCAAGGGACCCGCTTGCGGGAAAGAAAGTGCCCGGCCCGCAGACAAAAACCGAGATCGAATTTTCCTGAATTTTTGCCGAGCGTACCCCCAACGGGGGTTGACCGCAAAAGCAGGCGGTCCTCTACAAAGGCGACATGACACGGGATTGGTCCGGATGTAAGCGAAGGCGACGCACCCCAGCCGCCATCGCATTCCCCACGCCTGGCGCAGCGTTCCAAGGAGCAGGGTTTGTCCGGCTGCGCCGCGCCTTTCCATCACCCTGCCCGGCCGCGACCATCCCGAGCCGACGCCTGCCCGCCCAGGTCCTCCGACAGGCGCCCGGTCTCGCGGTCGCGTCGGGCTGGCGTTCAAACCCGGCACCGGCAGGCGACCTTCTGTTCAGGCGAAGTGCCCCCAACGCGCGTTGCAGGTTCCGCAAACGTCCGGCCGCCGGCGCGACGATGGGCAAGGCGTCTCTCAGGATCACACCGACGATGCCGCAAGGGCCGGACCCGCGAGGGGCCGATGACCGATGGCCTTAGACGACAGGGGCGCAGGGCCGGCCTTCGGCCGGGTCAGGCGTGCGGCTTGCGCCGCACGGTGCCGCCGCGGGATTGCCGCGTTCAGTCAGGGAGCGCCAGCCGCTCGTCCGGCGTCATGCGCGCCTCGACCGCATTGCGAACCTCCGGGCCGGCATTGTGCAGCATGGCGTTCCAGTCCGCCGTATTGTGGATGGTCGCCACCATGCGACGCTGCATATCGTAGATGACGCATGGAGATCCGATCACAGCAAGGCGCAGGACGTTGAGGCAGGTGCCCGGCGAGGCGCCATCCCAGATCATCAGGCCGAAGTCGGCCCGCCGGGCCATCTCGCGGTCCTTCGCTGCATGGAACGCAAACCCCTGAGCACCGTCGGGCGGCGGTACGCGGTAGGCCGCCCAATCGCCAAGATTGTTGCGCGGTTCCTTGCCGGCATGGAAGACGCCGACATGTTCGTAGCCGTACCCGGCGAGCAGGCTCTGCGCCTCGGTATCTGCGCCAGGTGCGTCGCCGATCAGCACGCCGTGCTCGGCCGCCACGATCGCGCCGATGCGCGCGACGGCGGGTTGCGGCAATTCGAATATGTCGCGTGATCCGCCTATGAATATCATCGCCATGGTGACTCTCCTTCTTTCCTGCAACGCCCCGCCCCTCTGCCCTCCCGCCTCTCCTCTGGCGCGCGGCGACATGGTGCGCTGCGCCGGCTGTCGAGGAGCGACGCGCCGTGGTCGGCGCGTCGCCAAGGAAACCGGCGCTCATGCGCCGGCTTCCGTGAACCGCCAGACCGGGATGCCGAGGCGCCGGGCCTTGTCGGCCAGGTTCTCGGTGATGCCCGAGCCCGGGAAGACGATCAGGCCGCATGGCATCACGGAAAGAAGCTGGTCGTTGCGGCGAAACGGGGCGGCCTTGGCGTGGCGGTTCCAGTCCGGCTTGAACGCGATCTGCGTCACCTTGCGGCTCTCGGCCCAGCAGGCGGCGATACGCTCGGCGCCGCGCGGGCTGCCACCATGCAGCAGGACCATGTCCGCGTGCTTCTCGCGGGCTTTGTCGAGCGCGTCCCAGATCCGGTCGTGATCGTTGCAGTCGAGGCCGCCGGCGAAGGCGATCTTGGTGCCGGCGGGCACCAGCACCTCGGTCTCGGCGCGGCGGCGCGCGGCGAGGAAGTCTCGGGAGTCGATCACCGCAGACGTCATCGCCTGGTGGCTGACCTTGGAGCCGGTGCGCGGCCGCCAGGCCGAGCCCGTCTGCGTCTCGTAGAGGTCGGCGGCCTCGTCGCGCATGATTTCGAGGACGTTGCGGCGCTCGACATAGGTGATGCCCTCGGCCGTGAGCCGTTCCAGCTCGACGGACTTGACCTCGGAGCCATCCTGCTCTTCCTGGCTCGAACGCTGCGCGTCCTCGTTGCGGTCGAGGTTGCGGGCGATGCGCTCGGCGGCGCGGTGGAAGAGATTGGCGAAAGACCAGAGCAGGTCGTCGAGGTCGGGTTCGAGCCTGGTGTCGCCGAGCATGCCGGCGAAGGTCTCGACAATCCCGGCGAGACCGGCCCGGATCACCTCATCGTCGGGCAGAGGCCGGGGATCCGGCTCGTCCTGATGCGGTCGGTGGCCGTACATCTGCAGCTCGAGGATGACGCGGTCGGTCGGCGAGGAGGCGTGGGAGGGCTCGTAGGCGTCGTCGAAGGGAAGCTCGTAGGTCATGGCGGGTTTCCGTCGGTTGTGGCCGCGCCTATCGCGGCCTGACAGCGCATCCCGGCCGCGCCCCGGGCGCGGCCGCACCGAAGGCCGAAGCGAGGCGGAGGACGGCGCAGCCGTTGCGGCCGTGACCGGGGGGGTGGCAGGGATCGCCCCTCAGGCAGGCCGCGGGCGCGGCCTCTCCGATAAGGCCGCCGCGAGCCGGCGGGCTTTCCAGTGACGCTGCCCTGCCCGCCTGCCGGCAGATGCCTACCGGTTGGGCCGCTCATCCGGACGGCAGGAAGCGACCGGCATCCTTCGGGACGAGCTGATCGCCGAGCCATGCGGCGAGATGAGCCGGGCCGAGATGGCGCAGATCGTCGTTGAAGTCGCCGAGCTGCGGCCGCAGCGACAGAGCGAGGATCCCGGCCTCGCCTGCGCGCTGGCTGAGACGTTCGATGCCGTGCCGGCCGGCGGCGTCGGCATCGGCCGCGATGTAGAGGCGACGGCAGCCAGGCGGGAAGGTGAGGCCGGCGAGGTGATTGGCCGAGGTGGCGGCGGCCACCGGCAGCGCCGGCATCACCGTGCGCAGCGACGCCATCGTCTCAAAACCCTCGCCGGCGGCCATGACCGGAACGGGCTTGCCGGGATCGAGGCCGAGCCAGATGCCGTTGCCCAGGAGATGACCGAGCGAGCGGCGGGGGTCGGCAATCCGCGCCTTGCCAACCTTGCCGCTCGGATCGAGCCCAGAGGACAGATAAGTGCGCTGCAGGCCGGTGATGCGTCCGTCCAGACTGGTAACGGCCGCGATCAATGCGGGCAGGGTCAGCGTCTTGGCCGTCACGAGATCGCGGTAGTAGCAGCCGGGGTGAAAGCGCAGGGCGCGCTCACGTGCGGCGAGCAGAATGCCGCGGCCAGCGAGATAACGTTCGGCGAGGGTGCCGGCGATCGGCTGCGACATGGCGAACAGGCGACGCGCCGCCTCGGGAGAGCCGCGTGCCCCGGCAGGCTGGTACTGCACACCATGGCTTTGCACCTGCGGTCGCGGCGTGGCCAGAAAGCGTCGCGCTTCATCCGCGACATCGCGGAACTCGAGGAGGCCGCAGCTTTCGCGGATGACATCGAGCAGATCGCCGTATTCGGCCGTCGCCTCGTCGACCCACTTTCCAGCTGGGCCTTTGGCGTTGGCTTTCAGCCGCACATGCATGGAGCGACCGCGCGTGTTGCGGACATCACCGACGATCCAGTGGTTGCCGCAGCGATGACCGTTGGAGAGATATTCGCGGCAGACCGCCTCGGCATGCTCGCCGAGGCGGTGTGCCAGCTCGGAGGCGGAACCAGGCATGGTCGCCTCCGTTCACGCTGCGGCCGTGCGATCGGTGACGCCGACCAGCGTGTGGCGCTCAAGAAGCGAGGCGAGCATGGCGGAGCCTTGCCCGCCGGTCGGAATGAACAGTCTGAGCTTCCAGGAGATGATTTCGGAGATCAGGCCCAGCGCCTTCAAGCGCGGCACCATCGCGTCGGTGAAGCCGATCAGTTCGACGCGATAGTCGTTCATGACGCGGCTGCGGCGCAGGATCAGGCCTTCGGCCAGCTGCAACCCGATCCTGCCTTCTATCAGGCCAGTCCACGCCTCGTCCGGAGCGAGGGTCGGTACATCGTCGACACCGAGATTGCGCAACATGGTCGCGACCATCGTCGGCGCGATGTGGCGGCCGATGATGCGCTCGCCTGTGTCGATCTGGATCCGATAGACCTGGCAATCATGATCCGGCAACCGCCGCCAGATCGGCAACAGCAGGCCGGTGACGATGTGGAAGGTGCTGGTGGTGAACTCAGGAACCGCGGTCACTTCCGACTGCCACAGCTCGCAGAACAGCTTTCGGTCGGCGGGCTGCCAGTGGGTCTCGGCAAGGGCATTGAGACCGAAGCGCAGCTCGTCAGTTGGCCGCAACAGGCGTGCGCGATGTTCGATGGTGCCGTCGTCAAGCATCAGGCTCGCGGTCGGCAGCTGTACCGCCGCGCGGCTTGACCGCGTGTTCACCAACAGGACCGATTGCGGCTCCGCGCGGGCGATGGCCAGCGCGTCGGCCAGGCCGAGCGCGCGGATGCGATCCTTTCGCGCGACGGTCAGCACGTGCGACTGAGCGCCTGAGACCGGATGCGTGTAGATTGTCCGGCGATCTGTGACGACGATGCTCTCCGCCGTGATCGTCTCCAGGCCCTTGTCGTAAGTGCCGGCGGCGATGGCGCCTTCGATCTTTGCCGTCATCAGCTGCTCGAACACCTCGAACAGCAGATTCTGGGTTTCGATGCGCAGCGCCAGCAGCCGGTTGAGCCAGGTCGTGATCGGCGGCAGCTCGTCGCGCAACCCGCCTTCGTCGGTGGTCAGCGACAGGCCGGTGACCGCCTCGAAACTCGTCAGCGAGCACCCCTCGATCTTGCCCTGATGGAGCAGATAGTAGAACTGGCGAAGCGCCGCGCGGGCATAGGGGCTTTCCAGGTTGTCCTCGGACCGGAACAGCCCTGCCCCGCCGGTCTGGCGCTGGCCGCGCGTGATCGCGCCGAGCGTGTCGAGCCGGCGCGCGATTGTCGACAAGAAGCGCTTGCCCGCCTTGACGTTGGCAGCCATCGGGCGAAATAAAGGCGGCTGCGCCTGGTTGGTGCGGTGGGTCCGTCCCAGTCCCTGGATCGCGTTGTCGGCGCGCCAGCCGGCTTCGAGCAGATAGTGCTTGCGCAGCCTCTGATTCCGGACTCCAAGATCGGCGTGATAGGAGCGGCCGGTGCCGCCGGCGTCGGAGAAGATGAGCACGCTCTTGTCGTCGTCCATGAAGCTTTGCGTCTCGGCGAGATTGGCCGAGCCGGGACGGTTCTCGACGGCGAGCCGGTCGAAACCGTCGCCGCCGGTCTTTTTTACGATGCGCCGCGAGCGACCGGTCACCTCGGCAACGACATCCGTCCCGAAATGGTGGAGGATCTGGTCGAGTGCGCCGCCGACCGGCGGAAGGGAGGCGAGCTTTTCGATCATCTCGTCGCGCCGGTGCACGGCCTCCCGGCACTGAACAGGGTTTCCGTCCTCGTCATGGACGGGCCGCGAATAAACGTTGCCCTCGGCGTCGGAATACTCCTCGAACAGCTGCGTCGGGAAGGAATGCATCAGGTACCCACCGACGTATTCGCGCGGCGTCACGTCGACATGCAGGTCCGACCATTCCTCGGTCGGGATCTCGGCCAGCCGCCGTTCCATCAGCGCTTCGCCGGTCGAGACGATCTGCACGACGGATGAATAACCGTCGGCGCGGTCCTGCTCGATTGCGCCGATCAGCGTCGGCGTCATCATCGAGGTGATCAAATGGCTGAAGAAGCGTTGCTTCGTGCTCTCGAAGGCTGAGCGCGCCGCCGCCTTGGCGTTGCGGTTCAGCGTACCGGACTCAGCTGTGATGTTGGTCGCCTCGAGCGCGGCGGTCAGGTTGTTGTGGATGACCTGGAAGGCGTCCGCGTAGGCATTGTAGATGCGGATCTGCTCCTCGGTCAGTTCGTGCTCGAGCAGGTCGTATTCGACGCCGTCATAGGAGAGCGAACGCGACGTGTAGAGCCCGAGCGACTTCAAATCACGGGCGAGCACTTCCATCGCGGCGACGCCGCCATCCTCGATCGCCGCGACGAACTCGGCACGGTTGGCGAAGGGAAAATCCTCGCTGCCCCAGATGCCGAGGCGCTGCGCATAGGCGAGGTTCTCCACCGCGGTGGCGCCGGTGGCCGAGACATAGACGACACGGGCGTCGGGCAGCGCGTGCTGCAGACGCAGGCCCGCCCTGCCCTGCTGGGATGGCGAGACGTCGCCGCGCTCGCTCTTGCCGCCGGCGGCATTGGCCATGGCGTGCGCCTCGTCGAAGACGATGACACCATCAAAAGGCTCTTTTGTCCCTGTCGCGGCTTCGCCGCTCCCCGCCGAGCTTTCCTTTGTCCCTGTCGGGCCTTCGGCCCTCCCCGCCTCTTGACCGACCCAAGCGAGGATTTGGGCAATGCGGGATTTCTTGCCCTCGCGTTCCTGCGAGCGCAGGGTCGCGTAGGTGGTGAACAGGATGCCTTCGGGAAGGTGGATCGGCGTGCCTTGCCGAAAGCGTGAGAGCGGCTGGACAAGAAGACGTTCCTGGCCAAGTGCTGCCCAGTCGCGCTGGGCGTCCTCGAGTAGCTTGTCGGACTTCGAGATCCAGATCGCCCGGCGACGGCCTTGCAGCCAGTTGTCGAGGATAATGCCGGCGACCTGTCGGCCCTTGCCGCAGCCGGTTCCGTCACCCAGGAACCATCCACGCCGGAAACGAACCGCGTTCTCGGCGCCTTCGGGGGCGGCAGAGACGATATCGCAGGTCTCGTCGACCGTCCAGGCGCCGGCGAGATGGCCGGAATGCGCCTCACCGGCATAGACCACGCTTTCGATCTGGGCGTCGGACAGCAGACCTCCGTCGATGATCGCATCCGGCAGGAGGGGCCGGTAGGACGGCTTCGGCGGGGCGACCGCGGCCATGGCGGCTGACTGGACGAGGGGCGTCGGATGCGGTTTGGCGCGCGCGATGTGGATCGACTGGAGCGCGTAGGGCTCATAGATTGTGTCGGTGAGCCGGCCGCCATCCTCCGGCATCCAGTCGCGCAGTTCATAGGCAAGGGGAACGGCAGGGGCGGTGTCTGGCACGACCGGTCGGGTGGGCTTCGCCCGGGCAACCGGACGGGCCGGCCGAATGGTCTTCGCAGCAGACGCCGCAGCTGAGATGGATGCGCCTCCCGGCGCGGATCGCACGGCCATCCGCATGGCGGTATTGCGCAGGATCCCGTTCGATAGAGACCCGATCGAGTCCGGAAAGCCGCCCGGCGTGCGGGGAGGCAGATCGGAAACCCACGACAACAATGTCGCGACATCGGTGGCCTTGCCCAGCGAGGCGGCGAAGCGGGACGGGTCGGCCGCAGGGATCTTGTCGATGACCGTCAGGCGAGTCTCGGCCGTCGTGCCATGGCGAGCATAGACACGGCCCTCGATCGCCGCGGTGAAGACGACCATGCCCTGCCGCTGGAGCCGCTCGAAGGCGGGGCGCCATTTGGGATTTTCAGGGGAAAGCCCAGGGCCGGTGACGGCGACCAGTCGCCCTCCGGCGCGCAGACGGGCAAAGGCCGAAGACAGATGCCGCCATACCGCATCGGCGACATGGCCGTCGACATAGGCGCCAACGCTGAAGGGCGGGTTCATGAGGACGACGGAGGGCTGCACCGCCGCATCGAGATGATCGTCGATATGGGCTGCGTCATGCCGGGAGACAGGAGCGCGCGGGAACAACAGGCCGAGCAGATCGGCGCGCGTGGCGGCGAGCTCGTTGAGCACGAGCGAGGCGCGGGCTATCTCGGCATAGACGGCCAGAAGGCCGGTGCCGGCCGAGGGCTCGAGAACAATATCCGAAGAGCAGATTGCGGCGGCGCGGGCGGTGACGAAGGAAAGCGGCAGCGGCGTCGACAGCTGCTGCATGGCCTGGCTCTCGTCGGAGCGCCGCGTGTGGGTGGGAACAAGCTCGGCGATGCGTTTCATCATCGCCAGCGCCGCCTCGGGCGAGGCCGACCGGGACAGGATCGCCGAGCCAAAGCGGCGCAGAAACAGGATTTGGGCGGCTTCGAGCGCCTCGTAGGCGTCCTTCCAGACCCAAAGCCCCTGAGCATCCGTGCCGCCGAAGCTTTCGGTCATAGCGACGCGAAGTACCGCGGTGGTGATGGGCTTACCCTGATCGAGGAAGGGAAGAAGCTGGGTCGCCGCCTGATGAATCGCCTGAGCGGTGTCGATGGTGCGGGGTCCCGGCGCGGCAAGGGGAGCAGCCGTCCGGGCAACGGTCGATGTGGTCGTAACGATGTTCATGGAGATGTCCTTCGAGCGAGAGTGTCCGCCCTGCCGGCGCGCGCTCTGCGCCCGGCAAGGCCGACACTCCTCCCGGCCCCGCTCTGCCTCTCGCCGCCAAGCGGCCTGCGCTAGGCGCAAAGCCGTGACTCATGCGCCCACAGGGATGCGGCGACCTCGAGTTTTGGACGTGATGCGGCGGTTCAATCTATGCGGAGGATGCACCGAAGCTCCAGGAGGCTCTGACAACCACTCATCAGCGACGCGAGCGGCCATTGCGCTTGTGCCAGGCCGATGGCCTGCCCATGTACATCGCGCGAATCGGCGATGCCTATCGGATCAAGCGCATGCCGCTGAGCGGCGGTGGGCATGATCCATCATGCGAGTCCTATGAGTCGTCCTACGACCTGTCGGGCTTGGGTGCACTGATAAGAAGCACGATCCAGATCGATCCGCAAAACGACATGGCTGCGCTGAACTGAAGGTCATCCTGTCGAAAACCGGCAGTCGCACCGCATCGGTGCCGAACGGCGAGGTGTCTGCAAGCGTTTCTGGCGACGCACGAAAGTTGTCGCTGCGCGCCCTGCTCCACAATCTATGGCACGCGGCTGAGCTGACGAGCGGCCATCGAGGTGGAAGGGCAAGCGCCACTAGTGGACGATCCGCTGGCACCTTATAGTGGCGGGCAGGCAGATGATGGTAAACGGGATCGCTTTCCGAGGTCCTGTTCGTACCCGAGCCGTTTCGAAGCGAAAACAAGGAAGCAATCGAGCAGCGCAGTGCGCACTGAATCCTATGCGAGGCCCAGCTTGTTTTTCAGTTCGGCGTTTTCCTTACGCAAGTGCTCAGCGAGCATCTTCTTGAGACGCTTGTTTTCTTCCTCAAGCGCAAGCAGATCCCTCAGGTCGTCGCTTTCGGTCGTTGCTGCTGTCGCCTTCTTCCACTGATAGTACGTCTGCTCCGAGATGCCTGACTGACCTACCGCATTTTTGATCGTAGCACCGCCGGCGATCGCTTTCTCGATCTGTGACAGCTTGCCGGCGCGCTCTTTTTCGGAATAGGTCTTCCGAGGGGCTCGCGTTGCTGGAGCGGGAGCTTCAGCCGCCTTGGGTGACTGCCTGGAGCGCTTGCTCACGGCCGGTTGTGTAGCCTCTGCCTTGGCCCTCCTGGATCGCGCGGCCTTCTTCTTTGGCTCAGGTGTCGCCGGTTTGGCAGGCGCTTCTGTCGTGATCTGTGTCGATTCAGTTTCCTGAGGACCGGCCATGTGTTGCTCCGCTCGCGGGTTGTGCTGAGCTTCAGCATCAACAACTGTAACGTTAGAGTCAACAAGCTGGCCATCTGGCGACTGGTGCACTTCTTTCCTTGCTTCGGCTGCAATCGCCGACAGGTCTATGTCGCCCCAGATCGAATGAGCGGGTTTCCGAGCGCCGCGCTTCTGCTTGACCTCCACAACGAACGGTCGTGTCTGCTGCCTCATATAGTCTGCCCCTGATGATAGCGACTTCAACAATTAGCCACGGTGTTGGGCTACTGGAGACGATCCAACACTCAGGCGCCAAAACCAGGCATTGCGTCGCTCGCATCGGGCTTTATCGGATGGGCCTGTTGGTAGGCAAGCGTCACTCTCCAAATCCAACCTGTTATCGCGTCATCGCCGCGACGGCAGCGCACGGATCCGTGCTGTCAACTTGGTGGATTGTCGCGATCGTCGAGATCGCGCCGTTCTTCGATGATAGCTCGCGCTTTAAAGACAGCGGCCTGTGCGCGAGGCTGCCAACGCTGGAAGTCATGCAGGGAAAGACCCATTGGTCGTGCCGGTTCCTGCAGAAGCTCAAGCAGCGACCCGAACATGTCCGCCTTGCGCTGAACCGTCTCATCGAAGTGTGCGGGGACTGCGATCGCTGGGACGCTGTAAGGCGGAACGTCCCCGGCCCAGACGCCGGTAACATAGGTCTCCCCGGATGTTTCATAATCCTCTTTCTGATCCGACCAGTCCTCGTCCTCGATAGCGAGACGACATGCGGCTTCGGGCGTTTCAGCTTCATAGCAGCGCTGTCGGAAGATCGGCAGCCGATAAGTCGTTTCGATCATGAACTTGGGCATGGCTTGCTCCTGGTTGAGAATGGAGGATCGACGGCATGGTCGCCCAAATGAAATGACTGAGGCGACATGTAAGGACACAGTGGGATTGAACTGTGCGTCGTTCAGCCGTATCTTACGGTCGTCTTACATCTTGAGGCTCGACCAATGGCCAACGCACAAAAGGTTACCATCACCGTTTCCACGAAGGGACAGGTCATCCTGCCCAGCGCCATTCGCCATCGGCGGGATTGGGGCGCGGGAACACGGCTCCTGGTCGAGGAGACAGCTGACGGTGTACTGCTGAAGCCGGCCCCGGTCTTCGCCGAGACGCAGCCGAACGAGGTTTTCGCTTCGCTTCCCTATAAGGGCAAGCCGAAGACGATCGAGGAGATGGACGCGGGCGTGCTCGCCGAGGCGAGGCGTCGGCATGCTCGCCGTTGATACGAACCTCATCGTCCGCTATCTCACCGGGGATCACCCTAAGCAGTCGCTGCGTGCACGTGCCCTGATCGACGGCGAGCCGGTCTTCGTCGGCGTCACGGTCGTGCTAGAGGTTGAATGGGTGCTGCGCAGCACCTACGAATACCGGCCGGCCGACGTCGCCCGGGCGCTGCGTGCCTTCGGCGGTCTTCCCACCGTGACGATCGAGGACGGCGTAGCCATTGCCACCGCCCTCGATCTCGCCGAGAAGGGAATGGATTTCGCGGACGCACTACACCTTAGCCGAGCCGCACATTGTGATGGCTTCGCCAGTTTCGATCGTAGATTCGTCAGGGCAGCCACGGCTGCTGGCTATGAGGGTGTACGCGAAGCGTGATCCCTTTGGCGGCAACGCTCGCGGAACATGAAGCGCGTGGCAGCCACTCGCGTGACTGTTGGGTCATGTCTGTCAGGTGAGGGACGTCGATCTGAATCGCTGGCGGGAGCTATACACAGGCTCTCATCTGCCGCCTCGGCGGCGGCGTTCACGAAATGAGGATGGTTCTGGAGGGCGGTGCTTCGGCGCGACGGACCGATCGACGGTGAAGATCTCGTTGGTGTTGGCTTCGAATAGCTTCAGGATGCGGTCTCCGACGGCAACGCACTCGTTCATCCAATGGAGATTGGAGTCGCTGTACTTCGCGGCTCGATCTGACGGCACGTAGACGATCGTGAAAATGCGACAGTGTCTCGCCTGTGGGCGCGGCATAGAAGTATTCCTTCACCTCGATTACGACACCGCCGGTGCTGTAGGAGGTAGAGACCGTGTCGCCGGGCCGCACGAGATCGGCGACGTTCGGCGCGCCCGGGGGGGCGTGCGACGGTATCGGCGGCGATCCGGCACCCCGAGGCCGGCGGTGTAGATGGAGTGAGCTTCCCAGATGTTCTTGGCCGCCTGTGGCGGCTGCTTACGATGGATCCGCATCGTTGCCCTTCCCCTCCTCGACAGTGCGCGGACCGCCGGCATGCGGCTGTCTATCTCTTCGTCGGACAGGTCCTCCAGGAACTTGAGGACAGTCCCCTTGCGGCTCTCCCAGGCAGACCGCTTCTTTCTGAAGCGGGCCGGCGGCTTCGGTGTCCCGTCGGAATACCGGATGACGCTCCCCAGAGAGACGCAATCGTAAATTGTATGTGCAGACATGCGTATGTCTCCATGTCGTAAAACGAAAAAGGGCCCGGCGGTGAAGGCCGGGCCTGGTGCGGTGCAGGAGGCCGGCTACTCGGCGGCCTGGAGATGGTCGGCTTCCTCGCCGGCGAGGGTCTCCGGTTCGTCGGAGGATGTGCCGGTATCGTCGGCGAGGAAGGCCGGCAGTTCGGCGGCATCGCCGTCGAGAGCCGTCTCGTCCGTCACGTCGTCGGCAACGGCTTCGGCGGCTTCACCAACTGCGTCGTCGACCTCGAGGCGCAGCGGCTCCGGCAGCCAGTTCGACCCTTCAAGAAGGCGCGCAGCCTCATGTGCCATCAAGTCCTTCTTCATGTGGTCGATCAGCTGCGCGGAGTCCTCGCCCCGTGCTTCGCGCACCGCCTGAACGATCCGGGCCTTGGTGACGCGGCCGAGGTAGTTGTCTACCGTGGGCGACCAGCCAGCCTCGACCATGTCGAAGCCGAGCGTGGCGGCCAGCTCATCGGCATGAGCAAGCGCGCGTGGCCGCTTGTTCCAGGGCTCGACGACAGCGTTGAGCGAGAGCGACGCGCAGTGCGCGAACAGCGCCTTGCGGTTCGCGTCGTCGAGGCCGAGCAGGAATCTCCACAGCTTATCGCTGTCTGGCATATCCCTGTCCCAGGCCTCGTGCCGCTCGGCGATCTCCTTCGCCCAGGGGGTCTCGGCGAGACCCTGGACCTGGCCAAAGCTGTTGCTCACCATGGTGACCTCGAGGCAGCTGTCCTTGGCGAAGCGGTAGAACACCTGCAGCACAAGCGCGTGGAGAACGGTGACGAAGGCGATGTCGGCATCGCCCGCCAACGCGTTGCGCAGCGCCAGCGTCTTCTGCGCGGTGAGATCGAAGACGAGCCGTTCGGGCAGAGGCTTGATGCCTTCATCTTCGGGGGCTTCAGTCGTGTCGGATGCGCCGTTCATGGCCCGGCCGTTGACGATGACGCCATTGGCGCCGTCATCGTCGGACCGCGACGGGTCGCGATCGCCGTCGTCGGCGTCTTCGTCATCCTCGTCCGCCTCGACCCGCGGTTCGTCCTCGGGACGGACAAAACCGGCATCGATCTGCAGCTGGCCATTGGCGCCGAGCGTGACAAACGCACCGGCGATGGCTTTTTGCGCCGGGTCATAGACCTGGGGGCGATCGCTGAACGCGTCGAGTTCGGCGCCAAGCTGATCGAGCTTGTCCTCGATCTCCTGGTCGGCATCCTCCATCTCGGAATATTTGGCGTCGAGCGCATCATACTCGGCCTTCACTGCATCGTAGCGGGCGATCTCATCGGCGCTCATCTCCGCCGGTTCGGCATAGACGCGCCGCATGCCGGAGGTATGGCCATAAGGGAAGCTGATCGCTGCCTCGACCCACTTCCACCCGTCGGCGCGGATCGTCTCGGCATCCAGCTTCAGTCTGTCGAAGACCAGCTGCTCGAGAAGCGCCGCATCCTGGAACCAGCCCCCGGAATCCTGCTCGAACAGGTCGCGCAGGATGACGCCGCCGGCGGCCTCGTAGACCTCGGCGCCAACATAGATTGCACGGCGATCGTCGGCACGAACCGTCGTCTCCGTCAGCAGGCGCCTGATGTAGTAGGGCTCCTGCATATGCGGGTTGCCGCAGATGCGCTCCCAGACCTGCTCCTGACGGGCAGGGTCATCGGAGATCGAGAACGCCATGATCTGCTCGAGGCGGATTTCATCCCGTTCGTAGAGCTCAAGCAGTTTTGGCGAGACCGAGGCGAGCCTCAGGCGCTGCTTGACGATCGCCGGCGACACGAAGAAACGGGCGCCGATCTCCTCGACGTCAAGGCCTTGCGCTCTCAGCGCCTTGAACGCGCGAAACTGATCGAGCGGATGCAGGTTCTCGCGATGTACGTTCTCGGCAAGCGAGTCCTCTTCGGCGGATGTCGCGCTGCTGCGGTTGACGATGCACGGAATCGGCTCGTTCTTCGCCAGACGCTTCTGCTTGATGAGCATGCCGAGCGCGAGATAGCGGCGGCCCCCGGCGGGCACTTCGAATGTGCCGGTCTCCTCGCCGCTTCCGTCAAGAAGCGGACGGACATTCAGGCTCTGAAGCAGCTTGCGCCTGCCGATATCCTCGGCGAGCTGCTCGATGGATACGCCGTCCTTCACCCGGCGGACATTCTTCTGCGACAGCATCAGTCTGTCGTAGGGAATGTTCTCCGCGGCGTTCATTGCGATCTTCTGAATGGCCTTTGCCATGGTCAGGGTCTCCTTGACGGGCGGCCCGGGGTCTCTCCTCGAACCTCCAAACCCGTCAGGAACCCTCCCCTCTCCTCTGCCTCTCGCCGCGCCGCGCGCCGCCGGCTGCCAGCCGCGCGACGGAGCTTGACTGTCATCTCAGGTGGCGGTGGATCAGTGGACGAGATCGAGGAGCTTCTTGGCCTTGCCTTCCATCTCGAGTCGGACATCCTGATGCTGCCTGCCGCGAGCGACCCGTGTGATGCCCTGCACGAAGTCGAAAACCGACGCCGGCGGATGGCCTTCGTCGGTGAGCACGGCGTCGATGATCTTCGTGGTTTCAGCCTTGGAGAAGCCTCGCTTGCGCAAGAAGTTGGTCCGATCGTCATCGTCGCACGCGACGATCCGCTCGCGCGCCGCCTTAATGCCATTGATGAAGGGCATAGGCGAGGATTCGGCAAACTGGATTAGCGCAGGCTCGGCTTCGAGAGCAAAGCGTGACGCAGCATATTTGGAGTGGCGGATGGTGATTTCCTGGAAATCCTCGACGCCCCATAGATTCCTGTTGCAACATACGGCACGCAGGTAAAAGCTTGCAATTCCAAGGGTTTTAGAGCCGACCTCGCTGTTCCAGGCGTAGAATCCGCGGAAGTAGAGATCAGGTTCACCATTCGGCAACCGCCCGGCTTCGATCGGATTCAGATCATCGACAAGGAATACAAAGATGTCGCGGTCCGAGGCATAAAGCGTGGTCGTGTCCTGCGAGATATCGACGTTTGGGTTGTAGATGTGGGTCGACCAGTCCAGCACGCCAGGTACCTTCCATCGCGTATCGCCGGTGCCGTTGCCGGCAATCTTCTGCACGGCCTCGACCAGCTGATGATCGAAAATCCTGCCATAGTCGGGACCGGTCACTGCCCGCAACTCGAGGCGGCCGTTCTCGATTTCGAGCGTCTTTACCTGCTCTGCCCGGTGCGAAGTCAGCCCGTACTGGAGATTGATGGCGGCGAGCGGGGCCGGGAGCTGGCGCAGATACGCTGCTGGCGCGCCGACCAGGCTGGCAAGCTGGCCAAAACTCCAATGCGTGGGCGCAACCGGTGCCTCGGCATCGGGCAGCATGAGCATGAGGCGTTCCGCGTCGTCACGGCTGGCTTCGACGCGGATCCGTTCGCTTTCGACAACGCGCGTACGGCTGCGCTGCGACCGGGCCCTTACCGAGTTCCGGAGGTCGGTGAGGGACAGATACCGCTCGTCCGCTGGCCGGTTGAACCATTCCGACGACACGCGGCCGACACGCTGGCCGCGGCTGACATCCACCTTATAGCCCGCACGCGCGTTTCGCGTCGGCGCCTGAATTTCAATCTGTGCCATGGGTTTGCTCCGCGACGGACGCCGAGAGCCTCTCTCTCGGACCTAGCCCGCCACCGCAAGCCCGCCCGCCCTCTTCCTCTGCCGGTGGTCTGCCGGCGATCTGCCGCGCAAGCGAAGCGCCGGCGGTGCGGCAGGCCCTGCGTCAGGGAGACGCGCAAAAACACATCGCCTGCAGCCAAAGCATCCTGGGCGAACGTGTCCGCCATGCCATCACGGACAAGTCGGATTGCTTCGATGGCAAAACCATGAATCAATGTGCGGGGGATGCGGCGGCGTCCGGAGCAATGGAGGCGATGCGACGATTCAGACTTGCTGACCAGGTGATCGAGGAAGCGGCGCCCGATCTTCAGGCTGCGCTTGCGGATGCATATCGCAGAAAGCTGCGGCCGCTTTGCCTGTGCAAGGAGCCAAGCCCGGTGATGTACATCGCGGAGGTTGGCGATCAATACATCGTCAAGCGGATGCCGCTGTCGGGTGGCGGGCATGATCCTTCCTGTTTCTCTTATGAGCCCCCCGACGAATTGTCCGGCCTCGGCGTGCTGATGGGCAGCGCGATTCAGGTCGATTCCGAAAGCGGCATGGCGGCACTGAAGCTGGATTTTAGCCTGTCTAAGGTTGGCGCGCGATCTTCGCCGGCAACTGCCGCTGGAGGTTCGGACAGCGTGGTCGGGAACAACAGGAAACTGTCCCTGCGTGGCTTGCTTCATTATCTCTGGCACGAAGCCGAACTGACAGTTTGGACGGCGCGATGGGCTGGCAAGCGCCATTGGTGGAATATCCGGTGGCACCTCGTCGAGGCCTCGCGCCAAATGACGGTCAAGGGCGGACCGCTCCGAGAGGTCCTATTCGTCCCCGAACCGTTCCGGTCCGTCGACAAATCCGCGATCGAACAGAGGCGCACAGAGGCGCTTGCATCCGCGGTGCCTCCGAAGAGCGGTCCGAGAAAGCTGATGGTCCTCGTCGGCGAGGTCAAGGAATTCGTACCGGCACGCCGCGGCCACAAATTGATCGTCAAGCACATGCCGGGGTTCGTGTTCCTGCTGGACGAAAGCCTTCATCGTCGGCTCCAAACCCGTTTTGAGAATGAGGTGGCGCTATGGGGTGCGGATGAAGCGTCCCATTTGATCGCCATTGCGACGTTTGGGCTGTCGCCGGCCGGGCTCGCCGTCATTGAAGAAATGGCCCTCATGGTGGTGGCCGAGAATTGGGTGCCCTACGAGTCCGCCTATGAAAAGAGGCTGGTCGATGCGCTCGCCAGGGTAAAGGAGCGAAGTGTGAAGGCTCTGCGCTACAACCTGCCGCCGGACAAGCCGACCGCGGCTGCGATACTGCAGCGTCAAGGCGGGCCAATCGGTCTCTATGTCGTTCCGCCTTCAGCAGACCGTTCCTACGTGGACGTCCTTGAGGAGCTCATCGCATCACGACCGGAGGTCGGCGCCTGGATGTGGCGCGTAGCGGATGGTGAAATGCCGCCATTGCCCTATCATTAAAACCTCGCGTTTGGACCGGCGTTTGAACCTGCGGCGGGCCTGACTTGTAACGGACAATCGATGAGAGTTTCAGCAGACCGCAGAGTGCCTCATGCAGCGGGGACCTGCCCATGCATCTGCCGCCACATGCGACCGTACTCGTGCCGCACGATCGAGAACATCCAGGCGGAGAACGACGTGACCGTGCGCAAAGCTCCGATGCGGCGATAGACGAGAGAAGTGTTTCCTGAGCCGTGTCTTCGGTGTTGCTGGTGAGGCAGGTCGTCTCCATGGGTTACTTCCGTTCGCTTGCTCTGACACTGCTTTGAAACAGCATCATCCTTATCATCTGCCCGATCCTGCCATTTCGCGCAGATAGTTCGATTTAGGGTCGCTGTTTCATAGAGGTGTCGAACCTGCGAAAACGGTTCAAACGAACTTGCAAAGCCGATCACAGCGTCGTGAACCCAGTTGGCCCATCGACGGGCTTCGCGCAGCCTCATCGAGAGCATCGTCCGAAGGCTCGGAAAGGATCAAGCCGGCCCGGGCAGTGCGGCAAACAGGCCGAACCAGATAGACCACAGGCCGAGGGTGATAAGCAGTAGCCCGGCCCAGAACGGCATTTTGGTGGAGAGCCCCGCAATTCGATCGAACAGCTGGCGCGCCGGCTCGAATACCGCTGCCGCGACAAGTGGCAGAGACAGGGCAAGGCCGAACACGGCAAGTGACACAAAGCCGCCGAGAAGCGTGTTGCCGCTCGCGCCACCGGCGGCCGCAATGCCGAGCAGAACCAGAAGCAGCGGCGCAGCGCAGGCGGGAATGTTCAGGCCGAAGATGAGGCCGAGCCCGACCGAGACGCGCGTGCCGTTCAAGCCGGCCAACCTTGGCCCGATCGATCGCATGAGAAAGCCCGCACGACCAAATAGGTAGAGGAAGCCGATGACCACATAGATAGTGCCGAGCACAATCCACGCGCCGCGCTGAAAACCCAGAAAGGCCGACCCGACCAGCATCGCCAGCATGCCGAGGGCGCCGATGAAGAGCGCCCTTGTGAACGCGAAAAGGACTGTCTCCGTGAATTTCCGCGTTCCGGATTTGCCCTCCAGGTATTTGATGAAGATCAGGCTCGATCCAATCGAGCACGGTTCGATAAAGCCAAACAGACCGAGCGCAGTCGGCAGGATGAGGAGATTGAACAGACTGAATTCCATTGCCGCCGACGCTCCATGACCAGAGACCCGGTCCGTGTGACACCTTCCTTAGTCCCGCTCTCCGCTCGTGATCGTCGCGTCAGACCCACGCTCACTCCCGGCGCTTGAGAAGACCGGCCGCGGCAATGTGAGCGAACTCCTCACCCGGCGCAGCAGGAGAGCTTTGCAACGTCCTTTTCGAAGCCCTGTGCCGCGAGTTTCAGTCCCTCGACTGTAGTGAGATAGGGGAAGATCGTCTCGCCCAGTTCCTTGGCCGTCATCCCGAATTTGATCGCCAGCGCCATGGTCTGGATGCTGTCGGCACCTTCGGGTGCGAGAATCTGCGCGCCCAGCAGGCGATCGGTCTTGGCATCGGCTACCAGCTTGACAAGGCCGCGGGTGTCTCGTGCCGCGAGCGCGCGTGGAACCATATCGAGGGGAACAATTGACCTCTTGACCCCATAACCGGCGGCGCGGGCTTGCGCCTCGCTCAATCCCACACCGGCTACTTGCGGATCAGTGAAGACTACCCAGGGCATCGTGGCGTTGTCGTAGCTGAGGCTGTCGCCATTGAGCGCATTGCGCGCAGCTAGCTTGGCTCCGTATGCCGCCATGTAGACGAACTGATCGCGTCCCGTCACATCGCCGGCGGCATAGACACCGGATCTCGAGGTACGCATCCGGTCATCGACGACGATACCGCCATTGGGCGCCAGCCTTATGCCGGCCTCCTCCAGGCCAAGATCCGCCGTGTTGGGCGTGCGTCCAGTGGTTACCAGGACCTGCTCGGCGATGAGCGTTTCGGCGCGGCCGCCCACATCAATGGTCAGCACAATTTCGTCGTCCCGGCTTTCGATCCTGGAATAGGTCAGACCGGTGCGAACCATGATGCCCTCGTCGCCCAGATAGCCAGTGAGGGCTTGGGCGATTTCCGGTTCCGCCTCGGACAGCAGACGCGAGCGTGTGACAATGGTGACAGCTGCCCCGGCACGCGCGAACATCTGGGCTAATTCGCAACCGATATAGCCGCCACCGATGACGAGAAGAGACCGCGGCTGCGATTCAAGTTCCAGCGCAGTGGTGCTGGTGAGATAAGGAATGCTCTCGATGCCGGGGATGCTAGGGATAGCCGGTGATGCGCCGGTTACGATGATGATCTTGCCGGCAGCGACTGGGCTGTCGTTCACGATCACGCCGGCGCCATTCAGCCGCGCCGCGCCATCCAAATAGGTAATGCCGTCATATTCGGGCAGCAGATCGACATATTTCTTCTGCCGGAGCGTTCCAACGAGATCGTTCTTGGCCGCGATCAGAGCTCGCCAGTCAGTGACATGAGCCTCACCGGCGAGGCCGGGGAACCGACTTGCCGCGCGTGCGCCATGCAGAGCCTCAGTGGCGCGGATCATGGTCTTTGAGGGCACACAACCGACATTGACGCAGGTGCCGCCGATGAGACCATGTCCGATGAGAGCTACATTCGCGCCTTGCTCGGCAGCCGTGATCGCAGCGGAGAAGCCCGCCGAACCCGCGCCGATGACGGCGAGATCATAGCCACCCTTCCGGCTTCCGCCCGTGCTGCAGCAATCGGCCATGTCAGGCTCTTCCATCGTTTGATCGCGTTTCGGCGGAGCAGCACACTACCGCTCGCTGCCGCCGCCAGAGTCCGCAGGCAGTGATCGCGAGAAAGAGGGCGAGCGCTGGAATGAGCGCATACTCGACCCAGCCGAGCCGGGCCGACAGGCCAAGAGCGTCGAGCGCTAAAATTAGGATCGGTATTGCGCAGCAGATCGCCCCGATGACCGATCCGATGATGCCGGTCTTGAGGATCGTCGTGTCCTTCATCTTCCCGGGCCTAGTCTCGCGCTGTTGCCGGATAGCCGGCGTTCGTCGAGGCCGCCGCGATCGCTTCCGGCGCCGCGACCGTGGGATCAAAGATGACAGTCGCTGTCTTGGCGTCGAAGTCGATCTCGACTGATTGCACGCCGTCGACGCGTTCCATCGCAGACTTCACCGTGACCGGGCAAAGGGCACAGGTCATGTTTTCGATGGCGAACGTCGTGGTCCGGACCGCCGCAGCCTGGGTGGCGGCCGACTGCGCGGCAAGAGAGGAGACGGCGATGGTGGACAAGATGCTGGCAGCGCCCAGAGCAAACGCACTCGCGCCGATGATGATGGATCGTTTCATGTCGACTTCTCCTAATAGAACAGTGGCGCCCACCAGTTGATCGTCAGCGCTAGGATGACCAGCAGGGTTGCCAGCCAGAGTGCTGTCTTGGTGATGCGGGAGGATTCCGGCTTCGCGCAATAGGTGCCTTCCACACAGGCCGGCCTCGCCTTGAAATAGACCTGCCGGAAACCAAGCCCGATGAAAACCAGCGCTACCGCTGCGAAGTAGGGCTTGTAGGGTTCGAGCGCCGTGAGGTTGCTGATCCAGGCACCGGATATGCCGAGCGTCAAAAGCACGAGCGGCGCGATGCAGCAGGTCGAGGCGAGGATCGCCCCGATTACACCGCCGGCCGCGAATAGGGTCTTCTTACGATCACCCGATAGAGCCGGCGCGTTCGGAGGCGCTGTTTCAATGTCGATATTGCTCATTTGGTGGACCCTCGAGTTTCGATCCAGAGCAGGCTACAGTCTGTAGCAGCTACAGGCTCAAGAGGTTTCGAACCAATGTCCGATCACGTTTCCGGGAAGTGGTTGCAGCGTGCCGGACTCGCCCAGCGCACCGGCTGCAATCTTGAAACCATCCGCTACTACGAGAAGATCGGCGTGATGCCCGACCCGCCACGCACCGCCTCGGGCCATCGCATCTATGACGACAGCCACCTTGCGCGCCTGCGCTTCATCCTGCGAGCCCGCGAGCTCGGCTTCGCCATCGAGCAGATTCGCGGCCTCCTGGATCTTGTCGCCGGCGGCACCCAAACCTGCGCCGAGGTGAAAGAGCGAACCGAACGGCATCTGGCTGATGTGCGCGCCAAGATCGCCGACCTCCGCCGTATCGAGAAAGTGTTGGCGTCTACGGCCGCGCAGTGTTCGGGCGATGAAGTTCCGGAATGCCCGGTTCTCAAAGCGCTGGCTTCCTGAATTCGATATTCATGTCCGCAATTTGCGGGAAGTCGTCCAGCAACATCTCCCGGACGGATCGGAACACTACGTGCGCCAGGTTTGCAATACCTACTCGATGGAATAGCCATGCTCGCGGTAGACAAGCCGCTTGCCATTGCTCAACCGGACCTCAAGATGCGGCGTGCCATTCGCGTGGTTCTGCACAACCGGACCGGCAACGAGTGAATGGTTCTTGAGGATCCGATGCCAGACCTCCGGAAAGTTCGCGCCGGCAAGCTGCGCCACAATACATTGCTGCACGAGCTCGTTGACGGGATCGATGGACACCTCAATCGTCTCCAACTCTGACAGCACGCAGATAAAGATGGTTACCAAAAGGAACGCGGCGCGTTGATTCAAATCAAAAGCGCGGGAAAAGAACTCTGGCGTCGCGGCATAGTGCTGCGATGAATTGGAAAGCCACAGCGCGCCCGATCTCGGTGGCATCTGCCCCCTTTTTATCGGGAAATCGAGAGTCCAGTCTATTGAATGGACTCCGGGTCGTCGGTGCCGGCCGACTGATCAGCGATTCCAAGATAGGCGTCGAACAATGCCCTGCGAGGAGAAAAATGCGGCGTCTCCGATTGTTCCTGATCGAGCTTCTCCAGCGCCGCGAGCATGAATTCGGCGATGTCTGGCCGGCTTTGACGGCAAGCACATTTGAACACGCGGAGAATATCGCGCTCCAGTGCCTCGTTTTTTGGGTTCACGGTTGTCACCTCCAGTCAATGCAACTGTACGCTTTCCAGCAGCCGGAAGGTCCAATCACGATTCATTCAACGCGAGCGACTTCTTCCAACTGAGCCGATCGTCGGCAGCAGCGGAAAGGTCTTCAGCGCCAGAAACCGAAGGTCGACAACCTGGCCGCCCGTCGATGGCGCGGGGCAGATCGACCCCAGACGACATGCGCCGCGCAATCGCGGCCGACACGGTCCTCATCAGCGTCATGCACGCCAACAATTAGGTGGGCACGATCCAGCCCATCGAGGAATGTGTAGCGATCGCTCGCGAACATGGGATCCTGTTTCACACCGATGCCGCCCAGTCGGTTGGCAAGCGCCCGACGCGCGTGGACGATCTTGGCGCTTGCTCCGGTCCCATTCTTTGGACCGCCGGACGGTAGAGTTCTCCGGCCTTTGCTCCGATACCATTCTCTGGACCGCCGGAAGGTAGAGTTTCCCGGCCTTTTTCACGATGGCGGGCTGGTGGCGCCATCGGGATTGAGCAACGAGATCGGCACCTTGTGCCCGATCGCCAGCGGCCTCACGCCCATGGCGGACAACCGCCCGCCGTGGTCAACTTCAACAGCATCGAAACCGATTAGCAGGCACGGAGAGTAGCTTAAACCACCCGGGAATCTGTCCAAGGATCGGGGAGCAGCTCAGTGCTTGGGCTGGGAGTGGGCCCTCCGGCTCAATCGGATCCGACTGCAAGCATGGCGATCCCGACCGCGATGGACGCTGCGCCTATCAACCGCCAGATATCCATGTCCTCCCCCAAAATGCGCCAGGACAAGTAGAAAACTCCAACATATGTGAGGCTCATCGCTGGAAAGATTAGAACGATATCGTGAATCGACAGTAGATAAATATATATAGCTAGTGATATGACGAACAGGAATATACCTGCCATAAAATGCCAGGAGACGATGAGCCGCCAGTAGGAAGCGGAACTTGTTACATCTTGCCTGAGGTGGCGCACAGCAGCAATCTTCAGGAACAGTTGCGATCCTGCATTCGCAGTCGCTGCAATTATCAATAGGGGGAGAGCTTGCATAATGAAAGCAGTCCTGTCGGAACGAAAAAATGTGCCGACAGGACCGATCAAGTCGTCAGTTAGAAGTAACGGGTGAAACGAAGGAACCCGGAGGCAGTCCCGTCGAGAGTCTCGATCTTGCTGTAGGCGAGCTCACTGCGAACTTCAAATTGTGAGACGGGGAACCACACAACTGAAATCTCAGCGGCGTAAGCATCGATGCCGGTCGTCACCAGACCCGCATGCAGATTATTGTAGTAGTGGCCGGCGACCGAGACACCCAGCGTCTCTGTGAACTGCTGGTTGTAGGACGCAAGGATCGACCATTCAGAACTGATTGCGTCGAACTGGCCGGTAGAATAGATGTTCGCATTGTTGGCATAGGTGCCAATAAGTCTGAGGGACGATCCCGGCATGTTAGGCATGTTCAGGTGAAGACCGAGCTTCGCCGCATACCCATCGGTTCCGAGAAACGATTCGTCGTAGCCGAATTGAGCCCACGCACCGCCCCATCCCTGATTGACGCCGACCTTCGCAACGACGTCAGGCATATACCCGTCGCCGGCAAGCGTGTCGTCTTCAAGCGACAGTGTGCCATAGAAGCCGCTTCCGCCCGTATAGGTGTATGCGATGAGTGGTCGTTGCTGGTAGCCATAACCCAGTCCGGACCAGGAGTGCGAGCCCGGAAAGTTGGACACTCCGCCACCTTGTGTCGATGTCCATGCCGATTCCGTATAGCCCATGCGCAGACCGCCGAGTTCGATAAACGCCTGATCGACGAATGCGGGGCCGTCGCCTGCTCCATTCCAGTTGGCTTCAAGGCGAATAAATGAACGGAGCGTGCCCCAGTCAGTCTGCGAGCGTGCGTCGAAGTTCACCCGCGCGCGAACAGTCTTGTAGAAGCCTTCGTTGAACGGATCGCCGGGATGAAAGGTCAAAGGCGGCGTGTCGCCGACATCTCGGCTCTCAGCGCCGATTTGATAGTAGACATAGCCGCTCATCGCCAAACACGTTTCAGTGCCGGGAATGTAGAAAAAGCCGGCGCCGTAGGCGTCACAGACGCGCACGTATTCGACGGGTTCAGGCTCAGGCAATATGACGGCATCGGCGCTCCAAGCGGGCATTGAGCCCAATGCACCGAACGTCGAGGTCAACAAGATCAGAGATTTTTTCACAGGTTCCCACCTCCAGTTAGGACGTAACTGCGCCGACGTTCCGACGGATATCGCCAGCCTTGAGCGCGAGGTGGAGTAAGAACCGAGCTGTTTGCGCGGCTTTTGCGTTGAGTTTACATGCGTGTAAGACGTATCGCTCCCGAGTAGTTCAACGGCCATGTGTTGCCGATCGACCACAGCTCGACGTGCACAAGGCACCGAGATTGTCAGATATTTAAGGCCAAGGAAAAGCCGCTGCGAGAGTCGCGGCCCATCTTCCTTTCATCGCCGATCAGTAGGCGGTGCAGCCACTTGCTCCCAACGGCTGCAGCAGAAAATGAAAGGACCATCCTATGTCTGCTTACAAGTTCCCTCTGGTGGTGGCATTGACACTCGCCGCCGGTCCGGTTCTGGCCCAAGAAGCCCCTGTTTTTCCCGGCAACAATACTCCGGCAGCGGTGCGCACGGGTCATGACTCGAGCAACGGACCGGCAGTGGACTACACCCGCACCCAGTCCATCGCACCGAACTCGCAGAACACCGATCCGACGCTTCACGGCTACTCTGCAAACGTCACGCGCTCAGACATCTATTCGGGCAAATAGGCAAAGTCTCGTCCACTCCCCGCATCATGCGGTTACGGGCGCGATCAGCAGATCGCGCCCAGAAAAATTCGAAAAGAGGAAATCATGATCAGGTCGACCGCTGCCCTTATAGCCGTACTTTTTGTCACTCCCGTGCCTGCAGCATTCGCGCACACGGCAACCCCGGGTGCGTCACCGAGCTCGTCGGCATCTAACGCCGCACGCATCGAAGCGTTGTTCCGCGGCCAAGGCCAGCCCGGCGATGTGATCCGTTCGGTCTCAAATCCAGATGTCGTCTTCACAGTCATGGAAAATGGCACTGTACAGCGACGGAACGAGCGTTACGACACGGTCGATTACCGGCGCCCGCTTCTCCCTGGCGAGAGAGATCCCAACCATTCGGGCAAATGATCTCGGACCCCCTGTAGGTTGAGCACAGACATAGTCGCACAGAAGCCTCCCGGCCGGAGAGCAAGGAGATATCTATGAAATTCACCGCAATTGCCTCTACTATCCTCGTAAGTTCCGCCACGTTTGCAATCGCGCACCCGCTTGGCGCATCGGCCGAACGGAACTCAGCCGCATCAAATGTACAGCGCATCGACGCGTTGTACCGAGGCGAGGGTAAGCCTGGTGATGTCGTGCGCTCAGTCTCAAACCCGGACGTCGTTTTTCGAGTTACGGCAACGGGTTCCATCGAGCGCAGCAACGAGCGCTTTGGAATCGTGGAGACCCAGCGGCCGCGTTCAATATGGCAAAAAGACTACAATTACCGTGGACGCTGAACTTGGACTAAAAAACTTCCGATTTCTGAGGCCTGAGAAAACGGCGTCAAAAGTTTAGGCGGCAAGCTCTTCACGTATCAAGGATGATGTCCCACGACGTGGTGTAGCTGGCGACGTTGGTCGCCGTGCTTTCCGGCATTGCCGGGCTGGTCAGCGCGCCACGGCGGGCAAGCTGATGAGGGGATCATCGCTCAACTGGCCGACGCTTTCCAGCGTCATGTAGCGGGCGCGCTGGACGGCCCATTCGTCGTTCTGTTCGAGCAGCAGTGCGCCGACGAGACGGACGATCGCGTCGTCGTTCGGGAAGATGCCGATCACGTCGGTGCGCCGCTTGATCTCGCCGTTGAGGCGCTCGATCGGGTTCGGCGAGTGCAGCTTGGCCCTGTGCTCCTTGGGGAAGGTCATGTAGGCGAGCACGCCCGACTCGGCGTTGTCGAGGATGGCGTTGAGCTATGGCACCTTCGGCCGGATCTGGTCGGCGATGGCCCGCCAGCGGGCGCTTGCGGCCTCGGGTGTCTCCTGCGCGAAGGCGGTGGCGATGAAGGCCGAGACGACACGCCGGCCGCTCTTGCCGGCGTGTGCCAGCACGTTCCTCATGAAGTGGACGCGGCAGCGTTGCCATGTCGCAGAGAGCACCTTGGTGACAGCGGCCTTCAGGCCTTCATGGGCGTCGGAGACGACGAGCTTCACGCCGCGCAGGCCACGGCGCGTCTACTTGCGCAGGAACTCGGTCCAGATCGGCTCGGCCTCCGACGTGCCGATCTCCATGCCCAGAACCTCGCGCCGGCCGTCGGCGTTGACACCGACCGCGATGATGACGGCGACGGGTACGATGCGACCGCCGCGGCGCACCTTCAGGTAGGTCGCGTCGATCCAGAGATACGGCCAGTCGCCTTCGATCGGCCGTTCAAGGAAGGCCTTCACTTTGCCGTCGATCTCCTCGCACAGCCGCGAGACCTGGCTCTTCGAGATGCCCGACATGCCCATGGCCTTGACCAGGTCGTCGACCGAGCGTGTCGAGATGCCTTGCACATAGGCTTCCTGAATGACGACCGTCAGCGTCTTCTCGGCCATGCGGCGCGGCTCCAGGAAGCCCGGTAAGTAGGAGCCCTTCCTCAGCTTCGGGATGCGCAGCTCGACGGTGCCGGCGCGCGTCTCCCAGTCCCGGTCGCGGTAGCCATTGCGCTGGGCCGTCCGGAGCGGGCTCTTCTCGCCCCAGGCAGCACCCGTGGCCGCGCCCACCTCCATCTCCATCAGCTTCTCGGCAGCAAAGCCGATCATCTCGCGCAGGAGATCGGCGTCAGGTGTCTTCTCCACGAGCGCGCACAGGTTCATCATGTCGTCGGTCATCGGTGGTCTCTCCAGAAAGGTTGGCTTCGACAACCAGACCCTACCGGAAAGCACCGATGACCACCGCGCTACCCAGCTACACCACGTCCCGGGACGTCACCGTATCAAGCACAGTTGTGAACCTGTGACGTTGCCCCCGCGATCTAATCCGGATTGAAGTTCGTTCTGGCCCATCGAGAGGACCAGGACATGAAGCGCAGCCGCTTCTCTGAAGAGCAGATCATCGGGATTCTGAAGGAACATGAGGCCGGGGTTTCGGTCG
>NZ_JANJTZ010000059.1 GCF_024710845.1 Mesorhizobium sp.
CGTAGCCAGTCGTCGGGACGTCCAAATGGACGTCCATTTTGCCGTCTGCTCCCACTTGGACCCTCCGTCTCTAACGATCGGCGGACTCTTGCCACATTAACCTCATGCGCCGCACGAGGGGAGCGACGTGGCGCTTACATCGCCGCCAATGAGGCCGAGAGCGCTATGCGTGGCACGGAATGCCAAGCATCAATTTAACAAGGCTCGGCAAGTGTGTCATTTTACTTGGTGTTCATGAGGTACGAAGAGTCTGCTGGCGCAGCCTGTCGACGAATGACACGGTGGGACTGGCGCCACCGCGAGCCCGTCAAAACCGGATCAGGCCGCACTGACAGCATTGCGCCGATCTCCGCGCGCAAAGGCTTCGATGTTGCCGAGCGTGGTCTCAATGATCCGGCTTACTGCATCGTCCGTGTTATAGCCGTTGTGCGGTGTGACTATCACGTTCGGAAATCTGAGCAGCACATGGTTTGCGACAAGTGCCTTGAAATCGTAGCCCTCGGGACCTGACTCCGTGCGAAAGATCTGCGCCTCCTCCCTTAGCACTGGCTCCTGCGGCAGCACGTCGAGCCCCGCTGCTCCGATCTTTCCCTCGGCCAGTGCCCGGACCAGGGAGGGAACGTCGACGATGTTGCCGCGGGCGGTGTTGACGAGTACCGCCGCTGGCTTCATCAGGCCAAACTCGCGGTCGGAAAGGAGATGCGTTGTCCGGGCGGTCGCAGGTATATGCAGCGTCAGCACGTCTGCTGCTGCCAGAACCTCGTCCAGGTCGCAGTAGCGAAAGCCAAGACGTCGCGCCAGATCCGCGTCCGGGTGAGCGTCGAAAGCCTGCACCCTCATGCCGAAGCCGTTTGCGATTTCAATCACCCGGCGTCCGATCCGGCCGGTGCCGATCACGCCTATCGTTTTTCCGTGGAGGTCGAAGCCACGCAGACCGGCCTGCGAGAAATTGCCCCGCCGGGTCCGCTCCGTCGCCTCGACGAGATGGCGGCTGATTGCGAGCAGCAGCGCAAAAACATGCTCGGCAACGGTGACGTCGCCGTAATCGGGCACATTGCAGACGGTTATGCCATGGTCGCGGCAATAGGCCAGGTCGATATGGTCGTAGCCTGTCGAGCGCGTGGCGATCAGCCTGAGGTCCGGCAGTCGCGCAAGAACGGCAGCATCGAGCTTGGAATTGACGAACGGGCTGACAATCTCTGCATCAGAATTCGCTGCCACCGTTTGCGCGGTCAGCGGTTCGCGCGTACAGACCACCCTAAATTCCGGCTGAAGCCTGAGACAGGCCTGTTGTTCCCATTGCTCGGCTTCAAAGACTGCTACTCTCATAAGGCCTCCTTGAGGTGGCCGCCCTACCCTCTTGTTGGGTGTTTCACGCTGCGCAGGGGCAGCCGGTGATTAAGACCGGTTCGGTGGCGACAGCCGCCATCAGACGCGAAGGTCGCCGATGCCGAGTGCGGCATTGGTCCTCTTCATTGAGACCGAGGCATCCGTCTCGCGGCCGGTCAGCGCACGGATGGCGTCGATCGTCTCCGGAATGACAATCGCCTGATTGTCGACCATATAGGCGTAGAACAGTTCGTCACCTTTCACCTGCAGCATATCGGCCCATAGGGCGACCTCGTAGAGATCGTCGTGTGGCCGACCGAGATCGGCCATCAGTTCCTTGATCACGTTGAGAGCTGACAAACCCTGATCCATCCGGACAAGAGCGATGCGGGAAGATGTGCGGAACGCATCGAGAACCTCTTCCTTTTCGGCATGGCGCGTCATCTGGACCGACCAATAGTGGAGGTGCGCCAAGGTTTGGGGCACCTTGACCGCCATTGTGATCACGTCCAGGTCTGGGTCAACGGTCTGCGCGTCGGGGCCCTGGTGGCTTGGAATCGATTCCTCCGGCACCAGCGTGTTCATGATTCCGCCTTGGTGACTTTCCCACGGATCCGTCGCGCGGCGCAACAGCGTCCCTCGTGCTCGGCGCAGGAGGCCGGCACGTTTTAGGGCTTCCAAGGTGCGTACAATCGACGTGGTGTTGCAGGAGACAACCCGCGTAGAGTCTCGACCAATTGCACCTTCGTAACTTGCCTCAGCCACGAAGGAGTGGCCGGTAACCTCGTGCTTCTCGCCGCCCTGCACGATGAACTTGCGGCCAAATCGGCGGTATGTCTCGACATTCTTGGCCGCGACACGTTTTGGCGTGCAGTCGACAACAACATCGGACTCGCCGAGTAGATCCTCCAGCGTACCTGCAACCTGCATATCGGCGCGACGCATGGCGTCGGCATCTTCGCTGGCAGCACCAAACAGACGAAATCTCTTTCGGGTTGCAACGCGCGGGCGCCAATCGATCCCGATATCCGCGACGCCCACCAATGTCATGTCCTCCTGGCGTGCTATGGCATCGGCGACGCGCTTGCCGATCACGCCATAGCCATTGACGGCGACGCGGATTTTTGTCGAAGCACTCATCGGCACTACTCCTCTCATGACTTAGATCTCCTGATGGATCCCATCGAAGCGGCGCTTCAGAGATCAAAACGAGCGTACGGACCATGTCCGAGGCCGATGCGCGCTCGACCATCGCACATGTCTTTACAGCCGATCGTTCATATGCCCCTGCTGTAGGTGAATTCAGTCTTCAGTGACCCCTTTGATCCGGGCTTGCGAACCTCGACGGCGATTGTGTAGCGGTCTTTGCCGGACATGGTAACGTACCCGCCATAGGTTACGGTTTCTGCGATCGACATCGGCTCCAGGCGCAACCGAGTCGTCCCGACATGGCCGAGGCCAGACACCGTGGCCCATACCTCTGCGTCTTCAACGCGCTTTCCACTGTCGCGCTCGAAAAGCGCAATTGTAATGTGATACTCGTTCGCTTGCTGCGAAGCACCGCCATGCATTTTCCCCTCGGGGTGCCGCGGAGAATGACCCCGCACCACAGGCGCCGGTATGACGCCGAGGTACACCGCCAAATCGCCGACAACCTTATAGGGTTCGCTCGCGGCGGCCGTCCCTGGCACGACCGATGTGACCGCCAAGGCAAAGAAAGACAACCAGATCGCAGTCTTTAGACTGCGGAATGTCGTGGCTGGCGCGTTTCTTCCTGACATGGACCCGTACCTCCTCGACTAATCCCGTTCGTGAAGACGCAATTTTTCACGCTTGAGATGAACTATCGCGCATACTGATAACTCGGGAGCGCGGAAGATTTCTTGATATACATTAAGGAATCTGTGGCCTCCCCGTGTGCCAACAACTGGGCTGGAACGAGGCTGCGCGGAATTGACTTCCGCGGGTATTTTCCGACCGATTTCCCGTAATTGCCCTGGCAACCGTTCCAAAGAGGCTCGTGTGCGGCCGTCGGCGGGATTGGTCAGAGATTCCTCCGATCACGCAACGTGCAAGAGTTTCTTTCCCGCACTTGAATGCAGATTGCTCGATTGGCGGAGCTTACGGACTCAGACCGAGGCGCGCATGGATTTCTTCCAGTTTATCGGGGGCCGTTTCAATCCTTGGCATCAACAGCTGGCGGCGGGCTACCTTTCGCCGATCGTGAGTGCTGTGAAGGCATTTTAGACCTACCACGCAAATGCGCATACCAAGGCGTAATCGAGCTTGGGAGATTTTTGGCGCGATCCGAAGCCTCGTGGAGGGGCTTGTTAGATTGGCGGCGGAGAGCGCCTCATCCCGTCGCCGCGTTCCATTTCCAGTTGCGGATTTCGGGCATGTCCTCCCCATGCCGCCTGATGTAGCTGAAATGTTCGGCCAACTTGTCGCGCATGATCTGACCGAAATGCCCCGCGCTCGCGCCAAGACGTGGGACGCGGGCAACGGCATCCGCCGCCAGGTGAAACCTGTCGATCTCGTTCAGTACCGCCATGTCGAACGGCGTCGTGGTCGTGCCCTCTTCCTTGTAGCCGTGGACATGAAAATTCTGATGATTGGCGCGCCGGTAGGTCAGCCGATGGATCAGCGTCGGATAGCCGTGGTAGGCAAAGATCACCGGCCTTTCCGTCGTGAACATCGCGTCGAAGTCGCCGTCGCTCAGGCCATGCGGATGTTGGCTGGGCGGTTGAAGCGACATCAGGTCGACGACGTTCACGACGCGGACCTTGAGATCGGGAACATGGCGCCGAAGCAGGTCAGCCGCTGCCAACGTCTCGAGCGTGGGCACATCGCCGGCGCAGGCCAGCACAACATCGGCCTCGCCATGGCCATCATTGCTTGCCCATTTCCATACGCCGGCGCCTTTGGCGCAGTGTCCCGCCGCGGCGGCGACATCCAGCCACTGCAATGCCGGCGCCTTGCCCGCAACGATGACGTTGACGTAGTCGCGGCTGCGCAGGCAGTGGTCGGTGACCGAGAGCAGCGTGTTGGCGTCGGGCGGCAGATAGACCCGGATCGTGTCGGCCTTCTTGTTGGCGACATGATCGATGAAGCCGGGATCCTGGTGGCTGAAGCCATTGTGATCCTGCTGCCAGACGTGCGACGTGAGCAGATAGGTCAGCGAGGCGATCGGCTTGCGCCAGGGGACCTCGCGCGACACCTTCAGCCATTTGGCATGCTGGTTGAACATCGAATCGACGATGTGGATGAAGGCTTCGTAGCAGGAGAAAAATCCATGCCGGCCGGTGAGCAGATAGCCCTCCAGCCAGCCCTGGCAGAGATGCTCGCTTAGGACTTCCATGACGCGGCCGTCGGGAGCGAGTTGCGTATCGCCCTCGACAATCTCGCCGGTGAAGGCGCGGCTGGTGACCTCGAACAGGGCCGATAGCCGGTTGGATTCCGTTTCGTCGGGTCCGAACACGCGGAAATTGCGTTCCGCCATGTTGAGCTTCATGACATCGCGCAGAAAAGTCCCCGCAACGCGGGTCGCCTGGCCGACGACCGTGCCGGGAGCAGGGACGTCGACCGCATAGTCGCGCAAATCTGGCAGTTGCAGATCGCGCAGAAGCAATCCGCCATTTGCATGTGGGTTCGCTCCCATGCGGCGATCGCCCTGGGGCGCGAGTTTCCTCAACTCGGCCAACAGCCTGCCCGTGTCGTCGAAGAGCTCTTGCGGCCGGTAGCTGCGCAGCCAGTCTTCCAGCACGGCAAGATGACCAGGATCGGTGGCCAGACCGGCCAGCGGAACCTGGTGCGAGCGCCATGAGCCTTCGGTCTTCTTGCCGTCGACCTGCTTGGGCCCGGTCCATCCTTTCGGTGTGCGCAGCACGATCATCGGCCAGGCGGGCCGTGTGCTAAAGCCGTTCGCCCGCGCGTCGGACTGAATCTGGCGGATTTCCGCGACAATCTGGTCGAGCGTTGCAGCCATGACCTGATGAATCAGGTCCGGGTCGTCACCTTCGACGAAATACGGCTTGTATCCATAGCCACGAAACAGCGCCTCGAGTTCCTCGTGGCTGATCCGAGCAAGAATTGTCGGGCTGGCGATCTTGTAGCCGTTGAGGTGGAGGATCGGCAGAACCGCGCCGTCGCGCGCCGGATTGAGAAATTTGTTCGAATGCCAGCTGGTGGCGAGCGGCGCGGTCTCGGCTTCGCCGTCGCCCACCACGCAGGCGACTACAAGGTCGGGATTGTCGAAGGCGGCGCCAAAAGCATGCATCAGCGAATAGCCAAGTTCGCCGCCCTCGTTGATCGACCCTGGCGTCTCCGCCGCGACATGGCTCGAAATGCCGCCAGGAAATGAAAACTGGGTGAACAGTTTTTTCAGCCCGTCTTCGTCCTGGGAAACATCCGGATAGAATTCGCTGTACGTCCCTTCGAGATAGGTGTTGGCCACCAGGCCAGGACCGCCGTGTCCGGGTCCCGCGACATAAATCATGTCGAGATCAAATTGTTTTATGATCCGGTTGAGATGGACGTAAATGAAGTTCAGCCCTGGTGTCGTCCCCCAATGGCCAAGCAGCCGCGGCTTCACGTGCTTCAATTGCAGCGGCTCCTTGAGCAGCGGATTGTCGAAAAGGTAGATCTGGCCAACGGACAGAAAGTTGGCAGCCCGCCAGTAGGCGTGCATCTTCCGGAGGAGGTCCGGCGAGAGCGGCTCGTTCATGTGCGTAGTTCCTTGTGAGAAGCGTGGTCCAGCACGCGGCCGACCGCCTTGGCGATCATCAATTCTTCATCCGTCGCCACAACGCGGACGCTGACGTGGTCCGCATCCATGGAAATGACCGGCTCGTTGTTATCGTTCCGCTTCGCGTCGAGATGAATGCCGAGGAAATCGAGATCGGTACAAATGCGCGCCCGAACAACGGGGGAATTCTCGCCGATGCCGCCGGTGAAGACCAGCGTATCGAGCCCGCCAAGCGCCGCGGCCAATTCGCCGATGCTCTTCCTGATCTGATAGCAGAACAGATCGACGGCTTCGGATGCGCGTACGTCGTCCGCTTCGCGATCCAGCAGATCGCGCAGATCCGAACTGGTTTCCGAAACGCCGAGCAATCCGGACTCGTGATTGACCATGCGGTGGAATCGCTCGACCGTCATGCCCTCTGTGCGGACCAAAAACATAAGCAGCCCAGGATCGAGATCGCCGGCCCGCGTGCCCATGGGCACGCCGGCGGCGGGCGTGAATCCCATGGTCGTGTCGATGCCTTTGCCATTCCGAACCGCCGACAGGCTGACGCCATTGCCGAGGTGAGCTAGGATCAAGCGGCCCGAGGCTGCCTCTTCGCCCGCGACGCGCGTCAGTTCCTCGACGAGAAATTCATAGGAAAGGCCGTGGAAGCCAAGGCGTTCGACGCCCAACGCCCCGTAGCGCCGGGGAATCGGCAGGATTTTCGCCACCCGCGGCATGTTCTGGTGAAAGGCGGTGTCGAAGCAGGCGACCTGCGCCAACATCGGGGCGCGAGCGCTGAACAGTTCGATCAGCGCTATCTCGGACGGCAGGTGCTCGGGCGCATAGGCGCTGATGCGCCGCAATTCGTCCATCAATTCGTTTGTCACGGGTTGCGGCTCCTTGTAGCGTGCACCGCCGTTGACGACACGATGGCCGATCGCCTTCAACGAAGCCAGCCCGATGCGCCGGTCGAGCCAATCGAGAAGGAAGCTCGCGGCCGCCCGATGATCCATCTCGCCGATCGGCTGGCTCTCCTTCTCGCCGCCGTCCAAATCCGTGAAGCTAAGCGTCGTCTCCCGCCCGCCGATCCGATCTATTTTGCCGTGCAGCCGCCGGATGGTGGCCGCGCCAGTCTCGAACACGGCGAACTTGATGCTCGACGAGCCGCCATTGATCGTCAGCACCCATGGTTCGGGCATGCTCAGATTACCAACACGGGGGCAAAGCCGCCACCCGGCGTCCGGAAATTCGTAGTCTGCCCCTGGTAGAGCCGTGCAGCCGCGAGCAGCATCTGGCCATCATAAGTGTATAGCCGCACGTCCATCTTGCGCAGTGCGGGTGCGCCATCGATCTCGATCATGCGCTGCCCGGGCGCGGCGAAGGCTTGGGCCACGAAGCCACCCCGGGTGATCTCGGCCCACACCCCTTTCGTTACCTTGTCGCCGCGGTAAACCGCCTTGCTGCCATGGCCGGAGAGCGGCTTGAAGAATTTGTCCTTGCGGGATTGCCAAAGCGCGTCCGCATCGTCGGGCGTGACCAGAACGGTTCGTGGAACACCGGCAAGCCGTAAGCGCATGTCTGCAGAAAAGCCGAAGGCTTCCAGCGCCGCCGGATCGGACAGCAGCGTCAGATTGCGCTTGGCCGCAAACAGCGCGTGGTTGTGCGGATTGGGCGTGACCACCACAACGCCGTCGCGATACGCCGTTCTGAGCACTGCATGCTCCGGGCGATCCAGAGCGAAATCGACCAGGCGATTGTAGACAAGGTCGATCTCCTGGCCGCCGAGCCGGAGCCTGCCACCTTGATAGTGCAGCTCGCTGGCCTCGCCTATCACCGCGTCGATGCCGTGTTTCAGCAACAACTGCCGGGCAAGCACGAATTCCGGATAGAGGTATTGCTCCTCCGGCTGGTCATCGACGATCGCGATTCGTCGCGGCGCGCCGACGCCGCGCTGACGCCGCCATTCGCTCTTAAACATCGCGACGACGCTGGTTTCGAAATCTTCGTCTCTGGCCCCGATCAGCCCTTGCTCGAATTCCGCGCAGCAAGCCGTCTGGGCCTTGGCCAGCAAGGCATTAAGGAACGCCCCGCCAGCGTTGGTGTTCACTTCGATCAGCTTGGGGCCGTCGTCACCGAGGTGAAAATCGTAACCCATCAGCGCGCCGGCCGGGCCGAAATCCTGCTGCGCGATTCCGGGAGCCCAGGAGAGGACTGCGTCGCAGTAGGCCGGCAATTTCGTCGCCGCCTCGATGGCATCGACGATCCCGCGCATCTCTTCGATGACGGATTTGGAGAGGAAGACCGGGACATTGGAAAACAGATGCGGCCGGGAATTGTTGAAAGCCTCGTAGAAACCCCCGTCGCCGGCCTCGTGATCCAACGCCGACCGCAGCGCTGCGCGGTCGAGCGTGATGCAGAAGCAGTCCCGGTTGAGCCGCTCCGTCGCGGAACGGCTGACCTCTGCCAGAGCGGGATCCTTGACGTTCATGTACTGTCCTTGCCTGCTGTTAGCCGCGTTCCTAGGAGGAGGTAGCAGCTTGCAGCATCGACCAGATTGCTGTCGAGACTGCGTGCCATCCGGCCGCCTGAAACGCGTGATCCATTTCGAGGCTTCCACGACTTCAAACCGGCAAACGAGACGTCCATCAACGTCCAAAAGATTGCCTAGCCACGTACGGCACCCCAAGTGTTTCGACTTTGATTTGCATCAAGGTTGTGATCGTGATTGGCTGTAGATTACAAGAAATGAAACTCATGCTGAACCACTTCCGCGTCCTGTTCGCCGCGATCATCCTGATCGTCGGTAGCGCGATGGTGAGCAGTGCACCGGTTCTTGCCGGGGAAGCTTGGGGTATCGCTGTCGAATTCAGCGTTGCCGATGACAGCACAGCTTTTCTCGCCAACGGTTCAGACTCAGTGACAACGCGCATTGCGGCAATAGCCCTGGACAGCCACCACAACGGTTGCAGTCAGGACTGCGGCACGAATTGCATGTCCTCGACCGGATCGGGTTGTTGCGGAGCCGCCGTTCCCTTGACAAGTGGGTCTGAGACTCTCGATCGAGCCTCAATCGCCGCATACGGCTTGGATGCCGGGTTCCTGGGAACAGGCATCAATCCCGAGGCTCTCCTGCAACCTCCCCGTTTCTTCGCCTGACACCGCGATCCCGCGCCACCGCGGGTGCCTGAGGCTGTTCATCTGCGGCGCTCATCGACCCGCTGTCCCGCGAGCAATCCCGAAATCCAACGGTACCGGCGATCCTGGCTGCCCATCGCACCAGAGTTCGCCCGTCCGGTCACTTCAACGACAAGGAAAACAGCCATGAAAGCTTACCTCCGATCGATGACTCTTACCGCATTCGTATTCGCGTCCGGCGCGGCATTCGCTCAGACGGATGAGCACCACCCAGAAGCCGACGCGCCCCAAGCTCCACTTGCGACGCCGGCCCCGGAATCGACCCCGCCCAGCATGCCGGAGCAATGCACGGCGATGATGTCGATGATGCAGACAATGATGCCCATGATGCAGAAGATGATGCCGATGATGCAGGGCGGCATGATGCAAGGCGGGATGATGCAGGGCATGCCGATGGACACCGCCAACATGTCCAATGCCACCAAGGCATATGCGGAGGCCATGAAGAAAATGGACGGCCCGATGATGCAGGGCATCCAGGCCGCCGACCCCGATGTCGCCTTCGTCCAGGCGATGATCCCGCACCATCAAGGCGCGATCGACATGGCCCGAGCCGTCCTGCAGTTCGGCAAGGATGACGAGGTCAAGGCTTGGGCGAACGAGATCATCACCGCGCAGGAATCCGAAATCGCCAAAATGCAGGAATGGCTCAAGCAGCGCGCCAAATAGGTGGAGAAGCCCAATGAAAAGACTTAGCACTCTGTCGGTCGGCATCGCGCTGGGCGTAACGCTCGCTCTTCTGAGCATGCTGTGTGCTCTGACTTTTGCGCTCTGGCCGGACGCAACACTCGACTTCTTCGGCGCTTTCTCCCACGGGCTCGACTTCGGCACGATTAAATCCGCCACGCCGATCAGCCCCGGTCGGGCTCTCTACGGCATTGTCGGTCTTGGAATCGTCGGGCTCATCGCCGGTGTCGTCTACGCATCGATCTACAACGTCGTCGCCACCGGGCGTCGGTGAAAGTGATTCCCATGCAGCACCAGGCCATCCCAAAACTCTCCTCAAATCACCAGTGGAAGGAGCCCACCCCATGAGCCCGCAGGCACAACATCCAGCCGGTCACCCGGCCGGGCATGAGCCGGAGCCCGAGTTCGAGCCAAGGCCTGGCGGGTTTTGGACTTCGAAGGCGGGGCTCGTTACGATTGGCTTCCTGCTGATCGCCGCCTTTTTCCTCCTCTACGAGCACCGGGCGCATACCCTCGGCGTCCTTCCCTTCCTGCTGCTGGCCGCCTGTCCTCTGCTTCACATGTTCATGCACGGCGGCCATGGCGGACATGGCGGTCACGGGAAGCATACCCAGCACAACGAAATTGAGCCGGGCGCACGGAATGGTTCGAAGCGCGGAAAAGGAGCATGACCATGGTCGAACAATCCACCGCTTATGGCCTCTGGGGTCTGGTCATCGTCAATTCGGCGGTTTTTATCCTCTTCGCCTTCAGCTTTTTCAAGCCGCGGACGGGCCGCGACTGGCGCTCCTTCGGCGCGTTCAGCGCCTTCCTGGTGGCGCTGTTCGCAGAGATGTATGGTTTTCCGTTAACGATCTATCTGCTCTCGGGTTGGCTTCAATCGCGGTTTCCAGCAATTGACTGGTTCTCACATGATGCCGGCCATCTTTTGGAAATGATGTTCGGTTGGCGGCTGAACCCGCATTTCGGCCCGTTCCACATCCTCAGCTTCATTCTGATCGGCGGCGGATTCCTGTTGATCTCGGCCGCCTGGCGCGTGCTTTATGAGGCGCTGCGGCAGGGACGCCTCGCAACTGGAGGCCCGTATTCGTATGTCCGCCATCCGCAGTATGTCGGCTTTGTGCTCGTCCTGGCGGGCTTCCTCGTCCAGTGGCCGACCCTGCTCACGCTGGTGATGTTCCCCATTCTTGTCGGCATGTACGTGCGGCTTTCCTTCACCGAAGAGCGTGAAGCGAGAAAGGAATTTGGCGAAGCATACGACCGCTATGCGGTCCACGTGCCCGCCTTCTTCCCGCATTTGAAGCGGCTGTTCGGCGCCACCGAAAAGCCCCGCACGCGATGAATTCTCCCTCCACTCGCACCCCAGGCTGGACGCCTCGGGGCGGCGGATTGGAGCCATTTGTCCCAAATGAACCCCCCATTTCCGAGATTTCGAACTCATAACCAATGGAAACGATCATGAAACGCCGAGAATTCCTTAAAGCCGCAATCGCCGGCGCCGCAGCTTTCGCGGTACCGCCAACTTTGCTCACCGCGGCCCTTGCCGCTCAGCCGGCCGGACAGACTCTGCTGAGGGTCGTCCGCCGCACGATCGAGGTGAACGGCAAGGCTGCCAGCGTCTTCGGCCTCCAGCAGGCAGACGGCTCGCAGGGGCTGCGTTTGCGGGCTGGGGATGCCTTCAATGTCTTGCTCCGTAACGAGACCGCCGAGTCGACCATCATCCATTGGCACGGGCTAACGCCGCCATGGCAAAGCGATGGCGTCGGCGACGCGCCGTTGCCTCTCATCGCCGCCGGAGCCGACCGCGCTTACGACTTCCCGGTCGGCAGGCCGGGTACCCATTGGATGCACGCCCACACGCTGCAGGAGCAGGCGCTTCTCGCCGCGCCCTTAATCGTCGCTGATCCTGACGACGATAGTAAGGACGAGCAGGAGGTCGTCGTTCTCCTTCACGACTTCTCGTTTTCGTCGCCGGAGGAACTGCTGGCCCGCCTGACAGGGGGCGCAGCCGCGCCGATGCAGCATGGCGGCATGGCTATGTCGGGGGCGACGGGCGGCACCATGGCGGGGATGAACCACGGCGGTATGGCCATTGACCTCAACGACATCGAGTATGACGCCTATCTGGCCAACGACCGGACTCTGGACGATCCGGAGATCGTGTCGGTCGATCCAGGCGGACGCGTGCGCGTGCGGATCATCAACGGCGCGACCGCGACTGCGTTCACGATCGATTTCGGCGAACTCGAAGGCGAACTGATCGCGGTCGACGGCCAGGATGTCGAGCCGGTCAAGGGTAGCCGCTTCCCGATGACAATGGGACAGCGCATCGACGTCCGTGTGCAATTGCCGCGTGAGGCCCGTTCATTTCCGATCCTGGCACTACGTGAGGGGAGCAAGGAGCGGACCGGCGTCATCCTGCGTCCGGCAGAGGCGGCGGTGGCCAAGATCGCGACGTCCGGAGATGGCGAAGCCCCGGTTCTCGATCTGGCGCTCGAGGCGCAATTGCGGGCTGCTACGCCACTTTCATCGCGCCCTGCGGACAAGGCGTTCGAGATGGCGCTCACCGGCGACATGGCGGCCTACCGCTGGGGCCTGCAGACGAACCCGCCGCTCGTCGTAGATCGGGGCGACCGCGTGGAAGTGACGCTACGCAACACCAGCATGATGGCGCATCCGATGCACCTGCACGGCCATCATTTCCAGGTCGTCGCGATTGATGGACGACGCTTTGCGGGAGCGGTGAGGGATACGGTCCTGCTACCTCCCAATCGCTCGGTGACGATTGCCGTCGATGCCGGCAATCCCGGCCAGTGGGCCTTCCACTGCCACCATCTCTACCACATGGCGACCGGGATGATGTCGAGCTTCGCCTATCGAACCTAGGATATTTGCGGGCCGCGGTGATTGTCCGCGGCCTGCACAACCAAACCGCAGCCATCTTGCTGCTAAAAAAATAGGATCTGATCATGAAGAAGGCGACCCTGGAAGTACGCGACCTTGTCGGCATAATGGATTTCGCGGCAGTCGAAAAACGTGTCGCCGCTTTGCCCGGCGTTGCCAGCGTCGCCATGAACGCTGGCTCAACCAGCGCCACCGTCGAATTCGATGAAGCGCTGACGAATCCTGAGACTCTGGCTCGCGAGATCGAAACCTGCGGCTTTCATTGCCGGGGCGAGACCGTGCCACGGCACCTCTGCGTGCCCGGCAGCACAACCGTTCCACTCGGGCATCCTCGGCCGCCCACGCAACATAAGCACGGACACGCGCAACACACCCCAGGCGATGCGGCGCCCGGCAAACGGGAAGGAACGGTCGGAGCCTCGGCGCCGCGTGACGCCATGGCCCATGAGATGGGACACGGCGGCGGCATGGACATGCAGGACATGGTCCGCGACATGCGCAACCGCTTCCTCGTCAGCCTGGTGTTCACGCTGCCCATCTTTGCGATGGAGCCCATGGGCATGGGGGAGCCATGGCTCCTCCCGCCTTTCGGACTCAGCGAGGAGCTTGCGATGTTTTTCCTCGCCAGCGCCGCGATCCTCTATCCGGTCTGGCCGTTCCTGGTTTCCGCCTGGCGCGCCCTCCGAAACGGCGTGCTCAACATGGCGGTGCTGGTGGTGCTGAGCGTCGGCACCGGCTACCTCTTCAGCGTCGGAGCGACATTCTTCTTTGAAGGCGAGCAGTTTTATGAAGCCGCGAGTGTGCTGCTCGTCTTCATCTTGCTCGGCCATTGGCTGGAAATGCGCGCGCGGGCCGGCGCGTCCGCCGCCATCCGGGCGCTGCTCGACCTCGCGCCGCCCAAGGCCAACGTCTTCCGGGATGGCAAGGAGATCGAGGTTGCGACCGCCGACGTCGTTCTCGGCGACATCGTCGTCCTGCGGCCCGGCAACAAGCTTCCTGTCGACGGCGAAGTGGTCGAGGGCGAATCGACCATCGACGAATCGATGCTCACCGGCGAATCCATGCCCGTCACCAAGAAGGTCGGCGATACCGTCATCGGCGCCACCATCAACAAGAGCGGCACGCTGCGATATCGCTCGACAAAGGTGGGCGCCGACACGGCCCTGGCCCAGATCGTCAAGCTGGTCCAGGAGGCACAGAACTCCAAGGCGCCGGCGCAGCTCCTTGCCGATCGCGCCTCGCAATGGCTGGTGCTGGCGGCGATCGTCATCGGCCTCGCGACCTTTGCTGTCTGGTTCTGGTGGATCGGAGAACCGCTGCTCTTCGCGATGACCTTGACGATCACTGTTTTCGTCATCGCCTGTCCCGATGCGCTCGGCCTCGCCACGCCGATGGCGGTGATGGTGGGTACCGGTCTCGGAGCATCCAACGGCATCCTGTTCAAGAACGCGTCCGCTCTCGAAGATGCTACGAAACTCAATGTGATTGTCTTCGACAAGACCGGGACGCTGACCATGGGCCAGCCCAAAGTCGTCGAAATTGTTGAAGCGCCCGGTGTTTCGTCCGACGAGGTTCTGAAGGTTGCGGCAGCCATCGATCAGGGGTCGGATCATCCGCTGGCCGTCGCCATCGTCGAGCGGGCCAAGGACCTGGAACTTCCCAAAGTCTCCGGCTTCCTCAACATCGAAGGTAAGGGCGCAAGCGCCGCCATCGGTGGAAACAAGGTGTTCCTCGGCAACCGCCGGCTCATGGACGAGCAGAAGATCGACCTCTTGGCGCTCGGCGACAAGGCGGAAGCGCTCAAGGGCGAAGGCCGCACCGTCATTCACGTGGCGCGGTCCGGAAAACTCCTAGGACTGATCGCCATCGCCGACGCCCCGCGCCCGACCGCCATCGCGACCATCAAGAAACTCCACGAGCAGGGCGTGCGAGTGGCAATGCTCACCGGTGACAATGCCGGCACCGCCAAGCGTATTGCCGCCATTCTCGGTATCGATATCGTCCTGGCCGATGTACTACCCGGCCAGAAGGCCGAAAAGATCAAGGAGTTGCAGGGACAGGGCCTCAAGGTCGGCATGGTAGGCGACGGTGTCAACGACGCGCCAGCCCTGACGCAGGCCGATGTCGGCTTCGCGATCGGTGCAGGCACCGACGTGGCGATCGAGAGCGCCGATATCGTCCTGATGAAGAGCGATCCCTATGACGTCGTCGGCGCGATGACCTTGTCACGGGCCACCCTTCGCAAGATGCATCAGAACCTGTGGTGGGCGGTCGGCTATAATGTCATCGC
This sequence comes from Mesorhizobium sp., assembly GCF_024710845.1. Taxonomy (GTDB): domain Bacteria; phylum Pseudomonadota; class Alphaproteobacteria; order Rhizobiales; family Rhizobiaceae; genus Mesorhizobium_A. The sequence continues at coordinate 15,135 of NZ_JANJTZ010000059.1, forward strand.
CTTCCCGCTCGCGGCAGGCGTGTTCTATCCCTTCCTTCTGAGCCCGGAGATCGCCGCGCTGGCAATGTCGGGCAGCTCGGCGCTGGTCGCCGTTAATGCGCTTCTGCTCAAGCGAACCAGGCTCGAAGGCATCCGGCCGGCCGCATCGACTGCCGCAAGCGCCGCTCATGAGCAGCCGACCGGCGCGCCGGCATGAGCGGGACCGCAAAACCTCCCCTGCCTTTGTCGTCGAGGGTTCTGGGCGCACTTCTGGCTTCGTCCTTCATCGTCGCGCTCGGCTATGGGATCGTCCTGCCGGTTCTGCCGACAATGGTCGAACGGCTCGCAGGCTCCGCAGATCCGACATTCGCTGCACGGCACATTGGCTTTCTGACTGCTGCCTATGTCGCCGCACCACTGGCTGTCGCATTCCTGTGGGGACGGGTGTCGGATTCGGTCGGGCGGCGATCCGTCCTTGTCCTCGGCCTGATCGGCTTCTCCGTCACCTTGGCGGCGTCGGCGCTCGCGCCGAACTTGCTGCTTCTTTATGTCGGACGAATCCTGAACGGCGGCTTCGCCGCCGCCGTAGTTCCCACAGCCCTTGCGTTCATTGCCGACACGACAGGTGACGATGATCGGCGCGCCAGAACCTTTGGGTGGGTCAGCATGGCATCGATTGCAGGCTTCCTGCTCGGTCCCATGCTCGGTGGCCTCGCTGCCGGATGGGCTTTTGACTCAGGCAAGGCGGTGCCCCTCTTGCAGGCCGCCCCTTTTCTTCTTGCATCAGGCCTCGCCTTGGCCGCGGCAGGCGGCGTGAGGTTGATCCTGCCTGGAGGCCGAGTGACCGGCCAGCCGGTAGACACGAAGAACCGCGAAACGTCGACGTTCGTGCCCGGGGAGCTACGCCTGCTCGCCCTTGCGTCTGTGGCCGCGGCGGGACTTGGCGCATTCGAGGTCGGGCTCACGTTGCGCAACGATGAACTCGCAATGAGTCCCGCCGAACTGGGCTTTACGTTCGCGACCTGCAGCGTGGTGATGTTTGCGGTGCAGGGGCTTGTCTTTTCGCCACTCGTCAAGCCGGCGGCGACAAAGGTGCTCGTTGCACCCGCGTTCCTGGTGATGGCGATCGGTCTGGCGGTAATTCCATCAATCACCGCTTTCGGCGAGATGCTGTTCGCGGTGTCCGTCGTCGCGGCTTCCGCCGGGGTGATCAGTCCGCTGCTCGCCTTCTGGGTGTCGCGGATCACCGCGCGAAGTCAGGGCGTCGAACTCGGCATTCAGGCGGCAGCTGTGAGCTTTGGGCTGTCGGTGGGCTCTGCGGGTGCTGGTCTGCTGTTCGGCTTCAACGGACTGCAAGGCGCCGGCTTCCTTGCCGCAGCCGTGGCGATGGCGCTTGCTGCGACGGCAAGCCTGAAGCTGCCGCATCTAATGGCGCCTGTAACGGCTGACCCTCCTGCCGTTCCCGCCGGGAGGATCCCGGAATGATCATTTTGCCAACTGTTCGGAGAGCCCCATGAATTCCCCAGCTTCCCTTCAATTTCTCGGCGCCGCGGGAACCGTGACCGGATCGCGGTACCTGCTCGAAACGAATGGGCGCCGCGTCCTCATCGATTGCGGCCTCTTCCAGGGTTACAAGCAGCTACGGGATCGCAATCGCGCGGCGTTCCCAGTGCCGCCTGAAACGATCGACACGGTGCTACTGACACACGCGCATCTGGATCATTCCGGCTACATTCCCGCGCTCGTGCGCAATGGCTTTCGCGGCAAGGTGATTTGCACTCCCGCCACCGCGGAACTGTGCTCGCTTTTGCTTCCGGACAGCGGCCACCTTCAGGAAGAGGAAGCACGATTTGCCAAGAAGCGGGGCTATTCCAAGCATGCCGACCCTCAGCCGCTTTACACTCTCGAAGATGCCAAAGCCTCACTTGAGCACATCGCGACCCAGGACTTCGACAAGGAATTTGAAGTCGGGCGCGGCATTCGCGCCCGCTTCCTTCACGCGGGGCATCTGCTTGGCGCCGCACAAATCAGAGTCGACATCGCCGGAACGACTGTGCATTTCAGCGGCGACATCGGACGCGCGCAAGACCCGCTGATGCGGCCACCACTACCGCTGGCTGAGGCGGACATACTGGTTTGCGAGTCCACCTACGGCAACCGCAAACACCGACGGATCGACGCGGAAGCGGAGCTTGCCCCGGTGATCCGGCGTGTCGCCGGTCGAGGCGGCGTGATCGTCATTCCGGCTTTCGCAGTGGGCCGCGCACAGGGTATTATGCTGCAAATTGCACGGCTTCGACAGCGCGATGAGATTCCGGCCGTACCCGTTTTCCTCAACAGCCCGATGGCGATCAACGCGACGGATATCTATCACCGCTTTCATGACGAGCACCACGTCAGCGTAGAAGAGTGCCGCGCGATGTATTCGATCGCGACGCTGGTGCGATCGGTCGAGGAATCGAAGGCGCTGAACCTTAGGCGGGGGCCGATGATCATCGTATCGGCCAGCGGCATGCTCACGGGCGGACGCGTACTACACCACCTTCAGGCCTTCGGATCGGATGCACGCAATGCGATCCTGCTCTCCGGTTTCCAGGCTGGCGGCACGCGAGGTGCTGCCCTGGCGGCCGGCGCCGACCACCTGCGGATGTTTGGACAAGACGTGCCGATCCGCGCGGAAGTCGTTCAGCTGGAGAGCTTTTCCGGTCACGCGGATGCCGACGAGATTCTCGACTGGATGCGGAGTGCCCGGCGCGCGCCGGCAATGACCTACCTCACGCACGGCGAACCGGATTCCGCCGATACGCTGCGCGGGCGCATCAATCGCGAACTCAAATGGCAGGCGCGTGTCCCCGAACACCTCGAGCGGATCGATCTGGAGCAGCCGGCATGAGTGACGCCCATAGCCGGCTACGCCTCGTCCGAGCCGGCATCGACACCTATCAGCAACCCGTCGTTTACATGCATCGCGATTGCCACGTCTGCCGGTCCGAAGGCTTCACGGCGCTCACCCGGGTTCTGGCGCGTAGCGGCGATCGCGAACTGGTTGCCACACTCAACGTCGTTGTCGACAATCGCCTCGACCTGGACGTCGCTGCCTTGTCCGAAGCCGCCTGGGCATTGCTCGAGCCAAGCCCCGATGCATGGGCCCTCTTCAGTCACCCCGAACCGCCCGCGTCGGCGCCGGCCTTGCGGGCGAAGGTCTTCGGCCAGCGGCTCGGTGAGACAGATTTCCTCGCCATCATGCGCGACACCGTCGACAACCGTTTGTCAGACATCGAACTGACCGCGTTCGTTACGGCATGTGCAGGAGAGCGGCTCGATAATGAGGAGACGATTGCACTGACGAAGGCAATGCTCGCGGTTGGAGAGCGTATCGAATGGGGCAGCGGCGCCGTGCTGGACAAGCATTGTGTCGGCGGCCTTCCGGGGAATCGCACCACGCCCATCGTCGTTGCAATCGTTGCCGCCGCCGGCCACCGGATTCCAAAAACGTCCTCACGTGCCATTACATCTCCTGCCGGCACCGCCGACGCGATGGAGGTGATGGCGCCGGTAGCGCTCGATCTCGATGCCATGCGAAACGTGGTCGAGCGCGAAGGGGGTTGCATCGTCTGGGGCGGAAACGTCCGGCTGAGCCCAGCCGACGACATACTGATCCGCATCGAGCGTCCACTCGACTTCGACAGCGACGGACAACTCGTCGCTAGCGTGCTTTCGAAGAAGGCCGCCGCCGGCTCCACCCACGTGCTTATCGACATTCCCGTCGGGCCGACCGCCAAAGTGCGTTCCGTCGCGGCGGCAGCTTCTCTTGAAGCACGCCTGCGTGCGACGGCACAGGCGCTCGGACTTAACCTCTCTGTGCTGCGAACCGATGGAAGCCAACCTGTTGGCTACGGCATCGGTCCGGCTCTCGAGGCGCGAGACGTGCTGAGCGTGCTGCGCAATGACGTTGACGCCCCCCGGGATCTCCGAAGCCGTGCGCTCGACCTTGCCGCCGCCTTGCTCGATGCCGCACCCGGAGCCGTCCCCGGCAAAGGGCGGACCATTGCTCGTACTCTGCTCGACGGCGGCGCTGCGCTCACAAAGTTTCTCGCGATCTGCGAGGCGCAGGGCGGCTTTACCGAGCCGGGCGCGGCCCCTCACGCCAGGCCGGTTCTCGCCAACCGAACCGGCCAGATCCAGGCAATCGACAACCGTCGACTTGCCAAGGTAGCCAAGCTCGCCGGCGCTCCAGGCAGCGCCACAGCTGGAATCTACACCCGTGTTAGGATTGGCGACAGCATCCAGGCCGGTGAGCCGCTTTTTCACATCCATGCCCACTCGCCTGGAGAACTGGAATACGCGTTAGCGTATGCCGCGGCACATCCCGACATATTCGAGATCGGAGCCGCGGAATGACCCGCGTGGTGCTCCCTCTCCCAAAGCAGCGTAAGCTCACAGAAGCGATGGCTCCAATGCTGGCGGCGCGAATAGGGCGCCTAGACTGGCGTCATTTTCCCGATGGCGAATCCCTCGTCACGATCGAAGAGGGTCTGGACGGCATCGATGTCGCTCTCGTCGCCAGCCTGCACAATCCCGACGAACTCGCCCTTCCCCTGCGCTTCGCCGCGGCGACGGCGCGCGAGTTCGGCGCCCGCTCCGTCGGACTGATCGCGCCCTATCTGGCCTACATGCGCCAGGACAAGCGGTTCAACTCTGGCGAGGCCGTCAGCGCACCCTTGTTCGCGCGATTTCTCGAAGAGAGTTTCGATTGGCTGGTTACGGCGGATCCCCATCTGCACAGGAATCCGAAGCTCTCCGAACTCTACCGCATCCCGGTCCGTCGTGTGGCGACAGCACCGCTGATCGCCGACTGGCTGCGAGACAACGTCGCCAACGCGATCCTCATAGGCCCGGACGGCGAAAGCGAACAATGGGTAGCCGACATCGCCAATCGAGCCGGTTTTCCTTATCAGATCTTGACGAAGACCCGCCGGGGTGACCGCGACGTCGAGGTGAGCCTTCCCTCGATCGATGCCGCTGTCAGCCGAACACCCGTCATTGTCGACGACATCGTCTCGTCGGGACGGACCTCGATCGAAACCCTCGGTCACCTGAGGCGGCTGGGTCTTCCTCCGGCCGTATGCGTCGTCATCCACCCCGTATTCGCTCAGAACGCCTACGAGCAACTGCTCGCGGCCGGGCCTGCCCGGGTCGTAAGCACGGACTCAATTCCCCACCCATCAAATGCGATTTCCCTAGCCGGACTTCTGGCCCAGGCCAGCATCGAAATGTTCAAGGACGCTTCGCCAAAGGAAAGATCGTGACCATAATGCCCGCAGACCTGCATGTATCCAGATGGATCGACGTCGCACCAGGCGAGAACGGATAACGGCCATGTCCGACACCGTGTTCACCGCGAAAGCACTGACCAAAACCTATGTTTCCGGCGAAACGCAGGTGCTCGCCCTGCGCACAGTAGACTTGGAAATCTTTGCTGGAGAAGTGGTCGTTCTGCTCGGCCCGTCGGGCAGCGGGAAGTCGACCCTCCTCAACATCATGGGTGGGCTTGATCATGCCACCAGCGGCCAATTGTTCTTCAGCGATCTCGAGCTGACCAACCTCGATGATCGAGGCCTTACAGCCTATCGTCGCCAGCACGTCGGGTTCGTGTTCCAGTTCTACAATCTGATTCCCAGCCTAACAGCCTATGAAAATGTCGCACTGGTGACCGAGATCTCCGATCACCCGATGCGTCCCGACGAAGCCCTCGCGCTCGTCGGGCTCGAGGCGCGGATGCACCACTTCCCGGCACAGCTCTCGGGCGGCGAACAGCAACGCGTGGCTATTGCCCGGGCGATCGCAAAACGGCCTGAGGTGCTGCTCTGCGACGAGCCGACAGGCGCCCTGGATTCGAAGACAGGCATTCGGGTGATCGAGGCGCTGCTGGGCATCAATGCACAGCTCGGCACCACGGTCCTCATCATAACGCACAACGCCAGCATCCAGGATGTCGCCGACCGCGTCTTGTTCTTCGCCGACGGTCAAATCTCGAGAATTCACAAGAACGAAACGCGCCGAACTTCCGCCGAGCTTGTCTGGTGATCCGATGCGCACCCTGGATATCAAGCTCTTTCGGGATCTTATACGGCTGTGGGCCCAGGCGCTTGCGATCGCTCTCGTCATTGCCGGCGGAGTGGCAACCCTCATTCTGGCTGTCGGCTCCTACCGGTCCCTCGACGAAACGCGTGCCGCCTACTACGAACGCTACAGATTTGCGGACGTCTTTGCCGCGGCACGGCGTGCGCCGAGAACCCTTGTCGGCCAGATCGCCGAAATTCCAGGCGTTGCCGGTGTCGACGCGCGCATCGTCAAGCTCGCTCTGCTCGACATACCGAACTATTCCGAGCCCGCTACCGGACAAGTCATTTCGCTCCCAGAGATCGGCGAGCCCGCGCTCAACCAGCTCTATATGCGAGAAGGTCGCGCGCCGGAACCGGGACGGGTCGACGAGGCCGTTGTCAACGAGGGCTTTGCCAAAGCCCATGGCTTCACGCCGGGATCCCGCTTCTCGGCAATATTGAACGGCCGCAAGCGCGAACTGGTAGTTGTCGGCATCGCCTTGTCTCCCGAGTTCATCTACGCCGTCGGGCCGGGCGACATCATGCCGGACGACCGCCGCTTCGGTATCATCTGGATGTCGGAGAGGGCGCTTGCCAGCGTCTACGATCTCGATGACGCGTTTTCATCCGTGGCGGTGAAGCTGTTGCGGGGCGCTTCCGAACGCGACGTTATCATGCGCCTCGACGCGATACTCGACCGCTACGGTGGACGTGCAGCTTACGGACGGAAGGACCAGACCTCGCACGCGTGGCTCGACCACGAACTCGACATGCTCAGCAATATGAGCCGGACGCTGCCGCCGATTTTCCTTCTGGTGTCGGCATTCCTGGTCAATCTCACTCTCACTCGACTCGTAGCCCTGGAGCGCGAGCAGATCGGGCTCATGAAAGCGTTGGGATACCGCAACGTCAGCATCGTCACGCATTACCTCAAGTTCGTCATGGTCATCGCAGCCATCGGCATAGTGATCGGCGCCGCAACGGGCACGTGGCTGGGGATACGGATTACCAATCTATTCGGAGACTTTTTCCACTTTCCGTTCCTCGTCTTCACTGAGAGCCCGGATCTCTATGTAGTCGCCGCGGCGCTGAGCCTCATTGCCGCGGCAATAGGCGCTCTGCGCGCCCTTCGTGAGGTCGTGAGGCTGGCGCCGGCCGTCGCGATGCAGCCGCCCGCGCCGCCGCGCTTCCGGCGGCTGCTGCCCGCCGATTTCACGCTCGACAAGTTCGCCTCGCAACCGACCATGATGATGTTGCGCAACATCATGCGCCATCCGGTCAGGTCTTCATTCACGATGCTCGGAATGGCGCTCGCGACGGCGATCCTCGTTGTTTCGCTTTTCACCCGCGATACGATGGAGGAACTCATCGATGTGACATTCTTCCTGGCCGATCGGCAGGACGCCACCGTCAGTTTCGTGGAAAAGCGCCCGCAGGATGTTGTCATGCAGATCGCGCGGCTCCCGGGTGTTCTCGCAGCTGAGCCCTCGCGGGAGGTCCCGGTCCGCATACGGAGCGGCACTATTGAGCGTCGGATCGTGATCAGCGGCAGGCCGCTCAATGCTGATCTCAATCGCATTATCGACGCCGACCTGCGACCCGTCGTGCTGCCGGACACGGGTCTGGCGCTTTCCAGCATGCTCGCTCAGGTCCTCGGGGTCGAACTCGGCCAGTCCGTCGAGATCGATCTGCTCGAAGGGACGCGGCGGACCGTCTCTCTTCCTGTGACAGCACTAATCGAGGACTATTTCGGCATCCGGGGCATGATGGATGCCGACGCGCTCGCCCGCCTCATGCGCGAAGCACCGACGGTGAACAGCGTCAATGTGAGCCTCGACGGAAGCGCACGCGACATGTTCTATGCCGCCGTCAAAGGTATGCCGGTCGTTAGCGGTTTGGCTTTGCAGCGGGTCTCGTTGGCGAATTTCCGCGAGGCGATAGCCTTGCTTGTCACGACTATGGCGGGCATCTACACGGGCCTTGCGGCCGTCATCGCCTTCGGCGTCGTCTACAACAGCGCGCGGATTTCGCTTTCGGAACGCGCGCGGGAACTGGCCAGCCTGCGTGTCCTCGGCTTCACCCGGGGCGAAGTGTTGCGCATCCTGCTCCTCGAACTGGCCGTGTTGACGTTGCTCGCGCAGCCGCCGGGTTGGGTCATGGGCTACGGCCTCGCCTGGATCATGCAAACCAACCTGGCTGGCGAATTGATGCGGGTTCGCCTGGTCGTTGAGCAGCCCACCTATGTCTTCGCCAGCGCGATCGTGATTGCCGCAGCTGTGCTTTCCGCGCTCGTCGTACGCCGGCGTATCAACAAGCTGGACCTTGTCACTGTTCTCAAGACGCGAGATTGAACCATGCGCGCGATTTCAATGAAGCGAACCGTAGGAGCTGTGGCCCTTGTGATATTGGCCGCCGGCGCGGTCTGGTTCGCCTGGCCACGGCCGATCGCAGTGGATCTGGCAACGGTGACGAATGGTCCCATGGAGGTCACGATCGACGACGAGGCCAAGACGCGCGTACGCCACGTGTATGTTGTGTCTGCGCCGATTGCCGGAAAGGTCCTCAGAATCTCTCCTCCCCGCCATGTCGGGGACCTGGTCACCGCGGACGAAACGGTGGCCGTGATGCAACCGACCGTACCGAGCTTTCACGATGCCCGCACGCACGAAGAGCTGCGGGCGGCGCTAGCAGCTACCGAAGCGGCAATGACACTCGCAGAAGCCGAAGCGCGCCGGATCGAGGCAGCGCTCAAATTTTCGCGCACGGAATTGGAGAGAGCGGAAGCGCTCGCACGCACCGAAGCGATCTCTCTCAAGGTTTTAGACAAGGCGAGGTTCGACGTCGAAACCAACGAGGCCGCCCTGGCGAGCGCCAAGGCGCAGGTCGAGGTCCGGCGCAACGAGCGCGCAAGCGTCGCGGCCCGACTCAGCGAACCGTCGGGCGCCATCCCGCAATCGGACCCTGCCTGCTGCATCCAGATACGCGCCCCGGTGACCGGAAGCGTTCTGAAGATCATTCAGGAGAGCGAAGCAGTCGTGCAAGCAGGCGCCCCGTTAATCGAGATCGGCGATCCGCGCGACCTCGAGATCGTCGCCGACCTTCTGTCGACCGATGCCGTCCAGATCAAGCCCGGCGCACCAGTCCGGATCGATGGCTGGGGTGGATCACCCATCCGTGGCCGGGTGACACGGGTAGATCCGGCGGGGTTCGTCAAGGTCTCCGCGCTCGGCATCGAGGAGCAAAGGGTCCGCACGATCATCGATTTCGTCGATCCTCCCGAAGCATGGTCGCCGCTTGGTCACGATTACCGGGTGATCGTGCATGTCACGACCTGGAGAGCCGAGGACGTCCTGACCGTACCGGTCGCGGCTCTTTTTCGAAAAGGCGAGGACTGGGCTGTCTTCGCGGTGAAAGACGGCGCCGCACGCGCCATTGCCATCAAGATCGGACAGCGCAACGGCCGAATGGCCGAGGTGCAGTCCGGCATCACCGCCGGGGACCGTGTCGTGCTGCACCCAAGCGACAGGGTCAAGGGCGGCGTGATCGTGACCGAGCGCGATACGTTAGATTGAAAAGCAAACATGGCGGCGCCTTCTGATGAGGCCTTCAGCCGGTATCGTTTTTCGCCGGGATTCGGTGCTGACTTTGATCTTGGGCAACGCAGGTCGGTCCCCATTGCGCCGGCCCGCGACCGGTGGATGCATTCAAACCGGTTGGCTCGAAACCTGCGGGAACTCCGTCAGCCAGCCGCCCTCGAACCCCGCCCTTTGCAAGCCGCTGCGGATGTGCGGACATGAGCGCATCAATCGCCACAACAGGCTGCTGCGTTCGTTCTCGATCATCAGGACGATGGGGCCTTCGTTTAGGCCGAAGTGCCAAGGCGAGATCCACCAGCCAAAGTTGTTATCCGGCGATCCCGGGTGCGTCGGATTGAAGGCTGCCTTGAAGCCATAGGCGTTGGCCGCCTTGAGCTTGGCCTGATGGATGCAGAAAGCGATCGCCGGTCGGACGATTTCCGGAGCGAACGGCAAAGAGGCTACGATGGCCCAGGGAGCCAGCGTGCCGTCGTCGGGACCATACGGGACGCCGCGCCCGACATAGTCCTCGAACCGGCGCTCGATACCGTTCAGCTTGAGTGTGGAGGGACCCGGTCCCTCGCTCGCGGTAAGGCCCCAGCAATGTTCGCCATAGCCGTCGAAACCACGCGGGTTTTCGATAGCGTAGCGTTGCTGGACGTAGGTGGCGCGCCGGCTGTTCTCGAAATAATCGCTTCCCTTGCTGCGCATGAAGGGATCCTGGAGACCGCGAAAGTCGATCCACACATGCGAGAGCTGATGGATGAACAGCGGTCCCGCATAGAGGTAGTCGTAGCCGTAGCAGTGCTCCCAGCGGAAGGTGGCCGTCCAGGCCGCGTAGCTGGTCGAGGGTAGAGGATGCGTCGGCGAGCCGAGCCCCAGGACATAAAGCAAAAGCGCCTCATCATATCCTTCCCAGCGGTACTTCAGGAATCCGCGCTCGGGTGTCCATCCGTGGCTGACGGTTTCTCCCCCGTCCTGCACCCAGCGCCAATCGGCTCGGCGATAGAGCGCATCGGCCAATGTGCGGATCTCGGCTTCGGCTTGCGTGTTCGCATCGAAAAACGCCGCCGCGGCCAGCGCGCCGGCCAACAAAAAGGTGCTGTCAATGGTCGACAGCTCGCACTGCCAGGCTCGCCGGCCAGTCTGCATATCCAGGAAGTGATAGTAAAAACCGCGATATCCCGTGGCGTCCGGTTCCGGCCCATGCGGGCTGTTCCAGAAGAAGCGCAGCGTTGCCAAAGTGCGTTCCGTGGCGGCGCTCCGGCTCATGAATCCGCGTTCGACGCCCACCGGATAGCAGGCCAGCGCAAGGCCGGTGGCGGCGATGCTTGCGGGCCAGTTCGTTTCGGTTTTATCGCGAATGAGGCCGTTGGCGGGGTTCGCTTCATGGATGAAGTAGTCGAACGTCTCCCGCTGTAGCGTTGCCAGGTCGTCTTGTATGGCGGAGTTGCTCACGATGTCACCTGGCAGGTTTTCGAAGGATGCTTTCGCCTAGCATCGGCCGCCTGTGTGGAGCTAGGCAAGGGACAGGTGGTCGAAGACACCCTTGACGCCCCTTACGCCCTCGGCAACCACGCGGACGGCATCTCGCTCACTTTGCGAGGAGACCGCTCCCGATACATGCACCAGGCCGTCGGCGACGGTAAGGTCCAACTCACCTCCTTTGATGCCTGCGTCTTCTCGCAGCCGTGTAAGGATGCTGCGACGGATCGCGTCATCACCGGGCGCCGTAGCGTCGAATGTCGCTGTGATGAGAATACGCAGGAGGTCGGGTCGGCTGACGATCCCAACCAGGTGCTCCTCTTTCATCACCGGTACGCGCTTGATGCCGCGCTCCACCATAAGCGCAGCGATTTGAGGCAGCGGCGTTTCCTCGTCGACCTTGGCTGGATCGGAGGTCATCACATCCCCCACTTTCCAGCTGTGGCTTTTCACATAAGCGCCCGCGTGGTTCTCCTCCGTGCTGAACTGCCGATCGACCGGCGCCAGCGCCTGGGCACCAAGTTCTGATCTGCGCATCAGATCGCCCTCGGTGATGATGCCGACCACGCGGCCGGCATCATCAATCACGGGCAGACCGCTGATACGGTGGTCCAGCATTATCCGCGCTGCATGCCTGACACTGTGGTCGGGCGAAACGCTGACTACGTCCACGGTCATCACGTCTTTTGCCTTCATCTGCCTGATCCCTAAGCGTATGGAGTTTGCTCTCGGCGTCGTGTGACCGACGTTGCCAGTCGCCGTTCAAGCCGCAACCCAGACAAGAGGTTACAAATATGGCAGACTAGCTCAGGATCGCGGAAGGTTTCTTGATACACGTCAAGAAAACGCAACTGATCTACCAGCAGCTAGGGCGACTGCGGCTGAGCGAGCAAAGAAAGCGATCAGGACAACGAAAATGGTGTTCATTGGGGGCGAAGCCTGGGCGATCGCCTATCTGGCGGTTGAGTGGTCAATCCGCCTCGTGATGATTGTGGTCGTGCCCCTGCGGCGTTCTCCCGAGGCCTCGCGGAGTTGGCTTCTGCTGGTATTTTTCCTGCCGATTCCGGCGCTTGTCATCTACCTTCTCATTGGAAGACCGACTTACCCGCGCTGGCGGCGCCAGCGCTTCGTCAGATTGCCGGCCATCCTCGCGGCCGCGTCCAGGGAGATTGCCCATTCTCGCTTCTGCCGCCGTCCCGACCTGCCGGGCACACTGGCAGGGCCAGCTCTCCTGATCGAAAAGCTCGGGCAATTCCCAGCGCTCGCCGGAAACGACGTCAGGCTTCTCTCCGAGTATGAGGACGTGATCGACCGAATTGTCGCCGACATCGACCAGGCACAACTAACAGTCCATCTTCTGTTCTACATCTTTGCCGACGACGAGACCGGCCGGCGTGTAATGGACGCGCTGGACCGGGCCGCGCGACGAGGTGTCAAGTGCCGGGTTCTGATCGATGCCATCGGGTCGCGACAATGGGCTCACCGCGTGGCGAAGCTGCTCGCCCCGGCTGGCGTGGAGGTTCGGCTCGCCCTTCGGGTCGGCCTTTTCCGGCGCAGGTCAGCACGCGCCGATCTGCGCAATCACCGGAAGATTGCCATCATCGACAGCCGTGTCGGCTATGTTGGCTCGCAGAACATCACCCATGCCGTGTCTAACCGGAACGTCACCAATGAAGAACTGGTTGCGCAAGTGGTCGGTCCGATCACGGCGGAACTCCAAGCCGTTTTTATCGCCGACTGGTTCATGGAAACCGACGAGGAACTGGCCATGCCCGCCTTGTTTCCGCACCATCATCCCAACGCCGGAGTTGTCGCGCAGGTCCTGCCAAGCGGCCCAGACTATCCGGATGCCGGCGTTGGACACCTCATGGCTGCGCTGGTTCACGGCGCACGCGAACGTGTCGTCATCACGACCCCATACTTCGTCCCCGATGAGGCCTTCCTGCAGGCGCTCAAGATCGCAGTGTTGCGTGGAGTCGAAGTCCACCTGGTGGTTTCGTATCTCACGGATCAGATTCTGGTGAAGTTCGCGCAGCGTTCTTATTATTCCGAACTCCTCCTGGCCGGTATCCAAGTGCACCTCTACAAGGGCCGCTTCCTGCATGCCAAGCATGTCACATTTGATGACGAGATCGCACTGCTGGGCTCCAGTAACGTCGACATCCGTTCCTTTGTGCTGAACGCTGAAGTAAGCTTTGTCGCTTTTGACCGTGGCGTCACGGCTCAACTGCAACGTGAACAAATCCGCTGCTTCGGCGCCAGCGAGAGGCTCACGTTCGACGCTTGGGAAAAGCGCACGATCGCCCACAAGATCTGCGAGAACCTGGCGCGGCTGGCAGGTCCTCTTCTATAAATCAGAGTTGGGGTTGACCGCTGCGTGTTTCCGTCACCAGTTGCGTCATGCCGCAACCCCGCTTTTTTCGGGATTCGGTTCTCTCTTTGATCTTGGACAAACAAGACCCTTGGCGTTCGTCTAGGATAGCAACGTGCGACTTGCACATCGCGAGGACGGAGTCAGGTGAGATCGAGTACGATCACTTTGGGGCAATCCGGTAAGCGAACTGGAACGGGGGCACTCGATGCGTCGCGATGGCTAGCCTTTGCCATCGCCATCCTCATGGCCGTTTCGACCATGTTTCACGACCGACACGCCCAAGCGGCCACCGCTGATAAGATTCGCTATATCGTAGAGACCAGCCACACCGAGCCTGCGGCCGGACACAGCCATGTCGGGTCCCGCGGAGCAGACCGAGCGCAGGACGACGGCAGTTGCCATGTTTCGCCATCCGGATGCGCCATCTGCGTCCCGGTATCCGCGCAGATCGTCATCGGCACAATGCGAATCGAGCCTCCCGCCTTTGCCCCACCTTCCATCTCATCGCCGGGTGACGTGCCGCTCCGGCTGCGCCCCCCCAAGGTCTCCGCGATCGCCTAAGCGCGCTGCCGTCCTGGTTCGTGCGCTTCACAATCAGCAATCCACGGAGTCACGAACATGAGAACCAAAGAGCACTATACATTTATCCCCATGCCAGTTTCTGGCATCCACCGCGCTCGGTGCGGCCACCGGCCCCGCCCCACCCTTGGTCACTTTAGCGACGACAAGGAGAAAGCCATGAGAACTACTGCCGCATCGGTTTCGCGAAACGCCCCTCGCGTGACCTTCAGCACCCTGGCGGCAGCCATTGGCTTGGCGGTTGCCATGTCCTTCGCACGTCCGGCTGTGGCGGAGCCCACACCTTCAGGCTTCGTCTACACGGCCGACGAATATGGCAAAACAGTCAGCCGTATCGATCTGAAGAGCGGAAAGGTCGACATCATTCCTGTCGATTTGACACCCCACAATGTGCAGTTCGTCCCGGGAGATGGCCGCTTGCTTGCGGTAGGCATCGCCGCATCGGGTGGAGGGACCGAAAGTCATGATGGTGGTGGCCATGGTGGCAGCGAGGAAGGCGAGGGAGATAAGGGAGCAGCCGGTGGCGGCAAGCTGATAGTCCTCGACACGGCCGACATCGCCTCCGCCCTAACAGTCTCGATCGACGTTGGCGCCCACCCGGCCCATGTCATCGCCGATGCCGAAGGCAACCGCGCATACGTGTCCAATTCCGAAGACGACACTCTTTCGGTGGTCGATCTGCAAAAGGGCGAAGCCGTCGCGACGATCGCCACGGGCGACTATCCTCACGGTCTGCGGATGAGTCCTGACGGAAAGTCGATCTATGTCGCCAATGTCGAGGACGGCACTGTCTCAGTGATCGATATCGCCACGCTTGCAGAAACAGCCAGGATCGCGGTCGGGGCCACTCCGGTTCAGGTGGGATTCGTCCCGGACGGCAGGCGCGTCTACGTTTCGCTGCGCGACGCGAACCAGGTGGCGGTCATTGACACCGTCACGCGCGAGGTGACCGCGCGTATCGATGTCGGGCGGTCACCCATCCAGGTGCATGCGACGCCGGACGGCCGCTTCGTTTATGTCGCAAACCAGGGAACCGACGAGGATCCGGATGACACGGTTTCGGTCATCGATACCGCCAGCAACACGGTCGTCAAGACGATCCGGACTGGCCGGGGAGCGCACGGGGTGACCGTCAGCAGCGACGGTGACTTTGCTTTCGTGACCAATATCATCGACGGCACGGTTTCGCGGATATCAGTCGCAAGCCAGTCGGTCGTCGACACCTACACAGTCGGCAAGGGACCGAACGGGATTACTTTCCAGACACCTTGATACGCGAACGTGGGTGCCGAGACCGTCTCGGCGCCCGCGGGCAAAACCAAAGCCAGAATTGGGAAACACAGCCGTAACCGCTTTTCGCAAGGGACTTTTCTTGTCGGGATCCTACTCTTGACGTCCCTGCCCTGCTTTGTGGAGGACGCCGCCCTCCAAAGACACCGTACCGATGGCACCTCCGCAGTCTTGAGCCGCCCCGTCACCTCGTTGAGGCGCCGGCCGAATTCGGGCTCGAAACGGACGCGGCTACCGCCGTGCTATGACTCGCCGAAATCGGCGGGCCTGCTTGTCAGATCGCAGCGACCGCTTCGGCCAGCAGGTCGCGTACCTGACCCGCAACCGCATGCAGTGCAGGATTATCGATCGCCTGCATCGAGGCCACCGGGTCAATCGCGCTGACCTCGACCCCGCCTGCAACCTCGCGCAGGATCACATTGCAGGGCAGCATCGCGCCAACGCGCGGCTCGATACCGATGGCCTGATGCGCCATCTTAGGATTGCAGGCGCCAAGGATTCGATAGGGTGGCATGTCCACGTCGAGCTTCTTCTTCATAGTCTCCTTGACATCGATTTCGGTCAGGACGCCAAAGCCTTTGTCCGCAAGCGCCTTCCGGGTGCGGGCGTCGACCTCGTCAAAGTTCGCCCCGGTTACCAACCGATTGAACGTATAATTCATGGCGATTTCTCCCTGTAGGTTATTTTCGTAAATACTTGATCAGGGCGGCGATTGTTAGACCCACAAGGACCAGAATGACGATCGTCCCAAGCCAGCCGAACCCCATCCCCAAGCCCATACCGTAGTCGTTCATCATCGAATTTTCCTATCACGTGATGGTTCTGCCCCCGACAACAGACCTGCGTCAAAGCGGCGGGGGCAGCACTCATATCAGTTGTTGTCCATCATGCCTTTGCCCGTTGCCGGCATTCCGCCTTGTTGCCCGGCCATGTGGCTCTGCATCATTTCAGCCATGGCAGCCACTTCAGCCTCGGTCACTTGCGCATCACCGTCGGCGTCGTGCATCTGGAAGGCGCGCACCGTCATCGGCCGGGTGTGGGCCGCATGCATCACCGCGAATTCCTCCAACGACAGCTTGCCATTGGCATCGGTGTCATAGGTCTTGAGTTCTGCCTGAATGCCTGTCGTCATCTCTTCGGGGCTGAGCGTACCGTCCTTGTTGATATCAAAGGCGGCCATGGCATTGCTCTGGTGCCCATCCATCATCATGCCCATACCGCCGCCCATCATGCCGTGATGGCCGGCATCCCTCATGCCGCCGTGCCCACGCATCATACCCATGCCATCGCCCATCATACCGCCATTCTGCATTTGCACCTGCTGGGCGATGACGGGCACAGCAACCGCCGCAAGCCCAAGGGCGGCAACGATTGAGAGGGTCAGCTTCGTTGAACGTTTCATGATTATCACTCCTGAATTGATCTGCGATGAGGTCAATCTGGGGTGCAGGTGTCCCACAGGTTTGTCAGGCGGGACGGCCATTTGTATCAAACTGTCGCAAACACCGTTCCGGTGAAGGTTTGCGACAATCTTCCGCCCGCGTGACCCCCAGGATCGGCTAGGGTCAGGTCCAGGAGATATGCTGATGACCAGTCCGCCCCATATCCTGATTGTCGATGATCACCGCGAGATCCGCGATGCCTTGGCGAAGTATCTGGAAAAGAACGGCATGCGTGCGACGACCGCGGCAAATGCCCTGGCGATGGACGCGGCGATGAAGGTGGGACAGTTCGATCTGATCGTGCTGGATGTGATGATGCCGGGCGAAGACGGCTTGTCGGTCTGCCGCCGTTTGCGCGCCCAGGGTGGCATACCGATCCTGATGCTGACCGCACTTGGGGATGATACCGACCGCATCGTTGGACTTGAGGTCGGGGCCGATGACTATCTGCCGAAGCCATTCAACCCGCGCGAGCTCCTGGCCCGGATCAAGGCAATCCTGCGGCGGTCCGAACGGGCGCGGATGCCGGGTGACAACATTGCCGGGAACAGGCTGGCTTTCGACCGATGGGTTCTGGATACCGACAGGCGAAGGCTGATCGATACCGAAGGCGCCGAAGTCGCGCTGACCACATCCGAATTCCGCCTTCTGACGGTGTTTCTGGCCCGCCCACGCTTCGTGCTCAGCCGCGATCAACTACTCGATCTCACCTCTGGCCGGGCGGCACAGGTGTTTGATCGCACGATCGACAACCAGATCAGCCGATTGCGCCGCAAGATCGAGGCGGATCCAACCAAGCCCGTACTTATCGCCACCGTCTGGGGAGGCGGCTACAGTCTCGCCGCCGATGTAAGGGAGATGCCGTGAAGGCGCGCTTCGCCCGTTTGGGCAATCTGTTCCCGCAGTCCTTGGGTGGCCAGTTGCTGGCTATGCTGCTTTTGGCGCTCGTCACGACGCAGGGGCTTGGCCTCCTGCTGCTGACTGACGAGCGCAACCTCGCCGTGCGGGCGGCCTTGGGTTTCGAGGTGGCCGGACGCGCCGCGAATGTCGTGCTGCTGCTGGACGACGCGCCAAGAGATCTGCGCCCGTCCATCCTGAGGGCGGCAGACTCGCCCCTGGTTCGGTTCGAAGTGGGACCTGCGCCTGAATCACCGCATGATGGCACCGATGCAGACTCTGTTCTGGGTCAGATCCGGCAAATCCTCGGCAGTCCAGAACGTGAAATAAGGGCAGATATTCATGCCATTTCCATAACTCGTATGCCGATTCCCGAAGGCATGCCAGCCGCAATGCGCCCCATGCACGACGCGATGATGGCCGGGCGGACGGAAGCGGTGGAAATGACGCTTTCGATCCGTCTGGCCAGTGGCGATTGGCTGAATGTGCGCACGATGTTCCATCGCCCAGGCCCGCAACTTTCGCCGAAGGCCCTGTTGCCGCTGCTGTTGATGGCCGTTGCCGTGGCCCTAGTGGCTTGGTGGACGGCTCGACGTGTCGTGGGCCCGATGCGCGCGCTTGCGGTAGGGGCCGACCGGCTGGGGCGCGGCCTTGATGCTGGTCCGCTGCCCATGACCGGGCCATCAGAGGTCAGCAACACCACGCTGGCCTTCAACCGGATGCAGGACCGGCTGACGCGCTTTGTGGCCGAGCGCACACATATGCTCGCGGCGCTGAGCCATGATCTGCGTTCACCCCTTACCGCGATGCGGCTCAGGATCGAGATGTTGGACGAAACCGAGGACAGTGTCCGCCTGAAGTCGCTGGTCGAGGAAATGCAGGCCATGGTCGAGGCGACGCTGGAATTTGCGCGCGGCGTCGCCAGGGCGGAACCCGAAGCCACGGTGGATCTTGCTGCTTTGCTGGCCAATATAGTGAGCGATATGGGCGGGGATCGGGCGAACCTCGCACAATCGCAGCCGATGCCCGTCACCATTCGCCCTCACGCGCTGAACCGAGCCCTGCGCAACCTGATCGACAATGCCGTCCGCTATGGCGACGTGGCAAACGTTACCCTGACGCAAGAACCGGGAATGGTCATCATCACCATCGCCGACTCGGGTCCGGGATTGCCCAAGGATCAGCTTGAGGCCGTCTTTGAGCCTTTCGTGCGGCTGGAAGGGTCTCGCAACCGGGATACGGGCGGGGTTGGTCTGGGTCTGGCCATCGCCCGAACCATTGTTCAGGCGCATGGCGGAACGGTCCTGCTGCGGAACCGGGCTGGAGGCGGGCTGGACGCAATAGTGCGGCTTCCGATCGGGGATACGTGAATCAGCCTGGCGGTCAGGGGAAAAAGCCAGCGCAGACTTCCTGAAGCAAAACGATTATCCGAAGTCGCCTTGCAGGGCGGCTGTCAGCGCGACTTAGCGCGCGGTCGTTGCGATCGTCAGAACGACGAAGCTCCAAAATCGGCTCGCGCAATACTCCCGCCGCGACCGTCAGTGCGTCCCCACTGATAGGCGCCCAGCCCAGGAGCAGGCGCCAGCATCCAGCGGCGAACCCGCCGGTCGACCTGGTCGAGGGCGGCAGGGCCGATCGGAAACCATCCCTATCGCGAAAGCACTCCCCATCGCGCTCTAACGCCCGGTTGGCCGCCGCGCCCAAGGCGTTCCGGAGAGCTCGATCCAACCGTGAACACAATTACGCCGTGCTCCTCCGGTGAGATATTTACTCGGCCTGTGAATTTGCGCTTGATTCTCCCCACACTGTATGTAGACAGTCGGGTCATTCGCCGAGTGCTTTTTGTAAGCTTTGCTTGCTGATCGGGGCCAGCTTTCTGTGGGATGCTTTAATGCTATTTTGGAATAATTTCATTGAGATAGGGGTCGTAAGCGGCATTCTATCGGCATTACTTTGGGTCTATTTGGAACGAGGTTGAACTTCGGTTCGCACATCGGAATCGTCAGATCGCCTCGACAGATAGACGTTGCGTGTCCCGCAGTAGTGGTTCGTTCGCTTGAACCGCCCCCGGGCTGTCGATTGGCTGAATCCCGCCGTGGATCTGCTAGCATCGCGACATGCATTTGGGGGCCACGGCGAATGCCACGACGGACCGCGAGATGCCGATCGGTTTTAACGCGTCAAGCAAGCAGCTTGGCCAAAACACCGGGTCGCGAAACTACAGACCTACTTGGCGGAGGGTGGTTTTTCGCAAAGCCTTATAACCAAACGGAAGTCATCTAACCAAACGGCAGCCATCGCCGCATTCGGCGAGTTGCAGGAACTCTAATGCAGTCGCAATTCGGCGCGGGCCGCCCTCAACTCTTCCTGAAGTGCGCGCTCGCCGGGAGAGGGATCGGGGTGCGGCACGGTCGGCGTGAAGCTTACCAGGAGGAAGCCGCACTTTGGTGACGAGCAGCGGCATGACGGTCATCGCGACGGATCAGCCCGTCTTGCCCTCCCGGATGCGTGCGTTGACAGTTACGCCTCGGATCCCGCTCGACGCCTCGCGGATTGCAGCGCGCAGTTCGACACCAGTCGGTCGCGGGCCAAGGTCAGCAGGTCGCTGGTCGGCTCGCCGGCGGGATGTTCCAGATAGTCTCTCGTCGTGCCATGGAAATAGAGAACGTGGCCTTTCCGGTCGATCAGCACCGACGCCGGGGCCAACGCTCCAGGAGCGCGCGCCGCGCCACTTCGTCTGCCGGTGCGCGTGGCTCGGATTACGGTGGCGATTGCTTCTCCATGATGCGCGGTTCAGCGGGCCCGCAGAGGCGGATGGTAGATAAAGTCGTGCCAGTCGGCCCGAGCCTTCGGTATCTCCGCCATTTCTTCGACACCGTTTCGAACAGATCGTCGTGTCGTCCGATCGCCTTCGCATTGCCGAGAAACAGATGTCCGCCAGTCTGAGTGCGAATTGACAGAGGGCGACGATCCGCCGCTGCGCTTCCGTTCCAGATAGACGAGGACATTACTGTACGAAACCAAGTCGAGCTGCGAGAGCCGCGGATCGCGCAACAGGTTCTGCGGCGCGAACACGACCATGTCGCAAAGCTCCTTGCTAACCTGATACGAGCCATCGAGCTTTTCAAATAAGCGCTTGAGGCGCGACGCGGGAAAGCCCGCCATGGCGGCGGCCGGTTAGATGCCGCCGCGCGCCTTGCGCAGATTGACGTCCTGCGCATCGGTAGCGAACACCTTCAGGTCGAAGCGGATTCCCTTCGTGAACCAGCACCAGTCCGGCATGCAAAATCATCAGATGTGAGTCAGAGCCTATTCCGGACCCGTTCCGGTTTTGCCCTGTCAGATTGGCAGCAGTTCATGACTATCACGGCCATTCTCATGACAAACGCAAACCGCGACGCGATGCGATATATGCGACGCCGGTATTACGTTCCGTTCGAACGGGTCTTAACCTGCATCAAAGACGGATAGCTCGTCTGGACTGACATTGTTCAGCTTCATCGCCTGGCGTTCTACGCCGATGCGAAATATTCGTGCCCACCGTCTCCTGAGAGTTGATTTGATATGTTGTCGACCCAAAACGAGCTGCCGTTGCAGGTGAGAGGTATCATCTCCAATCATCATGCGCATCGCGTTTCTGTGGACGGAGGGAGCGCTCACGATAAGTGCCTTAGAGTTGTAACTGCACCTTGATGAGGGAAGTTATTGCGGGAGGTCGGCCAATGATAATCCGTACACTTTCCACGGCAGAGTGCACGAGGCTGCTTGCGGCAAACCGCGTAGCCCGCTTGGCCTGCGCAAAAGACGGGCGGCCTTATGTGGTTCCGATCTACTGTGCCTACGCGGACAGCCATCTTTACGCATTCTCCATGCCGGGCAAGAAGATTGAATGGATGCGAGGCAATCCCATGGTGTCACTCCAGGTGCACGAGGGGGGCGAACGGCGCGAATGGAAAAGCGTAGTTGTCGACGGTCGTTATGAGGAAATGCTTGATTGTGCCGGGCGGAATCATGCTTGGTCGCAATTGAGCAGACATTTCGACTGGTGGGAGCCGGGCGGTCTCAAACCTGTCGAATCTGAGGTTTCGGACCATTTGCCGCACGTCTTCTTTCGAATCTCGATCGAGCAGATGTCCGGGCGGGAGGCAAAGGAATAGCACTCCATGCGTTCCGATACGGCTCTGGCCAGCGAGTGCAGTAATTGTGGGTTCAAAAGCGCACTAGCGCCTCACCGTCCTCACCGCAGGGTCACAATCATCGGAGCCTGATCATGTCCTTCCTCGTCAATCTCGCGCTCGTCCTGCCTTTCAGTCTCGGTCTTGTGATCTCTGGCACTTTTGTTCCGGCCAAAGTCCTCAACTTCCTCGATCTCTTCGGCACACGGGGTGCGTCGCTCGCCTTCGTCATGGGGAGCGCCGTGGTCGTGTCATTCGTCGGCTATCGGCTGGTGCTGCGGCGTGATGGCCCGATCACGGGCGGCATGTTCTACCTCCCGACAGAGACAGACATCGACGGCCGTGCTATCTTCGGTATCGGTCGGGGTCTTGGTGGCTCTGTCCGGACCCGGCATTGACGGCGCTCGAACTCGGGAATCCGGGGACGCTGGTATTTCTTTCCTGGCGATGTTCCTCAGCATGTTGGCGGCTCGCGCCACCGGCGAGCGGTCTGACCTGCTTCGTGCTGCCTGACAAAGCCTGGAACAAAAGAGGCGACGCCGAGCGCTAAGCTAAATGCCTGGTGGGACGCCTCGGTCTTGCATCGACGCGACGAACGAGGAGCCTCTCGCGGCTTTGTCGGCTACAGTGGTTGGGACGCGGCCGGCACGCGTGAAATCCGCAGAGCAAGGGCAGTGATTTGAACGAGCGGCTCCAGTCTCCGACACTCGATGACTATTCGCTGCTGACAGCCGACGCCGTAGTGCAGAGTTTTGGCAGCGATGCCGAGGGCGGTCTGACCGTCCCGGAGGCGACGCGGCGTCTGACGGAATCTGGCCGTAACGAACTGCGGACGGTGGCGCCGATTCCCGCTTGGCGCCGCCTACTCGCGCAGTTTCAGGACCCGCTCGTTTATCTGCTGCTCGGCGCGATCGTCATCGCCCTTGTGGCATGGCTGGTCGAGGGCCGTGAGGGCTGGCCTATCGATGCGATCGTCATCACCATGGTGGTTGTGGCCAATGCGGTTCTCGGCTTCGTGCAGGAAGCAAGGGCCGCCAACGCTGTTGCCGCGCTGGCGCGGATGACCGCCGTGACCTCTTCGGTGCTGCGCGACGGGGAGCGAAGGCGCATCCCGAGCGCCGAGCTGGTCCCGGGCGATATCCTGCTGCTGGAGGAAGGCGACGCCGTCGGAGCCGATGGTCGGCTGCTGCGCTCGGCGAGCCTTCGCTTGCAGGAAGCCTCGCTCACCGGAGAAAGCGAGGCTGTTCTAAAAGACGCGGCCGCCCTGGATGGCCTCGCGCCACTCGCCGAGCGGTCCTGTATGGTGTTCAAGGGCACTGCGGTTGTTCAGGGGACCGGCCGCGCCGTCATCACCGCTACTGGCATGCAGACCGAGATGGGCGGTATTGCCACCATGCTCGACGCCACGGTGGAGCAGCCGACGCCGTTGCAGAGGGAGGTGGCGCTGATCGGCCGCACGCTCGGCATTGCCGTCGTCGTCATCGCCGTTATCGTCGTCGCCGCGGTGCTGCTCGTGTCCGACATAGAAGGCCCTTCGGACGTCATCACCGTGCTGCTGCTGGGGGTATCGCTGGCAGTTGCGGCAGTGCCGGAAGGTCTCCCAGCCATCCTGTCTCTCGTGCTGGCGCTCGGGGTGCAGCGCATGGCCAAACGCAACGCGGTGGTCAAGACCCTCTCGTCGGTGGAGACCCTCGGCTCGGCCTCCGTAATCTGCTCTGACAAGACCGGCACGCTGACGCGCTCTGAGATGACGATTGAGCGAATCATGACCGCATCGGGCGGCAGCCGCGTCACCGGCGTCGGCTATGCACCGCTGGGCCGCCTGGAGATCGAGGGCGGGGTAGCACCGGAAGGAGCGCTTCGCGCAGAGCAGATCGTCATCCTGAGCGGAGGCAGCCTGGCTGGCAATGCCGCCCTGCGGCAGGCGGAAGACGGAGCCTGGGAGATCCAGGGCGATCCCACCGAAGCTGCGTTTCTTGTGGCTGAGCGCAAGCTCGGCGTCGAGGACCGCCGCCAGCGACGCTTCGAGCGTATCGGTGAGATCCCGTTTAGCTCCGACCGCAAGTTGATGTCGACCATCGAGCGCGACCACGAGCATGGCGGCGAACGTATCCTCATCACAAAGGGCGCGCCCGACGTGCTTATGCAGCATTGCAGCCGGATCCGGATTGGCATGGACGTGGTCCCGTTCGACGAGGTGCAGAGAGCACACGCGCACGCCGATGTAGAGCGCCTGTCGGACGAGGCGTTGCGCACCCTGGCGGTCGCCTATCGGCCGCTGGGGGCCGACGAAGACCCACAAGCCAGCGAGACGCTGGAGCGCGACCTGATTTTCGTCGGCACGGTGGGCATTATCGACCCGCCGCGCAAGGAAGCGGCGGTCGCGATAGCGGAGGCTCGCCGCGCCGGCATCCGAGTGATGATGATCACCGGCGACCATCCACGCACCGCGTCGCGCATCGCCGCACTGCTGGGCATCGTCGAAAATGGGAAGAAGGCACTGACCGGGGCCGAACTGGACGCCATGGACGATGCTGGTTTCGCGGCCGCGGTACGGGCGACCTCGGTCTATGCCCGCGTCGCGCCCGTGCACAAGCTGCGCATCGTCGATGCGCTGCAGGCCGACGGCAATGTGGTGGCGATGACCGGCGACGGCGTCAATGACGCCCCGGCGTTGAAGGCAGCCGATATCGGCGTTGCCATGGGGATCACCGGCACCGAAGTCACCAAGGAGGCGGCCAAGATGATCCTGGCCGACGACAATTTCGCGACTATCGTCGAGGCGGTGCGCGAAGGGCGCGCCATTTTCGACAATATCCGCAAGTTCCTCCGCTATCTGCTGTCCTCCAACATGGGCGAGGTTCTAACCGTGTTCCTAGGCGTCGTCGGGGCTGGCGTGATCGGGCTGGGTGGCGCCGGCGGCGGCGAGTTGGTGCTGCCGTTGCTGGCCACGCAGATCCTTTGGATCAATCTGGTCACCGACTCCGGTCCCGCGCTCGCCATGGGCATCGACCCGGAAACCGACGATGTGATGGCACGTCCGCCGCGCAAGGCGAACGAGCGCGCCATCGACGGGCGCATGTGGCGCGGCGTGATCGAGATCGGCCTCGTAATGGCGCTGGCGGCGCTGCTCACCATCGATTTCTACCTGCCCGGCGGGCTGATCGAGGGCTCGCAGAGTCTTGATCAGGCTAGAACTGCCGGGTTCACCGTGCTGGTTCTTGCCCAGCTGTTCAATTGCTTCAACGCTCGTTCCGAAACCACCAGCGCTTTCAGCCATTTGTTTACGAACCGGTGGCTGTGGGCGGCAATCGCTTTGTCAGTCGTGCTCCAGGTCGCGGTCGTCAACTTCGGCCCGCTCAACGTGGCGTTCGGAACAGTGCCCCTGCCGCTCGAACAGTGGCTGGTCTGCATCGCGATGAGTAGCAGCGTCCTTTGGTTCGGCGAGATCCGCAAGTGGGCGCTGCGGTGGCGGAGAGGATAACTGTCGGTGTAGGAATGGACGGACTTGCGAGACATCCTTTCTCTCGAGCCAAAAGGGCGAGAAGGATGAAGCTGATGCACAAGTTCAGGTGCGACGTAGACCACAAGTTTCAGGTGCTGGTTCAAAGCGGCAGTCCTGGTCTGGTGACTGGAATGTCGGTTTTGCTTCGCGTTCTCAGTATGGTTGGGATCGCCGCCATGTTATGAGTGAGCGGTGGCCTGTTCGTCCACGCAGTTCGGTCTGATCGGGCTCGAGCACGCTATCGCCAGACTTGCGACGGAAACCAAGCACGGCCTGCCAACCTGAAAAATTTACTGAGGAAAATTGGATGTGTCTGTCAGCTCAGGTCAGCTTTACCGCCAGCGTGTTTCTGGTAGGCGGCGGCACGGCGATCACAATCATCGCTGCGCGGAAAAACTGGCGCTATGTGCCGATGGCCCTGATGCCGCTGTTTGCGGGACTACAGCAATTCATGGAAGGCAATGTCTGGCTAGGAATGACCGGCGACAATCCGTTTCAGGTGCTCTGGGGGGCACTCGGGTTCATTTTTTTCACTTGGTTCATGTGGCCGATCTGGGTGCCGTTTTCAATGTATGTAATTGAGCCCACTCAGAGCCCGCGCAAACCGCTTTTCTTGATCTTTTCGCTGATCGGGCTGGTGTTCGGCGTTTTGCTCTATGTCCCGCACGGACTGCATTCCGAAATGGTGGTGGTCGAGATCAACAACCAGTCGCTGGCCTATGAAAAGTCGATCTGGCTGGATTACCTGATGCCCCGCACACTGACCAATGTGATCTATGTCTTGCTGATCATCGTGCCCCCCGCCATGTCCCACTACCTGCATCTGCGCCACTTCGCGCTGTCACTCGCGGCTGTTGTGGTGATCGATATGACCTTGCTGACTTACGCTTATATTTCGTTTTTCTGCCTTCTCGCCGGGCTAGCCACCTTGCATCTGGTCTACATCATCCTGAGGAACAAGTGCGCTCGGGAATGTCCGGAGCTTTTTCCGGACATGGCGCCGTCCAAAGCGTGGCTTTGATCGTCGCTGTCTGAAGGTTGAGCGCAAGCGCTGTTCCGGCGGCACCTTTCGTGCGCGCCCGTGACCCACGATGATCGGAGCCTTTGAGGGTTTCGACACATGACGATTTCAGAGCTTACGCTTAAATCCAGCGATCCTGAGCCCGCGCGCCGTTTCGAGGTGTTCACGGGTTCCGGCCGGCGGCCCGAATGGTTGCCGGAGGAGAAAGCGCGAATCGTGGCGGAAAGCTACGAGGCCGGCGAGACCGTGAGCGCGGTGGCGCGGCGATATGCATTGTCCCCGCAGCAATTGCTCGCCTGGCGTCGGGCCGCGCGTCTGCCGTTGGCGGAAGTGTCGGCACCAGAAGCGCTATTTGTTTCGGCGGTGGTCGCAGCGCCGGTGTCAGAGCCGGCGGCAAGGCGGCTGCCGAAACAGCGGAAACGGAAAGGCGCCCGACATCGTGCTGGCTCAGCTGCGCGTGATCGTCGTGCGCCGGCTCAAATATGCCTGCCGCGCCTGCGAGGACGTGGTCGTGCAGGCTCCGGCGCCGGCGCGGCTGATCGAAGGCGGGCTGCCGACCGAGGCCACGGTCGCGCAGGTGCTGGCGGGCGAATATGCCGACCACCTGCCGCTGTATCGCGAAACGCAGATCTACTCCCGACAGGGCATGAATCTGGATCACTCTACGTTGGCAGACTGGGTCGGCCGCGCCGCCTGGCATCTGCGTCCGGTGCAAGAGCGGCTGCTTGACAGACTGAAGTCCTCGCCAAAACTCTTCACCGACGAGACGACCGCGCCGGTGCTCGATCCCGGCCCAACAAGCATCACCCCGAACTGCCGCCCCGGCTCAAGCGCTACAACGGCCTGATCGCCCGGCGTAGGGCGGCGGTGGAGACGCTTCGCCACGCAGAAGGACCGCATGTGGCTCACCCGCATCCGTAATGTGGGGCTGGTCAAGGCCGCCGGCCGGCAAACCCTCGCCGCGATCGCCTTCAACATGAGGGGCGGCGATCACACCATAGCTGCGTCCGCGATCCGCGAAAGCCGCCGCAAAGCCTGCCAGAAACCCCAACCCAAACCCACAGAACAAGCGAAATGCTGCCCCCCGACCCTCATCCAGCCTATCCCGCGCATCCGCGCAACAGGCCCCCATTTGAGGAAACCGCGATCCGCATGCGCAATCCATCGAGCCGGAAGCGGCTCGCGTCAGGCAGGCTCAGCCGACGATCGCGTTCCAGGCTACTGCCACCAGGATGAGGCCCGCCGTCACCTGGATCGTCCGGGTGACGGCGTCCACCACGCGGGGCCGGGCTGCCAGCAGGCGCAGAAGCTGCTGCCGAAACAGCACGGCCGCCAGCGCCACCGCCGCCAGCACCAGCACCACGCCGATCATCATCACGGCCGCGAAGGCGACGCCCGCCTGCGGCACGCCCCGCGAGATGGCGAAGGTCATGACGAACAGCGTCAGCGGACAGGGGATCAGCCCGGCCATGAAGCCGACCAAGAAACCTTCGCAGCCATGCGAATGCCCGGTCCCGCGAAACGCCTGCCATAGCATCCACAGCCCGATCAAACCGAGCAGGCCCCGGCTGAGATTTTCCAGCGGGGGCGCTCGGCCGACGGCGGTCGCAACGTCACAAAGGCTATCGCGTCGACCCCGAGGTTAAGGTGAGCGCCGATCACATGATAAGGAAGGTGACGATCGAGTCCGCACTCCCAGTTGATGCCTTCTCGCTGGCGCTCGACGACGCCGGGTATGCGGCGACTGCCGCGTGACCGCCCGGTCCGGAACCATTGCCGCGACGAGACGGTTCTCTACCGAAAGGAATCGATCATGGTAGCTTCAGCTGCGCGGAAGGCCGAACTCTACAGGATGGTCACCCCTGAGCACATTTGCCCGTGGGGCCTGAAAGCGCTTGACCTGTTGAAGCGTGAGGGCTTCGAGGTTGAAGACCATCACCTGAAGTCGCGAGAGCAGACGGACGCGTTCAAGGCGAAGCATCAGGTTGAGACCACTCCCCAGACCTTCATCGGGGGACAGCGCGTCGGCGGCTACGACGACCTTCGCGAATATCTCGGCAAGGAGGTCAAGGACAAGGACGCCGTCACCTACACCCCTGTCATCGCGCTCTTCGGCATGGCGCTTGCAATGGCACTTGCGGGTAGCTGGGCCGCCTACGGCACCGTCGCCACGGTCGCGGCGGCCGAATGGTTCGTGGCCTTCGCCATGTGTCTTCTCGCGCTCCAGAAGCTGAAGGACGTCGACAGCTTCGCGACAATGTTCCTGAACTACGACCTGCTGGCGCAGCGCTGGGTGCCATACGCCAGGATCTATCCCTTCGCCGAGGGACTTGCGGGCGTGCTGATGATCTCTGGCACGCTGATGTGGATCTCGATCCCTGTCGCACTTTTCATCGGCGGCATCGGGGCGGTGTCGGTGTTTAAGGCCGTCTATATCGACCGGCGGGAACTCAAGTGCGCCTGCGTCGGCGGCGACAGCAACGTGCCGCTCGGATTCGTCTCGCTCACCGAGAACCTGATGATGGTCGGTATGGCCGTCTGGATGATTTTGAAGCCCATCGGCATGGGACATTGAAACAAAGGAAGCTGCGATGGCACAGGAACACGGAAACCACGATGCTGGCGGGCACGGCCGTCCCTACCTGATGTTCTGGTTGAACATGATCCCCGGCCTCGCGGTCATGTACGTCGTCATGTTCACGATGATCGACGGCCTGGGCGACTTCAGGAACAACCTGAACATGTTCTGCATGGCGCTCACCATGTGGGCGCCGATGGGCATCTTCATGCTGGCGACGATGCCGGGCATGTTCCCCAAGAGGCGCGTGAACGTCACCCTCTACATCCTCTTTGCGATTCTGACTGCGACGTCCTTCTGGGCGACGCGGGCCCAAGCAATCATCGATGATCGCCAGTTCATCGCATCGATGATCCCGCACCATTCCGGCGCGATCCTGATGTGCCGGGAAGCCAGCCTGTCTGATCCCGAGCTCGTAACCTTGTGCGGTGAGATCACACAGGCGCAGCGCGAGGAAATCGACCAGATGGAACGGATCGCGGCCCGGCTTCGTTAAACGATCTCAAAGGTGCGAGCGGTGGTTCCACACTGCCCTTTATGCGACTTTGGACGAACACATGGCGAACATCGGTCCCTTGTCGCGTCTTGAGTTGAGTCGAACCTCGTGCCGCTTACCTCAGTGGCTAGGATCGGTCGCGCTATGGTAGCGGCCAGTCAGATGTTAGGCTCGTCCGAAATTTGTGTATGTATTTCGGACATCAAGTTTGCCCTCCGTCCGAAAAAAAGCTACAAGTTTCGGACATGCGCAATAATTCAGCCGACCTCAAGATGGCCATCCTCGCCCGCATCCGTGCTGATGCGCCGCGAAAGGTTTGGACCCCTTCCGACTTTGTCGACCTCGCCTCGCGCGACGCAGTCGACAAGGCCTTGCAGCGGCTAACGAACGCCGAAACTCTGAGGCGGATCGATCGCGGCCTCTATGACCAGCCCGGCTTCAACAAGCTCACGCAGAAACCGAACCCGCCCGATCCGCGCTCCGTCATCGACGCAGTCGGACGCCGTGACCAAACCCGGATGCTTGTCGACGGCATGACCGCGGCGAACGACCTGGGCCTAACCGACGCCGTCCCGGCGAAAATCGTGGTCCACACAGATGCGCGTCGGCGAGCGATCAAGCTCGGCAATGTGACGATCACCTTTCGCCTGACGGCCGCAAGCAAGCTGTTTTGGGCCGGACGACCAGCGATGCGGATCGTTCAGGCGCTTCATTGGCTGCGCGACCTTTTAGACCGTAAAGGTGAGAGTGATCGGGTCAAGCGCAAGCTTGCCAAGCTTTTCGACGATCCAACCGCCGGGCCGTCCCTCAGAGCCGATCTAGCTGCCGGCATGACGGCGCTTCCAACATGGATGTGGGTGTTTCTCAAGCCACTGATCGACGGCGACGTTGGCGACCATGGTCGGCATCTCAGCGATGATCGCGCCGCTGGTGATGATGGTGATGATGATGACGATCATGATCGTGATGACGATAATCGGCAGCGAGCTGTTGGCATTCGTTCGAGGAACAAACCTGCCTCCACGCGCAAGAAACAAGCCGACAAGCGCGGTCCAACGCGGGCGACGAAGACATGAATTCGGCTTTTGATGAGGTTCTCGCGGCCGGATCGGACGCGATGTTGAGCGCCTTCGATACGACCGCGCTGCGCCTCGGTACGGTATCGCAGAATATCGAGAAGGATTTTTGGGTCTGCTGGGCGCTGGATGCCTTGTTCCATGGTCTTCAAGCCGGGGGACCGCGTCTGCTTTTCAAGGGCGGCACGTCCTTGTCAAAGGGGTTCGGTCTGATCAGTCGTTTCTCCGAAGACATTGACGTGACGGTGTTTCGGGACGACATCGGTGAGCCAGCGACAATTGAGGAGCTTGACGCACTCAGCGGCAAAAGGCGTCGGGCACGGCTCGATGCAATTAAGGATGCCTGCCGGGCCTACATTAACGGCGAGCTACGCGACGAGCTGACGACAATCCTGCGGGAACGGCTCAAGGTCGCCGGTCTCGGTAGTGCTTCCGCACGCGTGGAGCCCGACGACAGCGACCCAGATGGACAGACCCTGCTGATTTGGTATCCGACGGCAACGCCCCAATCGGACTATGTGCGCGCTGCGATCAAGATCGAGTCCGGTGCGAAATCCGCGCTCGATCCGAACAGCGAAGTGCCTATCAAACCGTATGTCGACGATGACCTGCCGGCCCTCGATCTGACTGTTCCGGCTGTGCGCACCGTCGATCCCGAGCGGACGTTTTGGGACAAGGTGGTTATCTTGCACGGGCTGCGGTGCTGGTTCGACAGGCGCGGCGAGTTGAAAGGTGGCGGCCAACGGGTGTCCCGTCACTATTATGATCTGCACAGGCTTGCCCCAACGCCGACCGGCGTTTCCGCCATCGGCGACAAGGCGCTCGGCGCGGACTGCGTGGCGCACGCCCGGATGTTTTTCAATCGACCAGACTTCGATCTCACGAGCGCTGCGCCGGGCTCGTTCGCACTTGCGCCCCATGACGCGATGATCGAGCAACTCCGCACTGATTACAGGGCCATGCAGGGCATGATCTTCGGAGAGCCGCCGGCATTTGAGGCCGTCCTTGAGAGTATTGCCTCGCTTGAGGCGCGCTTGAACGAAACCAGCGCTGGCGAAAGCAGGGCGGAGCCATGAAGCAGTCGGAAGAAACGGTCGCCGCGGGGCAGGGAGCAGATCCGGATCTCGCGGGTGTCGCGGTCGTAGTCGCGCTTCGCAAACGGAAACTGACGGGTGAACTCTATGTGCGCGATCCGAAGGTGGAAGCGCTTATCGCCGACCTGGTGACGTTGCCGCGCGACGCGCTGCTCGCCCGGGCGGAAATCACCAAGCGTTCTGATCCCGGCTACGTTCCGAGCGAATGCCTCCTCTATTTCATTCGCGCCAGTAGCCGCGACAATAACGAGGCATGGTTTGAGCGCCTCTATCGGATACTGACCGAACGGGTGCTGCGCAGTCTGCCGAAGGCGGAAAGCCCGGACGGCAAGACGGAATCGCTTACGCGCGGAGACGTGCGCGCCAAGGTATTGGGGCGCTTCGTCGAGCTGCTTTCGGCCGACCGCGCGGGCCATGTCGACAAGCTCGACTATTTCGAGGTGCGCTTCGAGGGCGCAGTGGCGAGCCTGCGGCGCGACGCGCAGGAGAAGGCCTGGCGCGAGGAGAACCGGTCCCGGCCGCTCGAATATGATGAGGAGAGCGGCGAACTGTCGCCGGAGGTCGAGACCGCCGCAGGGTCGCACGATCCGTTCGCCGGGTCGGATTCTGACGATCCGGCTTACCGGTTGCGCATTGATGCAGCGATTGAGGCCTTACCACCAGAACAAAGCAGGATCATCCATATGTTGAAACTGGGCTTCCCCATAGACTCGAAGGAGCCGGACGTCATGACCATCGCCAAGGCCCTCGACCGCTCCGAAAAGACCGTCCGAACCTATCGCGACAAGGCCTTCGCCGCGCTGCGCGCCGCCATGGCTGACGGAGATGAGCGGTGAGTCCCGCCGGCGCACGTCCATCCCGCGAATCCGTGCTCGACGCGTTTGCAGTCGAGAGCGAGCCTGACCGGCCGACCTTGGAGCGCTATCTGCGGCTTTACCCGGAATATGCCGGGGAGTTGATCGACCTCTCGCGCGAGCTTAGGCGTGAAGCCTGTGACGATGCCGCACCGCTTTCCACCGCCGACCAGGCCTTGATCGATGCGGCTTGGTCGCGACACGCCGCGTCCTCTCCGGCGGCGGCGGCCGACCCTCTTGCGGCGCTGACGGTCGATGACTGGCGCGCGGTGGCCCGGGGGCTGGATGTGCCGCGGCAGGTCGTGACGGCGTTGCGCGAAAGGCGGGTCTTGCTTTCGAGCATTCCGCGGCGGTTTCTCCAGCGATTTGCCGAGGCGGCGAGGAGCACGGTCGCGCAGCTGGAAGCATCCTGGGGGCCGGGCCAACTGGCCGCGGCGCGCAGCTATAAGGCGGATGCCAAGCCGGCCGTCGGCGAGCAGGTCACCTTTGAGCAAGTGCTGATCGACGCCGGCGTCCCGACCGACAAGCGCGCCCGGCTGTTGGCGGAGACCGACTGAGATGGACGGCGTGGAGCTCGCCAGGCAGGTCGCCGCCGAGCTTCATGCTCGTCTCGTCGCCTCGAGCGCCGATCCCTGGTCGCCCTATGACTTTGCAGTCGCCGAGGCCAAGCGGCGCGGGATCGACGTCGAACCGACGGCCGTGGGCGCGGCCGTGCTCAACGGCGGCCGCGCGACCTTCGTCGCCGCCGACGATCTGATCCTTCATGAGAATGCGGGGTCTCGCTTCGAGCAGGCGTTCCTCGTGGCGCATGAGATTGGGCATGTCGAACTCGGCGACGACCCCGACAGCGAGCCGGCGCCGACGATCGATCCGGCGCGCCCGGCCGAGCCGTCGCCGGTCGGCATGGATCGGGTCGTCGATTATGGACGCCGGCAGCGCCGCGAGGTCCAGATGGACCTGTTCGCGCGCGAGCTTTTGCTTCCCCGCAACGTCGCGCGAGCGCTGCATGTCGACCAAGGGATATCCGCCTCGGCGATCGCCGCGAAGCTCGGCGCGCCGTTCGAAGTTGTCGCCCAGCAGCTGTTCGACGCCTTGCTCCTCCCAATCGTGCCGTCCGCCGCGGCCGAGACGCATGTGGAGCGACCGCTCAATCCCCTGCAGGCCGCGGCCGCGGCGCATCGTGGCGAAGCCTATCTGCTCGAGGCGGGCCCCGGCACTGGCAAGACGCAGACGCTGATCGCGCGTGTAGAAGGCTTGCTGGAGGAGGGTGTCGATCCGCGGCGCATCTTGCTGCTGACCTTCTCGAACAAGGCGGCGGGCGAGATGGCCGAGCGGATCGCGCGCAAGCGGCCCGAGGCCTCGGCCGCAATGTGGATCGGCACGTTCCATGCCTTCGGCCTCGATATCATCCGTCGTTTCCATGCGGAGCTCGGCCTGCCGAAAGACCCCCGGATGATGGATCGGACCGAGGCCGTCGAGCTCCTCGAGGAAGAGTTCCCGCGGCTGAGGCTCGCCCACTATCGCAATCTCTACGATCCGACCCAGATCATCGCCGACATGCTGGCCGCCGTTTCGCGGGCGAAGGACGAGGTGGTCGACGCCGAATCCTATGCCGCGCTCGCCGACGCCATGCTTGCCAAGGCGGCGGACTCCGAGACGCGCGAGGCCGCCGAACGCGCCGGCGAGGTGGCCCGTGTCTACGCCGCCTATGAACAGCTCAAGCGCAACGCGCATTGCGTCGACTTCGGGGATCTTGTCGCCCTGCCGGTCAAGCTGCTCGAGACCGACGCGGCCATCCGCGCAACGCTGCAGGCGCAATATGACCACGTCCTGGTCGATGAGTATCAGGACGTGAACCGCAGCAGCGTGCGCTTGCTGAGCGCGCTGCGGCCAGACGGCCGCAATCTCTGGATGGTCGGCGACGCCAAGCAGTCGATCTATCGGTTTCGGGGTGCGTCGTCCTTCAACATGACCCGGTTTGGGAAGGAGGACTTTCCCGGCGGCAAGCGCGGCCGCTTGAAGCGCAACTATCGCTCAGTGCCGGAGATCGTCGCCAGCTTCTCCGGCTTCGCGATCACGATGCGCGCGGGCGACGCCGACAGCGGTCTCGACGCGGAGCGCGACGGCAATGGTCAGAAGCCCGAGCTGCGCACGGTGCAGCGCGCCGAGCAGCAGCAAGTGGCCCTGGCCGACGTGATCGAGGCGCTTCGCGGCGAGGGCTATGCCTATCGTGAGCAGGCGGTCCTCTGCACCGGTAATGAGAAGCTGTCGACGATCGGGCAGGACCTTGAGCGGCTTGGTGTGCCCGTGCTGTTTCTGGGCAGCCTGTTCGAGCGGGCCGAGGTCAAAGATCTCCTGGCCTTGCTCTCCGTCCTTGTCGATCGGCGCGCCATGGGCTTGGTGCGCATCGCCTGCTGGCCCGACTTCATCATGTCCTTTCCGGACGTGGCGGCGATCTTCGAGCATCTGCGGGCGGCCGACCACGCCCCGGGCAGCTGGCTCCAGCAGGTGGATGCGATCCCCGGCGTCAGCGATGCCGGCCGCCAGGCGCTCGCCAAGCTCGCGGCCGCGCTCAGCCGTTTCGACCAAACGGCTGCGCCCTGGA
The DNA here is from genome assembly GCF_024710845.1 of Mesorhizobium sp. Lineage (GTDB taxonomy): Bacteria > Pseudomonadota > Alphaproteobacteria > Rhizobiales > Rhizobiaceae > Mesorhizobium_A. The sequence goes on from NZ_JANJTZ010000059.1 coordinate 50,264, forward strand.
CCGTGCTCGCGACGCTGCTGCTCGATCGCACCCGCATCGCCGCGCGCCTTGCCGGGTCGGTGGACCTAGCCGATCGCACGCGCGGCATCGCGATTTGGCAGTTCCTCAACTTCCTGCGGGTCCAGCCGGCCGGCCGCGGACTGCGTATCACGCGCGTGCTCGATCGGGTGCGCAGGCTTGTCCGTCTCGGCGACGATCGCGACCTGCGCCAGTTGCCGGCGGCCGCCCAGCATCTCGACGCCGTGCGGCTGATGACGATCCACGGCGCTAAGGGCCTGGAGTTCGGCGGCGTCCATATTCCGGGGCTCAACAGCGACACCATCCCGCGCACGCCGCCGGCGCCGCCCTGTCCGGCGCCCGACGGCATGATCGCGGGCGCCGAAGGCAGCGCGCTGGAGGCGTTCCGCGCGGACCAGGCCGAGGAGCAGGAGTGCCTATTCTACGTGGCGCAGTCGCGCGCCCGCGACCGTCTGGTCCTTTATGCGCCGACCGAGAAGAGCAACGGCCACAATCGACCGCTATCGCCATTCCTCGACCGTCTCGGGATCAACTTGACGCGCCGTTCGGTCGTGCCGGCGCGGCCGCTTCCCATGGCGGCGGAAGCCCAGGGCATCGAGTTGATCGTCGATGGACGGCTGCAGTTCGGGGCCGCACAAATAGCCCTTTACGAGTCCTGCCCGCGCCGCTTCTTCTACACGCATGTCTTGCAGGTCGGCGGGCGGCGGACCGCGACCGCCTTCATGCACCTTCACGAGGCGGTGCGCGTGATGGTCGAGGGGGTGATCACCTCGGATAGCCCCGTAACCGAGCGGGACTTGGAGGATCGCATCGACGTGGCGCTTGCCGGTCAGGGCCTCGGCGACCATGGCTATCGCGCGGAATTCCGCGACCTGGCGCTGGCGATGCTTCGCTTCCTCCTGGCCAATCGCGCCGACGCGGTCGCCGAGGCGCCGGTCGCACTCAGCCTCAATTTTGGCGGCGAAGAAATCATCGTTCGGCCGGACGAGGTGCTGGTGCGGCCGGACGGCGTCCGGACCGTCCGCCGTATCCGCACAGGTCATAGGCGGTCGGCCGAAAGCAAGGATGTCGGCGCGGCGGCGCTGATGCTGGCGGTCCAGCAGGCCTTTCCCGGCGCCGTCGCGGAGCTAGTCCATCTTTCCGACGGCGAGACGCATACGCTCGCCTTGTCGGATCGGGAGCTGAGGGGACGCAAGGACAAGCTCGCCAAGTTTCTCGGCGACATCCGCGCTGGGCGGTTTCCGGCCGCAATCTCGTCGCGCACCTGCCCGAATTGCCCGGCCTTCTTCATCTGCGGGCAGACCCCCGACGGCCCCCTGCAAAAAAAGTTCGCCTGACCTTACCGGTCGGCGGATCCCGTCCCGATTGGACCCTTAGAGCCGCGGCGTCGCCTCGGCAGAACCTAAGGACCCAATCTCATGAACACCGAAGAACTGCTTGATGACGACGACCTCGGCGACGCCCTGCGCGAAGGCCGGGCGCTGCGTCCGGCGCGGGGGTATCGCTTTCTCCTCGCGCAGGGCGATCTCAACTTCCAGTCCCGTCAGGTGAGCGATCCTGTGCCGCTCGGCCGCCAGTTGCTCGAGGCCGGCGCCCTGGGCCCGCGGGACGGCTACAGCCTGTTCGCGATTCTGCCCTCGGGCGACTTCGAGGACGTGCGGCTGAACGAGCTCTTCGACCTGCGCGAGCACGGCGCAGAGCGGTTCGTCGCCTTCCTAACGGATCGCGACTTCAAGCTCACGCTGAACGACGACGAGCTGCGCTGGGGCAAGCCGATCATCAGCGGCGCGGTGCTCTACGGCCTCGCCAAGCCCGGCGAGGGAGAGGCTGTTTTCCTTGAGGTCCCGGGCGGCGAAGATCGTCTGATCGAGCATGGCGAGCTGATCGATCTGGCCGAGCCCGGCATCGAGCGGTTCATCACAGCGCGCCTGACGTTCGAGATCATCGTCAATTCGCGGCCGCGCACGGTGAACGCCCGCACGGTCACGTTCGAGCAGATCGTCCAGCTCGCTTTCCCGGGCCAGCACGAGCCGAACGTCGTCTTCTCGATGACCTACCGGCACGCGGCATCGACGCCGCACGCGGGCGAACTCGGGGCTGGCGGCTCGGTCGACGTCAAGAAGAAAGGCACGGTGTTCAATGTCACGCGAACTGTTCAGTCGTAATCCCGACCTCAAGCGGCTGCGGGACGAAGGCTACTTCGTCCTGCGGCAGGGCGGGCATCTCGTCATGCGGGAGGTGCCCTATGTCGATGCGCGTCGCGAGGTGCGCATCGGCACCCTCATCTCGAGCCTCACGCTGGCCGGCGATGCGACGCGCAGGCCCGACACCCATGTCGTCCATTGGGACGGCGACTTTCCGTGCCGCGCCGATGGGACGCCTATCCAGGGGATCTCGCATCAGGCCGGGGCCTTCGACCTCGGCCACGGTCTGAAAGCCACGCACAGCTTCTCGAGCAAGCCGGATGGCGGCTACACGGACTACCACCACAAGATGACGAGCTACGCGAACATCATTGCGGGCCCGGCCGCGGTGCTGAAGCCCGGCATGACCCCCCGCACCTTCCGCGAGCCGGAAGAGGACGAGGACAGCGTCTTCAACTATGTCGAGACCGCCTCCGACCGTGTCGGTATCGGCATCCTGACCGAGCGGCTCGTCAACGAGCGGGTCGCCATCATCGGCGGCGGCGGCACCGGCGGCTACATCCTGGACTTCGTCGCCAAGACGCCGGTCCGCGAGATTCGGCTCTTCGACAGCGACGAGTTCCTGACCCACAACGCTTTTCGGGCGCCGGGCGCGCCGACCCTGGAGGAACTGCGCGAGGCGCCGAAGAAGGTCGACTATCTGAAGCGCATCTACAGCCGGATGCACCGCAACATCGTGGCGCACGATGTCGAGCTCGGAGCCGACAACCTGCACCTTCTCGACGGCGTCACCTTCGCGTTCCTGTCGCTCGACGCCGGCGAAGCGAAGCGGTTGATCGTCGAGAAGCTTGAGGCGATCGGCGCCGTGTTCGTCGATGTCGGTATGGGCCTCGAGCTCGACGAGGGGTCGCTCGGCGGTATCCTGCGGGTGACCGCCAGCACGCCGGAGAAGCGGGATCATGCGCGCCAGCGCATCTCCTTCGTCGGCGGCGGCGCCAAGGACATCTACGCCTCCAACATCCAGGTCGCGGACCTCAACGCCCTGAATGCGGTCCTCGCGGTGGTGAAGTGGAAAAAAATCCGCGGCTTCTACCGTGATCTCGAGGGCGAGCATCACTGCACCTACACGACTGACGGCAACATGCTGATCAACGGAGACCTCGGGTGATACGGCACAAGCGACTCGAGCATCGTTTCGTCGAACACATCCCTGAGCGCCTTGAGGCCGGCGTTCTCTATGTTTCGATGGAATATGCGACCTCGGTCCACAGCTGCTGCTGCGGTTGCGGCGAGGAGGTTGTCGCACCCTTCACACCTACGGACTGGAAGATGACGTTCGACGGCGAGACCATCTCGCTACGTCCGTCGATTGGCAATTGGACGCTGAAGTGCCGATCACATTATGCGATCGATCGCGGCAAGGTGATTGAAGCCGGTCCATGGAGCGATGAGCAGATCGAAGCCGAGCGTCGGCGTGATCGGACCACCAAGACGCGCTTCTACGGACAATCGCCCACGGGGCAACCTCCCGTTCAGTCTGTTCAATCCGGCGCAACGCCAAGCTTCTGGAGGCGAGTCTGGAGCAGAATAATTGGTCAATCACAATGAAAAACTTGTGGGCTATCTTTCACCGAAAGGATTTCGTGTCCGAATTGCGCTGCCCCAGTGCAATTGCAAACCTGTACGAAGAAGATTGGTAGTCTTCAAGGAAATGACATCGGGAACGGGCATCGCGCTACGGTTACGTGCTCGCCAAGCGCAACGGCAGCGTTTCTGCAGCAGGGACGAGATAAGAGCGACCTCGGAAGGAGGAAACCCACCATGACCACCGCGAGACGATCCACTCTTGTCGTCCATAGTCGCCTCGCTATGCGAGAGGCCCGCCTTGCGGCGGCGCGCGGTGGTCGCCATGGCCTCCAGATCATGTCCTTCGAGCAAGCCGCCGTGCGGCTCGCCGGCGGCTTTGCCCGGCCGATCGACAACGAAAGCCTGCGTGCCGTGATCCAGGCGGTCCTGCCGGCAACTCCGATGGGCGAGCTGGAGAGCATCAAAATGCTCCCCGGCATGATCGACGCGGCGGCCGAGACCCTGCATAAGTCTTGGCGCGCGGTCATCGACCTCGCCGCGCGAGCCTCCGACCATCCTCGCCTCAACGCCATTGCCCGGCTGGAAGCGGCTGTCCTCGATCAGCTTCCGCCCGGCATGATGCGCCCCGTCGACATCGTCGCCGCCGCGATCAGGCGCATTGCCCACGCTCCGGCGGTCCTCGGGCCGATGGAGATCATCGGCCTGACTGAACTCTCGCCGTGTTGGCGGCCGCTCCTGAACGAACTCACCACGCAGATCTCCGTGCAATGGATGGCCGGGCCGAGGGCCGTTCCCGCCTGGTTGGAAGGTACCGGCGTAAGCGTGTCGCGTACATCGGGGGAATCGCCGACGCTCGGTGCCGTCAGCGGGGCAACGGCCTATCACGAAGCCATCGAAGCTATGCGCTGGGTGCGATCACTGCTCGCCTCGGAAACGGCGCCTTGGGAGATCGCCATCGCTACCGCATCGCCCGGCGACTATGACGATCATTTCTTGGCCTTGCGCGCAGACGCCAATATCGACCTGCACTTCGTCCACGGCGTCAGAACCATCACCACCCGCGAGGGACAGGCGGCTGCTGCGCTGGCCGACATCGTCGTCCGCGGCCTGTCGCAGACGCGCCTCCGTCGTCTCGCAACCCTTTGCCGGGAATCAGCGCCGTTTGCAGCCATGCCCGAAGGCTGGCTACGCGTCCTGCCGACCGATGCGCCGCTGTCGACGCCCAGCGCCTGGAGCCGCCTGCTGACGCGGCTGAAGTCGGAAGATTGGCCAGACGGCGCGGATCACGCTCCGGCGCTGCGCGCGGCAGCCGAGCTGCTCGCGAAGGGACCGGGCGCCGCGCCGGAGATCGGCGAGGCCTTCCTCAAGGGCCGGGCTCTCGGCATCTGGCGCAAGGCGCTGCTCGCCGGGCCTGCCGCCTCGATCGACGCTACCCTCCAAACCCTGAAGCAGGATGATGGGCTCGAAGCCTGCGTGTCCGTGGCCTGGATGCCGGCCAGCGCGCTAGGCTCAGGACCTATTAATTTGGTTTGAGATGTGATTCACGGCTTCCGACAGGAGGCCTGTGATGGGTGATTTGTTTCTGCTGAGCGAGCGCCAGATGGCGCGGATATCGCCCTTCTTCCCGCTGTCGCACGGGGTGCC
>NZ_JANJTZ010000007.1 GCF_024710845.1 Mesorhizobium sp.
CTGCGTCACGCCGAGCTGGCGCGCGGCTTCGGCCTGAGTCCAACCCTTTGCTCGGATGTGCTGCTCCAGCGCCATCATCAGCGTCGAGCGGAGCTTCATGTTCTCCGCTTCGGCGGGCGTGTCTTCGATCGCGTCCCAAACGCTTGCAAAAGTTTCGTTACTCATTGGCCTAGTTCCTTCACCAGATCGCTGTAGCGCTTCGCGGCAAGATCCAAGTCCGACCTGCTGGTCTTCTGCGACTTCTTCTGGTAGCAGTGTAGCACGTAGACGGCCTCCGAGAATTTGGCGACGTAGATGATCCGGAACGCGCCGGCTTCGTCCCGAATCCTGATTTCCTGCACCCCCTTTCCGATGGTGCCCATTGGCTTCCAGTCGGTTGAGGCCTGCTCGTTCTGCACCTTGTCGAGTTGATAGCCCGCCTCACGCCGTGCCGACTCGGGAAACGCGCGCAGATCACTGAGGGCGCCGCCCCGAAACATAAGCACTTTCATAGGCAAAATATACAAACTTTTGTATGAGCTGGCAAGGGTCCCGTACGCCCTCGGTCGCCCCCCCCGACAGAAGGCGATCAAGCGGAAAGAGTCAGATCGCCTCGGCCTCGGCGATCTCCAGTTCGTCTGGAACGGTTTCATCGAACACCCGTGCCCAACTGGCAGCCTTTCCGCGCTGGCTCCCGGACCTGGCCGGCGCCTTGGCGAGAGCTTTCAGTTTTCGGGCGGCTTTGGCGAAACGCGTATCGAGTGCGCCGCGCGCGGGCCTCGCAGAAGCCCCCTGCCGCCAACGGCGTCGCGCTTCGATGCGACCGATGGTTTCCGATCGGGACGAAACGCCATTGGGATATCAACCCGCTCCCACCGCCAGAAGGATCGAATGACAAAGGCCCCGACCCCATCTTGGCCTACCTTCTGCTGGCATTCGTCGTCGTCGGTCCACTGATCTATTTCGGGCCGCAGCTGCGCACGATCGAGGCCTCGATTGTGAAGGCTTACAGCACCATCGAAGGCTGGCTTGTTCGGATCAGAGACTGGTTCTTCGGGCTTGTGGGGTAGCCGCGTCTTCATTGTCGACAATCCCATTCGATAGATGACACGCAATCATCATTTCGCCGCCGCCGACTTCATCTCGATGCATCGGGCTGGTCGATTTCACGGCCTTAGCTGAGCGTCCCCCCGAGTGCCTTTCACCACCGGGATTGCCTCTCTGTTGACAGAGCTCGCACCAGCGTCCTGACCGCAGCGCGACCCTCCGGTTCTCGATTCCAGCGAGCGCCTGCGCCACGCTGACGTCGCCTCCATGCAACGTTGGTCGCTCCGGTTCCTTTTGCTGCGGGCCGTCGTGACCGCCATGCGGTTCATGCCGCGCTCATATTGCTGAATCTGCTGAAAAGTGACGCCGAGAGTCTCTCCAGGTTTCCTCTGGCTCAAACGGAGAGACTGGCGGCGCGTTCGTAGTCGGTGTCCGACGACAACGACTACGGGATCAGGACCGTGTCGTTTCCGCGCGAGTGCCTCGGGGATTGGCGGGGGTGGGTCGATGAAGAAGTCGGTCGGGGCAATTTCGAGAATCTCGGCCAGCTTCTCCGGCATATCGACGGTCGAAGAATGAACTTCACGCCCCAAGTGGCCGACATAGGTGCGATACAAGCCTGCTTGCGCAGCCAACTCCTCCTGCGAAATCCCCTTGACGTGGCGCATCCGTCGCAGGAGCTGACCATTCTTCGATCATGGTCGGCGGCATAAGAATGCGTAATGTCGGCATCAGGTGAATAAATTTCTGAAATGCCTTGTCGGAATTTAGTTTGTGTCGAATTCGATCCCGTTCGCGAGAGGAACACCCGATGACCGACGACATGTTGCACGTGATGAACTGGCACAATGGCGAGAAGGAGTTCTCGCCATTCTCCGATGCCGAGATGAGCCGTCGCCAGAACGACGTGCGGCGCTGGATGGCCGACAACAAGGTCGATTCGGCCCTGTTCACGTCCTATCATTGCATCAACTACTACTCCGGATGGCTCTACTGCTATTTCGGCCGCAAGTACGGCATGGTCATCGACCACAACAAGGCGACGACCATTTCGGCCGGCATCGACGGCGGCCAGCCCTACCGCCGCAGCTTCGCCGACAACATCACCTACACCGACTGGCGCCGCGACAACTTCTATCGCGCCGTGCGACAGCTGACGACCGGCGCCAAGCGCATCGGCATCGAGTTCGACCATGTCTCGCTCGACTTCCGCCGCCAGCTCGAAGAGGCGCTTCCCGGCGTCGAATTCGTCGATGTCGCCCAGCCATCGATGTGGATGCGTTCGATCAAGTCGCTCGAGGAACAGAAGCTGATCCGGGAGGGTGCGCGCGTTTGCGACGTCGGTGGCGCAGCCTGCGTGGCGGCCGTCAAGGCGGGCGTGCCAGAGCATGAAGTGGCGATCGCCACCACCAGTGCCATGGTCCGCGAGATCGCCAGCTCCTTCCCCTTCGTCGAGTTGATGGACACCTGGACATGGTTTCAGTCGGGCATCAACACCGACGGCGCCCACAATCCTGTGACCAACCGCAAGGTCCAGTCCGGTGACATCCTGTCGCTCAACACGTTCCCGATGATCTTCGGCTACTACACGGCACTCGAGCGGACGCTGTTCTGCGAGCACGCCGACGATGCCAGCCTCGACATCTGGGAGAAGAACGTGGCTGTGCATCGGCGTGGGCTCGAGCTCATAAAGCCTGGCGCGCGCTGCAAGGACATCGCCATCGAGCTCAACGAAATGTACCGAGAATGGGATCTGTTGAAGTATCGCTCCTTCGGCTACGGCCACTCCTTCGGCGTGCTCTGCCACTACTACGGCCGCGAGGCTGGCGTGGAACTGCGCGAGGACATCGATACCGTCCTGAAGCCCGGCATGGTCGTCTCGATGGAGCCGATGGTCATGCTGCCCGAAGGCGCGCCGGGCGCAGGCGGCTATCGCGAGCACGACATCCTGATCGTCAAGGAGAACGGCGCCGAGAACATCACCGGCTTCCCGTTTGGTCCCGAACACAACATCATCAGGAACTGACCGTGGCTTTCTATATCCCCCACGATTATCCGTATTGCACGGTGGACCGGCATGCCCGGTCCATCCGCTATCCGTCGCCGCCGGCCTATGGCCTCGCCTGCGATCTCGCCGGCCGCATCAAGCGAGCGATCGCCAGGATGAGAACCGCAAGCTGCGACGAGAACTCTTCGGTGCGACGAGAGAACGCCGCACCCCAACCGGGCGGACTGTTACCGCCCAACGGCCCTTTCTGAGACTCTGACGAGAAAACAAAAGCCGCGGCGCCTTCGGGCGCTACGGCTTTTTTTTTACTGTCGATCGCGACTTCCGTCAGCGCGGAAATTCGGCCTTCAGCGCCTTGACGATGCCGCCGACGCATACGTCGAGCAGGATTTCGCCCTTTTCCTTCGAGGCTTCCTTGGGCGAGGACAGTGTGCCGCAGGCAGGCGTCCATTCCGGCTTGGGCGGGTAGACATCGTAGGGTGGGAAGCTTGCCGGCTCATGATCGATCGCTCTTTCGAGATGCACGAGGTCAGGGTAGAGCGCCAGCATCAGCGACGTTTCGAGTACGCCGCCATGCTCCAGGTCCCAGCCGGCAAAGCCATTGGGATAAAGGCGAGCGATGGTCGCCTTGTCGACGAAGTCCCAATAGCTCAGAACGACGATCTTCATGTCGTCTATGCCGCCCCAGCGCAATTCGCGCAGCGCGAGATCGATGCCCTCGACGATGAACCAGGAATTTTCGAAGTGGCCGTTGACCATGCAGATCCTGCGCACGCCGTGCCGGGCGAACTCCTTGATGACATCGCGGAGTGCCGCGACAAGCGTCGCGCCGTCGAGGCTGGTGGTGCCGGGCAGATGGTTGCCGCCGCCTGATTTCTGGTGCGACTTGTAGCCGTAGGTGAACGGCGGCGCGACCAGCGCGCCGGTCTGGCCGGCGACGCGGCGGGCGAATTCGACAGGCAGCAGCACGTCGACGTGCATCGGCATGTGATGGCCGTGCTGCTCCATCGATCCAATCGGCAAGAGGATAGGCACCGAACCGTCGCGAACCTTCGCGTCATAGTCCGGCCAGGTCAGTTCGGCGGCAAAGACAGAGTCACCCGGCATGTTCATCTCCCATCGTTTGAACGGTTTGGGCTGATGAATAGAGTGCGTCCTTATGATATGAGAAATTTATAATTGTCATCCTCGCATGAGGAATGGAAATCCATGCGGAACATCCTAAACTTCCAGACCGACCTGTTGCGGACCTTCGTTTCGGTCATCGACCTCGGCGCCTACACCAAGGCGGGCGAAGCGCTCGGCCGGACGCAGCCGGCCATTTCCCTACAAATCCGCCGGCTCGAGGAGCTGGTAGGCGCGCCTGTCATCAGGCAGGTCGGCCGCACACTGCTGCTGACCAGCGAGGGCGAGATGCTTCTGAGCTACGCCCGCGAAATCCTGCGCCTCAACGATGAGGCCGCCTCCTATTTTAACCGGTCCAAGATTGCCGGTGTGCTGCGCGTCGGCTTGCCCAACGACTATGCGGTGGCGTTCCTCCAGGGCGTCATTACCGAATATACACGCCAGCATTCCGGCATCTCGCTGGAAATCCACTGTGGCTGGAGTGCCGAAATCCTCGACCGGCTGCGCGCCGACGAACTCGATCTTGCGGTCGCCATGGTCAACAACGAGCGAGCCCAATATCTGTCGCGATCATGGATCGAACGGCCGATCTGGGCGGCGGCGGAATCGGTCGAGTTCGATCCGGCGAAGGGCGTGCCGCTGGCGGCGCACCCCGAGGGCTGCGCTTACCGGGCACGCATGATCCAGGCGCTCGACGCAGTGCAAATCCGCTGGCGGGTGGCTTATACCGGGCCCGGTATCGGCGGTCTGCAGAATGCGGTGGTGAACGGCCTCGGCGTCAGCGCGTTGACCCGTTACACGATGCTGCCGGGAATGCGGGCGCTTGACGACAGCGATGGCTTTCCGCCGCTTGCCGAAATCCGCGTCGGCCTATTCTACAAACATCCACGATTGTCCGACGCGGGCATCCGGCTGGTCAACCATATCATCGCGCGGCTGGACGAGGCCGGCGTCTCCGGCGACCCAGTGCGCCGACCGATAGAGTTGGATCGGCAATAAGGGGCGCAAATGCGTTTATTATGGGAATTAATTTTCCAAATACATGGCTGCTCCGTATTTTCGTGAAAACGACAACGAAAAGGGGAAGACCATGACCATAAACAAGACATCGTCTGGCATGCGCACACGTCGCGACATTCTCAAGGGTGCAAGCGTTCTGGGCGGCGGCGTTCTCGCCATGCCGTTCCTGAGTCGTCTTGCCTTCGCCGAACCCGTCGAGCTCACCATGCTCGCCTGGTATGGCCATGCCGAGCCCGATGTGGTCGCCGAGTTCGAGGCCGAGAACAACGTTAAGTTCAAGCCGAAATACTACACCGGCGGCGACAACATGCTCGGCCTGATCGCCCAATCGCCTCCCGGAACATTCGATGTCATCCTGTCGGACGCCGAATACGTGCAGCAGCTCAACGCCGCCGGCTATATCGAGAAACTCGATCCTGCCGACTATCCGTTCGATGATTTCTTCCCTGAGTTCCAGCGTTTTCCGGGACATTGGCAGGGCGACGACCTCTACTCGGTCATCACGCGGTTCGGCTTCCTCGGTGTCGCCTACAACACCGATGCGGTGACCGAGAAGGAAGCGTCGAGCTACAACGTCTACTGGTCCGAGAAGCTCAAGGGCAAGGTCGGCCATTTCGACTGGCACCTGCCCAATCTCGGCCAGGTCAGCCTGCTCAACGGCAACCCCTCGCCCTATGACATCGACGAAGCGGCATGGTCCGCCGTGCAGGAAAAGCTGATGACGCTGCGCCCGCAGATCGGCGGCTTCTTCGATTATGGCGGCACCTTCTCTTCGCTGCAGAACGGCCAGATGCTGGCGATGGCCGGCATCGGCGACTGGATCACGGGCGCGTTGGAAAAGGGCGGCGCCAAGGTGCGCACCGCCATCCCGGAGGAAGGCGGCCTTCAATTCACCGAATCCTTCTCCATCGGCAAGGGTTCGCAGAAGGCCGACCTGGCCAAAAAGTGGATCCAGTACATCACCTCGGCCAAGGGCCAGGTCAAATCGGCCAACATGGCGGCCTATCCATGCATCATCCCGAGTCGGAAGGGCTGGGAGCTTATGTCGACCGAAACTCCGGCGGAGGCCAAGCGCCAGGGCATGCTGCTCAACGAGAGCAATGCGATGGACATGATCCGCAACGGGCGCATCAAGTACCGGCAGCTGCCGGTGCAGCAGAGTCTCGAGGACTGGAACGACTTCTGGTCCGAATACAAGGGCTCGTAACTGTCGTAGGATACGGGCGGGCTCGACGCCCGCCCGGCATTTCTGCAAGGTCGCCGTGCGTCGTGCGGGCCGACAAGCCGCGTTCCAACGGGTGGAGCCAGCGTCGATGCGAAAACCCATCACCCTTTACGGACTGACCTTTTCGCTGCCGATGCTGATCTGGCAGGTGATGTTCTTCCTGGCGCCGCTGGTCTTCCTGATCGCGCTCAGCTTCTGGTCCGTCCGGAATTTCCGGATGGAGCCGGATTTCAACCCAGACAACTGGGTGCGGATGCTCGGCCGCGGCGTCTTCTGGGACGCCTATTTCCGCACGCTGCTGCTGTCCACCGCAGCCGCGATCGTCACTAGCGCGCTGGCATTCCCCTGCGCCTACGGCATCGCTTTCAAACTCACGGAAACGGCCCGGCGCTGGGCCGTGTTCCTGATGGTCATCCCGTTCTTCACCAGCTACCTGGTGCGTGTCTATTCCTGGCAGATCTTCCTGTCCGACAACGGCATCATCAATGCCCTGCTGGCGAAGGCCGGCATCGGCCCATTCGGCATGCTGAATTCCATCTTCGGCATGATGGTCGGCTACCTGACGCTGAGCTTCCCGCTGGTCGTTCTGCTACAGCTCTTCAGTCTGATGTTCATCGACCGCACGCTGATCGAGGCGGCGCACAATCTGCGCTGTGGACGGCTGCGCTCGGTGTTCGAGGTGGTGGTGCCGGCGGCCAGGGTCGGGCTGGTGATCGCGGCGCTGTTCTGCTTCATCCTCACCTTCGGCGACTTCGTCAGCCCGCTCTATCTCGGCGGCGGCGACCCTCCGACGCTCTCCATCCTGATCACCGACACCACCAAGTCGGGCCAGCAATGGCCGCGCGCGGCGGTCATCGCGCTCACCATGATCGCAACGTTGCTGGCTATCGCCTTCGCCGCGGTCAGCTATGCCTACAAGGAGCGCGGACGATGAGCGACTTCAACCGCAATCCGCTGGTCGACTGGGCGCTGAAGTTTTACATTCTCTTGTCCTTCGCCTTCATTTTCGCGCCGATCGCGGCGAGCTTCGTTTTCTCGTTCAACGTCGACCGCTTCCCGTCGCTGCCGCTCGGCGGCTTCTCGACGGTCTGGTACGAGACCGTCGCCGCCGATCCGCTGGTGTGGGAGGGCCTGCGCAACACGCTAATCGCCGGCGTGATCGTGTCGGTCGTCGCTACCGCGCTAGGCTTCGGCGCCGCCTATACTGACTTCCGCTATCAGTTCTTCGGCAAGCCGTTCTATCTGGCGCTGGCGCTGCTGCCACCGACGATTCCGGTCGTCATCCTCGGCCTGGCGATGCTGGCGTTCCTGTCCAATGTCAGCCTGTCCGGTGAAATCCATTCGGTCATCATCGCGCATGTCGTCATGTGCGCGCCGTTTGCGATGGCGATCTGCCGGCTTCGCCTGTCGCAGATGGACCCGTCGTTGGAGGCGGCCGCCTGGAACCTCGGCGCCTCCGAATGGATGGCGATGCGCCATGTCATCGTGCCATTCTGCCGGCCGGCGATCTTCGCGGCGCTGTTCATCACCATGGCGGTTTCGTTCGATGAATTCGCCGTGTCGTGGTTCGTCTCTGGCCTGCACGAAACGCTGCCGGTCAAGGTGCTCGGCTTCCTGCAAGGGCAGGTCAGCCCGCGCATCAACGTCATCGGCACGTTCGTCTTTCTCACCTCGATGACGCTGGTGATCCTCGCGCAGATCCTTCTTATGAAACGCAGCGCCGAGCCGAAGGCCGGCGCAAAACTCCCGGAGTTGGCGTCATGACCGATCAAGCTCTCGTCGTCTTCGACGGCGTCGTCAAAAGCTTCGGCAGTTTCGTGGCCGTCGAACGCATGGACCTCGACATCCGCAAGGGCGAGTTCCTCGCCATCATGGGATCGAGCGGCTGTGGCAAGACGACCACGCTCAGGATGTTGGCCGGCCTCGAGGCCCCTACCGAAGGCGAGATCCGGCTTGCCGGCAAACGCATCAACGACCTACCCACCTGGCGGCGCGACACGCCGATGGTCTGGCAGAGCCTGGCGCTGTTTCCATTCCTGACCGTGCGCGAGAACGTCGAGTTCAGCCTGCGCATGCGCGGCGTCGAAATGGCCGAGCGCCGGCAGCGCGTCGACAAATGGCTCGATCGGATGCAGATCACCGAATTCGCCGACCGCAACGTCGCGCATCTCTCCGGCGGGCAGAGGCAGCGCGTCGCCTTGGCCCGCTCCCTGGTGACCGAGCCGGAAATCCTGCTGCTCGACGAGCCGCTGTCGGCGCTCGACGCTCATCTCAAGGTGCGCATGCAGACCGTACTGTCGAACCTTCAGAAGGAACTCGGAATCACCTTCGTCTATGTCACGCACAGCCAGTCGGAAGCGTTTTCCATGGCCGACCGCGTCGTCATCATGAGCCGCGGCCGGATCGAGCAGATCGGCAACCCGCAGGAAATCTATCGCGCGCCGCGAACGAAGTTCGTTGCCGAGTTTCTCGGCTCCTCGAACGTCTTCGCAGGCAAGGTCTCTGCGGCCGATGGCGACGCCATCAGGATCGCAACGCCGTCGGGCGAATTCGATGTCGCGCGCAATCCGGCCAAGACGCTCGCCAAGGGCGACAAGGCGACCTTCGTCGTCTCGGGCGACCGGGTGCAGCTAAGCAATGAGCGGCCAGTCGGCGTCAACGGCATGCAGGCCTCGGTGGTCGGCGAGGAGTTCGTCGGCGCTACCGCCGTCATCCATCTCGAAGGCGTCGATGGGCTGGAGCTCAAGGCGCAGAAGAGCCACGACGAGCTGGAGCAGATCAACCTCATTCCAGGGGCGAAGATCTGGGTATCCTGGCGCGCCGAGGCGAGCCACATCCTGCCGGGGGAATAGGTAGCTCTACGCGTTTTCTCGAAACGCCATCGGCGTCATGCTGCGCCGCTCGCGGAAGGCGCGGATGAAATGCGATGAGTCGCAGAAGCCGGTCGAGGTGGCGATTTCGGTCACCGAGTGCTTCGTGTGCCTGAGCAGGAACTCCGCGTATTCGAGACGCATGATCTTGTAGGCCAGCGTCGGCGCCATGCCGATCGTGCGCTGGAAATGCCTTTCAAGCTGCCGCCGGTTGGCGCCGAGGCGCCGGGACAGTTCGTCGATGGCGATCGGCGTATCGATGTTCTGCTGCATCAACAGCAACGCCTTCTTCACCATCGGATCGTCGGTATGGAGGTCGAGCGGGATGCCGGGCTGCGGCGTCTCGGCCCGCTCCGCCTCGTCGATGATCATGATGTGCAGGCTTTTCCGGGCCTGCGCGCGCCCGACGTGTTTTTCGACCAGAAAGGCGGCCAGATGCGCCGAGCTCGCGCCGCCCGAACAGGTCAGCCTGTCGCGATCGACAACGAAGATCTGGTCGGAGACCGGCTGCAGCCCGTCGAACTGTTCCAGGAAATCGTCGTGGTGGAACCAGCTGACGCAGCAGCGATAGCCGTCCATCAATCCCGCGCGGTGCAGGATGAAGGCGCCCGTGCAGACGCCGACAAGCGGTACGCCGAGTGTTGCCGCCTGGCGCAGATAGCGGGCGTATTCGGGGCTGAGGTTGGGGATCTCGTCCATCAGCCCGCCGACCACGACCAGATAGTCGAATTTGCCCGGATCGCCGAGACGCTCATGCGGCTGTATGACCACGCCGCAGCTCGAGGCAAGCGGGCTCATCGTGTCGGAAAGAACGGTCCATTCGCACAGAATCTGGCGGCTGCGGTCGCCCTCGTCGGCGGCCAGCCGGAGCACGTCGACGAAATTGGCGAAGGCGCAGAGCGTGAAGCGGCGGGCCAGAATGAAGCCGATGGAAAGCCGGGCCTTGCCGGCCGGCCGTCGTGACGAAGGCAACTGTCCGGAAGCCATTCCCGCCCCTCCCCGGCATGTCCCGGTCAAATTCGCGATGTCGCACTGGTAATACTATGCTGACGCAATTGTTCTGTTCAAGCGGGATCGATGCGGAAACAATGGCGTCACGGTGAAACTCAGGTTCCAGCCATGACCCATTTCTCGGTTTCCTCACTTCTGCGCAATGCCCTTTCCGGCAACAAGAACTGGCAGCCGCAATGGCCGGACGCCGAGCCAAAGGCGGAGTATGACGTGATCATCGTCGGCGCCGGTGGCCACGGGCTAGGTGCGGCCTACTATCTCGCCAAGGAGCATGGCATCACCAATGTCGCGGTGATCGAGAAGGGCTGGCTCGGCGGCGGCAATACCGGGCGCAACACCACCATCATCCGCTCCAACTATCTCTATGACGAAAGCGCCAGGCTCTACGACCATGCGCTCGATCTGTGGGAGGGGCTCAGCCAGGAATTAAACTACAACGTCATGTTCTCGCAGCGCGGCGTGATGATGCTGGCGCATTCCGTCCACGACGTGCAGAGCTTCAAGCGCCATCTCCACTCCAACCGCCTCAACGGCGTCGACAATGAGTGGCTGACGCCCGAACAGGCCAAGGAATTCTGCCCGCCGCTCAACATCTCCAAGGACGCGCGCTATCCGGTGATGGGCGCGACGCTGCAACGCCGTGGCGGCGTGGCGCGCCACGACGCGGTCGCCTGGGGTTACGCCAGGGGGGCTGCGGCGCGCGGCGTCGACATCATCCAGAATTGCGCGGTGACGGCGATCCGCCGCGACGCCTCGGGAAAGGTCACCGGCGTCGACACGCCAAGGGGCTTCATCAAGGCGAAAAAGGTCGCGGTGTCAGCGGCCGGCAGCACGTCCGTCGTCATGGACAGCGCCGGCGTGCACCTGCCGCTCGAAAGCTATCCCCTGCAGGCGCTGGTGTCGGAACCGGTCAAGCCGATCTTTCCCTGCGTCGTCATGTCGAACACGGTCCACGCCTATATCAGCCAATCGGACAAGGGCGAGCTGGTCATCGGCTCGGGCACCGATCAGTATGTCTCCTACAGCCAGCGCGGCGGCATGCATCTGATCGAACACACGGTCGCCGCGATTTGCGAGGTTTTTCCGATCTTCACGCGCATGCGCATGCTGCGCAAATGGGCGGGCATCGTCGATGTCACGCCGGACCGCTCGCCGATCATCGGCAAGACTCCGGTCGAGGGGCTTTTCGTCAATTGCGGCTGGGGGACCGGCGGCTTCAAGGCGACCCCGGGCGCCGCGCATGTCTTTGCTCACACCATCGCGCGCGGCGAGCCGCACCGGATCAATGCGCCCTACACGCTCGAGCGCTTCACCACGGGACGCCTGATCGACGAAGCCGCCGCTGCGGCCGTGGCCCACTGAGGAGGCTGGACGATGCTCCTGATAAGATGCCCCTATTGCGCCGCCGAGCGGCCTGAAGTCGAGTTCGTCTACGCCGGGGAGGCGCATATCGCGCGCCCCAGCGACCCGTCGGCGCTGACCGACGAGCAGTGGAAGAACCATCTCTTCATCCGGACCAATCCGCGCGGCGCCCATTTCGAACGCTGGCGCCATCTGCACGGCTGCGGCCGCTTCTTCAACGCCGTTCGCGACACCGTCACCGACAAGTTCGCCATGACCTACAGGGCCGGCTTGCCGCGCCCGACGGCAAGCGAGATCAAGGAAGCGCGCCCATGACCGCCTATCGCGTATCCGGAAGGGGCCGCGTCGATCACGACCGGCCGGTTCGCTTCACCTTCAACGGCAAGACCTTTGAGGGCCGCAAGGGTGACACCCTTGCCTCGGCGCTACTCGCCAACGGAGTGCATCTCGTCGGCCGCTCGTTCAAGTATCACCGGCCGCGCGGCATCCTGTCGGCCGGCTCGGAAGAGCCGAACGCCCTCGTCGGCGTCAGCCGCGGCGACGGCCGTGCGGAGCCCAACACGCGGGCAACGGTTCTCGAAATCTTCGACGGGCTGAACACGGCCAGCCAGAACCACTGGCCGTCCCTGAAGCGCGATGTCGGCGCGATCAACGACGCCCTCTACATGCTGTTTTCCGCCGGCTTCTACTACAAGACCTTCATGTGGCCGAAATCCTTCTGGAACAAGGTCTACGAGCCGTTCATCCGCGGCGCGGCAGGTCTCGGCAAGTCGCCATCGGTTCCCGATCCGGACACCTATGCCAGCCGCTATGCGCATTGCGACGTGCTGGTCGTCGGCTCGGGACCGGCGGGCCTGGCGGCGGCGACCGAGGCCGCCAGGAGCGGCGCCAGCGTCATGCTGGTCGACGAGCAGGCCGAACTAGGCGGCTCGCTGCTCGGCGAGCCCGGGGCAGATATCAACGGCCGGCCCATATCGGACTGGCTCGAGGAGACCAAGGCCGCACTCGCCGCGCAAGAAAACGTCACGGTGCTGACCCGCACGACGGCGATAGGCTACTATCACGACAATTTCCTCGGACTTTGCCAGCGTCTGACCGACCACCTGGAAAAGCTGCCGGAAGGCGCGCCGCGCGAGCGTATGTGGCGGGTTCGGGCCAGGCAGGTGGTGCTCGCCCAGGGCGCTATCGAGAGGCCGCTGGTCTTCGACGGCAATGACCGTCCGGGCGTCATGCTGTCGGGATCGGCGAGGACCTTCCTCAACCGCTATGGCGTGAAGGCGGGCAACCGCGCCGCGGTCGTCACCGCGCATGATTCAGCCTGGCTCGCCGCTTTCGATCTCGCCGAGGCCGGCGTCAAGGTTGCCGCCATCGTCGATGTCCGCTCGAACGCGTCGGACCACCTTCTAAAGCGCGCCAAAGCGCTGGACATCGAGGTTCTTTCCGGCTGGACGGTGACTGGAACAGGCGGGCGGCTGAGGATTTCTTCCATCCGCGCAAATCCGGTCAGCGGTAGCGGCAAGGTCGGGCCGGCGCGGAAAATCGCCTGCGACACGCTTTTGATGTGCGGCGGCTGGACGCCGAGCGTGCATCTGTTTTCCCACACCAAGGGCAAGCTTGACTGGAACGAGGAGCGCCAGATGTTCTTGCCGGGCGCACCGACCGAGGAAACCCGTTGCGCGGGGGCCGGCAACGGCGCGTTCGGGTTGCTTGAGGCGATGACGGAAGGTGCGTCGGCCGGCGCCGGCGCCGCGACCGATGCCGGCTTCGAGGCGAAGGCCAGCACTTATCAGGTCGACGGCGAGGTGCCGTGCGCGGGCGTCGGCGTGAAGGAGCTGCCGACCGATCGAAGCAGCTCGCGGGCGAGAGCCTTCGTCGATTTCCAGAACGACGTCACCGCCAAGGACATTCGCCTCGCCGTGCGCGAAGGATTTCTGTCGATCGAGCATATCAAGCGCTACACCACGACCGGCATGGCGACCGATCAGGGCAAGACGTCGAACATGAACGGCCTTGCCATCGCGTCGGATGCCGTCAAGCGGCCATCGCCCGCCGTGGGCCTCACCACCTTCCGTCCGCCCTATACGCCGACAACCTTCGGGGCGTTTGCCGGCTACAATCGCGGCGATCTGTTCGAGGTGACCCGCAGGACGGCGATCGACAGCTGGGCCGAGGAGAACGGCGCGGTGTTCGAGCCGGTGTCGCTCTGGCGGCGCGCCTGGTATTTTCCCAGGCCCGGAGAAGACATGCATCAGGCCGTGGCCCGCGAATGCAAGGCGACACGTGAATCGCTTGGCATGTTCGACGCCTCGACGCTCGGCAAGATCGAGATCGTCGGGCCCGACGCCGCAGAATTCATGAACCGGATGTACACCAATGCCTGGACCAAGCTCGCTCCCGGACGGCTGCGCTACGGCCTCCTGCTCGGCGAAGACGGCTTCATACGCGACGACGGCGTCATCGGCCGCCTGACCGCCGACCGCTTCCACGTCACCACCACGACCGGCGGTGCGGCCCGAGTGCTCGCTATGATGGAAGACTATCTCCAGACCGAATGGCCGGAGCTGAAAGTCTGGCTGACCTCGACGACCGAGCAATGGGCGGTGATCGCGCTGAACGGACCGAACGCGCGAAAGCTCATCGAGCCGCTCGTCGAAGGCATCGACCTGTCGAACGAGGCCTTCCCGCACATGTCGGTCGCGGAGGGAACGATCTGCGGGGTTCCGACCAGGCTGTTCCGCGTCAGCTTTACCGGCGAGCTCGGCTTCGAGGTCAACGTGCCCGCGCGTTATGGCCGCTCTGTCTGGCAGGCGCTCAACGAGGCGGGCCAAAAGTGGGGCATCACGCCCTACGGCACCCAGACAATGCACGTGCTGCGCGCCGAAAAGGGCTACATCATCGTCGGCCAGGACACCGACGGAACGCTGACGCCCGACGACGCGGGCCTGGCTTGGGCGATCGGCAAGACCAAGCCGGACTTCGTCGGCAAGCGTTCGCTGACCCGCCCCGACATCATCGACCCGAACCGCAAGCAGCTCGTCGGGCTCGTCACGCGCGATCCGAAGGTCGTGCTGGAGGAAGGCGCGCAGATCGTCGCCAATCCGGGCCAGCCCACGCCGATGAAGATGATCGGCCACGTGACCTCGTCCTACTGGAGCGAGACGCTGGGGCGCTCCATCGCGCTGGCCGTCGTCGAAGGCGGACGGGCCCGCGAGGGCCAGACCGTCCACGTGCCGATGCCGGACAGGACCCACGCTGCGGCAATCGCCGGCATGGTGTTCTTCGACCCCGACGGCAAGCGTCTCAACGCATAGGAGCCTAGTCATGTTGCAGGAACATCGCCATCTGGAAGGACGCCGGATCGCCACGCAAGGCCCCGGCGTCCTGAGAGTCGAAAGGATCGAGGACTGCGCCCGCTTCAGTCTCCGCGTAGCGGACGGCAATATCGCCCTCGCCTCAAAGGCGTTCGGCTGCGACCTGCCGAGGACCATCGGCGCGACCTCGGATTCGGGCGCAAGGCTCGCGCTTTGCCTTGGACCGGACGAGTGGCAGCTTCTCGCCCCGCTCGACGGGCGCGATGCGATCGAAGCTAAATTTGCGGCGCTCTATCCGAAGATGCCGCACAGCCTGGTCGATGTCAGCCACCGTGAAGTCGGGATTGTCGTTGAAGGGACCGGCGCGACGCTGGCCTTGCGCTCGGCATGCCCGCTTGATCTCCGCGACATGGCGGTCGCGACCGTGACGCGAACCGTTTTCGACAAGGCGCAGATCATCCTGTTCCGGGAGGGCGAAAACCGCTTCCGCATCGAGGTGTGGCAATCCTTCGCCGACCATGTCTGGGGCATCCTGCAGGCCGCCGGCCGCGAGATAGAGCTCGGAATCTGAACCTGAACCTGAACGAACTGGAGCAAACGGTGACCCTGCATCAAACCCAGCTGAACCGATCGATTGGCGACGCCGAAATCGCCGCCGCAATCGACCGTGAACTCGATCGCCAGATGAACCAGATCGAACTGATCGCTTCGGAAAACATCGTCTCCAACGATGTGCTCCTGGCGCAGGGCTCTGTCCTGACCAACAAATACGCCGAAGGCTATCCTGGCCGGCGCTATTATGGCGGCTGCGAGTTTGTCGACGAAGTCGAGACCTTGGCCATCGAGCGCGCCAAGCAGCTGTTCCGGGCCGGCTTCGCCAACGTCCAGCCGCATTCCGGCGCGCAGGCCAACCAGGCTGTGTTCCTGGCGCTGCTGCAGCCGGGCGACCGCATCATGGGCATGTCGCTCGCCCATGGCGGGCACTTGACCCATGGCTCGCCGGTAACGATGTCCGGAAAATGGTTCGACGTCGTCAGCTACGAGGTGCGCCAGTCCGACCAGCGGATCGACTATGATCTCCTCCGCCAGAAGGCGGTCGAGACGAGGCCGAAGCTGATCATCGCCGGGGCCTCGGCCTATCCGCGCGCCATAGATTTCGCCGCCTTCCGCAGCATCGCCGACGAGGTCGGCGCTTATCTGATGGTGGACATGGCGCACTATGCCGGCCTGAGCGCCGCCGGCGCCTACCCGGACCCGCTGCCTCACGCCCATGTCGTCACCACCACGACGCACAAGACGCTGCGCGGCCCGCGCGGCGGCATGATCCTGACCAATGACGAGGCGCTGGCCAAAAAATTCAACTCGGCGGTGTTCCCCGGCAATCAGGGCGGGCCCCTGATGCATGTCATCGCCGCCAAGGCGGTGGCCCTCGGCGAGGCCTTGCAGCCGGAATTCAGGACCTATGCCCGACAGGTGGTCGCCAACGCCAGGGTGTTGTGCGAAACGCTGATTTCCGGCGGCCTCAACATCGTTTCGGGCGGCACCGACTGCCACATGGTGCTCGTCGATCTCCGGCCGAAAGGCGTCACCGGACGCGACGCAGAACATGCGCTCGAACGCGCCGGGCTGACCTGCAACAAGAACTCGATCCCTTTCGATCCGGAAAAGCCCGCCATCACCTCCGGCGTGCGGCTCGGCACGTCGGCCGGCACGACGCGCGGCTTCGGCGAGGCCGAGTTCCGCCGCGTCGGCGAATTGATCCTGACTGTGATCGATTCGCTGGCGGAGGCGGGACCCGAAGGCAATCGCGCCGTCGAGGAGACGGTGCTGGCCGAGGTCCGAGATCTCTGCCGCCGCTTCCCGATCTACCAGTAGACCAGGGATTGCCAGACCACTTGCGCAACGATTGCTCGTCCACTCCGTCGGGCAGCCAGGTGGTACCGCCATGAACTTCATTCATCGCAATCGGTACCATTAAATGTTTCTCAGCGTATTCGACGTCTTCAAGATCGGCATCGGGCCGTCCTCATCGCACACGATGGGGCCAATGACCGCTGCGGGGCGTTTTTTGCAGTTGCTGAGCGAATGCTCGGAGATTAAGGGGCCAGCAAGCCTCCGCGTCACGCTTTACGGCTCGCTGGCGTTCACCGGAAAGGGCCACGCCACCGATCGGGCCGTTGCCCTCGGCCTGCTCGGCTATACGCCGGCCGATCTCGATCCTGACGAAGCCGAACGACGAGTCGTCGAACTCAGCGAAACGAAAACGCTCCATCCCGCCGGCCTGCCGCTGCTCGCCTTCGATCCCGGCAAGGATATCGTCTTCGACTACGGTCCGGCGCTGCCCGGTCACGCCAACGGCCTGATCTTCGAAGTGTTCGACGCAGATGATGAGCTTTGCCTTGCCGAGACGTACTATTCGATAGGCGGCGGATTCATCGTCACGGCGGGCGAGCGCGACGCGCCCGCCGGGACTTTGCAGGACGAGGCGAAGGATTGGCCGTATCCGTTCGACACAGCGGCTTCGATGCTGCGCATGGCTAAGGAGAGCGGTCTGTCGATCGCGGCGATGAAGCGGGCGAACGAACTTGTGGGCCGCAAGTCGGGCGCGCTTGAGGCGGGGCTTGCCAGGATCTGGATGACCATGAATGACTGCATCGATCGCGGGCTGACGCGCGACGGTGAACTGCCGGGCGGGCTTCGCGTCAAGCGGCGAGCCAAGAAGATCCTTGAACAGCTTCAGCGGGAACGTGGCTCTAACCGGACCCAGCCACATGCCGCCTCGGACTGGCTGAGCGTCTACGCCATAGCGGTCAACGAGGAGAATGCCGCCGGCGGCAAGGTCGTCACCGCACCGACCAATGGCGCGGCCGGCGTCGTACCCGCGGTCCTGCGCTACTATCTCGACCACTGCGTCGGCGCCGATCCCGCCAGAATCCCGGAGTTTCTACTGACGGCTGCTGCGATCGGCGGGTTGATCAAACACAACGCGTCGATTTCGGGCGCGGAAGCGGGGTGCCAGGGCGAGGTGGGCGCGGCCGCGGCGATGGCCGCGGCCGGCCTTTGTGCGGTTCTTGGCGGCACGCCCGAGCAGGTGGAAAATGCTGCAGAAATCGCGCTCGAACATCATCTCGGCATGACCTGCGACCCGGTCGCGGGGCTGGTTCAGGTTCCCTGCATCGAGCGCAATGGCATCGGCGCGATCAAGGCGGTCGCTGCCGCCTCACTGGCGCTCCGCGGCGACGGCTCACATTTCATGCCGCTCGACAATTGCATCGAAGCGATGCGCCAGACCGGCGCGGAGATGAGCACGAAATTCAAGGAAACCAGCCTTGGCGGCCTTGCCGTGAATTTGCCCGAGTGCTGAGCCGCGCGGATTGCCGCTTGGTCACGGAACGGCGCACCGATTTGACCCGGTTGGAGCGACGAAGAACCAGGACACCCCGATCAATCCGAAGCGCCTCGAACGCGCTCGATTGAGTGGGACCTGTTCTCCAAGCTGATATTCATCAGGGCGCGCAGCGATCCCGTTGCACATTCAGACGCCGCATACATGGCCGCAACCGACCTGTTCACCAAACCCGATCCGACACCCTTGACCCGCAGGAGCCATCCATACAGGAGTTGATGTGGGGACTGTAGGGCGGCAGGTAGAGAAGGCTTGCACCGCCCGCCTCGATCGCGTCGCGAATACCGGCGGCCTTGTGGGCGGGCAGGTTGTCCATGATGACGACGTCGCCGGGCTTGAGCGTCGGGACCAGCACCTGCTCGACATAGGCCAGGAACACGTTGCCGTTCATGGCGCCGTCGTAGACGAAGGGTGCGGTCATGCCTGTCAGCCGCAGCGCTCCGGTGAAAGTGGTGGTCTTCCAGTGATGGGGTGGACGCCCCCGACGGCATCGATGTGCCAGAGTGGAGGTGTTCAGCCACGCAAAGGAGGCGTCCATGACGGAAGTTACCACCATCGGCCTGGATCTGGCCAAGAATGTCTTTCAAGCCCATGGCGCGGATGCCGCCGGCACCATCGTATTTCGAAGGAAGCTCCGGCGCGAGCAGGTGCTGGCATTCTTTGCCACGCAGCCGCCGTGTCTCGTTGCGATGGAGGCCTGTCCGGGCGCGCACTATTGGGGACGTGAGATCGGTAAGCTCGGCCACATGGTCAAGCTGATCGCGCCGGCTTACGTGAAGCCCTTCGTTAAGCGCCAGAAGAATGATGCCGCCGATGCCGAGGCGATCTGCGAGGCCGCGCAACGGCCGACGATGCGCTTTGTGGCGGTGAAGAGCGAGGAGAAGCAGGCCTCGGCAGTGATCTTTCGAACCCGCGATGTGCTCGTCGGCCAACGCACCCAGATCAGCAACGCCATCCGCGGTCACCTGTCCGAGTTCGGCTTGATTGCGCCGCAGGGGCCCTCACATGTCGAGAGGCTCATCACGCAGATCG
This sequence comes from Mesorhizobium sp., assembly GCF_024710845.1. Lineage (GTDB taxonomy): Bacteria > Pseudomonadota > Alphaproteobacteria > Rhizobiales > Rhizobiaceae > Mesorhizobium_A. The sequence goes on from NZ_JANJTZ010000007.1 coordinate 19,397, forward strand.
AGGATCCTGCCTCGGGCGTGCCGGAAGCTGCTCGTTGTTGCCTTGTCATTCTCGTCGAAGCGTTACGCCGCCTGCAGGAACAGGCGAAAGCGCTGGACTCGGAGATTGCGGCGCGAGCCAAAGCAGACGATACCGCCCATCGTCTGATGAGCGTGCCTGGCATCGGTCCGCTGATCGCTACCGCGCTTGAGGCAATGGCTCCGCCAGCGGAGACGTTTCGCTCTGGGCGCGACTTCGCAGCTTGGATAGGACTGACGCCGATCCAGCGTTCGACCGGCGGGAAGGAGCGCCTCGGGCGAACATCACGGATGGGAGAACGAACGCTGCGGCGCCTGCTCATCATCGCATCCAGCGCCGTGGTCCGATGGGCCAAGCGCAAAGGGGTGCCATCCGGCGATTGGCTCCATAGGATGCTGGCGCGTAAACCGCCAATGCTGGTGATCGTGGCGCTGGCCAGTAAAACGGCGCGCATCGCCTGGGCACTGATGACGAAAGGTGGAATCTACCGAGCTCCGTCCGTCGCCGCCTGAGCGCAGCCACGGACGCGAGGCCGTCGGGAGGACGTGAGAAGGTCGGAGGACAGGTATGGCGTAACGTCGGCGAGGCGGGATCAGGAGAACCAGACGCATGGGGAGCGCTTCGAGCGCGTTCCAGTGATGTGGACCTGATCCTCGAACCCCCATACGGGCCCGCGGCCATGAACAAGCCGCAAAGTGAGGCCGAACACATGGCAGCACCCGATCACGCGCAGCAGCCTGCACCGAAGATTCCTCTTGCATCCGACAGGGCGTCCACACATGGCCATGCGGCACGCCGGTACGGCAACGCTCGCCGCGCGGCGCTCTTCCGCGCTGCCGCGCCATCTTCGTGGACAGACCCGTCTCATCGATGAAGACCAGCTTCGCCGGATCGAGGTCGATCTGGCCGTCGAACCAGTCCCGGCGGCGCTTCAGGATGTCGGGGCGGTCCTGCTCCAGTGCGTGCGCGGACTTTTTTTATACGTCCAGCCGCGCCGGCCAAGCCAGGCGCTCAGCGCGCTGCGGCTGATCCGCACCGACTGTTCGCCCTCCAGTCGAGCCACCATCTCGTTGAGCGTGATGTCCTTGTGTTCCTCGATCAGCCCGACGACGAAGGCTTCATGCGCATCCAGGCTCGAGGCGCGGCGGCGGCCCTGCGGCCGCGGCGACAGCTCGCCGATCTTCGCCCGCGCAATCCAGCGGATCGCGCTCGATACGCCCACGCCGAACCGCGCCGCCGCCTGCCGCGCCGACATGCCTTCATCCGCGGCCTTCACGACCCGCCACCGAAGATCCCCGCTCAGTGCTTTTCCCATCATCAACCTCCATCGAGGTGGATGTTGAATCAGCGCCGAACGCTGTCGTCACTTCACAATCGATTCATCGATCACAGGACGTGCTCGAGTGTCCATCGATCCGGTATTCACGCGGTCTTACCCTCATTCTAATATGCTTGGACTCGCGGAATGCCTCGATCCCTTCGCGGCCAAGTTCGCGGCCGATGCCACTCATCTTCCAGCCTCCGAACGGTGCTTGCAGTTCGCTCGTGTCGTTGACGTTAACGCCGACTGCGCCGGCCTCGATCCTTTCTGCAAGAGACCAGGCCCGCTCCAGATCGCTCGAGTAGACATAAGCCGCCAGGCCAAACGGCAAGCCGTTTGCCACCTTCAGCGCCTCCGCGTCATCCGCAACGGTTCGGATGGCGGCGAGCGGGCCGAACGTCTCTTCAGTCAGCGCAAGCGCTGAATCAGGCACGTCGTCCACCAACGCGGGCTGGAAGAAGAAGCCCTTGTCGAACGCGTCGTCCTTCGGCACCGTGCCTCCGACGAGGAGTCGCCCTCCTCGCGCGACCGCGTCGTCGAGATGGCGGGTCACGCGCGTGCGCACGCTCTCGTTCAGCACAGGTCCATACTGCACGCCGGGCACGACGCCGTGACCCAGCTTGATCTTGGCCGTCTCGGCTACCAGCGCGTCGACGAATTGAGCATGAATGCCCTTTGAGACCAGGATGCGGTTTACCGCGATGCAGATCTGGCCCATGTTGGAGAAGGAGCGCCGGGCGGCCGCGGCCGCGGCCTCCTGCGGGTCTGCATCGTCCAGCACGATGAACGGGCTCTGGCCACCGAGTTCGAGCGACAGGCGCTTCAGCGTCGCAGCACCCGCGCGCATGATCGACTGGCCGGCGGGGACCGACGCGGTCGCCGTGATCATCGCGATACCCGTGTGTTCCGACATCGCCTGGCCGACTTCCGGCCCGGTACCGGGGATGTCGTTCAGCACGCCCGCGGGCAGGCCCGCATCGACGAAGCACTGCACCACCATGCCGATAGCTAGCGGCGTTTCGTGTGGCGGCTTGACGACCAGCGTGCAGCCGGCGGCGAGCACGGGCGCGACCTTCCAGGCGTATAGGTCGACCGGATAGTTCCACGGCACGATGCCGCCCACGACGCCCACCGGCGCGGTGATCACCAGGCTGCGGATGTCCGCGCGCGATGATGGCCGGATCGAACCGCCGAGACGGCGGCCTTCCTCGGCATAGTAGTGGATCACCTCGACGCCGAAGAGGATCTCCTTCATCGAGTCGGGCACCGGCTTGCCCTGCTCGCGGGTCAGGATGTCGGCGATGGCAGGCGCGCGCTCGGCCACCAGATCGGCAGCGCGGTGGAGAATCTTCGCCCGCTCGTCCGCATATAGCGCGGACCAAGACGGTAGGGCCTTCGACGCGGCGAAGACCGCGCTATCGAGGTCGGCGCGGCCGGCGATCGCGCTTGAGCCGACGCGCTCGCCGGTCGCCGGATCGGCGATCTCGGCCCGCGTGCCGGCGGCGGCGTCGACCCACGCGCCGCCGATGAAGAGCTTGCGGTCCATCTCGCTCACCGTGCCTTCAGCCGCTTCCACAGCTGTTCGTAGTTCTCGTCGTTCTGGCGGTTTGCGGCTTCCTTCTCGGTCGTGTTCGGGCTCACCATGACATGCGGATGCACGCCCTGCCGGACGAGCTTCTCGGCCGTGAGAGACACGATTGCGTGGGCGATGGCGATGGTCACGCTGGTCGACGAGGCCCCGACCGGCGAGGCAAGGCCGTCGATGTAGAGGTTCGCGTCGGCGCGGGGGATGCCGGTGTCGATCACTACGTCGGCGACCTCGTAGAGCCGCTTGCCCGAGGAATGGCGCGACGGCGTCGACGAGGAGTGCGGCAGCGAGGTGACGCCGATCAGCTTGATGCCGCGCTCTTTGCACTCCAGGGCAATGTCCATGATCACGGCATTGATGCCGGAATGCGAGAACAGGATCATCGTGTCGGCCGGGTCGATCTGGTGCGAGCGTAGGATCGCCTTGCCGTAGCCCTCCTGCGCATGGATGAAGCGGTACTGACGTGCGCCCATATCGCCCCAGACGTGGTGGAAGGAGATCATCGTGCTTTCGACGATCGGGCGGAAGCCGACGACCGTGCCGGTGCGGGGGAAGCTCTCAAGCGCCGGTAGCGCGCCGTGGCCGGTGCCGAAGGTGAAGACGAGCTTCTCGGCGGCGATGCTCTTCGCGCAGACCTCCGCGGCCTGCTCGATGGCCGCCGCCTGGGTCGAGCGGACTGTCTCCAGTCGTTCGGCGAGCGTGGTGAAATAGCGGTCGATAAGCGATGGCATGGCCATTCTCCGTGGTGTGAGGCGGTGTGTCGGGAGCGCGAACCGCTCAGGCCGGTACCGCTGTGATGGCGGTGAGGGCGACCTCGAACAGTTCGGTCTCCGCCGTGGACATCTGGGCGTCCGAGATCTTGTCCTGCGTATGCGCGTCGACGGTCGCGACACACAGCGTGGAGGCACGGGCGCCGAGGATGCGCGCGGCGACGAGCAGCGCCGAGGTCTCCATGTCGGTGCCGATCAGGCCCATGTCCTCGATGTCGCGCTTCAACTGGCCGATCATCTCGCGCTTGGCGCCCGACAGCGCGAACATCTCGGTGTAGAAGCCCTCGTAGGTACCGAAGATGCCGGCATGCCACGGCCGCGACGCGGACGTAAGCCGGCCGCGCAGGGCCGTGTTGAGGTCGAAGTCGGACACGGCCGGGAAGCCCAGCGGTGCGTAGGTGTTGGACGTGCCGTCGGCCCGCAGCGCGCCGTCGGCCAGTACGAAGTCTCCGAGCTTCGCCGGCGGGATCGCCATGGCCGTGCCGATGCGCAGGAAGGTGCGGATGCCGAGCGCGAACAGTTCGTGCAGCACGATCGTCGCGATCGGCGCGCCCATGCCGAAGGCGGAGACGGTCACGCGGCGCCCGGCATAGGTGCCGGTCACGGTCTTCAGGCCGCGGTTCTCCTTGACGAAATGCACGTCTGTCATGTGACCGGCGATGCGTTCGATGCGCGCCGGGTCGCCGACGAGAAGGGCGCAGTCGCCAACTTCGTCGCGACGCGCGCCGATATACCAGGCGGTGTCGGATTGTTCGCTGCGGGTCATTGCAAGGCACTTTCAGTTGTCGTGACGTCGTGTTTCAAGAAGCGCGCGCGCCGCGCGATGGCCGGCCTGCACCACCGCAACAGGGTCGGTCTCCCCCGTGGCAAGCGCCGCGAGAACGCCGCCGGCAAACGTGTCTCCCGCGCCGGTCGGATCGGAAACGGCCAGCGGCTCGGTCGGGACGAAGTCCGTGCGACCGTTGCGACGGAACGCGGCGCCGGAGCGGCCATGCGTCTCGATGACGATCTGTCCCGGCCGCAACGGTCCGCCGGCCTCCAGCGCATGGGCGAGGAAATCGGCCTCTGCCAGGCTGTGGCAGATCAGGTCCGCGCGCGCGGCAAACCGCGCCGCCAGATCGGGCGACATCGCGCGCGGGTCGTGCTTGACGACCCAGGCGAGCTTGGTTTCGGGCGCGATGACACCGAGCACCGCCTCAGTAGCCGCCGGCGGACCGATCGTCACGCAGGCCCAGTCGGCCGCGGCGAGCAGCGCCATCTGGGCGACGGAGAGGCCGAGCCCCTTGGGCATGCCGGGATGGTAGAGGCAGACACATCCTCCATCGGGCTCATAGGCCAGAATGGCGACCGGCGTGCGAGCCCCCGCGACGATCTCCAGACCGGTATCCGGAATGCCATGCGCAACGAGCTGCGCGCGGTAGGCCTCGCCCTGTTCGTCGTCGCCGATCCAGCTCACGGGCGAGGCCTTGGGGACGCCGTTGGCCACCAGCGCGGCGGCGACATAGGCGGGGCTGCCGCCGAGCCGGGGCCAGGCATGGTTCGGCCGGTCGAGAATCGTCGTCGTGCGGCCGGCGCGCGGCGTTCCGTCCAGCATCGCGACATGGTCGAGGCTGGCATAGCCGGTGATCGCGATCCTGGCCGTCACGACAGCATCCCGACAGCCTCGTCGAGCGTGACGACGCGGCCCATGTAGCGGTCGATGTCCTCGAGCGAGGCCTCCGCCAGATGCGGCCGGTTGGAATTGGTCGCCTCGCGCGGCACGATCGGCTCGAATCCGCTGGCGAAGGCATCCTGCGCGGTGGCACGGATGCAGACATTGGTCTTGACCCCGCCGATCACCACTCGCTTCACCCCCTGCTCGTGCAGAAAGAGCGCGAGATCGGTGGCGAAAAAGGCGCTGAAGCGGCGCTTGTAGACCAGCGTCTCGTTGTCTCCCTCCGGCGCGAAATCCTCGAAGAAGGCCGCGTCATGCGCGTCCGCCAGATGGTGCACCGGCAGCTTGCCCCATTCGAAATCGTGGAAATGCGCGCGGTGCTTCTCGGCGGCGTGAACGACGATCGCACCCGAGGCGCGGGCAGCCTCGCGCAGCGTCCGCAGCGCCGGCAGCACGTCCTGCACGCCCGTGTAATAGTTGGGATGACCCGGCTCGAAGAACGAGTTGATCACGTCGACCAGGATCAGGGCCGTCTTGGGGGTCTCGGTCATCTCAGGCTCCACGGAGTTTGCGCCGCCGCGCGGAGAGCGCCATCGCGGTCAGGACGACGATCACCATCGCATAGGGGAGCGTCTGGACAAGCTCGGCGGGCACGCCGCGGCCCTGCAGGCGGATCTGGAATGCGTCGAAGAAACCGAACAGCAGCGCGCAGGCGGCCGTCAGCCACGGCCGGTTACGGCCGAAATAAAAGGCGGCGAGCGCGATGAAGCCGCGTCCGGCGGTAATGCCTTCGTTGAAGATGCCGACGACACCGATGGACAGGAACGCACCGGCAAGCCCGGACATTGCCCCGGCGAAGACGGTGGACGCGTCGCGGATATTGAGCGGCGAGAGGCCCAACGCACGCGCGGCTTGCGGCGCGGCGCCCGCGGCACGCAACCGGAGCCCGGCGCGCGTCTCCTTCAGGAACCAGGCGGTGACGGGCACCAGGATCCACGCTGCCCAGGTCAAAGGGTCGTGGCCCGAGACGATCGCACCGAGGAGCGGCACATCGGCGATGCCCGGGATGTCGATCTTCGGCAGGCGCGCGACGTCCGGCAGCGACAGCGTGCCCGAGCTGCCATAGGCCGACTTGAGGAAGAACCGCACGAGGCCCGCGACCGCGATGTTGAAGCCGAGGCCGACGATGATTTCGTCCGCCTGCAAGCGAGTGACGCAGAGCGACATGAGCAGGCCGAGAAGCCCGCCGACGAGCGCGGCGCCGGCAAGGGCGGAGGGCCAGCTGCCGGTCTGCGACGCGAGCATCAGGCCGATCAGCGCACCGGCCAGCATCATCGAATCGAGGCCGATGTTGACCAGCCCGCCGACCCGGTTGACCAGCCCGCCGAGTGCCGCGAGCAGCACCGGCGTCGTCATCACGATCGCCGCATGGATGATATTGTCGATCAAGCTGCCGTCCTCCGCCGCGCGAAGATCCAGCCGAAGCGGGCGACGGCGAAGATCATGACCATGCCCTGCAGGATGTTGACGATCTCGATCGGCACGTCGCTGAAGAGCTGGATGGTTGCACCAGAGGTGGCCAGCGCGCCGAACAGGATGGCGGCGAGGAAGATGCCGACCGGCGTGCCGCGGCCGAGCAGCGCGACCGCGATGCCGGTGAACCCGTATCCGGGCGAGAAGCCGGCGACGAAGCGTCCGACGCTGCCCAGCGCATGGATCGCCCCAGCGAGCCCACCGATGGCGCCTGAGAGCAGCATCATCTTGATCACCAAAGATGGCACGTTGATGCCGGAGGCCGACGCGAACCGCGCGTTCATGCCGGCGATGCGCGTCTCGAAGCCGAGCGCGGTACGGTTACTCCAGAGCCAGTAGAGCGCCAGCAGCGCCATCGCGATCAGGAAGCCGATGTTGAGCGTCGACGGCGGCATGAGGCGGGGCAGTCGCGCCGCATCGACCACCATCGGCGTCGCCGAATTGGCCGAGCCCGGTGCGAGCAGCGGGCCGTTGACGAGATAGGCGGTGAAGCTGATGGCGATGAAGTTGAGCATCAGGGTGGTGACCACCTCGTCCACGTCCAGCCGCGCCTTGAGCACGCCCGGCACCAGCATCCACAGCGATCCGGCGACAAAGCCCGCGGCGAGCGCGAGTGGGATCAGCACCGGAGCGGGCAGGTCCACGAAGGTGAAGCCGACATAGGCCGCGGCGAGGCCGCCGATGTAGACGCAGCCCTCGACGCCGACGTTGAATGCTCCGGCACGGAAAGCGACCGCCGTCGCAAGTCCGGTCAGGATGAGCGGCGTCGCAGCCGACAGCGTCGCGGCGATGCGCTTGGTGCCGCCGAAGGATTCGACGGCGAGCAGGCGGTAGACATCGAACGGATTGTGACCGGCCACGGCGAGCACGATGCCCGCGGCGACCAGCGCCAGGACGAACGGCAGGACGGCCGTTGCCCAGCCGGATGTCGACGGAGGGGCGACCACCGCGCTCATGCCGCCGCCTGCCCGAGCATCATGCGGCCGATCTCGTCGATCTCGGCCGACCCGCGCCTCACCTCGCCGGTCACGCGTCCGTCGTAGATGACAATAATCCGATCGGACAGCGTGACCAGTTCGTCGAGCTCCTCGGAGACGAGCAGCACGGCGCCGCCGCGGTCGCGATAGTCGAGCAGGCACTGGTGGATGAAGGCGATGCCGCGGATGTCGACGCCCCGGGTCGGCTGGCAGGCGACGAGGATGTTCGGATTGCCGTAGAGCTCCCGCGCCACGGCGACGCGCTGCTGGTTGCCGCCCGACAGGCTGGCGGCAGGCAAAGTCGAAGAGCCGCGCTTGACCGCATAGCGGTCGAGCAGCGCCTCGACATGGCGCGCGATGACGCCGCGCTTGAGGGTGCCGCCCGCGCTGAATTCGTCCCGACGGTGATGGCCGGAGATCGTATTCTCGGCGATCGTCGCCTGCAGGCACAGTCCCTCGCCGGCCCGGTCGGGGCTGAGAAAGGCCAGCCCCAGCGCGCGCCGCTCGCGCAGCGACAGCCGGGTCACGTCGACGTCACCCAGCCGGATCGAGCCGCAGTCCGTCCGCGAAAGACCGGTGACGGCGGCGACCAGTTCGTCCTGGCCGTTGCCCGCGACGCCTGCGATGCCGACGATCTCGCCGGCGTGGACGGTGAGGTCGAAACCGGACAGGCCTGCGCGCCCGCGACTGTCCGATGCAGTGACCGAGACGAGGTTGAGCACCGGTCGGCCGACTGCGCCGGGTCGCGCCTGCGGTCGGGCAAGGATCTCGCCGATCATCATCTCGGCCAGCTTCGCCTTGTCTGCCTGCGCCGCCGGCAGGCTGCCGACGACCTTGCCGCCGCGGAGCACGGTGATGTCGTCGGCCACCGCCAGGACTTCGTCCAGCTTGTGGCTGATGAACAGGATGGTGCGGCCCTCGTCGCGCAGCTTGCGCAGCAGGACGATGAGTTCGCGGACCTGCGCAGGCGCCAGCACCGCTGTCGGCTCGTCGAGAATGAGAACGTCGGCGCCGCGATATAGCAGGCGCAGGATTTCGAGGATCTGACGGACATGGACCGGCGCGTCCTCGACGGCCAGGTCCCAGTCGAGCGTCACGCCCGCCTGCGCCTCCAGCGCGTGCGCGGCGTCGAGCGCCCTGGTGCGGTCGATGCGGTCGAGGCCGAGCATCGGTTCGTGTGCGAGCACGAGATTTTCCAGCAGCGAGAGGCCGGGGACCAGCATGAATTCCTGGTGCACCATGCCGATGCCTCGGTCGAAGGCGTCGGCTGGTCCGAAGAAGACGGTGGGAAACCCGTCGACCAGCACGACGCCTTCATCCGGGCGGTCCATGCCTTGCAGGATGCGCATCAGCGTCGACTTGCCGGCACCGTTGCCGCCGACGATCGCATGGACGGTTCCGCGCTGGGCGCGGAAGTCGATCGAATCGTTGGCGACCACGGAGCCGAACCGCCTTGTGACGCTCATGGCGCCCAGGCGCGTCGTCGAAGAATCTGCGCTTATGCTGTCAGGCACGGTCTTGGGAGGCTCCGGATCGAGTGCCGACTACTTGAGGTAGTCTGGATAGCCCTGTTCGACGACGTTCCAGACCTTGATCTGGCCCGACAGGATGCCCTGCTTCGCGGCCTCGACCTTCTCGAGGATCGCCGCCGGGATGAGGTCCTTGGTGTGCTTCATCTCGGAGAGGCCGACGGCACCTTCCTTGAGGCCGAGCGACATCGTCTTGCCGCCCGCGAACGTGCCGGCTGCGTAGTCCTTGATGACCGTCTCGACCGCGACGTCCGTGCGCTTGATCATGCTGGTCAGCACCGACCCGGGCGCGATGCCGTCCTGGTCGGTGTCGACTCCGATCGCATAGTGGCCGGATTCCTTGGCCGCCTGGATGACGCCCATGCCGGTGCCGCCGGCGATCTGGTAGACGATGTCGGCGCCCTGCTCGAACATCGCCTTGGCCATCTGCAGGCCGATCGCCGGGTCGGCGAAGTTGTTGGAATAGGCGACCTTCACGTCGGTGGTCGGATTGGCAGCCTTGGCGCCCTCGACGAAGCCGGCGATGAACTTGTCGATGCCGGCCGACTTAGTGCCGCCGATGACGCCGATGATCGGCTCGGCATTGATGCCCTTGATCGAGGTATCGGTGGTGACGAGCGCGGCCAGCGTGCCGGCGAGGTAGGAGCCTTCCTGCTCCTGGAACAGGACCGAGGCGATGTTGGCGCCTTCGCGCACCTGGTTCAGGATGACGTACTTGGTGTCCGGGTAGTCCTTGGCGACGGCCAGCATCGGCTCGCCGTGGGCATATTCGAGATCGATCACGAGGCCGAAATCGGCATCCGACGCGCGCCGCAGGATCTCGGCCGCCTGGGCCACGACTTCCTTCGATTCGACCGGGCGGCCTTCGAGCTTGGTAGCCTCGAGCCCGCGCTTGAAGCCTTCGTAGGCCAGGTCGTTGTATGACTGGTCGCCCAGCCCGCTCTGCGAGATGATGAGGGCGACAGGCTTCTCAGCTGCCGCCGCGCCCAGTGTCCCAAGGGCCGAGGCGAGGGCCAACGTGGCTACCCCGATCGCCGAAGATCGTGTCATTTTCGTTCTCCTGTTTGGATGTTGTGTTCCCGAAGTCATGCTGCCGGACGAGGCGGGCCTCGTAGGAATACCGGCGGGCATCGTAAATGGCGCTAACGGCGTCGAGGGGTGTGCCATCAGCGGCAAAGGAATGGCGGGTCACCGCGACGACGACCCCGTCGCCGGTTAAGCCCAACAGCTTTCGGTCGCCAGGCGAAGCGGCGCAGGCGATCAGCCGCTCCGTCGCGCTGTGCACCGACAGTTCATGCTCCTCGAAGAAGCGGTAGAGCGAGAAGTCTGGCCGTGCGGCAAGGTCGCGGGTCAGCCCAATGCGTGCGACGAGGTCGGCGGCCAGAAGCGAGCGATGGCGAGCGACAGCCTTTCCGTCGACCAGCCGCAGGCGGTCGAGAAGGACGAGCGGGGTATCGGACGGATAGGGTAGACCGTCTTCCGCCTCGCCGGGACCGAACTCTAGAAGCCGATGCGACGCCGAGTGCCCTGCGGCGCTGACGGCCTCGGTGAAACTGAGAAGATAGCCTGGCGCGCGACGAAGAGGTGCTTCGGCGACGAACGATCCGCTGCCCTGCCGACGCGTGATCAGCCCTTCATCGACCAACTGCTCTACAGCCTTGGCGACGGTGAACCGGCTGACGCCCCAGTCCCTCGCCAACTGCGGCTCGCTCGGGATGCGCGCGCCCGGTCCCAACGACTCGATTCGAGCCTTCAGACCGTCGGCGATCTGAAGATATATCGGTCCTGAGCGTGAACGCGCAGCCATAGGCACCTGTCCAGTTGTCCAGTCAACTGTGCATATTGTTGGGCAGGTTACAAGAGGTTTTTCCGACACTGCGCACACGCGCGAATGCCAAGCATGCACTCCGACCCGTGTCGGATCAGGCAGTCGACGATATAGTGCGTACGTATTTGAGAGCGAATGCCTGGTCGGGAATGCGGACAGTGCACGAAAGCCCTGTCCCACGCTCCCTCCGTCGGTTACGACCTCGGACGACACGCAGACCTAGCCGCCGCCCGCGGGCGAAGCCGCAAGGCTCGCGCGTGAACCTTACCTTCTCACCGGTCTACGACCGCTATTCGAACTTCGATCGGCTGATCGTGCTTAGCAGGGAGCATCAGGTCTTCGGCTGGTTCGACGGCACGGTCGTCAGTGAGAAGGGCGAAACGATTCCGGTCGAACGCATCTTCGGATGGGCTGAAGAGGTCTGCCGGCGCTGGTGATTTGGCGTGGTGAAGCGCGTCAGGAACGTGCGCGACAATATGGGATTTGCGCTCAAGCAAAGGCGGACGCCGAAGGCGGAGATCAAGGAGCGGGTGCTCAAGGCAGCGGGCATCCTGGGGCTCGAGGAACTGCTTGATCGCAAGCCCCGCGCGCTCTCCGGCGGTCAGCGCCAGCGCGTCGCCATGGGCCGCGCGATCGTGCGCGACCCCAACGTCTTCCTATTCGACGAGCCGCTTTCAAACCTCGACGCCAAGATGCGTGGCGAAATGCGTTCGGAACTGAAGGAGCTGCACCAGCCCCTCCAGACCACGACCGTCTACGTGACCCACGACCAGATCGAGGCCATGACGCTGGCCGACCGGGTGGTCGTCATGAACGGCGGCAATGTCGAGCAGGAGGGGCCGCCGCTAGAACTCTACGACCGGCCGAAAAGCCGTTTCGTGGCGGCGTTCATCGGCTCGCCGCCGATGAACTTCCTCGACGGCGAGGTTTCGGGCGGCGTGCTGACGCTGGACGATGGCGAACGCCTACCGCTGCCGCTCGCTCTGCCCGATGGCGGACGCATCTTCATCGGCGTTCGCCCGGAGCATTTCTCGCTTGCTGCCACGGGCTGGGAAGCGACGGTGTCGGTCGTGGAGCCCACCGGTTCTGAGACCCTGATCACCGCCCGCATCGCCGGCCACCTCGTCCGGGTTTTCATCCGCGGCCGCACTGACGTGAAACCGGGCGAAACGATTCACCTTTCGGTGACGCTGTCGCATCTGCACGTCTTCGACCCGCAAAGCGGTCTGCGCCGGGAAACCGCTTCTTGACGGACGCGCCGGAAAAGATCCCGACCCTGATGCGCTTCGGTCGCGGACTTCCCGACCCGCTGCCGCGCTGGGCCGACTTCCCACGCTACAATTTCGTCGGCGGGCACAATGACCCCGACAGGATTCCGGTGGCCGCACTGGCGGCGGCCGCTGCGGCCGCGCTTAACGCTCATGCGCGGCGCATGGCGCTCTACAATCTCGGCGCCGGCCCAATGGGCTTCGAGGACCCCCGCGACGGCATCGCCCGCCGTCTGGCCGAAACCCGCGGCGTTACGATCAGTCGCGAGCCGGTGCTCGTCACCTCCGGGTCCGGCCAAGGCCTCGATCTCGTCAACGCCGCGCTGGTGGAGCTCGGCGACACGGTGATCCTGGAGGAATTCACCTATTCCGGTGCGCTCAACAAGGCGCGCAAGTCCGGTGCGAAAGTCGTGGGCGCGCCGCTCGACGCGCGTGGTCTCGACGTCGAGCGCCTCGGCGCGATGCTCGATGCCATGGCGCGGGAGGGCGTACGGCCAAAATATGTCTACACATCCCGACTGTGCAGATGGAGCGGGAAAAAGGTGGGGGTCAAGCAGACAGGGCAAACCTGGCTTGCTTTAGCCGACCATCGGCAACTGCTGCTCGAACCTGAAGTACCCTGTGTGCGCCGATTGGAGACCAGCGCATCTGACGCTTTTTGTTCATGTGGGCGTTGACGAGGCTGTTTGCGGCGGATTCGGCCGGGCAACTCGAAATCGGTTGACCCGACCAATATCGGCGGCAGTAATCGACAAGCGAAGGCTTGTTCTGGATCAGGTATGTTTGGAGACTGCTTACCAGTTCGAAGAAGCGCTTGAGCTTAAAGCTGGCGCCCTGCCGCCGAGCATGCTGCTTCAACTGGTAATGCATGTCCTTCACGGCTCTTTGCGCCTCGCGGACATAGCCGCTCCAGAGAAGGTGGCGCAGCCTCGGAACATGAGACGCAACGTCCCAAAGGTAGATGTTGAGATTGTCGACTTTCCTGATGCCTTCCCATGCCAGTTCGATGTGACGATCACGAAGAGCGAGACGAGCGCCCGGTAGGGACTGCTGGTCCCCACCAGTGACATGAGCTTCTGTGCGATCGCGAGCGCCGCTCCGCTCTTGTCCATATACTTGGCGAGAATTGCGCCAAAGAGGAACACCGGGAAGTTGCCGAGAATGAAGGCGGCAAGCTCTGACATGTAGGAGTTCTCGCGTCCGAATATCGCGCCGATGAAGGGTAGCCCGTTGAAGAGGATGACGATCATCGTCGCCACCGGGGCGGCAATTACGAGGCTGTAGCCCTTGTAGATCGCAGCGATCAGGAACGCCAATCCCGCGACGATCCCGATCAGGCCCAATGCTTCCATTCCGGCGCGCCCCCTGTCTCGTCGAACTCGTTTCGTCGCCGACCAGCGAGGCTTCGGCCAGGCGCGGGAAGACCCGTCATCTGGTCCTGTCGGCGCCTCCCAGAAGATGCGGCGGCCTTCCGAAAAGACCCGATCAGCGAGCGGCTATCTGGCCGGACTGAACGTCGTTCGCTTCAGTAAACCGACACGTCTGGCAAAGGATCGGCGCTTCATTCCCGCAGTCTTGAGCCAAGCTGTCACGTCGACCAAGGCAAATCATCTGGATATCTTGTCGGCACCCTGACGTTCGCGATGAGCGGTCGCCTCCGTGTTCGCGCGGTTCTGATAGGTGGCCCTCTCCGCCCGTGTTATGATGACGAAAGGAACCAGACGCCATGACGCCATCCGGCACAAGCCGGTCTTTGTTCCCGATGATCAGGGAGGATCAGATGGCAGATTTCAAGGTCGGATATTTTGTCGGCAGCCTTGCGAAGGGATCGATCAATCGCAAGCTTGCAGCGGCACTCGTTCGCCTGGCGCCGCCGGAACTGCAAATGCAGGAAATCCGCTTCGGCGACCTGCCACTCTACAGCTACGACTACGACGCCGACTATCCGCCGGTCGCAAAGGACTTCAAGGCGGCCATCGCAGCCGTCGACGCGGTGCTGTTTGTCACCCCTGAGTACAACCGCTCAATCCCGGGCGGGCTGAAGAACGCCATCGACTGGGCGAGCCGCCCGTGGGGGCAGAACTCCTTCACCCGCAAGCCCTCCGCGATCATCGGCACGTCGCCGGGAGCCATCGGGACCGCGGTGGGACAGCAGCACCTCAAGAGCATTCTCGGCTTCTGCAATTCGCCGATGATGAACGCGGTCGAAGCCTACATCCAGTTCACGCCCGACCTGATCTCGGACGACGGCAAGGTCAGCGTCGCGTCGACAGAGACCTTCCTGCGCAACTACATGAGTGAGTTCCGTGACTTTATCGGACGCGTCCTGACGGTCTATCCGCGTTCGAACTGAGGCCTCGTAAGCCCCCCGGCATGCGCGCGCCCCGGCGGTCTCACGATCCGTCAGGTCGCCAATGCAGCCGACAACTCGGGCCCTACCGGCACGATGCCGGTCGGGTTGAGCGACTTGATCGAGTAGTAGCCGCGCTTGATGTGGTCGATGCTGACGGTGTCGCGCACGCCGAGGATCCCAAGAATGCGCGCCTGGTAGGCGCTCAGCGCGGGATAGTCGGCGATGCGGCGCAGGTTGCACTTGAAGAGGCCGTGATAGGCCACGTCGAAGCGCACCAGCGTCACGAAAAGCCCCACATCGGCTTCGGTGAAGCGGTCGCCCAGGAGGAAGTCGCGGCCGTCGCCGAGGCGCCCCTCGAGTTCGTCGAGCATGGCGAAGACGTCGTGAAACGCTTCCTCGTAGGCCACCTGCGTGGTGGCAAAGCCTGCGCGGTAGACGCCGTTGTTGAGAGCCGGGTAGATGCGGGCGTTGAGCGCGTCGATCTCCTCGCGGAAGTCGGCCGGATAGAGATGGAAGCTGTCGTGCGCCAGATCGCCGAAACCAGAATTCAGCATCCGCAGGATGTCGGCGGATTCGTTGTTGACGATGGTGCCGAGCTGTTTGTCCCACAACACCGGCACCGTCGCCCGGCCCGAGATAGTGGGGTCGGCGCGGGTGTAGATCTCGTGCAGGAAGTTGGCGCCATTCACCGTGTCCAGGTCGGCGCCGGCCGCGTCTCCGAAGCGCCAGCCCTGGTCTGACAGTTCAGGTTCGACGACGGAAACCGAGATCACGTCCTCCAGCCCCTTCAGCTTGCGCCCGATCAGCGTGCGCGAGGCCCAGGGGCAGATCAGCGCGACATAGAGATGGTAGCGCCCCAGCTCGGCATTGAATCCCGCTTCGCCGGTCGGCCCGGCGCTGCCGTCGGGCGTCACCCAGTGGCGGAAGCTCGAGGTTTGGCGGACGAAGCCGCCCTTCTCATCCTTGGCCTGGACGGGCTGCCAGTCGGCCACCCATTTCCCGTTTCTCAGCATGGTCGTTTCCTCAATTCTTAATCGTAATGGAGGTGCCCCAGGGGTCATGCAGGGTCAGGCCGCCGGTGTCCTTGATGCTCGTGATGCCGGCGCTGTCGGCGCGCGCGGCGATGGCTGCGAGGTCAGCGGCATCCCGGACGAGGATTTGCACGGCATCCAGACCAGCCATGTCCTCAGGGCGCTTCCCTGCGCGGCGGCTGTTCCAGACATTGCCGGCGAGTTGATGGTGATAGCCGCCGCTGCCGTAGAAGCTGGCGCCCGGGTAGCGCGCGGCGATGTCGAGACCGAGGACGTCGCGGTAGAAGCGGTCGGCCTCGGCCGTATCGCCCACCTGCAGGTGGACATGGCCAATGCTCCCGTCCTCGGGAAAGCCCGTCCAATCGGTGCCCTCCGCGCCCCGCAGCAGTTCCTGCACATCCAGTGGGTCCGTGCTCATCTGGATCTCGCCCTTCGGACCGCGCCAGCGCGAGACCGGGCGGTCGGTGTAGACCTCGATGCCATTGCCCTCGGGATCGGCGAGGTAGAGCGCCTCGCTGACGATGTGGTCCGATGCTCCCTGCAGCGGCACACGCGCTGCCATCACATACGCCAGCCAGCGCGCGAGGTCGGATCGGGTCGGCATCAGGAAGGCAGTGTGGAAGAGCCCGGCTTGGCGCGGATCGAAGTTTGCCAGCGTCGGATCTCCAACGAGTTCGAGCAGCGGCGTGGCGCCGGTGCCGAGCGTCACCCGCCGGTCGCCGGTCTCGATCGAGGTGAGCCCGAGAACGGTCTGGTAGAAGGCGGAAACCGCATCAAGATCGCGCACCTTAAGCCGGACCGCCCCGATGTGCAGCGGCGCAGCCTTCATGTCGAAGTATTCGGTGGCGATGGTCATGTCGGGTCTCCTTGAGAATGGGTGCGGCCGCGGGACGGTGTCCCGCAGCCAAAAGGCAGGATCAGACGCGGCTGCGCTTCAGCGCGAAGGCGCCGTCGCCGAGCAGGGCCTGGACCACCAGGGTCACCGCCCAGAACGCCGGGAATTCCCAGCCGCCGCCTTCGTTCGAGAAGAAGAAGCCGGCTGCGCCGTGGGGCACGTAGATCGATCCCAGCAGGATGGGTATGAGCGCCAGGGACACCCAGCGGCTGTAGACACCGAGGATCAGGGCGATGCCGCCGAACAGTTCGGCCGCGATGACGAGATAGGCGAGCGGTTCGGGAAGCCCGAGGCTGGCGAAGTAGCCCGCGGTGCCGGCCGGTGTGAACACGAAGAGCTTCAGCCCGGCATGGGCGAGAAACAGCAGGCCCATCGAGACACGCAGGATCGCGGCGGCAAGATCGGCGTTAGCAACGCCCTCGACGAGAGACGGACGGGTGGCGGAGTGGGTGGAAGCGTAGGTCATTGTCTTGGTCCTTGGATTCGGGGAAAGATCAGGCAGCGCGCTGCCAAGTGGGGGCGATGTCCGTGCCGTGCCCGAGGCCGTAGCCCAGCGTGATGTTTAGCGCAGCGACCGGCTCGAGGTATCGGGCGGAGGCTAGGGCGCCGGTCTCCAGCGTCTCGAACCCGGCGCTCCGCGCCAGATCGATCACGGCGGCGCGGGCGGCCTCGTCGTCTCCGGCAACAAAGACCGTCGTGGGCAGTCCGGCAGCCTTACCGCCGTTCTGAAGGACCTGCGCGAAGATCGTGTTGAAGGCTTTGACGACTTTCGCCTGCGGCGCGCGCTTCTGGATTTCCTCGGCAGCACTCGTCGTATGACCGATGCTGAGGCCAGAGAAGTCCGCCGTCGTCGGGTTTGTGATGTCTACGACGACCTTGCCGGCGAACCCGCCGCCGGCCACGATGACATCGGCTGCGGCATCATATGGTACCGCCAGAACGACGATGTCCGCCGCTTGCGCGGCTGTGGCGATGGGGGCGAATGACACGCCATTGCCCAGTTCCCGCGCGGCGGCTTCTGCCTTCGCGCTGTCCCGGCTGGCGATGGTCACCGAATGGCCGGCCTCTGCGAACCGGGTGGCAAGCCCCTGCGCCATGTTGCCGGCGCCAATGATCGAGATGTTCATTTCGTTCTCCTTCTGACATCCGGCGTTCGGCTGAGCGCCAGTTCCTGCGTCATGGGGAGAAGATAGCCTCTGACCTATTGAACGATAATCCGATCATCGGGAAGATGATTGCTTCCTCGATGGATGGAATAGTCACCATCCTTGCTCCCAGTGCGGTGTCTGTCTGTACCGTTCGATCAGGAAGTCGACGAGCAGACGCACCTTCGCGGCGAGGTGCCGGTTGTGCGGGTATAGGACGTGAACGTCGTAGGGCTCCGTCTCGAAGGATGACAGAACTCGGTTCACCCTGCCGGACCGCAGCGCTTCCCCCGCCACGAAGGCCGGGACGCAGGCGAGCCCCAGCCCCAGGGCCGCGGCCTGAACGCAGGCTTCGGCATTGGAGTAGCGGATGCGACCTGAGACGTTCACCATCTCCACGTCACCGTCTGGCGTCCTGAAGGGCCATCGGTTCGGCTCGCGAAAATTGGTGTCGATGATGCAGGTGTGGTGTTCCAGGTCCGAAGGCGCCGCGGGCGCGTCATGCGTGTCGAGATAGGCGGGCGCGGCCACCACGACGATACGAACGGCGCAGAGCTTCCGGATGATCAGGCTGGAATCGCCGGGCCGTCCGACACGGATGGCGAGATCGAAGCCCTCGTCGACCACATTGACCACCCGGTCCGAAAAGCTGACGTCGAGTTCGATGTCTGGATAGCGCGCAGCGAACTCGTTTAGGGCCGGCACCATTTCCAGCGTGCCGAAGGTCAGCGGCGCAGTCAGACGCAGTCGCCCCCGCGGCGACTGCGAGATGTTGCGGATATCGAGGTCCAGGGCTTCTAGTTCGTCGACGAGCGGTTTCAGCCGATCGAAATATGCCCTGCCAGCCTCCGTTGGCGATACGGATCGCGTCGTCCGGTTGAGTAGCCGCACGCCTAGCTCGGCTTCCAGGCGCGAGATCAGCTTGGATGCCTGGCCAGAACTGGTCCCCAACTTTTTTGCCGCCCCGGTGAAGCTGCCCGCTTCCATGACGGCGAGAAACATCCGGTCGCATTCGAGACGGTCCATTGCATCCCTTGCGGCTGGAATGAGCGATCTGTACTGTTCATTCTAGCAATTCTAGGCAGCGAAAGCCATGAAACACCGAATTTTGCCGGCACTGCTCAAGTCATTGGAAACTGCAGGCCCGCTCCTGATCCCGCGTTACGGAGTGGTCGGCCAGCATCCCGGCGATGGAGCATCCTGAGTTCGCCGGCCGAGTGTGCCTGGACCTCGCTGGTGTACTCCACCGCGGGCGGGCAGACGGTGGCGAAGGGCGGTTCAGAACCCCCCGTCGCGCAGCCGGTCAGCCAGCTCGCAACGATCGCGAGGACGGTGAGCCGCAGCCTCCAGCATCCGGAGTTGGACATCAATGGCTTTCTCCGTGCTTTCGTGGCCTTCGGCGAGGCCGTCTCATTCGCTCGCCGGACCGCCAAAGCGCAAACAGGAACAGAAGCACGGTGACCATGATGACGCAGTAACGCAGCGCCGCCCGCATCCACCGGCTGGCGGCGATTCCGGTGAGGAGCGCGGCGATCACCGCCGCCCCCGCTTCCAATAGTCAAGGCGGGCGCAAATCGTGGCCGCGATGCCGCCACACCCCACGGCGATGAACACCCATCGCAGCGTGTCGAGATATGGGACGAGCGGCAGGATGGCGGACCGAGTCCCGGCCAGCACGCTCTGCGCCCGCTCCTCGCCCGCAGCACCTAGCAAACTCTTGTATGAAATTGGCATAGGGCCCCGTTGCGCGCTCGCTCGTCCTTCCCGATAGCGAACACGCGATCCTCTAACGTCTTCCGTTTCGCGCTTAAAAGAGAAGGCGATGAAGCGGAGAGAGTCAGCCTGCCTCGGCCTCGGTGATCTCCAGTTCGTCTGGAACGGTTTCATCGAACACCCGTGCCCAACTGGCAGCCTTTCCGCGCTGGCTCCCGGACCTGGCCGGCGCCTTGGCGAGAGCCTTCAGTTTTCGGGCGGCTTTGGCGAAACGTGCGTCGAGTGCGCCGCGCGCGGGCCTCGCAGAAGCCCCTGCCCGCGGCGGTGTCATCGCGGCAGCGAACGCCGCTCCTTGGCCCCTGCCGCCGGCGGCCTCGGGCTTTGGTGCGGCCGTTGGTTTCCGATCGCGACGCTTTGCTTTCTCCTCCGGTGAGGCGCCCTGCCCCTCCGATTTCAAGGCATCCGCATCCTGGCCAGCTGAGGTGCCGATTGTTGCCGGCACTGGCCGCTGCGGCAGGAACTCGATCGCAGGCACATGCAGCGGGTTTGCCCTGGAAAACCACTCCATCGTCTTGAACGGCGCAGTCCTGAAGAACCGCAGCTTGTCGGCGAACACCGGGTTCTGGCCCTCGGCGAGGATGACCATCTTGCTCGCCGGCATCTGGCGGACTTCCTGCGGCATCATCAGGTCGCGTTCGCGCAACTGCTCAACCTTGGTCCGACGATGAAGGCCCATCAGCTCGATCGTGCGGGATTCGGTCTTGTAGCGGATCGTGCGCTTGCCAAGGCCCTTGGAGACAGCATCCGCGGTCACCTGGTCATTGGCGCCGAACACCAGCTGGTAGCCGCAATTGCCCATGAGGGAATGGCGGGACGTCTCGCCATACATCTCATCGAGGTTCTTCAGGTCCTGGATCACGAAAGCCATCTTGATGTTGTAGCCCGCGACGTAGGGCAGCTTCGTCGTGATCTCGTTCATTTTCTTCAACTGCCGGAATTCGTCGAGCAGGAAATAGACCGGCACGGATTTCTCGGTATGCTCGAGCATGAGCACATCGAGGATCTGTTGCACGAAGAGGGCGAGCAGCGGCCGCAGCAGCGTGATGTCGGTGACGTTGGGGGCAAGATAGATCGACACTGGCCGGTGCTTCAGGGCGCGTAGATCCATGTCCGTGACCGACGTTGCAGCGACCACGCGCTCATTGCGGAACGGCCTGAGCGCCTTTTGAATGTCGAGCAGCGCCGATGCGGCAGCACGCTCGGACAGGGCGATGTAAGCGTTGAAACTCTCCACCGTGAAACGGGACAGATAGGGTTCGCGCTCCTTGATGAGGATCATCAGCGCCTGCAGATTCGCCCCGCTGTTGAAGAAGGCCGTCACCTCGCCGAGGTTGCGATGTCCCTCGTAGAAGACGCTTTCGTTGATGTAGCTGATCGCGCCGGCCATGACCTGCTGGGCCGTGGCCTGCCAGATCGAATTCTCGGACTCGGTGACTTCCGGGACGAAGATTGCGGCCATGTTCTGGATGTCGGTGGTTCGGTCGCCGCGATCCGGGCGAATGAAGTCGAGCGGGTTGTAGCGATGCGTCCTCTCCGATCCCGGCGCGAACAGGAAGACCTGGTTGCCCTTCGATTTGCGATGGCCGGCAGTGCTGCGAAAGATCTCGCCCTTGAGGTCGGTGACGATCATCGAGCCTTCGTGGGTGAGCGCGTTCGGCACGACGTAGCAGGCGCCCTTCCCCGAACGCGTCGGCCCGATGACAAGGTGATGCCGATCGTCCTCTACACGGAGGATTTGACGTCCGAACCGCCCAAGGATTTTGCCCCTTTTCCGGAACCATCCTTCACGCCGTAGCGACATCATCGTCTGGAAGCGGGCATCGCCGAGGGGGCTCGAATTGGGGCGCAGGCCGGCATAGGCGACAACGGCGGCGACCAGGCACGCAGGCAAGAGTGCGCCCAGCGCCACGACGCGCAGGACGGAGCTATCGCCATAGACGACGAGTTGCTGGAACGGCGCGAACGGATTTGTGGTGATGGTCACCTGCAGGATCCTGCCGTCGCCATAAATGACCTGCAGCGCGAGGCCATAGGCCAGCAGCCACGCCGCGAAGGCGACGGTCAGGCAGAAGCCGATATAGAAGACGCGAAGCGAGCCGGTCATGGCACATCCATCCGTTCGCACGCGAAGAATATCTCGGAGACGCCACGTCGGCCCCCTTCCCTGCGCAACTGGATGACGATCGGAATGACGCTCTGGATGTAGGAGATGAGATCGGCCTTCGGGTAGGCGGCCGACAAGCCGGACTGCATGACCATCATGGCGAGCTGCTCATAGGCGCCGAGCGGCGTGTCGGCATGAACCGTCGACATGGATCCGGGATGACCGGTGTTGATGGCACGCAGGAACGCGAAGGCCTCCGATCCCCTCACCTCGCCGACGAAGAGGCGATCCGGTCGCATGCGCAGCGAAGCCTCGAGCAGCGATTGGATTGTCACGCTCGCCGTTCCCTGGTCACCACGCGATGCGAGCAGATGGACCGCATTCTTTTGGGGCGGAAAGAGCTCGCGTGTGTCTTCCAGGGTGATGATGCGCTCATGCGGATCGACCGACTTAAGACATGCATTCAGGAAGGTTGTTTTGCCGCTCGATGTGCCACCACTGATCAAGATCGACACGCGATTGACGATCGCTGTGCGGATGAAGCCGTAAACATCCCGATCCGAGAGCAGTTCGACCAGGGCCTGGTCGGTTTCGCTCAGGCCGCCGACGGCGACCGCCACCTGATCGAGCGATCCCTGGTCGCGGTAGTCTTCGAGTGTGAAGTTGCTGACGACCTGTTTGCGGATCGACAGCGTGCCGCCGTCCGGTGCCGCGGGAGGCAGAACGACTTGGATGCGCTCACCAGTAGGAAGCGCTGCGCTGAGGATCGGATTGGCGGGGCTGACGAACTGGTTGGTGCTTGCAGCCACGCGCTCGCCGATGTTGACGATCTCGGCAGTGGTGAGCTCCGGAACCTCCTGGAACTCCATGTGCGCCGAGCCGAGACGTTCGACATAGACCTGCCCGGGCCGATTGACCGAGATCTCGACCACCTCTGCATCGTTCAGGAACGCCTTCAGAGGAGCAAGCGCCCGATAGAGGAAATAGTGCCGGTTGGACGCGGGATCAGTTGAGGCCACGTTCACGGCGGATCTCCCTCAACGCTTCGTCGACCGGGTCTTCATAGAGTGCGGAGAAGTCGAGATCCTGCCGAACGAAAACGAAGATGCGCTCACCCTGGCTCACGCTGATCGTCGGCGGAATGCGCAGAGAGTCACCGAGCGCATGGTTGGCCATGTCCGAGAAGGTTTGCGCGAGTGTTTCCCTGGCCAGCTCTTCCGCGCGCTGCGCATCGTCGCTGTCGCCGGATGCGGTCTGGCTGCCGTAGCCCGTCAGGTAGCTGGCGCCTGCGCCGACGATTGACAGCAAAATGGCGGCGCCAAAGCGCTCGCGGAATTTCTTGTCGACTCGGCCCGTCAGTCCGGACCGGCCCAGACTGTCGACGCCGATCGAGTTCAACCGGACTGTCACGCCGTCATCGCGCAGCATACGGCTCCAGACGACGAAGATCCGCGTCTGGCCGCGCGTGATCTCCGACTGGTATTCACCGATGAGGCGCGTTCCGGTGGGGATCAGCACACGCCGTCCATCGAACGAATAGACGTCCTCGGAGACGATCGCCCTCACCTGCCCCGGCAGATCGCTGACAATGGCCGTCTCCAGAATACCCGGGATGAGCGTACCCTCCGGAACCAGGGCATCGATCCGCGCGATCCTCCTGGCTTTGGCGCTGCGATCGGAAAGGCTGGTCGTAGCCGCCAGAAACTTGCTGCTGCGATCCTCACCCGCGACGGAGAGCCCCTCCCCCTCCCCTCCGGTCAGAGTGCCGGGCCCGCTCGAATCAGGATTATCGAGCACGATCAGTTTCGACCGGAGCCTTTCCGGAAACTCTTCCGCAGCGACCTCGGCGGCTTCGGGGGGCGGCGGGGCTGCACCGGGCACGGGCGGAGGCGGCACCTCGAACTCGGTGGTATCGACCTCTTCTGCTGGAGGCGGCGGTGGGGGTGGAGGTGGTATCTGGATCACATCCGGCGGCGGCGGCTCAGGCGCCGGTTCGCCC
>NZ_JANJTZ010000060.1 GCF_024710845.1 Mesorhizobium sp.
CGTAGCCAGTCGTCGGGACGTCCAAATGGACGTCCATTTTGCCGTCTGCTCCCACTTGGACCCTCCGTCTCTAACGATCGGCGGACTCTTGCCACATTAACCTCATGCGCCGCACGAGGGGAGCGACGTGGCGCTTACATCCGGTGTCGACGACCGCGCAGTCATGCTCACCGTATGGGTCGTTGTCCGGGGTGAAGGCTTCGAACCTAGCCACAGCCAAGATCACCTCCGCCCAAACTTCCCGTCGCATCGCGGCGATACCACGGGAGATCACCACCATCCCTCCCCGGTGAAGGCAGCGCAGGTGGTCGTTCAGGATGCGGATGCGTTCATGCTCCGCCAGCAAAGAACTCATGGAAAGAACTCCTTCTCTCTTCCACCCGGCTCAACCATTCGAGCCGGGTGGTGAGGGAACGAGCGCGGCTATCAGCTACGGCGGCAGCGTTCGGGCGGAGAAAGGCTTGGTTTGCACGCCATCGACCATGAGCTTCACAAACATCTCATGGTTGGCGAGGCCGACCAGATCGCGCGGACTAGGCACCTCTTCGCCGAATTGGCGGGCCAGAAGTGCCGCATCCGTGGCGCCGACGCGAAAGGAAATCAGTGTTCCGACGTTGCCGAGAATGGCTTCGCGGGCATCGTTCTCTATGCGAGAGAAATGCTGTGTCGTCAGCGTCAGTCCGAGGCCGTATTTGCGCAACTCCGCGAGCATGTCCGTGAAAGCTGAGGTGGTGAAGGCATGGAATTCGTCGACATAGAGGAAGAACGGCCGGCGCTCTTCTGCCGGCAAATCCTGGCGGCTGTACGCGGCGTTAGCGATATCCGAGACGATGAGGCCGCCGAGGAGATTGGAGATGTCGGTGCCGAGCCGTCCCTTGGCGAGGTTCACGACCAGCATGCCGCCATTGTCCATGATCTGGCGCATCTGGAGCGGCTCTGCCGGCTCGCAGCTGGCTTTGCGCACCACCGGGTGCGCCAGGAACGCGCCGAGCTTGTTGGCGATCGAAGCCACGCCGTCTCCCGCCGATTGGTAGCGGAGCTTGGCGTATTCGACCGTCCAGAACTCCAGCACCTTCTCGTCGGTGATCGACGTCACCACTTCCTCACGAAACTCCTTGTCGAGGAAGAGCGGGATGATGTCGGCGATGCTCGAAGCTGGCCGTTCTAGAAGCGCCAGCAGCGCGAAGCGGAGCAGGTGTTCCATTCGCGCGCCCCAGGCATCCGGCCACTGCTGCTTCAGAGTATCGATGAGGGACGAAGCAGCCAGCGGTCTGTACTCTGGCGCCACGTGCGCCAGCGGATTGAACCCGTATGGCGACTCGGGATCCGCGGCATCCCAAAAGATGAGAGACGCCTGATTTCCCTCTACGACTGAGGAAGCCAGATCTCCATGCGGATCGATGAGGCAGAAGCCACATCCTGCTTCGATGTCTTGTTGAACCAGGAGGCGGAGCAGCGAAGATTTGCCGGTGCCGGTCTGTCCGATCGCGAAGAGATGGAAGAGGCGATCTGCCTGCCGGATACCGAAAAACTTACCGCCGTTGCGGCCGAGCGTAGTGCCGACCTCGGTGACATGGTCGTGAGCGTTCACCGTCCCATTATCGCGCCGGCCCGAAAGGCAAAATAGACGCCTGAACTTGCTTTTCTTGGCAGGTTGCTCTCGAGGCAGGATGGCTGGTCGATATAGCATCGTGCATCGGGTCGTTCCACGATGGTGTCCCACGACGTGGTGTAGCTGGCGGCCTTGGTCGCCGTGCTGTCCGGCATGGGCCGGGCTGATCAGCGCGCCACTGCTGGCAGGCTGATGAGGGGATCATCGCTCAACTGGCCGACGCTTTCCAGTGTCATGTAGCGGGCGCGCTGGACGGCCCATTCGTCGTTCTGTTCGAGCAGCAGTGCGCCGACGAGGCGGACGATGGCGTCGTCGTTCGGGAAGATGCCGACGACATCGGTGCGCCGCTTGATCTCGCCGTTGAGGCGCTCGATGGGGTTCGTGCTGTGAAGCTTTGCGCGGTGCTCCTTCGGGAAGGTCATGTAGGCGAGCACGTCCGGTTCGGCGTCGTCGAGGATGGCGGCGAGCTTGGGCACCTTCGGCCGGATCTGGTCGGCGACGGCGCGCCACTGGGCGCTTGCCGCCTCTGGTGTCTCCTGCGCGAAGGCGGTGGCGATGAAGGCGGAGACGACGCGCCGACCGCTCTTGCCGGCATGCGCCAGCACATTGCGCATGAAGTGGACGCGGCAGCGCTGCCAGGTGGCCGAGAGCACCTTGGTGACGGCAGCCTTCAGGCCCTCATGGGCGTCGGAGACCACGAGCTTCACACCACGCAGGCCTCGTCGGGTCAGCTTGCGCAGGAACTCGGTCCAGATCGGCTCGGCTTCGGACGTGCCGATCTCCATGCCCAGCACCTCGCGCCGGCCGTCGCTGTTGACGCCGACCGCGATGATGACCGCCACCTGTCAACGGGCGCCGAAGTTTCCCCGATTGTGGGCATGTAAAATTCCCTATCTCGGCGGCGGGTCTTGGTCGGTGATCAGCCGAGCGGTTGATCGTCGCGTCCTTTCGTTGGAGGGCGTCCGCGCCGTTTCGGCGGGGG
>NZ_JANJTZ010000016.1 GCF_024710845.1 Mesorhizobium sp.
GCACGATCAGTATTCTAGCAACAGCGCGGTGAGACGCTGACGCCGCGTCGAAACCAAGGGCTGACGCGACAGCATGACCGTGCCATCACGCCTCAAATGCAGACAGCAGTCATCCAGCCAACCCGCGCACAGGTCTCATTACGTACATCCTATGCATCGTTGACTGTCCTGTTAGCGATAATATGAAATCGATTACATAGGCTGGAATCTACCGCCAATGTGCATGGTGTCAATGGCAGATGTTCAGGACCGGGATGGTTTGGATGGCTTATTTCGCGGTTGCCTGGACGGCTGTCGGTCGCGGGTGACAAGCTCCGCGTCGAGAACGATGTGCTGGGCTGTATTCTCCTTGCGGATGCAGTCGATCAGCAAACGCGCCGCTTCCTGGCCGATGCGGTAGGCCGGCTGCCGCATCAGGGAGAGGTGCGGGTGCAATTCAAGCGCCCAGGGCAGCTCGTCGAATCCGATGACGTTGATGTCGTCCGGTATGGCGACTCCCGCCTCCTGCAACGCACGCAGCGTACCCACCGTCATACGGTTGTTGGTGACGAAAAGGCCGTCAGGCCGTTTCTTCAGCTTGAGCAGGCGTTTGGTAGCCTCGTAGCCGCCGTCCTCCATGTAATTCGCATAGACGACGAGGTCCCGCTCCTTGGTCAGGCCGGCCTTGGCTATGGCGCGGAAATAGCCCTCCAGGCGGTCGGCCGCAGTGGCGTTCTCGGCCGGGCCCGTGACGCATGCGATGCGCCTGCAGCCGTTCCCGATGAGATGATCGGTCGCGAGCGCACCGGCATCCTTGTTGTCGACCAGCACGGAGCCCGTCGCCGAGTCGAGCGCCATGTCGACGGCGATAACAGGCAGCCTCCGCGCGAGAAGGTTCGAGATATCGGTCCGCCGTGCATTGGCCGGACTGATGATGACGCCCGAGGCGTTCTGGTCCTCCACGACGCGGAGGTATTCACGCTCCTTTTCGATGTCGCGATCCGCGTTGCACAGGATGACCGAGTAACCGGCAAGCCGGGCGGAATCCTCCACCCCCCGGCAAACGGCCGTGTAGAACGGATTCTCGATGTCGGTGATTATCAAGGCGATCACCTGGCTTGCCTGGCGACGGAGCCCGCGGGCGACAAGATTCGGCCGGTAGCCGAGCTTTTCCACCGCCGCGAGCACAGCCATGCGCGTCGCGGGTTCGACCTCGGCCGAGCCCGTCAGCACACGGGAAACCGTCGCCGACGACACCCCGGCCTCCCGAGAGACGTCCAACATCGTCACCACTGAGTATTACTCCGGCAGTTGCACAGAAGGCGTCTCGACCCGAAGACGCCCCGTCTGCAACTATCACAAGAGATCAAGAATCGGCCAGCCAGCCGACCAACTGCGCCCAGAAAGTACTGTAGTGGGGCCATGCCATGAATTCCGAGCTGCCCCAGTGCGGCGAGCAGTCGGACGCGAAAGCCGCGACGCGGCCCCTGCCATGCTGACCCACGACGAGAAAGGGATCGTTCCCGGCCGTGAGAATCACCTCGCCCGCAGGCTTCGCCTCGAACCGGTTGTAGCCTAGGAAATATGGCCAGTCATCGGAGATGCCCTTGAGTATGGCATGATCCTTCGCGACTACCGGATTGACCCCCTCGGGCTCCTCTACGCGGTCGTCATGGTGGCTGATCATGACAGGCAGCACATCGGCTAGAGGCGTCGCGGCATAGCGCCCGCGACCTTCGAAGCCGCCGAAGGACATGAAGCCGCCGATCATCAGTAGGCCGCCACCCTGTTCGGCGAATTTCGCCAGCGAGCGAAGCCTATTCGGGCGGCGCTCGCCCTTGACGAAGACGGCATGCGGCAGGAGGAGCGAGTCGGCTGGAATGTCGCTGAGAATGACGGCATCGAAGTTCTTAGCGATTTCCTCGGCCGTGTAGGGGAAACCCTCCACTGCCTCGTGGTTGCGGATGTAAGTGATGTTGAAGCCAGCACCCTTCAGCGCCGCGAGCAAATCCCTCGCGCCCTCCTCGTAGCCGGAGGTGGTGTAGGAACTCGCCCCTTTGGTGTGGATGCCATAGGTGGCCCAGCTCTCACCGGCAAAGAGAATTCGTTTGTTCGGCATCTTGGGGTCCTTTTCTGCTGCAGGCGACCTGAGTGATTTCTAGGGCTAGCGCATTCTAGCCGATGCTGGAGGAGAGGAACCTCTCCAGCGTCCGCGCATGGGTCACGACTTCGGCGATTTCTACCGCTTCGTTGATCTTGTGGATGCGATTCACGTCGCCGGGTCCGAATATCACGGTGGGGCATTTGAGCAGCCGGCTGATCAGCCGCCCGTCCGAGCCTGCGGGGAAGCCGCGAGGATCGACGACGTCCCTGCCCATCGCGCGGGCAAGCGAGCGGATCGGGGCGAGATCGGGATCGGTGGAGAAGGGATGCACGTTGTGCAACTGCCTTGCCTCCATGGCGATCGCCGGATTCTGCCTTGAACGCCACTCGGCGATGATGGCGTCGATCTCCGGGATGAGAAGCTCCTCGTCATCCGGATGATAGGTGAAGCACACCTCCATCTCGCAGTCCGGCGCCACGCTGGTGGCGCCGATGCCGCCCTGCATGCTACCGATGTTGACCGAGGTCGGGCCGAGCAGGGGATGCACCTTGCGATGCGGAATGGCGGCCCATTCGCCGAGACTATTGGCGAGATCGATTGCCGCCTCCACGGCGCTGACGCCGGCGTGCTTCATGTTGGCGTGAGACTGCACTCCGCGGAAACTGAAATGCATCGCGCGGCTGCCTACCTGTGCGGTCGCGATCTCGACCCTGGTCGGCTCGCAGACGATGGCGAAGTCCGGTATGCGTCCACTCGTCAACAGCTCATCGACGCAGGCCAGCGTGCCTGTGCCACCGCCATCCTCCTCGTCGGGGACGGATTGGATCTCGACATGGCCGCGAAGGGTTCCGGCCGCCTTGGCGCGCGCGACGGCGGCGATCGCCCCCACCACGCCCGCTTTCATATCCGCGGAGCCTATACCGTTGAGCCAGCCGTCGCTGACGCGCGGCTCATACGGTTCGATCACCCAGCCATCTGTCGTCGGCACCGTGTCGACATGACCGTTGAGCACGACGAAAGGCCGTGCGGCTGGCGCGCCCCATGAGCCGACAAGAGAGAACATTCCGGCTGTCGGCGTCGGCGTCCTGAAGCCGTAACGACTTTCAAGGCGAGCGGCGTCGACAGGCACGACGCGCACGTCGTCGGCTCCCGCCTCGGTCATCAAACGCCTGACGATCTGCTGCGCGGCGGCTTCCTGCCCCGACAGCGACGGCGTCGAGACGAGCTCGGCAAGCGCCGCCACGATCCAGCTCTCATCTCCGATCATCGCGACGACCCCGCGCGCACCCGATCGAGCAAGACCGCAAGAATGATGATTGTTCCAGAAAGAATCTGGATGATGAAGGAGTTGACCCCGAGCAGATTCAGTCCGTTCTGCAGCACCGCCAAAATTAATGCTCCAAACAATGTTCCAAAGACGCTGCCCCTGCCTCCGAAAAGGCTCGCGCCGCCCAGGATGACCGCAGCGATTGCATCGAGCTCCAATCCCTGCGCGGAGGTCGGCAGGCCGGCGCCCAGCCGTCCGAGCAGCACGACCGCGGCAAGGCCGCAGAGCGCGCCGCTGATCGTGAAGGTGAAGAACTTCGTCCACGCGACCGGAACGCCGGCGATATGCGACGACGTCTCGTTGCCGCCGACGGCATAGATGTGCCGGCCGAGCACGGTCTTGGACAGCAGCAGGGCGACGGCGACGAAGACCACCGATGCGACGATCAGGGGGACCGGGAATCCGCCGACGATGCCGAAACCGAGATAGCGCACGTCGTCAGGCACGCCGGCGATCGGGTAGCCACCGGTGAAGGTCAACGCCGCGCCACGCAGCACGGTCATCATGCCAAGCGTCACGATGAAGGAGTTGATCCCTGCCCAAGCAATCAGCGCGCCCTTCACGGCTCCGATCAACGCGCCAAGCGCGATCACCAATCCGATCGTCGAAACCGCATCCAGTCCGCCGGCGGTGGCGAGGCTGGCGCCGACGACGGCGCAGAGCGCGAGGGCGGAACCCACCGAGAGGTCGATATTGCCCGACAGGATGATCATCGTCATGCCGCAGGACACGATGACCAGAACAGCGGCCTGCCTTCCGACGTTGAGCAGATTGCTGGACGTGAAGAACTGCGGCTCCAGCACGGTAAGCACCAGGCAGATAATGACAAGCGCGGCAAGCGCGGTGCCGCCGAAGGCATCGCTCTTCATCAGAAGGGAGCGCAGGGACAGTCCGGTCCCCTTGCTTTCCTTGACGACGGATGTGCTCATGCAGCCACCGTCGTCATCGCGCGAAGCAGATTCTCTCTGTTCATTTCCGATCTTTCCATTTCCGCCACCGAGGCGCCGTCACGCATGACCACGACCCGGTCGGCAAGTCCCAGGACTTCCGTCAGGTCGGAGGACACGATCAGGCAGGAGCCGCCGGCCGCCGCATATTCGTCGAGCAGCCGGTAGAACTCGGCACGCGCACCGACATCGATGCCGACCGTCGGCTCATCGATGAGAAGCAGCTGAGTGGAGCGTGCCAGCCAGCGGCCAAGCACGACCTTCTGCTGGTTTCCGCCAGACAGGGTTCCCACCTGCGTGCGTGGCGACGACGCCTTGATGCGCAGCGATTGGATTGCATTCTGCACAAGGGACTTTTCGCGCGCGGAAGAAATGAAACCCAGGCGCCCAAGCGGCCGTTCGTTGCCAAGCACGAGATTGGCCGAAACGCCAAGTTCGAGCACGAGCCCCTGTTGCTTCCGATCCTCGGACACGAAGCCCAGTCCGGCATCGATCGAATGTCTGGGCGAACGAGGCGTGAAGGCGCTGCCCTTCAGCCTGATGTCGCCCACCTCGAAGCGATCGAGTCCGAAGATGGCCCTGAGAAGCTCGGTGCGGCCAGAACCGACCAGTCCGGCGATGCACACGATCTCGCTGCGCCTCACCTGCAAGTCGACGCCGTTCAGCCGCGACGAGCGCAAGTCTGAAACGTACAGCACCTCGTCGTTGGAAGCAGTGCGCGTGCGCGGGTAACCGGCATCGAGCGTCCGTCCAATCATGTGACGGACGACGGTTTCGACGTCCTTCAATCCGACCTCGTGCGCCACCACCGCGCCATCGCGCAGCACGGTGATCTCGTCGCTCAACGCCAGCGCATGTTCCAGGTCGTGGCTGATATAGACGATGGCGAGGCCTCGTTCGCGCAGGCTGCGGATCTGGGCGAACAGCACTTCGCATTCTGGCGGTGTCAGCGATGTGGTCGGCTCGTCGAAGATGATAAAGCGCGCATTGCGCCCAATCGCCCGTGCAATTTCCAGAAGCTGCTGCTCGGCGGGGCTTAGGTCGCGCACCGGCGTGGACGGATCAACATCAAGCTCTACGGTCGCGAGCAGTTCCTTGGCGCGGCTGTTCCAGTTGGCGCGGCGAAACACGGACCAGCACGGCCCCAACTGGCCGAGGAACAGGTTTTCTGCGACGGTGAGATCATTCACCAGCGTGCGATGCTGATGAACCACGGCGACGCCGTGTCGCTCGGCGTCCACGGGCGCATGGAGCCTAACAGGATGCCCTTCGAAGAATATCTGGCCGTCATCGGGCGCGTAGATGCCGCTGATGATCTTGACCAGCGTCGACTTTCCGGCGCCATTCTCCCCCAGCAGCGCGTGGACCTTGCCCCGAAAGAAGGAGATCGAGACGTCCCGGGCGGCAGTAACGCCGGGGAATCTCTTGGTCACTCCGCGCAGTTCGACAAACGGCGTACTGTCGCCCATCGCGTCCGTTGCTCCCTGCGCGTCCTTCGCCAGCCTACTTGGCGTAGTTCGTGTAGTTGGAACTGTCCACCAGCACGACCGGCACAGGGATGAACTTATCCACCTTGTCGCCCTTCAGCACAGCGAGCGCCGTCTTGGTGACGATCTTGCCCATGCCGACCGGGTCCTGCGCGACCGTCGCCTTGAATGCAGAGTTGCCCTTGGCGATCTCGGAGATGCCCTCGCTGCTGGCGTCGAAGCCGATGATGCTCATCTTGTTTTGGCGACCGGCGGCGATGACGGCCTGCAGGGCGCCGAGCGCCATCTCGTCGTTGACGGCGAAGATGCCAACGGCGTTCGGATGGGCCTGCAGCAGGTCCTCGGCGACGGCCTGGGCCTTCTCGCGCTTGGAATCGCCGCTCTGGCTGGCCACGACCTTCACGTCAGGTGCGATCTCGGCAAGCTTCTCGGTAAAGCCCTTCTCGCGATCGACAACGGAGACGATCGCCGGATTGTTGATGACCAGCACTTCACCCTTGTTGCCGAGCAGCGTCGCCATCTTCTCGGCAGAGATCGCGCCGCCGTAATGGTTGTCGGAGGCGATGTGGGCGACCTGGCCGACGTCGGCGGTGATCGCGATGTCGACGGTAATCAGCGGAATGCCTGCGGAGGCCACGAGGCGGGCGGCAGCCTCGCCGGCGGTGGAATCAATCGGAACCATCGTCACGAGCTTCACGCCTTTGGCGACGAAATCCTCCATCTGGGCAGTCTGGACGGCGAGATCGCCGTTCGGATCCCGGAAGTCGAAAGACACTGCATCGCCGCCCTCCTCCTTCATGCCTGCCTCGATGTCCTGATAGAACTCGAAGCTGCGGCTATAGGTGGTGGCGCCGATGACAGGGACGTCCTGAGCCGACGAAGAAGCGACCGATGCTGAGAATGCGAAAGAAGATACGGCTAACGCCGTGAGGAGCTTGTTCCCGAGGTTCATTGTTTTGCCTTTCAAGGTCACGGAAGGTGAACTGAGCGACGATATGTAATCGATTACATGAAGGGCTGTCAAGAAGGAAACTGGGCTCGTTAACGAGCTTCGGCGACCTCCGGCGCTGAACCATATCCTTGCTGGCGGAAAAACGATCGCCGAGAGCCAAGGACTTTTTCTCGAAGAAACTTGGCGGCTACATCCTGACCTCTGCGCATTCACGTCGGAACTGTTCTATGAGGGCAAGCTGAGGTCGAGACCCGGCCTTGAAGGTCAGATCATCTCAAGCGGCCCTGTAGATGGTTCCGGGCTCAGATATTTACCGATCGCCCACAGCGGAAATCAGAATTCCTCTCCTGAAGAGGCTGACGTCATTCATGATCTTGTTGATCACGTGCTGCAGTCGAATACGCGGTGGGTCGATCGAGATGAGAAAGAACGGACCATCACTCTCAACGATATTTCCGATATTCTGATCATCACGCCTTATGAGACCTGTGCGCGGATCGTTGTGGACGGCGTCGAAAGTTCGTGATCCCTTCAACCTGAGCAACGGATTGATGTTTGCGATGTCGCGTCGATGGATTGGCCAGGAGACATTCTCATTTGCGGCGGTGGGTCGTGGCTCGGGCTCGTCACTGGATAAGCTTTCCGGGCTGATCGAGTGGGCTCCGGTCGAGCGGGCTCTGGCAGGCATCTCGAATGCGGCCAAGGGGGAACCGGCCTGGCCACCGCTGGCGTTGTTCAAAGCGACGCTGCTTTCGGTCTGGTACGACCTCTCTGACGTCAAGCTCGCGGAAGCGCTGGATGATCGCCCCTCGTTAAGACGCTTCTGCGGTTTTTCGCCATCAGAGCCGACACCCGAGCGCACTGCCTTCGTGCGCTTTCGCAAGGCCTTGGTTGAACAGGAACTGGACAGGGTACTGTTCGAGGAGGTCACCGCCCAGCTCAAGTCGAAGGCGATACGGGTGAAGGCAGGCACGCTGGTCGATGCGACCATCGTCGCCTCGGCGAGTAAAGAAGATGGCGAGGCTCGTTGGGTCAAACACAAGAGCAAGCCGGCCATGCACGGCTTCAAGGCCCATGTTGGCGCCGATGCCGATACGGCCCTCGTGGAAGAAGTCGCCATCACACCAGCCAATATCAACGACGGAAGGGCTGGCACGGAGGCTCTGCCCGACAATCCCGGCGAGGTGTTCGCTGATAGCGCCTATCGCGGAAGCCGTTTTGGCGATGCGGTCCGCGCCAAGGGCGGCACGCCCCGCATCGTCGCTACCGGCATGTGGGGACGTGGCGAAGCTGAGACGCTTAAACGTCTCGGTGCATGGAACAAACCGATCCATCGAATTCGTGGTCGCATTGAGAAGATCTTCGGAACTTGGAAGCGCAGCTATGGTCTTCGTCGGATGCGATGGCGTGGACTTGCCAAAGCCGCCGCACAGGTTCGTCTCACCGCCATCGCCTACAATCTCAAACGCACACTCAGCATTGTCGCAACCGCGGCGTGAAACCCAAAACTCCTCCTCAAGAGCGAGGGATGACCCCCGGTAATCTGGGATCGTCCATACTTCAGATGCTCGGTGTCGTCGTCCACAACGATCCGCGCACAGGTCTCCTCCATACCTGGGGCTCGGCGATGACGCATCATCCACACGTCCACATGATCGTGCCGGGCGGCGGCATCGCACTGGGCGGAAGCCGATGGATATCGTCGCGGCCGGCCTTCCTGCTTCCGGTGCGCGTGCTCGGCAAGCTGTTCCGCCGGCCCTTCCTCACCCGGCTGGTCGCTCTGCACGACGCCGGACGGCTCAGCTTCTTCGGCACCCTCGCTCATCTCACCGAGCGGCAGACCTTCCTGCGCCACCTTGCTCCCGTCCGGGAGAAGCGATGGGTGGTCTACGCCAAGCCGCCCTTCGCCGGGCCGGAGGCTGTGCTCGCCTATCTGTCGCGCTATACCCACCGGGTCGCGATCTCGAACCGCCGCCTGATCGCCTTCGACGAGACCGGCGTCACCTTCCGCTACAAGGACTACCGCCGCGACGGCGCGGACCAGCAGCAGATCATGACGCTTGGCCCCGACGAGTTCATTCGCCGCTTCCTGCTTCATGTCCTGCCGCGCGGCTTCCATCGCATCCGGCACTACGGCTTGCTTACCGGCTCCGCCCGCAAGGCCAGTCTCGCGCTCGCCCGCGAACTCCTGGATGTCGCGACGCCGCCCGACCCCCGCAACTCCGACGAACCGGAGGGCTTCCGCCCGCCATGCCGCTGCTGCGGCGGACGCATGATCATCATCGAGACGTTCGAGCGGTGGAGGCAGCCCCGCGGACCGCCGAATGCAACAGCGACGAACCGGGAGGGTTGGCCATGACCCGGCATGGAATGGTCCAGGCATTAGCCGCAGGCGCTCCGCCTTCGGCAAAGGACCCACGCGTGTCCAGTCTGACTATAGTAACCGACAGTGCCGCGACGAGCCGGGTGCCGGCCCGGCTAAACCGCGCCGAGGCGCAACGACGCCTCCTGTCAGCATCTACCACCACGCTTCCCACCGTCGGTCGCTCCATCGCCGACGTCGACCGCAGATCGAAATCCCCGTAGCCAACGACTGTGGCCCGCGGGTTCCTGCATGAGAGGCTTTCGTACGCCTGCTGCACCCGAAACCCTTCTCCACTCCAGTCATTCGCTAGCAAGTTTGCTGATCCTCAAAGCTGCCATACGCCGGCACTATATTGACCTCACTGGCCGCTGGCGCATCGGGACAACACGTGGGCGTGATGTAACAGCCATCATCCTGTAACCTCGCTGCCGGGAGGTTATCCGCAGTTCTTTCAAGCCTCGTTGGCAATTTCGGTCGCGTCATAACGACAAGGGTGATGAAGCGTCGTCCATCTGCGCGAACACCTGCTCTATCCGCTGAGCTACGGGCCCGCAGTCGTGGGCAGCACGGCGACCGGGACTGCATCAACCGCGTCTCGCGCCTAACGTTCGGCCCACGCCGCGAACCAAGATCGATCATCGCTTGACTCACCACCGCACCCGTGGCGTCGCGGCCGGGCGAAACGGCATCGAAGCTCCAGGATGCGCGAAATCCGCCTCGATTCGGCGGACCCCGCAGCACGCTGCAACCACTGCAACAACGCAGG
This sequence comes from Mesorhizobium sp., assembly GCF_024710845.1. Taxonomy (GTDB): domain Bacteria; phylum Pseudomonadota; class Alphaproteobacteria; order Rhizobiales; family Rhizobiaceae; genus Mesorhizobium_A. The sequence continues at coordinate 9,928 of NZ_JANJTZ010000016.1, forward strand.
GCTATGATCGGCAGCCTCGGCATGTCGACCAGACCGCTGCTCGGCGGGCTGATCTACGACCGATACGACAGCTATGCCTTCATGTATGTCGCGTCTTTGGGCATGGGGCTCGCGGCGGACCTGGGGCTGCTGGCCTCCCGACCCTACCCGTCCCGACGGCCCGAGCTCGCGGCTGCCTGACGTTCAGTCGGGCAGCACGTCGGCCAGCGCCAACCGCGCCGCCTCGGGATCGAAGCGGCCGCGCTCGCCGATCAGGACGAGGCGGCAGCCGGTGATGTCTGTGCCGTAGGGCGCGAGGGTCGCGCGACTTCCGGTCATCTGGAACAGCTGCGCCTTGCCCGGCATTTCGGCGAAGGTCAGCAGGCCCTTGGCGCGCAACAGCGTTGGCGCCAGCCGTTCCATCGCCTCCTGGAACGCGACGAGATGGGCCGGACCGGCCGTTTCGAGCTCGAGCGACGCGAAGCGATCGTCAGACAGAACCGGGCGTGGTCGTCGCATGCGATCGCCCGCGCCGAAGGCGAGGATCAGGTCGACCGGCAGCGGCCCTTCGTCGGCAAGCAGGATCGGCGCCCGGCTGGTTGCGCCAAGCCGCGCCTGCAGCGGTGCGGCGTCAAGAGCGCCGGTCTTGGACAGCATGAGCACATCGGCGCTGTCGACCTGCGCGCGCCAGACCGGGTCGTCCATCCGTGCCGGATTGGCGATGCTGTCCTCGGCGTCGACGACGGTCAGCACCGCGTCCAGCACGATCGATCCCCACAGCGCGGGGTCCTGGAGCGCGCTGACGATGCCCTGCGGATCGGCGATGCCGCTCGCCTCGATCACGATCTGGTCGGGCGCGTTCGCTCGCGCGATGACCAGTTTCAGCGTGCGCAGCAGGTCGCCCTGCAGCGAGCAGCAGATGCAGCCGTTCTGCAGGCCGATGACGTCCTCGCTACGCTCGGCCACCAGTTCGGCATCGATGTTGATCGAACCGAAATCGTTGACGATGGCGGCGATGCGCCTGCCAGCAGACTCGACTAAGAGCCTGTTGATCAGCGTCGTCTTGCCGGCCCCGAGGAAGCCGGCAACGAGGAGGACCGGCAGGCTCACGCGTCGCCCCGACGGATCGGCCTGCCGGGCGACGCGGCCTCGTCGAGCACGCCGCCGGAAATCACCGGCACGCCGTTGACGAGGACGTGCACCATTCCTTCGGCCGGCCGGTTCATATTGGCGAAGGTCGCCTTCTCTCCAACCGTGTGGGGGTCGAAGACCGCGACGTCGGCGTCCATGCCCGGCGCCAGCCGGCCCTTGCGGCGAAAGGCCGGCGCGCAGCCCTCCATGATCCGCGCCGGGATCAGCGTACACTTTTCGATCGCTTCCATCATCGGCACCGCGCCGCGCTCGCGCACCCATTGCCGCAGGAAGCGCGTGAAGGTGCCGGACGAGCGCGGATGCGAGGTCTTGTCGTCGCCGAGCGGCCATTCCTCCCCGTCGTAGAGCGAGCCGTCCGGCTGGCTCCACGGCATGGCGTCCGAGGCGATCGCGCCGCCGGGGAACATCACCGAGACGTCGAGCAGCTTCTGATGGCGCGGATTGGCCTCGGCATCGAGGAAGTGCCACAGCACGAGTGCCGCCGGGTTGTGCTCGGCCTCGGACGACAGGTCCGCCGCGTCGCGAAGGCGCCGATGCGTCGCCACCATCTCGATGTTGCCGAAATCGGTACCGGTGCGCTCGGGCAGCGCCGGGTCCTTGAAGAAGCCGGCGCTGACGACCGTCGAGCCGGTGCCATAGGGATACGCCTCGGTCGTCACCTTCAGCCCCTGTGCCCGGGCGCGCGCGATCAGTTCGGCCGCGCGTTCAACGTCCTGCAGACTGGTCGAGTTCAGGTGGCAGATATGCATGTGTGCACCCGTCGCGCCGGCCAGCCCGATCAGCATCACATAGGCCTCGACTGAACTCTTCGGATCGACGTTCGACATCTGGGCGATATGCGTATAGGTGGGCGTGCCCGTGCGGGCCGCGAGATCGCAGACCAGGCTCATCTCCTTGGCGCCGGCACCCGGCGCGTAGGCATAGGGGATGCCGATGCCGAGACCGCCCTCCTCGATCCCCTGTCCAATCATCGCGACGATCCTGTCAACCTGCGAAGCCGTCGCCGTATCGCGCGACCAGCGCGGATCGTCGGCGCCGCGGCCCATGGTGGTTAGCGCCGGCTCGCCGCCATCGAGCTGGATGCCGATCATCACCGCCTTGCGGGCGAAGATCCACGCGGCCGCCGTGCCGTAATTGAGCAAACGCCGGCGCCCGGCCTGCGCATCGTACCATTCGCCAACCGGCAGCGCCCCGACCTCCAGTTCCAGTGCGGTCGTGACACCGTCGAAGGCTTGCATGCGGTCGGCCGGCAACGACTGGCCGTGCGCATGGAGATCGATAAAACCCGGCGCGACGATCAAGCCGGCGGCGGCGATCTCGCGGCGGGCGTGACCGACCCTGTCCTCGATGGCGACGATGCGTCCGCCATCGATTGCGACGTCGCGAATGGCGTCGAGTCCGGTCGCCGGGTCGATCACCCGGCCGCCGCGAATGGCGATATCGTGCATGATGCCCTCAGCGATAGGAGATGCGCAGCCCGTCCTTGCCGCTCAGCGCGACGAGGCGTCCGCCCTCGATCGTGGTAATCGGCTCGAACATGGTGCGTCCCACCAGCCGGTCGCCGAGATAAACGGCGCTGGCGAGATAGATCGCGGCCCCGAGTTCGCCACGCAGGCCGACGGACGGATCGGTTGTCGTCACCCTGATGGCGCGACCCGTCTCGTCGCAGATCACAGCATTCTCGTCGCCCATGCCGATCGGCGTGCCGGCGACGATCGTCGCAAAGCCTTTCGGCGTCGGCTCACCGTTCATCGTTTCCAGTGCGACGGCGGCGGCCAGTTCGGCGACCACCCCATGCGGGCGGATCGCGTTGTGGAGCACGCCCACGGCGGCGCCGGTCTCCGCATCGCGGCGCAGCACCGTCGCAACGTCGGGCCTGCGCAGCACGCGCGCCGTGTTGGAAACGCCGATGCGGCCCTGCATGTCGATCGTGATCAGGCCACAGTCGCCTTCCGGCGTCTCAGCTGTCACCGCGGCTGCTGCGTCGGCGCCGGAAAGCCCAGCGCGCATGCGTTCAAGAGCGTCCGAGCTCATCGGCTTGCCATTCGTGCCCGTGGTGGGCGGGATGCGGTGGCCCGTCACCAGGCCTACCCCGGGGTCGATGGGTATGAACTTGGTGAGGTCTCCGGGACGATCGGGACCGGAGGAGATGACGGCCGCGATCCGGGCCGACGCGAAATTCGGCCACGGTTCGACACCCGTCGTCTCGCCCTCGGTGAAGGCGGTCGCCGCCCCTCCCCGCTGCGTCACCGAGAAGACGGCGTGGCCGTCCCCGGTGATCGCCGCGAACGTGGCAAAGCCGCCGATTGCACCCGTACCGACCTTCTCCGCGGCCCGCAGTGCGCGGAACACGGCCAGCCCGGCATTAGGCCCAAAAGCCCCGATCCCGATCGTCATATCGACCCATCCTTCTCAGTTATTTCAGACCCTGCACGTTTCCGAACATCTGCAGCACGCCGGTCTCGGCGAGGTAGCTGTTCGAGTCGTCGAGCGGCGGCAGTTGGATCACCTTGGCGTCGAGATCGTAATAGGTGTCGACGTTCTGGGCCGTCAGCACCGCCTGCGGGCTCTTGGTCAACTCCGGCGGCGTCTTGCCCTTCAGGATTGCGACAGCCATGGCGATCAGGTACTGGCCCCACTCGCCCATGAAGATCGTGCCCTCGGCGACCCAGCTCTTGTTCGAGCGCAGCTCCTTGAGCGCCGCCGCGCTGCCGCCGAGGCCGGCGACCATTGCGTTCTCGGCGCGGCCGGCCTCCTGAACGGCACGCCATGCGCCGATCGTGGAATCGTCGTTGACCGAGTAGAGGAGGATCTTGCGATCCTGCGGCAGCGTCTGCAGCACATTCTTCACGGCCGCGTAGCTCGCTTCCAGCTGCGCCTTGCCGTCGACCTGGATGCCGTTCGCGCTGATCGTTGTTGTCAGTGGGTTGATGTCTTCCGGCTTCGCCGCCGGGAGGCTCATGAGCTCGGCCGCGGTGATGTAAAAATAGCGGACGCAGTCGTTGACCTCGTCGCCGGCCTCGCTTGCCTGGACGATGATCACCGTCGTATCGGCCGCGCTCCAGCCCTTGTCTTGCGCCATCTTGACGACGATGCGCGCGGTGTCGGCACCGAGGTCCTTGTTGACCAGGTTAAACCAGTGGCCGCCCGGAACCGCCACATTGATCGCGATGAAGGGGATGCCCGCGGTTTCGAAGACGCGCTGCAACGCCGGTCCGATGCCCTGGACGCCGTTGTACTCGAGGATCAGGTCCGGCTGCTCCTGCACCATCAGCTGTGCGTTGCGCAGCGTAGTCTCGCTGTCGAACTTGTTGTCGTAGCGGCGCAGCTCGACGCCGGCCTTCGCGGCGGCCGCCTCGATGCCGTCGCCGAGCTGGACGAAGAGTTCGCCTGCCTCGGTGACGTTGGCGAAGGACACCTTGTAGGTCTTGTCCTGTGCATAGGCCTGCGTGCCCCAGGCATTGAGCAGGCTGTTCGCCGAGGCTGCGGTCAGGCCCAGCGCGGCAAGGCGCTTCATCAGCTGTCGGCGGGTCATTGCATCAAGTCGTGGCTTGGTCATCGGAATTCCTTTCGTTGCCCCTGTTGGTTCATCTGCCAGCGCGTTTCTCGCGCAGTCTTCCCAGCCCGACGGCGAGCAGCAAAATCGCGCCGTTCGCCATCTGCTGGTAGAAGGAGGGCACCATCATCAGGGCCATGCCGTTGGCGATGGTGCCGAGGATGAGGACGCCGACGAGCGTGCCGCCGATCGTGCCGACACCGCCGAGAAGCGAAGCGCCGCCGAGGATCACGGCAGCGACCGAATTCAGCGCGACATTGGCGCCGACATTGGCCGAACCGACAAGAAGCTGGCTGGAGACGACGACGCCGGCAAAGGCCGCAAGCATGGCGCAGACCGTGTACACGGTGACCGACACGGCCTCGACCCTGATGCCTGCGAGACGGCTAGCATCGGCATTGCCACCGACGGCGTAGATCATGCGGCCGAGGATGGTGTAGCGCATCAGGACGTGCACCAGGATGCACAGAACCACCAGCACCAGCACGTACCAGGACACCCGGCCGAAAGCGAATTCCGAGAGGAAGCCGGCGTCGAAATTGGTCATCGGGATGGTGACGCCTCGCGACAGGGTCAGCGCCAGACCACCGGTCACGGACAGCGTGCCGAGCGTTGCGATCAGCGGCGAGATGCCGATCCTGTTGACAAGGATTCCGTTGACAACGCCCACCACCATGCCGAGCGCCAGGACCAGCACGATCGCGGCGGGGATCGGGACGGCGGCATTGGCAAGCAACACATAGGCGACGGCGCCGAGCGGCAGGGTTCCGCTGACCGATAGGTCGAAGCCGCCGGATACGATCGCCAGTGTCTGGCCGAGCGCCACGATTCCCAGAACCGTGACGTTGCTCAGGACGTTCACGCCGTTCGACCACGACATGAAGTTCGGCGTCGCCAGCGAGAAGATGACGACCAGGGCGAGATAGAAAGCCGCCAGCCCGAAGAACTGCGCATCGATCCGGAAGCGGTCGGTCGGCCTCGCCATCGTGGTGTCGGACATTCTTTAGCTCTCCGTCGCAAGCGAAATGGCGTTGGCCTGGGTCATGGCGGCGCCAGCGAGCTCGCCGGCGATGCGTCCGTCGCGGATCACGATCAGGCGGTCGGGCACGGTCACGGCTTCCTCTACGTCGGAGGTGACCATCAGCGTCGCGCAGCCATCGTCGGCGACGCCGGCCAGCAGGCGGTGGATTTCGACGCGGGCGCCGACATCGACGCCGCGCGTCGGCTCGTGCAGCACCAGGTAGCGCGGCTTGGTTGCAATGCGGCTGGCGAGCAGCACCTTCTGCTGGTTGCCGCCCGAGAGCCGCTCGACCGGCTGGTCGGCCCCGCGGTAGCGCACGTCGAAGCGGCGGACAAGGTCGTCGGTCAGCGCGCGCTCGGCCGCGCCGTCCATGACGCCGAAGCGAGACAGCGAACGCAGCATCATGAGGGTGATGTTGCGGCGGATCGGCAGGCCGAGGACCAAGCCGTCGCGCTTGCGCTCGGCCGGCACGTAGGCGATCCCTGCCGCACGCGCCTCGTAGGGCGAGCCGAAAGTCCGGCGCACCTTGCCGCCGATCTCGATCTCGCCGACCACGTCGCCATTGAGTCCTGCGAGGCCCTCGGCGATCACATCGGCGCCGGAGCCTCGCACCCCGTAGAGGCCGACGATCTCGCCCGCCTGCACGTCGAGGCTGACGTCTTCGAGCGCCGGCAGGCCGCCGCTCTTCCAGCCGCGGAGCGCAAGCGCGGCTACGCCGCTGCGGGGCTGGTCGCCGCGAGCGAACTCTTCCTTCTCCTGGCCGAGCATGTGAGCAATCAGCTGCGACGGGGTCGTCCGCTGCGGCGGCACCGACGCGACGCGGCGGCCGTTGCGCAGCACGTCGACGCGGTCCGAGAAGCGGTAGACCTCGTCCATGCGGTGCGAGATGTAGAGCACGCCGACGCCCTGGCCGTTGAGGCGCTTGAGGATCGAGAACAGCGCGGTGCTTTCCTGCTCGTTCAGCGCCGCGGTCGGCTCGTCGAGAACGATCATGCGCGCATCGCGCAGAAGCGCCTTGACGATCTCGACGAGCTGGCGCTCGGCCAGCTTCAGCAAGCGCATCGGCGAATCGAGATCGAAATGGATGCCGTAGTGCTGGCAGACGGCCCCGGCCCTGGCGCGGATCGCCGATGGCGTCGTCAGGCCGGAGCGGCCGGGCCACTGACCGAGCACGATGTTTTCGGCGACCGTCAGGTTTGGCACGTAGGCCAGCTCCTGCGGTATGAAGGCGAGGCCGGCCGCCAATGCGTCGCGCGGAGCGTTGAAGACGACGTCGCGCCCGTCGAAGGCAAGCTTGCCCTCATCGGGACGGATCACGCCTGTAATGATCTTCGCGAAGGTCGACTTGCCGGCGCCGTTCTCGCCGATCAGCGCGACAGACTCGCCGGGCGCCAGCGTGAAGTCGACATCCATGAGGATGCGGTTCGGCCCATAGGACTTGATCAGCCCCTGCGCCTCGAAGAGAAGCCGCACCGGCGCGGCCGCCTGCATCGCGAGCGCCTCATCCATGGGGATCGGCGACCTTCGGCCACCACGGCGTGCTGCGTTTCGTCAGCGGCAGCGTTGCGAAATCCGGCGGGATCGCTCCCGGCGTCGTGACGTAGAGCACTTCCTTTGCGAGCGGCGCGAAGCCAGCATAGAAATGCTGCATCGACTTCAGGACGATCAGCTTGCGCTCGGCCAACGGGATGCCCAGCCGGGTGAACCCGTCGGGGTCGAAGGGCTGGCTGCGGTCGCTGTTCAGCACGATGTCGATGCCGTCGGCGTCGAACCAGACGCTGTCTCCGAGCGGTGCCGGCGTTCCGCCGAGCCCCGTTTGCGAATGGTCGATGATGATCCGCCGGACCGTGCCGCGCAGGTCGATGGGCCGTCCCGAGGCAGGGCCGAGCTTGCCGCAGATACGAAGGTCGATCACGGCACCCTCGCCGGCCTCTCGGCAGAGATTGACCGCGACGGGATCCCAGACATAGCCAAGCGCCGCGTTGCGGATGCCGCGTCCTATCATCCGCTCCAGCACAAAGGAGCTGTCACTCGGCGCGCCGCCGCCGGCATTGTCGGCGACATCCGCGATCACCACCGTGCCGTCGACTATCTCGGCCCGGTCCAGCGCCTGATCGACCGTCAGGTAAGGCGTCGCGATCTCGTCGCGCATCTCCCAGATCTCGCGCGCAAGCATCTCGGCCGTCGACTGCGCCACATCCGCGTCGCCATCGGCCACGACGAGGAGGCGCGCGCCGACATCGGCGACGTCGCCCCAGGGAAAGCCGTGGATCAGCGAGATCGACAGGATGCCGCCCTCGCCCTCCAGCGCCTGAATCCGGTCGATGAAGCGGCGCATGCCGGGCAGCGACGTGCGCCACACCGACACCACGCGCGGATCGGCGACCCTGCTAACCGGCCTCGCCTCGCCGCGCATTGCAGCGGCGACGATCCGGTAGAGTTCGGCGGCGCGCGGCGCGAGATCGGTGTGTGGATATTCCTTGTAGGTGACGATAGCCGTCGCCTTCTCGACCATCAGATCGGTTAGGTGGCAGTGCAGGTCGAGTTCGACGCCAACAGGAATGTCCGGTCCAACGATTTCGCGGATACGCGAAATCGTATCGCCCTCGCAGTCGTCGTAGCCGTCAGCCACCATGGCCCCGTGCATGAACAGCAGAACGCCGTGAACCGGCATCGCTTGGCGCAGGTCGTCGAGCAGCGTATCGCGCAGTTCCTCGTAGACAGCCCTGACCGTGATGCCGGCGGGCTGCGCGAAGGCGTTCAGCGATTCCACGCAGTCGAAGCCATCGGCCGCGGCTAGTTCCCGCCACGTTTTCTGCGGCGCGGTCCATGCGGCGGTGGGGTCCAGACTGGCATTGCGACGCCGGTACACAGCGTCGTAGAAGCTGCTATGTCCTGTCGGGATCGGAGAAAATGTATTTGTCTCCGTGCAGAAGCCGCCAAAGAAGACCTTCATGTCAGCTCCATGCACGCTGCGACGGGTCGGCCTGCGCACCCTCCGATCGTATTAGTGGATGCACTAAAGAGTGATTGCAAGCACTAAAATCATTCATTATCAGATGAACGCCGGAGGATAGCGATGAGCGAACAGCCCCGACTGGGTCAGTGCCTGAGGGCGGTCCGGCAACGCTACGGCTGGACGCTCCAAAACGTCGTCGACCGGACGAATGTCGCGCTCTCGACGTTATCCAAGGTAGAAAATGACCAGATGTCGTTGACCTACGACAAGCTGCTGCAGATCTGCGACGGGCTGGGGATTTCGGTGACCGAACTGCTTTCGCCGGACGGTGCCAGCCGGGTCGCCCTGACGCGCCGCTCAGTCTCACGGCCGGACAATACCGTGCGGCAGATCACGCCCAACTACGACTACAACTATCTTGCGGCCGATCTCGTCGGCAAGCGCATGGTACCGATCGTTGCGACCGTAAAGGCACGATCGGTGCAGGAGTTCGGCCCGCTGATTCATCATCCCGGCGAGGAGTTCGTCATCGTCCTGAAAGGCGAGATCGAGGTCCACACAGACCACTACGCACCCCGGCGCCTGACGACGGGCGAAAGCGTGTACATCGATTCCACCATGGGGCACGGATTCGTGGCCGTCAGCGAGGACGAGGCGGTTATTGCCTGTATCTGCTCGGCGCCGGACCCGGACCTGCGGCGCATGATGGTCGATGCGATGGGCGAAGCGTCCGCGGAATGAAGCATTCTTCCACGAAATGGAGCGCGGCGCGGCCATGAGCGACATCATCGTGCTTGGGGCGGGCATGGTCGGCATCTCGACCGCGCTCGCGCTGCGCGACGCTGGTCATGACGTCGTCGTCGTCGACCGAAAGGCGCCCGGTCGCGAGACCAGCTATGGCAATGCCGGCATCATACAGGCGGAAGCCGTGGAGCCCTATGCTCTGCCGCGCGACCTGGGAAGCCTCGTCCGCATCGCGCTCGGACGCGGCAACGACGTGCGCTACGATCTCTCGGCGCTCCCGTCACAGGCCCGAGCGCTATGGTCATACTTCCGCGCGTCGCACACTGACCGACATCGCGCCATCGCAATGGCCTATGCGCCGATGATACGCAGCGCCACGGCCGATCACCAGGCCCTCGTCGGACCCGCCGCGGCAGACCACCTGATCCGCCGCGATGGCTTCTACCAGATCTTGCGCAGCCAAGCCCGGCTCGACCGCGCGGCAACTGACGCAACGCGCATCGCCTCGACATATGGTGTCGGCGTCGAGGTCCTCTCCGGCGACGATCTGAAGCGGCGAGAGCCGGCGATATGTCAGGATTTGGCAGGTGCCGTCCACTGGAGCGATTCCTGGACATGCCGCGATCCAGGCGGCCTGGTCGAAGCGTATGCGGCCCTCCTTCGCCGGCGCGGCGGTCGCTTCGAAACCGGCGATGCCATGTCTCTAGTGCAGGCCGGCGAGGGCTGGGCGGTCCAGACTGCATCGGGTCGCATCGAGGCGCCCCTCGCGGTGATCGCGCTCGGTCCGTGGACGCCCGATCTCCTTGCGCGGTTCGACTACCACATCCCGATGATCTACAAACGTGGCTACCATCGCCATTTCGTAAACAGAGGCGGGCTGGCCGTGACGCTCCACGATCCGGATTGCGGCATGGTCGTCGCGCCGATGGCGGCAGGGGTCCGCATCGCGACCGGCGCCGAGATCGCACCGCACGACGCGCCGGCGACGCCGCGCCAGCTGGAGCGCGCCGCCGCGTCCGCCAGGGCACTCGTCGACCTCGGCGAGCCCGTCGAGGCAGAGCCGTGGCTCGGACGGCGACCCTGTCTCCCGGGCATGCTGCCATTCGTTGGGCCGATGGAGCGCCATCGCGGGCTCTGGGGCAACTTCGGCCATGGGCACCAGGGATTCACGCTCGGCCCGACGACGGGCCGCCTCCTCGCCGAGCGCATGGCCGGACGGAGTTAAGTCCCTTCGCGGCGAGGGAACCTTTTCGAGGGACGCCGTCTCGGCGCGACTGCTACATCGCTGGCCGCGGATGTTCCGCCAATCGAGCTCATGCACACGGAAGTGCCGTCACAGGTCACGACCTTCGGCACACGGGAGGGGTCGGCGAAATCGGCACCATCCCGCCTGCCGCAGCGATCGCGAGCGCCCTATGCGACGCTCTGTCGGACTATCGCGTCGAACTTTCCGAACTGCCGCTGACGCCGGAGAGGATCTGGCGCGCGATGCGGGACGCCGCTACACAAGCGGCTCCGGCGGCTCCGGCCGAGCGGGGCGAATGATGGAAGGCGCCACCGCCCCCGACCGGCCCTGAGGGTTCCAGCTTACCGAGGGCCGCTTCGCCGATGCCTCTCTCAGCGCTCTTGAGGACGCCGCCACGCAATGGTTCGACGGCTTCTACCAGCTGGAACACATGCTCGCGGCCCGCGAATGGGCGATTCGTCTCTCCGGCGCCGCACCGCCCGAACTGCGCTTCGCCGCGCTCGTCCACGACGCCGAGCGGTTCATTCCCGGCGGGCCGTCCAGCACGCTAAAGAGCGGCTTCGACGACCCGGACTATCTCTTCGCACACTCGACGCGCTCGGCGGACATCGTCGATCGATGGCTGGACGAGCGTGAAGAGCCGGTTGCCCTGCGGACCTCCGCCGACGGGTGCGCGCGCTCGTCCTGCGGCATGAGATCGGTGGCAATGCCGAGGAGGATATCAGAGCTGGCTCGGGAAAACTGGACACTCGGGATAAGTGGAATTTCTGCCTGAGATCGGCATGATGCCGTGAACAGGAGAGACCATGAGCAGACGACCGCGCCGGAACCACAGCCCTGCCTTCAAGGCGAAAGTCGCGCTTGCGGCGATCAAGGGCGAGAAGACGCTGGCCGAATTGGCCGAGCAGTTCGACGTCCATGCCAATCAGATCGCGTCCTGGCGCACGCAGCTTCTGGAAGGGGCAGCCGAAGTCTTTGGCGGCGACGGCAAGGCCGAAGCGCCACCACCGATCGACGTGAAGGAACTCCACGCCAAGATCGGCGAGTTGACGCTCACGAATGATTTTTTAGCCGGCGCGCTCACCAAGGCGGGATTGCTGAGCGCAAAACGATGATCGACCGTCAGCACCCTTTGCCCGTCAGGAAGCAGGCGACGGCCCTCGGCATCAGCCGGGGGAGTGTCTACTATCTGCCGCGCCCCGTTCCCGCCGCCGATCTGGCGTTGATGCTGCGGATCGATAAATTGCATCTGGATTACCCGTTCGCGGGCAGCCGGATGATGCGCGACTTCCTCGTTCGCGAGGGCTTCGATGTCGGCCGTCTCCACGTCGCGACACTGATGAAGCGCATGAGGATCGCGGCGATCTATCGGCGCCCGAACACCTCGAAGCCGACGCCGGGCCACAAGATCTACCCGTACTTGTTGCGCAAGCTGCCGATCACGCGGCCCAACCAGGTCTGGGCGATCGACATCACGTACATCCCCATGGCGCGCGGCTTCGTCTATCTCGCGGCCGTGGTCGACTGGTTCAGTCGCAAGGTGCTGGCCTGGCGGCTCTCGATCACCATGGACACCGCCTTCTGCATCGAGACTGTCGAGGAGGCACTGGCGAGACACGGCAAGCCCGACATCTTCAACTCGGACCAGGGCAGCCAGTTCACCAGCGTGGCCTTCACCGATCTGATGAAGACGCAAGAGATCGCCATCAGCATGGACGGCAAGGGCGCATGGCGCGACAATGTGTTCGTCGAACGGCTCTGGCGGACGATCAAATACGAGGAAGTCTACCTGCGGGCCTACGCCAGCGTGCCGGAAGCCAGGGCTTCGTTGGGCCGATACATCGACCACTTCTACAACGCCCGCAGACCCCATTCGAGCCTTGACCGGCAGACGCCGGACGAGGCCTACTTCAATGCGTTGTCATCAATCCCGATGGCAGCCTAACCGAGGCAGGAATCCACTTAGGGTCGAAACCCAATCAGGGTATTGAAGGTCCGTAGCAAATCAGATTCCCTGCCGTCGTTTTTCGACGGAGGCGATGATGAGCAGGCTTTTCTGGCTGGACGACGATGCCTGGGCTGTGATCGAGCCGCACCTTCCGAAGAACCAGCCGGGTGCCCGTCGGGTCGACGATCGCCGAGTGATCAGCGGCATCCTGCACGTGCTAAAGACAGGCTGCCGCTGGCAGGACTGCCCGGCAGAATACGGTCCGCCGACCACGATCTACAACCGCTTCAATCGCTGGTCCGGGCGCCAGTTATGGACCGACATGCTCGATGCTCTGGTGGCCAAAGGCGTGCTCGCGCTGTCGGCGTCGATCGACTCCAGCTACATGAAGGCGCATCGCTCCGCCCATGGCGGAAAAGGGGGGCGAAGGCGCAGGCCATCGGCCCGTCGCGCGGCGGCCAGACCACCAAGATCCATGCCGTGACAGACCTTCTCGGCCGTCCGGCCATTCTGCGGCTGACGGCAGGCAACGTCGCCGACGTCACCATGGCCGGGCCGCTGATGGACGCCGCCGGTCGGGTGCGCTGCCTGATCGCCGACAAGGGCTACGACGCCAATGCGCTGCGCAGACGCCTGCATGCCGAAGGCGCCGAGGCCGTCATTCCCGGGCGCTCGAACCGGAAAGCGCCGATCGACTACGACGAGGTCCGCTACAGGGGCCGCTGGCGCATCGAGGCCGCCTTCTGCAGGCTGAAGGACTTCCGCCGCGTCGCCACACGCTACGACAAACTCGCCCGTAACTTCCTCTCGGCCGTCGCGCTCGCAACGCTCATCGCATTCTGGGTCTGATTGAGTCTCGACCCTAGCGACAGCCCTGAAACTGTTCAGACAAACCGAGCCACCTCTATCCTCCAGGCGGCCGACTCGCTGGCCTTCCTCAGCACCTTCGACTGGCTCGTCGTTGGCTGGGTTCGCGACGGCCACTATTCAATCGACGGCGCACGGGAAAAGCTCGACTGGACGCTGAGTCGCATTCGTCTGCCAGCGGCCCTTCGCTACGCCTTGCCCTTCTACGTAGAGATCGTGAGCGCCCTCAACAACGACGTTGCCGACATCGACCGCGAAATCGCGCGACGGGCCCTTGCCGGAAACCGTTCGTTCCTCCTGGGTTTGAACGCTCGAGGCACCGGGCGCTGAACGAAGTCGTTCCCGGGCACCTCTGCGAAGCATCAACCGCGAGAGAAGCTGCGATCCGACGTCCGCCGATCTTCAACGGTCGAGGGAGATCAGAGCGTGCGACCGCAGCAGCCTTGGCACGGTTTCAAGGACCGCGAAACGCCTGCGCGGAAAGCGCCCCGGGCCGTCAATTCTGGGGCGCGCGAAGCAGAAGTCCCAATCTATGGAACTACATCTTCTCGGTGATCTTCTTGTAATGTTGGACCTGCCGATGCTCGGCGAAATTGAACATCGCCTTGCGATTGTAGAGGCAGATGTCGAGGTCGCATTTCGCCACGAACACCTCGTCGCCGGCTGTCGACGCCATGGCGATGATCTCCCCCGACGGCGCGACGATGCAGCTGCCGGCCAGCAGGTTGGAGCCCTCTTCCTTGCCAGCCTTCGCCACGCCAACGACATACATTGAGTTCTGGTAGGCTGAGGCCTGCATGACGAGGTGGTTGTGGAACGCGCTCAGGTGGTCATACACCGGCTCCCACGGAATATGGGTCGGCGTGTTGTAGCCGAGCACGACCACTTCGGCGCCTTGCAAGGCCATGACGCGATACGTCTCCGGCCAGCGGCGATCGTTGCAGATCGCCATGCCGAACTTGCCGCCTGCGAAATCCCAGCTTCCGAAGCCGATGTCACCGACGTCGAAGTAGTGCTTCTCGAGGTGCTGGTAGGGCATGTGCGGACGGTGGTCGGCGTGGCCGGGCAAGTGCACCTTGCGGTATCTGCCGACGATATTGCCTGTCTTGTCGACGAGGATCGACGTGTTGTAGTGCTTCGTGTCCCCGCCTTCCTGCGCCAGTTCGGCATAGCCGAGATAGAAGCCGATACCGAGGCGACTCGCCGCGTCGAAGAGCGGCTGCGTGGCCGCGTTCGGCATCTCCGTCTCGAAGAAGGCGTCGACTTCCGCTTGGTCGGTCATCCACCAGCGGGGGAAGAAGCTGGTCAACGCAAGCTCCGGGAAGACCACGACTTCGGCCCCGCGCTTGTGGGCGTCGTGTAGCAGCGCAATCATGCGTTCCACGACGTGCCGGCGGCTTTCGTCGCGGGCGATGCCGCCGAGCTGGGCGCCGGCGATGTTGATAAAGCGTGCCATCTGGTCCTCCTAGGCTGCGCGCGCGGCGCTGGTGGCGGCGGGGTCGATCTTGCCGTCGGCGATCTTGACGCCGTACTGCGAGAAGGCCTGCTCGGCGGTGATGTATTCGTCCAGCACGTCGGCGAGCACGGCCTGCGGGTCGCGCTCGTGGGGATTGCCGTAACCGCCCGCACAGGCCCGGACGGCGACGATGGATTCGCCCTCGCCGAACGGGTGATGCGGCACCTTCGACGGAAGCTGGATTTGGCTGCCGTCGGCCTTGACGCGGATCAGTTGCGAAGGCGTGCCGTCGGCACCGCCGAACAGGCCCTTCGGCGGATACTTGTGGCCCTCGCTTTCGACCGAGGCGCTGCCCGGCGAAAGGAACCGGAGATGGCGGATGGACCCGATGCCCCCACGCCAGCGTCCCGCCGCCGCAACGTCCTCGCGCAGTTCGTAGCGCTCGATCCTGAGCGGCACATGCGATTCGATGTCCTCGATCGGATTGTTGCGGGTGTTGGCGTAAAGGACGTCGACCGAATCCATGCCGTCCATCTGCCAGCGGCCGCCATAGCTGCCAGAGAACAGCTCGACCTGGAGCCAGAAGTTCTCGCCCTGCTGGCCAGCCAGCAGAAGCCCGCCGCCATTGCCGCAACTGCCGCAGACCTGGCGCGGCACAACCTGGCTCAGCGCCTGCACGACTGCGTTGGAGAGCTCGATGCCCGGACAGAAGCGGGCGATCACTGGCGCCGGAAAGATCGGGTTGGCCAGGGTGCCTTCGGGCGCGAATATGCTAATCGGCCGCGTCAGGCCCTCGTTCTGCTGGATTTCCCCATGCACCGCCGAGTCGAGGAGGACCGATCGCACGGACAGCCAGATGGCGCAGTCGACGGTGCCCTTGAACGGCATGTTGATCGGACGGTCGGAGACCTGCGGGGCCGTGCCCGTCAGGTCGACATGCATCTCGTCCCCGGCAATCCGGATCGTGACCTTGATCGGCAGGTCGCGGCGTGACGGATCCGGATCATCTAGGAAGCCGTCGATATAGGTGGTTGCCGAGTATTCGCCGTCCGGCAGCTTGGCGATCGCGCTGCGCAGCAGGCGCTCGGAGGCGTCGAACATGTCCTCCGTCGCGGCAGTCACCGTCTTCAGCCCGTAGCGTTCGATCAGTTCCAGGTGGCGCTGCGCGCCAATGCGCGACGCAGCGATCTGCGCCTCCATGTCGCCCAGTACGAGATCCGGCAGCCGGATGTTGGTGCGAAGCATGTGCCAGACCTGCTGGTTGCGCCGCCCTTCCTCATAGACCTTGATCGCCTGGAAGCGCAGGCCCTCCGCGTAGCAGTCGATCGCGTCGACGATGCCGCCGCTGCCCGGCGTGTGGGCCCCGATGTCGAGGTGGTGCGCGGTCGTGACCGCATAGCCGGCGAGCGCTTCCTCGTGGAAGACCGGGACAATGAACGCCACGTCCGGGCCGTGCGTGGCGCCGCCATAGGGGTCGTTGTGCATGATGACGTCGCCCGGCTTGATCGTCTCGCCGCGCTCCTCGAGCATCTTGAGCACGCCGCGGATATAGCCGGGGATCGGTCCCGACTGGAGCGGCGTGCTCTGCTTGGCTTCGGCCAGCTGTCGGCAATCCGCATCGATCAGTGCAGCACCGAAATCCTCAGATTCGCGAATGATCGAGGAGTGGCTCATGCGCATCAGCTTGTAGCCCATCTCGATGGCGATATTTTCCAAGGCGCCCTGGATGACCTTTGCGGTGATCGGGTCGATGCGGCCCTGCGTCGCGTGTTTGCTCATGATACGACTCCAGCGGTGAGGATCAGATTGCCGTGCGGATCGGCCGTGAACGACCAGTTCGGCGGCACCACGGTAGTGGTGTCCAGTTGCAGGATGATCGCCGGACCAGCGATCGCGGACCCAACTGGCAGGTCGGCTCGGCGGTAGAACGCCGTATCGAAGCTCTGCAGCGCACCATCGACGCGGAACTTCGTCTTCGCCGTCTTGACCAGAGCCTTGTCCCGACTGCCTCCCTCCTTGGTCTTCGGCCATTCGAGTTGGGGACTGGGAGCCGTGCCGGTCACGCGGATGTTCACGATTTCGATCGGGCTCTGCGGGAATGAGTGGCCGTATTCGGCCTCGTGGATGCGGTGGAACTGCTCGAAAGTCCGCTCCATGCTGTCCGCGTCGATCGAACCGCCGTCAATATCGACGCGCAGCTCGTATCCCTGACCGATGTAGCGTGCATCGGCAAAGCGCAGGACCGTGACATCGGCCGCCGCCACGCTGTCGGCCTCGAACTGCCGGTTGATGTCCTCTTCCATCTGGAGGAAGTCCGCGTTCAGACGGTCGATATTGAGGGCGTTCGACACTTGGAACTGCGTACGGATGGAATCATACTTGAGTTCGCTGGCAAGCAGCCCGAGCGCGGAGGTGATGCCCGGATAGGCAGGAACGATCACCTCCGGGATACCCAGCATATCCGCCACCTCCGCGCCGTGCAGCGGACCGGCGCCGCCAAACGCCATGAGCGAGAAGTCGCGCGGGTCGATACCCTTCTGCACGGTGCGTGACCGTATGGCATTGGCCATGTTGCTGTTCAGCACCGTTATGATGCCGACCGCGGCCTCGTCGATGCCGAGGCCCAGCGTCTCGGCGATCTCTCCCACGACCTTCTCCGCGCCGGCCGCGTCGAGGCGCATCTCGCCACCGAGGAAATTGTCCTTGTCCAGGCGTCCAAGCACGACATTGGCGTCGGTGACGGTCGGTTCCTGTCCACCACGTGAATAGGCTGCCGGACCGGGCACTGACCCGGCGCTGCGCGGGCCGACATGAAATGCCCCTCCCGCGTCCACGAATGCAACGCTACCACCGCCCGCGCCGATCGGGTAGCGTCGCCTTAACGGGATGTGAAGCTGAGGTGTCATAGGTGGCGCCATGACCGAACAGCCTGCCGAACTCGCCGTTCATCCCTACAAGCGCCATCGCTTTCCCGCCGAAATCATCAGCCATGCAATATGGCTGTATTTCAGATTTCCCCTAAGCCTGCGCCACGTCGAGGATCTTCTCGCGGAGCGTGGCATCGAGGTGTCCTTCCAGACCGTCGCGGAATGGGCCGTCAAGTTCGGCGGCGAATATGCCCGCCGCATCCGGCGTCAGTCGAGAGGCCGTTTCTCCGACAAATGGCACCTCGACGAAATGGTGATCACCATCAAGGGAAAGAAGCATTGGCTGTGGCGCGCCGTCGATGCCGAAGGCTATGTTCTTGATGCCCTGGTGCAGAGCCGCAGGAACAAGAAGGCAGCCCTTCGGCTGATGCGCAAACTGCTGAAGCAGCAGGGGCTTGCGCCGCGTGTCATGATCACCGACAAGCTCGGTTCCTACGCCGCGGCGAAGAAGGAGCTGATGCCGGGTGTGGAGCACCGCTCGCACAAGGGCCTCAACAACCGGGCGGAGAATTCCCATCTTGCCGTTCGACGACGAGAACGGGGGATGAAGGGCTTCAAGTCAGCCCGGCAATGCCAGCGTTTCATTTCCATCCACGGCCCAATCACCAATCTTTTCCACTATCCCCGCAATTCCATGACCGCCGCCCAGCACCGTCATCTCCGCAACGCCGCAACAGCGATGTGGAACGAGATCACTTCGCCGGTCGCAGCATAGGCATTCGACTGGTCCGGTCCCCTTCTATCTCGTCCTCAGTTAAGGCGACGATCCCAAATCCGGGCCTTCCGTATCTACGACGGGCCGAGCGAAGTTCATCGGTGGTCATTGGCCAAAAAGATAAGGCGCGACTGGAAGGCGGCGCATCAGTCAGCATAGGCAAGGAATGCAGCCGATCTGGAACCGCAAGAAGGTTTGACCTCTCGCTACGCCGGATCACGTACGTCTCACGCTTGGACAAAGGGGATGGTGTACATTCGCTGAGGCGCCCGGGGCCGAATCGAATTGCGGCAGCAATTCGTGGTTCCCTCGGCATCCGACTTCGACCGGGCGGCGACCATGTTGCCAAAAGAGGTTCCTCCGTCTGATGGCCGC
Source organism: Mesorhizobium sp. (assembly GCF_024710845.1). Lineage (GTDB taxonomy): Bacteria > Pseudomonadota > Alphaproteobacteria > Rhizobiales > Rhizobiaceae > Mesorhizobium_A. The sequence continues at coordinate 28,873 of NZ_JANJTZ010000016.1, forward strand.
TAGACCTCGATTTCGGCGGCTTCCTCTTGGCTGCTGGAAAAGTTGGAGGCTATGTCGCCCGCCAACAGCTTCTCCTTCGACAGCAGCCCCGCATCCTCGAGCGCCTCGAAATCCGGCAGATCGCGCAGCGTGTCGAGCCCGAACTCGAGCAGGAATTCTTTCGTCGTGACATAGGTGTAAGGCGCACCCGGCGTCGGGCTGCGCGGGCCTGATGCGATGAGGTCAGCGCCGCGCAGATGGCTGATCAGGTCGCGGCTGATTTCCTTGCCAAAGAACGACGACAGTTCGGCGCGGGTGATGGGCTGGAAATACGCTACGCACATCAGCACCAGCACTTCGGACTGCGTCAGGTCTTTGGCACGCCCGCTCCCGTCGGCGGCTGTGCCAAATGCACTGCGGATGGCGTCGGCATAGGCTGGCCGTGTCAGATGCTTCCAGCCGCCGGCAACGGAGACGAGGTCATAGGGGCGGCCGCGCAGTTCCTCGCGGATGTCGTCGATGAGAAGATCGATGCTGCAGCTCTTGCCGACGATGCGGGAGAGTGTCTCGCGGGTGACCGGCTCGCTGGCGGCGAAGACCGTTGCCTCGACGCGGTTCATCCATTCGCGCCAGCGCGCCTCCGGCGGCAGGTGATCAAGCTCCCGATCAAACAGGCGGTCGCCTGATCGATTGTCATCTGATCGGCCCCGCCTCTTGCGCACTGCGTCTGCCATGATCGTCAGAGCCCGTAGATACGGAAGGTGGGGCGGCCGGACAGCTCGCGCACGGCGCCAAGTTCAACCAGCCGGTCGAACAGGCGGCGCAATCCGCGATCGCTCATGCCGGAGATTCTTTCGGAGGCGACGATCGCGTCGTTGGACAAGAGTCTTTCGACCACGGCGTCCGCCGCCTTGGCCCTGAGTTTCGGAGCAACGGCAAGCAGTTTTTCCGCGCGGCGCTCGAGCTCCACCGAAAGATCAATCGCGCGCAACGCGGCGCGTGCCTGCGCGGCAAGCAGACCTTTCGCACGCTCAGGATTTGTCTCATCGCCTGTCGCCACCGAGCCGGCTGCCGATCGACGCGGGCGGGCGCTTGTGCCCAAGACCGCCTCGGCGCCCAGCAGCGGCACCGCCTGCGCCCAACCCAGCCGTTGCGCCAGCAGGGCGTCGGCGAGCCAGGCTCCGACGGTGCGATCGAAGGCGTGGCGCTCGGCAGCGATGAACGCGCCGGTCAGCATGCCGACCACTCCGGCACCGCCGGCGAGCTCTTGGAGATCATCCGCAAGATCATTGACCACCTCCTCATCCGGGGCGTAGCTGAACTCTCCCAACACCGCAGCGAGGTTTTTCGCCGTAAGAAGATCCCCCGCGGGTCGGGCTGCCAGGCGGCGCCAGGCAAGGAGCAAACGGCCAGCGGGGCCGACGTCGTCACCGGCTTTCGTCAGGAGCACGGCGTCGCGCAGGGCGGCCTCGTCCTCGATTCGGCCCGCCTGTTTCGCCGTTGCCGCGGCCGCTGTAAGCGCCAGACGCTGGCGCCAGGCGCCGACCGATCGCTCCTGCCGGCGCACCACCGCATCGAGCGCACCGATGGCAGCGCCTGCGGTGCTCGCGATATCCTCAAGAGCATTTAGCCCCACGCTTTCTCCCGCAAGGCTTTGCCCATCCGGGACAGCACGGCGCAGCCAGGCCGGCACCGCTACAGACTGCAAGACCGAAGGGGCACCGGTGAGTGCCGCTTGGAGACGCAGAGAGGATTTCGGACGCAGAATCATCGCAACCACGATGAATCATGGCGGCGCTTTTGGCAATCTGATTGGTTGCAAACCGCCCCGCATGTCGATCGGAAAAAACGAACGATAATGTTGCCTTATCGCTCGTTTTGCTCTTTATAGAGGAAATGGCCTCTGTGGCTCGCTTTTCATCGCCGGACGGCCTCCTTTAGGCGTCAGATCGACGAGAATTCGCGTTCATTGAGCGAACCGGGTTTGCGGC
>NZ_JANJTZ010000026.1 GCF_024710845.1 Mesorhizobium sp.
GAGCCTTCGTGGCCGGTGTTCATCGCCTGCAGCATGTCGAAGGCCTCCTCGCCGCGGCACTCGCCAAGGATGACGCGGTCGGGCCGCATGCGCAGCGCGTTCTTGACGAGGTCGCGCTGCTTGAGCTCGCCGTGACCTTCGATATTGGCCGGCCGAGTCTCCATGCGGGCGACGTGCGGCTGCTGGAGCTGGAGCTCGGCGGCGTCCTCGATGGTGATCAGGCGCTCGTCCTCAGGAATGAAGGCCGAGAGCGCATTGAGCATGGTCGTCTTGCCGGTGCCGGTGCCGCCCGAGATGATCGTGGTCTTGCGGGCATGGACGGCGGCGGCCAGCACCTCGGCCATGTTCTGCGTCAGCGCGCCGAACTCGACCAACTTGTGCAGACCGAGCTTGTTCTTGGAGAACTTGCGGATCGAGACCAGCGGGCCGTCGACGCCAACCGGCCGGATCGCCGCGTTGAAGCGCGAGCCGTCGAGCATGCGGGCGTCGACCATCGGCTGGGATTCGTCGACGCGGCGGCCGACGGCGGAGACGATCTTGTTGATGATGCGCAGCAGATGCGCCTCGTCCTTGAAGGGGACATGCACCTTCGTCAGTTTGCCCTTGCGCTCGACGAAGCAGTTCTGATGCCCGTTGATCAGGATGTCGTTGATCTCCGGGTCCTTGAGCAACGGCTCGAGCGGACCGAGGCCCACCATCTCGTCGACGATGTCGTCGACCAGCGCCTCGAGCTCGGCGACATTGATGGCCAGTCGCTCCTCGCGGGTCTTCTGCGAGACGAACTCGTGCACCTGGCGGCGCATCTCGTCCTTCGGCAGGCGTTCCAGCGCGACGAGGTTGATCTCCTCGATCAGCATCCGGTGAATGCGCACACGCGCATCCGCGACGCGGTTCGAAGTGGCCGCCTTGGCCGGATCACCGACCGGCTGCGGCGTGGGCTTCGGCTGCGATTTGCGCGTGGTCGGGATGACCACGGCAATGTGAGGTTCGGAAGCCGTCGAAGCTGGACGTGGGTCCTGCGGCTGGCGGTGCTGGAGCGCGGAGAAGCGGCTGCTCATCCGGCCCTCCTGAGCAGCCCGATGCCGCGGCCGAGCAGCGATTTCTGTTTCTTGACGATGGCGGCCGCCTCTTCGGGCAGGATGATCCGGCGCAGGTCGGTGATGACATTTGCCTCCGCGTCGATCGCTTGCAGCGGCACGCCGCGATCCACCGCCTCGCGGACGAGCTTGTAGTTGTTCGAAATACCGCCGACGAAATGCTCGCCGAGGATCGCCTCGACATCGGCCTGGCGGATGCCGTTCTCGAACTTCCTCTGCTCGTAGCGGTTGACGATGATGCGTGGCTTCACCTCCTTGCCGACCGTCTCGTAGACCGCCTGGATCAGACGCTGGGTATGGCGCAGGCACGGAACCGTCATCTCGGCGACGATGTAGAGCTTGTTGGAGCCAAGCAGCACCGTCTCGGTCCACGGGAACCACGTGCGCGGCATGTCGATGACGACGTTGTCGAAATAGGCCGAGACGAGGTCGAGGACGCGGACGACGACATCGGTGTTGAACGAGCGCATGTCCGACGGATGCGTCGGCGCCGCCAAGACGCACAGGCCGCTCTGGTGCTTCGACAGCATGACGTCGAGGAGCTGGCGGTCGAGGCGCTCGGGATTGTTCTCGATCTCGGTGATGTCGAAGCGCGGCTCGAGGTCGAGATATTCCGCGCAGGCGCCCTGCTGGAAATTCAGGTCGACGACGCAGGTCGAGGCCGCGCGCGTTGCCGAATTGTGCAGCTGGAACGCGGTCTGGAGCGCGAGCGTGGTGGTTCCGACGCCGCCCGCCGCCGGCATGAACGTGTAAATTTCCGACTCGCTGCGCTCCTCGCGTCCCGGGCCTTGTAGCGCCCGGATGCAGGAGCGGACGAGGTCCGCCGTCGTGACCGGCTTGACTAGGAAATCGGCGACCTGGAGTTGGACGAGGATGCGGACCGCTGCTGCGTTGAACTCCTGCGTCACGACGATCACCGGCGCCTTGCCTTCCAGCCGGCGCGTCACCCGCTGCAGGGACTCGATCTCCTCGAGACGCGCCGCGTCCATGTCGATGATGACGGCGCCGCAGTCGGAATCCTGGACCTCGCCGCGCAGATCGGCAACGTTGCGCTCGACCACCACAAGCTCGATCGCGTCGGAGGACGCGAAAGCGGTGCGCGTTTCCTGCACGAAGTCCTTGTCGGTCGAGACAAGGAGGATGCGACGGTTCTTGGACTGGCTTGCCATCGTTTTCCCTGCGTCAGTTGTCGCTGCTGTCGTCCTTGGCCGGTTCGTCGGACGCGGCGACGGCCGCCGATCCGCGTTCGGCCGGGACCTTCAAGTCTGTGTCCTCGACGCCCGGCTGCCAGGGGTCGACCATCTGCATCACCGTATTGGCAGCGATGGCGTTTCCGGCGCCGGACGTCACGCCTTCCTGACGGCCGACGCCGTCGCCCATGCAGCCCGCAAGCGTGAGAGCAGCAGAGCAGATGAAGATCAGTCTGGTTCGCATCCTGGTCGTCCTCACTGCAGATCGAGGAAATGGCCGACGGTCGCCGTACGCCCGCCGTTCACGGCGACCGACGCGCGATTGCCGGCGAGCTTGACCTCCTCCTGGTTCGCCAGGAAGTAGTCGGCGTCGTTGGCGGGCGCGGTCTGATCGGCAGGGGTCGCGACCTTCTTCGTCGGGTCGATCGGCTTGACCAGATAGGGCGTGACGATGATCACCAGATCGGTCTCGCGGCGCTGATAGGCCTTCGACGAGAACAGCGCGCCGAGCACCGGCAGACGGCCGAGCCCGGGAATGCCCTGCGTCGTCGTATCGTTCTGGCTCTGCAGCAGGCCGGCGATCATGAAGCTCTGGCCGCTCTTCAGGTCGACCGAGGTCTTTGCCCGGCGCACGACGAAGCCGGGGATCGCGATGTCGCCGATCTTGTAGGACGACGAGTTGTCGACCGACGAGACTTCCGGCTCGATGTCGAGGCTGATCAGCCCGTCTGACAGGACATTCGGCGTGAAATCCAGGCCGACGCCGAACTTCTTGTATTCGACGGTGATCTTGTCCCCGTCCTGGGACACCGGGATCGGGAACTCGCCGCCGGCGAGGAAGCTCGCCTTTTCGCCCGAGCGCGCGATCAGGTTCGGCTCGGCCAGGCGGCGGGCCACGCCTCGGTCCTCCAGCGCCTTGATCGCCACGTCGATCGACCAGCCACCCGTGACGATGCCGCCGATGATCTCGGCCGCGGGCAGGTTGCCGGACGCCTTCGGGTTGGAGTTGAATTCGAACCCGCCACCGGGGCCCATGTAGCTCGCATTGATCTGGGTGCCGAGTTCCTTGCCGACCTGGCGGTTGATCTCGACGAAACGGACGTTGAGCTGGACCTGCTGCGAGGACGAGATCTTCACCGAATTGATGACCTCCTCCTCGCCCGAATAGCGATCGGCGATCTTCTTCGCCTTGTCCGCTGCAACGGCGTCTTCGGCCGAACCGGAGAGCACGATGCGGCCGTTGGCCGAGCCGACCTTGATGTTCGAACCCGGAACGGCGTCGCGGATCGTGCCGGCAAGCCCCTTCGTATCGAGCGTCACCTCGATGTCGACAGTGCCAACGAGCTGCTTGTTCTCGTCGAACAGCGCGATGCCGGTTGTGCCCAGTTCATTGCCAAGCACGTAGAAGGAGCGGTCGGTGAGAGGCGTGACATTGGCGATCGACGGATCGCCGATGACGATCTCGTAGAAGGCGGCGTTGGTCTTGACCGTCTGCGGCTTGCCCTTCGCCACCTTGACGCTGGAACTGCGCTCGGCGGAGACTTGGATCGCCTGCGCCGAAGCCGGCTGCGTGGTGATCGGCATCGCCCCTATGAGCGCCACGGCCAGGCCGGCCGCCATCCGCCGCAAGAGCGGCAGGCGCACTGCGCCCGCATTCTTCCCGTTGTCCCCGTACATCGCCCCTTGCCCCTGCCAGAAATTCCGCCGCCTAGTTCCCCTGGGACGGCACATTGTAGGATTGCGACTCGCCCTGCCCCCGCGTCACCATGATCGTGCGTGTCGCCGGCTTCTCGGGGACGGCGAATACTTCGGTCACGCTAGAAGCTGCGGCGTTGACCACATTCGCGACCGATCCGCCGAAGGACGAGATGGTGGTGAGTCCTTCCACCGCGGCACCGCCTTCGCTCGACGCACGCAGCGACAACGACAGCGTGCCGATGTTGCGGGCGAGCGCGATCTTCTGGGCGCCCTGCGCATCGACTTCGACCGTCACTGAGGAGGTGACCTGCGGCGCGGCCTGGCGCTCGTCGGCGCCCTGCCCCACGGACACGACCTTGACGTTGTCGAGAACGATTTCGGAGGTCAGCGTCGAACCGGTCGCCCCTTGCGCGTTCTTCGCGACTTCGGCGATCTTGCCGGCGTCGCGGGTCAACACCACGTCGACGCGATCGCCCGGCGTGATGAACCCGGCGACGCCGGCGATCTCGTCGGTCTTGATCGTGACGGCCCGCATGCCGGGCGACAGCAGATTGGACAGGCTCGCGCGGCCATTTGCGCCGGAGAGCTTTGCCAGCAGAACCGGCTCGTTCGGCTCGATCGGCGAGAGGACGATACGGCCGCCATCGGCCAGAAGTGTATCAATTTTGGCGAAAGATCCCTGCGGCAGCGCGTCCTGCGGCCAGGGAATCTCGGTGAGCTGCGCGGCTTCGAGCGCCATGCCGTAGCGCAGCGGCTCCTTGGCGACGACGATCGATTTGAACTCGACCTTCGGCGCCTCCGGGACGGCGACTTCCGCCGACAGCCGCTCGACGCGCGCGTTGGCGGAACTCCTGATCCAGTAGTCCGCCGCAAAGATCGATACCGCGCCGATGACCGCCGCGATTCCGATCATCGGAATGATCTTGCCCTTCACTGTGCCCCCACTGCGTACCCGCTGCATCGTCGGCGGTTACCCGCTCTTTGGATGAAGGCTAAAGGCCAGTTCTCAACAAACCCCGATTGCGTTGATTCAAATGCCGGGAATTCGCCGCTTTTGGTTATGAAACGGTTTCGCAACCGATGCGGGATAGCGTCCGCCTACCCTATGAACGGAACACGAACGCAGTCGCATGACGGTGGCGTTCTGTGTCATTCTCCCGCTGATTCGCAGACTGCGCCAGGACGTCCATGAACGAACGACCCAAAGACGATCTCTTCTCAGCGGCCGCGCAGCCGCTGAAGCCGGCCGAGAAGCCCGCCCGCCCGCTCGATCCGATCCTGCAGGCGGCGCAAAAGCGCGTCGTCGCGCCGAAGGATCCCTCGGAAACGTACGACGCCAGCTCGATCGAGGTGCTGGAAGGGCTGGAGCCGGTGCGGCGCCGTCCAGGCATGTATATCGGCGGCACCGACGAGAAGTCTCTGCACCATCTCTTCGCCGAGGTGATCGACAATTCGATGGACGAGGCGGTGGCTGGGCACGCGACCTTCATCGAGGTGGAGCTCGACGCCGCCGGCTACCTCACCGTGACCGACAACGGCCGCGGCATGCCGGTCGACCCGCACCCCAAGTTCAAGGACAAGTCGGCGCTCGAGGTCATCATGACCGTGCTGCATGCCGGCGGAAAGTTCGATTCCAAGGTCTACGAAACCTCCGGCGGCCTGCACGGCGTCGGCGTCTCGGTGGTCAACGCCCTCTCCGACGATCTCGAAGTCGAGGTCGCGCGCGGACGCCAGCTCTACCGCCAGCGCTTCTCGCGCGGCGTCCCGCAGGGCGGGCTGGAGATGCTGGGCGAGGTGCATAACCGCCGCGGCACGAAGGTGCGCTTCCATCCCGACCCCGACATCTTCGGCAAGGCGCTAAAATTCGAGCCGGCGCGCGTCTACAAGATGGCCCGCTCGAAGGCCTATCTGTTCGGCGGAGTCGAGATCCGCTGGTCATGCGACCCGGCGCTCATCGGCGAAAAGGACCAGACGCCGGCGAAGGCCGTGTTCCATTTTCCCGGCGGCCTGAAGGACTATCTGCAGGCTTCGCTCGACGGAGAGATGCAGGTGACGCGCGAAGTTTTCGCGGGTAAGAGCGAAAAGCAGGGCGGCCACGGCGCAATCGAATGGGCGGTCACCTGGTTCGGCGGCGACGGCTTCCTCAACTCCTACTGCAACACGATCCCCACCGCCGAGGGCGGCACGCACGAGGCCGGTTTCCGCAACGTTCTCACGCGCGGCCTACGCGCTTATGCCGACCTCACCGGCAACAAGCGCGCCTCGGTCGTCACCTCCGAAGACGTGATGATCTCGGCGGCGGGCATGCTGTCGGTATTCATCCGTGAGCCTGAATTCGTCGGCCAGACCAAGGACAGGCTCGCGACCGTCGAAGCGATCCGGATCGTCGAGAATGCGCTGCGCGATCCGTTCGACCACTGGCTCGCCGACAATCCGCAGGAAGCCTCGAAACTTCTCGACTGGGTGATCGCACGCGCCGACGAGCGCATCCGCCGCCGCCAGGAAAAGGAGGTCGTCCGCAAATCGGCAGTGCGCAAGCTGCGCCTGCCCGGCAAGCTCGCCGACTGCACACAAAACGGCGCGGCCGGCGCGGAACTCTTCATCGTCGAGGGTGACTCTGCCGGCGGCTCGGCCAAGCAGGCGCGCGACCGCGCGACCCAGGCAGTGCTGCCGCTGCGCGGCAAGATTCTCAACGTCGCCTCGGCCGGTCACGACAAGCTGACCGCCAACCAGCAGATCGCCGACCTCATCCAGGCGCTCGGCTGCGGCACGCGCTCGAAATACCGCGAGGACGACCTGCGCTATGACCGCGTGATCATCATGACAGACGCGGACGTCGACGGCGCCCATATCGCCTCGCTGCTGATCACCTTCTTTTACCAGGAAATGCCCGATCTGATCCGTGGCGAGCACCTCTTCCTCGCGGTGCCGCCGCTCTACGCGCTCCGCCAGGGCGGCAAGGTGCTCTATGCCCGCGACGACGCGCATAAGGATGAGCTGCTGCGGACCGAGTTTACCGGCCGCGGCAAGGTCGAGATCGGGCGGTTCAAGGGTCTAGGCGAGATGATGGCCGCGCAGCTCAAGGAAACGACGATGAACCGCGCGAAGCGCACGCTGCTGCGCGTCGACGTCATCGACGGCGCGGAAGCGACGAAGGCGGCGGTGGATTCGCTGATGGGCACGAAGCCGGAACTGCGCTTCAAGTTCATCCAGGAGAATGCCGAGTTCGTCGAGGAACTGGATATCTAGACCAAGATGAGGTCGGATTGAACCGCTCTGCCGGAGGGAATTCGGGCCAAGGTCGAGGTCTTCGGCGCGGTCGTGCTGGTGGCACGGCCAAGTCCGAAGACCGAAGGATTTGGCGCGAATTCACCCGGCCCGAAGGGTTTCCCGCTGGCGGGCGCCCGCGGCGTCAGGCGGACTTGGCCGTGCCACCAGCACGGCCTGCGCCGCCTTCCTGGCGGATCGCCTCGCCATCGGGAAACAGAACGGTTCAATCCGACCTCATCTTGGTCTAGCCCGGATTGGGGAGGACGACATCTTCCCTTTCATCCTCCGTCTGCTCGTGGCTTTGG
>NZ_JANJTZ010000029.1 GCF_024710845.1 Mesorhizobium sp.
CCCCCGCCGAAACGGCGCGGACGCCCTCCAACGAAAGGACGCGACGATCAACCGCTCGGCTGATCACCGACCAAGACCCGCCGCCGAGATAGGGAATTTTACATGCCCACAATCGGGGAAACTTCGGCGCCCGTTGACAGATGGCCAACAGGTTGCGCTGCTCGGACCTCAGGTTGGGCAGGCTCTGCTACCAAAGATGCCATCGGACCACGAATATCCGGACGCTATCATCGAGATCAGCCTGCCCATCAAGCTGAAGCGTCGCGGCAACGAGATGCGCCTGGTGATGGAGGGTGAGAGCGGTGGTGAGGGCGTCGACCGAAACCTCGTCGCAATGGTCGCCAAGGCTCACCTCTTTCTTGAGAAGATGATCGAGAACCCCGATCTTGGAAGCAGCGGTGTGGCGAACCTTTTCGGCGTCGACCGTGCGGATGTCGGACGCGTCCTGCCACTCGCGTTTATGGCGCCTCGCCTTCTGGATCAGATCCTGACTGGCAGACAATCAAACAGGGTATCTGCGAGGAACCTCGCGCGTCAGGAACTGCCCGTTCTCTGGTCGGATCAGATCGCTGCGCTCTCCTGAGGCCTGCCACAACAGCAGCACGCTGCATCTAACGCTACCCCAATCACGACGACCCTGTTTGGCGCCTCATCCGTCGCTCACCGGAACCATCATGCCGGCATCGCCCTGATGCACCGACCATCATTGTCGCAAACTTGTGGTCGGCGTGGTCCGCGCCGAGAGACGCTTAAGCCGAAACTGCACGAAATCGGGAGAATTGCGTATCTCTTCGGCATAGAGGCCGAGCCTCTCAGCCCTAAGCCACGGAAAAGTCGATGGAATTGGGAACGCTGAATGTGGGCGCGTGTTCGACAAAATCCGCTGGTGGAGCATCATTGGCTCGAATCTTCGACCTCGCCGCCTGTAAGCCACGGAAATGTCGCGATAATTCGGCGCAACACCATCGGACCCGAACTTTCCGCACAAAACTGGCAGATTTGCGAGACCGCCATCTACCAAGCCAAGATCGATGCACCGATCTCAGCTAACCATCATGGCGGGAGACAAAAAATCGTGCAAAAACAAAGACTTACCGCTGGTGGAGCTGAGGAGGATCGAACTCCTGACCTCGTCATTGCGAACGACGCGCTCTCCCAGCTGAGCTACAGCCCCGTTCCAGCGGATGGGCGGCATTTATGTGCGGCCCCCCTCTCCTGTCAAGCGCAATGCGCGATGCGGCGGAGCCTGCCCTTGCCGCTCCGGCCCGCAGTGGCTACATGTGCGCGACGATCACGGAGACGTTCATGCTGGCTCTCATCCAGACCATCATTCTGGCGCTCGACATCTACTGGTGGCTGATCATCCTGTCAGCGGTCTTCTCCTGGCTGTTCGCCTTCAACGTGATCAATACGCGCAACCAGTTCGTCGCGATGGTCGCCGATTTCCTTTACAAGGTGACGGAGCCGGCGCTGCGGCCGATCCGGCGCTTCCTGCCGGATCTCGGCGGCATCGACATCTCGCCGATCGTCCTGCTGCTCATCCTGTTCTTCATCCGCCAGCTGATCCTGACGACGATCGCGCCGGCGCTCCTGTCCTGAGATGGACCTGCCCGTCCGGCAGGCGCGCGGGCGGATCGAGATCCGCGTTCGCCTGACGCCGAAATCCTCGGCCGATCGGATCGAGGGGGTGGCGGCCGGTTCGGACGGCGCAGCCTATCTCGCCGCCCGCGTCCGCGCCGTGCCGGAAAAGGGCGCCGCCAACACGGCCCTCGAGCGTCTGGTGGCGGATTGGCTGGGCGTGCCCGGGCGTTCGGTCTCGGTGACCGCGGGCGGCACCTCGCGCATCAAGACCGTGAGTATCGAAGGCGACCCGGACGCGCTTGCGAAACGGATCGTCGAGCTGCTGTAGAACAGCTAAGGCCTTACTTCGCCTTCTTCGCCCGCTCGATCCCCTCGGAGATCATCCGCCGGGCGTGCGCGGCGTCGTGCCAGCCGCCGATCTTCACCCACTTGCCGGGCTCCAGATCCTTGTAGTGCGAGAAGAAGTGCTCGACCTGCTGCAGCGTGATCTCCGGCAGGTCGGTATAGTTGAGCACCTTCTCGTAGCGGCGGGTGAGCTTCGGCATCGGCACGGCGATCACCTTCTCGTCCTGGCCGGCATTGTCCTCCATGATCAGCACGCCGATCGGGCGGACATTGATGTAGCAGCCGGGCATCAACTCGCGCGTGTTGCACACCAGCACGTCCACCGGGTCGCCGTCGCCCGACAGCGTGTGCGGCACGAAGCCGTAGTTACCGGGATAGGCCATCGGCGTATAGAGGAACCGGTCGACGAACAGCGTGCCGGCTTCCTTGTTCATCTCGTATTTGATCGGCTGGCCGCCGATCGGCACCTCGATGATGACGTTCACGTCTTCGGGCGGGTTGTTTCCGATCGGAATGGCGTCGATGCGCATGAGAGGGCTCCACGTTTCGGCGCAGCGCTACCTTTTTGTGCGATGCAGCGCAAGCGGCTGCATTGACGCCGACCCGTCGGGCGCCAAGAATGACCTCCCATTCTGAGGAACCGATATGCGCGCACTGGCCGGCGTATTGCTTTTGGCGTCATCGATGACGGCATATGCCGCCGAAAGCGCCTATACGAAAGTCGACTTCGAAAAGGACTGCCGCGAGGTCGAGTCGGACGAGCTCGGCGGCTCCTGGATGTGCAAGGGCTACGGCGAATATGGCATCCGCTTTGCCGAGGGCGACCTGCGGCAAACGGCGTTCTACGGCTATGTCGGACCGTGGTTCGAGAAGGGCGCGTTCGAGACCTTCACCGGTTTCAACCATGCCGGCGACACGATCGAATGGCGGCTCGAGGGCGGCGTTCCGGTCGCCACCATCCGCCGCTGGTTCGTCTCGCCGGGCACCGACGACAAGGGCGACCCGCTGCCCGAGGTCCAGGTGCTGGTGATCTCGAAGGTCGGGCAGAAGGATGCGGGCGACGCCTGCGTCGTCGGCTATGTCGAGGCGACCGCCAACAAGGATGCCAATGTCCTGGCGCGCAAGGTCGCGGATGAGGAGGCCCACGATTTCGCCTGCCGCTATTCCGAAGCGATGTGGCACGGGAGCCGCCGCAATGCCGACATCCAGGCGACCAGCTACTTCGAGGACAAGGCCGGTGTCGAATAGGCCGGCCTGATAGTCAGGCTACTTCCAGACGAAGGCGATCTTGCGCAGCGCCTTCTGGTCGAAGATCTCGACGCCTTCCGCCACGTCGCGGCCGCCGATGCCGTGATAGAAAGCGGTCGCGTTGTCGTTTTCCTCGAGCGCCCACACGACCAGACCCTTCAGCCCATGGGCGTCGAGACGTTCCCACGCGGCCTGGAACAGCCGCGTGCCGAGGCCTATGCCCTGGTATTCGGGCTTCACGTAGAGCTCGTAGATCTCGCCTTCCTGCTTGAGGTCGCGCGAGCGGTTGCGGCCGATCGTGGCATAGCCCGCGACCGTCCCGCCCACTTCGACCACCAGGACCGACGCCGCGCGGCGGATGGCGCTCGCCCACCAGCTCTCGCCGCGGCGATTGATCATCGCTGACAGGGCGCGATGCGGGATGATCCCCGCATAGGCCCCCTGCCACGCCTCATGATGGATCGAAGCGATCGCAGCCGCATCGCCCGGCTCGGCTTTGCGTATGTCTATGGTCAGCGTCTTCATGATGTCTTAACCATAGGCTGCGTCGGCGATTCCGCGCAAGCGCGCAGTCCCGCCGGGCCGGAACTTTTCCACTCAGATTTCGACCAGCTTGTCGTCGAGCTCGTTGCGGTCGTGGGCGTGATACGGAAAGTGCGCGGCAAGCAACGCGCCGGCCGCCGCGATCGCGCCCTCGAAGCCTTCCGTCAGCCGCTTCTCGGAGGCCGCGACGGTCAGGTCTGCGACGATCCGGTTCCAGTCGGATTGCGGCACTTTCTCGTTGATGCCCGCGTCCGCCACAACCTCGGCATAGCGCTCCGCCAGCGAGACGAAGATCAGCACGCCGGTGCGGGCGCTGGTCGTGTGGACGTTGCGCGAGAGAAACTGGCGCATGGCATTCGCATGCGCCTTGGCGTAGCGCACGCGCCTGGGCACCAGCCGGATGCGCAGCGCCGGAACCGCCTTCAGCACGCCGAGCCCGGCGGCGAGCGCCAGGCATTGCGCGATGGCGAAAGTCGACGCGCCGAACTGGTCCCACCTGGTTTCGAGCCAGAACGCGACGAACACGCTTGCCGCCAGGATCGCCACCGACAGCACCGTCGCCGCCGGGTGGAAATAGCCGTCGCTGGAGCGGGCGAGCACGCAGTAGATCTCGCCCGACGTGGACTTCTCCGCCGCGCGGATCGCAGCGGACACCCGCGAATGATCGACGTCGCCGCTCATCTCGCCTCCCCTACCATCCGCCCGATGCCCCGCCGCCGCCCGACGAGCCGCCGCCGCCTGAGAACCCGCCGCCCGAAGAACTCCCCGACGACCAGCCCGACGATCCGCTCGACCCGCTGCGGCCGGAGGAGCCGCCGATGGTGATGTCCATGCCGAGCCAGCGGTAGCGGTTGGGACCCAGCTTCTTGCCGAAGATCGGGGCAAGGATCGCCATCAGGAACCCGCCGAAGAACAGGGTCGCCCAGACGACGATGAACAGCACGACGGCCCAGTCGATCTGCTCCGGCGCCTCCTGGTTGCGCTCCGCCCGCGCCTCCAGCTCGGCCGCGTTGCCCTCCAGCACCAGGATGATGTCGTCCACCGCTCGCGAGATGCCACCGGAGAAGTCGCCTGCCCGGAAGGCGGGAACCATCGTGTTCTCGATGATCAGTTTGGAGTGGAGGTCGGTCAGCGTGCCTTCGAGCCCGTAGCCGACCTCGATCCGCATCTTGCGGTCGTCTTTCGCCACCAGAAGCAGGATGCCGTTGTTCTCGCCGGCCTGCCCCAGTCCCCAGGCGCGAAATTGCCGGTTGGCGAAATCCTCGATGGAATCTCCGTCCAGGCTGTTCATCGTCGCGACGACGATCTGGTCGGAGGATTTCTGCTCGAACGCTTCGAGCTTCGCCGTTAAAAGCGCTTTCGTGGCCGCGTCGATCATGCCGGCCTGGTCGACGACGCGCCCCGTCAGCGGCAGCAGATCGGCGGCGACCGCCGGAGCGAACGCCACCGCAAGGAACACCAGCGCCGACAGCAGTCGCGCGCAGGCCCCCATGCTTCGACTGCCGACCGCGAGCATCATTGCGCGGGCCGGTTCAGCCGCCCTGCTTGGTGCCGAAGTCGACCTTCGGCACGTCCATCTTGTCCTCGGCCACCGTGAAGTTCGCGAATGGCTCGTTCGAGGTGAACCAGAACTTCGCCCACAGCAGCGACGGGAACGTGCGCAGCGAGGTATTGTAGACCCTAACCGCCTCGATGTAGTCGCGCCGCGCCACCGCGATGCGGTTCTCGGTGCCTTCCAGCTGCGCCTGCAGCGCCAGGAAATTCTGGTTGGACTTGAGGTCGGGATAGTTCTCGACGACCGCCAAAAGGCGCGACAAGGCACCCGTCAGCCCGGCCTGGCCCTCCTGGAAGGCCTTGAAGGCCACGGGGTCGGACAGCTGTTCGGGCGTCACCTGGATCTGCGGCTGGGTCGCCTTGGCGCGGGCCTCGACCACCGCTTCGAGCACTTCCCTTTCCTGCGCCGCATAGCCCTTCACCGTCTCCACGAGATTGGGGATCAGGTCCGCGCGGCGCTGGTACTGGTTCAGCACCTCGCTCCAGGCCGCTTTCGCCTTTTCCTCTGCGGTCGGGATGGTGTTGAAGCCGCAGCCCGACAGCAACGGCGCGAGCAGCAGCAGAACCAGAACGCCGAGGCGTGGTAGCCGGACGGCCGTGACGTGGTCGGTAGCGGTCATCGTTTTCCCCTCAATAATCCAATTGCGGATCTCGCCGGATTGGTCGCCACCATATCGCGCCATGTCGCGGAAGGAAACGACAAGCTCGTCTCTCCCCTGTGCACGACGCCGCGCAGCGGCTAGACTTGCACCATGGCAAGAAGAGATGACGATTCCGAGCTGGAAGCGCGCCGCATCCTCGATCGGGTGGAGAAGGAATCCTCCGCCGACGCATCGCTGATCGGCCGTGGCACCAATCGGCTGCGCGGCCATCTGAGCGCTGACGACGTCGACCAGACCGACAAGATCGAAGTCTGGGGCACGCGCGTCGGGCGCGGAATCGGTTTCCTGATCACGCTGGCCATCATCGGCTGGCTTCTCCTCTATCTCCTCGGCGGCTGACGGACAAATGCAGGCTCAAGGTTCCGACGCACCGCGCGCGGTGATCGTCATCTCCAGTCACGTGGCGCGCGGATCCGTCGGCAATCGCGCCGCCGTCTTCGCGCTCGAAACGCTGGGCTTCCCCGTCTGGGCCGTGCCGACAGTGATCCTGCCCTGGCACCCGGGCCATGGCCCCGCCACCCGCATCGTGCCGCCGCCGGCCGATTTCGCCGCGCTGATGAAGGACCTCGAAGGTTCGCGCTGGCTTGGCGAGGTGGGCGCGGTCCTGTCCGGCTATCTGGGTGACGCAGCCCAGGCTGAAGCCGTCGCTTCGCTCGTTGGCGCGGTGAAGGCGCGCAATCCCCGAGCGGTCTATGTCTGCGACCCGGTGATCGGCGATCACGGCGGGCTCTATGTGCCCGAGGCGACGGCGGTGGCAATCCGCGACCGGCTGATGCCGATCGCCGACGTTGCGACCCCCAACCGCTACGAACTGTCCTGGATGGCCGGCGAGCCGCTCGACGACATTTCGAGCGTTCTGCGGGCCGCGAGCGACGCCGCGCCCCCGACCATGCTGGTCACCTCGGCGCCGGCGATGATGAACGGTTCGATCGCCAACCTTCTGCTCACCCCCTCGCGCGCGCATCTGGCGGAACATCGCCTGATCGACCGCCCGCCCAACGGTCTCGGCGACCTGACCGCCGCGGTCTTCCTCGCACGTCACCTCGCGGGCCAGCCGCCGGAAAAGGCCCTTCAGTCGACGACGGCGGCCGTGTTCGAGATCCTCGCCCGCACCGCGCGGCGCGGCGGCGACGAACTGCAGATCGAGACCGACGCCCAGAGCCTGTCGCATCCGATGGCGATGGTGCAGACGCGCCAGCTGGCCTTCCCCGGCCGCGACCGGCGCGCGTGACCAGGGCGCTCGTCGGCGTCGATGGCTGCAAGGCGGGCTGGGTCGCCGCGATCCGTCTCGCGGCACAGGCCGCCTCGATCGAAATCTTCAGCCGGTTCGAAGAACTCGTCGACGCCCTGCCCGACGACGCCGTGATCGCGGTGGACATGCCGATCGGCCTGCCCGATTTCACCCGCAAAGGCGGGCGCGGTCCGGAAATGGCTGTTCGACCGCTCCTGGGTGCTCGCCAGTCGAGCGTCTTTTCCATTCCCTCGCGCTCGGCTGTCTACGCCGAAACCGTAGCCTTCAGCTCGCTCGATGCCTGGTACGAGGCGCACCGGCGCGCCAGCATCGTCGCTCGGGCAACGTCGGACCCGCCGCGTGCCATCTCGATCCAGGCCTTCGGCATCTTCTCGAAGATCCGCGAGCTCGACGGCCTGTTGCGCGACAGGCCGGACCTGCGCGGCCGCGTCCACGAATCCCATCCGGAAGTCGCCTTGTGGCGCCTGAATGGGGAGCGCGCCATGTCCCTGCCCAAGAAAGTCAGGGGCAGGATCAATCCGCCGGGCATGGAAGAGCGGCGCACGCTGCTAGCCGCCAGCGGCCTCGACAGGTCCCTGCTGCACCAGCCCTCCCCGCGTGGGGCCGGCGACGACGACGTCCTCGACGCCTGCGCGATGCTGCTCATCGCCGGGCGCATTGCGGAGGGCCGCGCCGTGCCGTTCCCCGATCCGCCGCTGGTCGATGGTTACGATATCCCGATCGCAATCTGGGTGTGAGCCCGTTCGATCACCTTCGCAATTGCGAACGCTGCGGATTCCCGCTAAGCGCAAATCTATGAGCGCTTTTCCGGAACAGCTTCTGAACGGCTACCGTTCCTTCATGACGGGCCGCTATGTGCACGAAACCGTCCGCTACCGCGAGCTCGCGCGAAGCGGCCAGACGCCCGAGACGCTGATCATCGCCTGCTGCGATTCCCGCGCGGCGCCCGAGCAGATCTTCGATTCAGGCCCGGGCGAACTGTTCGTCGTGCGCAACGTCGCCAATCTCGTGCCGCCCTATTCGCCCGACGGGGAATATCACTCGACCTCCGCCGCGCTCGAATTCGCGGTGCAGAGCCTCAAGGTGAAGAACATCGTCGTCATGGGCCACGGCCGCTGCGGCGGCATCAATGCGGCGCTCAACCCGTCCGAGCCGCTGTCGCCGGGCGATTTCATCGGCAAGTGGATGAGCCTGGTGGCGCCCGCGGCCGAGACGGTCAACAGCAGCACCATGCTCACCGCCGCCGAGCGCCAGACGGCGCTCGAGCGCATCTCGATCCGCTTCTCGATCGCCAATCTGCGCACGTTTCCCTGCGTCAGCATTCTCGAGAGGAAGGAACGCCTCGCCCTTCACGGCGCCTGGTTCGACATCTCCTCCGGCGAACTCTGGATCATGAATCCCGAGACCGGCGATTTCGAGCGGCCCGAAACAGACTGATCACCCTACCGGAAGATCGCTCGCCGGCCGCACGTGAGGCGTCGGGTCGGGCAGCTTGCGGAAGCCGAACCAGCAGACAATGGCGACCAGTCCCATGGCCGGAACGACCGTGGACATCGCCAGCACCGGCTCGCCGATCACCACCGCGATCATTGCGCCAAGAAGCCCTCCGCCCATCTGCATGAATCCGGACAGCGACGAGGCAGCACCCGCCATATGCGGGAAGGGCGCAAGCGCCGCCGTCGTCAGCGCCGGCGTCACGAAGGCGATGCCGAAGGCGTAGCAGGCCACCGGGACCATCACGGTGAAGAAGTCCGGCTCGAAGACGTTGAGCAGGACGAGCAGCCCCACCCCTCCAAGCGCAACGAAGCCCAGGCCGATCGGCACCAGCGCGCGCGACCCGAGCTTCGGCATGATGAAACGCACGACGACGGAGCCAATAAAGTAAGAGCCGGATTGCATGAGCATCGACAGGCCGAACTGAGTGGCCGTCAACCCCGCCCGTTCGATCAGGACGAAGGCCAGCATGGTGGCGAGCGCGTAGAGCGCGCCGACGGTGCCGCCCAGCATCAGGCTCGGATACATGAAATAGCGGCTGGCGAGCAGTGTCCGGTAGGAGCGAAGGATCGCCATCGGTCGGATGCGGCTGAGGTCGCGCGTCACCGTCTCGCGCAGCGCGAAAACCGTGACGAGGATGACGGCGACGCCGAACAAGACCATCAGCCCGAAGATCGCGTGCCAGCCGAACAGTTCCATCGTGACCCCGCCGATCACCGGCGAGAAGGCGGGACCTATGGCGAGGATCATGCCGATCAGGTTCATGATCCTGGCCGAAGTCTCGGTGGTGAACAGATCTCGCACGATCGCCCGCGCAATCGCGATGCCCGCCGCCGCTCCCACGCCTTGCAGGAAACGCGCCGCGATCAGCACGTTGATATCGGGAGACAGGAGCGCGATCACACCGGCGATCAGGTAGATCCCCATGAACGCCACCGTGACCGGCCGCCGGCCGAACCCGTCGGACAGCGGGCCGCAGAACAACTGGGCGAATGCAAAGCCGGCGAAATAGAGCGAAAGCGTAAGATTGACCGCTGCCTCCGTCGTTCCAAAGGCGCGTACGATCTCCGGCATCGCCGGCGTGTAGAGCGCCATGGAGACAGGGCCGAGCGCGACCAGCATCGCTCCGATCAACGCCACGCGCCGTTCCGACATCAAGGGCGGCGCCGCGACCGGGGCTTGCATCATGTTCATGCGGCGTCGCTCTCCCGCCTGATCGCTTCGAGACGAAGCTGGTTCAGACTGTCGCGGGCGAGCCTGAGCGCCGTGTTGAGATGCTCCCATTCCGATGCGCTGATCTTCTCGGCGACTTCAGCCCTCAGGCTCGCCCCTATGGCCTGGATCGTTACGAGCACATCGTGGGCCCCTTCGGCGAGGTGAACGAGCTTGGCGCGGCGGTCGCTCGGGTCGGGCCGGCGTTCGACGAGACCACGGGCCTCGAGCCGGTCGAGATAGGTGCTCAGCGTCATCGCCTCGACGCCCATTCTCTCCGCCAGCACGGTCTGCCGCACCACGCCCGCCCGGAAGGCATGCGAGAGCGTCCGCGCCTCGCCGGGCGTCAGGCCGAGTCCCGCCTCGGCCACGCGCCGGTCGAATTCGGCCCGGATCAGGCGCGAGACGTCGGTAATGAGAAATCCGAACGAGTCGGGATCCTGGAGAAGGGGCATGGCGGGCCGGGATTAATAAGCCTTACTTATAATAAGTGGGACATAGAACGACCGCCGATCAGCGTCAAGCGGTTGTCCGGCGCCCCTCCAGCGATTACATGCCGCGAACAGAACCATTCCCCCGGAGCATCGTTTCCATGACCGCCGCCCATCCGTTCGATCTCGCATCGCATCCCCTCACCCACTGGACCGGCGAGATCGGCCTGCCGGAGTTCGAACGGATCGGCGACGATGATTTCGCGCCTGCCTTCGCGGCTGCCCTCGAGGCCCACAACGCGGAGATCCAGGCTATCGCTGGGAACCCCGACGAACCGACGATCGAGAACACGCTGTCGGCCTTCGAACTCGCGGGAAAGCCGCTCGGAAATGTCTCCGCACTGTTCTGGGCGCGCGCCGGCGCGCACACCAACGAGACGATCCAGGCACTCGAACGCGACATCGCTCCGAAGATGTCACGCCACTTCTCGGCGATCTACATGAACGACCGCCTCTTCGCACGTATCGATTCCCTCTATGCGCGCCGCGCCGAACTCGGCCTCGACGCCGAGACGCTGCGGGTGCTGGAAAAGACCTGGAAGCGCTTCGTCCGCGCCGGCGCGAAGCTCGGCAAGGACGACAAGGCCCGCCTCGCGGCCATCGGCGAGGAACTCGCCTCGCTCGGTGCGAGCTTCAGCCAGAACCTGCTCGCCGACGAGAAGGGCTGGTCGATGATGCTATCGGCCGAAGAAGTGGACGACCTGCCGGAGTTCCTGCGCTCTTCGATGGCCGAAGCGGCGCGGGCGCGCGGCGAGGAAGGCAAATTTGCCGTCACCCTGTCGCGTTCGATCTACGAGCCGTTCATGTCCTTCTCCGGCCGGCGCGACCTGCGCGAAAAGGCCTTCCGCGCCTTCGCCGGCCGCGGCGAGAACCCCGGCCCGACCGACAACCGCGACATCGTCCGGCGCACGCTCGCCTTGCGCGCCGAGAAGGCAAGTCTCCTGGGCTATGAAAACTATGCCGCGCTGAAGCTCGACGACACGATGGCCAAGACCCCTCCGGCCGTCATGGGGCTACTTGAGCCGGTCTGGAAGAAGGCGCTGGAAAAGGCCTCCGCCGACGAGGCCGAGCTTGGCCGTATCGCTCTCGCGGAAGGCCGCAATCACGAGATCGCACCCTGGGACTGGCGCTACTACGCCGAGAAGCTGCGCTCCGAGAGATTCGCCTTCGACGAGGCGGAGCTGAAGCCCTATCTCCAGCTGGAGCGGGTCATCGACGCTGCCTTCGACGTCGCCTCGCGGCTCTTCGGCCTCTCTTTCGTCGAGCGCCCCGGTATCGCCGCCTGGCATCCCGACGTGCGGGTCTTCGAAGTCCGCAACCGCGCGGGCGACCGTATCGCCACCTTCCTCGCCGACTATTTCGCCCGGCCGACCAAGCGCTCGGGTGCCTGGATGAGCAGCCTCGAATCCGGCTATTCGCTGGGCGAAGGCGCCCTGCCGCTGATCTACAACGTCATGAACTTCGCCAAGCCGGCCCCCGGCGAACCGGCGCTGCTCTCGCTGGACGAGGCGCGCACGCTCTTCCACGAATTCGGCCACGGCCTGCACGGCATGTTGACCGAGGTGCGCTGGCCGTCGATCGCCGGCACGTCCGTCTCGCGCGACTTCGTCGAACTTCCCTCGCAGCTCTACGAGCATTGGCTGACGGTTCCCGAGGTGCTCTCGACACACGCCCTGCACTACAAGTCGGGCAAGCCGATGCCGGAGGAGCTGATCGCCAAGATGAAGGCGGCGCGCAATTTCAACGCCGGCTTCAACACGGTCGAGTTCACCTCGTCGGCGCTCGTCGACATGGCCTATCACGCAAGAGGCGACGCGCCGGCCGATCCGATGGGCTTCGAAGCGGAGACGCTGGCGAACCTGAACATGCCCGGTTCGATCGTGATGCGGCACCGCACGCCGCACTTCCAGCACGTCTTTGCCGGTGAAGGATATTCGGCGGGCTACTATTCCTACATGTGGTCGGAAGTGCTCGACGCCGACGCCTTCGCGGCTTTCGAGGAGACGGGCGATCCCTTCAACCCGGAGCTTGCCGCAAAGCTGAAGCGTCACATCTACGCCGCGGGCGGTTCGGCCGATCCGGAGGAACTCTACACCGCCTTCCGCGGCCGCATGCCCTCGCCGCAGGCGATGATGGAGAAGCGCGGGCTGGCCTGATCCGGCCGCCCGCCGGACTCAGTGCGACATCAGCACCGGCAGGCGCAGATCCTCGAGGATCGCCTTGGTCGCGCCGCCGAGCACGAAGTCTCGCAGCCGCGAGTGGCCATAGGCGCCCATGACCAGCAGGCCGGCGCCGTCCTGCACGGCGAAGTCCTGAAGCGTCAGCCCGATCGGCTGGTCCTCGAGTTCGATCGCGACCGCCCTGGCCGGCACGCCGCGCTTGACCAGCCGGGCCGCGAGCTTGTCGCCGAGATCGTCCGCGGGCAGCGGCTTATCGTTGAGAACCGAGAGAATCGTCACCTGCTCCATCTCGCCGAGCAGCGACAGCGCGTCGTTGACCGCGCGCGCGGCGACACGCGATCCGTCCCATGCGACCACGGCGCGGCGAAGGCCGCGCTCGCGCGTCTCAGGCACCAGGATCGCCGGCCGTCCCGATCCGAACACGAGACCTTCGGCGATCGCCCGCCCCTGCTCGCCATTCTTTGGCATCGGCACCAGCGTAAGGTCGAAGTAGCGCGCTTCTTCCGCAGCGGCGTCGCCTGCCAGTTCCGGCAGCGAATTGCGCGCGGCCGCTTCGATCCCGACGCCTGCTTCCGTCGCCAATTTCGTGATCGCCGAGAGCAGCACGTCGCCGTTTGTGCGGCTCAGCGCCTCCGCGTCCCGGATCATCTTCGGCACGTCGAGCAGCAGGCTCGACAGCGCATTGGCGACGCTGGGAAAGTCCGCATGCAGCACCAGCGCGTGGAGGTCGCAGCCCGCCTTTCCGGCGAATTCGACGATCGCTTTCAGGCAGTCGCCCGGCAGCGGCTCCGGATAGGTGACGAGTGGAACGAGAGCTGTCTTTTTCATAGCCTGATTCTACTCCATTGCGGCGCCCGCGTATTGACCCTTGTCAATGACTCTACCCCGCAGCGATCTCGGCCTGCAGCGCGTTCATGTGCTGTTCGGCAGCCGCCGTCGCTGCCCGCTCGATTGCCCGGAACCGGCTGACGACGGCGAGGCCGACGCCCGTCAGCTCCGCCCCGCCGCCGCGCTTGCCGCCGGTCTGCGCCGCGACGACCGGCGTGCCGAAGATCCTGTTCATCTCCTCAACCAGGTCCCAGGCATGCTTGTACGACATGTTCATCTGCCGCGCGCCGGCCGAGATCGAGCCGAAGGCGGCGATCTGCTCGAGCAGTTCGATCTTGCCCGGACCGATCCGTCCATCCGGATCGAGATTGATGCGCAGGCTGAGCGACGGCATGGACGGCTCCGATCGTTATTCCAATTTGTATATATCGCTCGATGCTTCTCCGCCAATCCCGGGCAGTGCGAAACTGGTCAGCGGCGCGCCGCCACGGCGCTGTCGAGCGACACCGATTTGACGATTGCGAAGATGCTCCGGCCGGGCTCCAGCCCGAGCTGCCCCACCGAGCGCCGTGTCACGCGGGCATAGAGGCGGTCGTCGCTCGACAGGATCGAGACGAGCGTTTCGCTGTCGCCCGCCCTGTCGATCGCCACGATCCGCCCCTCCAGCACGTTGAGCGCGCTGATCCCGGTGGGACGTTCGGTAGCGATCATCACGTCGCGCGCCCTCACCCGCACCGTCACCCGCGCACCCGTCGGCGCGTCGATGCGCGGCAGGCGCCATTCGCCGCCGGAGGACCGCAGCACGGACAGGCCGAATGCGTCGTCCTGGCCGACGAGTTCCAGTGGCACCATGGCGCCCGCCTCGCCGCGCTCTCCCGCCGGCAGCAGGTCGAAGCGCGGCAGGATGTCTCCCACCGGTCCCGCGGCCGTCACCCGCCCTTCCGCGAGCAGCACCACGTCGCTCGCCAGCCGCGCGATCTCGGCGACCGAATGGCTGACATAGACGATCGGTATCCCCGCCTCGTCCCTCAACCGTTCCACATAGGGCAGGATCTCCGCCTTCCGCTCGTCGTCGAGCGCCGCCAGCGGCTCGTCCATCAACAGCAGCCTTGGGCTTGCGATCAGCGCCCGGCCGATCGCCACGCGCTGTCTTTCGCCTCCCGACAGGCCCGCCGGCTTGCGCTCCAGCAGCGCTCCTATGCCGAGCAGGTCGACCACCCTGGAGAATTCGGCGTAGCGTTCCGCCGGCGGCGTGAAGAAGCGTCCGTAGCGCAGGTTCTGCGACACTGTGAGATGCGGAAACAGCCGGGCATCCTGGAACACGTAGCCGATCCGCCTGCGATGCGGTGGCACGAAGATCCGCCGGTCGGTGTCCAGTAGCACACGCCCTTCGACGGAGACCTTGCCGCTGTCCGGCCGCATCAGCCCGGCGATCGCATTGACGACCGACGTCTTGCCCGAGCCTGAAGGACCGAACAGCGCGGTCAGGCGGCCGCCACTCGCAAACGCGACGTCGAGCACGAAATCGCCCTGACGGTGGAGAATCGTTACCTCGATCGTCATTAGAGCAATGTCCGATCAGGTTGAACGGTTCTGCCGGAGGGAATTCGGGCCAAGGTCGAGGGCTTCGGCGCGGCCGTGCTGGTGGCACGGCCAAGTCCGAAGACCGAAGGATTTGGCGCGAATTCACCCGGCCCGAAGGGTTTCCCGCTGGCGGGCGCCCGCGGCGTCAGGCGGACTTGGCCGTGCCCCCAGCACGGCCTGCGCCGCCTTCCTGGCGGATCGCCTCGCCATCGGGAAACAGAACGGTTCAATCCGACCTCATCTTGGTCTAGCCCGGATTGGGGAGGACGACATCTTCCCTTTCATCCTCCGTCTGCTCGTGGCTTTGG
>NZ_JANJTZ010000032.1 GCF_024710845.1 Mesorhizobium sp.
GCCGACCAACGCAATGCTTTCAGGCATTCGCGTGCGCGCCCCGCCATCATGCCCGTACCTCCTGCCGCTGGAAGACGACATAGGCGAGCGTGAATAGGATGAGCATCGCCGCGACGAGCCCGGAGATCTGTGGCCAGACGATCAGCAAGCTCTGCAAGGTCGGCAACGGCGCCCCGATGACGGCGCCCTCAAGCTGATCGTAGAACAGCGGCCCGACTGAGCGCGCCGCCGGATCGAGCAGCAGCCCGGTAACCTCGCCGTAGAGCGTCTGCGGCGAGAAGCGAGCGATCGCCTGATGCCATTCGAACTGCGTCAGGATCGTCACCGGATCGAGCGGGTCGATCGGCGCAACGGCGCCCGCCAGAAGCGGCGCGATCATGCCCCAGAAGACGGTCAGGACCAGCCAGACCGACAGCGCGGCTAGCGCTGAGGTGGCCGGCGAGCGGATGACCGTCGAAAAGGCGATGGCGAGCGCCAGCCAGACGCCCGCATAGGCAAGCGTGGCGGCGAGCCAGAACACACCCCGCACGATATCAGCCCCCGATGGCGGCAGGCCGAGGAACAGAATGCCGAGTCCGATCATGAGCTGCCAGAGCGTCAGCAACGCAATCGCGATGATCAGAAGGCCGCCGAGGAACTTCCCGAACAGCACGGCGTCGCGATAGATCGGTTGTGAAAGCAGCCGGCTCATGGTGCGGCGGTTGTATTCGCCATTGATGGCGTCGAAGCCGAGTGCGATGGCTACCAACGGCAGCAGGAAGCCCAGGAAGGCTGCGAAGGACGGCAACGGCTCGCGCGCCACCGTGAAGAGCTTCAGGAACAGGTAGGCGTCCTCGGCCGTGGTATCCCTGATCCGTCCAATGGCGCCATAGACCGCGCCGATGGCCGTCAACAGCACCAGCAACATGATCAGATGCATACGCGCACTGGTCATGTGATCGGCAGCTTCCTTGAGTGCAACCGTGCCGACGCCTTTGAGCGGTGAGCCTTCACGCCGCATCGACAACCTCCCTGAAATAGCGGTTGTAGGCTTGGTCGAGGCGCGCGCGGCGAAGATCAAGGTTCCTGAGCGATCCGCCGCCCTGCACGACGAGGCGGGCAAGGTCGGGGCGGACGTCGCGTGTGGCCTCGACTTCCCAGCGGCCGACTTCGGCCTGCCGGACGGATTTGACGCCGTCGGGCAGAACGGCCGCCTTCTGCAAATCAATCCCGTCCGCCTCAATATCAACGACGAAGGCGCCGCCATCGATCCTGGCCGCCAGTTCCTCGACCGTGCCGACGAAGCCGATCCGGCCCTTGTTGAACAGGGCGACCCGGTGGCAGATCGACTGCACGACATCGAGCATGTGCGAGGAAAGCAGGATGGTCATGCCATCCCGGCTGAGGCGCTGGATCAGGTCCAGTAGATCCTGTGTGGACTGCGGATCGAGCCCGGAGGTCGGTTCGTCGAGGATCGCGACCTTACAGTCCCGCATCAACAGTTCGGCGATGCCCAGCCGCTGGCGCATGCCACGCGAATAAGTGGCTACCGGGCGGTCGGCGGCGTCGACCAGTCGCACCTTGTCGACTGCAGCGGCAATACGCTCCTTTGCCAAGTCGCGGGATAGCCCGGCCAGCCGCGCCGTATAGGCGAGGTTCTCGCGGCCGGTCATAGCGTCGTAGAAGCCGACCTGATCGGGCAGGTAGCCAACCTCGCGTTTGACCTCCAGCGGTTGCCGCAGCGGGTCCCTGCCGAGAATGCTGACGCTTCCGTCGCTTGGTTCCGTCAGCCCCAGAAGCATGAGGATAGTGGTGGTCTTGCCAGCGCCGTTCGGTCCGAGCAGGCCGATCACTTCGCCGGCCGAGACGGACAGATCGACACCGGCGACGGCGACGGCGGCCCCGTAGCGCTTGGTGAGGTCCTTTGCCTTTATCACGGGTGTGGTGCTCATCGCCGTCCGTACCTCATCACCGCGCCGCCCAACACCAGAACCGCAGCAGCGATGGCGCCGACGCCAACGACGCCCCAAAGCGTCGATGTTCTCACCGTTGTGCGGAACTGCACCTCCTCCGAAACCGGGCCTCCCGCGGCACGCAGCGTCACCATGTAGTCGCCGGCAACGGCGCGTTCGGAAGGCTTGATCTTCACCGCGACTTCGCTCGTAGCGTTCGGGGCGATCTGCGCCACCTGCTTCGGATCGAATTCGACGTTCCAGCCGGAAGGCGGCGTCGCCGAGAGTTCGAGATCGGTCGCGGGCGCGCTGCCGGTGTTGACGAGGGTAAAGGTAAAGCTCGTCTCCTTACCGGCCTCGGCCACGCCCGACAATCGCTCCTGTGGCCCAACGATCCGCACCTGCGGCTCGCCGGTCACCTCGAGGCTGAGTTCCGTGGTGCCGGTCTGGCCGTTGCCCGAGACCTGGAAACCGACAGGATAGCGGCCGGCGGGCACAGCGCGGGATGGTACCACCTCGATCGTCACCGTCTCGCTGCTGCCTGCTTCGATCGGCAGACCGGTGATCTCCTCCGAGCCATAGCCCTTCTTGAACCGCGTCTGAAAGCCTTGCGGCACGTCTGCCGTAAGGTTGAACAGCCCCTCCTCCGCGCCTTCGTTCGTCACCTTGACCTTGAAGGCGAAGGTCGTGCGCGCCGAACCGCGCAGCGCCGGCAACTCAGGCTCGAGTTCAATGCCACCATCGTCGGCCTCTTCTGCGGAGAACCGCACGGTGAGCGGCAGTGCGATTGTCTCGGAGCCGGTGCGGGCGCGCACCTCGATGGCATGGGTCTCGTCGGGCGCTGCGTCGGCTGGCGGGGTCAACTCAAGCGTCAGACGCTCGGTCGAATCCGGCCCGACAATCGCGGCCGTCACCTCCTGGCCGCCGCCCTTCAGCGCCCACTCCCAGCCTTCCGGCACGCCAGATACTTCGATCGTCGCGCGCTGGGGCGGCAGCTTCTCATTGCGCAGCGTGAGTGCGATCGACTCCGTCTCTCCCGGCTGGATCGCGAACTCGGGATAGGGTGTCGTCAGCCAGAAGCCGCTCAGTTCCGCCGGCGGGTTCGGGGTGTCCTGCGCAGCGACCGGCAGCGGCGCCATCAGCGTGCCCGCGAGCGCCGCAGCCATGACGGCACGGGGTATCCTTCTCATCTTCTTTCTCCCTGGAACGGTTGCACAGATCCACATGACTGAGCCTCTCTCGCTATCGGACCACCAGCAGCATCCGGCTGCCGCCACGGAAGAGGTCGAGCGCAACGGTGCCGCGCGCGTGGCTCAGCAAACGCCTCAGGTCGGTTACCGACCTGACCGGTTGGCGGTTGACCGCGGCGATGACGTCGCCCGGCCGAATGCCAGCGCGTGCGGCGGGACTGTCCGGCTCTACGGCCTCGACGAAGACGTTGCCGGACGCATCCTGGAAGGTCGCACCGGCAAGCCGGTCGGGAAGCGCGTTCGCGACTCCTGCCGTGCCACTTTCGGCCTCTACGCGCATGCCGGCCGAATGGCGTTCGCCATCGCGCAACCAGGAGACCTCCACCTCCGAGCCGACGGGCGCCAGGCCGACGCGGTTGCGCAGATCGGCCGAGCCGGAGATGGGACGCCCATCCAACGCGACGATGACGTCGCCGGCTTGCAGACCGGCTTTTGCCGCCGGCGAGTTCTCCTCCACGCTGCCGACAACAGCGCCGTAGGCATCCTTGACGCCGAGCGCCTCGGCGAGGTCGGGATTGAGATCCTGGATCGAGACGCCGATCCGGCCGCGCCGCACCTCGCCGTGCTCAATGATCTGCTTCATCACTGCCGATGCCATGTCGATCGGCACGGCAAAGCCGATGCCGACATTGCCGCCGGCCGGCGCGATGATCGCGGT
>NZ_JANJTZ010000064.1 GCF_024710845.1 Mesorhizobium sp.
CGTGGATGTAGAGCAGCGCCGGCCGCCGCCCCGGCGCGATCGGCCGCGTCAGCACGCCGCGCACTGCCTCGCCCTCGGCCGTAACGAACTGGAGGCGTTCGACGGCGTAGCCGTCCTCCCCGACGACCTGCCGGGATATTACCGTAAGCGAATGCTTACCTATCTCGAAGGCTGTCCGCAACCGGTCGCGCTGTGACATCGAATCCATGGCCGCAGTCGAGAACGATCGCCCGGCCGCGTCAAGCAGTGCCGGCTCCGCAGACGCGGTGGAATCGTCTCATACCGTGCAGATCGACTTATCGAAGGCCGGCCAGTGCTGACGACGCACCGAGCGCTATAGCGATAATAGTATCAGTATCATGAAGCGCCGCGACAGGACTCAGTTCTGCTGCTCGGTGCGCCGGATCGGGGCTAGGGAACGAACCGGTTTCTCGGCAGGGCGTCTGCACCCTAGCGCACGGGGCACCGGAAAGGGCAATGACCAGGTGCGCTTCGAGCTGGCCGCATATGCGCTCAACTCCGACATCACGGTAATCGCACAGTGGCGTGGTTGTATTTGCGATCAAGGTGCGAAGCCGCCGTTCGGAATGGGGACGCGCTCAGGCGAGCTGAGACTGGAGAGGACGGACACTGCGAGGTGGCCATAGACCGCAGACCGATACGCAGCTTCTATTTGTGGAGACCTGGTAAAGTCTTGAAATAAATGGCGCGCCGCGCCGGGCGATGAAGAGAACTATGTTTACGCCATAGCCCTACAACATGAGGGCCGGAAGCTCCGTAGGAAATCACTCGAGCATCCGGAGTCCTGTTCATAGCCCTAAGTGATTGCCCGCGAGGCGGTCGCGGTACTGATTCCGTCGTCGTTTGCGTTGTCTTCCCAGTTCAATCCGCGATAGTCAAAGCCGCGCCGGATGCGCGGCTTGATGATTTCGAAGAAGGGAGAAAGATCGAAGTCGCGGGGCGTGAAGAGGGAGTGGTGCCGGATGTGCAGTATTTCCCGGCGATTGAACGTATTGAGACCAGCGGCGAGGGTGTCGCTCAGGTCGGGGAGGATCGGATAGCGGATTGACTGAAAGGCTTGCGCAATGAGGCTCGAACAGATCGCCCTCGTCGGATCGCCCGATCCGAAGGCAATCATCCGTCGCCGCCATCGAACGGGCACAGGTGGTGTCGGAAGGAAGTACCGGATCATATCGAAGATGTTTCTAAGGTCGTACTTCGTGCCAAGCCACGCCAGCATGAAATCCACAACCTTCTCTCGGTCTGATCGGCTTAGCCCCTTGGCGCGGCATATGCGAGTGTTGAATGTCTCGTATTTCGACAAGGGAACAGCAACACAACCTTCGCCGAGATTGACTTCCACTAGGCGCGGGCGCCTTGCGGAGTCGGAATCCGAGTCCGCAATTCGCTCGCCCACGAAGAGTGCCGCGTGAGACCAGGTTGACTGCGTAAGATACTTGATCGCGGTCGATATCTTCTGGTTGCCCTCCACCAGCAGGACGTCTCCCGGACGAAGCGCCGCACACAGGCTCTTAAAGTCCGACGGCGTATAGGGCTTGTAGCCGGACGTCTCACTTCGCAGACGGTCGGCGATCAGACGGCCCAATCGGTCGAGTAGCGTATCCACAACGCCTGACATGCCGACCTCCTCCCATCGCGTCGAGAATGGCGCCTATGGCATTCACGTTGAAGTCAAGATCGCGCGACGCGGCTGGACGAGTCGAACACCTGTGCCTGTCATAGAACGGCGCTGCCGGCGACCATCGCGACGGCGGCAGCGCCGGTTGCACGCAGCTTTTGTGCAGAAACCCCGGCTCGTCCACTCAGCATCATGCCGCGGGCGATCGCGCCGATCACGGCCGCCACGGCGCTGGTATCCGCATCCAGCGGGAAATCTCCGACTGTCTGCGCGCGCTCAATGCGCGCGGCAATCCGCGATTCGACTGTGGCAAAGCGATTTCCAAGTTCCGACCGCAGCCGTGGATCCGATCCGGCAGCGTCTGAGAGGACGGAGGCGACCAGGCAGCCTAGCCGATCAGGATCAGCGGTGGCGTGGCATACCACCGCCTCCATGAATGCAGCCAGGTCTGTCTTGAAATCACCGCCCCCATTAAGGACATCCAGCAGGGGTGCGAGCCGTGTACGGGCATAGTGCTCGACCGCGCGCAGGAACAGGGTCTCCTTGTCCCCAAACGACTGGTAGAGGCTCGATCGCGAAATTCCCATAGCGCTGGTAAGCGCGTCCATCGACGCGCCGTCGTAGCCCATGCGCCAGAACAGACCCATGGCAGTGTCCAGCGCCTCGATCTCATTGAAGGCGCGGGGACGGCCGCGCGCTCGCTCATGTTTTTGTGAACTCATCATTCCAGAATTAGATTGTCGATACCGATCTGGCAAGATATGGATCGATCGTTCCATAAAAAGAGGATCTCATGACTGTTTCAGCCGCCAGTTTGACTCTTGCGCCCCTGACCGCCGATACGGCCGATCCTGCCGCAGTTCCGGCGTTGGAGAATGCTGCGAAACGACTTGGCTTCGTCCCCAACATGTACGGCTACATGGCCTATGCGCCGGACCTTCTGAACACCTATCTCGCGGGCTATGAGGGTTTCCGCCGCAATTCAGGCTTCACCCCGGCCGAGCAGGAGACGGTCTTCCTTGCCATCAGCAAGGCCAACGGTTGCGATTACTGCGTCGCGGTTCATTCCATGATCGCCGAAAAGATGAGCAAGGTCCCGGCCGATTCGATCGCCGCACTTCGCTCCGGCTCCACACTTCCCGATTCGCGGCTGGAGGCGCTCGCTGCATTCACCCGGACGATGGTTAAAACGGCTGGCCGTCCGAACCGCGCCGACGTTGATGCCTTTCTCGCCGCTGGTTTCGAACCTCACCAGGTGTTCGCCGTGATCCTGGCCATCAGCGTCAAGACCTTCTCGAACTACACCAACCATGTCGTCGCTACGAAGCTCGACCCCGCCTTTTCCGGCCATGCGGTGGCGGCCTGACGACGGGCGTGGCTCGCGTTTCGCCTGGTAATCGCGAACTATGCCGTCCGTGCTCGGCGGTGAACATCGAGGCCATCAGACGGGGTTTGGGCGAAGATGAGACCAGGGATCCGGCTGCACTCCGAAGCTGACTTACATACGGTCGGGCGGGAGTTGGGCTCTATGGGGCCAAAAGGAATGAGGTCAGGTTCGAGGCCGGGAGATGTCAAATCCTGTTTCGCAGCGGCTCACATCTCAAGAATTCGACTAAATGCTTCAGAGGATCGATGCTGATGGCTCATCTTGCTTCCCTGCCCGAGAAGGCGACGCTTCTCGATGTCTTCCGGCGCTTTCCGGAGACGAACACGCCGCTGATCGAGTATCACGAGGCGCTGCTGCGCGGCCCCTCGCCCTTCAGTGACGGGGAGCGGGAGTTGATCGCAGCCTACGTTTCCGGCCTTAACCGATGCCGCTACTGTCACTGCGTGCATGCGGCGACCGCGCAGCGGCTCACCGGCGTCTCCACTTCGGAAATGGCCGCGATGGTCGCGTCGGACGACTTTTCGAGCGTCGGCGAGGCCATGCGCCCGGTGCTCGCGCTGGCGGGCGCCCTTACCCGCGATTCCCGCAGCGTCACGCCGGCCCTCGCCGAAGCCGTCACCGCTGCGGGATGGGATGAGACCGCCTATTACCATCTCGTCGCGACGACGGCGCTGTTCAACCTCATGAACCGCCTCGTCGAGGGTCTCGGAATCGAGCTCGACCCCGCCTACGTCGAACCGGCCTCGAAGCGTTTGGCAGGCGGAGGGTATCTGCCGCTGCTCAAGCTCATGAAGGCCTGAGCGAGCGGGCACAACTCCGTTCCATGGGTCCTGCGCCGGGAACCGTGAGAGGTCAGGCGGGCGCTCGCGACGGCGTTGCGGAACGCGCCGCGTCCATTGGAGTCAGGACGGGCGCCTTCAAAAGTCCGAACATCCGCGTGGCGAGAGATGGCGATCCCGCTCCCTTGGCTCCGCTGGTGGGGATTGCCTTCGTCTTCCCTTGCGGAGGCAGTTCTGGATGCGTCCCTACCCATCACTCGTGCTCAACAGTGCGTGACGCCGGATCCTACAGATTGCGCTACGGCCCGTGATGCGCGATCCCATTGCTCGCAGTCCGCGGGAGAGGCCGGCGGGGAGGATCCAAGAGGTCGGGGCAAAGGTAAGGATGAGAAATCTGTCGCGGCGGACACTTTTGCTCGGGCTCGGCTCAGCGCTCGCCATGCACGCCACGTCCCTTCAAGCAGCAGAGGCACCACTTACGGCCTTCGCGCCGACCGGAACGGTTGCCCTTGGACATAGACGTTTCGACGCTCTCCTGCAGCGCTATGTCAAGCCGGACGGGGCGTCCTACAACCGGGTGGACTATCGCTCCTTCCAGCAGTCCGGCCGCAGCGAACTTGCTGCCTATCTTGACGGGCTGTCCGCACAGGACCCGACGCGGCTGTCGGGCGATGAGGCCCACGCCTACTGGATCAATCTCTACAATGCGAAGACGCTGGACGTCGTCCTGAAGCACTACCCCGTCTCCTCGATCCGCAAGATCGACCTCGGTGGCGGCGGGCTGTTCAGGGGCGGCCCGTGGTCGAAGAAGATCGTGAGGGTGGCGGGTACGGATCTGTCGCTGGACGACATCGAGCATCGCATCGTGCGGCCGCTCTTCAGCGAACCGTTGAGCCATTACGGGCTGAACTGCGCGTCCTATTCCTGCCCTAACCTCGCCACGCGAGCCTATACCGGCGAAAACCTTCGGGAGGTGCTGGCGCAAAGCGCACACGACTACGTCAACCACCCGCGTGGTATTACCGTTTCGGCAGAAACCATCACGGCGTCGAAGGTCTATTCCTGGTACGCCGAGGATTTCGGCGGGACGGCACGCCTGAAAACGCATTGGACGGCTTTCGCCGCACCGGATCTCCAAGCGCGGATCGCCGACGCCGAGATCCGCGGCTACGCCTACGACTGGTCGCTGAACGATCTCTGAGGCACGCAATCCCGACCGGCCACAACCTGCCAGCGATCGGGCAGGCACAAGAATCTGGGCTTGGCGCCGGTGGCGCTCGTCGTGGCCGGCCTGACCACCGGCTAGGCATTCGGCCTCCACGACTACCTGACGCTCGGTTTCCTGACCTAGCAGCGAGATGCGCTGAGCGCCGGCGTGGCGGAGCAGTACGCTCGGCGGCACATTGGGCGACAAGCTCGACCAGGCCGTGCGCCATGCGGTGAGGGACGATCCGCTGTCGGCCGAACTGATGGGCGCCACACTGACGGCGCGCGCGGCGCTGTGGAGGGAGTATTGCCGGCTGCACGATCTCGTCGTGAAGATCGTACGGCGCGACGAGCGGTGCCGACGCTTCCTGGCACCTTGGAGGGGCAGTTGCCCTACCGCAGGAACGAAAATGGAAGAGAAGGAAACTTTCGTATTCAGTTTTCTATAGTTCAATTATAATTAAAACTGAGCCCGATCGTCGCCTGTCCGAGCGCCAGCCCGCCATCGTTTGCCGGAACATTCGTGTGCGTGAGCACTTCAAACCCCGCGCCAGTGAGTTCCGAAAGCACGCCTTCGAGCAGGAGCCTATTCTGGAACACACCGCCGGAGAGGGCGATCGTGCCGACGGCATTTTCCCTGCAGAGACGAAGCGCCGTTTGCGAGATCACCGCGATGAGGGTCTGGTGGAAGCGCGCGGCGATCAGGCCGGGCTCCACGCCCGCAACTAAGTCGCCAAGAAGCGCTTCCCACAGACCTTTCCAACGGATCACCGGGTCCCCCGACGACAACGCCAGTGGCCAAACTTCGGCCCTTTCGACAAAGGGCGTCGCGAGCGCCTCCAGTTCCATGCCGGCCTGCCCTTCGTAGCTCTGATGCTCGAAACAGACGCAAAGCATGGCCGCACAGGCGTCGAAAAGGCGGCCGGCAGAGGAGGCAGGCGGCGCGTTGATGCGCCTTTCGATCATCCGCGCAAGCACTGCGAGCGGTTTTTCGGCGAGAGACCGTGCAAAGGGCAGGCCGCCGATCGGACCGGCGAGGAAGTCAGGACCAAGGGCGCGGGCGAGATGCGCATAGGCGTTCCGCCACGGCTCCAGGCTCGCCTTATCGCCGCCGGGCATGGCGACAGGATCGAAATGCGCCAGCCGGCGGAAGCCGCGGTAGTCGCCGAGCAGGAACTCCCCGCCCCAGATCGTGCCGTCGTCGCCGAAGCCGACGCCATCGAGGATCACGCCAAGGACCGGCGGCGCGTCGAACGCCCGGCCGTGCCCGGCAAGGCAGGAGGCGAGATGAGCGTGATGATGCTGGACGTGCAGCAATCTTGCGCCCGTCTGGCGGGCTATTTCGACACCAAGCCGGGTCGAGCGATAGGCGGGATGGCGATCGGTGACGACGAGGTCGGGCTTTGTGTCGAAGATATCCTGATAGAGCGCGAGGGATTTCCGCCAGGCATCCTGGTTCTTCACCTCGTCGAGATCGCCCAGATGCTGCGACAGCAACGCCTTGCCATTAGCGGCGAGGCAGAACGCGGCTTTCAGGTCGCCACCGGTCGCAAGCACGCGCGGCGGGCTTTCAAGGCCGGCCGGCGCTGGGGTCGGTTGGGGGGCGAAGCCGCGCGCGCGCCGCAGCACCGAAACGCCCCGGCTGTCGCAGCGCGCCACGCTGTCGTCGAGCCGGTTGACGATCTCGCGGTCATGCATCAGCCAGTAGTCGGCAATACCCGCCAGATCGCGCAGGACTTCGCCGTTTCCCGTGCACTGCGGTTCGCCGGACCTGTTGGCCGAGGTCATGACGGCCGGCCCGTCGAGCACTCGCATCAGGAGATGATGCAACGGCGTGTAAGGCAGCATGAAGCCGAGCCGGTCGTGGCCCGGGGCGACACCCGCCGCGATACGGCCGCCGGCGCGGCGCCGCAGGAGCACGACCGGGGCGGCGCTGGAAGCAACTAGCTTCCGCTCCTCGTCCGACAGCTGGACGAATTCGGCAAGCTGATCGAGGTCGCGCGCCATCAGGGCGAGAGGCTTTTGGTCGCGCTTCTTGCGGCTGCGCAGCCTTGCGACCGCCGCCTCGTCCGCCGCATTGCAGGCGAGGTGAAAACCGCCGATGCCCTTGATGGCGAGAATGCGCCCTGCCCCGATCAGCGCCGCTGCCCTGTTGATGACGGCCTCGGAATCCCCGGCGGCCTCGACGCCGGCTTCGCCTTCGAGCCAGATACGCGGGCCGCAGACCGGACAGGCGATCGGCTGGGCATGAAAGCGCCGGTCGGCGGGGTTGTCATACTCAGCCCGGCATTCCTCGCACATCATAAAGCTCGCCATCGAGGTCGAGGCACGGTCGTATGGAATGGCCATGATGATTGACAGGCGCGGGCCGCAATGCGTGCAGTTGGCGAAGGGATAGAAATAGCGGCGGTCGCGTGGATCGAGGATCTCGGCGAGGCACGCCGAGCAGCAGGCTGCGTCGGCGACGATCCCGGTCTTAACAGGGCCGCCCACACTGGCGGCGATGCCGAAGCCGCCCTTGGGCCGCGGCCCACCGAAGCTTACCGCCTCTATGCTGTCGATGCGCGCCAGCGGTGGGCATTCGGCAACCAGCCTCGCCCGGAAGGCCAAATAGTCCGCGTCGCTACACCAGAGCGCGATTTCCACGCCCGCCGCATCGTTGCGGACATGGCCCGCGAGCCCCATGGCAGTCGCGATACGCCAGACCGTCGGCCGGAAGCCTACCCCTTGCACGAGACCGCAAACGCGGACCAGGCGGCCTTCAACGACGGGATTGCCGAGCAGGGCGGCCATGGCGCAACCGTCAGTGCACCGTGCAGACCATGCACGGGTCGAAGGAGCGGACGATGTGCTGGACCGCGAGCGGCTCGGTTTCGCCTGGACGGACCGCAGCGCCTTCAAGCGCAATCTCCAGCGGACCGGGATTGCCGGCGCCGTCGCGCGGCGAGAAGTTCCAGGTCGTCGGCGCGATGATCTGGTAGTTGGCGATCCGGCCGCTCTCGACCTTCAGCCAGTGGCCGAGCGAGCCGCGCGCCGCCTCGGTCAGCCCCGCCCCCTCGCAGTCGTCAGGCATGGCAGCATGGTCGCAGAACCTGCCGTTCGGTCGCAGATCCTGGATCCACCGCTCCATCGCCATGACAACGAGGGCGATCTCGAGGATGCGGGCGACGATGCGGGCATGAACGTTGCCGGAACCCGACCCGACCAGGTCGCGAATGAGCGGCTGCCCGTCCACCAGTTGGCGCGCGATGGCGCCGACCTCCGCCGCTTCGCCGTCGAGCCGCGGCGCCTTGCACCATGTATAGCCCTTGCCGGTGCCGTCTCCGGGCAAGGTCTCTCCCGCTGCCGGCGGGAGCGGGCCGCTGCTTTCCGCATACCAAGCGTTCGCCGTGTCCTCGGCGATTAGGGAAGCGTCGAGCGGCGCCGAACGGCCCGCCCGCCACAGGCCTCGCCGGAACAGATGGCCGCCCGCGGCATGATAGGCGCCGTAGCTCATGAAAAGCCTGCCGGCGCGGCCGGTCCCATCGAGGCCGAGCGCATCGGAAATGGAAAGGAAATGGCGGAAATCGCCGGACGGTGCCGGCTTTTCCATGCACCAGGCGGCAAGCTCGTCGGCGCTCGACAGGCTCGCCACCCGCTCCAGCGTGTCGGCGAAAAGCACGCGTTCGAGAAAGCGCCGGAAGGCGCTGACGATACCGGCCATGCGCGCCTGCTCGTTGGCCGTCACCGCCCGGGTCGAGCCGCCCGGCCGGATGCCCAGCGTATGTGGCCAATGGCCGGCCAGAATGCCCATCATATGCATGAGCTGCGCCCGCGCCGGCAAAGCCTGCTCGGCCGCCGTTCCGGTCAGCGCGCGAAAGCGTGTCGCCGCCACCTCGTGCCAAGGCTGCCCGGCATAAGCGTCGCGGGCGAAATCGGGCATGAAGAAAAGGTAGAAATGCGTCAGATGGTCGGCGACGTTCTCGGCCGCATGAATGAGGTCGATCGCCAGCCGTCCGTTCTCCGCGACGCCGAGCCCTTGCGCTTCGCCAAGAGCGCGCGCCGCCGCCACCGATTGTGAGACCGAGCAGATGCCGCAGATGCGCGGTGCATAGACAAGCGCTTCCTGCGGCTGTTTTCCTTGCAGGATCCGCTCGAACCCGCGGTAGAGTGGCGACACGACCTGCGCGGAACGAACCGCGCAGTCTTCCACGTCGAGCTTGACCTCGAGGTCGCCTTCGACGCGGTTGAAGGGGCCGACGATGAGCCTGCTCATGGCCGCCTCTTCCGCTTGTCCTGCGGGGGGACCGCCACATGGTCGGCTGTCGCGTTGGTTTTCAGGCGCACGGGCGTCGCTGCCTTGGAGAGGGCGGCAAGGGCCACGAACCAGGCCTTCGGCATGTCCGTCGGTAGCCCGACAGGGATACCCGATACTTTCGGTGTCGCGGTGAAGGAATGGCCCGGCTCCTCGAAGCCGGGCGACGTGCAGTTGATGCAGGGATAGCCGCCGTCAATGCAGGAACCCGAGCCGTTCCAGGGCCGGATGTTGCAGTCGGCGCGCGCCTGGGTGCCCTTGCAGCCCAGATTTTCCATCATGCAGCCAAGATCGCAAAGCCTCTCCGCACTTGCCTTGAACTCATAAAATTCGTTGCGGGAACAGCCGTGATGGACAAGGTGGTTGGTGTAGCTCACCGGTCGTTCCCATTCGTCGATATGGCTCCGGTCGAACCTGCCCGCGGCAATCTGGTGCAGGGCTTCCGTCAGCCAGT
This sequence comes from Mesorhizobium sp., assembly GCF_024710845.1. Classification (GTDB taxonomy): domain Bacteria; phylum Pseudomonadota; class Alphaproteobacteria; order Rhizobiales; family Rhizobiaceae; genus Mesorhizobium_A. The sequence continues at coordinate 9,760 of NZ_JANJTZ010000064.1, forward strand.
CCGGATGGATGGGACAACCGGCGACATTGATGACCGGCAGGCCCGATCTGGCGAGGAACCCGTGGCCGAGCAGTCCGCCGCGTTCGGCGCCGTCATAGGCAAGGCCACAGGCCTCGACGTGGTTGGCGCCGGCCGCCGTGATGCCGCCGAAGGCGGCACACGAGCCGACCGCGACCACATGGCCGGCCACGGCGGCAAGGTCGCTGATCCAGTCCATGACCGGCCGCTCCGTACCCGCCAACATGTGGAAGCGGCCGGTTCCGTTCGGGCCGCGCATGACGGAGCCTTCCAAGCATAGTATGTCGAGCGGGATTTCGCCGGAAACAACCTTGTGCATGATCGCGATGGCGCTCCACCCGGTCTCGACGCTGAGCGAGGGATGCCACAGCACTTCGATGCCGGCGGCAGCGAATGTCGTGAGAAGGTCCGGCCCCTCGGCGCCGATCAGCGAAAGGGTGCAGCCGCCGCAACCGCCGGACTGAAGCCAAAGAAGATTAAAAGGCCTCCTTGCCATTGCACTCACCCGTCGCTGACGTCGGCCGGAAAGCGCACGGTGAACACCGCCCCGCCGTCCGGGTGGTTTGCCACGGTCAGGTCGCCATGCTGTTCTTTGATCAGGCCATAGCTCACATAGAGCCCCAGGCCCGTTCCCTGGCCGATCGGCTTGGTGGTGAAGAACGGCTCGAAAACCTGGTCCATGTGCGCTTCCGAAACTCCCGTGCCGTTGTCGCGAACCTTGATGACAACCTCCTTGCTTTCCCGGCGGCAGGAGATCTCGATGCGCGGATCGTCGACGCCCTGAAGGACGTGCGCGGCGTTGTCGACGAGATTGACGATGACCTGGTGGAGGTATCCCTTGCGGGCGACGACATCGAGCTGATCCGGCATATCGAACGCGACGGCAGGCTTGACCCGCTCGGCCCGCACGACCCAGTCGACGGCAGTGCGGATCAGGCGCGTCACGTCGAACGTCTCGGGCATTTCGCGCTGGCTGCTGGAGAAGCGGCGCAGATCCTGGACGATGGCGCGGACGCGCTCAGCGCCTTCCAGCGTGCCCTCGATCAGCGGCTCGATGTCGACTGCGATGGAATCGATCTTCAGCTTTTCGCGCAAGGCGTCGAGCGATTTCCGGTCTGTGCCGTTGTGGGTGGCATCGAGATATGCGGTGATCGCCACGCCGTAGCGCTTCAGTGCATGCATGTTCCCGAAGACGAAGCTGATCGGGTTGTTGAGCTCATGCGCGACACCCGCGACGACGCGCCCGAGCGCGGCCATCTTCTCCGAAACGACGAGCTGCTGCTGCGTCCGCGTCAATTTCTGGTGCGCCACGTCGAGTTCGGAATAGGCACGGCGCAACTCGCCGATCGGACGCCCGACGATGACGATGCCAACCAGCTTTCCGCGATGGTCGAGCCGCGGCGAACAGTTCAGCGCAAGCGGCGTCTCGCCACCCCCGTTCTGGCGCATGTGAACTTCGAGGTCGGCGACCGAGTGGGCGCTGCGCAGGCAGTCGCCAAGCCTTGCGGCGATGGCGTCGCCCTCGTCCTCGAACAGGTCGAGGATCGCGGCGCCGACCAGGTTCGCCTCGGCTATCCCCGACAGCTGGACCATGGCGGGATTGACCTGCTGGATGCGGCCTCTGGCATCGCAGGCGATCAGCACGTCGGTCATCGAACCGAGCACGGAGCCTATGAACTGCTGCGCCTCGCGCAAGGCCGCGTGCTGCTGTTCCAGGAGCGTCTGCGATTCGATCAGGTCCTTGTAGACCTCATCCATCTTCTGGATGACCTCGATCCAGGCTTCCTCGCCGGCGGGCGCAAGGCCGAGCGCCGGTATCCGCCCCGGCGCGGCACGATCGATTTGCATCTTCCACGACGGGAGGTTGGCCATCTGTGGCTCCGGCACCCTTATGAACTCCATCTGCTCAACGAGCCGACCCGGCGGCGCGCCGGGCCGGCAACGGCTTTACATTCTCCAGCCCGAACCGCTCGAGCTTGCCGCGCAACCCGACGCGGGACAAGCCCAGTTCCTCCGCCGTCTTCGACTTGTTCCAGCGATGGCGGATCAGCGTTTCGCGGATGATGCGCAGTTCCATCTCGTTGACCCGGTCACGCAGGGTTCCGGCTAGGTCGGCGAAATCCTCGTCGGGCGCCGGCTCCTGGCGGGGGGAGGCCATCAGAATGTGCCTGGAGATAAGGTCCGCGCCGAGTTCCTGTCCCTCCTTGCCCATGACCAGCATGTGCTGGATTTCGTTCTGCAGTTCGCGGACATTTCCCGGCCAGGAGTAATTCGTGAAGCAGGCCAGCGCCTCGGCGGATATGCCCGGCACGGTCTTGCCGAGCTTGCGCTGCGCGCTGTCCAGAATGGCGGTGGAAAGGATTTCTAGGTCCATGAGCCGGTCGCGCAGCATCGGCAGCCTGATCACGGTCCCGGCCAGGCGATAGAACAGGTCGGCGCGGAAACGGCCCTGACGCACCTCCTGCTCCAGGTCGCGGTTCGTCGCCGCCACGACGCGAACATCGACCTTGCGTGTCTTGCCGCTGCCGACCGGCCGGATTTCGCCCTCCTGCAGGACCCTTAGCAGCTTGACCTGAAACGCCGACGAAACCTCGCCGATCTCGTCGAGGAAAACGGTGCCGCCATTGGCCCGCTCGAATAGCCCGACATGGTCCTCCACCGCGCCCGTGAAGGCGCCACGCTTGTGGCCGAAGAGTTCGCTTTCGAGCAGCTGGTCGGGAAGCGCGCCGCAATTCTCGACGACGAAGGGCTTGTTCCAGCGCAGCGAACCATAGTGCAGCGCCCGCGTCGCAAGTTCTTTGCCGGTACCCGACGCGCCTATCAGCACGACCGGTATGTCGAACGGGGCGACCTGCTTCAACGCGTCACAGACGGTGTTCATCGGGCTCGACGCAGAGCGAATGATGCCGTCATCGAAATCATAGTCGCGCTTCAGGGCCGCGCGGCGGTCCGAGACCATTTTCGAAGCCGTCGATGGCGCCATGCGCATTTCGACGGCGAGCAACTCGTTCTCGCGCTGCAGGGAGTAGAGATTGGCCGCGTTCTTCAACGTCAGGATTAGATTGTCCGGATGCCAGGGCTTGGTGATGTACTGGTAGATGCCGGCTTCGTTGATGCCGTTGATGATGTCGTGTGCATCGGAGTAGCCGGAGATGATCATCCGCACGATGTCGGGCCAGTGGGTTCGGACATGCTTGAGGAATTCGATCCCCGACGCGCCGGGCATGCGCTGGTCGCAAAGGATCACCTGGATCCATTCGCTTTCAAGGATCGACGTCGCCGCCTTGACGTCGCTGGCGACGCGGACGTCGAAGTCCTCGCCTAGAATGCGGCGCAGAGCTTCGAGCGAGCGAATCTCGTCGTCGACGATCAGGATGCCGGGCAGGTCGCTCATTATGCCTTCCTCCGCCCAGCCGAGCCGGCCTGCCATGCTAGGTCGCGATGACGGGCGACGGTCACAGGCGTACGCGACTTCGGTACCTTGTGCACGAAATTATGCCGGGCGACGTGGTAGCTCGGGTCGAACCCGTAGAAATTGCGCCGCATGCGAGCGAGTTCTTCCTCGCGATAGGCCGAAAGCGGTTTTTGTGCCTCGTCGGCCGCCCGGCGCACCTTCTTTTGCGCAAGCATCTGCGAAAAACCCGCGTCGTCCGCCAAGGCCGCCGTGAGCGCGCGTATATCCGCCAGGAACCCGTCACGGGCGCCGGAAAGCAGCCTGTCGGCGAGGCCGATATCCACCGCCTCGCGCGCACCCATCGGCAGGCGCGCGCCGACGATTCGGCGAGCGTTTTCGGCCCCGCAGTGGCGCGGCAGGAGATAGGTCCACAATTCCGAGCCGTAGAGGTTGCCCATGTCCTTATAGTGCGGATTGAGGATGACGCCCGAGCGCAGCCAAACCTGATCGGCGGCCCGGGCAAGGAAGACACCGCCGGCGCCGGCATTGCCGGAAAGCGCGGCTATCGTAATGTGGCTCTGCGTCCGGATGATCGCCTCCGAGAGATCGTCGATCGCACAGATGTTGGCGAAGGATTCGTCGGCCGCACTCGTCGCCGCCTCGATGAGGTTGAGGTCGAGCCCATTGGACCAGAATTCCTGCCCGCCGCAGAGTACAAGAACCTTCGTCGGACGCTGGACGGCGTCCCGGTAAGCCTGGTGAAGTCGCTTGCAGGCATCCGTGCCCATCGCCCCATTGTAGAATGGGAAATGCAGGAATCCCACCGCGCCATCCTCCTCGTAGAAGATATCGCGGTAACCCTGGCTGGAATTCAGCGCGATCTCCGGCAGGTCGCGGACCTCGGCCGCGAACGCTAAGCTCGCCGGCAGCTTGAAGGGCTGCTGCGACGCGGACCGGCGGACACGGCCGATCCACACGGCGCCATCCGTCGTCGCCCTAGCGATCGCCGGCCCGCTTGTCGTGGTCGCCGCACCGGGATCGGCGCGCGGCAGCCCCGCCGCCTCGCGAGCATCAAACAGGAAGACGGCCTCGCCGAAAAGCGTATCGCGGACCCCGGGCACGCCGTCGGCGGCGGCGATCTTGCGCAGCACCGTCTCGGTGGCGTCCGCCTGCCAGTCGATCTCCCGGTCCGCCTGCCTGATCCCGTCACGCCGGCGACCCCGCCGTTTGACCGCCACTTCCTCGGCCGCAACGGGCCTGCCGCCTGCCTGAAAGCGGTCCACCGCTTCGAATACGGAGGCGACCGCCGCCTCGGTCACCTCATTGCGGTAGAGGCTCGACTTGGTGGACCGGCGCATCGGGAACGAAGCGCTCGCCCAGACCGGGCCGGCATCCAACTCGCGCGCAGCCTGGAGCACGGTCACGCCCCATTCCGGTTCGCCGTCCATCATCGCCCAGTCGAGCGCGGACGGACCGCGGTCGCCGACGATACCCGGATGGACGATCATGCAGACCTGATTTTCAATGACCTCCGCCGGGATCGCCCGCTTCAGGAACGGCGCGATGACGAGATCGGGCTGGAACAGATCCACCGCTTCGATGGTGCGGGCGTCGTTGACGTCGATCTCGACCGAAACCTCGTACCCTCGCTCGCCGAGCTCGACGAAGAGCCTCTGGCTGAGTGCGTTGAAAGAAGTAAGGAGCAGGAGGATGCGCATGGTCAGCATATCCTCGGCAGCTGCTCGCCGGCGATCCAGTCGACGACGCGCATGCCGCCGAGCCGCGTCTGCATGCGCACCAGAGCGTGCCTATCGGCGATCACCTCGCCGATGACCGCCGCGTCGCGCCCCTTCGGGTGCGCCTGCATCACGGCAAGCAGAACCTGCGCGTCCGCCGCTTCGCAAATGGCGACGAGCTTGCCTTCGTTGGCGATGTTGAGCGGGTCGAGGCCGAGCAGTTCGCAGGCCGCGGCGACCTCCGGCTTAACTGGAACGTCGGCCTCCCGGATGACCATGCCGGCCTTCGACTGCTGGGCAATCTCGTTCAGCGTTGCCGACAGCCCGCCGCGGGTCGGGTCGCGCATCACGCGGACGCCTGGAGCGGCTGCGAGCATCGCCGCCACCAGATTGTGAAGCGGCTGGCTGTCGGACGTGATCTCGGTCTCGAAGTCCAAATTCTCGCGCTTGGACAGGATGGCAACGCCATGGTCGCCCATCGTGCCCGAAACGATGATGGCATTGCCCGGTCGGGCGTTGCTTCCCGAAACATCGGTCTCGTCGGCGAGCACGCCTATACCGGTCGTGGAGATGAAGACACCGTCGCCCTTGCCCTTTTCAACGACCTTGGTGTCGCCGGTCACGACGGGAACTCCGGCTTCGCGTGCGGCGAGCGCCATGGAGACGACGATCTTCTCCAGGGCGGCAAGCGAAAAACCCTCCTCCAGGATGAAGGAGGCGGAGAGCCAGAGAGGCCGCGCACCCATCATGGCGACGTCGTTGATCGTGCCGTGAACGGCAAGCGCGCCGATATCGCCGCCCGGAAAGAACAGCGGCGAGACGACATGGGCGTCGGTCGCCATTACCAGCCGGCCGTGGACCTTGCCTAGAAGCGCCCCATCATTGCCCTGCGCCAGGTAGTCATTGTTGAAATGCTTTTGAAAGACGTCGCGGATCAGGTCGGCCATGGCGCGGCCGCCCGCGCCGTGCGTCATGTCGACGGCGCCCCGCACGGGCGCAGAGCTGGTGGCGAGTCTCTGGTCGGTCGCGGTCATTACTCGGCTGCCTCCAGGCTGGCGGGCTTCTGGTCCCGGAAGCGGCCGTAGCTCCAATAGGCCGCGCAGGCACCTTCAGAGGACACCATGCAAGAGCCGATCGGGTTCTGCGGCGTGCAAACGGTGCCGAACAGCTTGCAATCTGTTGGTTTCTTGACCCCGCGCAGGATTGACGGACATTCGCAGGACTTCACCTCGCGTGTAACCTTGACCGACAGCCCGAAGCGCTTTTCGGCGTCGAAACCGGCATAGGCGTCGCGAATGCGCAGCGCGCTGTACGGAACGGCCCCCAGGCCGCGCCAGTCGAAGCTCTTGCGCAGTTCGAAGACCTCGCTCACCAGCGCCTGCGCCTTGAGATTGCCTTCCTGCGTGACGACGCGCGTATATTCGTTTTCGACCTCGTGCCGGCCTTCATTGACCTGGCGGACCAGCATCAGCACCGACTGCATCACGTCGAGCGGTTCGAAGCCGGCGATGACGACCGGCTTCTGGAACTCTTCGGCGAAGAATTCGTAAGGCTGCGAGCCGATCACCGACGACACATGCGACGGGCCGAGAAAGCCGTCGATCTTGACGATGCCGAGGCCGCGGACCTCCGGCGATTCCAATATGTGGCCGATGGCGGCCGGGGTCAGCACATGATTGCAGAAGACGCTGAAATTCGCCAGGTCCTCGGTCTCGGCCATCTTGAGCGCGACCGCCGTCGGCGGCGTCGTGGTCTCGAAGCCAATTGCGAAGAAGACGACCTGCCGGTCGGAGTTCTCGCGCGCAATCTTCAGCGCGTCGAGCGTCGAATACACCATGCGCACGTCGGCCCCGTCGGCCTTGGCGCGGATTAAGCTGCGCTGCCTGGTGCCGGGCACGCGCATCATGTCGCCGTAGGTGCACAGGATCACACCATGCCGCTCGGCGAGTTCGACCGCATCGTCGAGCCGAGAGACCGGAAGCACGCAGACCGGGCAGCCGGGACCATGCACGAAATGGACGTTATCAGGCATCAGATCCTGCACGCCATAGCGGAAGATCGCGTGCGTATGGCCGCCGCAGAACTCCATGAAGTGGTAGCTCCGCTCCGGATCGGCTTCGGCCGCGATGGCGCCGGCTATGGTGCGAGCGAGCCTCTGGTCGCGGTATTCGTCGACATATTTCATGCGGATACCTCCTCGAGCTCTTCCTGGAGCACGCCCGCTTCCGCCATCAGCTTAAGGGTGCGCTCGGCCTCGTCGGGGCTGACCTTGTGCAGCGCATAACCGACATGGACGAGGACGAAATCGCCGACTGAGACGTCTTCCACAAGCGCGAGCGAGATGCGCTTCCTGACCGTACCGAACGCAACGATGGCCATGTCGGCGTCAAGCAGCTCGACCACGCTGGCAGGCAGAGCGAGGCACATCAGGCGGCTCCCTCCAATCCGGTGGCGGCCCGATGGCCGGCGAGCGCCATGCGGCGGGCGGCCTGGACCCAGGCGATCCAGTCCGCCATCCCCTCGCCCGTGCGGGCCGAAACCTTCAGCACCTTGATCCTCGGATTGACCTTGCGGGCGTTGGTAATGCAGGCGTCGACATCGAAGTCGAGATGCGGCAGCAGGTCGGTCTTGTTGAGGACCATCAGGTCGGCGGCGTGGAACATGTCCGGGTATTTCAGCGGCTTGTCCTCGCCTTCGGTGACCGACAGGATCACCACCTTGTGCGCCTCGCCAAGGTCGAAGCCTGCAGGGCAGACGAGATTGCCGACATTCTCGATGAAGAGCAGCGAACCGTCGGCAAGGCCGAGGTGGCGGGCGGCGTGGCCGACCATGTGCGCGTCGAGGTGGCATCCCTTGCCGGTGTTGACCTGGACTGCCGGCGCGCCGGTGGCGCGGATGCGGTCAGCATCGTTGGAGGTCTGCTGGTCGCCCTCGATGACGGCGATCGGCAGCGTGTCCTCGAGCGCCTCGATCGTTCGGCAAAGCAGCGTCGTCTTGCCCGAGCCGGGGCTCGAGACGAGGTTGAGGGCGAGCACGCCGCGTTCGGCGAACAGGCTGCGGTTCGCATCCGCATATTCATCGTTCTTGGCCAATATGTCCTTTTCCAGCCGCACCATCCGCGCATGGCTCATGCCCGGTGCCTGGGTGCTCGCGGGGCCGCTGCCGTAGTCGTGCAGGTGATCGTCGTGGTGGTGGTGGCCATCGTGACCGTGGTCATGATGGTGGCCGTGATGGTGGTCATGATCGTGGCCGACCGCTGCCTTCCCCTCGATCCGGACTTCGCCCGCGCCGCATCCGCAAACCGTGCACATCAACTTACCTCCAGTTCCCTGATCTTCATTTCGTCGCCGCCGGTCACCTGCATCTGATGGCTGCCGCAGGCCGGGCAAGGCTCGTAGCGGGCTGCGATAGTGATGCTCTGCCCGCAGGGCATGCACCAGGCGCGGCCTGGCGTTTCGACGATCTCCAGCCTGGCGTTCTCCGCCGGCGAGCCGCGCATGACGACGTCGAAGCCGAACTTCAGCGCCTCCACCTCGACGCCGGAGAGGCGCCCGATCTCAAGGCAGACGCGGTCGACCTTGCTGAAGGCCTGCCTGGCGGCTTCCTCTTCGAGGATGCCGCGAATGCTTTCGCAGATCGCCATTTCGTGCATCAGCAGAACCTCACATCGTAGCCGACGCAGGGGTCGATGGCGCGGATGAGGAGATCGGCCTGGGTCGCCAGGTCCTCGCGCGTCGCCGCGGCAAGTGCGGCCAGCGAGCGTGCGGCCACCCCGTCCGCGGCGAAATGACTGCTGGTCGGCGCGGCAATCGCATAGTCGGCGACGCGGCCGTCGCGCAGCACGACACGGTGCTCCACCCTTCCCCGCGCCGCCTCGGCGCTGCCGGTCCCGGTGCGGTCGCCAATAGCGTCGGCAGAACCCTGGCAGGGGACGGCAAGGTCATCTCCGTCGCGAGCGGCCTGCAAGGCTGCAAGCCCTTCGGCGATCTGTCCCGGAAGCCTGGATGCCTCGACGAAGCGCGCTGCCAGCCGCGCCACCAGGCCAGCCGCGCCGTTCTCCGACAGAAAGGCGCGCACAAGCGGCTCGCCGCCCTGCCGTGCAAGGCAGCTCGTATCGGCCAGACGGCCTTCATGAGAATCCCCCATCGGCTCTTTCGGGCAGCCTGCCATGGCCCAGTCCCTCGCGAGGATCGGCGTGACAAGACGGGCAGCAATCGTGCTTTCCCCGCCTGCCCAAGCGGCGAAGGCGTAGCGGTCCATGTCGCCGAGCGGCGCCTTGCCGGCATGGACCATGACGTGCGCCAAGGCGGCGGCCTCCGCGGCGATTTCATCAGCCTCCGGACCAAACATGCAGACGCGTGAGCCTGGCGTGAAAGCGTCACCGTAAGGGAACAGAGCGTGCTTCAGGCGCGGGACGAGCGTCATTGCGCGGCGCAGGCTTTTCATATCGGGCGGCTGGCCGGCGAGGCGGGCATGGTCAAGGCCGATCATCAGGAGGTGCTCGCGCAGCGTCTCGGCAAGCACCAGCAGCCGGCGCGCCTCTCTCGTTCGCCGCCCGGCGTCGATCCCCAAAGCCGCCTCGGCCGCCTCCACGCCCGCAGCCGACTGCGCCATTCCGCAGACGCTGAATAGGGAACCGATCGCGGCAACAACCTCGGCGATGGGCCGGCCCTTGACGATCGGACCCAACTCGACCGGTGGCGGCGGCGTGACCACGGCCTGCTGGACGGCGCCGGCCTCGCAGAGGAGGTCGATGCTGACGCGGCCGTCGAGGCTCATGCCGCCGTCCCCTTTTCATCGCGAAGGCCGAAAAGAAACCTCCGCGTCAATTGTGGAGGCCCCTGGTCGGAACCAGACGCGACTTCGATGGGCTCGGGCAGCTCGGCCAATGTTTCGTCACCCGATATCGTCGCCCCTTCCTCCGGCAGATGGCCTGCCCATATCCGCGCCATGTCGCCGTCCTCGTCTTCCTCCGTCTTGCCATCGAAAAGCGCTGCAAGCACATGCCGCGCGGTCTGTTCCGCGCTTTCCTGGTCGGCGAATTCGAACATCGGCGAGAACAGCGAGCACAGGCGGTAAGGGCCCAATTCCTCCTCGAAGCCATGGATGAATTCGAAGCTGCCCGACGGAAAGGCGACATGATCCTTCGTCCCAGCCGGCATACGCGGCCGTTCCTGCGCGACTTCAGGCAGAAGGATGAGGTTCATGAACCACGGCGTGATGAGCACGGCGAGCCATTCGCCCTGCCACTTCCGGACGCCCACCGCCTGGACGGAAAGCGCGGAGTTGAGGATCGGAATACCTGCCATCGCCGTCCGCTCGATCCGCTGGAAGATCGATTGTAGACGACAGGTGACGGCTTCCGAATGATCCATATCAATTATCCGCTATCACCATGAAACCGTTCTTGGAGCTGTCGCAGTTGGGGCAACTCCAGTGCGGCGGTAGGTCAGCAAAGGGCGTGTCCGGCGGAATCTGCCAGTAGTCGTCGCCTTCCGCCGGGTCGTAGACATGCCAGCAGATCTTGCATTCCAGCCGCGACGCCGGGCCGATCTTGGCGTTGTCGCCGCCATAGGAACCATCGAAGAACGACGCCGTCACTGGTAGATCCTAAGAATTTCGAGTAGGCGCTCATGGCTGTCGAAAATGTCTTCCGGAGCGGCGCGCACGACCTCCGGCAGGGCGGTGACCTCGATCGTGTTGAGGATCAGGTCGTCGGCGGAGTTGTAGAAGCGAACCCACCAGACGTTGCGGGTCGCGGTCGTCGTTACCCGGCAATTGCCATAGCCGCGCGAAAGCACCACGGCAGGGCCATGGCCGAGCAGGCTGTCGAGGAATGTCAGGTCCTCTTCGGTGTGGGGCAGAAGCGACAGGTTGATGACGTGCGGCTCGACGTCCGGACCGACGAGCGGAATGTGCTCATCGATTTCGAAAATCAGCGGCGGCGCGTTGAATACGCCAGGAGGAAGGGGCGGAGGAGACCCGAGCCTCTCGCGGCTGCCATCGAATGCTCTCGAAAGGACGGCTGACGGAAATGCGCCTATCTCGACGGTGTCGCGAACGAGCCTGCCATCCGGACCGGTCTGGCGGACTCGCCAGACACCGGCGAGCACGGCTTCCTGCGCCTGCACATCCTCGCCGCAGATGATCGAGACTTCGCCATTGCCAAGCACCTGGTCGATCAAATTGAGATTGGCGCGGTCAAGCCCGCCGAGGTCATGGACCGCGTTTTCAGCGCCGGGCGAGAAGCCGCCGAGGCTTTCCACCACTGCCGACAGGACGGCAACAGCGGCATCGAGCCCGACGACCTCCTCCTTCTCCGGCAGGTTCGGCACAGCGAAGGTAGCCATGCCTTTCGGCATTTCCATGTACTGCAACTCGCCGTCGTCTTCCTCGCCGGGCTGGGAGCCCGGCCCTATGCCCGCGAACGAAGCTGAAGCTGTCGTCATGGTGCGCCCTCCCCGGCGACTGCCGGTCAGTTGATGTGGTCGTGCTCGTAATAATTGTCGGTTCCGCAACCTTCCGGCAGTTCGAAGCGCGGCGGCGCGGTTGGCTCGCGCGTCAGGATCGCGGCTGTTTCCGTTAGGTAGTCGTCCCAGTCGAGCATACGCTTGATGACGCCGAGATATTCGCCGTTGCGCAGGAAAACCAGCGCCGGGAACGCGTTGAAGCGATAGCGGGTCTGCAGCCTGCGCTGGCTTTCATTGGCGATCACCGCGGGCTTGAAGACGCCCTGGAAGGCCTGCACCAGTTCTGGCAGGATCACGGCGACGTCGTCGCTCTCGGTGAGCCGCCGCCAGTCGCCGGGGAAGAACAGCGCAGTGAAAGTGTGGTCCTGAGCGAACTGGTCGACCGCAGCGTCGTCCACCACGGCCATGCCGTGGTGGACGATCATTCGGTTGAGAACGGGTGAAAACATGGGCTCAAACATCCTTGATGCTTGGCTGTGGAGAGGATGCCGCGGCGCGTAGATGTTCGGGCAGCTGCGGTTCGCGGCCAGCGAGATCGGCGAAGAGATGGTCGATGTCGGTATCGCCGGCGAGCGCGCGTTCCGTCGCCTCGATTGCGTTGCCGATCAGGCGCGCGGTCTCCGCCGTGACGACTTCGCGCGCCGTGTCAAGGAAGGCGAGTATCCAGGTGCCCGGCTGCTGGTCGCCAACCAGCATCATATCGATCCGCCGGGTTCCGCTGCGGCCTTTGCAGAGCGCCATTCCGCTGCTGCATTCGACGATCTCAAGGGGGATGCCGACGCACATCAGCCCCGCCCTCCGGCAGGCGACCGAAGGAGAACGCCGATCTCGGTCTCGAAATCCACCGGCCCCGCAAAGTCCGCGTCCGCGAGGAGCCGCTCGTCGCCGACGCGGCAGGCCTGTTCTGGCAGTGGCCGGCAGCTTTCGTAGACGCCAATGCGCATTTCGCGCGAGGCCAAGGTCTCGTCCTCTGCGAGTGGCGCGGCACGTTTCGCAATGCTAACGCCTTGCCGGCCGAGCCAGTCGATGGCGATCTCGATTGCCGGCTCGATTCGGTCCCTCACGGCGGGGCGCAGACTGCCGCCATAATCGTCCAGTTCAACCGGTTGGACGCCGACAAGCAGCAGATGATCGGGATAGTCGCCCATCATCTGCGCCATCGCGAGTACTTCCTGGAACCCGGTCTGGTGCAGCGAGATCTTCTTCACGCCGAGAAAGGCTGGAACCTCGTCGTCCTCGACGAGCTTCATGGCCGCCGGCGGGAGGCCGTAATCGACCGCGTCGAACACCACGAGAAGGTCGGCCTCGCGGATATGCTGGACGAGATAGATGCCTTGCGTGCCGCCGTCCATGACGCGGACGTTCACCGGCGCCTCGTAGAGCCGGTGAAATTCCTCGACCGCGCGAACGCCGAAGCCCTCGTCGGCCCACAAGAGATTTCCAATGCCTAGCACGAGCACCGAAGGCGCTTCGTCCATGGGTAAGCCCTCCTCCCGAGCTTTTCCTATTGGTAAGCAAGAAGCGGGCCAACTCGAAGACGATGCGCAACGGGCTGGAAATACAAGGCCTGCCGGTCAAGCTGCGGCCGGCGTAGTGGAAGGTGTGCTTACAACTTTGTCGAATTGCCGGAAAGTTACCTTCCACTAAGGCAAAGGCTGCCGATCGCCGCCCGCAAACTGGGAGCCGAAGCTCCGGCCAGGTGAAAGGCCCGCTTTCACAAGCTCTCGCGCGCACGGGACGAGGACAAGAAAAAGCCGGCGCGGGGTATGCCCGCGCCGGCCCGGTCACGCTCGCGAGTAGCTAGTGGGCGTCTGGCGGCGCGCCGTTACCGCGAAAGGTCCGCCAGCCGGAGAACATCGAGGAGATGATCGACTGCTTGGACATGATGTCCTCGCGCACCGCGGCATAGATATGGATGATCACGAAGCAGATGATCACCCACATGCCGAGATGGTGCCAGGTATGCACGTCCTGGCTCTGACCGAGAAGCGGGATGACCCAGCTCGAGAACAGATCGTTCTGCCAGGAGCCCATGCCCGCCCCTTCGCCGTAGAGTGCCAGTCCGGTCACGATCATGAAGATGGTGAACCAGACGAACAAGAGGTGCATGGCCAGCGTGGCGAGCGGATTGTGCCCAGAATACTTCATCGGCTCGCTCACCAGCATGGCGTACCAGAGCACCTCGTGCCAGAGCTCCTTCCAGAAACGTCCTTTCCAGACAGGCGGAAGGAATATCTGCCGGGCATGCGAGTTGCCGGCGAAGACCCAGTAGATCCGGAATGCGAAGCCGACGATCAGGACATAGCCGGCAACGAAATGCAGGTAACGTATCCAGCCGAAGAGAAAGCTGGAACTCGCCTCGCCGCCGACGGCCGGCGGCGGCGAGCCGATCAGGTAGCCGGTGCCGGCAAGCGTCAGGATGGCGAAGGCATTGACCCAGTGCCAGAGGCGCAACGGCGCCTCGTAGACATAGACCGCTTCTTCGCTGTGCGGAGTTTGGGTCGCGCTCATGACCGCCCCCCCCTTAGCCGCCGAAGACGAGAGTAGCGCCCGAGCCGGCAACGACCACGCCGAGCCCGGCGCGCACCCAGGGCGACGAGGCGAGCCTGAGGCCGATGCCGACGCCGGCCAGATGCAGCGCCGCGGTCGAGAGCGTGAAGCCGCCAACATAGGCAAGCGCCATCCCGGTCGCCTCGCTCGCGTGGGCATGGCCATGGAAGAGGGCGAAGAAGCCGGCAAGGCCGATGCCGAGCAGGCCGGGAAGGCCGGCGCCGGCGACGATCATCATGCCGAGGACGAGCACGGACAGCGCGACCATACCTTCGACCGCCGGCAGCCCGATGCCGGCAAAGGCCATCGCCGCACCCGCAATCATCATCGCAATGAAGGTTGCCGGCACCACCAGGATCCGCGACGGCATGGCCACCGCCGACCAGATCCCGACCGCCGCCATGGCGAGAAGGTGGTCGAGCCCCATCAGCGGATGGGCCACGCCGGCGGCGAACCCGTCGGCATGGCCTGCGCCGACATGGGCGAGGGCCGGGCTGGCAAGGACCGCGAGAGAAGCTGCGGCGCCAAGTTTCAAGACAGTTCGTCTCATTTCGGTTCCTCCCCTAGCGCACTTTGACATTGGCAAGTTCCCGCCCGTCGGGACCCATGACATGGGTCGAGCAGGCAAGGCACGGATCGAAGCTGTGGATCGTCCGCAGAATCTCGACCGGCTCCTCCGGCCGCTCCACCTTGGTGTCCATCAGCGACGCTTCGAAGGCGCCGATATTGCCGGCATGGTCGCGCGGCGAGCCGTTCCAGGTGGTCGGCACGACGCATTGGTAGTTTTCGATCCGACCGTTCTTGATGCGGATCCAATGACCCAGCGCCCCGCGCGGCGCTTCGGTGAAGCCGACCCCCTTGACTTCGGCGGGCCAGGACTTCGGATCCCATTTCTCGGTATTGGCCGTCGAGCTATCGCCGGCCTTGATGGTGGCGATCAGCTTGTCCATGAAGTAGACCTGTTTGCGGGCCGCCCACTGCGCTTCGAGCGCGCGCGCCGCGGTGCGGCCGAGCGTCGAGAACAGCGCGCCGAGCGGCACGCCGAGCGCCCTAAGCGTCGAGTCGACCTGTTCCTTGATCTCCTCGTGGCCCTGGACGTAGCCGACGACATAGCGGGCGAGCGGCCCGACCTCCATCGCATGGCCGCGCCAGCGCGGCGCCTTGATCCAGGAATATTTCGCGCGCTCGTCTATTTCGCGGATATCGGTGCGCGTGCCCTTGGCGTTCGGCCCGAGCTGATAATTCGGCTCGGTGATGCCATCCCACGGATGAAGGCCCTTAGCCTCGTCGGGGTATTTGTACCAGGAGTGGGGCACGAACTCCTGGATCTGCTCGGGATCGCGTACGTCGACCGGCAGCACCTCTTTGAGATTGCCGTCGATGATAGCGCCCTGCGGCATCATCAGGTTGGCTGCCGAATAGTCGTTGGCTTTGTCAGGGATGTCGCCATAGGCAAGAATGCTCTTGCCCGACAACCCGCCGCCATAGAGCCAGCCCTTGTAGAGATTGCCGATTGCGATGATGTCGGGGATGTAGACATTCTCGATGAAGGTGAGCGAGCGGTCGATCACGCCCCTCACATAGTTCAGCCGCTCCATGTTGATCGGTGCGCTGGCGGCCATTACGCCGTCCATGTTGATCGCGCAGGGCACGCCGCCGACCAGCCAGTTCGGGTGGGTATCCTTGCCGCCGAAGATCGTCCGCACCGTCATGATTTCCTTCTGGAAATCGAGCGCTTCTAAGTAGTGCGTGACCGCCATCAGATCGGCTTCGGGCGGCAGGATGTAGGCCGGGTTGGTCCAGTAGCCGTTCTTGAACGGGCCGAGCTGGCCGCTCTCGACGAATTTCTTCAGCCGATTCTGGATGTCGCGGAAATAGCCCGGCGACGACATCGGGTGACTGGGCGAAACCGCCTGCTGCAGCTCCGACGTCGCCTTCGGATCGGCACGCAGTGCATTGACCGGGTTGACCCAGTCGAGTGCGTGCAGGTGGTAGAAGTGCACCAGGTGATCATGCACCTGCAACGAAAGCTGCATGATGTTGCGGATCGAGTTGGCGTTTTCCGGGATCATAATCCCCAGCGCATCCTCGACCGCGCGCACGGAGGTCAGCGCATGCGTTCCGGTACAGACGCCGCAGATGCGCTGGGTGAAGGCCCAGGCGTCGCGCGGGTCGCGCCCCTTGAGGATGACCTCGAGCCCGCGCCACATGGTGCCGGTCGAGACCGCGTTGCGGATAACATTGTTCTCATCGATGTTGACCTCACAGCGCATATGGCCCTCGATCCGGGTGACCGGATCGACGACGACGCGCTGGCCGGCGGTGTCGAGATTGAAGCCGTTCGGTGTCTGAATGCCCATCAGCTGTTCCCTCCCTTGTCGCGGATCCGCTTGACCACGCTCACCGCCGCATGCGCGGCCGCCGCGGCGCCGATGACGGCTGCGGCCGTTGCACCGATCTTGTCAGCGTCGGCCTCGACGCCAAAGCCCTGCACGGTGGTTAGGCGGTTATAGAAATCGCCCTTGTCCCAGAAACCATCCTCGGAGCAGCCGATGCAGGGGTGGCCGGCCTGGATCGGGAAGGAGAGACCACCGTTCCAGCGCACCGTCGAGCAGGCATTGTAAGTGGTCGGACCCTTGCAGCCGACCTTGTACAGACAGTAGCCCCTGCGCGCGCCTTCGTCGTCGAAGGCCTCGACGAACTGGCCGGCGTCAAAATGCGGACGCCGGTAGCATTTGTCGTGGATGCGCTGGCTGTAGAACATCTTCGGCCGGCCCTGGCGGTCGAGCTCGGGGAATTTATCGAAGGTCAGGATGTAGGTGATGACCGCCGTCATCACTTCGGCGATCGGCGGGCAGCCGGGTACCTTGATGATCGGCTTGTTGGGCAGGCCCGGAACCTTGTGGACGGGCGTGGCGCGCGTCGGGTTCGGCCGCGCCGCCTGGACGCAGCCCCATGAAGCGCAGGAACCCCAGGAGATGATCGCCTTGGCGTTCGAGGCCGCATATTTCAGCTGGTCGACGAATGGCTTGCCGCCGATGATGCAATACATTCCGTCTTCGTTGAGCGGCGGATTGCCTTCGACGGCGAGGATGTAGTTGCCCTTGTACTGCTCGACGACCTCCTCAACGATCGCTTCGGCCTGATGGCCGGCGGCGGCCATGATCGTGTCGTCATAGTCGAGCGAGAGCATCGACAGCACGACGTCCTTGGCGAGCGGGTGGGCCGAGCGGATGAAGCTTTCAGAACAGCAGGTGCATTCGAGCCCATGCAGCCAGAGCACTGGAATGCGCGGCTTCGATTCCATCGCATAGGCGATCTTCGGGGCGAAAGCCGGCCCGAGGCCGAGCGAGGCGGCCGTCAAGCTGCAGAATTTCAAGAAACTTCGGCGGGTTATCCCCTGCCGCCGCATGACCTCGTAGAATGTTTCTGTCATCAGGCCCTCCTCCAAAGGCAGCGGCCTCGCGCAGTGCCGCCAACATGCGGAGAATGTGAAGCAAGTCCAGTGCCAGGTTGTAATATGTCACGAATTCAAAGGTTTGATGTCTAATCTGTGGGGTCGATGGCAAAATTGGTTGGAATACGGCTGGCAAGCTATCTTACAAACTGCAAGGGACGCTTCCGACGCGAGGCGGACCATTCGCAGTTTCTCACCATGGATGGGATCGCCGTCTATGTCAGCGAGCAAGAAACAGCGGGATGAATTATTGAACCATTCATCGAGATTCAGACTGTTGCGGACGGCGCTACGCTATTGAGTGGGTCGGGAGAATTTCAATCGGTCAGCCATGCAGATCGAGCGCGGTGTCGCGCACGGTCCAGGTGACAAAGGGCATGAGAGAAGTGGCGCGCCCGAAGAGATTCGAACTCCTGACCCCCAGATTCGTAGTCTGGTGCTCTATCCAGCTGAGCTACGGGCGCGCTGGCAGCCTGCATGTCGCAAGCCGCAGTGTTCCAGCCTCTCGGCCGGAAGAGCCGCGTAACTAGCTGCTGGACAGGCGAATTGCAAGCGCGTCGAGCGAGAAATTACGCCGGCCGGCGCAGCGCATGGCGGGCCTCCTCCAGCAGCACCGGCTGGTCCGGCACGGAGAGTGCGAAGACGGTGCGGCCGCCGGCGCTCTCGACCAGCTCCAGCGTGCCGCCATGCGCTTTGACCAGCTCGTGCGCGATGGCGAGGCCGAGGCCGGTGCCGCCGCTGCGCGCCGAGCCGCGGAAGGCGGCGAACAGGTTTTCCCGCGCCTTGTGCGGCAGGCCCGGACCCGTATCCATCACGATGATGCGGCTGACCGAGCCCTGCCGCTCGGCCGAGATGGTCAGGCGGCGCACGACCGAACTGTCGGTGTCGCCGCTCATCGCCTGCACGGCGTTGCGGCAGAGATTGGAGAGCACGCGGAACATCTGCTCGGCGTCGGCATCCATTTCGAAAGCGTGATCGATCGCATTTTCGAACTCTATTCCCGCCGCCGGATCGATGCCGAGCAGGCCTTCGACCTCCTCCACCAGCTGGCGCAGCCGCACCTTGCGGCGCGACGGCGGCGCCTCCTGCGCGCGGCCGTAGGAGAGCACGTTCTCGGTATAGGCAACCGCACGGTCGAGCGTGCGCACCAGCTTCGGCGCGAAGGCCTGGACGGAAGGATCCTTGACCATGCGCAGCCGGTCGGAAATGAGCTGCGCGGAGGCCAGGATGTTCCGCAGGTCGTGGTTGATCTTCGACACGGCGAGGCCGAGATTGACGAGATGGGCCTGCTCGGCCAGCGTACGCTGCAGCTGCGTCTGCACGCTGGCGAGTTCGCGCGCCGCCGCGCCCAGTTCGTCGGCGCGGTTGCCCGGATGGATGATGCGCGAGGGATCGTCCGGCGCCTCGGCGAAGCGCACCATGGCGCCGCGCAGCGCGAGGACCGGCCTGATCATGATGTGGTTGATCGCGCCGAACACTAGTGCCGCCGTGATGAAGGAGATAATCAGCGAGAGCAGCGCGACATTGCGCGCATAGACGAGCATCGCCTTGCGCAGCCCCTGGTCAGGCATGATCAGCTCGAACTCCTTGTCGCTGTCGCCTACCTTGCCGAAGACGCGCAGGGTGCGGTCGCCGCCATAGATCATCGTGTCGAGCGCGCCGGCGATCGCCCTGAACGGCCCGACCGCGGACGGCTCGATATGCTCGTCCACCTGAGGCGGCATCTCGGAGACGACGAGCAGGCGGGAATCGCCGCCGGAGCGGACCGCCACGGCCTTGGCGCCCAGCGCCTTCAGCACGTCGTCCTGGACGTTGCGCGGCAGCGCCACGCTGTCGGTGCCGATGAGCAGGACCGTGGTCGCCGCGGCGGTGTTCAGCCGCTCCTCCAGCCACCGCAGGCGGAAGTTCGCGACCGAGGGGATGAAGATCAGGACCTCGGCGACGAGGACGGAGATGACCGTCAGGATGAGCATTTTCGTCGACAGCCGCTTCACCCAGGGGATGCGGGCGTAGGACGGTGGGAGCGCACGGCTCTCGATCAACTTGTCAGGCATGCCATCGATCCCCGCCGCGTCTGCGGCCACGCGGCGCCGGCACAGGCCGCACGCCGGGTGCCCCTCAGCCGAAGATGCGCAGGAAACGGATCAGCGCGCGAACCACCGGCTTTCGGGTCACACCGGCAAAATAGGTGATTGCGGCGCGTTTGCCAATTTCGCTCATCGTGGGATAGGGCGGCAGCCATGACGCCAGGTCCTTCACGCCCATGCCCCTGGCGATGGCGAGGCCATAGAGGCCGATCATTTCGCCGGCATTGGCGCCGACGATCGAGGCGCCGAGGATCCTGCCTTTGGAGCTCGCGATCAGCTTGACGAGACCCGCTGTCTCGCGCTCGGTCTGGGCGCGGTCGTTCTCCGACAGCGGCCAGCGCAGGATTCGCACACCCTTGTGCACCTTGAGTGCCTCCTCTTCGCTCATGCCGACATTGGCGAGTTCCGGATCCGTATAGGTGACGCGCGGAATGATCGACGGGTCGACGCGGGCCGACAGCCGGAACAGCAGCGGCCGCAGCACGAGGCTCGCATGGTAGCCGGCGACATGGGTGAACTGCGGGCCGCCCGCCACGTCGCCGATGGCGTAGACGCGGCGATTGGTCGTGCGCAGCCGGTCGTTCACCCTGACGCCCTTGGCGGAGAAGGAGACACGCGCGGCGGCGAGATCGAGGCCTTCGACGTTCGGCGCGCGGCCGGTCGCGACCAGCAGGTGGGTGCCGTCGACGGTCGCCGGACCGCCCTCCGTCTCGACATGCAAGCGCACGCCGGTCTTGCCGCGCCGCTCGACGCTTGCGACCTTGGCCCCTTCGTGGATGACGACGCCATCCTCGCGCAGCGCCCGTAGCGCGAAGGCGGCCATCTCGGCATCCTCCCTGCCAAGCGCGCGTCCGCCCTCGAGAATTGTCACGTCGCTGCCGAGCCGGCGATGCGCCTGGGCCAGCTCGACGCCGATCGGGCCGCCGCCGACGATGATCAGGTGTCCGGGCTTGCGGGTGAGGTCGAAGATCGTTTCGTTGGTCAGCACGTCGACGCCGTCGATGCCCGGGATCGCGGGGATGACCGGCCGGGACCCCGTGGCGACGACGAAGCGGCGGGCGCGGATTTCGACATCGCCCGCGACCAGCGTCCGCCGATCCTTGAACCTGGCCTCTGCCTGGATCACGCGCACGCCGAGCGCGGTGAAGCGCTCGACCGAATCGTTGGGCGCGATCGCCGCGATCACGTCGCGGACGTGGGCGTTTACCTTGCGGAAATCGATGTCCGGCTCGACCGAGGCGATGCCGAACTTCGCCGCATCGCGCATCGCATGCGCGCGCTTGCCGGCGGCGATCAGCGCCTTGGACGGCACGCAGCCATAGTTCAGGCAGTCGCCGCCCATCCTGCCCTTCTCGACCAGCACGACGGGCACGCCGAACGTGGCGGCCGCCGCCGCCACCGACAGTCCGGCCGAGCCGGCGCCGATGACGCAGATGTCCGGCGTCAGGAGCTTCGCCATCAGTTTGCTTTCCTCGAAAGCCCGGATCGGGATCCGGTATCGCGCCGCGGAGATCGTTTCACGCAGCCCTCCGCCGCCGCAGTTTCCTTACGACGGTCGGGATCAGCGCGACAAGCGCGAGCAGGGCGAAGGCGATGACGATCTTGGGGGTGACGAGGTCGTGCACCGACGGCTCGCGTCCCGTCTGCCGCGCGGCCACAAGCACGCTGTCCACTCCTTCGCCGAGATAAGCGTAAGCGAAGGTGGCGGGCAGGATGCCCAGGAAGGTCGCGGCGACATAGGTGCGCAGGCCGACATTGAACAGCGCCGGGGCGATGTTGACAACGAAGAAGGGAAAGACCGGCGCCAGCCGCAGGACGAGCAGGAAGCCGAAGGCGTTTTCCTCGAAGCCGTCAGCGAGCTTCGCCGCCTTGCCGCCGACCTTGTCGCGCAGGAAATCGCCGAAGGCCGACCGCGCGGCGATGAACAGGAGCGTTGCCCCGATGGTGGCCGCAAAGGCCACGACCGTGCCGCCGACCAGCCAGCCGAACAGGAACCCGCCGAAGATCGTCAGGATCGAGGCCGCGGGAAAGGAAAACGCCACCGCGAGCACATAGACCGAGGCGAAAAAGACAAGCGACAGGAAATGGTTCTGCGCGACATAGGCCTTGAGCGTGTCCCTGCTCTCGGCGAGATACGACAGCGAGAGATAACGGTGCCAGCCCATCGCGTAGCCGAAGGCCAGGCCCGCGAGCACGAGGCCGATCGGCAAGAACCGCCAGGCGCTGGCGCGCCGCTTGGCGATCCGGGTCTCCTGCCCCATCGCGTCCTCGCCCATCCCTTCGTTCCCCGGGCGCAACCCATAGCGCGTCGCGGTCCGATTGGATGCCCCTTCGTCGCGCGGAACGGAGGTTTTCGTCCGGGCAGATGCCGGACCGGGCTGGTTGGGGCGGGTCATGGGGTAGCAGTTGACGCAGAGCGGCCCAACTAACAAGCATCTCGCGGAAGCCTCACCATGTGTTGAGAATGGCCGCGCGGCACCGTCACCGCTTCGTGACGGATCAGAATGGCTTCTCCAGGTTCCTGGCCCGCCGTTTTTCCCCCGCAGGAGCGGTTTCCTCGAACGGCATCTGGCTCTAGTGTCGCGCGCGAGATTCGAAAGGCTTTTCCCGATGACTTCTCTTGCCCCCGTACTCGACGCGCTCGACGCCGGTCTCGACGCCAGCGTTGCCCGTCTCGCCAACCTCGTCCGCATCCCGTCCATCTCCACCGACCCTGCCTATGCGGCCGAGTGCCGCCGCGCAGCCGAGTGGCTGGTCGCGGACCTGAAGACGATCGGCTTTGCCGCGAGCCTGCGCAACACCCCAGGCCATCCGATGGTCGTCGCCCATCATGACGGCCCGGCGGGTTCCCCGCACGTCCTGTTCTACGGCCATTACGACGTGCAGCCGGTCGACCCGCTCGAGCTGTGGCACGACGATCCGTTCGACATGAAGGTCAAGGAGATCGAACCGGGCCGTAAAATCCTCACCGGCCGCGGCACCGCCGACGACAAAGGCCAGCTGATGACCTTCGTCGAGGCATGCCGCGCCTACAAGCAGGTCAACGGCGCCCTGCCCTGCAGCGTCTCGATCCTGTTCGAGGGCGAGGAAGAGTCGGGCTCGCCGTCGCTCAAGCCCTTCCTCGAGGCGAACGCGAAGGAACTGAAGGCCGACTTCGCGCTGGTCTGCGACACCGGCATGTGGGACCGCGATACGCCGGCGATTTCGACCGCACTGCGCGGCCTCGTCGGCGAGGAGATAACCGTCAAGGCGGCAAACCGAGATCTCCACTCGGGCAGCTACGGCGGGGCTGCGGCCAATCCGATCCGCATCCTGGCCAAGGTGCTTGCCGCCATCCACGACGACGACAACCGTATCACCATCCCCGGCTTCTACGACGGGGTGGAGGAGACCCCGTCGCAGATCCTGGCGCAGTGGGAGAGTCTCGGCCTCACGGCGGAAGAGTTTCTCGGCGACATCGGCCTGTCGATCCCGTCCGGCGAGAAGGGCCGTTCCGTGCTCGAACTGGTCTGGGCGCGTCCGACGGCGGAATTCAACGGCATCTATGGCGGCTACACGGGCAAGGGCTTCAAGACGGTAATCGCGGCGGAGGCCTCGGCGAAGGTCTCCTTCCGCCTCGTCCACAAGCAGGATCCGCTCAAGATCCGCGACGCGTTCCGCGATTTCGTGCGCGCCCGCATTCCGGCCGACTGTTCGGTCGAGTTCCACGGCCACGGCGGCTCGCCCGCGATCCAGCTCTCCTACGACTCGCCCTTCCTGTCCAAGGCCAAGGACGCGCTGTCGGACGAATGGCCGAAGCCGGCGGTGATGATCGCGATGGGCGGCTCGATCCCGATCGTCGGCGACTTCCAGACCTATCTCGGGATGGAATCGCTGCTCGTCGGCTACGGGCTCGACGACGACCGCATCCATTCGCCCAACGAGAAATATGAGCTGTCCTCGTTCCACAAGGGACAGCGCTCCTGGGCGCGCATTCTCGACGCGCTCTCACGCTAGGACACAAGATGACCATCCGCTTCCACACCGGCGACCTCGCCGACCTGTCGAACTACGACGTCGACGTGATCGCCATCGACACCGAGACGCTCGGCCTCAATCCGCATCGCGACCGGCTCTGCGTCGTGCAGATATCGCCCGGCGACGGCACCGCCGACGTGGTGCAGATCGCCGCCGGCCAGAAGCGCGCGCCGAACCTCGTCTCGCTGTTGAGGAACCGCAAGATCACCAAGATCTTCCACTTCGGCCGTTTCGATCTGGCGGTGCTCTACCAGGCGTTCGGCGTCATGCCGGAGCCGGTGTTCTGCACCAAGATCGCGTCGCGGCTGACGCGGACCTACACCGACCGGCACGGGCTGAAGGACATCTGCAACGAGCTGCTGGGCGTCAGCCTGTCGAAAGTGCAGCAATCGTCCGACTGGGCAGCGGCGAAGCTCACGCCCGAGCAGCTCGAATACGCAGCGTCGGACGTGCTATACCTCCACCGCCTGCGGGAGGCGCTGGTCCATCGTCTCGATCGTGACGGGCGCGCGGCGGAAGCGGCCGCCTGCTTCAAATTCCTGCCGACGCGGGCGAAGCTCGACCTGATGGGCTGGGGCGAAGAGGACATCTTCGCCCATAGCTGAGGCCTTGGAAGGCCCTGATTATTCCGCGTCGTTGGCGGGTTCGGCGTTGAGCTGGCCGTAACGCTCGTCGCCGATAGAGGTCAGCAGTTGCAGCTGGGTTTCGAGGAAGTCGATATGACCTTCCTCGTCGGTCAGCAGCTCCTCGAACAGGTGCATGGACACGTAGTCGCCGATCTGCTGGCAGATCTCTCGCGATTTCTTGTAGGCGGTGCGGGCATCGTATTCGCCGGCGAGATCGGCCTCCAGAACTTCCTTGACGTTCTGGCCGATGCGTAGCGGCGCGACCGACTGCAGGTTCGGATGGCCCTCCAGGAAGATGATGCGGGCGACGAGCTTGTCGGCGTGGTGCATCTCCTCGATCGACTCCGCCCGCTCCTTCTTGGCGAGCTTCTGGAAACCCCAGTCGTCCAGAAGCCTGTAGTGCAGCCAGTACTGGTTGACGGCGCCGAGTTCGAGAAACAGCGCCTCGTTAAGCCGCTCGATGACCTGTGGTTCGCCCTTCATGGCTTCTGCTCCCGTATTGACCGCGCAATCCGCGCACGCGGTCCAGGTACGACACGATCTCCGCCTCGCCGGTGCCCGTCTTCGCGTGAAAGGCCTCGGTGACGCGGATGATCGTTTCCACCACATTCGGGAAGCAGCCGCAACAACGTCCGCGCTTGGCGAGCGTATGATACACTTTTGCCGGCACGATGAGCTGCCACGGATCGGCCTCGAGCAGGTTCAGAATGGTCTGCTCGATGTCTTTCTCAGTGATCAGATTGCAGTGACAGACGATCATGAGACTACGGTTGCGGGTCGGGAACTCAAGGATTGGACAGTCTGCCGGACGGGCCGTGCCAGTCGCAGCCTCGCTAACATGGCGATCGGCAGCGGAAAAATCGATACCGTCCCCGAAGGTGGATCCTGCTGTCGCCGGTCGCATCCATACGGCATCGGCTAAACTTGTCAATTGGCATCAAGTTTTGCGGCCTGACCGGCCTGCGGCATGAGAGCATGATCCTCCGCGGTCAGAGCAGGAACAGCCAGGCGATCGTGCCGCCGAGGAGAATACCGGCGGCAAAGCAGGCCGTTCCCATCAGCAGCCAGCCGGTGAGATCGACCTGCGGCGCTTCCCGGTCCTGGAATGCGGCGGGATGCAGGACGATGTTTCCACCCCTTCGCCGCAGGCCCGCCTCGATGCGCCGCCGCATCTCGGCATGCGGAGTCTCCGGCTCGTGCTCGTTGATGCGGGCGACGCGCTCGCGCCAGTCCTCGACACGCGCGGCAAGCATCGGATCGCGCCGCATCTCCCGCTCGAAAAATGCCGTCTCCTCGGCATCCATCAGGCCGAGAACGTAGTCGGCGACCCGCATGTCTTCCTTGGGCTGTCCGAACATCGGTGCTCCCTCCCAGCACGCGGCGACAAATGCTATTATATCCCCCAAGCGGGGAAAGCGAAATCCGCCACGTAGCCTTCGCCAGAACGCGCATCGGGCCGATTTGATCCAGGACAAGGAGCCAAGCGTGGCCGCGGGTCCAAATGCACTCACCGACGGGATTTCAAGTTGAGAAGGAAACCGAACATGTCCGGCACGACCCTGTTGACCATTCTGGGCACAGCAACCGACAAGGATCTGGGCGAGGCGATCACCGTTGCCCGGTCCATCGATGCCCACCTCGCGGTCGTCGCCATAGCGGTCGCGCCCAGTCCGCCGATCGGCGAGATAGGAGCGGCGGCGGCCCTCTCCTCCGTCTGGCTCGAAACCCGCGTGGCGGAGGAACAGGCGCTCGCAGCCCGTGCCCAGCAGCTGGAGACCCGTCTTGCCGACGATACCGTCAACGGCGATATCTCGGAAGCCTATGTCGAAGCCGGCGGCATCGCCGATGAAGTCGGCCGCCGGGGACGCTGCGCCGACGCGATCTTCCTCGGTCCGGACGTACGTAAGGATTCCGTGCTCGGATCGGCGGTGGTGGAAGCAGCCCTGTTCGAGACCGGCGCCCCGGTAATCGTTTCTCCGGCCGGCTCACCGGCGGACCTTTCCTGCGAGCGCATCGTGGTGGCCTGGAATTCGACCTTCGAATCCGCCCGCGCCCTGCACACGGCGATCGCGCTCTTGCCCAAGCTTCGCGAGATCCGCATCGCGATGGTCGATCCGAAGGCATCCGAGATGGACGGCGGTGAGGAGCCCGGCGCGGATGTCGCCGCCTATCTGGCGAGGAAAGGCTATTCCGTGTCGCTCGACCGGCTCGCCGGCATGGGGCAGGCGCCGGAGTCGGTGCTGACGCGCCATGCGAGCGACGTTTCGGCCGGCATGCTGGTCATGGGTGCCTACAGCCATTCGCGGCTGCGCCAGCGCATCTTCGGCGGCGTCACCCGCTCGATGCTGGAATCTCCGCCGCTGGCGCTGCTCCTCGCCCACTGAGGCGGGCGGCGATCAAAACTCGATGTCGATCGGCTGGTCGAACGGGTTTTCAGGCGTGACCGACTCCACCGCCCGGCGCAGGGCTTCGAGGTAACGGTCCCGGTTGGCGCGCATGCGCTCCGAGGCGCCACCGAGCGTCAGCACAACCGGCTGGTTCTGGATCGTGACCGGAAGGAGCATGCACAGCGTGGCGCCGCCCAGGAAGGGGATATTCTCCGCCCAGGCGTAGCCCTGTTCCCGGATCACGCGGATTCGCGCCATGATGTCGGGGATGCTGACCCGTTCCGACGTCTTGTCGGCTGCGATGTTGGCGCGGCGGATCAGGTTGTCGATGCGCTCGTCCGGTAGCGTCGACATCAGCGTCCAGCCCACTGCCGAATGCGGCAGGAGCCGCAGCGCGCCCTCGTCGATGTCGAAGCGCACTGCGTGGGTCGAGTAGACCACCTGGACATATTGCAGATAGATATCGTTCTTGGTGCAGACCGAGATCCCCTCGCCGGTGGCGGACTGGAGATCGCGCATCGCTTCCAGGACGCGGCTGCTGCCGAATAGCGCGCGGGGAATCCATTCGCCGAGCGAAGTCACCTTCGGGGTCGGGAAGTAGAGCCTCTCATGCCGGTCGTAGTTCAGATAGCCGAGCTTCACCAATGTCTTGAGCAGGACGGTGGTGCTCGAGGCCGGATAGCCGAGCGCGGCAGCGATCTCGGACATGGACTTCGGATGCCTCACCCTCTTGAAGAGTTCGAGGATCTCGATCGCCCGGGTCGCCGACTTCACCTGTGCCGAGAGCATGGCTACTCCTGACCTGAGGCAGCGACAATGCCGCCGCCCGGCGGCTGACGCAAGGCACGCCGCCCCGACCGCGCGGGCGCGCAAGCGCCAGGTCCGTCCCGGCAGATGCAGGGACGTCGCTGGACCACCACGCAAAGGTGCGACCGCGTCCTCAGAACGCGACCTTGTCGGCGCCCTTGAGCTTGAGGATGTCGCGGGCTTCAGTGGGGGTGGCGATCTCGAGGCCGAGCGCCTCCACCATCTGGCGCGCGATTGTCACCTGTTCGGCATTGCTTGCCGCCAGGCGCCCCTTGCCGGCCCAGATCGAGTCTTCGAGGCCGACGCGCAGATTGCCGCCCATCAGCACCGACTGCATCGCCACCGGCATCTGGTTGCGCCCGGCGCCCAGCACCGACCACTGATACGCGTCGCCGAACAGCCTGTCGGCCGTGCGCTTCATGTGCATCACGTCCTCCGGATGCGCGCCGATGCCGCCCAGGATGCCGAACACCGACTGGACGAAGAAGGGCGGCTTGACCAG
>NZ_JANJTZ010000065.1 GCF_024710845.1 Mesorhizobium sp.
CGTGGATGTAGAGCAGCGCCGGCCGCCGCCCCGGCGCGATCGGCCGCGTCAGCACGCCGCGCACTGCCTCGCCCTCGGCCGTAACGAACTGGAGGCGTTCGACGGCGTAGCCGTCCTCCCCGACGACCTGCCGGGATATTAACGTAAGCGAATGCTGACCTATCTCGAAGACTGTCTGCAACCGGTCGCGCTGTGACATCGAATCCATAGCCGCAGTCGAGAACGATCGCCCGGCCGCGTCAAGCTCGTGCCGGCTCCGCAGACGCGGTGGAATCGTTTCATACCGTGCAGATCGACTTATCGAAGGCCGGCCAGTGCTGACGACGCCATTCGCGTCGAACAGACCGAAACTGTCTCTTCGATAGGAAGATGCCAGTGTTGAATCGGTTGCCGTTACTGTGCCGACACCCTGATCATACGCTTTCCCATGTTTTCACCCGCGAACAGGCCGGCGAGCGCCGCGGGGGCATTCTCGAGGCCTTCGACCATATCGCTCGCCACCTTCAGCCGCCCATCCGCCACCAAACGGCCAAGCAGGCCAAACGCCTCGTTGCGCCGATGCAGATTGTCGAACACGATGAAGCCCTGCATCGTCATGCTTTTCATCGCGATCAGGCCGGGAATTCCCTTGATGGCTTGGTCCTGTGCCGCGTCCCACCGGGAGATGACCCCGCAGCACACGACACGCGCGCGCTCATTTGCCAGCAGAACGGCCGCCTGCAGCGCCTCGCCACCGGTGTTGTCGAAATAGATATCGATCCCGTCGGGGCACGCTGCGCGCAGCTGTTTGCGCAGAGCCCCGTCCCGGTAGTTCACGGCCGCGTCGAAGCCGAGCTCGTCGGTGAGCCAGCGGCATTTGGATTGTGACCCCGCGCTGCCGACGACCCTGCACCCCGCGGCCTTTGCCAGCTGACCGACGATCGTGCCGACCGAACCCGCCGCGGCCGACACGAAGATGGTTTCGCCGGGTTTCGGCTTGCCGATGTCGAACAGGCCGACATAGGCGGTCAGGCCCGACAGGCCATAAAGGCTCAGCTCCAGTTCGAGATCACCGCGTGGCTCGATGCGCCGCAGTTCATGTCCGGGCGCTATGGCGTAGTCCTGCCAGCCGCTCATTGCCTCGACGAAGTCCCCCGGCGCAAAGTCCGGATGGTTTGAGGCGACGACGCGGTCGATCGAGCTGCATCGCACGGTGTCGCCAATGCCGACACCCTTCATATAAGAGGGCGGCGTGGAACTCATCCATCCGCGGTTTGCAGGGTCGACGGAGAGCAGGAGCGTCTTGGTCAGAACTTCGCCCGGCCCCGGCGTGCCGACCGAATCCACGCGCCATTCCACACAGTCGGCGATGGGTGCCTGGTCCGTGTGTCGGACGAGGACGTAGCGGCGATTCTGCATCGTTAGCTTCCTGTTGGGTCGGTGGCGGCCGGCGTGATCAGCCTCGGATGGACGAGCAACCCGGCGAGCCGTTCTTCGACGCGGGACTTCAGGTCGTCTGGCGACCATCGGATGTTCGGCAGGATGTCCAGAACGATGCCCAGCCGGTCGTCGGAACGCGCGGTGACGCTCGCCACGCTTCCATCGGCGATCAGGTCCGCGAGTTCGCGCCTTGCGACGAACTCGGCGGCGTCGAGCCGCAGGGCCGGCTTGTAGATCTTGCCGACGGCGGTCGATGGAAGCGAAGGGAGAATCCGCACCGTCTTGGGGGCAGCCGGCCTTTCGGGTACCCGCGCGGAGACCCATTCCCTGATCTCGTCCGCCGTCGCCTCCGTGCCGTCACGAAGCGTGACATAGAGCACCGGCAGTTCGCCGGCATAGCGATCCGGAGCGCTGACCGCGGCGCAGCTCGCCACTGCCGGATGCGACGCGCCGGCTTCTTCGATCGAGCGCGGGTCGATATTGTGGCCCGAGCGTATGATCAGGTCCTTCGAGCGACCGGTGACGAAGAGCACCCCGTCATCGTCGATCCAGCCAACATCGCCGGTGAGGACCCACCCGTCTGCCGTGCGGCCTTCGCCCGCCGGCCGGCCCCTGTAGCCATTGAATGCCGCCGGACCCGACAGGAGGATCTCTCCGGGCTTTCCTGGCCCAAGGTCGCGGCCACTGGCCAGATCGCGGATGGCGAGCCGCATGCCCGGAAGCGGCTTGCCCGACGAGCGCGGATCGATCGCCTCGCCAGGCCGGTTGCCGGTGCCGACGATACACTCCGTCTGGCCGAAGGTGACGACGATGTCAGCCGCGACGTGAGCCCTGAGCCTTGCGAGCGTATCGACGGGGGGAGCCGCGCCGCCAGTCATGATCGTGCGCAGCGACGAGAGATCGCGCCCGTCCGTCGGAACGGAGGAGAGCGTCGCCGCGATCGTCGGCACGAAGGCCGAGAAACTGCCCCTGTAGCGCTCCACGATGCGCCAGAAGTTCGCGACGATCTTGGGGTTGCGAAACCCAGTCGGCGACAGAAAGACCACTTCGGCGCCGACGGAGAGCGGAACGTTTCCTAGCGTCGCCAACCCGGAAATGTGGAACAGCGGAAGCGCGCTCAGGATCACGTCTGTCGCGCCAAAGCCCCAGCATCGCGACTGCACCCAGCCGCCGTAGAGGAAGCTGTCGTGACTGATACAGGCGAGCTTCGGCATGCCGGTGGTGCCGCCTGTATGCACGTAGCAGGCGATGTCGACCGGCCGGACGAGCCTATCGAAGCCAAGCCTCGCACCGCCCTGTTGGGTGCAGGCCGTGCCGAAGTCGACTGCGTCCGGCGTCGGGGGGCCGACGGAAAAGAGACGCAACCGCGGCAGACGCCTGGCGAGTTCCTGCGCCGTTGTCCATACGCCGATGGATGGATCGCTGCTCGCGACGAGAACACGCGCGCCCGAGAGCGTGAGCAGGTGTTCCAGCTCGGCAATCCCGAGCAGAGGATTGAGCGGCGCAGCAATACCGGCGGCCTGTGCGCCGTAGAGCACGGTGAGCGCATCGATACCCGACGGCAACAAGGTCGCAACCGCGTCCTCCGGTCCGATCCCCGCCGAGGCAAACAGATTGGCTGCGCGGTTCACCCGGTCGAGAAGCTGTCCCCGGGTGAGGCGAATGTCGCCGTCGTCCGGATCGCCGGTCGGAATCTCGGTCACCGCGATCCGATCGCTGTCATGCGACCAGACACGCGACAGCAGCTCGTGGATCGAATTGGCGGAGCGAATGTCGCGCCATTCGGCAGACGCCGGAGGCGGCGACGCGTCGTCGCGCGATCGCATATGCGAGGTACCGCCCTTCAATATTCTCTCCTCCCGCAGGTGTCTGGAAATTCAGGCTTCCCACACCGTGATTTGTATCTTATATAAAAATTGTCATCACCGCGCAATGGAGCTGAGGAGGGCTTCCACCGTGCTCGCCGCCGTCTTCGACGCCATCGCAAAACCCCTCCGAATCGACCGCATGCCGGACCCCGTCGCCCGGGCCGGCGAACTCGTGCTGCGCGTCGGCGCCTGCGGAATCTGCGGCAGCGACCTGCACGCAGCCAGCTACGCCGACGGTGTCTTCGGAGACCCCCTTCCCGCCGGTACCATACTCGGTCACGAGTTCGCGGGCGAGGTGGTGGAAGTTGGCGCCGGCGGAAAGGAGCGCTGGCGCGTTGGCGACAGGGCCGCCGGCTTTCCGATCCTGTCCTGCGGCCGGTGCGGGGCCTGCAGGTCGCAACGGCCGGCCGACTGCCGTTCCGCGCGTTTCATGGGCCTGTCAGGCGCGGCCGGCGCCTACGCCGAATACGCCGTGGCCGATGCGCATCACTCGGTGCCGATCAGTGGAGATGTCGACGACCAGCGTGCCGCGCTGGCCGAACCCCTGGCCGTCTGCCTGCATGCCGTGTCGCTTGGAATGCCGCTGCGCGGCGCGCGGGTCCTCATCATCGGCGCCGGCCCGATCGGCCTGCTCCTCGTCGCGGCGTGCCGCCGCAACGGCGCCCGCAGCATCGTCGTGTCCGACATCGCGCCGGAACGCCTGAGCCGGGCGCTGACGATGGGCGCCGACGGGGTGGTGGACGCGTCGCGCGGCCATGCCGACGAGACGATCCGCGATCTGGCGAAGGGGCGTCCGGACGTCGTCTTCGACGCGGCCGGAGGCGATGCGACGCTCGACTTCGCCTGCGCCATTGCCGCGCGCAGTGCGCGGATCGTGGTCGTCGCGCTGGGTGCGAAACCGGTTCTGCTGAACGCCATGACCGGCTTCTACAAGGAGCTGACCATCCGTTTCTCGAAGGCCTATTCCACCGGCGCCTTCAGGGAAGCCTGCCGCATGATCGAAGACGGCGCGATTGACGTGCGACCCGCGATCTCCAGCGTCGTCGGGTTTCCCGCCTTTCCGGCTCTGTTCGACAGCCTCCTTCGACCGAATTCGCACGGCAAGGTTCTGCTTGCTCCCTTCAACTGACCTGCATGGATTTCTCATGGTGCATTTGACCAATCTCGACGGGCGCAGCGCGCTGGTGACCGGAGCCGGATCCGGCATCGGCGCCGCCTGTGCCGCCCTGCTCGCGCGGGAAGGCGCTCGCGTCGTCGTTGCCGACCTAGATCTGGCGGCCGCGGAGCGACAGGCGTCGGCCATAGGGGCGACCGCCCTGGGCGTCGACATCTCCTCCGATCAATCCGTCAGCGACCTGTTCAGTGCCGCCGAAGCGGCTGTCGGGCCGCTCGACATCGTCGTCAACAGCGCGGGCATCGCGCAGATGCCGAAGGCGCCCGAGGAAATGCGGCAGACATCCTGGGACAAAATCGTCGCGGTCGACCTGCGCGGGACCTGGCTGGTCTGCACCCAGGCGGGCGGGCGAATGGCGCGGCGCGGCAAGGGCTCGATCATCAATATCGCGTCGATCGCCGCCACGATGAACGGCCCGCTCCACGCCTACGGCCCGGCCAAGGCCGGAGTCGTGATGATGACGGGAAATCTCGCGGCGGAATGGGGTCGTTCCGGCGTTCGCATCAATTCCGTCTCCCCCGGCCACACGCTGACGCCGTTCATCCGCGAGAAGATCGAGGCCGGCGCGCGCGACGCGACACCGCTCGAGGATTTCACGGCGCTCGGCAGGATGGTGTTGCCGCAGGAAGTGGCGGGCGCCGTTCTCTTCCTCGCCTCCGACCTCGCGAGCGCCATCACGGGCGTGAATCTGGTCGTCGACTGCGGCGCAAGCGTCACCGGAGGGTGGCGTCCCTACGGATGGGTTCCCGGCGCGAGGGCACTCGCATGATCGGCGCGGCTCTCACGGCTCCGGCGCTCGAGCCGGCCGATCTCGGCCGCCGCATGGCGCCCCTGTTCCAGGGCGGCCTCGCGGCCCTCGTCGTCGGCGGGACCACCGGCATCGGCCATGCGGTCTCGACGGCGCTTGCCGCGGCCGGCGTGTCCGTCGTCGCGACTGGCATCAGCGTGACCGAGATCGCATCCTCCCCGTTCGAAGACGGCGTCTCCGTCCAAAGGACGATCCTCAATGTCGCCGACCAGGCGTCCATCGACGGTGTCGTCAGCGCGATGGACCGTCTCGATATCGTCGTGAACTGCGCGGGGATGAGCGTGCCGCGACGGGCCGAGTTCGATCCGGCCGTATTCACCAGGGTCACCGACATCAACCTCACCGGCGCGCTGCGCCTCGCCAACGCAGCGCGGGCGAAGATGGCAGGGCGGGGCGGGGCGATCGTGAACTTCTGCTCCTTCTACAGCCAGTTCGGATCAGCCTACCTGCCAGCCTATGCAGCGAGCAAGGGCGGGCTTCTGCTGCTGACCAAGAGCCTCGCGAGCGCCTGGGTGAAAGAAGGCATCCGGGTCAACGCAGTGGCGCCGGGCGTCATCGCAACACCCATGACGACGCCGCTGATGAAGAACGAAGCGGCGACGCGGGAACTCACATCGCGCGTGCCGATCGATCGCGTCGGCCAGCCGGCGGACGTCGCTGGCGCCGTCCTTTTCCTGTGTTCGCCGGCGGCCGGATACGTGACCGGCGTCCTGCTGCCCGTCGATGGCGGGATGGTGGCGGCATGAATACGGCCGCGGCCCGATTGGAGGACGACGCAAGCGCGGAGATCTCCGATATGCTGCGCAGGAGCGTGCAGGACTTCGGTGCACTTCATCCGGGCGTCGCGCGCACCCGCCGGCATCGAGATCTCGAACCGGGGTACGACGCCACGATCTGGCGCGCGATGGCGCAAGCCGGTTGGACGGGCATAGCGATCCCTGAGACGTCGGGCGGCCTCGACCTCGGATTGGCGGAAATCTGCATCGTCGCAGAGGAACTTGCGGCCGATCTGGCGCCGGAGCCGTTTGGACCCGCCACCGTCGCCGCGCTCGCCATTGCTCGCGGCGATAACGCGACCCTGCGCGAACGCCTCCTGCCGCAGATCGTCTCGGGCGACATCATACCGGCGCTGGCCTGGCAGGAAGGCTCCAACACGATCGACGCGCTCGCGCCATCCGTGCGGCTCGCGCCGATCTCCAAGGGCGGCCTCACGCTGTCCGGCACGAAGCGGTTCGTGCCGGCCGCCGCCGGGGCGACGGGATTCGCCGTGACCGCCGAGACGGCGGATGGACCTTCGATCGTCTGGGTCGCCCGCGACGCGGCTGGCCTCTCGATGCGGGGCGATCTCTGTATCGACGGAAGTTGGCTTCAGACGGTCGTATTCGACGGCGTCGAACTGACGTCGGGCGACGTCATCGCCTCACCGACGGCGACCGGGCCGCTGCTGACGCGCCTTGTCGACGAGGCGGCCGTGATCGGCGCGGCCGAACTGCTTGGCGTCATCCGGGCCGCGTTCGACAGGACGCACAGCTACCTTGGCCAAAGAGCTCAGTTTGGCCGGCCGATCGGCGGTTTCCAGGTGCTTCAGCACAGGCTTGTCGATCTCTGGATGCAGAGGGAGCTCGTGCGCGCCTTGCTTGACGAGGCCATCGAAGCCTGCGTCGGCGACGATGCCGAAAAGCGCGCGCGCGCCGCCAGCGCCGTCAAGGCAAAAGCATCGGCCGCCGCGCTCGCCAATGGGCGGCAGAGCATCCAGTTGCACGGCGCGATCGGCTACGCCGACGAACACGACATCGGTCTCTACCTCAAACGGGCGATCGTGAAATCGGCATGGATGGGCGGCGCGCCCGTGCACCGCCGTCGACTGGCGCGCTTCTATGGCTACAGCGGACAGGAGTGAGACAATGGACATCAGGAACGGCATCCGGCTCCAGTTCGATGGGGCGGTCGCAATCGTCACGCTCGACATGCCGCCGGTCAATGCGCTCGGCCTCGACAATTACCAGGAGATCACACGGACCTTCGACCGGTTGGGCGACATGGCGTCGGTGCGGGCCGTGGTGCTGACCGCCGCGGGCAAGGCATTCTGCGCCGGCGTCGACATGAAGAAGCGCGGACAGGCCGTGAAGGATGACGGCGACACTTGGTCGTACCTGCGCGCGGCGCGCGAGTCCTTCTATGCCATCCGCGAGTGCAAGAAGCCGGTGGTGGCGGCGATCAACGGGGTTGCGCTCGGAGCAGGCTTCGGTCTCGCTGCGCACAGCGACATCCTCATCGCGTCGGAGAACGCCTCGGTCGGCCTGCCGGAGATCGATGTCGGGCTGATGGGCGGCGGCACGGTGGTGCAATCGATGTTCAGCCCTTCGACCGCGCGCCGAATGATGTTCATGGGCTACCGCATGACGGCCGCCGAACTCTACCGGCTCGGTCTGATCGAGGCCTGCGTGCCGCCCGAGGCGCTGATGGAGACGGCCATGTCGTTCGCGCGGGAACTCGCCGCAAAAAGCCCGACGGCGATGCGCTACGCCAAGCAGACAATGAACACGATCAGCGAGATGCCGGCGCGCGAATCCTACCGCTTCGAGCAGAACATGACGGCGGAACTGTCGAAGACGCCGGACGCGCGGGAGGCGGTCCTCGCCTTCATGGAAAAGCGCGCGCCGAACTTCACCGGCTCGTGACGGAGGCTCGCATGGAAGCCATCGCAAGGGACCCGCGCGACATGAACGCGCTGCGGGACGAGGAGTTTCGCGCCGAGCTGCGCGCTTTCCTGCACGCCGCCTACCCGGAGCATCTGCGCTATCTCGACCGACGGCCGACGATCGCGGAGATCCGGCCCTGGCTCGACGCCCTGGCGCGGAAGGGTTGGCTTGCGCCGCACTGGCCGCGCGAGCATGGCGGGATGGGGCTCTCGATCGGCAAATACCTGATCTACTACGACGAACTCGGCCGCCACGGCACCGGGCGGCTGCCCGATCACGCGATCCACCTCTTAGGACCGCTGCTGATCCGCTATGGGACCGATGCGCAGAAGGCACGTTTCCTGCCCGGGATCGCAGAAGGCCGCGAGATCTGGTGCCAGGGCTATTCCGAGCCCGGTGCAGGGTCGGACCTCGCCAGCCTGCGGACCGAGGCGGTGCTGAACGGCGATGATTTCGTCGTGACCGGTCAGAAGATCTGGACCTCGATGGCGCCGCACGCCGACTGGATCTTCATGCTGGTGCGGACTAACAAGGCCGTGCCGCAGCAGGCCGGCATCAGTTTCCTGCTGGCCGATATGAAGACGCCGGGAATCACGGTCCGGCCGATCATGAACCTGAAGGGCGAATCCGAGTTCGCCGAGGTCTTCTTCGACGGCGCGCGGGTGCCCTGCGAAAACCTCGTCGGCGAGATCGACAAGGGCTGGACGATGGCTAAGTCGCTGTTGGGCGACGAACGCATCACACTCGGCTCGCCGCGGCAGTCGGCCTACGCGCTGGAACGCCTCGAACTTCTAGCGCGTGAGACGGCCAGCCTCGCTGACGCCGCCTTCGTCGACCGGCTGACGCAGTTGAGGCTCGACCTCGTCGCGCTCGAGGCCTCGTTCCGGCGGTATGTCGGAATGGCCGAAAAGGGTCAGCGGCTCGGTCCCGACGTCTCCATGCTGAAAGTCTGGGCCACCGAACTGTTCCAGCGCATCACCGCGGAAATGGTCGAGCTCGGCGGCGAGCTGGGCGGCTTCAAGCGGGCGGTTCAGTTCGAGGCGAGTACGGTCGATGTGATGAACCAGTATCTGGAAGCGACGCCGCCGACGATCTACGGCGGATCGAACGAAATCCAGCGCAACATCCTGGCCAAGGCGGTGCTCGGCCTGCCGGGCTGAAATCGCCCGCCCGCGCCCTTGACGGACCCGCGCGCCGGTACGGTATCTTGGTCTTGATTCAAATCGGGATATTGCCGTGCCGCCTCGCAAGTCGTCCTCCGCGCAGTCGCTGCCTCCGAACCATCAGGAGCAGCGCCGCCACATCATGCAGGCCCTGCACCGCTGCATCCGCAAGAAGGGCTACGCCTTCACCAGCCTTCGCGATCTGGCCGAGGAAGCCGGCATGTCGGCCAGCCATGTCCGCTACTATTTCGACGGCAAGGACGTGGTGCTGGAGTACTATCTGGAGCACTTCATCCAGATCGTGCGGCACGACCTGGACGAGATCGCCGGTCTGCCGGTGGACCGGCGCATCGTGGCGATCGCCGACCGCTTCTTCGGCGAGCGGGTGACGCGCGACCGGATCAGCGTGCTGTTCGAGATCTTCGGCATCGCAATTCACAACAAGCGCCTGCACGCGCTGAAGGTCGCGCATGACGATCAGGTTCTCGGCATCATCAAGCGAACGCTGGCCGAAGCGCGAGGAACGCCGGATGCCGATGTGTCCGACGATGCGATTGCGTTGCACGCGCTCCTGGTCGGCCTCTCGACCAACATGCTGTTCGATTCCGAGCAGACGCTGGCAAAGGGTCGCCAGCTGTTCCTCCTGTCCTTCCTGTCCATGGCGGGCCGGCCGATCGAACACGTTGCCGAGACCTGAGGAATGTACCTCGCGCTCACCCGCGCGACAATGAATTTGTATTTTCTATAAAAGTATGCAATTCAGACAGCATTAGACGGCATTCGGGAGCATGCCGCCCACGGGAGGATGTCATGCGATTTCTGTGCGTCGCGCCAGCCGGCGGGACCGTATCCGGGGCACTGCGGCCATGGATCTGAGCTTCGTCGTCAACCAGGTCCTGACCGGCCTGGCGGGCGCGTCGTCGCTCTTTCTCGTGGCGAGCGGCCTGACCCTGATCTTCGGCGTCAGCCGCATCGTCAATTTTGCGCATGGCTCGCTGTTCATGCTGGGCGCCTACGCAGCTGTCACCATCTATGGGCCGGTCGTCGCCGCCCTCGGTCCTGCGATCGGGCCGTGGTTCGCGATGCTCTGCGCGGCGCTTGCGGTCGGACTGGTCGGCGTCGCCATCGAGGTGCTGATCCTGCGCAGGCTCTACCACGCGCCACACATGCTGCAGATCCTCGCCACCTTCGGCATCGTGCTCATCATGCAGGACGCGGTGGTGCTGATCTGGGGCTACGACCAGATCGTCGGCCCGCGCATCCCCGGTCTGCGCGGCGCGGTGACGATCTTCGGCCTGCGTTTCCCGCAGTACGAACTGTTCATGCTCTTCGCCGGCCCGGCGGTCTTCGTCGGTCTGTGGCTGCTGCTGCACCGGACCCGCTGGGGCACGCTGGTGCGGGCGGCGACGCGCGACCGCGAAATGGCCGACATCCTCGGTGTCGATCAGGCAAAACTGTTCACCAGCGTATTCTTTCTCGGCGCAGCCCTCGCCGGCCTCGCCGGCGGGCTGCAGCTGCCGCGCGAGCCCGCCAACATCTACCTGGACGTCCGGGTCATCCTCGAAGCTTTCGTCGTGACGGTGATTGGCGGCCTCGGCAGCATCGGCGGCGCGCTGCTAGCCTCGATCCTGATCGGGCTGCTGCAGGCGTTCGGTATCCTGATCTTTCCGAAAAGCACGCTCGTGCTCGTCTTCGCGGTGATGGCGATCGTGCTGATGTTCCGGCCATGGGGCCTGCTCGGACGGCCCGAGCCGCAGACGACGAGCGACCTCGCGGAGACGAAGGCTGCGCCACCGGACCGGCCTTACGCCGCGCACCTGGTGGTCGCGGTCCTCGCGGTCCTGATGGTCCTGCCGCTGTTCGCGCCGGACTATATCGTGAAGCTCTCGACGCAGGCGATCATCTTCGGCCTGCTCGCATTCAGCCTCAACTTCATCGTCGCCACCGGCGGCATCCTTTCCTTCGGGCACGCGGCCTTCTTCGGCATCGGCGCCTACACGGCTGCGATCGCCGTCAAG
This sequence comes from Mesorhizobium sp., assembly GCF_024710845.1. Classification (GTDB taxonomy): domain Bacteria; phylum Pseudomonadota; class Alphaproteobacteria; order Rhizobiales; family Rhizobiaceae; genus Mesorhizobium_A. Next base: position 11,153 of record NZ_JANJTZ010000065.1, read on the forward strand.
AACTACGGCGTGCCGGCTGGCGCGGCACTGCTTGCGGCACCTCTCATCGCGGGCGTCGTCGCGCTGGGTGTCGGATGGTTCATCGTGCGGCGGACCGGCATCTACCTCGCCATGCTGACGCTGGCCTTCGCACAGATCGTCTGGTCGGTCGCGTTCCAATGGGTGGAACTGACCGGCGGCGACAACGGTATCGTAGGCGTCTGGATGCCGGGGTGGGCATCGGCCACCGGCGCATACTACTACCTTACCCTTGCCGTCTGCGGCACCGCGATCGCCGTCATCTGGCGGGCAGTGTTTTCGCCGTTCGGCTACACGCTGCGGGCCGGTCGGGACTCGGCCCTTCGATGCGACGCGATCGGCATCGACCTCAGGCGGCACAGGGTGCTGGCGTTCGCCCTGGCGGGCACCGCGGCCGGACTGGCGGGCAGTTCCTTCATGTTCCTCAAGGGCGGAGTCGACCCGAGTCTGCTATCGATGGACATCTCGGCCGACGCGCTGATCATGTCGCTGATCGGTGGCGTGCAGACCGTCGTCGGCCCGCTGGTGGGCGCCGCCGCGTTCACCTTCCTCAAGGCCTACATCATGCCGCTGACCGATCAGTGGCGCCTCGTGCTCGGCGTCATCATCATCGTGCTTGTGTTGGCCTTCCCGCGCGGCATCGTCGGCTTCGTCAACGCACGCGACTGGTTCAGCCGGACAGTCACGCGTTCGCCGATTCCCGCTGTCGAGGAAAGAACGGCATGAGCGCGCTTCTCGAGGTGACCGGCCTGGCAAAGTCCTTCGGTGGCGTGCGCGCCGTGCGCGACGTCAGCTTCTCGCTCAACCGCGCCGAGATGCTGGCGATCATAGGGCCGAACGGCGCGGGAAAGTCGACCTGCTTCAACATGGTCGGCGGACAGATCAGGCCGGGTGCCGGCAGCATCATGCTCGAAGGCGAGAACATCGCTGGCCTTATGCCGCGTCAGATCTGGCGGCGCGGCGTCGGCCGGACATTCCAGATCTCCGCGACCTTCATGTCGATGACGGTGCGCGAGAACGTACAGATGGCGCTGATGTCGCACCACGGCCGGATCCGTGCGCTGCTGCCGCTCGCCAACCGGCTCTATGCCGAGGAGGCGGTCGCAATCCTCGAACGGATCGGTCTCGCCGACCGCCGCGACCAGATGTGCGGCGTACTAGCCTATGGCGACCTGAAGCGCGTCGAACTCGCCGTGGCGATCGCGCACCGGCCGAAGCTACTGCTGATGGACGAGCCGACCGCCGGCATGTCGCCGTCAGAGCGCGAGGCGCTGATGCAACTGACGGCCTCGATCGTGCGCGAAGAAGGGATGGCGGTGCTGTTCACCGAACACGACATGGACGTGGTGTTCGCGCATGCGGCGCACATCGTGGTGATGAACCGCGGCGCGGTCGTCACCGTCGGCACCCCGGCCGAAGTGCGCGACAACAGCGAAGTGAAACGGATCTATCTCGGCGGCACGCTGGAGGCGGCGCACTGATGGGCGAGGCGATGCTGAAGATCACGGGGCTCAACGCATATTACGGACGTGCGCACATCCTGCACGACGTCGACCTGACGCTCGGCCGCGGCGAGGTCGTCGCGCTGCTCGGCCGCAACGGGGCCGGCAAGTCAACCATCATGAAGAGCGCCATGGGACTGTTGTCCGGCCGAAGCGGGCGGGTCGAATTTCGCGGCCGCGACGTCGGAGCGCTTCGCCCCTACAGGATCAGCCGGCTCGGCCTCGCCTATGTGCCGGAGGACCGGCGGATCTTCTCCGGCCTGACCGTGCTGGAGAACCTAGAAGTCGGTCGGCGTGCGCCCGCGGACGCTTCAAAGCCATGGACGCCGGAACGCCTTTTCGACCTGTTTCCAAATCTCGGCGAGCGGCGGGACCAGGACGGGGCGCGCCTGTCGGGCGGCGAGCAGCAGATGCTGACCGTCGGCCGCGCGTTGATGGGAAATCCGCTCGCGATCCTGCTGGACGAGCCGTCGGAGGGACTGGCGCCGATCATCGTCGAGCAGATGGCACGGGCTGTGAAGACGCTGAAGGACGAGGGAATGTCTATCCTCCTGTCCGAGCAGAACCTCTACTTCGCCCACGCCGTCGGCGACCGCGCCTATGTCGTCGACCGCGGCCGCATCCGCTACGAGGGGCGGCTCGACGAGATCATGGCGAATGACGAGATCCGCCGCGCGCATCTCGCCGTCTGAGCAGCGATCGGCTTCGCGATCCATTTGCATCTGTCAGCGGAGTTTCAATGAACGGCGTCGCGACGTGGCGGGGTCAGGTTCCGGCCTGGGAATGCGATCCCGATGGGCGATGGGAGTTCGGGTTCCTGGCTGGAGCCTTTGCCGAGGCTGCGCGAATTGCGGGGGCGGACGAAAGAGCGATCCGGGCGATCGAGGGGCAGCGGCCGGTCGCCGGAGCGCTGGTCGAAATCCGCACCGAACGGCGGGGCGAAGTCCTGCATCACACGATGGTGGATCTGTCCGACGGCGTCGCTTTCGCCCGCGCCAGCGGTCCCGGACGAGGGCCGCTGCCATCGGTCGCCGCGTCCATGACGGGCGACGCATCGCGTGCCGCGACGCTTGACCTCGTTCGTGGCCGCGAGAGCGATGTCATGGGACATATGAACGTCCAGTTCTACGCGCAGCGGGTGACTGCCGCTGAGGCAATGGCCTTGGGCGCCGCCGGCCGGGCGGATGCCCGCATCGTGCGGCCGCTGGAACATCGCTATCGCTTTGCGGGAGAACTGAAAGCGGGCGACGCCGCAGCGTCGCGGGTGTCGCTGACAGGTCAGGGAGCGGAGACGCTGCGGGTGAAGATCGCCGCGGGCGATGGCCGCCCCGCCGCCGTCGTCGAGAGCGATCTTGCTGGAGCCGATCGCGCGCCCGTCGATCTGTCCGATCGGTTTCAGCCGCCAGCACAGGCAATTGCCGATCCGGTCTGGAGCGCCGGAGATTGGTTTCCCGGTGCCACGGATCGCGAACACATGGCGATCCTGAGCCGCGCCGAGGTGGCGGCGTGGCAAGTCGACCATACCGGCATCATGCCGCCGCGCTTCTTCTTCGACCGCATGGCTGGCGGTGTTCCCTTCCTGCTGGCCGGGATGGGCCTCGACCGGCCTTACATGTTGCGCCATGGTCTCGGCCGCGCCGCGGTCGGCTACCGCCTGCGCTATCTCCGCTGGCCGCGCGCCGGCGACTGCCTCGAACTGCGCAGCGGCATAGGCCTCGTCCGCGACAAGACCTGGCGGTTCCGGCATGTCTTCATCAATCTTGCGGACGGCGAGGCGGTCTGTTCCGCCGAAGCGGTGATCGTCCTGCTCGACCTTTCTACCCGACGCGCCGTTCCACTCCCGGCAGAGATACGCGACCGGGCTTCAGCTCTCGAGATCTGATCCAAGACAGCTCCTACGATACCCTTGCGGAACAGGAATTTGTATTTTATACAAAAGACAGATCGCGGCGACTGCAACGTGCCGAGGACGCGCGGGCGATCGGACCGGCTGAGATTTCAGACGGTCGACGGGATGGAGACGAGATGACTGATCTTCGCGACAAGGTTGCCTTTGTCATAGGTGCAAGCAGGGGCATCGGCGCCGCCACCGCCCGTGCATTGGCCAGCAATGGCGCCAAAGTCGCCCTGATCAGCCGCGACAGGGCCGCGCTCGATGCGCTTGCCGCCGAGATCGAGGCGGCGGACGGCACGGCGGCGGTTTTCGTAGCCGACGTCACGGACGAAGCCGCGCTGAAGGGTGCCTTCGACGAAGGCCTCGCCCGCTTCGGCGGAATCGACATCGCGTTCAACAATTCGGGCGTCAGCAGCAAGGCCTATCGCCTGCACGAGACCCCCGTCGAGGAATTCGACCGGCTGATGTCGGTCAACCTGCGTGGCATGTTCCTGGCATTGAAACTGGAGATCGGCGCGATGCTGGCGTGCGGCGGCGTGATCGTCAACAACGCCTCGATCAGCGGCCTGTCGGTCGTGCCCAACATCAGCGCTTACAATGCCAGCAAGCATGGCGTGGTTGGGCTGACCAAGAGCGCGGCGGCGGAATATGGCCGCAAGGGCATCCGCGTCAATGCGGTCGCGCCGGGCGCGATCATGACCGACATGCTGAGCAACGGCATCGCCAGCACGCCTGAGGGACGGGACTGGATCGGCGCCAATGTTCCGATCGGACGGATCGGCGAACCCGAGGACGTCGCCGGCGCCGTCGTCTGGCTTGCCTCCGAAGCGGCGCGATACCTGACCGGCGTCATACTGCCGGTCGACGGGGGCTACCTCGTCTCCCGCGGCGGCGGAACGCGCGGCGACCGGAAGGCCGGCGCCTTATCCTGAAGGAGGATTTTGACCGTGACCGTCATGCCGAGAGGATTGCCAGCCGTGGAGGATATCCAGTTTCGCGCCGCCATGCGGCAACTCGCTTCCGGTGTGGCGGTGGTCACGACGGTAGACGACGGCCGCCGCTACGGCATTACCGTGACGTCGGCTGCCTCCGTTTCGGAAGACCCGCCTCTGATGTCGATCGGCGTCAACAAGCAATCCTGGATCTGCGAGGCTCTAATGCGCTCGCGGGTGTTCTGCGTCAGCGTGCTCGGCGTTCCGCAGCTCGACGTCGCGAGCTCGTTCTCCACGGCTCCGCGCGAACGCCGTTTCGATGCCGGCGACTGGACGACGATCGTCACCGGTGCGCCGGTGCTGGTCGGCGCGCCAGCGGTTTTCGATTGTGAAATCCACGCAACCGTCGAGGTGAAGACGCACTTCCTCGTCATCGGCCATATCCTGGCGACACGCACGGCGGAGAGTTCGCCGCTGATCTACCGCGACCGCAAATACCTCACCGTGGGCGAGATGTAGCCTCCCCACTCGCTTCAAGAACGGACGCCTGACATGACCGAAGCGTATATCTGCGACTACATCCGCACGCCGATCGGCCGCTTCGGCGGGTCGCTCTCGTCCGTGCGCGCCGACGATTTGGCCGCGGTGCCGCTCAAGGCGCTGGTCGAGCGCAATCCGGGCGTCGACTGGGGCGCGGTGGACGACGCGATCTACGGCTGCGCCAACCAGGCGGGCGAGGACAACCGTAACGTCGCGCGCATGGCGCTGCTTTTGGCTGGCTTGCCGAAGGAGATCCCCGGCTCGACG
>NZ_JANJTZ010000018.1 GCF_024710845.1 Mesorhizobium sp.
GACTTGCGCGAGATCTTGTCGATCTCGTCGATGTAGACGATGCCGCGCTGGGCGCGCTCGACGTTGTAGTCGGCCGACTGCAGCAGCTTGAGGATGATGTTCTCGACATCCTCGCCGACATAGCCGGCCTCGGTGAGCGTGGTGGCGTCAGCCATGGTGAACGGCACGTCGATGATGCGCGCCAGCGTCTGCGCCAAGAGCGTCTTGCCGCAGCCGGTCGGGCCGATCAGAAGAATGTTCGACTTGGCCAGCTCGACGTCGTTCGACTTCGACGCATGCGCCAGGCGCTTGTAGTGATTGTGGACGGCGACCGACAGGACGCGCTTGGCGTAGGGCTGCCCGATCACATAGTCGTCGAGCACCTTCAGGATTTCCTGCGGGGTCGGAACGCCTTCGCGCGACTTCAGCGTCGAGGTCTTGTTCTCCTCGCGGATGATGTCCATGCACAGTTCGACGCATTCATCGCAGATGAATACCGTCGGGCCGGCGATCAGTTTGCGGACCTCGTGCTGGCTCTTCCCGCAGAAGGAACAGTAGAGCGTGTTCTTCGAATCGCCGCCGTTGCTGACCTTGCTCATCGTCCAAGTCCTTTCACTGCCGCGTATCCGCGATCACCGTTCCGAGACGGCCCACGATCGCGTTGGGCATCGGCGCTTCCCGACGCGGGAGGGCGCGATTCACGACATTTCCGAACGAAACACAAATCAGAAAATGCGGCAACGATTCGCAGCTCCCATGCCAAGGCTAAGGCGTCGAAACTCTACAGAAGCTTAACGTAGGGCCTCGCTTCGCAGGTGGGAACAGCAAAATGTGACAGAATTGACGCAGAACCGTGAAAAAGCGCCTTCTGTCGGCCGCATATCCGATCACATCATCCGGCGCCAGTCGCCTCGACCGCATCGCGCGAGGCGATGACCCGGTCGATCAGACCGAACTCCTTCGCTTCGTCGGCGGTCATGAAGTGGTCACGGTCGAGCGTGCGCTCGATCATTTCGTAGTCCTTGCCGGTGTGTTTGGCATAGACCTCGTTGAGGCGACGCTTCAGCTTGATGATGTCCTGCGCATGGCGCTCGATGTCAGACGCCTGGCCGGAGAAGCCGCCCGACGGCTGGTGCACCATGATGCGCGCGTTCGGCGTGGCGAAGCGCATGTCTTTCTCGCCTGCGCAGAGCAGCAGCGAACCCATCGAGGCCGCCTGGCCGATGCAGAGCGTCGACACCGCCGGCTTGATGAACTGCATGGTGTCGTAGATCGCCATGCCGCTCGTCACCACGCCGCCCGGCGAGTTGATGTAGAGGTTGATTTCCTTTTTCGGATTCTCGGCTTCGAGGAAGAGGAGCTGGGCGCAGACCAGCGTCGCCATCCCGTCCTCGACCGGACCGGTGATGAAGATGATGCGCTCCTTCAGGAGCCGCGAAAAGATATCGTAGGCCCGTTCGCCGCGATTGGTCTGTTCGACGACCATCGGCACGAGGTTCATGTAGGTTTCGACCGGGTCTCTCATCGACTGTCCCTTTGCGAGGGCGATTTCCGTGCGGTTGCGGCGGAATCGCGAGGCGGGTGGTTTGCCCTAGATATGTCCGTGGCTCTGCCGAGCGCAAGGGCGCCCGCATCCGTCCTGCCCGAAAGCGCAGGCATGGTTTACGCCGCTTCAGCCCTCAGCCAGCGATGCAGCCTGGCGATATCGCCGTCCTCGACGGCATCTGCGACGCGACGGCCGACGGCCGCGCCGAACTTGTAGCCATGGCCGGAACAGGCCGAGACGACGATCGCCTTTCCCTTGCGCATGCCGAAAAAGCGCTCGTCGGCGGTGAAGGTATAGGCGCAGGTGACCACCTCGAGCACCGTGTATTCCGACAGGCGCGCCATCGGCGGCGAGAAATGCGAGAGGATCTCCGCGCCCTCTTGCGGCCGCGGCACGCGGTCGGCGTCGGCGTCGGCGTCCGGGTTGACCTTCTTGTGCATGCCGGTGCCGAACTTCAGGCCACCGCCGCCCGACGGCGGAATGATGTAGCCATCGACCTTGCCGCCGACGTCGAGCACCACGGGCGCGCGCTCCCAGGCCTCCTTCAGATCCGCGGGAGGATCGAGGTAGACGACCGCGGTGCGCTGGATGGACAAGGTGCCCGCGAGGTCAGGAAACAATTTCGTCACCCAGGCGCCGGCCGTGACGACGATCTGTTCCGCGTGGATGGTCTCGCCATCGGCGAGTGTGACCGTTCCGGCATCTGTGTCCACCGACACGACCTTCGCCTGTTCGCGCACGTCGACATCGTTGGCGCGCAGCCATTCGGACAGGCCAAGCGCGATCCGCCTGGAGTGCAGTGCGCCGCCTTCTTCGGAAAAATACGCGTAGCGGATGGTCGCGGGATCGAAGAATGGCCAGCGAGAAGCCGTCTCTTCCGCGGTCAGCAGGTCGAAGGGAAAGCCGCCTTCCTTGAGGCCTTCAAGATAGTCCTCGGCCTCGTCGCCCGGTTCGCGCGACACGCAGGCGAAGCCGCGATGGTCATAGTGGCGCTGGCCGAGATCGGCCCACATCTCCTCCCAAGCGGAATAGGCCTCCGTGATCGCCCGGCCGTAGCCGCTGCCGGACGGATAGGCGCGGCGGATAATGCGATGGTGGTCGCCCGAGGCTGCAAGCGGGTTGGGGATAGAGCCCTGCTCCAACAGGGTGACGCGATGCCCGCGCTTGGCGAGCGACCAGGCGGTGGAAAGCCCCGCGATGCCAGCGCCGACGACAACGACCTCCATCAGCCTCCCCCTTCCGCAGCCGCTTGTTAGGGAGGACAATACGGGCTGGCCCGGCCATTACAAGGCAGGCTAAGAAGCAGGGCATGATCCGCCCGCCGTACCTTTACCTGACACCAGCAACGCGCCGCGTGCGCATCGATCCGCACGACAGCCAGTTCATCCAGAACCCATACGCCGCCTATGCCTTTCTGCAGGGCACGGCGCCCGTGTTCTTCTGGGAGGACTACGGATTCTGGTGCCTGGCCGGCTATGACGAGGTGAACCGCGCGCTGCGCGATAAGCGCTTCGGCCGGGAGCGACCCGGCGGATACATGGAATCGGTTTCAGCCGGAGGAAATCGAGCGCACCTTGCCGATTTCGACGCGCTCGAGGCAGGATCGATGCTTGAGCTTGAGCCGCCGGTCCACACGCGCCTGCGGACGCTGGTGAACCGGGCCTTCGTGTCGCGGCAGGTGGAGCGGCTGCGGCCGCGCATTGAACAGCTAGCCAATCAGCTGATCGACCGGTTCGAGGACGATGGCGCAATCGACCTGTTGCCGGCCTTCGCCACCCCGCTGCCGAGCGTGGTGATCGCCGAAATGCTGGGGGTTGCGGCCAACATGGCCGGCCAGCTCGTCGAATGGTCGAACCGCATGGTCGCGATGTACATGCACGCGCCGACGCGGGCGACGGAGATCGCCGCCAATGAGGCCGCGCGCGACTTCGCGTCCTTCATTCGCGGCGAGGTGGAGGCGCGTCGCAACGGTCCCGCCGACGACCTGCTCGGTCTCCTGGTCTCTGCGCGCGACGAGGGTGACCGCCTGTCGGACGCGGAACTCGTATCGTCGGCGATTCTGCTCCTCAATGCCGGCCACGAAGCGACCGTGCACCAGATCGGCAACGCGGTGCGAACGATCCTCAACGAAGGCGGCGACCCGCGCCGGTTCTTCGAAACGCCCGAGGCGGCAGAGGCGACGGTGGAGGAGTGCCTGCGCATCGACCCGCCGCTGCACATGTTCACGCGCTATGCGTCCGAGCGCGTGGAGCTTACGCCTGAGGCAATCATCGAGCCGGGCCAGCAGATCGGCCTTTTGCTCGGCGCTGCGAACAACGATCCCGCCGCTTTCGATGCGCCGCGCCGGTTCCTTCCCGGCAGGGCTGATCAGAAGAACGTCACTTTCGGCGCCGGCATTCACTTCTGCATCGGAGCGCCGCTCGCCCGGCTCGAACTCCAGGTGGCGCTCAAGGTCCTGTTCGACAGGCTGCCGACGCTGCGCCTCACCTTCGAGCCCACCTATCGCGACAGCTATCATTTTCACGGCCTCGACCAACTGAAGGTGGAGTGGTGGGTACCGAAGTATCAGCCGCTGAATCGCAGCGAGGAGGAAGCGGCATCGGACTGATACGGCGCCGTCCTATCCCGGCCCGCACAGACCGGGAGAATCGCCGTGATCCTTCGAACAGCCGCGCTTGCGGCGATGATTCTTGGCGGGGTAGTGGACGCGGCGCTGGCCGACAGCGACTATCTCGCCTTCTCGAGTGAGCCCTCCGCAGCTTTGGATGTGGCGCGCGGCTTTTTCGAAGCTACCTCCGGCGCGCCGATCGACCCGGCAGTCGTGACCGTCGCGCAACTTGATCTCGACGGCGACGGCACGCGCGAGATCATCGCCTATGCGAACGCTCCCGCCTTCTGCACCCCGGACGGCTGCGCGCCGAGCATCCTGCACCGTGAGGGCACAGACTGGCAGGATATCCTGGCCAAAGGCGTCGTGCGCACGCGTGCGGTTCCAGGCAACATCTCGGTGATCAACGAACGGCACGGCGGCTTCCTGGACCTGCTGGTCGGTTCGCTTTACCTGATCCATGACGGGACGGCCTATCGCGAGGACACCGGTCCGGTCCCGACCCAACTCGATGAGACGGCATTTCTAAGCTCCTGTAGCGCAAGCACGGACATTGCCGGCGAGGTGCGCGAGGCCGGCCCGCGCGGCGATGTCGCGGAGCCGGTCGAGACGTTCTGCCTGTGCCTGGTGGACCAGTTCCAGACAGCGGGATTGCCGCAGCGCGATCTCGACGGCTTTGCGGCCCTGCTGGCCGGGCGCACCGACATGGCCGAAGCGGCAAAGCAGTCGTCCATTCCGGGCGAGTTCGAGGAGAAACTCGGCGATTTCCGATTCAGCTGCGGGATCGAACTCAGCTCCGACTGATTGTCGGTCCGCGGCATGGCACCAACGAGCGGCCCGAGGCGGATTGGCTGGCGCAAAAAGCAAGAAAGCACCGGGATCGCTCCCAGTGCCTCCCTGTTCAGGCCTTTCCCCGATCCGCGCTGCAACCGAAGTCGCGCGTTGGCCGAGGGTTGGGCACCGACGGGTCTCGCCTCCTCCGCATCCCGAAAGATACGTTCTCCGCTCAACCATGCTCCGAGCCGCGAGGACTCCGCGAGCACTTCCGCCTTTCGCGTTCCAGACCGCTCTGGACGGATCCCGCTGGACGTGACGCCATCGACTTCCGGCTTTCGCCGTGGTCCGCCTGGTGTCGCGGGGCTCAGGTATTGCCTTCACGCTTTGATCCGCCGTCCGTGCGGAGCGTTCGTGCACCTGAGATGGCCTTACGTTAGGCGCGGGAGAACGCTGCGGCAACCACGGGCCGCCTGTGGAGAACGTGGATAGCGGGCATATCATTCTCCCGCTCTTCGAGGCGGATGGCCGGCTGACCCGCAACGTCAGACCCTGATCACATATTCCTTGCGAGTCGTTTCAATGACTTCCCAAGTTCCCTTGAAGCCCGGCCTGAGCACGAAACTGTCGCCGGCCTTCACGGTGACCGCCGCACCGCCCTCCTCCGCGATCACCGAAACGCCCGACAGGATGTGGCAGAACTCCCATTCGTCGTAGGCGATGCGCCATTTCCCCGGCGTCGCCTCCCAGATACCGGCATAAAGGCCGCCTTCGGCCTCCTCGACGTTCCAGGTGCGGGTGCGGGGATTGCCCGAAACGATGCGGTCGGCCGGGGGCGCGCCTTCCTCAGGCGCCCCGCTCGCGTCGATCCTGAGAAAGCGCGCTGTCATGATCAGCCGATCTTCGCCAGCGCCTGTTTGAGGTCGGCGATGATGTCGTCGACGTTCTCCAGGCCGACAGAGAGGCGGATGACGTCGTTGCCGGCGCCGGCGGCGGCCTTCTGCGCGTCGGTGAGCTGGCGGTGGGTGGTCGAGGCCGGATGGATGATCAGCGAGCGCACGTCGCCGATGTTGGCCAGATGCGAGAACAGCTCTACGCCCTCGACCACCTTCACGCCGGCGTCGAAGCCGCCCTTCAGGCCGAAGGTGAAGACCGCGCCGGCACCCTTCGGAGAGTATTTCTGCATCAGGGAGTGGTTCTTGTCGCCCGGCAGGCCGGGATAGGAAACCCATGCGACCTGGGGCTGCTTCGACAGCCATTCGGCGACCTTGAGCGCGTTCTCGCAATGCCGTTCCATACGCAGCGACAGGGTCTCGACGCCCTGCAGGATGAGGAACGCGTTGAACGGCGAGATGGTCGGTCCGAAATCGCGCAGGCCGAGCACGCGGCAGGCGATGGCGAAGGCGAAGTTGCCGAAGGTTTCGTGCAGGACGATGCCGCCATATTCCGGGCGCGGCTGCGACAGCATCGGATAGTTGCCGCTCTTCGACCAGTCGAACGTGCCGGCGTCGACGATGATGCCGCCCATCGAATTGCCGTGGCCGCCGATGAACTTGGTCAGCGAATGGACGACGATATCAGCGCCGTGCTCGATCGGTCGCAGCAGGTAGGGCGAAGCCATCGTGTTGTCGACGATGAATGGCAGGCCGTGCTTGTGGGCGATCTTGGCGATCGCCGCGATGTCGACGAAGGTGCCGCCGGGGTTCGCCAGGCTCTCGACGAAGATGGCCCTCGTCTTGTCGTCGATCAGCGCTTCCAGGCCGACGAGGTCGTCAGTGTCGGCAAAGCGTGCTTCCCAGCCGAAATTCTTGAAGGCGTGGCCGAACTGGTTGATCGAGCCGCCATAGAGCCGCTTGCCGGCAATGAAATTCTCGCCCGGGCGCATGATGGTGTGGAAGACGAGCAGTTGCGCGCCGTGGCCTGACGAGGTGGCGAGCGCGGCCGTGCCGCCTTCGAGCGCGGCGATCCGCTCCTCGAGCACAGCCTGGGTCGGGTTCATGATGCGGGTGTAGATGTTGCCGAACGCCTTCAGCCCGAACAGCGAGGCGGCGTGATCGACGTCGTCAAAGACGAAGGAGGTTGTCTGGTAGATCGGCGTGGCGCGGGCGCCGGTGGCCGGATCGGGCTTGGCGCCGGCATGGATGGCGAGCGTGTCGAAACCTGGCATTGGGGGTCCTCCCTGGAAGGCGTGTTCTGAAATCGGTGCCAGTCTTGGCAAAGCCCGCGCGGGAAGGCAAAGGCGATTTTTCCCTTTTTCGCGGTTCAAGAGGCCGCAATTCGCCTTGCCGCGCGTCGGTGCGGGGAATGAAGGCGCTATTTCTGGCGGATGCCGAAGCTCTGGAAACCCTGGCGCATGATCGGCTTCTTCGAGCTGATCGTGCCGGAATTGACGCCGTTCCAGCCGATTTCGCCGGAGAGACGGCCGTATTCGATCTTGGGGCAGCGGTTCATCACTACCTTGATGCCCTGCGCCTCCGCCTTCGCGGCAGCCTCGTCGTGGCGGACGGTCAGCTGCATCCAGATCGCCTTGGGCAGCGGATCGAGCGCCAGCGCCTCGTCGACGATCGGCGGTACGGCGCTGGAGGCGCGGAAAATGTCGACCATGTCGATCGGCACGGGCACGTCGGCCAGTCTCGCATAGGTCATGCGGCCGAGAATCTCCTTGCCTGCATGGCCCGGATTGATCGGGTAGACGTCGTAGCCCTTGTCGATGAGATATTTGGTAACGAAGAAGCTCGGCCGCACGTCGTTGGCCGAGGCGCCGACGATGGCGATCGACTTCACCGCGTTGAGGATGCCCGCGATGTAGGCATTGTCGTAGGAATCGTGATTCATGCGGGCTCTTTTTCGGATCATCTGGCGCTGATTATCGCGCCGTCTTATGGACGAGCTAGGCCTCGGGCGGAAGCGAGATCGTTCCGTCTGGGGCGATCGGAAAGTCCGGATTGTGCGCCACTTCCCAGAGGTTTCCTTCCGGATCGGCGAAATAGCCGTACCAGCCGCCCCAGAACGCCTTCTGCGCCGCCTTGACGATGCGGCCGCCCGCCTTCTCCGCCAGCGCCAGCACCTTGCCGACCTCTTCGCGGTTGCGGGTGTTGTAGGCGAGATAGACGCGCGGGATGCCGTCGCCGAACTTCAAGCCGCTGTCGGCCTCGGCGCTCGGCCGGGGGAAGAGAGACAGGATGATCCCGCCCATCTGGAAAAAGGCGACGCCGTCGGTGATGCCGGCGTGGCGCGTGAGTCCCATTGCCTCATAGAAGGCCGCCATGCGGTCGAGGTCGTCGACCCCGATGGTGACGATCGAGATGCGGGGTTCCACTATTCCTCACCCCAGACCGGCTTGCGCTTTCCGATAAAGGCGGCGATCCCCTCCTCCGCATCACGGGCCAGCAGATTGTCGACCATGACGCGGCCGGCATAGGCGTAGGCATCCTCCAGGCCCATCTCGACCTGGTCGTAGAACGCCTTCTTGCCGAAGGCGACCGCCTGGGGCGATTTTTCGGCAATGACTTGCGCGTATTTGCTCACGACCTGAGTCAGGTATTCCTCGGGGACGACGCGGTTGATCAGGCCGAATTCGCGGGCGGTCGAGGCGTCGACCATTTCGCCGGTCAGGAGCATCTCCATCGCGTGCTTGCGCTTCATGCCGCGGGCGAGCGCCACGCCGGGCGTCGTGCAGAACAGGCCGACGTCGATGCCGTTGACGCCGAAGGTCGAGCGCTGCGAGGCGATGGCCAGATCGCAGGAGGCGACGAGCTGGCAGCCGGCGGCGGTGGCGATGCCGTCGACCTCGGCGATGATGGGCTTGGGATGGCGCACGATGGATTGCATCAGGACCGAACAGGCCGCAAACGTCTCCTCGAAAAAGGCCTCGCCCTTGTCCGGCGCGTTGCGGTGGGCGGTCATCTGCTTCAGGTCGTGGCCGGCGCAGAAGACCTTTCCGGGCACGGCGGCGATCACCACGACGCGCACGCCCTTGTCGTCGCGCGCCTCGTCCAGCGCCTCTTGCAGCGCGGCCATCATTTCCAGCGACAGCGCATTGGCGGGCCGGTTGGCGAGCGTCAGGCGCAGCACTTTCCCCACGCGGGCCTGCCACACCAGTCCTTCCGGCTCCTCGCGCCTTATCGCTACCACCTCGGCCATCACCGCCTCCCTGAGAAATGCGTACGGAGAAATAGCACGGCCCGGCTTGATGGCCAGAGTGGAATTGGTGTCTCTTACGTTTACGAAAACGGAAGAGCGCATCGGGAGGAGCGATTTGTCCAGAGTTCTCTACGAGAAGGATGGCCGCATCGGTCGCATCACACTGAACCGTCCCGAGGCGATGAACGCCATCGACGACTTGTTGCCGGTCGAGCTCGCCGACTGCGTGGCACGCGCCAACGCCGATCCGGGCGTGCATGTCATCGTCCTGTCGGGCGCCGGGCGCGCGTTCTGCTCCGGCTACGACCTCGCCTACTACGCCCAGGCGAGCGGCGGGGCCGGCCACGAGGCAACGCAGGAAATGCCGTGGGACCCGATGAAGGACTATGCCTTCATGATGCGCAACACGGAGCTGTTCATGTCGCTGTGGCGCTCCTACCGGCCGGTGATCGCCAAGGTGCACGGCTTCGCGGTGGCGGGCGGCTCGGACATCGCGCTCTGCTCGGACATGATCGTCATGGCCGACGACGCCGAGATCGGTTACATGCCCGTCCGCGTCTGGGGCTGCCCGACGACGGCAATGTGGGTCTATCGGCTGGGACCCGAGCGCGCCAAGCGCATGCTGTTCACCGGCGACAGGATCAAGGGCCCGGAGGCCGAGCGTATGGGGCTGGTGCTCAAATCCGTGCCAGCGGCGGAACTCGACGCCGAGGTCGAGCGGCTCGCCGAACGCATGGCCACCGTCCCGGTCAACCAGCTTATGATGCAGAAGCTGGTGGTCAACCAGGCGATCGAGGCGATGGGGCTGAAGCAGACGCAGATGTTCGCCACCCTCTTTGACGGCATCACACGCCATTCGCCCGAAGGCATCAACTTCAAGCACCGGGCGGAAGACGTGGGCTGGAAACAGGCCGTGCGCGAGCGCGACCTCGGCACCTTCGACTGGACCGAAAACCGCCCGATCAACCACACGAAATAGACGGACGACGCATGCCCACCCATTCCGCCCTCACCCCGGTCATGACCGCCGACGAGATCAACGCCTATCTGAAGGTCGTCTACCCGCAGCTCAACGACCAGTATTCGGACTATCTCGCGATCGACGTGAAACCCGGCGAGTGTACGGTCCGCCTCAACGCCAACGAGCGCCACCTGCGCCCCGGCAACACGGTGTCAGGTCCGTGCCTGTTCACGCTGGCCGATATCGGCGGCTATGTTTGCGTGCTCAGCCATGTCGGCCGCGAAGCGCTCGCCGTCACAACCAGCCTCACCATCAACTTCATGCGCAAGGCCGGCCCCGGGCCGGTCGACGGGCATTGCCGCATCCTGAAACTCGGCAAGAGCCTGATGGTCTTCGACATCGATATCGTCGCCGACGGTGCGACTGTGGCGCATGCGACCGGCACCTACGCGATCCCGCCGAAGAGGACGCCCTCTTGATGCGCATATAATTACACACTATGTTGATCGAACGCGACAGCCGGAAGATCGTGCAGCGTCTCCGCAAGGAGGGTTTCGAATTGGTCTCGAGCAGTGGTTCGCACCACAAATTCCGGCGAGGCGAGCGGACCGTCATCGTCCCGCATCCCAAGAAGGATCTGCCGACCGGAACAGCGCGGGCCATCGCGCGAGACGCCGGTTGGTTGAAGGACTGAGCATATGAAACAGTTTCTGGCGATTGTGGAGAAGGACGAGGAGAGCGCATTCGGTGTCTCCTTTCCCGACATTCCCGGCTGCTTCTCGGCGGCTGACGAGGAAGCGGACATCCTCGCCAATGCGATCGAGGCGCTGGAACTCTGGGCAGAGGACATGAAAGTTCCCGAACCGTCGCCGCATGGCGCCATTGTTTCACACGCAGACGTCGCCGAAGCGCTGAAAGCCGGCAGCTATCTGATATCGGTGCCGTTGATCGAGAAGGACACCGCTGTCGTCCGCGCCAACCTCACCTTCGAACGGGGCATGCTGCGTGCGATCGACGAGACGGCGAAGAGCCGAGGACTGACCCGTTCGGCCTTTCTTGCCGATGCGGCGCGACGGGCGATCGGCGCCAGATGATAGCGGTAAAATAATACCACTAAGCCAATTGATTGCTTTTATTACGTTTTCTTGACTACGTCTGAAATCCGCGCAATTGACGCCTGCCCTCCGATCGCCTATACGCCCTTCTTGACGCAGCGGCCCGGATCAGACCGAGAGCCGCCGTTTCATTGTTGGCGCGTCAAACGCCAACGCAAGCAACAAGAAACGCCCCACCCGGTCCGCCGAAGGGGTTCCAACGAAGGCAATTTCCATGTCCACATTCTCGCAGAAGCCTGCGGATGTGACGAAGAAGTGGGTCCTGATCGACGCCGAAGGTCTCGTCGTCGGTCGTCTCGCCTCCATCGTCGCCAACATCCTGCGCGGCAAGACCAAGCCGACCTTCACCCCGCATGTCGATGACGGCGACAACGTCATCATCGTCAACGCAGCCAAGGTGGCACTGACCGGCAAGAAATACACCGACAAGATGTACTACTGGCACACCGGCCATCCCGGCGGCATCAAGGAGCGCACCGCGCGCGACATCCTCGAAGGCCGTTTCCCGGAGCGCGTCGTCGAGAAGGCCGTCGAGCGCATGATCCCGCGCGGCCCGCTCGGCCGTCGCCAGATGCGCAACCTGAAGGTCTATGCCGGCGCCGACCATCCCCATGAAGCGCAGCAGCCCGTCGTCCTCGACGTGGCGGCGATGAACCGCAAGAACAAGAAGGCCTGACCATGGCTGATCTCAGCTCCCTCTCCCAGCTCGGCACGGTTTCGGCTGCCGCCCAGCCCGCCGCTCCTGTCTATGTGCAGAAGCTCGACAAGCAGGGCCGCGCCTATGCGACCGGCAAGCGCAAGGACGCGATCGCCCGCGTCTGGATCAAGCCGGGCTCCGGCAAGATCATCGTCAACGACAAGGAATACGCGGCCTACTTCGCGCGTCCCGTGCTCCAGATGATCCTGCAGCAGCCGATCGTCGCGGCCAACCGCAACGGCCAGTACGACATCATCGCCACCGTCCAGGGCGGCGGTCTGTCGGGCCAGGCGGGCGCCGTGCGTCACGGCATCTCCAAGGCGCTGACCTACTACGAACCCGGCCTGCGCGGCGTGCTCAAGAAGGGTGGTTTCCTCACCCGCGACTCGCGCACGGTGGAGCGCAAGAAGTACGGCAAGGCCAAGGCCCGTCGTTCGTTCCAGTTCTCGAAGCGCTGATACGCTCCGAAATCGAATATGGAAAAGGCCGCCTTCGGGCGGCCTTTTTCGTTGTCGGCTGCAATTGTGATCATCCGGCGGAGCGCGAGAGGGCAAGGCCGCTGGCAGCCCCCCGCGAGTTTCTCGCGAACAGCCGCTCGGCCCGGCGGCGGAACCAGTCGCGCCCCGGCCGTTCGATCAGCCGGTAGGTGACGGCACTGACGGCGACGGTCAGCGCGACGATGGCGAGGATTAGGAGATCCCCGGCATAGGCACTGCCGAGATCGATCCCCTGCCCGCCATGCCCCATCTGTGTGACCGTCTGCGTGCCCGTCAGCTTGTCCGTCAGGCGCGCCACGTTGACGACCCGCATGATCAGGAACATGTGCACCATGTAGATCGAGAAGGAGATGGCGCCCACCGCCACCAGCGGCTTGGCGCGCAGGAGCGTGCTGACCAGGCCTTTCTCCGCCGCAAAGACCAGCACGACGGCGGCGAAGACGAGCGGCGCGGCAAAGGCGGCTAAGGTGCCATAGGCATAGGCCATAAAGGCAAGCGCACCGGCGACAGCCGCCAGCTCGATCAGTGTTGAGGCGGTAATCGAACCTCTCGCGGCGCCGAGCAACCCGGGCCTGGAAGACGTTGCCATCATAAGCTGGTACGCCAGCACGCCGATGCACAGGCCATAGATGGCACGAAAATGGCCGAAATCATAGGTCGACTCCATCCCGAACGGCGCCAGGGACCAGAGCACGAGCACCGAGAGAACCGCGCCTGCCACGGCAGCCAGTCCCAGAAACCGGCCGACGAACAATGCCACGATGCCGAAGACGATGTAGGCGACCAATTCCGCCGCAATGCTCCAGGCCGGCGTGTTCCAGGTGAGCTGGTCATGCGTTCCCACCTGGACGAGGAACATGTTGGTGAAGATGGCGCTGAAGTCGTTCGTGCCGGTGAAGGCTTTGTCTCCCGGCGCGCCGAGGCCAGGGACAAAGGCCTTGCCGGCTTCCATGGCGACGAAGAGCGCGAGCATGACGAGATGGAGTGGCAGGACGCGGCCGATGCGCAGCATCATGAAGCGCCCGAGATCCGCGCCCCTCGAAATCCGCCCGGCGTATGCGTGAGCGATCACGAAGCCGGAGAGAACGAAGAAGAAATCGACGAACATCTCGCCCGCACGCACCAATGCGGCGTCGCGGACATGGCTCGCGACCTGAGCGTGGAAAAGAATGATGAAAATGGCGGCGAGCCCGCGCCAGCTGTCGAGCGCTTCGAAACGAGCCTTCGCGCCGACCGTGCCTGCGGCAACGCCGCGTGTTGCAATTGGGCTCTTCGTCATCGCGTGCCTCGCTCCCTTGGCTCGACCTGTCGCAAATAGGCACAGGTCCCCGGAGATCTCCCGGTTCGTATCCAAGTCATCGCAAGTCCCGGGCCAACGGGCGGAGAGCGATGGAATGAGCCGCCGGATCGGACGTCTACTCGGCCGCAACCGCCTGTTCGGCACCGGCGTTGTAGGGCCGGCGATAGCCCTTCGCGTCGAGCCAGCGGATCGCTTCACCCGGCTCGTCGGTCTGGATGATGGTCGCTCCCCGGTCGACCCAGAAGCCGAACGCTTCGCCCGGCAGGCCGGCATCGACGGCCAGCTGGTCGCCACGGCCGCCGGAGAGCATGCCGGCGCTCTTGTTGACGATGCGTAGGTATTGACCCACAAATGCCAGTCGCCCCGCGTCGCCACTGCGCGGGCCTTCGCGTCGAAGAGCGGGCCGCCTTCGCGCGTCATCGGCTCTCCGCCGGCATGCCAGGCGATCAGTTCCACCGCGCTCGCCGACACCGCGCGTGCCACTGTCTCCAGCAGCGCCGGGTCGCGCACCGCATCGTCGGCGACGATCGGCATGAAGGTCACGCCGCGCGGCAGGAGCGCGATCAGACGATCGGCTTCGGCAATGCGGGCATCGTTCCAGAGGTTCATTTTGACCACGATCTGGTCGGACACGCCCAGGCTCTCGGCGACCACGGCCATGCCGATCAGGTCCGCCGGCGCCAGCTTGTTGTCGATATTGACCATGATCCGCCCTCGCGCAGCCCCGAGCATTTCGGCCAGCGTTGGCACGGTCTCCGCCGTTACCTCGCCCGTCGCCTCGACCTTGAGGCGACAGGCCTTCAGCTCCCCGAGGGCGAACCGCGCCACCTCGCCTTTGCAGTCCGTCGTGCGGTCGAGCCAGGTGTCGTGCATGACGACATAAACGCCGTCCGCCGATTTCTGCACGTCGATTTCGACCATCTCCGCGCCGGACGAAACAGCATCGGCAAGCGCGGCCTGCGAATTCTCCGGAAAGCGCGACTTGCGCGACTGCAGGCCGCCGGCCCGATGGGCCACCACCATCACATGGTCGCGCCACTGGTTGGCGTTGAGCAGCCTCTCGCGGATCTCGGCGACCCTACCTTCGGCGGCGACGGCTGGAGAGCACGTCGCAAGCGCCGACAGGAGCAGCGCGCAGAGGGTGTATCGCATGCGTTCGAATCCCTTCGAAGCAGATCCTATGGCGCGGGTAGCCCGTCGCGATGACAGGCGCGTGAAGCGAAGATGACGCTTTTTCCTGTTGCGATACCGTCGCGGACGGAGGATAGGTTCCGCCGCGAGAGGGGAAGGACGCCCATGGCTGCCAATTCGATCGACAATGCCTTTGTCGCGCGCGGCTTTGCCGGCGCGTCCTACGAGCCAACCTATGCCGGCGCGCTGTCCTTCATGCGGCGCAAGTATTCGAAGAACGTGAAGGGGGCCGACGCCGTCGTCTGGGGCATTCCCTTCGATGCGGCGGTGACCAACCGCCCCGGCGCGCGCTTCGGGCCGCAGGGCATCCGGCGCGCCTCGGCGATCATGGACAATGATGCGCAGTATCCGTTCAACGACGAATTCATCGACCGGCTCGCCGTGGTCGACTACGGCGACTGCCTGCTCGATTCAGGCAACCACCAGAAGACGCCGGGCATTATCGAGCGCGAGGCAGCCAAGCTGATCAAGGGCGGCGCGTTCCTGCTGTCGCTCGGGGGCGACCATTTCGTCACATGGCCGATCCTCAAGGCGCATGCGGCGAAATACGGCCCGCTGTCGCTGGTCCAGTTCGACGCGCACCAGGACACCTGGGACGATGACGGGAAGCGGATCGACCACGGCTCCTTCGTGCTGCGCGCGGTGCGCGAGGGCGTCATCGACCCGGCCACATCGATCCAGGTCGGTATCCGCACCCACGCGCCGACCGATTGCGGCATCAAGATCATCTACGGTTACGAGGTGGAGGAGATGCGGGCTGCCGAGATTGCGGAGGCGATCCTGGCGCGCACCGCCGGGCGAAAGACCTATGTCACGTTCGACATCGATTGCCTGGACCCGGCCTTTGCGCCCGGCACCGGCACGCCGGTCGCCGGCGGTCCGTCGTCGGCCAAGATGCTCTCGGTGCTGCGCCTGCTCGACCGGCTCGACATGGTCGGCGCCGACGTGGTCGAAGTGGCGCCGGCCTACGACCACGCCGACATCACCTCGATCGCGGCGTCCAATATCGCGATGTACTACCTCGGCCTGCTTTCGGCGCGAAAGGCGCGCGGCTAAGACTTCGATTCAACGGCCTGCCGGATTGATTCCGGCGGCCAGCGTAACCATTTGAGCGACCACGCTTTCCGGACGACAGACATGAAACCGAAAATCTTCATTGACGGCGAACACGGCACCACCGGCCTGCAGATCAGGTCGATGCTCGCCGGGCGCGGCGACATCGAGATCATCTCGGTTCCGACCGACCGTCGCAAGGACAAGGCCGCCCGCGCGGAATTCCTCAATGCGGCGGACGTCGCCATTCTGTGCCTGCCGGACGACGCGGCCAGGGAAAGCGTCTCGCTGATCTCGAACGGCACCACGCGGGTGATTGACGCCTCGACGGCGCACCGGGTGGCCGACGGCTGGACCTATGGCTTCGCCGAGATGGATAAGTTGCAAGCTGCTGCGATCGCCGCGTCGAAGCGGGTCGCCAACCCCGGCTGCTGGCCGCAGGGACCGATCGCCATGCTACGGCCGCTGATCGCGGCCGGCCTCCTCCCGGCCGACTATCCGGTGACGATGAGCGGCATTTCCGGCTATTCCGGCGGCGGCCGCACGATGATCGAGGACTATGAAGCCAAGGGCGAAACCGCACCCGAGTTCCTGCCCTATGCGCTGACGCTGAAGCACAAGCACGTGCCGGAGTTGAAGTACTACGCCGGGCTCACGCTCGACCCGCTGATGCAGCCAGCAGTCGGCAATTTCGCGCAAGGCATGGTGACGATGGTGCCGCTGCAGCTCGGCGCGCTCGCCCGGGTTCCCAAGGGCAAGGAGCTTCATACTGCGATTGCCGATCACTATTCAGCCCTCAAGGACAGCGCCGTCGAGGTCGCGCCCTATGCAGAGGTCGACCGGGTACCGGAGCTCGATCCCGAGACCTATAACGGCACCAACCGGATGATGCTCCATGTCTTCGCCAACGATGCGCGCGCGCAGGCAGTGCTCGTCGCCGTCTACGACAATCTCGGCAAAGGCGCGTCGGGCGCAGCAGTGCAGAACATGGACCTGATGATCGGCGCCTAGGCAGCCGTTCTCGCAGGCTCCGGATATTCCCCCACCGTCCCGCGCCAGTGGGCGACGGCGAAGCCGAGGACCATGATGGCGAAGCCATGATGGACCAGCGCCCAGCCGAAGGGCACGACCAGCACGAGAGCGGTTATGCCGAGCCCAGCCTGGACCAGAATCAGGCCGAACAGCACCAGCGCCCGGCGCGCATGCGTCGAGCCGGGCAGAGCGCGCCAGGCGGTGATCGCGTGCGCGAATGCCGCGATCAGCACGAGATAGGCGCCGAGCCGGTGCACGAACTGCACGGTCTTCGGATTCTCGAACAGGTTGATCCACCAGGGTTGCTGCACGAACAGGTCGCCCGGCACCACGCTCCCGTCCATCAGCGGCCAGGTGTTGTAGGCCATGCCGGCGTCGAGGCCGGCGACCAGTGCTCCGAGATAGATCTGGAACAGAACCAGCAGCGCCATCGCGCCCGCGAAGCGGCGCGTCCCCTGCCCCGCCGGCGCTTCCGAATGCGGCGCGAGCCCGCGCGCGACCCACATGACCGCGGTGAAGATGATGCAGGCGAGCGTGAGATGGGTGGCGAGCCGGTATTGCGAGACGTCGACGCGTTCGGATAGTCCCGACGACACCATCCACCAGCCGATGAAGCCCTGAAAACCACCGAGCGCCAGAAGCCCGAGCAGCTTCGGCTTGAGATGGCTCTCAAGCCGCCCCGTCAGCCAGAAGAACGCGAGCGGCAGGGCCATGACCAGGCCGACGCCGCGCGCCAGCAAGCGGTGCGCCCACTCCCACCAGAAGATCGACTTGAACTCGTCGAGGCTCATACCCTTGTTGATCTGCTGGTATTCCGGGATCTGGCGATACTTCTCCAGCTCCTCCTGCCACTGCGCCTCGCTCAACGGCGGGATGACGCCGTGGATCGGCTTCCATTCGGTGATCGACAGGCCGGAATCGGTCAGGCGCGTCGCTCCGCCCACAAGGAACAGCGCGAAGAGCACGAAGAGCACGATGTAGAGCCAAATCCGCACGGCGCGCCGCGACCCCGCCGCGCGGCGGCGCATGTCTGCGGCGGTTTCGATCTGTGCGGTCGTGGCCATTCGCTTCATTCCGGCAGCTTCGCTACAGCCGATATCCCGTTTGCCCGCCGGTGTCGCGCGACACGCCGTCGCGCGCAGGCTTTACGATGACTGGAGGCGAGGACTATAGGGAGCGCGAAAGGAAGTCCCATGCCCGTCAGACTCCGCAAGCTCATCGGAACGGTCCTGCTGATCGCGCTGGTCATCGTCTATGCTTGGCTCGCAACCATGGTCGCGGTCGCGCAGCTCGCGGAATCGGGACCGGTGGTGCATTTCACCTATTTCCTGCTGACCGGCCTGCTGTGGATCCTGCCCGCCATGGGCATCATCAAATGGATGGTGAAGCAGCCCAAGGCATAAAGCCCTAAACCGTCACGAACGCCCTGCCGCGATTGGCGAGGGGGGTGGTGACGCCGTTGACCATCGTCCTGATGTGGCTGACCTGCTGGTAGCGGCCGTTGACCGATATGCGCGGCAGCGCAAGGAGATGGTTCGCGTGGCCGGGATAGAGGATGCCGTGCCGCGTCGTCACGGCGGTGGCGAATCCGAGTTCGGCGGCGATGCGCGTCTCGCGTTCGCCGACCGCGGAAGCGTAGCCGTAGGGATAGGCCAGATGGCGCGGCGCCTGACCAAGCTCGATCTCGAGAAACTTCGCTCCGTCCCGCATTTCGCTGCGAGCGCGATCGTCAGACAGGCGCTTGAGGTTGAAGTGATGGAGCGAATGCGCGCCGATGGTGAGGAGAGGGTGTTCGGCGGCGAGCCTGATCTCGTCCCAGTTCATCAGGGTCTCGCGCGACGGACGCGCATGATCGACGCCCGCTGCGGCCGCGAGTGCCCGGATCACCCAGCGTTGCTCTTCCTCCGGCAGTTCGTTCGTCAGGTAATTGTGGATCGTGATGTTGGCGCGGAGCTTTTCGGCCGCCGTCGTCGCATCGATCGCCAGACGTCCACCGGCTGTATCGAGGTAGATGCGCTCGCTGCGACAGACGATCTCCTCGACGACATCCCACCAGAGATCGACAGTCCCCTCGATCAGCGCCGGGGCGATGTAGATCGTCATCGGGGCGCCGTGCTTCTCGAGAATCGGCAGCGCACAAGTGAGGTTGTCGCGATAGCCGTCGTCGGCGGTAATGGCGAGAAAGCGCTCGGACCCGGCGCGAGCGGACAAGAGTTCCGGCACCTCGTCCATCGGCACGAACCGGAAACCCAGCGCCCTCATCTCGGCCAGCACGGCGTCGAGAAACTCGGGCGTGATCGCCAGGTGCCGGTTCACACCCGACGGCAAGGCGGGATCGCGGGTGACGCGATGCAGCATCAGGATCGCACCGACACCAGCGGTAAACCGGGCCGCAATGGAGCCGAGCCCGCTGTATCGCGCCATGTTGAGGGCGAGCTTTCGCAGCAACTCCCCTCTGTCGATCATTGATTCACCTTTTGCGAATAGCTTCATCGCACCGGAAGACGCGACGAGGCACCGTACCGGGCAAGGATTGAAGTATGGTTGACGCGGTTGCGCATTTCTCGCGCATGCAGACAAATCCTGCGGATCACGGCCGTCGCGGAGAATCAACCGCCGCCAGCGCGACTGCGACCGTTGGAGTCGGGGATTACCCAACATTCATCGCGGGCAAGGCCGTCGCTCCGGCCCAGACGTCAAACTGGGTCACGGCATGGTCGGAGGCGTCAGGCGCCGACACGTTCATCGTTACCGCAGGTCCCGAGGAAGGACCCGCGATCATTCTGCCGCTTGAAGTGGTGAAGAAGGGGCCTTTCCGCATCGCACGGTTCATGGGAGGCAGCCACGCAGCCGGCAACTTCCCTGCCTTCCGCGACGGTCCGGGCCACCTGTCCGCGGGACATCTTGCGAAAGCGGTGCGGGCTTCGCGTCCCGACGTCGATCTCGTCCATCTCGAGCGGCTATGCCGCGAACTCGGCGGCCTGCCCTCCCCACTTGCGGCCCTGGCTCATACCGAGAGTCCGAACATAGCCCTCGCGGTCTGCCTCGACGGCGGTTTCGAAGCCCTGCTCGACCGCGCGAGTGGCAAGCGCAAGCGCAAGAAGCACCGATCGCAGACGCGGAAGTTCGAGGCCGCGGGCGGCGTTCGCCGCATCGAGGCGCGCACGCCCGCCGAGGTCGACGAGATACTGGCGCACTTCTACGAGATGAAGTCCGACCGTTTCCGCAAGATGGGCATCGCGGACGTGTTCGCGCCCCATGGCGTGCGCGCCTTCTTCCGGCGGCTCTTCGTCGACGCGCTGGCGCAGTCGCCGCCGCCATTCGTGCTGCATGGCCTCGAGGTTGGCGGCAAGCTGCGTGCCATTACGGGATCGAGCCGATCGGGCGACCGGCTCGTCTGCGAGTTCGGTGCGATCGCCGAGGACGACCTATCGGCCGCGAGCCCGGGCGAGTTCCTGTTCTACGAGAACATCCGCGAGGCCTGCGAGCAGGGCTTCGACATTTACGATTTCTCGGTCGGCGACGAGCACTACAAGCGGCTGTGGTGCAACATCGAGACACGCCATTTCGACATTGCCGTTCCGGTCTCGGCCAAAGGCCGGCTCCTCGCCGCGGGGTTGAGCGGCATAACCGCGGCCAAACGCTTCGTGAAGCAGAACCGGTTGGTCTGGGCGCTGGTGAAGCGGCTTCGCAAGCAGGTAGCCGCGCCGGCGACGCCCGAAGACGACTGAAGAGGTCCAGCGGCCTCAGGCCGCCGAACGATTCGGAACCGTCGGAGTCGGATTGTCGAACGCTACGGGTTTTACCAGTTCGACATTGCCGTAGCCACCCGATCTCAGGTCGGACGCCGCCTCGTCGACGGCGCGGTCGCCAAGGTCCAGCGCACTGACGAAGACGCAGGTGCCCTCGCCAACCAGCCTGCGAATGCCCTCCGCCTTGGCCGGACCGCACTCGACGACGACGAGGTCGTAGGCGCTGCCGAGGGAATTGAGGATGATCGGCAGCCGGTCGGCCGCGCGCATCGCGCGCGCGGGGTCGGCGGTCCCGACCGGGATCACGTGGCATTCGGAATAGAGATCCCCGTGGATCACATGCGAGAACTGCGATTCGCCGGTCAACAGGTTGGTGATGCCCGGAACGGCCGCGGTGTCGAGCGTCGGAATGGACGCGGCACCGCTCGAGGTCAGGTCGACAAGCACGACGCGCAGGCCGGTGTCGGCGACTTCACGCGCCACTAGAACCGCGCTCGCGGCTCCCTCGTCGCCCTCCGGCGACACGAAGATCGCTCTCGCCGCGCCACCTGAAATCAGTCTCTCTGCGGCGGCGGATACACTCAAGCGGTTGTCGTTCGGCGCGGTGCGGGCAAGTGCTGGCGCAACCGGCCGTGAAAGCACTGGCGGCGGCACGGCGACGGGCTCGGGCGGCGCGGGCGCGGCTTCCTTTGCCGGCGCGGCGGGCTCCGGCGGCGCGGCCACAGGTTCGGGCATTGCGATCCGCTCGACGGGTTCCACCTTCCTTTCGTCCGCCGGACGCATCGCCCGGCCCGAGAAGAGTTCGCGCATCAGCGTCACGATCGCCATGACGAGAAGCGAGCCGACGAAAGCGGCGCCGACGATCGGCACGATCTTCGGGAAGTAGGGCTCGGAGGGAATGGTGGCGCGCGAGAAGATGCGGGCGTCGGCCGGCAGGTAGGAACGGTCACCGCGCGACGCAGCCTCGCGATAGCGGGTGAGGTAGGACTCGAGCAGTTCACGCTGGGCCGCGGCTTCGCGTTCGAGTGCACGCAGCTCGACCTCCTTGTCGCCCACGCGGGCGGATTCCGCCTTCACGTTGTTGAGGTTCGCGACCAGCTTGCTCTCGCGCAGCTTCGCCGTCTGTGCCTCGGTTTCCAATCCACGCAGGATGTTGCGCGCCTCGCTGCGGATCTGGCCGTCGAGATCAGCCAACTGAGAGCGCAGCGACTTGATGCGCGGATGGTTGTCGAGCAGCGTGGTCGAAAGATCGGCGATGTCGGTGTTGAGCTGGACCTGGCGCTCGCGCAGCCGCTGGATCAGCGGCGAGGACATCACGTTCGGCATCGAATCGAGCGAACTGCCGCCGTTGATGGCATCGCGCAGGCTCTGGGCGTTCGCCTCGGCCGTGGCGCGGGCGGCACGGACCCGCGACAGTTCGGTCGACATTTCCGACAGCTGCTGCGTGGCCAGAGCCGAATTGTTCTGCCCGATCATCAGGTCGGACTGGGCACGGAAATCGGCAACCTTAGTCTCGGCCGCTTTCACTCGTTCGCGAAGATCGGCGATTTCGGGTTCCAGCCACTCGGTCGCCGAGGCGTTGGACTTCTGCTTCGCCTGCTGCTGCATGGCGAGATAGGCGTCCGCGATCGCGTTCGGCACGTCGGCGGCAAGCTTCGCATCTTCTGAGGAGAAACTGACGACGATGACGCGCGAGCGCTCGACACGATAGACGCGCAGCTTCTCGCGCATCGTTTTGACGACGCGATCCTCGGCGGCGAGACCTCCGGGGTCGCTCTTCAGGCCGACAAGCACCATCAGCCGGCCGGCCAAACCCATGCTGGCCTGCTCGTCGAATTCCTTCAGTTTGCCGAGTTCAAGCTTCTCCGCCACCTGCCGGAGCAGGTCGCTCGAGGTCATGACCTCGACCTGGCTCGTCACCCCTTCCTCGTCGAGGATCGGCTTGTCGCTTTCGCCAGAGGGCGTCGGGCGCGTGAAGACCGATTCCGTGGTCTCGATCAGAATGCGGGTTTCGGCCCGGTAATGCGGTGTCGCGAGCCATGCGGCGAGGAACGCCAGACCTGTGACGGCGATCGTCACGGCCAGGATCAGCTTCCAATCCCTGACTATGCTGGCGAAGAGGGTCCCGAGGTCGACATCGACATCGCTGCCTCTGACTGAACTGCCCGACATGGCGTCACTCCGAACCAATTCCGGCAAGAGGTAAACGACTATGGTTTCCGCCGGGTTAAGAAATGCGGGAACCCCTTCGGTCGATCGTCGGCGCCTTTACCGCGCATTAACCCTAACGGGGGGATAACGACCCGGTATCGCGCCGTCGGCTTGCCGGCGCGTCAATGTCGAAGGGTTCGCGTCCGGACATGAAACGCCCCGTTCTCGTCTTCTCCGCCTTGCTCGCCGCGGCACTCGCCGGCGGCTGCAGCAGCTACAGGCCGGCGCCCGCCGCTTTCAGCAAGGCGCTCCAGGCTCCCTATGTGCTCGATTCCGGCGATCGCGTCCGCGTCACGGTCTTCGAACAGGAAGGCCTCACCAACACTTACAGCGTCGACCAGTCGGGATATATCGCCTTCCCGCTGGTGGGGACGGTGCCAGCCCGTGGCCAGTCCGTCGCGCAGCTCGAAGCGTCGCTGGCCGCCAGGCTGCGCAACGGCTATCTCCGCGACCCCGACGTTTCGGTCGAGATCGACCGCTACCGCCCGATCTTCGTCATGGGCGAAGTTGGTGCGGCCGGCCAGTATTCCTACGTGCCCGGGATGACGGTGCAAAAAGCAATCGCGGCTGCCGGGGGCTTCTCCCCGCGCGGCAACCAGTCGACCGTCGACATCACGCGCTCGGTCAACGGCAAGGTAATGACGGGTCGTGTCTATACGTCAGACCCGCTGCTGCCCGGCGATACGATCTACGTCCGCGAACGTCTGTTCTGACGGGAGGCCGGGGTCGAGGTGGGGAGGAGCTTGCGAATCGTGCACTGCTTCCGCTCGCCCGTCGGCGGGATCTTCAGGCATGTGCGCGATCTCGCCCATGCTCAGGCGGCGGCAGGACATCTCGTCGGCATCGTCTGCGATTCCTCGACCGGCGGCGACTACGAAGCCAAGCTATTCGATCAGATTTCCGGAACACTGGCGCTCGGCATCCACCGAACGCCGATGCAACGGCATGTGGGTCCCGGCGACATCGCCGCCGCCTACAGAACCTATCGTCTCATCAAGCAATTGCAGCCGGATATCCTGCACGGGCACGGCGCCAAGGGTGGCGTCTATTCCCGTCTGTTCGGCTCGCTTCTGCGGGTATCCAGGTCTCGCGTAGCCCGCCTCTATTCGCCGCATGGCGGCAGCCTCCATTATGACGGCGGCACTCTGATGGGGAAGGCGATCTTCGCCGCCGAGCGTGTCATGGACCGGTGTACGGACCACCTGTTCTTCGTCTCGGGCTACGAGGAACGGGTGTTCAGCCAGAAGGTCGGGAGGCCACGCGCGCCGTACAGTCTCGTCTACAACGGACTGGGCGAAGCAGAGTTCATACCCGTTCCGCCCGCGCCGGACGCGGCCGATTTCCTCTACATCGGCATGATGCGCGACCTGAAGGGGCCGGACATCTTCATCGACGCGATCGCCCTGACGGAACAGGCGCTGGGACGGACTCTCAGCGCCGTGATGGTGGGGGACGGCGACGATCTTCCGGGCTACCAGGATCAGATCGCGCGGCTTGGGCTCAGCGATCGCTTCACGTTCCACCCGCCGATGCCGGCGCGTCAGGCCTTTGCGCTGGCGCGGGCGATCGTCGTGCCGTCGCGCGCCGAGGCGATGCCCTACATCGTACTCGAGGCGCTGGCAGCCGGCATGCCGATGATCGCCACGTCGGTGGGCGGCATTCCCGAGATATTCCCGAAAGACTCCCCTGCCCTCTCCCTACCGGACGCGGGCGAGATCTCCGCGCGGATGGCGAAACTCCTCGCCGACCCACACGCCTGGCAGGCCCTGATGCCGACCACTGCCGAGCTGAAGGCGAAGTTCGGCGTCGAGGTTATGGCCAGCGCCATCGAGCGGGAATATTTCCGCGCGCTCGAAGGCTGAGACGCGGCAGGCAGCCTGGCCATTTCGATCAAGCTGTACATAGGGCATAATTCTTTCTTAGCACTGGCTTGATATGGCTGGTGCAATAGCCCACGGCATCGCGTCATGAACGAGATCGACCCCAAAACCCGCTTCTCGAAGAACGCGGTGCGCAATCACAAGGGGGAAGGCAAGATACCTTCCAAGTCGACCCTCAATCCGATGGCCGAGCAGGTCGCGAGCCAGTACCGGCGCGATACGATGTCGCCGATCATGGTCTCCGGCACGCTGCGCATCGTCGAGTTCGCGCTGCTTGCGGTGAGCGGTCTCATCCTGCACGGCATGCTGATCGGCTACAGCACGCATCTCGTCTGGCATTATCCGACGATCGCCCTTGTCGGTTCGCTGCTCACCGTGATCCTGCTCGAGTTCTCCGACTGCTACCAGATGACGGCGCTGCGCAGCCCGCTGTCACATGCCGGCAAGATCATCCTCGTCTGGGCGGGGGTCTTTGCCCTGCTGGCGATCACCGGCTTCCTGTTCAAGGTATCGTCCGACTTCTCGCGCCTCTGGTTCGGCACATGGTTCGCCGCCGGGCTGGCGCTGATGTTCTCCCTGCGCTTCGTGATTGCGACACAGATCCGCCGCTGGGCCCGCAACGGCCGCATGGAACGGCGCGCGGTGATCGTCGGCGGCGGTAAGAGCGCCGAGGCCCTCATCCGCTCGATCGAGGCGCAGCCCCACAACGACATCCGCATCTGCGGCATCTTTGACGACCGCGACGACACGCGTTCGCCTCCGGTCGTGGCCGGCTATCCGAAGCTCGGCAATGTCGCTGAACTGATCGAATTCGCCCGCATCGCGCGTATCGACATGCTGATCGTGTCCTTGCCGCTCACCGCCGAAACGCGCGTGCTTTCGCTGCTCAAGAAGCTGTGGGTGCTGCCGGTCGACATCCGCCTGTCGGCCCATTCGAACCAGCTGCGCTTCAGGCCGCGGTCCTACTCCTACATCGGCGCGGTGCCGATGCTCGACATCTTCGACCGGCCGATCAACGATTGGGATTCCGTCGCCAAGCGCGCCTTCGACATCATCTTCAGCCTGCTCGGCATCATCGTCCTGTCGCCGGTGATGCTGGCGACGGCGATCGCGATCAAGCTCGATTCGAAAGGCCCGGTGCTCTTCACGCAGAAGCGGCACGGCTTCAACAACGAGGTGATCGAGGTCTACAAGTTCCGCTCGATGTACACCGACCGGTCCGACCCGACGGCGAAACAGGCGGTGACCAAGGGCGACCCGCGGGTGACGCGCGTCGGGCGCATCATCCGAAAGACCTCGATCGACGAACTGCCGCAGTTCTTCAACGCGCTGTTCGGCTCGCTGTCGCTGGTCGGCCCTCGCCCCCATGCCGTCGCCGCCCAGACTCACAACCTTCTCTACAACGAAGTCGTCGACGGTTATTTCGCCCGCCACCGCGTCAAGCCCGGCGTCACCGGCTGGGCACAGATCAATGGCTGGCGCGGCGAGATGGACACCGACGAGAAGATCAAGATGCGCACCGAGTTCGATCTCTACTATATCGAGAACTGGTCGCTCTGGTTCGACCTCAAGATCCTGCTGATGACGCCGATAAAGCTCCTCAACACGGAAAACGCCTACTGATGAGCGCTGTCGCCGGCCAGCTTCCGCGCGCGGCGGTCAACGACAAGGCGATCGCCATCATCGTCTCTGGCGCGGTGGCGCTCGGCGTGTTCCTGTCGGGCTTCGTCATCCGCGAGCCGGCGCCCTACGAACTCTACATGGCCGGGCTGATCGCGGTGTGGGCGCTGTTCGGCCTGCGCATCTCGAAAAGCATCACCCCGCTTCTCGTGCTGCTCATCAGCTTCAACATCGGCGGCATGATCTCGATGACGCAGATGTCGGACCTGATGGACACGCCGCT
Source organism: Mesorhizobium sp. (assembly GCF_024710845.1). GTDB lineage: Bacteria > Pseudomonadota > Alphaproteobacteria > Rhizobiales > Rhizobiaceae > Mesorhizobium_A. Next base: position 26,643 of record NZ_JANJTZ010000018.1, read on the forward strand.
CTACCTCGCGGTGTCGCTGTTCCTCGCCTTCACCGCGGTTTTCTTCGCCGCGGTGACCGAATCCCGGCCCGACCTCTATCCGCTGATGTTCCGCGCCTGGGTGGCGTCGGCCGTCATCACCGGCCTGGCGGGCATCCTGGGATATTTCCACGCGCTACCCGGCTTCGAGATGTTCACCAAATACGAGCGCGCCGCGGGCGTGTTCCAGGACCCGAACGTGTTCGGGCCGTTCCTGGCGCTGCCGGGCGTCTGGCTGCTCTACCGCGTGCTGACCGGCGGGCCGTCGGAATGGCTGCGCTGCCTGCCGCCCCTGCTCGTCATCGTGCTGGCGATCTTCCTCTCGTTCTCGCGCGGCGCGTGGGGCCTGTTCGGCGTCAGTACGATCCTCGTCACCGGCATCCTGTTCCTGCGCAGCCAAAGCGGCCTGTTCCGGCTGAGGCTGGCAATGATGAGCGTGGCCGCCTTCGCGCTGCTGGTCCTGGCGATCCTGGTGGCGCTGCAGATCCCCTCCGTGGCGGATCTGTTCACGACCCGAGCGCAACTCGTGCAGGAATATGACGGCGCGCGGCTCGGCCGCTTCGCCCGCTACGTCATCGGCTTCCAGCTGGCGATGGAACATCCGTTCGGCATCGGCCCGCTGACGTTCGGTCAGATCTACGGCGAGGACACGCACAACATCTGGCTGAAAGCGCTGATGGACTACGGCTGGCTGGGCTTTGCCTCCTGGCTGACGATGATCGTCTGGACCATCGCCGCCGGCTTCCGCATCCTCTTCCGCGAACGGCCGTGGCAGCCTTTCCTGCTGTGCGCCTGGGTGACGCTGGTCGGCCATGTCGCGCTTGGCACGGTGATCGACACCGACCACTGGCGCCACTTCTACATCCTGATCGGCATGGTCTGGGGGGCAATCGCGCTGGAGCGGCGATACGGCAGGGAGGCCCGGCCTGACCGGGTCTAACGCTGCTCCTTCCCGGCCTCCTCAGGACGAAGCGGCTGCCAGAATGTCTCTAGATCCACCGGTTTCGCCGAGTGCGGCACCGACACGAGCACAAGGCCGGGACTGCTTGTGGGCAAGGTCGGGTAGAACTGGGCATTCTGGCGTCCCGCCGACATGTGGAAGATGTTCTGGTCGCCATAGGCGAAAAGCTCGCGCTGGGTGAGATACCCGTCGCCATTGAGATCGGCCGCGCCTGAGATTGCTTGCGCGAAGACGAAACTCGCAAGGCCCTGAACGTCGCCGCCGAACCGTTGCTCCCTTGCCAATTCACTCTCCTGCGCGGCGCCGAAAAACGAGACGTTGGCGAATTCGCGGTCCAGGATTCCGCCCGCGTGACACCCGTCGATGAGGACGATCACATTGACGTTCTTGCGCGCTGCCTTCTCCATCCAGGCTGTGAATATATCGTCCGTCAGCTTGCGGCCCGGCTCGATCAATTCGTAGCCGGACTGTCCGTTGCCGGCGTCGTCGGCGAGTTTCTGGTAGGCTTCGATCGGCGTCGACCCACTGAGCAGCAAGACCGTGCGCCTGTCTTCTCCGTCGGCAGCCGTATCGCCGCGCGGCTCGCGATAGCCGGAGCCGGAGAAGGTGAAGAACAAGGTATCGCCTGGCTGAGCGTCCTCCACCAAGTCATTCCATACATATTCGAGATATCCGAGCCTGACATCCTGGTTCGTAATCGTGACGACCTTCTCGGCCCCAACCGCATCGAGCGCCGCAGACAGCTGCTTCGCATCGTTGACCGCCCCCATCAGGTCAAAGCGCCCGCCGTAATCGTCGACGCCGATCACCAGCCCATAGAGCCTTGGGCGCGGAGCCTTGAGGTAGAACTGGCCGACGACCTGGTCGTAATAGGCCGGATCCTGATCGTGCGGCACGGTCGCCGCCAGTGCGTGCACCTCGACCTGCGTGCGCTTGGCGATCTCGACGGCAGGCATTCCCGGCGTCGCCAGGATCGGCCGGAAAGTGCGGGTAAAAACCGAGTTCGGATCGGTGTCCTCAGGTCCGAGGCGGTCCAGCGCCTTTTGGCCGATGCCGGCGGAATAGAGCACGAACGCGCCTTTTTGCGGCGTCATGCGCGCCAGCCCGCCATAAGCGCGCACGGCGCGCGTATCCGGGTCGGGAGGAAACGGATTGTCGCGGCAGGCATCGAGCACGACGAAAGCGATCTCGACGCCGCGGCCATAGATCCGGTCGACGAGATCCTGTGCGTCGACCGCGTAGCGCTCCAGCCGCGATTCCCTGACAGCGTCGAGCGCCGGCATGTCGGCGGGCAACAGGAAGTTGCGCTGCTGGTAGCTGACGCCGTGACCGGCGAAGAAGAAGAACGCGACGTCGCCCTTCTTCAATCCGTCGACGAACTCATCGACCGCATCGTCGAAATCGCGCGCCGAAATATTGCGTTTCAAGGTCACGGCGAAGCCAAGCTCTTCCAGCGTCGCCTTCAGCGATATCGCGTCGCCCTCGGCCTTGTTGAGGTCGGGCAATTCCTCGTAGTCGTTGTTGCCGATGACGAGCGCCCGCCGCCTCTGGCCCTTGGCGGTCGCCTGTTTGAGCGAGGGCATGGCGCGAAGATCCTCGACGATTGCTGCGATATCGGCCGCGCGCCGCGCAACGTCGGCCCGTATCTCTCCGTCGTCGGCGACGATCGCCGCCGGAGCAGGCACGGCAAGGATCGCGAGGAGGCATATGCAACATGCCTGCAGCAGAAGCCTCCGCGTCGATCGCACCAAATCCGCGCCGGTCATCCGTCCCATCCCGGGGTCTTCCCGGAGAACCTAGCGGATTCCTGGTTTCGATTGAAGCGTGCCGATCGGCGACGGCCGCGCGGCCCCATCTGCGAGACACGCCGATGCCCGAAGCACTACGGTGGTCCGGCCACGGCCGGCCCGATCGCCGACTTCCGCACTCAAAGCCGAAATTGGCGCTTGCCTCGCAAGCCCGCGTTCTATAGGGCTTCCACCGGTTCGGAGCGTAGCGCAGCCCGGTAGCGCACTTGACTGGGGGTCAAGGGGTCGTGGGTTCGAATCCCGCCGCTCCGACCATTGAATTCCTATCCGAAGAGGCCCATTTTCCGGGTCGCTTCATCCCCCCGCGAACACGACGATCCGGCAAGGTCATTCATGGAAATCTTCACCGCCGAAGGGTTCACAGCGCTTCTGCAGGTGCTGGCGATCGATCTTGTCCTTGCGGGCGACAATGCCATCGTGATCGGCCTCGCGGCCGCCGGGCTGCCGAAGGAATTGCGCAACAAGGCGATCGTCATCGGCATTCTCGCCGCGACCGTGCTGCGCATCGGCTTCGCGCTCATCACCACCCAACTGCTGCAACTCGGACCCGGCCTGCTCGTCGCCGGCGGCCTGCTTCTGCTGTGGGTCTGCTGGAAGATGTACCGCGAGATGACGGTCACCGACGAGCAGGAACACGACGCCGAGGAGGCCCTGCTCAATCGCGACACCGACGCCGACGGCAAGATCGCCGGCGGCGCGCCGCGCAAAACCTTCGCCCAGGCGGCCTGGCAGATCGTCATCGCCGACGTGTCGATGTCGCTCGACAATGTGCTCGCCGTCGCGGGCGCGGCGCGCGAGCATCCCACCGTGCTTATCATCGGCCTCGCCATGTCGATCGCGCTGATGGGCTTTGCCGCTTCCTTCATCGCCCGGCTGCTGCACCGGCACCGTTGGATCGCCTATGTCGGACTGATCATCATCTTCTACGTCGCACTGAAGATGATGTACGATGGCGCCATCGGCATCTGGCCGGAATACAGCTTCACGGCGCTCTTCGGCGGCGCATAAGCGCCGCCGCCGGCCTTTCGCCTCCTCTTCGGTAAATCGTCAGCGCACCTGGTCGAGCAGGCGCTTGCACTCGAGCAGGTCGAACAGCGCCTCCTGCAGCAGGGCGCGATTGTCCTTCGACAGGCGCGACTGGCCCGGCGCCACCGGTCCTTCATCCTCGGCCTTGCCCAGACCGAAGAAACGGCGGCTCGGCCTCACCTTCGGCTCTCCGACCAGCATCTCGTCATCCAGTCCGCGCGGCGGAGCGTTCGCGGCCGCGGTGGCCGCCTGGGCTGCCTCCTGCTTGCGCGCGGCGATCGCGGCGACCGCCGCCATGTCACCGGTGCCGACCGCCGCGATGAACTGGTTGCCGTTTTCGCGCAGCAGCTTCTGCACGCCCTTGATCGTATAGCCCTGGTCGTAGAGAAGGTGGCGGATGCCCTTGATCAGGTCCACGTCCTGCGGGCGGTAATAGCGGCGGCCGCCTCCGCGCTTCATCGGCTTGATCTGGGTAAAACGGGTCTCCCAGAAGCGCAGCACGTGCTGCGGCAGGTCGAGATCTTCGGCGACTTCGCTAATGGTGCGGAATGCGTCGGGACTCTTGTCCATGCGGCTACGCCTCCCCAAATCCTGATTCGCTATGCATTCCAGCGGTTTGCGCGGCTACATTCAAGACCGACGGTCAGTCGGGCGAACTCGCCCCCAGCTATTTTCCGGCCTTGGACTTGGCCTGCTGGTGATTGCGCAGGATCTTGCTCTTGAGGACGTTCGACGCCTTGAACGTCATCACCTTGCGCGGAAGGATCGGCACTTCCTCGCCGGTTTTCGGATTGCGGCCGATTCGTTCGTTCTTCGAACGCACCTGGAACGTCGCGAAGGAGGACAGCTTGACCGTCTCGCCGCGGACGATCGCATCGCAGATTTCGTCGAGCACCATTTCGACCAGTTGGGCGGATTCGGTTCGGGACAATCCGACCTTGCGGTAGACGGCCTCAGCGAGGTCGGCGCGCGTAAGTGTGTTTCCCCCCATGCGACCTTCCTACCGACCGAAAAACCCGACTAATCAGCAATATAGCAACGTAAAAAATAGACCGCCCCCGGTCAAGAACCCTTCACGGCCAAGTTCATCCGTGGTTGCGGATTCCGTGTCGAACCCGTCGTTACCACCGTAACAGAACAGCGCCCCACGTAAAGCCTCCGCCCATCGCCTCGATCAGCACGAGGTCGCCTTTCCTGATCCGGCCGTCGGCGACGGCGACGGCAAGGGCGAGCGGAACCGATGCCGCCGAGGTATTGCCGTGCTCGCTCACGGTCGCGACAACCTTGGAGGGTGCGATGCCCATCTTCTTCGCCGAAGCGTCGATGATGCGCAGATTGGCCTGGTGCGGAACGAACCAGTCGAGGTCTTCGGCGGTCACGCCGCCGGCCGAAAGAGTCGACGTCACCACGTCGGTGATCATGCCGACCGCGTGCTTGAAGACTTCCCTGCCTTCCATGCGCAGGTGTCCGACGGTGCCGGTGGTCGACGGGCCGCCGTCGACATAGAGCTTGTCCTTGTGGGTGCCGTCGGAGCGCAGCGCCGAGGCGAGGATGCCTCGGTCGGCGGTTGTTCCCTCGGCTTCGGCCGCTTCAAGCACGATCGCTCCGGCGCCGTCGCCGAACAGCACGCAGGTGGTCCGGTCCGACCAGTCGAGAATGCGGGAGAAGGTCTCCGCGCCGATGACGAGGACGCGCTTGGCCATGCCGCCGCGGATGTGCAGGTCGGCGACCGAGACGGCATAGACGAAGCCGCTGCAGACCGCCTGCAGGTCGAAGGCGAAGCCGTGCCGCATGCCGAGGCGCTGCTGGATCTCCACCGACGTGGCGGGGAAGGTGTGATTCGGCGTCGAGGTGGCGAGGATGATGAGATCGATGTCGTCCGGCGTCAGCCCCGCATTGGCAAGCGCGGCGCGGGCCGCAGCTTCGCCCAGCGAGGCCGTCGTCTCGTCGTCCGAGGCGATATGGCGCTGCCTTATGCCCGTGCGCTGGACGATCCACTCGTCCGATGTGTCGACCATGAGTGCGAGTTCGGCATTGGTGAGCACGCGCCGAGGCAGGGCGGAGCCCACCCCCATCACTTGCGAACGGATCATCAATCTTGCCCTTCGTCCGTAGGTTCTGCCGCCTTGCGGCGTGACAGTTCCGGCGCGCGGGCATGGAACTGGCCGAGATCGGCGCGGATCTTCTCGATGAGCCCGTTGCGCGCCATGTCGTAACCGAGTTCGACGGCGGACGCGAAACCCTCGTCGTCGGTGCCGCCGTGGCTCTTCACCACAATGCCGTTGAGGCCGAGAAACACGCCGCCGTTGATCTTGCGTACGTCCATCTTCTCGCGCAGCCGATCGAAGGCCCCTTTGGCGAAGACATAGCCGATCTTGGCCATCAGCGTCCGGCTCATCGCCGAGCGGAGATATTCGGCGATCTGCCTGGCCGTGCCTTCCGCCGTCTTCAGCGCGATATTGCCTGCAAATCCTTCTGTCACCACGACATCGGTCGTGCCTTTGCCAAGGTCGTCGCCCTCGACGAAGCCGTGGTAGTTCATCGACTTCAGTTCAGCGGCGCGCAGCAGCGATCCTGCCTCCTTGACGTCTTCCTGGCCCTTGATCTCCTCGACGCCGATATTGAGCAGGCCGACCGACGGCCGCTCAATGCCGAAAACCGCGCGCGCCATCGCCGATCCGAGGATGGCGAAGTCGATCAGCTGGTGGGCGTCGGCGCCGATCGTCGCGCCGACATCGAGCACGACGCTCTCGCCGCGCGTCGTGGGCCAGATCGCCGCGATCGCCGGCCGTTCGATCTGGGCCATGGTGCGCAGGCAGAATTTCGACATGGCCATCAGCGCACCGGTGTTGCCGGCCGAGATGCAGACGTCCGCCTCGCCCGCCTTCACCGCCTCGATCGCCTTCCACATCGACGACTTCCAGCGGCCGTGGCGCAACGCCTGGCTCGGCTTGTCGTCCATCCGCACGGAGACATCGCAATGGGTGAACTGGCTGATCGCGCGCAGGCGCGGATATTTGATGAAGTGCGGCGAAACCGCTTCCTCGTGACCATAGATCAGGAAGCGGACATCCGGACGGCGTTCCGCGACCCGAAGCAGGCCGGGCATGACGATATCGGGGCCGTGGTCGCCCCCCATCGCATCAATCGAAATCCTGATCACGCGCGCCTTGTCTCTTTTTGACGTTTCTATCCGCGGGATGCGGGACAGGCCAAGCCAGCGGCGAAAATAGCGGTTTTGCGCCCACGCACAACCTCCATTTGGGCTTCGTTCCCGGCTTTTCAGATTTTCGGAACGAGACCGCGCAGCGTCGCGAACGGAGAGCCCTCGCCGTCGTCGGATCCGGTCGAAGGAAGCTCCGCACCCGGCTTGCGCGGATAGGGATCGATCGCCAAGGCGAACACCTCCTCCGCCGTTCCACCGGCATCTATCGTCACACCGTCGAAAGTTTCCGGCAGGTCCGGCCCGTCGGCGGACAGGACAAGTTCCCCCTCCTCAATCGTGTCGCGGGCGAGCGCTGATCCCTCCGGCACGAAGACCAGATCGACCTCTTCGTCGATCTCGGCCTCTATCGGCTCCAGCGTGACGATGCATTGCTGAACGATCGTCGCACGAACGCTTCCCGTGACGCTTACGCCGCCGCGCTTCCAGGCCACGAACAGCAGCTCGGCGCGGAATCGCTCGACGGCGACGAGACCGTGAACGCGCGCAAGTTCGGCGCGCGCTTTCGCATCCGGTTCAACGATGACCGGGAATCCCTTTTGCGGCAGGCGCCGGACATCGATCGGATACGAGATCGGACTTTTCGCTATCTGTGCCATTATCCCCTTCCTTATGTCGCCGGCGGGAAACGCACCTCGCCCGACAACAGGTGGTCGAGCGGCTGGGCGGCGAGGTCGTCCGAGGTCGCCAGCACATAGGCAGCGAGTTGCTTCGCCTGCGGCCAATCGGCCGTCTCGGGCCGAACGTTGCGCGAAAGCGCGGCCGTCAGCGCCTCGAGGTCGCGCGCGTCGAGCGCGTGGTCATAGCTCTTGGTGCGGCCGTAGAACATCCGCGAAAGGGTTTTCATGCGTTTCGGAATGCCCATGTCGCCTATGCCGAGTTCGCGCAACGAATGATCGACGTCCTGGAAGAACGTGTCGGCCAGTTCCTGGCCCAGCGCATCCGCAGCCTCGCCCTCACCGCGGATACGATGAAGAAAGAGATAGGTGTGCAGGCCCACCATCTCGAAGCGGCCGAGCGGCGTGTCGGGAACGAGCCAGTCGGAATAAGGAACGGGCTGCCGTGCCGCCGCCACGATTCGGGCGTAGATGGCATCCGCTATGGCGCGATTTTGCCGTCGCGCCGGATTGAAGAATTGCTTGAACATGCCGGGGAACTCCCGCCGATTGCGCCGCTTCGGTTGCATCGGCCCGAAAGCTGGTTTACCGAGTCTCCGGCTTCGCGCAAGCTGCAGCGGGGGCCGAGTGACATGGAGATGTCGTTGCACGTGTTGAAAATCAAGGCGAAAGCCTCTCGACTGGCACCGGTGATGCTGGCGGTCGCCGCCGTCGCCGCTCTTTCGGGCTGCAACGCCGCCTCCACCCTGTCTGCCAGCGAAACGCTGACGCAGGGCTATGTCATCGATCCGCAGGCGATCGAACTCGTGCCGCCCGGCTCCAGCCGCGAGCAGGTGCTGCTGGCGCTCGGATCGCCGTCGACGCGCGCGACCTTCGACAACGAGGTGTTCTATTACATTTCGCAGAAGCGCTACCGCTCGATGGCGTGGCAGAATCCGCACATCGTCGACCAGCGCGTGCTCGCCGTCTACTTCGGCCCAGATGATCGTGTCGTGAACATCGCCAATTACGGCATGCAGGACGGCAAGGTGTTCGATTTCATCTCGCGCACCACGCCGACCGGCGGCAAGGACCAGAACTTCCTCGGCCAGATCCTGGGCGGCTTCGGCGGCAAGAAGGGCAAGGCGCCGAACCTGTTCGGCAGTCCTGGCGGCTGATCTCTTCCTTCAGGCAGCGCCTGCGTCTCCACCTAAGCAAAACCCCGCGGGATCGCTCCCGCGGGGTTTTGCTTTGCAGTGTTCGACTGTCTCAGTGCGCGAGCACGGCGAGCAGCAGGAGCGCCACGATGTTGGTGATCTTGATCGCCGGGTTCACGGCCGGGCCGGCGGTGTCCTTGTAGGGATCGCCGACCGTATCGCCGGTGACGGATGCCTTGTGGGCCTCCGAACCCTTCAGATGCTTGACGCCGTCCTTGTCGACGAAGCCGTCCTCGAAGGACTTCTTGGCATTGTCCCACGCGCCGCCGCCCGAGGTCATCGAGATGGCGACGAACAGGCCGTTGACGATCACGCCGAGGAGCGATGCGCCCAGCGCCGCGAAGGCCGACGCTTTCGATCCGGAGATCAGCAGCACGCCGAAGTAGACGACGAGCGGCGCCAGCACCGGCAACAGCGACGGGATGATCATCTCCTTGATCGCCGCTTTGGTCAGGATGTCGACCGCCCGTGCGTAGTTCGGCTTGGACGTCCCCTGCATGATGCCCGGGTCCTCGCGGAACTGCCTGCGCACTTCCTCGACAATGGAGCCGGCCGCCCGGCCGACGGCCGTCATGGCGATACCGCCGAACAGGTAGGGAATCAGGCCACCGAAGATCAGGCCGGCCACGACATAGGGGTTCGACAGGTCGAACGAGACCGCACCGATATCCTTGAAGTAGGGGTAGAGCGTCGAACCCGCCTCGTTGGCCTTGGCCGCGAAGAATTGCAGATCGTAGCTGTAGGCCGCGAAAAGCACGAGAGCGCCGAGACCGGCGGAGCCGATCGCGTAGCCCTTGGTCACTGCCTTCGTCGTGTTGCCGACCGCGTCGAGCGCGTCGGTCGCCTGACGCACTTCCTTCGGCAGGCCCGACATTTCGGCGATACCGCCGGCATTGTCGGTGACCGGACCGAAGGCGTCGAGCGCCACGATCATGCCGGCCAGGCCGAGCATGGTCGTCACCGCAATACCGGTGCCGAACAGGCCGGCGAGCTGGTAGGTCGCGATGATGCCGCCGACGATGACGATCGCCGGCAGCGCCGTCGATTCGAGCGAGACGGCGAGACCCTGGATGACGTTGGTGCCGTGACCGGTGACCGACGCCTGGGCGATCGAGTTCACCGGGCGCTTGTTGGTGCCGGTGTAGTATTCGGTAATCACGACGATCAGGCCGGTCACGAGCAGGCCGACGAGGCCGCAGATGAACAGGTTGGTGCCGGTGATCGGCATGCCGTTGGCGATGCCGATCTCGCCCCAGCCGATGGTGAGCGACGTCGCGCCGCCGAGGCCGATGATCGAGAGCAGGCCGGTGACGATGAGGCCCTTGTAGAGCGCGCCCATGATCGAGCCGTTGGAACCCAGCTTCACGAAGAAGGTACCGACGATCGAGGTCAGGATGCAGGCGCCGCAGATCGCGAGCGGATAGAGCATGACGGTCGAAAGGGCGGCGCTGCCGGCGAAGAAGATCGCGGCGAGAACCATCGTGGCGACGACCGTCACCGCGTAGGTCTCGAACAGGTCGGCGGCCATGCCGGCGCAGTCGCCGACATTGTCGCCGACATTGTCGGCGATCGTGGCCGGGTTGCGCGGATCGTCCTCGGGAATGCCCGCTTCGACCTTGCCGACGAGGTCGCCGCCGACGTCCGCACCCTTGGTGAAGATGCCGCCGCCGAGACGGGCGAAGATCGAGATGAGCGAGGCGCCGAAGCCGAGCGCGACCAGCGAGTCGATGACCGTGCGATCGCCGGACGCGTAGCCGAGCGGACCGATGAGGACCCAGTAATAGACCGACACGCCGAGCAGCGCGAGGCCGGCAACGAGCATGCCGGTGATGGCGCCCGACTTGAAGGCGATGTCGAGGCCGGCCGCGAGGCTGTTGGATGCCGCCTGCGCCGTGCGCACGTTGGCGCGGACCGACACGTGCATGCCGATGAAGCCCGCTGCACCGGACAGCACGGCGCCGATCAGGAAGCCGATCGCGGCCAGACCGGTGAGAAGCCACCAGGCGAGAACGAACACGACCACGCCGACGATGGCGATGGTGGTGTACTGACGGGCGAGATAGGCCTGCGCACCCTCACGGATGGCGCCGGCGATTTCCTGCATGCGTGCATTTCCCTGATCGGCCGCGAGAACCGATTGCGTCGCCCAGATGGCGTAAACGATGGAAAGCAGGCCGCAGGCAATGACGACGTAAAGCATGGTCATGCCGATTTCCCTTGGTTTCGTCCGGAAGAACCCCTCCCCGGACATTCGATAGGACCGTTTCCGACTGGCTACGGAGTACGGCCCCTCGCTGCGGGCTTATGCGGAAGCCTCAGGCGAGCGTCAAGGTTTTGTTACCATTTTGCCCCGGTTTTGCTGCAATGCCGCAGCCCACATGCGGTCAGCCTGGGGCCTCCACGGGAGGGCGGACGTGCGCGGGTCGCGGATCAGCTAATCCGCGCGCGGATCTGTACCGGACCGCCGCCCTTTTCACGCTTCATCTCCACCGCCTTGAGGCTGGCGACGAGGTCACTCAGCTTGCGAAAGCCGTGATTGCGCGGGTCGAAGTCAGGCAGTCGCTTGGTCAGCATCTGGCCGACGGGACCGAGATAGGCCCAGCCGTCCTCGTCCGACAGGTCCTCGATGGCGACGAGAATGTCGTCGACCGGAACCCGCGCCTTCGGCTTCTCCGGTGCCTTCGCGTCGCCGCCGCCCTTCTCTTCCTTCAAGAGCAGGTCGCAGTAGAAGAAGCGGTCGCAGGCGCGGACCCATCCAGTCGAGGCCTTCTGCTCGCCGAAGCCGTAGACGGCCGTGCCATCCTCGCGGATCCGGCTCGCCAGGGTGGTGAAGTCGCTGTCGGATGAAGCGATGCAGAAGCCCTCGACCTGGCCGCGATGCAGCAGGTCCATCGCCTCGATGACCAGCTTCATGTCGGTCGCGTTCTTGCCGACGGCGGCGGGCGGAACGTGGATCGGAGTGAGCGCGTGCTGGTGGACGAGCGCCTGCCACGAATTCATCGAGGAACTGGCGAAGTGCCCGTAGACGCGCTTCACCGTGATCGTTCCGAGCGCCGAGGCTTCGCGAATGATGATCGGAAGAAAGTCGGCGCGCACATTGTCTGCGTCGATCAGCAATGCGAGGCGGGCGCGACGGATGGTCGGATCGTCGGTCATGGCGCTTCCTTTGGCGTGAGCCTAGCACATATCTCCAGGATCGTGAGCCGCCCGGAACGGCGAGGGGTCAGGCGGCGACCTGTCGCCTCTTCTGGGCGACAAGCCATCCCAGCGCCCCCAAGCAGAGGACCGACACCGGGAAGATCACCCAGTTCAGCATGTTCCAGCCATAGGCATTGTAGGTGATGCCCGACATCAGCGAGCCGAAGGCGACGGTGGAGAACAGCACAAAGTCGTGGAAGCCCTGCGCCCTGCCCTTTTCGGAGGGGCGGTAGGCGTTGGCGACCATCGCGGTCGCGCCGATAAAGCCGAAGTTCCAGCCAAGCCCGAGCAGGATCAGCGCCGTCCAGAACTGCCACAGCGCGATGCCTGACAGCGCAACGACGCCGCATCCGATCAGGAGGGCGAGGCCGAGCGCGACGATCTTCTCGGCGCCGTAGCGGGTAATCAGCCGGCCGGTGAAGAAGCTCGGGGCGAACATCGCCATGACGTGCCAGGAAATGCCCAGCGTCGCCTCGTCGGGCGAGAAGCCGCAGCCGACCATCGCCAGCGGCGCGCCAGTCATGACGAAGCTCATCAGCGCGTAGGTCGACACGGCGCAGAGCAGGGCGACTGCGAATTGCGGCTGGCGGATGATCTCGGAGAGCGGGCGGGCATCGTCCGCGACGGGCCTGGCATTGGCCTGCGCATGGGCATGCGAACGCAGGAACGAAAGGATCACTGCGCCCACCGCCGCCAGTCCGATGATGGCGGCGAAGGAGCCGGCGAACATCACCGGTGCGAAGAGCTCACGGGTGAAGATGACGATCTGAGGTCCGAGGATCGCCGTGACCACGCCGCCGGCCAGAACGAAGGAGATCGCGCGGGCCTTGAACTGCGCCGGAGCGTCATCCGCGGCGGCGAAACGCAATTGCTGCACGAACGCCCCGCCGAGGCCGACGACCATCAAGCCGGCGACGAACAGCCAGAAATTGCCGGCGAAGATCGCAGCGGTGCCGATCGCGCCGCCCAGCGCGGTCACGATCGTGCCAAGCATGAAACCGCTCCGGCCGCCCACCTTGCGAAGCACCGCCGCCGCCGGCAGGGCGCCGAGCGCCACACCGACGTTGAAGCCCGTCACCGGGGCGCTTGCCAGCGACTTGTCGGCGTCGAGGAGGTAGTGGCCGGCAAGCGCGCCCATCGAGATCGCGATCGGCGCCGCCGAGCCGACGATCGCCATCGCGGACGCGTAGATCAGCGCCGTTCGCCTGGCTTCGCTTTCGGCAGCGCCGAGCCGGTCGGAAATCGTCACCTAGGCGTCCTTCCCCCTGCCCTCGCCGCGAACGCGGCGCGCGACGCGGTCGAGTACGGCGTTGACCAGCTTCGGCTCGTCCTCGGAATAGAAAGCCTTGGCGATGTCGACATATTCGGAGACGATGACGGCCACCGGCACGTCTTCGCGCTTCATGAGTTCATAAACGCCGGCGCGGAGAATCGCGCGGAGCGTCGAATCGAGGCGCGACAGCGGCCAGTCCTCAGTCAGCGACTGGCGGATGACCGGATCGACGACCTTCTGGTTTTCGACGACGCCGGAGAGGATAGCGCGGAACCATTGCGCGTCCGCCTCGCGATAGACCTGTCCGTCGATCTCCTTGCCGAGGCGAAAGGCCTCGTATTCCGACGCGATCTCAAGCAGTCCGGTACCGGCGACATCCATCTGGTAGAGCGCCTGCACGGCCGCGAGACGGGCCGCGCCACGTTTGTTGGCCGCACGGGGCGCAGACTGCGGTTTGGCGTCGGCGGTCATCGTCAGGCCCCGAGTCGCTCGCGGATGGCGATCATGGTCAGCGCCGCCCGCGCGGCAAAGCCCCCCTTGTCGCCCTCGCTCTTCTTGGCGCGCGTCCAGGCCTGTTCCTCGTTCTCGGTGGTGAGAATGCCGTTGCCGATCGCAAGCGACTCGTCGACCGCCAGATCCATCAGGGCGCGGCTCGATTCATTGGCGACGATGTCGAAATGGTACGTGTCGCCACGGATGACCGTGCCGAGCGCGACGTAGCCGTCATAATCGGTGCCGCCCTCGTCGGCCGCGTCGAGCGACATGGAGATGACGGCCGGTATCTCCAGCGCGCCGGGAACCGTGATCACGTCGAAGGTCGCACCGGCTTCCTTCAGTGCGGAGGTGGCGCCGTCGAGCAGGGCATCGGCGAGCGCGTCGTGAAAGCGCGCCTCGACGACGAGGATATGGGCGCGCTCGGGTGTAGCGAACGCCTTGCCGTGGTCTGATGTGCCAGCCATGAAGAACTCCGGATTGGCGGCTGACTTAGGCCGAAGCGGGCATTATCGCAAGCGTGTCTTGGCGACAGGTGATACGGGCGATGCCCGGCCGAGCCTAACCGTTGCAGACACTCAGACGTTCCGGCGACCTTGCCGAACGACGAAGACCAGTATGTCGGCGAACATATCGGCGAATTCGTATGCTGGTACTCCAGCCTTCGTCAGACGGCCAAACAGATCGAGAACCGAACCGATATCTATCGCGCGGTGAATCCTCGCAATATGACCGAGCCCTGTGATCGAAGACTTCCTGATCCAGTATTCCTCATGACACGCGAATTCCAGACAGATCGCCTGGGCAGAAGTCCATTCGTCGTACCAGGAGATCGTCAGAATGGCGCGGCTGACGAGATCGTCGTCACCGCTGCGCAAGTCCGCATAAGTTCGGGAAGCATCGAGATCCCCGACGGCTTCATAACGCAGCTCGGATATCACAACCCCTCGCTTGCAGCCTCTGCCAGCCGCGCCGCGTAGCGGGCCATCGTGTCGATCTCCAGGTTGACCAGATCGCCAACCTTTCGTTCGCCCCAGGTCGTCACCGTCAGCGAGTGGTGGATCAGCAGGACGTCGAACTCGTCGCGGCGCACCTGATTGACGGTCAGCGACGTGCCGTCGAGGCAGACCGAGCCCTTCGGGGCGATGAACTTCGCCAGATGCGCCGGCGCGCGCAGGCGGAAACGCACCGCCTCGCCTTCCTCCTCCCGGGCGATGATCTCGGCCATGCCATCTACGTGGCCCGAGACGATGTGGCCGCCCAGTTCGTCACCGATCTTCAACGCCCGCTCGAGGTTGAGGCGCGTGCCTTCCGCCCAGGCATCGGCCGTGGTCAGCCGCAACGCTTCCTCCCAGGCCTCGACCTCGAACCAGCGGGCGTTCGAGCCCGTCTCAGGCAGGGCGACGACCGTCAGGCAAGGGCCGGAACAGGCGATGGAGGCACCGATCTCGATCGAGGCCGGATCGTAGGCGGTCTCGATGCGGAAGCGCTTGCCCTTCGGCAGCGGTTCGACCCTGGCGACGCGGCCGACATCGGTGACGATCCCCGTGAACATCAGTCTCTCACCCATTCCCAATACCGGTCGAGGCCGTAGCGCGCCTCGCGCACCAGCCTGAAACCGTCCGGAATCGTCTCCGGCGTGACCGGCGACCGGATGCCGCCGTCGCCAATGGGGTTCGGCCCGCAAAACAATACGATTCGGTCGACGACGCCGTCCTCCAGGAAAGCCCGCGCGGTCGCCGCGCCGCCCTCGACCAGGACGGTCGAGAAGCCCCGGCCGGCCAGATCCTCCAGCAGTTCCGGCAGCGCGATGCGGCCATCATGCGTCTCGGTCGCGAGGAAGCGGATGCCCAGCATCTCGAGCGACGAGCGCCTCACCGGGCTCGCCTCCGGCCCGACGGCGAGATAGAGCGGCAGCGAGCGCGCCGACAGTGCAAGCTTCGACATCATCGGCAGCTTCGCCTCGCGGTCGAGCACCACACGCACCGGCGACCGATCCTCAAGCCCCGGCAACCGGCAGTTCAGCTCGGGATCGTCAGCCTCGACGGTACCGATGCCGACCAGGATCACGTCGGATTCGGCGCGCATCAGATGCACCTGCGCGCGCGAGATGCCGCCACTGATCTGCACCTGGCCGGCGCCATGCCGACCGATCATCCCATCGGAGGAAAGCGCAAGCTTGAGAGTCACTTCCGGTCGTTTCTTCGAGGATCGCGTCAGATATCCGGCCATCAGGTCGACAGCCTTGTCGGCAAGCACGCCCTCGATCACCTCGATGCCGGCGTCGCGCAGGATGGCATAGCCGCGCCCCGACACCCGGTCGTCCGGATCGGCGGCGGCGCCGACGACGCGAGCGACCCCCGCGGCCACCAACGCTTCGGCGCAAGGCGGCGTACGGCCATGGTGGGCGCAGGGTTCGAGCGTCACATAGGCCGTGGCGCCGCGCGCGGCGTCGCCTGCTTCCGCCAGCGCCTGCGTCTCCGCATGCGGGCGGCCGCCGAGCGCGGTGACGCCGCGCCCGACGATGACGCCGTCCTTGACGATCAGCGTGCCGACAGAGGGATTGGTCGACGTGAGACCCAGATGCCGGCGCGACAGACGGATGGCGGCCGCCATGAACCGCCGGTCCGCGTCGGTCGCCGTCCCGGCCTCGGCCGGAGCGGCCTTCTTCTTAGCCCGCGCTTTCGTCACCCTTCAACTCGCCCAGCAGTTCGTGGAAATCCTTGGCCTCGCGGAAATTGCGGTAGACCGAAGCGAAGCGGACATAGGCGACGTCGTCGAGCGACTTCAGCGCCTCCATTACCAGCTTGCCGATCTCCTCGGACGGGATTTCCGTCTCACCCGAGCTTTCGAGCTGCCGCACGATGCCGCTCACGGCGCGGTCGACACGCTCGGGATCGACATTGCGCTTCCTCAGCGCGATGTCGATCGAGCGCTGCAGCTTGTCGCGATCGAAGGGTACCCTGCGGCCAGTCTTCTTGACGACGACCAGATCGCGCAACTGAACCCGTTCGAAGGTGGTGAAGCGCCCGCCGCAGTCCGGGCAGACGCGGCGGCGGCGGATAGCGGCCCCTTCCTCGGCGGGACGGGAGTCCTTCACCTGCGTGTCCATCGACTGGCAATAAGGGCAGCGCATTCAGATCCTCGGAAAAGGAACGAGTCGTGCGCGACCCTTAGCCGATTTTCGCGTCAGTCCATATAGGGGTACATCGGGAAGCGGTCGGTCAGCGCGACCACCTTGGCTTTTACCGCCGCCTCGACCGCGGCGTTGCCTTCGTCCGAATTCGCCACCTTCAGCCCGTCGAGCACTTCGGTGATCAACGCTCCGATCTGCTTGAATTCCGCCGCGCCGAAGCCGCGCGTCGTGCCGGCCGGGGTGCCGAGGCGCACGCCCGAGGTCACGAACGGCTTTTCCGGATCGAAGGGGATGCCGTTCTTGTTGCAGGTGATGTTGGCGCGGCCGAGCGCTGCTTCCGCGCGCTTGCCGGTGGCGTTCTTCGGCCGCAGATCCACCAGCATCAGGTGGTTGTCGGTGCCGCCGGAAACGATATCGAGGCCGCTGTCCTTGAGACTTGCGGCGAGCGCCTTGGCGTTGACGACGATGTTGGCCGCGTAGGTCTGGAATTCGGGCTGCAGCGCCTCGCCCAGCGCCACGGCCTTGGCGGCGATGACATGCATCAGCGGCCCGCCCTGGAGACCGGGGAACACAGCCGAGTTCATCTTCTTGGCGATGTCCTCGTCGTTCGACAGGATCATGCCGCCGCGCGGTCCGCGCAGCGATTTGTGCGTCGTCGTCGTCACGACATGCGCGTGCGGGATCGGCGACGGGTGCTGGCCGCCGGCGACGAGGCCCGCGATATGCGCCATGTCGACCATCAGCCAGGCGCCGACCTCGTCGGCGATGTCGCGGAAGCGCTTCCAGTCCCAGATGCGAGAATAAGCCGTGCCGCCGGCGATGATCAGCTTCGGCTTGTTCTTGCGCGCGATCTCGGCCACCTCGTCCATATCGATCAGGTGGTCGTCGCGGCGCACGCCGTAGGAGACGACGTTGAACCACTTGCCCGACATGTTGACCGGCGAGCCATGCGTCAGGTGTCCGCCCGAATTCAGATCGAGACCCATGAAGGTGTCGCCGGGCTGCAGCAGGGCCAGAAACACCGCCTGGTTCATCTGGCTGCCGGAATTCGGCTGGACGTTGGCGAACTTGCAGTCGAACAGCTTCTTCGCGCGCTCGATCGCGAGTTCCTCGGCGATATCAACGAACTGGCAGCCGCCATAGTAGCGCTTGCCCGGATAGCCCTCGGCATATTTGTTCGTCATCACCGAGCCCTGCGCTTCAAGGACGGCGCGGCTGACGATGTTCTCGGAGGCGATCAGTTCGATCTCGTGGCGCTGGCGACCGAGCTCGGAACGGATCGCGCCGAAGATCTCCGGATCGCGTTGTTCGAGCGGCTCGGAAAAGAATGCGGTCGTGCCGGCTGTCGCCATGATCGGAAAACCCCTCGATTGGATGCGGCGGGAAAGACGGGCCAGTTAGCATCTTTGTGCCGGCCTTGCCACGGTCACAGCGCGAATTTCCGTAGCGGATTTGCGCCGTAGCCTGAAACGAAAATGCGCCGGGCAAGCCCGGCGCATCGGCATGAAGTTGGTCGTCGCTCAGAGGGCGGTGGACAGCTGCAATTCGTCCACGCCGTCACGAGCATAGATGTCGTCGCGGAAGTGCACGACGCCGTCGCCCGTCGACCAGGCGGTGATGTAGGTGAAGTAGACCGGCACCGGATTGGCGAGCGCCACCGGCGTGTTCTCGCCCGAGCGGATCGTTTCCTCGAAGCGCTGGCGGTTCCAGCCATCGGTGTCGCGCAGCAGCCAGGTGACGAGGTCGCGCACGTTCTGCACGCGCACGCAGCCCGACGAATCGAAGCGCATCAGCTTGGAGAACAGGCTCTGCTGCGGCGTGTCGTGCATGTAGACGGCATGCGGGTTGGGGAAGTTGATCTTCACCGAGGCCATGGCGTTGATCTTGCCGGGGTCCTGGCGGAAGCGATACTTCACCGCCTCTTCCGTCGTCCAGTCGACCGAGGCGGGATCGACCTCCGTACCGTCCGGCGCGATCAGGCGGATCGCGTTGTCGGTCAGATAGGTCGGGTTCTTCCGCATGTGCGGAATGATGTCCTTGATGACGATCGATTCCGGTGCGTTCCAGAACGGGTTGACGATGACCTCGTTGATCTTCGAGTTGAGGATCGGCGTCTGGCGGTCGATCTTGCCGACGATCGCGGTGTGGCGCTGGACGACGCGGTTTCCTTCCACTGCCTCGATCTGCGCCGCCGGGATGTTGACCATCACGTAGCGGTCGCCGAGGAAGCCGGACATCGAGCGCAGGCGCACGAGGTTGGTCTCGAGCTGGCCGAGGCGGACCTGAGCGGTCACGTTCATCGCGGCGAAGGTGTATTTGCCGGTGACGCCGTCCGCCGGCAGCCCATGCCGTGCCTGGAAGCGTTTGACCGCGGAATCGACATAGGAATCGAAAGACTGCGACATCCCGGCGGACGTCGGCAGGTCGCCGCTCATCATCAGCCGGCGGCGCAGCGCTTCGACGTCCGGGTCGACGACGCCAAGTTGCAGCTTCTTGGTTGCCGGGACCATCTGCCAGCCGCCCTGCGCGACGATGTTCGAATACTGGCCGATCGCCTGCTCGACATAGCTGATCGTCTCGGGGCTGAAGATCGGCAGGTGAGACGAGACCTTGGCAGCCTTGGAGCTGGCGCGGGCATCGAATTGGTCGTCCCAGGAGCCGCGGCGATTGGCGTTGAGGATCTCCTGGATGACGTCCTGCGCGCTCGCGGTCGCGGTCGTCGCAGCCAAAGCGCCTGCACTGAGGAGAAAGGTCCGGCGGCTCGTCTTCATTTTCATTCCAGCTATCCCGTCTGTCCGTGCGGCTCGGCGTCAAACTAGGTCGGCGCGGTTAACATATCGCCAACCATACCGCCTGCCGGGTGAGCGGCCGCCGAATGGCAGCGACATGCACGGAAACCCTCTTCAGGGTCTGCGATTTCACGGAAATATGGCGCCAAGGTGGCCCGGACAACACACGAAGGCGTTATCCGGCTGCCCGCCGACGAACAAAGGCCGGCGCGAGAGGCACCGGCCCTTGTTGGGAAAACGGCTTCGGTCGCGAGACCGCCCCGCATCACATCCGATACGCGATCGTATCGTTCCAGAACCTGTCCAGCCGCTGCAGCGCGCGGTTCATCTGCTTGAACTCTTCGGCGTTGATGCCGCCGACCTGTTCGATCGAGCCGATGTGGCGCTCGTAGAGCTTGCCGACGACCTCGGCGATCGCCTGTCCCTTCGGCGTCAGGCTGACGCGGACCGAGCGGCGGTCGATGCGCGAGCGCTGATGGTTGATGAAGTCGAGGTCAACGAGCTTCTTCAGGTTGTACGATACGTTCGAGCCGAGATAGTAGCCGCGGGAGCGCAGCTCGCCGGCGGTCAGCTCGGCATTGCCGATGTTGAAGAGCAGCAGCGCCTGGATGGCGTTGATGTCGGAGCGGCCGTTGCGGTCGAACTCGTCCTTGATCACGTCAAGCAGGCGGCGGTGCAGCCGTTCGACGAGCTGAAGGGATTCCATGTAGAGGGTGCGGATGGCATCCTTCCGGTCGTCCTGAACCGGAGCGGCCTTCTGCGTGGGTCGCGGGTTGATCATGGTCTTGCCTCTCGTTGTGACGCCCGGTGACTTCTTTTTGTCTCACCTTGGCCTCACCCTAGCGCTGACCCATAAAATTCGACTTAAACCTCAGCCTTAACCAGTGCTTACGAGGCGCCTTTCAAAACGAAGACTAATTTGTGGTAAACGAATTGGTTAAGATGCTCGATTATGAAAAATTTAATCGACGCGCCTGACCGGCCTCAGGTCGCGGGCCGGCGCTGCTGGAAATGCAGCACGACACGGAACCCGATATAGATGGCGGCGACAACGAGATGGGAGGCGACGACCGAGTATTTCGCGCCGAAGAGCTGCGGGAAGCCGGCATACATGATGATCTCGGCGGCTGCGCACAGGACCCAGATAACAGGGCCCCATGAAGTGACCATCCACAGGCCGATCCCGGCAAACGGATAGAGCGCGGCCAGCACGGCGGCTGCGATCTGCCAGTGGACCGGCATCAGGTCGAACCGCCACAAGACGCCGTCGTAGAAGCCGATCAGCCGGATCCAGTAAAGCGTCCCGAACATCAGGCAATAGGCGGCAATGATCCGGTGGAACCACCAGAATGCCTGCTGGAACGGCGTCGGCCGCAGAACTGCGGGGCTCTCGCGATAAGGCATCAGATAAGGAGTTCTCCGCCGGGCAGCGGATCAAAATAGGCGTCGATCGCCTTCTCGTCTATCTCCGCCAGCGTCGCGGGCTGCCAGCGCGGCGTATCGCCCTTGTCGATGATCGCCGCGCGGATGCCTTCGTAGAAGTCGTGGCCGACGAGCATGCGGTTGAGGATGCGGAACTCCATCTTCATGCATTCCTCCATCGACAGGGCCTCGCCGTAGGTGATCTGGCGGAAGGCGACGTGCAGGCTCGTCGGCGAGCGCTTGGCCAGCGTATCGAGCGTGGCGGCGGCGAACTCGTCGCGGCCGGCGGCCTGGGTGAGGCTGGCGATCAGGTCGTTCATCGAGCCGAGCGAAAAATGAAGCGCCATCGAGACCGCAACGGCCTCGTCCAGATTCTTCTCGGGCGTGATGCACAGATCCCTCAGCGCCCTGTCCGGATCGCCCGTCTCGACGATCGCCGCCTCGACCGCGCTCAGATCTTCCGATTTCACCGCATGCGTGGCGAGCCCCGCATGGAGCGCATCGCCAGGCCCAATGCGGCTGCCTGTCAGCCCGAGATAGAGGCCATAGCCGCCCTTGACGCGGGACAGCAGATAGCTGCCGCCGACGTCGGGGAAGAAGCCGATGCCGACTTCCGGCATCGCGAAGAGCGCCTTCTCGCCCATGACGCGGTGCGAGCCATGGAACGAGACGCCGACGCCGCCGCCCATGACGACCCCGTCGATCAGCGCCACATATGGCTTGCTGAAACTACGGATCGCCGCGTTAAGGCGATACTCGTCGGCGAAGAACTGCACCGGCGGCTTTCCCGCGCGGCCCGCTTGGTAGATGTCCAGGATGTCGCCGCCGGCCGAAAAAGCCCTCCCCTCGGCCTTGATGATCACGGCCTTCACATCCGGATCGGCCTCCCACTGCGGCAGCTTCTCGGCCAGCGCCAGTATCATGGCATGGGTGACCGCATTGAGGGCCTTGGGGCGATTGAGTGTGACGATCGCCGCGTGGCCGCGCCGCTCGAAGCGGATCTCGTCGCCGGCATTCGCTTCCATCACGTCTCTCCCTCTGGCGTCCCGTTGTGGTCCCTGCGCCGGTCCGCCCTTCTTCCGCCGTTTCGTCGGCTTCAATGCGCGATTGTATTCGTCTAAGATCGCTTTCCGAAGCGCGTCAATGGCGCGCGGAGAGTATCCGCTTTGCAGGGGGCACCTTTGATCCGCAAACTGCTTCTGGCTGCGATCCTTGCATGCCTTTCTCCCGCGCCGGCCTTCGTCGCGGAGGCCAATCTCTACAGTTCCAAGGCCATCGTGACCGGAACCGGCGAGGAGAACCGTGTGCCGGGCTTGCGCGAATGCGTGGCGAAAGTCCTGGTGCGCGTGTCGGGCGACCAGCGGCTGCTCCACAACGCGGCAGTGGAGGCGATCGTCGAGGCCGCGGCCAGCCATGTCGCCTCCTTCCGCTACCGCGACCGGCTGGAGGGCGTTCCTATCCACGACGAACAGGGCAGCTATGCCCGTCCGCACGATCTCACCTGCGTCTTCGACCCGGCCCATGTCGACGACCTGCTGGCCCAGCTCGGTTCGAAACCCTGGCCGCTGCCGCGCCCGGGGATCGCCGTCTTCGTGCATGTCGTGCAAGGCGCACGCTCCTTCGTGCTCACCGAGGACGGCGGCGAAAGCCCCTACATGGGCGAATCGCTGGCACTTGCGGCCGAACCGCTTGCCATCGAGACCAGTCTTCCGCGCGCGGCGGTGCGGCCCGAGTTGAGCGGAGAACTGCCCTTCCCCGAACAGTTCGAGGCGCTTCGCGAAGCCGCAGGCGGGGACGTTCCGCTGGCGATCACGCTCGAGTGGAGCGACCAGGCGCTGGGCTGGGTCGCCAATTTCCGCATGGTGAATGAGAAGGGCGTCCAGGACTGGTCCGCGACCGGAATAGGCTTCGACGAGGCCTTCCGCATCGCCATGCGGGGTGCCGCGCAGGTGCTTTCGGGCAACGGTCCGCCGTGACCGGCGTTTGATGCGCGCGGCACCCGCGTGCTAAGGACGCGGCACGAGAAAGGGCCGCGCGATGAACACGCATACCAGGAAGCTGTCCACGAGCCACCGCAGCGTCGACGAGATCACCGGCTCGCGGCGGATGCGGCGGATGCGCAAGGCCGACTGGTCGCGCCGACTCGTGCAGGAACACAGGTTGACGGTCGACGACCTGATCTGGCCGATCTTCATTATCGACGGCCACAACCGCCGCGAAGAAATAGCGGCCATGCCGGGCGTCTTCCGCATGACGGTGGATCTGGCGGTGAAGGAAGCCGAGGGTGCTGCGAAGCTCGGCATTCCGGCGATCGCCACCTTCCCGAATGTCGAGATGTCGCTGCGCGACCAGACCGGTTCGCACATCCTCGACCCGGACAACATCATCAACCGCGCGACGCGGGCCATCAAGGCAGCGGTGCCGGAGATCGGCATCATCACCGACGCAGCGCTCGACCCGTTCACTAGCCACGGCCATGACGGCATCTTGCGCGAGGGGATCATCGTCAACGACGAGACGGTGGCGCAGCTCGCCGCCGCGGCCGTCGGCCAGGCCGCCGCCGGCGCCGACATCATCGCGCCGTCCGACATGATGGACGGACGGATCGGTGCGATCCGCGACGCACTCGACGCCAACGGCTTCCAGGACGTCGCGATCATGTCCTATGCGACGAAATTCGCCTCGGCGTTTTATGGCCCCTATCGCGAGGCGGTCGGCACCGCCGGCCTGCTCAAGGGCGATAAGAAGACCTATTACATCGACCACGCCAATTCGGACGAGGCGGTGCGCGAGGCCGAGCAGGACGTGCTCGAAGGCGCCGACATGCTGATGGTGAAGCCCGGACTGCCCTATCTCGACATCATCCGCCGCCTCAAGGACGAGCTGCGCATGCCGACCTTCGCCTACCAGGTGTCGGGCGAGTACTCGATGATCCGCGCCGCCGCGGCCAATGGCTGGATCGACGGCGAGCGCGCGATGCTGGAATCGCTGCTCGCTTTCAAGCGCGCCGGCTGCGACGGCATCCTCACCTATTTCGCGCCGCAGGTGGCGGCGCTGCTCAAGAGCTGAGACTCAGAACTCGACCTCGAGCTCGATGATCTCGTCGGGCTCGGCCAGCGCGCCTTCCGTCCATTCCTTGATCAGCGGCCAGGCGAAGATCGTCTCGCAATAGGCCTTGAGAGCCGGTTCGAGTTCCACCGCATAGGTGCGGAAGCGGGTGCAGACCGGGGCATACATGGCGTCCGCCACGGTCGGCTTGTCACCGAACAGGAACGGCCCGCCATAGGTGTCCAGGCATTCCTTCCAGATCGCGCGGATACGCTCCACATCCGGCCGTGCGCCGGAGAACATCTTGAACTTCTCGTGCCTCGCCTTGAGGTTCATCGGCAGCGCCGAGCGCAGATTGTAGAAGCCCGAGTGCATCTCGCCCGACACCGAGCGGCAATGCGCGCGCGCGACTTTGTCCTTGGGCAGAAGCTGCGCCTTTGGCCGCGTCTCGTTCAAATATTCGGCGATCGCCAGCGTGTCCCACACGGTCACCTCGCCATCCGTCAGGCGCGGCACCAGCACGGAGGGACTGAGCAGCAGCAGTTCCTGGCGCTGGTCGTCAGTGATCTCGACCAGCTTCTCCTCGAAGTCGATGCCCGACATTCGGCACAGCAGCCAGCCCCGCAGCGACCAGGACGAATAGTTCTTCGAGGAAATCGTCAGTGTCGCCCGCGCCATGCCACCACTTTCCGCAATCGTTCACGCTGAAACAATCCTCTCGCAACGCAACACAAATTGCACTAGCTTTTTTGCAGTGCGACATCGGCCGGGAGACAGCGACCTTGCTCTATCATGCCTACCAGTTCCAGGACGACCTGGTCGCGCCGTTCCGGACATGGGCGCGGATGATGCGCCGATCGGCATTGCCGAGCTTCTGGGCCGCGGGCGAGACGTTCAAGTCGCGCTTTCTCGCCGGGCTCGAGATGGTCTCCCGTTTCGAGCTGTCGCATTCGCGCCCGGAGTTCGGCATCACCAGCGTGCGCGTCGGCAACCGCGACGTGCCGGTCACCGAGGAAGTCGCGCTCGATCTGCCCTTCGGCAAGCTGCTGCACTTCGCCAAGGACATCGACAGCGCCCAGCCCCGCGTCCTGGTGGTGGCGCCGCTGTCGGGCCATTTCCCGACGCTCTTGCGCAACACGGTCGAAACGCTGCTGCGCGACCATGACGTCTACATCACCGACTGGGTCAATGCGCGCGAGGTGCCGCTGTCGGAAGGCAAGTTCGGCATCGACGACTATATCGACTACCTCATCCGCTTCCTCGACGAGATCGGGCCAGGCGGACATGTGCTGGCCGTCTGCCAGCCCTGCGTGCAGACGCTCGCCGCCGTCTCGATCATGTCGGAGGACAAGCACCCGGCGACGCCGCGCTCGATGACGCTGATGGCGGGGCCGATCGACCCGCGTGAGAGCCCGACCGAGGTCAACGAATTCGCGGTGGCAAAATCGCTCGCCTGGTTCCAGCATTCGGTGATCTCGACCGTGCCGTGGCGCTTCAGGGGCGGCGGCCGGCGGGTCTATCCAGGCTTCCTGCAGCTCACCGCGTTCATGGCGATGAACCTGGAGCGGCACAAGAACGCCCACAAGAAGCTGTACGAGCATCTGGCCGCGGGCGAGACGGCTGAAGCCGAGAAGATCAAGACCTTCTACGACGAGTATTTCGCCGTGCTCGACCTCACCGAGGAATTCTACATCGAAACGATCGACCGGGTGTTCCACAAGGCTCAACTCGCCAAGGGCGAACTGACCTGGCGCGGTCGCAAGGTCGATCCGGCCGCCATCCACAAGACCGCGCTGCTGACCGTCGAGGGCGGACGCGACGATATCTGCGCGCTCGGCCAGACGACCGCCGCGCACGACCTTTGCCGCTCGCTGCGCCCGCACCTCAAGCGCCATCATCTCCAGGCCAATGTCGGCCACTACGGCGTCTTTTCCGGCAAGCGCTGGGAGCGCGAGATCTATCCCGTGGTGCGCAACATGATCCTGGCGATGGAGTAGGTCGTGAACCCCTTCCTTCTCGCCGGTGGGCTCCTAGGTGCCGCCGGTGTCGCGCTCTCCGCGGCGGCAGCACACGCGGGCGGCGGCAACATCGCCACCGCCGCGAACTTCCTGCTCTTTCACGCACCCGCCTTCCTGGCGCTCGGGCTCTTCGGCAGCCTGGCTGGCAGAGTGCTCAAAGCCGGCGGATGGATCATCCTCGTCGGGCTCCTGCTTTTCGCTGGCGATCTCCTCGCCCGGCATTATCTCGGCAACCGGCTGTTTCCAATGGCGGCGCCAACCGGCGGGACGCTGATGATCGCAGGATGGCTGGTGACCGCTGCGTCGGCCTTCGGGACGCGCCAGACGAACTGACCCCAACAAAGGCCGGCGCACTCAGACGTATTTGCGCCAGTCGTGCTCCTCGCGAAAGCCGAGCACCTCGCGCGCCTTGCGGTTCGAGATCGGCGCCTCGCGTTCTCCCATCGGCCGCGTGATCGGCGTTCCCGGGCACCAGCGCTTCAGGAACGTTTCCGCCGGCTCGTTGGCGGTGATCGTGTCGTTGACCGCGTTGAAGACCTGGAAGCCCAGCCCGTCCTTCTCCAGGCACAGATGCACGATCTGGCCGAGGTCGCGCGCGTCGATGTAGCTCCAGGCATTGCGCTTGCGCGACAGCGGCTCCTTCAGGAAGTCGCGGAACATCGGGTATTCGTGCGGCTCGATCACGTTGCCGATGCGTAGGGCATAGATATCGGCGCCGAAGCGCATGGAGAACGCGCGCGCGGTCTTCTCGTTGACGACCTTGGACAGACCGTACGAATCCATCGGGTCGACGTCGTAGTCTTCCTCGAGCGGAAACGAATGATAGTCCTTGTCGCCTTCGGCGAAGCAGACGCCGTAGGTCGTCTCGCTGGAAGCGACGATCACCTTTCGAATGCCGAGCTTCATCGCCGCCTCGATCACGTTGTAGGTGCTCGTCACGTTCGCCTTGAACGTCTCGTTGTCCGGCTTGAGCAGGATGCGCGGCACCGCGGCGAAATGGACGACCGCGTCGAGCGGCGCCGGCCCTCTGCCGGTCTCCAGCCCCTTGAAGTCGAAATGCATCGACAGCGCGTTGAACACCTGGCCGCTGTCGGTCAGGTCGGCGTCGAGCGTGGTCACGCCCGGGCAGTCGAGCGGCTTCAGGTCGAGGTTGAGGATGTCGTAGCCCTTCGCCTTGAGCCAGGGCACGACGTGCCGGCCGGCCTTGCCGGACCCGCCCGTAAAGACAATGCGCTTCATGCTTTCCTCCGAGACCGGCCGTTGCCGCCCATCCAATCGTGCACGGCGAAGTGGGAGATAGTCGATATCGGCTCTACGGAAAAGCCGACCTCCGCGGCACCTCGCCCCTCCGTCATCTCAACGGACGCGTGAGGGCTCCTTCGCGAACGGACTGAGGCCCAGCCAGTCCTGAATCGCGTCGCCAATCACCCGGTCGCCGTCGATCTCGATATTGCCCGCCTCGATCTCCTGCCGCACCTTGGCGATGCCCATCCAGACGGCTGTCATGGTGCGCAGCGCCGACCTGACCAGCAGATCGACCTCGAAACCGGGATCGAAGCCGCACAGATCAACCGTCCCGGCATCGACCACCAGCCAGAAATTCTTCCTGTTCGGCGGCAATTCGGGATACTGAAACTGAATCGTGCACTTTCGCGGCGGCAAGGGCTCGAGAACGAGATTACGCCGCATGTCCCACATCAGAAGCGACGGGTCGAGATTGCGAAGCGAAAGCTGCGACTCCACCCAGCGGGCGCCCCAGAACCCGAAGCCCATGATGATCTCGCGCAGATCCTCGCCCGCGGGGGTGAGATTGTATTCCACCGTGCCGGCGTTGCGCGTGACCGTGACGATGCCCGCTTTCTCCAGGTCTTTCAGGCGCTTGGACAGGAGTGCCGGCGACATGCGGGGCACGCCGCGCCGCAGATCGTTGAACCGGGTGGTGCCGCAGAGCAACTCACGCACGATCAACGGCGTCCAGCGGGTGCACAGCACTTCGGCCGCCATCGACACCGGACAGAACTGACCATATCCGCCGCGCTCGAGCATAGTCGTTCACCTTTCAAGGCTTTCCAATCGATCTAAATAGCATTTCTACCCGGTGCGGGCAAAATACTATCCGCCGCTTCACTCGACGGCGAAATCCGGCCGATCCATCATTTGCGTTTGAAAACAAAGGACTAATCAACACGAGTGCCGAAGACTCCGTCCACTGCGGACGTGTGGACCCGGCGCGGCCGATACAGTTCCAGAACTGGAACCTTCAGGTGGCTTCATGAATGGTCGAGCTCCCGGCAACCATAACGGAGAACTTCCATGAACATTGCCACAGCCGTTTCCCCCGCAGACTTGAATTCCTCAGCTGAAACGATCGGAGAGATCGCTCGCCGGCTTGTTCCCGACTTCGCATCGAGGGCCGCCGCCAGCGACGAGAGCGACGGCTTCGTCGCCGACAACTACCGGGCGCTCAAGGCATCCGGCCTCGTCGAAGCCGCGGTCCCGCAAGAGTTCGGGGGCCGCGGCGCCGAAATCGCGGAACTGTGCGACATGCTGCGCACGATCGCGCATGGCTGTGGCTCGACGGGCCTCGCTTTCTCGATGCACACGCACCAGGTCGCCATCCCGGCGTGGCGGTGGCGCCATCAGAAGGTCGCCGCGGTCGAGCCATTGCTGAAGCGTGTCGCCGCCGAGAAGCTGATCCTGCTGTCCAGCGGCGGCTCGGATTGGATCGGCGGTTCCGGCCAGGCAGTGAAGGTCGACGGCGGCTACCGGATTACCGCGCGAAAGGTCTTCACCTCGGGCGCCGAAGCCGGTGATCTGCTCGTGACGGGAGCGCTCGTCCAGGGCGAGAAGCCGGCGCGGGTCATCCATTTCGCCGTGCCGATGAAGGCGCCGGAGGTCAGCATCGACCGCACCTGGCGGACACTGGGAATGCGCGGCACCGGTTCGAACGACGTCGTCATCGACAACCTGTTCGTGCCGGACGCGGCCATCGCCTTTTCCCGCACCGCCGGCGAATGGCATCCCGTCTTCCAGGTCATCGCAACCATAGCCTTCCCGCTCGTCTATGCCGCCTATCTCGGCGTCGCCGAAAGCGCCCGCGACATCGCGATCGATCTTGCCGGCAAGAAGCCGACGACCCAGCATACCGTCGACCTCGCCGGCCGCATGGACACCAGCCTGCGCGCGGCGCAGATCGCCCACCGCCATATGGTCGCGACGGTCGAGGCGAATGCGATGTCGGCAGCTTCGGTCAATGAGGTGATGATCGGCCGCAGCCTCGTCGCGGAGAATGCGATCAGGACGGTGGAACTGGCGCTGGAGCTTGCCGGTGGAGCCGGCTTCTACCGCAAGAATGGACTGGAACGGCGCTTCCGGGACATTCAGGGCGCGCGCTTCCATCCGCTGCAGCAGGGTCCGCAGGCGCGCTACGCCGGATCGATGGCTCTCGGGCTTCCGGTTGCAAACGTCTTCTGAGAAGGCGTAACAATCGCTTTCCGCCGTCCCGGCCGGGGCGACGGATCGCTACCCCCGTCCCATCCGGTTCCAGGCGTCGAGACCGGCGATCTTGTATGCCTCGGCGAGCGTCGGATAGTTGAACGTGTTCTCGACGAAGAAGTCGACGGTCCCCTTCAGGTTGATCACCGCTTGGCCGATATGGACGAGTTCGGTCGCCCCCTCGCCGACGATGTGGGCGCCGAGCAGGCGGCGCGTGCCGATGGCGAAGATCAGCTTCAGGAAGCCCGAATTGACGCCCATGATGTGGCCGCGAGAGGTCTCGCGGAAGCGCGCCACGCCGCATTCGTAGGCGATGCCCGAGGCACGCACCTCCTCCTCCGACTGGCCGACGGTGGAAATCTCCGGCACGGCGTAGATCCCATAGGGAAAGGCCTCGGGCGCCGGCGGCAGCGGCAAGCCGAAGGCGTGGCACGCGGCGACGCGGCCCTGTTCCATGGACGTCGAGGCGAGGCTCGGAAAGCCGATCACATCGCCCGCGGCGTAGATATGGGGGATCGCGGTCTGCAGCGTATGCGCGTCGACCTTCAGCCGGCCGCGGTTGTCGGGCTCGATGCCGATCGTCTCCAGGCCGAGGCTCGCCACGTTGCCGGTGCGGCCGGCGGCATAGAGCAGGATCTCGGATCGGATCACGCGGCCGTCGGCCAGCGTCACCTCGGCGCAGTCCGGCTTCGAGACGATGTCCTTCACCGCGCTGCCCAGCCTCACCGTCATGCCGCGGTCGCGCATCTGGTGGATGAAGTCGTCGACGATCTCGCGGTCGACGAAGTCGAGGATGGTGCTGCGCGGCTCGACCAGCGTGACCGGCACGTCGAGCGCGGAGAAGATCGTCGCGTATTCGACGCCGATGACGCCGCCGCCGATGACGGTCAGGCTGCGCGGCAGGCGCTCCAGCTCGAGGATCTCGTCCGAATCGAAGATGCGCTTCTTATCGAAAGGCACGCTGTCCGGCCGGTGCGGCCTGGTCCCGACCGCGATCAGCGCGTAGTCGAAGGATACTTCGCTGCGTTCCTCCTTCTCGGAGGTCAGTTCGACCCGACGCGGATCGACGAAGCGGGCCGTGGCGGCCAGGCTGCGCACCATGTTGCGCATGAACTGGTGCTGCAGCACCTCGACCTCATGGTCGAGCGTCTTGTGCAGCCGGTCGACGATGTCATGGACGGAGATGTCCTGTTTCACCCGGTAGCCGCGGCCATAGAAGCCGCGCTCGCGGAAGCCGGACAGGTTCAGCACCGTCTCGCGGATCGTCTTCGACGGGATGGTGCCGGTATGGACGGAGACACCGCCGAGCCGCCTGCCCTTGTCGACCACGAGCACCGATTTGCCGAGCTTGGCGGCCTGGACGGCCGCGCGCCGCCCCGACGGTCCGCTGCCGATGACCAGCATGTCGAATTGATCCAACGCCGTCCCCCAGCGAGAGCAGATGCTGCAATGCACAATTAAGTCAGGAGTCCCCGCCCGACTCAAGCAGCTTCGCATGCAAACCTTGAATCAAGCGTGACAATTCCCACCTGTCATTCACGCGGCGGCAAAGCCGCGCGAGAGAAGGATTGAAATGAACACTCGAATTCTCGAAGGCGAGATCTTGGGAAGCAGGCTGGACGACGTCCGCGCCTATGACGGCGTGCGCACAAAGCGCGTGCTCGCCTTTCTGGTCGACTATTTTCTGATCGGCCTCCTGATGATCCCCGTGGCGATCATGGTTGCGCTTTTCGGAGTCCTCACCCTCGGTCTCGGCTGGATGCTGTTCGGCATCCTCGGGCCGCTGGTGGCGCTCGGCTACGTCGCGACGACGCTCGGCGGTCGCAACCAGGCGACGGTTGGCATGCGAATGATGGGTGTCCATCTCGAGCGCCTCGACGGCCGCCCGATCGACGGACTTCTCGCCATCGTGCACACGGTGTTGTTCTGGGCGGGAAATGCGGTTCTGTCGCCGCTGATCCTGCTCGCGACGCTGTTCCTCGACCGCAAGCGCACGGTGCATGACCTGCTGCTCGGCACGGTCGTCGTGCGCGACGATCTCTGACGTATCGGTGTTGAGCGTCGGTCGCGACGCGACCGGCGCGTTTTCCTGTTGCGTTCCGGTCGAATGTCGCCCAACTCTGTAGGCAGACGCTTCGCTTTCCGAAGGCCATGACGCATCATACGACTCAATCGCCGCAGTTCTTCCTGACCGCGCCGTCGCCGTGCCCCTATCTGGAAGGCCAGTACGAGCGGAAGGTGTTCACGCATCTCGTCGGCGATAAGGCGCCGGAGATGAACGACCTCCTGACCCAGGGCGGCTTTCGGCGGTCGCAGAACATCGCCTATCGCCCGGCCTGCGAAAGCTGCCGTGCCTGCGTGTCGGTGCGCATCCTCGCGAACGAATTCAAGCTCACCCGCAACATGCGCAAGGTAATCCAGCGCAATGCCGACCTGATCGGCGCGATGCACGACGCGGAGCCATCGACGGAGCAGTATTCGCTCTTCCGCACCTATCTCGATTCGCGCCACCGCCGCGGCGGCATGTCGGACATGACCGTGCTCGACTACGCGATGATGGTCGAGGATACGCACGTCGACACCAAGATCATCGAATACCGCAAGCGCGGCCCGGACTCGTTCATCACCGGCAAGGGTCACGGCGAGCTGATCGCCGTCGCCCTTACCGACAAGATGGCCGACGGCGTGTCCATGGTCTATTCCTACTACAATCCGGAACTCGTCGACCGCTCGCTCGGCACGTTCATGATCCTCGACCATATTGCGCGCACCCGAGCGATGGGCTTGCCCCATGTCTATCTCGGCTACTGGGTCAATGGCTCGCGCAAGATGGATTATAAGGTCCGCTTCACGCCGCAGGAGCATCTCGGACCCAAAGGCTGGGAACGCTACAACGGCCTCTCCGAATGACCGACCCTCTCTCCGGCAATGACCGGAGTTGTTCGTGAACGGCCAATCCCAGCAAGCCAAAGGCCTCCTTCTGTCGACGATAGGCGGGCTGGCGCTCACCTCCGACATCCCGCTGATCCGGCTTTCCGAGGGCGAGGCGTGGTCCGTGCTCGCGGTTCGCAGCGCCACCACCTTCGTCGCGGCCATCGTCATCTGGCTGGTCTGGCGCGCCTTCTCGCCCAAGGTTCCGGCACTCATCCCCGGCCTGCCGGGTCTCGCGGTGGCGACGCTCTACGGATTGGGATCGATCACTTTCATCACCGCGGTCTATTCGACATCGACCGCCAATCTGGTCTTCATCCTCGCCTTCAACACGATGTTCTCGGCCCTGCTCGCCTGGATCTTCCTCGGCGAGCGGATGCGCCCCGCCACCATGCTCGCCATGGCCGCGATGATCGCCGGCGTCGCCATCATCGTCTGGAACTCCATCGGCACGGGCAATCTGTTCGGCGACTTCATGGCGCTCTGCTCGGCCTTCTTCATCGCCTCGGCGATAACCATCTCGCGGGCGAGCGACCGCGAGATGGGGTTCACGCCGCTGATCGGCGTCATCTTTCCGGCGCTTGTCGCGCTGCTGTTCGTCGCCGACGGCGGTTACCGCATCGACGCGCCATGGTGGATCGTCCTCAACGGCGCGATCATGATGCCGCTCGCCTTCTTCTTCCTCGGCACCGCGCCGCGCTACATTCCCGGCGGCGAGGTGGCGATGTTCTACCTGCTCGAAACGGTACTCGCGCCCGTCTGGGTGTGGCTGATCTTCTCGGAGAGGCCGACGACCAACAGCCTGATCGGCGGCACGATCCTGATCGTCGCGCTCATCGCGCATTCGCTCTGGCAGCTCTACGACGGCCGCCGCCAGCGCAGCGTCCCCGAACAGCTTCCGCTCTGACATCAGGCTTCGACGCGCAACCGTCTCGCATCGATGAACCGGCCGGTCGCCTGCACCACGATCTCGAAATGGTCGGCTTGAACCACGTCCAGCACATTGCGCGGCCGGTAGGCCACGACATTCTCGCCGCCCGAAAGCCGCACGCTCGCAAACAGGATGCCGTCTTCGCCGGCCTTGCGCGCCGCCTCGCCGAAGACCTGCGACGCGCCATAATT
This sequence comes from Mesorhizobium sp., assembly GCF_024710845.1. Taxonomy (GTDB): domain Bacteria; phylum Pseudomonadota; class Alphaproteobacteria; order Rhizobiales; family Rhizobiaceae; genus Mesorhizobium_A. Next base: position 60,416 of record NZ_JANJTZ010000018.1, read on the forward strand.
GTCCGGGGCATAGAGATCGGGACGCGTCTCCTTCGTGTCTCGGAGATCGAGGTAGTCGCCCGCCAGCCGGGCGGAATAGGCGCGGTAGGTGCGCCGCAACTCACGCCGGCGCGACGCGACCGCCTCGCGGCGCAGGTGATGCCCGACCTCGGCGATCGCCGTGCGCAGGTCGGCGGCCGCGTACCAGGCTCCGAGATCGGGGCCGTTGAAGCGCGAACCGGTGGGCGAGACGTGCAGGAATGCAGCGAGCACGACGCTGGCGTTGGACCGGCCATGCACCCAGTCCTCTTTCGGCAGCCGACCGAGCCGCTCTGGCGTCAGCCGGTCATTGGTCCAGCCGGAAAGCTCCATCACCGCAGGCAGGTCATCTGCGGTAGCCACCGTCTCGAAAAGAGGGATCGGCGGGAACCGCGACGGGATCAGCCTGTGGCTCGGCTGCGGGGCAGGCGCGCGTCTCTCCGTCACCGGATGACGATGTCCTCATCGCGATAGGGCGCAAAGCCGGCGTCGGCGGCGTTCGGCTCCATCGACAGGCCGCCGCGCGCGGCATCGAGGAAACGGCGGACAGTCAACAACCCGTCCTGCGAGCCGCTTGCGAGCAACGCCAGAGGCGGCCTGCCCCCGAACACCGTGCCGTAATGCGGTCCACGCAGCCATGCGACGCCTTCATGTTCGCCGAACAGGATGCCCAGCGCCTGATGAATACCCAGCACGGCCGAGATGCGCGTCAGCGTGTCGACGTCGAGCGTGAACTCGCCTCCCTCGCGCGCCAGCTTGGCCCAATTGTGATAGGTGGAACGCGACGGGTAGCCGAGCACCAGCCGCCGCTCCTCCTCGCTCAAACGCCAGAGATCGGCGATAGCGAGGAATGTCCGCATGCCCGGCGCGCTGAGACGCCGACGGGCCGCCGGCTCGAATCGCCGCGTGTCCAGCACGAACGGTGCTGGCGTCTCCTGCAGAAACGGCGGCGCGTCATGGACGAAGGGAGTTTGCGCGTCCTCGAACCCTCTTGCAAAGCCTCGGCTCATGCCTGCCTCCTATCCACATGAGGACATATAGTCCAAATCTGGATAGCCCACAAGCCCCGCCCTCACTCCGCCGCGATCGGCAGATGCTGCGCCGGTCCCGCCTGCATCGCATGCACATTTGCAGGGAGCGCGACGTCGTCCTGCGGATCGTCCTTCGGGTTCGGCCTCACCACCCAGCGGAACAGGCGGGAGGTGCCACGCGCCGCGTCGTCCATGATCGTGTAGAAGGACGGCACGAAGACCAGCGACAGGAAGGTCGAAACCAGCAGGCCGCCGACGACGGCCACCGCCATCGGCGCGCGGAACTCGCCGCCGTCGCCAAGCGCCAGGGCCGCGGGAATCATGCCCGCCGACATGGCAATGGTGGTCATCACGATCGGCCTCGCGCGCTTGCGCCCGGCATCGACGATCGCCTCCTCGCGCGGCGTGCCCGCCTTCTGCGCCTCGATGGCGAAATCGACCAGCATGATCGCGTTCTTGGTGACGATGCCCATCAGCATCAGGATGCCGATGACCACCGGCATGGAGATCGCCGAATTGGTGAGCCACAAGCCGGCCACCACACCGCCGATCGACAGCGGCAGCGAACCGAGGATCGTGATCGAGTGGAACACCGAGCCGAAGAGCAGGATCAGCACCACGAGAACCAGCATCAGGCCGGTCGTCATCGCGGTGGCGAAGCCGGCGAACACTTCACCCATGATCTCCGCCTCGCCGGTCTCGGCCACCCGTACGCCCGCAGGCAGGTTCTTGACCTCGGGCAGGTTCTTGACGAATTCGAGCCCCTCGCCAATCTCGCCCTTGCCGGCCATGTCGGCGCCGATGACCACCCGCCGCTCGCGGTTGAAGCGCTGGATCGACGACGGGCCCTGTCCATAAGAGATATTGGCGACGGACGACAGCGGCACCGATGCGCCGGCCGCGGTCTGGACCGGAAGTTGTTCGATGGTCGCCCAATCGTTGCGGGCATCCTCGTTCAGCTGAACGCGGATCGGGATCTGCCGGTCGCCCAGCGTGTATTTGGCCAGGTTGGCGTCGACGTCGCCGATGGTGGCGACGCGCAGCGCCTCGGACACTGCCGACGTGGTAATGCCCAGTTCCGCCATGCGCGGTAGGTCGGGCGTGACGATCACCTCCGGCCGGTCAAGTGCGGCGTTCGAGGACACGGCGCGGAACTTGCCGCTGGCGTTCATGGCGCTCTGGATCTTGCGCGCAGCGTCATCCAGCACCGCGCCATCGGTTCCCATCACGCCGAAGGCAAGTTGCCGCTCGCCGCGGTCGTTGACGAAATAGGCCTTCACGTCCGGCACCGTATCGAGCACGGTCAGGATCTGCTCGCCGATCTGCCATTGCGGCCTGTCGCGCTCCGACTTGTGGACGAGGTCGACGATCACCGAGGCCCGGCGCGGCTCCAGCGTGCCGGTCGGGCTCGACCCGCCGATGACGTAGACGTTCTCGACCTCGGGCATCTGCCTGAGCTTTTCGGTCACCTCGTCCGTCGTGTCGCGCGTATCCTCGAGCAGGCTGCCGGGCGGCAGTTCGAGCGAGACGATGATACGGCTCGCGTCCTCCTTCGGCATGAAGCCGGACGGCAGGAACCCCGTCGCCCAGATCGACACCGCGAAAAAGACGATACCGCCGGCCAGCGTCACCCAGCGAAAGCGCAGGGTGGTCCGCAGCATCGACATGTAGCTGCGCATGATCCGGCCGGGCTTCGGCTCCTCATGGCCGTGGCCGCGCAGGAAATAGGCGGCGAGCATCGGCGTGATGAGGCGGGCGACCAGCAGCGAGAAAAACACCGCCACAGCGACGGTCAGGCCGAACTGCTTGAAGTACTGGCCGGCGATGCCGCCCATGAACGAGACAGGCGCGAAGACGGCCATGATGGTAGCCGAGATCGCGATGACGGCGAGCCCGATCTCGTCGGCAGCCTCCAGCGAGGCGCGCCAGGGCGACTTGCCCATCTTCACGTGCCTGACGATGTTCTCGATTTCAACGATCGCGTCGTCGACCAGGATGCCGACGACGAGCGTGATGCCGAGCAGGCTGACGAGGTTGAGCGAAAAGCCCATCATGTCGATCGCCCAGAAGGCCGGTATGATCGACAGCGGCAGGGCCACCGCCGAGACGATTGTCGCGCGGAAATCGCGCAGGAACAGGAACACCACGATTACCGAGAGGACGGCGCCTTCCACCAGCGCCTCCATGGCGGAGTCGAAATTGCCCTCGGTGAAGGTGACGGAATCGTCGACCTTGGTGATCTTCACCTCGGGATTGGCCTTCTCCAGATCGCTGATGGCGACCTTGACGCGCTCCGAGATGTCGACGTCGCTCTCGCCCTTGCCGCGGAATACGCCGAAGGAAACGACCGTCTGGCCGTTGACCCGGGAAAAGCTCTGCGGTTCCTCCCAGGAATCCGTCACCGCGGCGACGTCGGAAATCTTCAGCGTCCGGCCGCCGGCGACGGGGATTCGCAGTTGGCGCAGTTCGTCGATCGTGCGGGCAGCGCCCAGCGTGCGGATCGACTGGTCGAGCCCGGCGAAATCGCCGCTGCCGCCGGTCAGATCCGCATTGGAGGCGCGCAGCGAACGGTTGACGTCCGCGGCGGTCAGACCAAGCGCGCTCAGCCGGTCGGGATCGACCTCCACCTTGATCTCGCGCGTCACGCCGCCGTGGCGGTCCACCCGCGCCACGCCTTTGACGCCCTGCAGCTTGCGGATGATCGTGTCGTCGACATACCAGGACAGTTCCTCGATGGTCATGCCCGGCGAGGCGACCGCGTAGGTCAGGATCGCCTGGCCTTCGACATCGATGCGGTTGACGACCGGCGCGTTGGCTGTCGCGGGAAGATCTTCCTTGATGCGCTCGACGGCGTCCTTCGTGTCTGTCACGGCCGTCTGCGTGTCGACTTCGAGGCGGAATTCCACGACGGTCTGCGATCGCCCCTCCGTGATGGTCGACATCACGTTCTTGACGCCGGCGATATTGGCGACGGCGTCCTCGACCTTCTTGGTGACCTGGTTCTCCAGTTCGGTCGGCGCAACGCCCGGATCGACCACCGTCACCGAGACGATCGGCAGGTCGATGTTCGGAAAGCGCGTGATCGGCAGGCTGGCGAAGCTCATCAGCCCCAGCGTCATCAGCACGATGAACAGCAGGATCGACGGGATCGGGTTACGGATCGACCAGGCGGAGATGTTCCAGTTCATTTGACGACGGCTCCGGTGGCGATCTCGCGGACAGGCGTGACCTTGTCGCCGTCGGCGACGAAGGTGCCGGCGCGGCTGACGACCTCGTCGCCTTCCGACAGCCCCCCGGTGACCTCGACTTCCGCGCCGGCGTGCGCGCCGGACGTCACCGGCGTCGTGCGGATCGTGCCGTCGACCACTTTCTGCACAAAAGCTTCGGCTCCCTTGTAGAGAAGCGCCGAAGCCGGCACCGCCAGTCCTTCCCGGCGCAGCGTCTCGATCGTGCCGCGCGCAAAATTGCCGGAGCGGACGCTGTCATGCGCCGGCAGCCTGATGCGCACCGTGCCGAGCCGCGTCTTGGTGTCGATCTCCGGGTCGATGAAGCGGATCTGCGCGTCCAGAGGATCGACCCCGGCGACACTCACCTTCACCGGCATGCCTGCCCTCAGCTTCGCCAGCGAGGTCTCCGAGACGGTGGCGGCAAGCTCCAGTTCTCCGTTCATCGCGATCCGGAACAGGGGCCCGCCGGACGCCGAGACGATACCGCCCAGCGTCGCGTTTCGCGCCAGTACCAGCCCGTCGGCCGGCGCGCGCACCTCGGTCTTGCCAAGCCGCTCCTCGACGTCCCGGCGCTGCGCCGCGATCACCGCGAGCTGCGCCTCGGCCGAGGCTACCGCCTTACCTGCGGTTTCCAGTTGAGCCTGAGCGCTGTCGAGGCCATTGACCGCACTGTCCAACTGCGACTGGGCGGCAACGCCCTTCTGCTGCAGAGTCCTTGCCCGTTCCAGCGTTTCCGACGCCTGCCGCACGCTCACCTCCGCGCCGGTGACCTGCGCCTTGGCCTGAGCGACGCCCGCATCGGCCTGAGCCTTGCTCGCATCCAACTGGACGAGTTGCGTTTCGAGAGCGGTGCGGTCGAGCCGCGCGAGCACATCGCCCTTCTTCACCATGTCGCCCTTGTCGGCATTGAGTTCGCGCACGATCAGGCCCGACACGTCGACGCCCACCGCCGCCTCCTGCCGAGGGACGATGCTGCCGGTCACGTCGAGCGTCTCGATCAGCTCGTGGCGCGTCACGGCCGCGACGCGGATCGCCGGCGCGCTCTGCGGCGCCTCGGTCGCCTTCGCGACGGATTCTGCCAGCGCCACCGGCTCGGCAAAAGCCAGCGCGCCAAGGAGCGCGGTCGTGGCAAGGAAATAGGAGGTCAGACGGTACATGGATGTCCTCGGTCGGATGCTGCGGCGCACCGCGTCGTTCAGGCAGGCACTGCTATTCTCTGCGGCGAGGCCGAAGCATCGCTTCGACGGTCACCCGCATCAGCTTCTCGATATTTTCGAACGTTACCCCCTGGGCCGGCAGATCGTTGATCGCCAGCCCCTCGCCGATGGCGACAACCATCGGCATGAAGGCATCGAGTTCGACCGCGGGCGCGATGTCGCCGCGGTCGACGGCATCCTGGAGATACTTCCCGAATGCCTGCTGCACTTCGCTCATGGCCATGGTGCAGGTCCTCTCGATCGCATCATTGCGCATGGATTCGGCGCGGATCTCCGCGAACAGCGGCGCGTTGCCGCTCTCGTGCATGTGGCGCACATGGGCCATCGCCGCCGTAACGAAGCCATCGACCACGTCCGGATTCTCAAACATCGCGGTGAAGATCTCGGCGTCATTGCGCCTGTCGGCCTCGGTAATCGCGGCGATCATCGCCTCCTTCGAGGGGAAGTAGCGATAGAGCGCGCCCGGGCTCATACCGGCCTCGGCGCAGATCTGGTGCATCGACGCGCCCTGGAAGCCGGACCGGACAAAACACTTCTTGGCTGCGTCCATGACCCGCTGGATCTGCAGGTCGCGCCGTTCGGCGCGGGACACGGGCGCATCCGCGTCCACTACGCTTTCGCCGTCCATCACGAAGTCGAACCCTGCCATCGCTTCATCCGGACAGAGCCGGCACCTCAATTTAACCGAATGATCATTCTCGCTTTATGCGAACGATCATTCTCGGTCAATATTGCGCGCGGCGGAATTTCCGCAAAGGAAGGCGCCGGCCGCGCACATCTTCGTGAAATCCGCGTTGCCCTCGTGGCGCGCGTCGGGTGAATATCGCCCCGCAACGGGAGAGCCACATGCGCCGCACGATCGTTCCGGACGCCCTCAAAGGCGTCTATGCGCAATGGCGCTATGCGCCTGCCGTCGCCGCCAACGGCTTCATCCACGTCTGCGGCATCGTCGGGGTCAGCCCCGGCGGCGTCACACCGGACGGACTCGGGCACGAGTCATTCGAGGCGTTTGGCGGCGCATCCTCCACCACTGCGCGAGACGGCGCGCCGCTTGCCGCGCTCGAGGCCGTCCGCGACCCGGAGGCGCAGTTCGCCGTGGCGTTCGAGACGCTGCGCGCCATCCTGCGCGAGGGCGGCGCCGACCTGTCGGATGTCGTGGAGATCACGTCCTACCATGTCGGCATCTCCGCCCACATGGGCGCCTTCATGAAGGTCTGGGCGCGCTATCTGAAAGAGCCCTACCCCGCCTGGACGGCGGTGGGCGTGGCCGAACTCATCGTGCCGGGCGGATTGGTGGAGTTAAGGGCGGTGGCGGCAGAGCGGGGCCGCTGAGCTTGCCTGTGAAAGACGAACTCGCTATTTAAGCTAGGTAAGCTGGTTTGGGTGACGAATATGGAAATCGGAGCTTTCGAAGCAAAGAACACGCTCGGAGCACTGCTCGATCGCGTCCAGCAGGGTGAAGAGATCGTCATAACGCGCCACGGCAAGCGTATCGCAAAGCTGGTACCTGCCGAGGAGGGGCACGATGTCGAAGCCGCACTCGCCGCCGTCGAACGCATTAACAGACGCAGACGCGAGCAACCGGGACCACCCTTGACCGTCGAAGAAATCCTTTCCTTCATTGCCGAAGGTCGCCGATGACCTGTGTGGTCGACTCGTCGGCGACGCTTGCTTGGCTTCTCGCCGACGAGCGCAATGATTTGACAACGTCCGTGTTCCGCCTCGTGGCCCGAAACGGCGCAGTCGTTCCTTCGATCTGGCCAATCGAAGTTGCCAACGGCCTCAATATGGCCGCGCGCCGGGACCGGATCACCCACAGTGTTCGAGATCAGCATCTTTCGGACCTCGCTCAACTTGCCATCGAGATAGACGGCGACACGGCAGCACATGCCTGGCACGCGACACTGAAGCTTGCCGATATGCATAGTCTGACAGTTTACGACGCCGCGTATCTGGAACTCGCGCAAAGGCGCCGGTTGCCGTTGGCAACCCTGGACAAGGCACTTATTGGCGCCGCTGCGAAAACCGGCGTGAAAGTTCTGCCGGAGGTCTCAGCCACTAGCTGAACTTCCCCGTCTTCGGAAATCCCTTCGGCACCATGCGCCCCGCGCTCGCGCGGTCGCCGATCCATTCGGCGAGTTCGTCCTTCGTCCGGTTGAAGGTCCTGTCGGCGGAATCCTGCCAGGAGAGGCCCGAGACAATCGCGAAGGTCTTGATGTCCGCCACGCCGCCGTCCTTGTAGCGATGCAGGCGCACGCCCTTGCCGCGCGCCATTTCCGGCACCTGATCCAGCGGGAAGACCAGCAGCTTGCGGTTCTCGCCGACGATCGCGACATGGTCGCCCTCGACAAAGACGAGGCGCGCGGCCTCATCCGGCGCCTTGACGTTCATCACCTGCTTGCCCTTGCGGGTGTTGGCGACCACTTCCGCTTCCGGCACGACGAAGCCGTAGCCCTCGTGGCTCGCCACCAGCAGTCTGCGCTGCGGGTCGTGGACAAAGGCGGTGACGATGTCCTGGTCGTTCTCCATGTCGACGATGATGCGGACAGGTTCGCCATGGCCGCGCCCGCCAGGCAGCCGGTCGGCGCCGATCGTGTAGAACTTGCCGCCGGTGGTGAACAGGATCACCTTGTCGGTCGTCTGCGCGTGGAAGGCGAGCTTGAGCTTGTCGCCCTCCTTGAAGGTCAGCGTAGAGAAGTCGGCGAGATGCCCCTTCATCGCGCGCAGCCAGCCCTTCTCCGAGACGACCATGGTGACCGGCTCCTTCTCGATCATCGCATGGTGGATGTCGGCGACGTCATGGTCCGGCGCGTCGGCGAAGGTGGTGCGGCGCGGTCCGAGGTCCTTGTTCTTCTCCGGAGAATAGCGGTCGCGCGTCTGCTCGACCTGCCAGCGCACAGCCTTCCACTGCTTCGCCTCGGAAGCGAGCAATTGTTCGATCTGCGCCTTCTCCGCCGAAAGCCCCTCGAACTCCTTGCGGATCTCGATCTCTTCCAGCTTGCGCAGGGCCCTCAGGCGCAGGTTGAGGATCGCCTCGGCCTGGGTGTCGGTGAGGTCCCACCTCGCCATCATCACGGCCTTGGGCTCGTCCTCCTCGCGGATGATGCGGATCACCTCGTCGATGTTGAGATAGGCGATCAGGTAGCCGGAGAGGATCTCCAGCCGCCGTTCGATCTCGCCGAGGCGGTGCCTGGAGCGTCGCACCAGCACGTCCTTGCGGTGCTCCAGCCATTCACGCAGCGCCGACTTGAGCGACAGCACGTTCGGCACCTTGCCGCGCGACAGCACGTTCATGTTGAGTGGGAAGCGCGTCTCCAGCTCGGTCAGCTTGAACAGCGATTCCATCAGCAGCGCCGGGTCGACCGTGCGGCTCTTCGGCATCAGCACAAGGCGGATGTCCTCAGTGCTCTCGTCGCGCACATCGTCGAGTAGCGGCAGTTTCCGGTTGATCAGAAGGTCGGCGATCTTCTCGATCAGCTTCGACTTTTGCACCTGATACGGGATTTCGGTGACGACGATCACCCATGTGCCCCTGCCCTGGTCCTCCTGCGTCCAGCGGGCGCGCAGGCGGAAGCCGCCGCGGCCGGTCTCGTAAGCGTCGAGGATCGAGGCGCGATCGTCGACGATGATTCCGCCGGTCGGGAAATCCGGCCCCTGCACCAGCCCATCCTCCGGCGTCTTCGACATCAGGTCGGCGACGGAGGCGTCGGGCTGCGAGATCAGCAGAAGCGCGGCATTGCAGAGTTCATAGGCGTTGTGCGGCGGGATCGAGGTCGCCATGCCGACCGCGATGCCCGACGAGCCGTTGGCGAGCAGGTTAGGGAAGGCGCCGGGGAGCACGACCGGCTCCTCGTTCTCCTCATTGTAGGTCGGGCGGAAGTCGACCGCGTCCTCGGTGATGCCTTCGAGCAGCTCGGTCGCGGCCTCGGTCATGCGCGCTTCGGTGTAGCGCATGGCGGCGGCGCTATCGCCGTCGATATTGCCGAAGTTCCCCTGCCCGTCGACCAGCGGGTAACGCACGGCGAAATCCTGCGCCAGGCGCACCAGCGCGTCGTAGATCGACTGGTCGCCATGCGGATGGAACTTGCCCATCACGTCGCCGACGATCGCGGCGCATTTCGAGAAGCGCTGGCCGGGCTCGAGCCTCAGGAGCCGCATCGCATGCATGATGCGACGATGCACCGGCTTCAGCCCGTCGCGCACGTCCGGCAGCGCGCGGTGCATGATCGTCGACAGCGCGTAGGCGAGATAGCGCTCTTCCAGCGCCTTCTTCAGGTCTACACTCTCGACATTGTCGCCGCCGCCGGACCCGGGCGGATTCACGCTTTTTCCCATGAAATCCGACTATGTGACCCCGTGATTCGCCGCAAGGGCCGTCTCGACAAAGGCCCGAACCTATGACTAAGTCTGCGTGATTCATCCCGGCAAGCTGCGGAGCGGCGTGCCACAATTTCGACCCGCTCCGCCGCGACTGTCGGCGATCCATTCCCGGCTCGGTCATTGCGCATGCGAGCCATTTCGGAGGTTTCCATGCTTGCCCGGTCGTTTGCCCTTGCCTTCCTCGCCTCGTCGGTTTCCCTAACGGCACTTTCGGCCGCGCAGGCGGTCGAGGGGCAGGATGTCGCCAACCGCTTCAAGGAACTGATGGCCAGCCAGGGCGCGACGGCCTCCTGGTCGTCGATCGACGAGCAGGATGGCGCGATCGTGCTGCGCGGCGTGACGGTGAAGGGTGCGGGCGGCACCCAGGACGCGACGATCGGCGACGTCACCTTCGAAGGCGTCGAGGAGGCGGACAATGGCGACTACGTCGTCGAGACGTTGTCCATGCCCAATTATTCGACGGTCAGCGAAGGCGCCACCGTCACGCTCGAAGGCCTGTCGATGTCGGGCGCGGTGCTGCCGTCGCCCACCTCGACCGACATCGTCAGCCAGTCGGGCTTCTTCGATTCCCTCGACGTCGAGCAGGTCAAGGTCGAGAAGGACGGCAAGCAGGTCTTCACGATGTCGGGCCTGAACTATTCGCTCGAGCGCGACGACGCCGGCAAGTCCTACGAGTTCACCGGCACGGCCGACGCCTTCACTGCCGACATGACGGCGAGCGGCGACGCTCAGACGACGGCCATGCTGACCGCGCTTGGCCTCGCCCAGCCGAAAGGCACGTTCGAGATGGCGGGGAGCTGGTCGCTGGCCGACGGCAATCTCTCGGTCGAGCAGATGGACTTCACGGTCGAGAACGCGGGCACGATCGGTTTCACCTTCGACGTCTCGGGCTACACCGAGGAGTTCCTGAAGGCCGCGCGCGACATGCAGAAGAACATGGCCAGTGCGACCGAGGAGCAGAAGGCCGCCGCCGGCATGGCCGCGATGGGCCTGATGCAGCAGCTCTCCTTTGCCGGTGCCTCGATCCGCTATGACGACGATGCGCTGGCCGGCCGGGCGCTCGATCTCGCCGCCGGCATGCAGAAGATGCAGCGCACCGACATGGTGAAGATGGCGCAGATGATGATCCCCGCCGCGCTCGGACAATACGTCAAGCCGGAGTTCGCCAATCAGGTGGCGGGCGAAGTCGCCAAGTTCATCGAGGATCCGAAGAGCATCGAGATCAAGGCCGAGCCGGCCGCGCCGGTGCCGTTCATGATGGTCGGCATGAGCGCCATGTCCGCGCCGCAGGAGGTTCCCGAACAGCTCGGCATCAAGGTGACGGCGAACGAATAGCCGCCAGGCCGGCCATCGAATACCTAAAGAGCCGGAAGCTCAAAGCTTCCGGCTCTTCGCGTTTCAGGCCACCGTGAAGGTGACGTCGATATTGCCGCGCGTCGCATTCGAATACGGACAGATCTGGTGAGCCTTGGCGACGAGTTCGACCGCCTTGTCGTATTCGATCCCCGGCAGGGTGACCGTCATGGCGACCGCGATGCCATATCCGGGCCCGTCGGCGCGCTCGCCGAAGCTCACCGCGGCGTCGATCGCCGCCTCGTCCGGAATCCTGATCTTCTCGCCGCGTCCGACAGCCTTCAGCGCGCCGAGAAAGCAGGCCGAGTAACCCACCGCAAACAGTTGTTCGGGATTGGTGCCCGGGCCATCGTTCCCGCCCATCGCCTTTGGCGTGTCGAGCGTGACCTCAAGCCGGCCGTCATCGGTCTTGCTGGTGCCGGTGCGGCCGCCGGTGGTGTGGGCACGCGTGGTGTAAACTGCGGACTTGATCATGCTGCTTCTCCTTGGGTGGATGGCGATTTACTAACGCACAATTAAATTGTGCACAATTGAATGTTGTGCTATATGCTTCACGACGACGTGAGAGGAGACCGCATGAGCGCCGGCACGATCAAGCTCGATTCAATGCTCTGCTTCGCGATCTACGCGACCGGGCACGCCTTCACGCGCTTCTACAAGCCCCGGCTCGACGCCCTCGGCCTCACCTACCCGCAATATCTCGTGCTCATAGTCCTGTGGGAGCGCGACGACATCACCGTGAATGCGCTGGGCAACCGGCTGTTTCTCGATTCCGGCACGATCACGCCACTGATCAAGCGCCTGGAGGCGCGCGGCCTGGTGAGCCGCAAGCGCGACGAGGACGACGAGCGGCAGGTACGGATCAGGCTCACGCCGGAAGGCCGGGCGCTGCAGGACAAGGCGCTTGCCGTCCCGCTCACGATCGCCAGGGGCACCGGCCTGACGCGGGAAGATGTCGACCGGCTGCGCGCCGAATTGCTCACGCTGCGCGACCGGCTGGACAGTCAGGCCGAAGGATCGAAGTCCGGCTGACGCCCGCGCGTTGCGGGAAGCCTCATGCGGACGGCATTTTCTCGAAGCTCGGCAAGGCCGGATCGACGCGGTCCCAGCCGTGGGCGCGCATGGCATAGGTCACCGCCTGCGGCCGATACCGAGACGGGTCGTCGAGGCTGGCCGCATGAATGGTGAAGACATCGGGCATGGCGGCGAATCTCAGGAACACCGGCGCGCCGCAGGTCGGGCAGAAGCCCCTGGTCTTCCTGTTGCCGCTGTCGCCGTAGAGATCCCAGGTCGCCGCCGTGCCGTCTAGGTCGACCTCTGCGCCGGCAAAGCTCAGATACGACCCATGGCCCGTGCCGCTCGCCTTTTGGCAGTCGAGGCACTGGCAATCGTTCGAGAAGACCGGTTCGCCGCGGATCTCGTAGCGGATCGCGCCGCAGGCGCAGCCGCCCGTGTAAGGTGCATTCTGCATGGTTGTTCTCCTCGGCAGACCGGCCGCGGCCGGATCAGTCCTGTTGATCGACGATCGAGTTCAGCCGCGGCAGGATCGTCCGCCATCCCCTGCTCATGTTCTCGAAGGCAGTGTCGTTCTTCGGTGTCAGGAAGCCCGAATGGATGAGCTGCACCCGCGTCCCTTCTGCGAGCGGCGAGAGGATCCAGGTGACGACCGTGTCGAGCCGCGAGCCGTAGCCGACATTGCCCTCGTCGCCGCCCTGCCAGGAATAGGAGAGGCGCCGCGCCGGCTTTACGTCGAGAACGCGGCAGCGGATCGTACCATCCCACGCGCCGGCCGGCTTGGTGCGGAAGGTGAAATCCTTGCCGGGGACCGCCTCGAAGCCCTCGGGCGGCATCAGCCATCGCGCGATCAGGCTGCCGTCCGTCAGCGCCTTCCAGATCGTCTCGGCGCTGTGGGCGGACACCTCGTCTACCACGATGTCACGGCTCGCCTGCTTCGCGATCGTCTCGTTCATGGGTCGATCTCCTTGAGGAGGGCACGCAGCCTGTCGAAGCGGTCCTGCCAGAACACGCCGTAGTGGTTCATCCATTCGGCGAGCGGGTCGAGGCCCTTCGGGTCGACCCGGTAATAGACGTTCCGCCCGGACGGCCGCTCGGCGACCAGACCGGCGAGCCGCAGGGTCTTGAGATGCTGAGAAATCGCGCCCTGGGTGACGCCGCTGCCGCGCGTCAGATCCGCGACGGTGACCTCCGGCGCCCCTGCAATCCTCTCGAAGAGGGCGCGCCGCGTCGGATCGGCGAGCGCACGCAGGACGGAACTGATCGGCGTTGTTTCAAGCATGCAGTTTGATTAGCAATCGCTAATCAATTAGTCAACACTAAATTATAATTCGCCTCACATGCCGCTCAGGAGCGCATCGAGCGGCGCGAGGTAGACCGCAAAGCCCACCGCCGCCGCTGCAAGCGTCGCGCCGAGATAAGGTACCCAGAAGGACGCCGGCCCCGCCGCAATCGCAAGACTAAGACGGCCGACGGCGTTGGCGGCCAACGCTGCGAGAACCGCCTGGCCGATCGTCGCGGCCACGACCCCCTGCCCCAGCAGGCGCAGCGCGCTCAGCACGGAGACATCGACGTCAAACGTGCCCGAAACCGCGGAGGTCGCGACCAAACTGCCAGCACCGAACTGGCCGACGACGGCCGCGCTCGCCGTGGAAACCACCGCGAACAGCAATGCGAAAAGAAGCAGGGCGGTCAGATCGAACGGATTCTGCGAGGCGTCCGCCGGCGCGGCTTCCCTGTCGCCGCGCAACAGGAACAACAGACCGAAGGCGGCAAAGACGAGCGCGGCGGCAAGAGCTTCGGGCAGCATGGCGACGAGCACGCGCGGCTCGACGATCAGTACCACGCCGGTCACCCTTAGGATCGAGACCATCGCCGCAAGGCAGGCGGCTCCTGCGAGCGGCCTCGGATTCGCCGACGTCTGCGCGGTGCGGGCCATTGCCACGGTCACGGCGGTGGACGACACCATCGCGCCGGCAAGCGCGCTCGCAATGAGCCCCCTGGTCGGTCCAAGGATGCGGACGCCGACGTATCCGACAAATGACAAGGCCGCGGTCAACACCGTGAAGAACCAGACTTCCCACGGATTGAAGCCGCCCCACGGATCGATCGCGCGGTCCGGCAGCAGCGGCAGGATGACTGCCGTCATCACCGCCAGGACGATCGCCGAGCGCAGTTCGACCCAGGTGAGCTTTCTCAATGTGCCGTGCAGGGTTTCGCGACTGGCCAGCAAACCGGCGAGGATCGCCCCACCGGCCGCCGCCGCGCGATAGTCCCCAACCACCGAGAGCGCGCCGAGCGCGAAGACGAGAAGTGCCGCGACGACGGCGGTGACGCTGAAATTCTCGTCATGCCGATCCTCACGGTATTTGAACCAGCCGAAGATGGCGGCAAAACTGACCAATCCAGCGACCAGGATCGAGGGCGCGGAGAGTGCCGCCGCGAGTGCTGCCGTCACGCCGCCGAGCAGCCCCGTGGCACCATAGGTGCGGATGCCGGCGGTGCGGCTGCCGGCCGGCTCGGCGCGTTCGCGCCAGCCTCGTTCGAGACCGACGAGCAGACCGATGGCCAGCGCCAGCGCCAGCCTCGCAATCGTCGTCTCGGCGTCCAGGATATCGAGCACGGTCGTGGATCTCCTTAGCCTCGATTACCCCGATCGGTCCCATCGCGCCAGCGTGCCGCCGCCATGCGGTCGTCTGTCGCGTCCGAACGGACGGCGCTTGCATATCCCCGCCGCGGGCTTCATCTGTCGGGATAGCGAATGCGGAGACGCGCCAAGTGCAACGCATGATCCACAACGATCTGTCGATCTGGCTTTCCGGCCTGACCGTCGCCGGCCTGCTCATTGCGTTGACGGGACAATGGCTCGTCGTCGGCGAACCCGGTCAATTGCTCTTGATCGGCGGCTCCGCCGTCGCATTCGCCGCCGGCGGGCTCCCGGCCGGCTGGCGCGCGCTCCAGGAACTCGTCACCGAGCATATCCTCGACATCGACCTGCTGATGGTCGTGGCGGCGGTGGCCGCGGCAGCCGTCGGCGCACCGGTGGAAGGCGCGGTGCTGCTGACGCTGTTTTCGATTTCGTCGACCCTTGAGGAAAGGGCGCTCGGACGTGCCCGGCGGGCGATCGAGGCGCTGATGGCGCTGCGTCCCGAAACGGCGCTGCGCAGGCTGTCCGATGGCCGCGTCGAGGAAGTGCCGTCGGCGGAGCTTGCGGTTGACGACGTGTTCGTGCTGCGCCCCGGCGCGCGGGTACCGACCGACGGTGTCATCGTCGACGGTCGCGGCACGCTCGACGAAGCCAACATCACCGGCGAGTCGATGCCGGTCCCCAAGCAGGTGGGTGCGCAGGTCTTCGAGGCGACCGTCAATCTCGATGGTGTACTCGAAGTAACCGTCACCCGGACGGTCGCCGAAAGCACCGTCGCGCGGATGATCACACTGGTGACCGAGGCGCAGGCCGCCAAGGCGCCGTCAGAGCAGTTCAGCGCCTGGTTCGGCCAACGCTACACCGTCGCCGTGCTCGCCGGCTCCATCCTGGCCTTCCTCGCCTTCCTCTGGCTCGGACAAGGTTGGCACACGGCACTCTACCGCGCCGCGACCCTGCTTGTTGCGGCAAGCCCCTGCGCCATCGTGATCTCGGTTCCGGCCGCGATCCTCTCGGCGCTGTCGGCAGCGGCGCGCGGCGGTGTCCTGTTCAAGGGCGGCGCGGCGCTTGAGACGCTGGCGGCGGTCGAAACCTTCGCCTTCGACAAGACCGGGACGCTGACAGCGGGGCGCGCGGCCATCACCGGCATCGTCATCGTCGACGGCACGGAGGAAGACTTCCTCCGCCTCATCGGAGGACTGGAGGCGCAGTCCGAACATCATATCGCAGGCGCCATCCGCCGCGATCTCGCCGAGCGCGACCTGACGCCTGTTCCGATCGCCGACGTGACATCACATCCAAGCGCCGGCATCACCGGCCGGGACGGACGGGACGAAGTCTGGGCCGGCAATCCGCGGATGGCCGCGCGTATGGGCGCCTCGGTCGACCGCGAGGCCTTCAAGGAACTCGCCGACGGCACGCACACAGTGATCTATGCCGGGCGCGGGAATGCGGTCCTTGGTGCCATCACCATCGCCGACGAGGTTCGCCGCAGTTCCTCGCGCGCGTTGCAGGCCCTGCGCCAAGGCGGCGTGCGCAAGATCGTGATGATGACGGGCGACCGCAGGCCCGTCGCACTCAGGATCGGCGCGGAACTCGGCCTCCGGCCCGAGGAGATCCACGCCGAGATGCTGCCGGAGGACAAGGTCGTGGAGGTGGCTCAGCTCGCTTCGGCCGGCAAGGTCGCCTTCGTCGGCGATGGCGTGAACGATGCGGCCGCGCTTGCCCGCGCCGATGTCGGCATCGCCATGGGCGCCGCGGGCTCGGATGTGGCGCTTCAGGCCGCCGACGTCGCGCTGCTGGCGGAGGACATGGAGCGGCTTGCCGACGCACACCGCCTTGCCCGGCGCACGGCACGGATCATCCGCCAGAACCTCACCTTCGCGATGGGCGCGATGGCCGTGCTCGTCACTGGCGGGCTGTTCTTCGACCTGCCCCTTCCCCTCGCCGTCCTCGGTCACGAGGGCGGAACGGTGCTGGTCGTGTTGAACGGACTGAGGCTCCTGTCCGACCCGATCAGGAAGGACCGGCCCGCGAAGGTGGAATCCGTGCCGGCAACGGCCGCCGCCGCCCCCGTGGCCGGCTGAACCGAACCGTTCATCTCGTGACGTTGCGACGCCACTCCGCCGGCGGAACGCCGAAACGTCGCGCAAAGGCGCGATTGAAGGCCGCCTCCGCGCCATAGCCGGCCTCGTAGGCGACCACTCCCACGGGCTTTCCCGCCAGTTTCAGGTCCATGCTTGCCAGATAGAGGCGCCAGTCGCGCAGGTAGCGGATCGGCGACGTTCCGAGCACGGCCGCGAAGCGCCCGGCGAGAGCACTGCGCGAGAGCCCGGCCTCCCGCGCCAGTTCGGCGGTCGTCCAGTCGTGCCGGGGGTCGCCGTGGAACATTGCCAGACAACGACCGAGCACCGGATCGCGGATTGCCGCGAGCCAGCCTGTCGCATCGATGTCCTCACGCGCAAACTGCCGGCGAAGCACCTCCATGAACGTGACCTCCGTTAGGCGCTCGAGCACGGACGAACCGCCGCGCTGCGGATTGTCGACCTCCGCGACGATCTGGGCGATGGCGCCGGCGAGCCAGTCTCCGTCCTGCGACCCGGCGGTTCGAACATGGATGCATTTCGGCAGGGACTGGCGGAACGGTACGAAATTGGCGGCCTCGCACTGGATATAGCCGCACAGGATGCGAACCGCCTCCCCCCGCGCACCGTAGCGGAGCATGGGAGTTTCATTCCACGGCTTGGGTGGCAGGTCGGCGCCGGGATCGATGAGGCGCCCGCCCGACCCCACGCCGAGTCGGTGCGGGGTGCCGAAGGGAAACGCCGCAATGTCGCCTTGCTCGAGAACCGTTTCCGTTCCTTCGAACTCCAGCCAGCACGCCCCCCTGGCCATGATGTGGAACCCGATCGAGTCGGCGGGCTTGTAGGCGGCCGGCGTCGCATCGGTCTCCCATAGGCCTTCCGGCATGAAGCAATACTGCATCGATCCGGTGATCCGGACGCGGCGCAGGGCTTCGGACAACAAGTCGCCCACGCCCGCCGCAGCGGCTGGACTTTCGGTCAAGGCATTCGGAGTTCCGGCCAAAGACGCACCGTCATCTTTGTTGGAGGATCGGTCGCATTACTTCCAGACAAGGAGACTAACATGGCTGATACGACCGATAAACTCGTGGTGCTGGTCACCAGGGGTATCGATTCCGAGCTATCCTCGGTCGCTTTCACCATCGCCAATGGCGGCATCACCGCCGGGCTGAAGGTGTTCATCTTCCTGACGAGCACGGGAATCGACCTCGTCCGCAGGAACGGCGCCGCGATGACGCAGGTCGCTCCGCTCGACCCGCTCGCGACTTTGATCAAGGACTTCCTGGCCCGCGGCGGGGTGATCTGGGCATGCCCGCCCTGCGTGAAGTCGCGCGGCTACGAGCAGGCGGACCTGATCGATGGCGTAGTCATCGCTGGCGCGAGCGCCATGCATGCCGAGATCAAGGCGGGCGCCGCCACGCTCTCGTTCTGAGGCCTCGTGCCGACCGCTTCGCCGTTCTGGCGGGCGGCCGGCTCGGCCGTCAGTCCTTCTTCTTCGGCATCACCCGTAGGCCGAGCTCGTTGAGCTGGGCGGAAGACACTTCCGACGGCGCGTTCATCAGCAGGTCGTAGGCCTGCTGGTTCATCGGGAACATGGTGATCTCGCGCAGGTTCTTCGCACCGAGCAGCAGCATCACCACGCGGTCGACGCCCGCCGCCATGCCGCCATGCGGCGGGGCACCGTACTGGAAGGCGCGGTAGAGACCGCCGAAGCGTTCCTCGACCGTCTCGCGGTTCAATCCAACCATCTCGAACGCCTTCACCATCGTCTCGGGCAGATGGTTGCGGATACCGCCGGAGGCGATCTCGAAGCCGTTGCAGACCATGTCGTACTGGAACGCCTTGATGCCGAGCGGCTCCTGGCCGTTCAGCGCGTCAATGCCGCCCTGCGGCATGGAGAACGGGTTATGGGCGAAGTCGATCTTCTTCTCATCCTCGTTCCACTCGAAGAAGGGGAAGTCGACGATCCAGCAGAGTTCGAAGCGGTCGCGGTCGACGAGGTTCAGCTCCTCGCCGACGCGGGTTCGCGCATCGCCTGCGAACTTGTAGAATTTCGCCGGGTCTCCCGCGGCGAAGAACACCGCATCGCCGGCCTCGAGGCCGAGCTGCTTGCGCAGCGCTTCGGTGCGTTCCTCGCCGATGTTCTTGGCGATCGGGCCGGCACCTTCCAGCTTGTCGCCCTCCATGCGCCAGAAGATGTAGCCGAGGCCCGGCTGGCCCTCGCCCTGCGCCCAGGAGTTCATCCTGTCGGCGAAGGCGCGCGACCCGCCCGTCTTTGCCGGGATCGCCCAGACCTGCGCCTTCGGATCGTTGGCGAGGATGCCAGCGAAGACCTTGAAGCCCGAGCCGCGGAAGTGGTCGGACACGTCCTGCATTTCGATCGGGTTCCTGAGGTCCGGCTTGTCGGTGCCATAGAGACGGATCGCGTCGTCGTAGGCGATGCGGCGGAAATTCTGCGTCACCGGCTTGCCGGCGGCGAAGGTCTCGAAGACCCCGCGCATCACCGGCTCCATCGTCTCGAACACGTCTTCCTGCGTGACGAAGCTCATCTCCAGGTCGAGCTGGTAGAACTCGCCCGGCAGGCGGTCCGCGCGGGGATCTTCATCCCTGAAGCAGGGCGCGATCTGGAAGTAGCGGTCGAAGCCCGACATCATGATCAGCTGCTTGTATTGCTGCGGCGCCTGCGGCAGCGCGTAGAAGGTGCCGGGATGGATGCGGGACGGCACCAGGAAGTCGCGCGCGCCCTCCGGCGACGAGGCCGTCAGGATCGGCGTCGAATACTCGGTGAAGCCCGCCTCGCCCATCCGCTTGCGCATCTCGGCGATGATCTTCGTGCGCTGGACGATGTTCCGGTGCAGCGTCTCGCGGCGCAGGTCGAGGAAGCGGTATTTGAGGCGGATGTCCTCCGGATAGTCGGGCTCGGCGAAGACCGGCAGCGGCAGTTCCTTCGCCACGGAAAGAACCTCGATCTCGCGCGCGAAGATCTCGATCTCGCCGGTCGGCAGGTTCTTGTTGGCAGTGTCGGCGGTGCGCGCCTTGACCTCCCCGTCGACGCGGATCACCCATTCCGAACGCACCGTCTCGGCGGTCTTGAAGGCCGGCGAATCCGGGTCGGCGACGATCTGGGTCATGCCGTAATGGTCGCGCAGATCGATGAACAGCAACCCGCCATGGTCGCGCACGCGATGCACCCAACCCGAAAGGCGGACATTGCCGCCGACGTCCGATTTGCGGAGGGCGGCGCAGGTGTGGCTGCGATAGCGATGCATGGCGAAATCCAGTCCAGGAAGTAAGGCGGGAACCCGCCGAAGCGGCCCGAAAAGTCGCGGGAAAAGCGCATCAACGACGCGTTTTGTCAAGCCGAAGCAGCGAGACTGGACCAATGCGTGTCGGCATTGATGCTGGCATTCGCCGAGTGATTGCTGCATGAGAATCACTCACGCCAGACGCCGGCAGTCGCCTTGTCCTCCATCCGCCCCCTGATCCCCCTGCTGCTCGCCGCCGGCATCCTGCTCGGCGGCAACGGGCTGCAGGGCACGCTGATCGCGCTTCGCGGCGCGCAGGAGGGCTTTTCGCCCGGCATGATCGGCTTCATGGGCACCGCCTATTTCGCCGGATTCCTCATCGGCTGCCTCACCATCACGCCGATGATGAAGGAGGTCGGTCATGTCCGCTCCTTCGCTTCGCTCGCAGCGATCGCCTCGGCCGGCACGCTGTTTCTCGTCCTGTTCATCAACCCCTATGTCTGGTCCTGCGTCCGCTTCGTCAGCGGCTTTGCCTTCGCCGGCCTGTTCACCGTCATGGAGGCATGGCTGCACGCCGGCGTCTCCAACGAGAACCGGGCGCGGGTGCTGGCGATCTACCGGGTCATCGACATCGGCTCCGTAACCGGCGCACAGTTCATCATTCCGGTCATCGGCATCGACGGCTTCGCCATCTTCGCGCTGATGTCGATCATGATCACGCTGTCGCTGGTGCCGGTGTCGCTCGGCGACCGGACGAACCCGAAGTCGCCGGACGACGTGAAGCTGGATCTCAAGCGGGCCTGGGCGATCTCGCCGCTGGCGGCGATCGGCTGCATCGCGGTGGGCGTGACCAACAGTTCCTTCCGCACGCTGTCGCCGGTCTATGCGGAACAGATCGGCATGTCGGTTGCCGACGTCGTCACCTTCGTCAGCTCCGGCATCATCGGCGGCGCGGTGATCCAGTACCCTCTCGGCTACCTGTCCGACCGCTGGGACCGCCGCTCGATCATCCTCTTGACCGCCGCGGCGGCGATGACGGCGGCGCTGGCGCTCGCCTTCCTCGCCGGCACGACACCGCTCGCCAATTTCGCCTTCGTCTTCGTCTTCGGCTCGTTCGCCATGCCGATGTTCTCGCTGTGTGCGGCGCATGCCAACGACCGCGCCGGGCCGAGCGAATATGTGATGCTCAACGCCGCGCTGATGCTGTTCTACTCCTTCGGCGCGATCGGCGGACCGCTGGCCGCCGCCTGGACGATGGAAAGCTTCGGGCCCTATTCGCTCTTTGTCTTCAACGCGACGGTCTACCTGATCTTCATCTTCATCATCCTCTACCGCATGCAGGCGCGGTCCGGCGTTCCGGCAGAACGCCGAGGGCGGTTCGTTGCGCTGCTGCGCACCTCGACGGTCTTCGCGCGCCTCGCCGGGCGTCCGCAGAAGCGCAGGAAGAGCGACGACTGACGCCAAGCTTGACGAAACGGCCGCGGGCTGAAAGGACGGTATCGTCCTTCCAGAGCCCGTCCATGCATCTCATCACCAAGCAAAGCGAACTCGAAGCGGTCGTCGCGCAACTTGCCAGGTCCGAATTCGTCACCGTCGACACGGAGTTCATCCGCGAGACGACTTTCTGGCCCGAGCTCTGCCTGATCCAGATGGCCTCCCCCGACACGACGGCCTTGATCGATCCGCTTTCGCCCGAGATCGACCTCAAGCCGTTCTTCGACCTGATGGCAAACGAGGCCGTGCTGAAGGTTTTCCATGCCGCCCGGCAGGACATCGAAATCATCTTTCACCTCGGCGACCTGATCCCGCATCCGGTGTTCGATTCGCAGATCGCCGCCATGGTCTGCGGCTTCGGCGACAGCGTCTCCTACGACCAGCTCGTCCAGCGCATCACCGGCACGCAGCTCGACAAGTCGTCGCGCTTCACCGACTGGCGCCACCGGCCGCTCTCCGACAAGCAGCTCGAATACGCGCTCGCCGACGTCACCTGGCTGCGTGACGTCTACCTCAGCCTGCGCGACAAGCTGGATTCGCGCCAGCGCTCGGGCTGGGTGAAGGAAGAGATGGACGTGCTGACGTCGCGCGAGACCTACGACCTCCATCCGGAGAACGCCTGGACGCGGCTCAAGATGCGCGTGCGCAAGCCGATCGAGCTCGCAGTCCTGCAGCGTGTAGCCGCCTGGCGCGAGCGCGAGGCGCGCGAGCGCAACGTGCCGCGCGGCCGGGTATTGAAGGACGACGCGATCTACGAGATCGCCCAGCAGCAGCCGCGCGACGTCGCGGCGCTCGGGCGGCTGCGCACCACGCCGAAGGGCTGGGAGCGCTCCTCGACCGCCGCCGGCCTGCTAGCCGCGACCAACGAGGCGCTCGGCATCCCGAAGGACGAACTGCCGAAGATCCCGCGCCAGGCCTCCACCAGCGAAGGCGCGAACGCCGCCGCCGAAATCCTCAAGGTGCTGCTGCGCATCATCGCCGAAAAGGAAGGCGTGGCGCCCAAGATCATCGCCTCCAGCGACGACATCGAGCGCATCGCCTCCGAGGGCGAGACGGCCGAGGTCGAGGCGCTCAGCGGCTGGCGGCGCGAGGTCTTCGGCGAAAAAGCGTTGCGCCTGCTGCGCGGCGAACTCGGCATCCGCTTCCAGAACAGGCGCATCAATGTCTTCGATATCGACTGACGGTCAACCCGCCAGCACAATCACACCAGCCGTCGCGACCGCGTAGCCGAGCACCTGCGCAGGGGTGATGCGTTCGCCGAAGAAGATCACGGCCAGCATCACCGTCACCGCCGGAAAGAGCGCCGTGATCGCCGAGGCGACCGCCATGCTGCCGCGGGAGGCGGCATGCACGTAGGCGACTTGCCCCATGACGTCGGCCGCACCGGCGGCCACCGCGAGCACCGCGCCGGCGCACCAGATCGCCGAATGCATGGTGAACGGGAACCCACCCGGGGTCGGCGACGCAAGGAGGATAGGGCCGCCGGAAGTGGACAGTTGCTCCCTTTCCCAGGTTGGCCGCTGCCTGGCGATCATCACCAGCGCGAATGCTAGGGCGACGGATGCGCATCGCGCGACGAGAACCACCGCGCCCGTCTCGGACGAAGGAATAGAGGCCAGCATCATGTCGGAAGCGCCGTAGGCGAGCCCGCTCAGGAGCCCGAGCCTGGCCGACCAGGCGATGGGGCGGGAACTCGCCGCCCGCTCAACCGAGCCGGTTATCACCGTAGCCGCCACGACACAGAGGCCGATGCCCACGAACTGCGCCATGGCGACATGGCGACCGAACGCCAGATCGCCGATCAGCGGCAGGAGGATGCTCGATATGGCGCACAGCGGGGCAACGACGCCGACCTGCCCGCGCGAGAGGCCGACATAGAGCAGAAGCAAGGCGGTTGCATGGGCGATTCCGCCGCCGAGCGCGAGCAGGATTTCGCCGGCGCCAAGGCCGGCCATGTGCGGCTCGATCGCGAACATGTATAGCGCTGCTACAGCCGCAACCTGCGATATCGCGACGACATTCGCCGCGGAAAGGCGTCTTGAGGCGCATGCGCCGAGCATGTCGCCCGTTCCGAAAGCTGCCGCCCCGAGCAGGGAGGCGGCGAGGATGCCAACCTCAAACACGGCCAAGCCCCGGGACATCCGGCCAGCGCCTTGCGACAGGCTCGAAAATCCGCCAGTGGCGCCATTCCGCAGAACGGTCAGCGGACCTTCGGAGCACCTGGGTCAGGCGCGTCTTCGCGCGACAGGCGAATGGCATGGTTTTCCTCCACGGATCGATGGGGAGGAAACACATCGGGCGCTCAGCCCGTATGGGAGGCTTCACACAGGCTGGGCTTTTGTTTTCGGTCAGGCGTGAGACGTCTCACAGACGTCATGACGAAGCGTCAGTCGCCCGCCGCCATGCGCAGCGTCTTGCCGGTGATGCGCGAAAGCTGCGCCATGCGCCCGATCGGGCGCTCGCCGATCAGGTCGGCGTGGGATTTCGGCACGACCAGCGTCAGCGAGCCGTCCTCGTTGCGGTCCCAGCGCAGGCGCGGGATGATGCCGGGCATCGACGCAGACAGCAGGTAGACCACCCGCAGCATCGCACCCAGGAAGCGGGCACGCTCGACATAGCGCGGCGGCGCGAGCTGGATGATCTCAGGCGCCGCGCCGTCGCCGATCAACCCTTCATGGCGGTAGAGATTGGTCAGCGCGATGAAGACGCGGCCGGGATGGTCGACGCCGATGAAGGACGCATGCGCGATGATGTTGAGCGACTGCACGCCGCGATACTCGGGGTGCGCGCGCCAGCCGATGTCCGCCAGGAGGCAGGCCGCGCGACGGTAGCGCGCCTCGTCCTCGGTTTCGTCGATACCGAAGGCGGCGAAGGAATGGCCGGTCCATTCGGCCAGTTCGTGCGCATGCGTCACCGACCGGGCGCGCAGCAGCGCCAGTTCCTCCGAGGCAGAGATCAGCGGATCCTTCTTCTGCTCCTCCGGCGACAGCAGCGAATAGAGGAAACCCTCGCGCACGCCGAGCGCCGACACGACGATCTTGCCGGGTTTCATCACCCGCACAATCTCCTGGAGGACCGCGGCGCCGTAGGCGAGCAGCGCGCGGCGGCTCTTGGAGACGCGCTCGACGCCCTTCATCTTCTCGATCTCGCCGCGCGCGACCTGCTTCAGGAAGTTGGCCGAACCTTCGACGCTCATTTCGTAGTGATGCATCACGGCGAGCGGATAGTTGGTCGCCGCCATGTGCAGGCGTGCAAGGTTTCGCCAGGTCCCGCCGACGCAGTAGAAGGTGCGCCCCTCACCTGTCTTCAGGACATCGGCACGCTTCAGCTCCTCGCGGATGATCTTCGTCGCCGCGGCGATGGAGCCCTTCGACATGTCGTCCAGCCGCAGTCCGCCCAGCGGCAGGGTGATCCCGCCGCCGATCGTCTCGCCCTTCACGTCGACCACTTCGAGGCTGCCGCCGCCGAGGTCGCCCGCGATGCCGTCGGCCGGGTGAAAGCCCGAGATCACGCCGAGCGCGGAGTAGTACGCCTCCTCCCTGCCGGTGAGCACGCGGATGTCCTCCCCGAGGATTTCTTCCGCCCGCGCGATGAATTCGGGGCCGTTGATAGCCTCGCGCGCGGCGGCGGTCGCGATGACGTAAAGCTGCTCCGCGCCAGCCTGCTCCGACAGCGCGCGGAATCGACGGAACTCCTCCACGGCGCGCAGCATCGCATCCGGATCAAGCCGCCCGGTCGAGACGATCCCGCGGCCGAGGCCGGCGAGCATCTTCTCGTTGAAGAGCACCGTCGGCGAACGCGCAATGCCCTCGTAGATGACGAGACGAATGGAGTTCGACCCGATGTCGATGACCGACACCGGCCGGCGGTCCTGCAACCGCCCCTGTGAGGCGCCTATCATTCGGTCGTGGACGCTTTCGCCTTCGACCGCCGCTTGTGCTGCGCGATCCGCTTGGGAGCGTGTGATTTCAGGGCGTCACCCCGCCCGGACAGGCTCGGATTCGTCATGAAATATTCCTGCGCGTTGAAGGGTTCCTCGCCCTCCTCGCGCGTCACGCGTCGGGAGGTGCCGTCAGGCAATACTTCGAAACTTTGCTGGTTGTCCATGATGTTTCCCAGCATGATCTGGCCCAGCACCTGCTCATGCACCGTTTCGTTGGTCAGCGGGACCATCAGCTCGACGCGCCGGTCGAGATTTCGGGGCATCATGTCGGCCGAGCCGATATAGAGAATGGCCTCGTCGGACGGCAGGCCATTTCCGTTGCCGAAGCAGTAGATCCGGCTGTGCTCCAGGAACCGCCCGATGATCGATTTGGCACGGATATTGTCCGACAGGCCCGGCACCTGAGGCCGCAGGCAGCAGATGCCACGAACAATCAGGTCGATCTCCACCCCTGCCTGGCTCGCCTCGTAGAGCGCGTCGATCACCTGTGGATCGACCAGCGAGTTCATCTTCATCCAGATCTGCGCCGGACGGCCCGCCTTCGCGTGCTCGATCTCGTCGGCGATGTGCTTGAGGATGCGCTTGCGCAGCGTGAAGGGCGAGACCGCGATCTTCATCTTCTCGGCCGGCTCGGCATAGCCGGTGATGAAGTTGAAGAGCTGGGCCACGTCGCGCGCGATGGCCGGATCGACGGTGAAGTAGGACAGGTCCGTGTAGATGCGGGCGGTGATCGGATGGTAGTTGCCGGTGCCCAGATGGACGTAGGAGCGCAGCTTGTTGTCCTCGCGGCGCACCACCAGCGACATCTTGGCGTGGGTCTTCAGCTCGACGAAGCCGAACACGACCTGAACGCCGGCGCGTTCGAGGTCGCGCGCCCAACGGATGTTGGCCTCCTCGTCGAAACGGGCCTTGAGCTCGACCAAGGCCGTCACCGATTTGCCGGCCTCGGCCGCGTCGATCAGCGCACGCACGATCGGGCTGTCGTTCGAGGTTCGGTAGAGCGTCTGCTTGATCGCGACGACTTCCGGATCGAAGGCAGCCTGGCGCAGGAACTGGACGACCACGTCGAACGATTCGTACGGGTGATGTACGACGATGTCTTTCTCCCGGATCGCGGCGAAGCAGTCGCCCCCATGTTCGCGAATACGCTCCGGGAAGCGCGGATTGTAGGGCTTGAACTTCAGATCGTCGCGCGGAACCGAGACGATCTCGGAAATCTGGTTCACCGCCAGCAACCCGTCGATGATCGAGATGCGGTTGGCCGGAACGCCCAGCTCAGTCGCGACGAAATCGCGCAGCGCCTCCGGGATCTCATGGTCGAACTCGATGCGGATCACCGACCCGCGGCGGCGGCGCTTCAGCGCGCTCTCGAAGAAGCGGACGAGGTCCTCCGCCTCTTCCTCGATCTCGATATCGGAGTCCCGGATGAGGCGGAACGTACCGGACCCCTGCACTTCGTAGCCCGGGAACAATTGCCCGATGAACATCGAGACCGCGTCTTCGAGCCGTACGAAGCGGACGCAATCGCGATGGTCCGGCAGCCGGATGAAGCGGCGCAGCGCGGTGGGCAGGCGCAACAGCGCGATCATCTGTTCGCCATTGCGCTTGTGGCGCAGTTGCAGGGCGATCGAGAAGCCGAGGTTGGGAATGAACGGGAACGGATGCGCCGGATCGATGGAAAGCGGCGTCAGGACCGGGAAAATCGTTTCGAGGAAGTGCGTCTCAAGCCATCCGCGCTCTTCCCGGCTGAGATTTTCGCCGCGCACGACCTCGATGCGGGCGTTCTCCAGCAATCCGAACAGGAGCGAAAGGCTGACCTGCTGATCGTGCTGTAGGCGGCTCACCTCGCGCAGCAATTGTTCGAGCTGCTGCTCCGGCGTGCGGCCGTCGGCGCTCTTGGTGGTGATGCCTTCGCGCACCTGCCCCGCGAGGCCGGCGACGCGGACCATGAAGAACTCGTCGAGATTGGCGGCCGAGATCGACAGGAAGCGCACCCGCTCCAGAAGCGGGTGGCTCGAGTTCTGCGATTCCTCCAGGACGCGGCGGTTGAACTGGAGCCACGAGAACTCCCGGTTGACGTAGCGGTCCGGATCGCCCGCATCCGTGGCTGCCGCTGCCGCCGGTTCAATGGTGAATTCGTGGGGAATGGGTGTGATCTCGTTCATCATTCTGCCTTGGGCCTGCCGCCCGCTGCTATCTGGACAATAGACGGCTTTGTTCTTTCCTGACAGGCATTTGCGACACTATGATTGCACCCGCCTTGCAAAGCGCCAAGAGTTGCGCCAAAGGCTTGGGCAACCGAACAAGGCACCCCCCTGCGGCGGAGATTGCGATGGCTGGCCACGGCATCCCTCACTTCCAGAACGACGCCGGTCACGCGACGATCGCGATAGGCGTCACGGAATTCATGTGCGTCGGCGCCAATCCGCCCTTCGACCATCCGCATGTCTTCCTCGACATGGGCGACGACACCGAAAAAGTCTGCCCGTACTGCTCGACCCTCTACCGCTACGATCCGTCGCTGAAAGAGTCGGAAACCAGCCCGGCAGGCTGCCTCTACACGCCGCTCGCGGCCTGATCCTCCATGCCACTCGCGGCCGCGCCGCCGTCGCGGCAGATCGTCATCGCCGGCGGCGGGATCGCCGGGCTGACGGCAGCGATCGCATTTGCGGCCAGGGGCTTTCCGGTTCGCCTCTTCGAGCGCGTCGCCAATCTGCAGGAAGTCGGCGCCGGCTTGCAGCTCTCGCCGAACGCCACGCGCATCCTTGCCCGGCTCGGCGTCCCGGAGTTCCTGCGCGCCGCCTCGATCCGACCCGAAGCCGTCATTCTCCGCCGCGCTTCTGATCTGCGGGAGATCGCACGCGTCCCTCTCGGCGCGCAGGCGACGGCGCGCTGGAAGAGCCCCTACCTCGTACTGCACCGCGCCGACCTCCATGCGGCCCTGTTCGCGGTCGCCTCGAGAATGCCGGAGGTCGAGATCGTGACCGGCGCGACCGTGTCCGACGCGGCCCTCCATGCCCATGGCGCCACTGTGGCGGTCGACCATGAGGGACGGAGCCGGGAGATCGACGCCCTCCTCGTCGTCGCGGCCGACGGCGTCTGGTCTGGCCTGCGGAAACTTGTCGGCGGCGGCGCAAGCTCGTTTTCCGGCAAGATCGCATGGCGCGCCACGGTTCGCGCCGACGGCGACGCGGTCGGGATGCTCGCCGATCATCTGCCGCGCGACTGCGTCAGCGCTTTCCTGCACCCGCGCGCCCATCTCGTCGCCTATCCGGTGCGGGGCGGAAGCTCGATCAATCTCGCTGCGTTCACCCAGGGCGGCGCGCAGGGCGCCTCATGGTCGCGCTCGAGCGAGGCCCGCCCCTTGATCGAGGCCCTGAGCGGCGCGGCTCAGCCGCTCCTCGACTTCCTCGGGGCGATCGGCAGCTGGACCATCTGGCCGCTCCATACGGTCGACCCGCGTTCGCCCTGGATCAATCCCGCCGGAGCGGTGCTGATCGGCGACGCCGCGCATGCCATGACGCCTTTCGCGGCACAGGGCGCCGCCGCGGCGATCGAAGACGCCTATGTGCTGGCAGCGACCGTCGCGGACCAGCGCGACAACATCGGCGCAGCACTTCGCCGCTACGAGAAGATCAGGCGCGAGCGGGTCGCCGCCGTGGCGCGGCGCGGCGCGTTCAACGCCTTCACCTGGCATGCGGCCGGGCCGGTCGCGCTCGGGCGCGACCTCGTGCTCGGCCTGATGCCGCCGGGAAAACTCGCCTCCGACCTCGACTGGCTCTACGGCTGGGATGCGGACGCGGCGCTGGCGGTCGATCCGGCCCGTACGGTCTAATCGGTGTCCGACTGAGGACGGCCGCTCCGCCGGAGGCGCGGTGAGACCGGGCGGATGCGCCTGCAGATTCGCAATCTTTCCCTCACCGCGTCGGAAATCGGCCGTCTTCGCGCCAGTCGCGCGTCACAATCCCGGATCAGGCTCGACCCCGGCTTGGGAGGCTTGTCGGGCATGGGCATCTGCAACCGTTCGTGGCGCGGCCTGGCCGCGCTCGTCCTTGTCGCACTTGGCCTCGCGCTGGCGATCCCGCCATCGCGCGCGGACCCGCCGCTGGCGACGGCGCGGATTGGCGACCTCACTTTCCACTACGATCCTTTCAACTGGCGCTTCGAACCGGCGGGAACCGGGCTGACGGCCACCTGCCTGCAGGTCGACTGCCGCGGCGCGGTGTTCGATTTCTCGGTGCGCGACGCGCCCGACGAATGCGGCGAGGAGGCCGTTCGACACGTGGCCGAACGTATGTTCCCCGCCGCCGACCGCCATCCCGTCAACATCGTGCGCGCCGGGCGCTTCGCTCTCGTCAAGGCGGAGAGCCGTTTCGGCCCGGACCTGTCGGCGCCGACCTATGTCTACGCCTGCCTCGAGTGGCAAAACCGCGAGTACCGCTTTGCCATGCGTCCGCAAACAGTCGGCCGCACATCATGGGCCGGCGGCGCGCTGCACCATCTGGTCAGCCTGGCGACCGCCCCTCCGGCCCGTATCGCGACCGTCAGGCTTCGCAATCTCGAAATCCCCTATTCGACGGAGATCTGGCGGGCGACGGAACTCGTACCGGGAGAAAGCCACATGCTGCTGTTCTGCCTGCCACCAACCTGCGGCGGCCACGGAGGTTTCGTCACCGTCTCGGCGAAGCCGGCGGCGGCCGGATGCCAGCCCGATCCCGAGGCGACTGGCCTGTCTCTCCCCGACGCGATCCTGACGCCTCTTCACGCCGGGCCCGAAACGCCGCATTTCATCGTCACGACGATTCACTCTCCCTGCCGCAATTCCGTCCCGCCGACGCGCAGGGCCTGCCTATGGCACGAGGGCGTCGCATATCGCATCGCGACCGGCGGGCTGGGAGGGTGCCGCTCGGACTTCGGGGTCCCGGCCGGCGCCTTCGCCGATCTGGTCGACGGCGCGCGGCTGTTGCCGTCGGCGCCGCAATCGCCTTTCAAGGCAGATCGTTGAATGTCCGCAGCGACCAGACGAGGCTCTGCGGCAACGGATTCCACCATCCGGTTCGAAGCCCTGCTTGCCTGAGCACAGCGCTCGTCCAGGTGTTGCAGCCGACGATGGCGTTGAAGGTGCCTATGCCCTCGTAGAAGCGATCATAAGGGCCGTAGGAGCGGCCTTCGATCAGGACCGGGTTCGCCGCGCGCGTCGCGGGCAAAGCCATCCAGAGACGCTCTTACCAAATCCGCGAACGCCGTCTCGCTCAGCTCGATCGGGATCACGCCCTCGGCCGCCTGGTCGATCTCGCCGGCGACCGCGACATGCATCGCCGAGCTGTCCGCCGTGAGCGCCCGCAATACCGGCCCGGGCTTCAGGTCAGACCAGGTTGGAGTCTCGAGATAGAAGGCGCGACCTCCCCATCCCACGACGAGCCATTTGACGGCCGGATCCGAGAGAGGAAGACCGGAAGAGGAGAGAAAGCCCAGTCTCTCGAGGACGTCCGGATCGGCAGGAAGCGCGATGTCGGTGTGGATCGGATTGGAGAGCACGAGGACGCGCCTCGGCGCTTCGCCGCCCGCCGTTGCCGGGGCGAGCAGCGGCCGGGGCACGACCGCTCCCGCGAATGGCGCTAGCACCACCAGCAGGAGCGCGACGACCAGGCGCCGGCGCATTGGCCAGCCGTCAGTGCAGGATCTGGCTCAGGAACAGCTTCGTCCGCTCGTGGCGCGGATGGTCGAAGAACTCGGCCGGCGTGTTCTGCTCGACGATCTGGCCCTGGTCCATGAAGATCACCCGGTTGGCGACCTTGCGCGCGAAGCCCATCTCGTGGGTCACGCACAGCATGGTCATGCCTTCCTCGGCCAGCCCCACCATCGTCTCCAGCACTTCCTTGATCATTTCCGGATCGAGCGCCGAAGTCGGTTCGTCGAACAGCATGATGCGCGGATTCATGCACAGCGACCGCGCGATCGCCACGCGCTGCTGCTGTCCGCCGGACAATTGTCCAGGGTATTTGTTCGCTTGTTCAGGGATCTTCACGCGGCGCAGGAAGTGCATGGCGGTCTCCTCCGCCTGCTTCTTCGGGATCTTGCGCACCCAGATCGGCGCCAGCGTGCAGTTCTCGAGGATCGTCAGGTGCGGGAACAGGTTGAAATGCTGGAAGACCATGCCGACCTCGCGGCGCACCTCGTCGATCTTCTTCAGGTCGTTGGTCAGTTCCTTGCCGTCGACGACGATCTTGCCCTTCTGATGCTCCTCCAGCCGGTTGATGCAGCGGATGAGCGTGGACTTGCCCGATCCCGACGGGCCGCAGATGACGATGCGCTCGCCGCGCATCACCTTCAGGTTGATGTCCTTCAGCACATGGAAGTCGCCATACCATTTGTGCATGGCGACGATCTCGACCGCGACCTCGGTGTCCGAGATCTGCATCTTCGAGCGGTCGACCTCGATCTCGTCGGCCGAAACGGCGTTCTCGATGGCCATTTGGTTCCCCTATTTCCTGTGGCCGGTGTCGAGCCGGCGTTCCATGTAGATCGAATAGCGCGACATGCCGAAGCAGAAGATCCAGAACACGAAGCCCGCGAAGATGAGGCCGGTGAGCGGCGTCTGCGGCGTGATCCAGTTCGCATCCGAGAAGTTGCGGCGCACCGCGCCGAGCAGGTCGAACATGTTGACGATGTAGACCAGGCTGGTGTCCTTGAAGAGGCCGATGAAGGTGTTGACGATGCCCGGGATCACCAGCTTCAGCGCCTGCGGCAGGACGATCAGCCGCATCTTCTGGCCGTAGGAGAGGCCGAGCGAATCCGCGCCTTCGAACTGACCCTTCGGGATCGCCTGGAGGCCGCCGCGGATGACTTCCGCCATGTAGGCGGATGCGAACACCGCCACGCCGACCAGAACGCAGGCGAAGTCGTCGATCTTGGCGTTGTTCGGCATGAACAGCGGCAGCATCTTGGTCGCCATGAACAGGACGGTGATCAGCGGCACGCCGCGCACCACCTCGATGAAGACGACGCTGAGCGCCTTGATTACCGGCAGGGTCGAACGGCGGCCGAGCGCCAGCAGAACGCCGGCCGGCAGCGACACGACGATGCCGACATAGGACAGGATGATCGTCACCATGAAGCCGCCCCATTCGCGGGTCGGCACGTAGCGCATGCCGAACCAGCCGCCGATGAGCAGGACATAGCCGACGATGGGCAGCGCCACGAAGAGCAGCACCGCGTTGGCCGCCTTGTAGGGCGCGCGCGGGGTGAGGAACGGCACCAGCAGCGCCACCAGCAGCACGCCGCACAGGATCGGGCGCCAGCGCTCGTCCACCGGATAGGTGTTGAACATGAACTGCCCGAACTTGTTGGTCACGAAGTTCCAGCAGGCGCCCGACCAGCCGTCCGGCTGGATGCCGCCCTGCGAGACAGTGGCGCAGAAGGTTCGGTTCTCGCCGGTGAACTGCGCGTCGATCAAAAGCCAGCGGATCACCGGCGGCAGAAACCAGGCGAGCACCGCAAGCGCGACGAGTGTCAGGACGGTATCTGCCGGCGTGGCGAACAGGTTGGTACGCAGCCAGTGGACGATGCCCTTCTGGCCCGCGGGAGCGGCGAGCGGCCGCTCCATTTCGCTGCGGACATAGGCGACCTGGTTCTCTTGCATCGCGGCCTCCTCAGCGCTCGACCAGCGCGACGCGCGAGTTGAACCAGTTCATGAACAGCGACATCGCGAGGCTGATGGTGAGGTAGACCACCATCCAGATCGCCACGATCTGGATCGAGTTGCCGCTCTTGTTGAGGATCGTGCCGCCGACCGAGACGAGGTCGGGATAGCCGACGGCGATGGCCAGCGACGAGTTCTTCGTCAGGTTGAGATACTGGCTGGTCAGCGGCGGAACGATGATGCGCATCGCCTGCGGGATGATGACGAGCCTGGTCGTCGTGCCCGGCCTCAGGCCGAGCGCATGCGCCGCCTCGGACTGGCCGCGTCCGACGCCGCGGATGCCGGCACGGACGATCTCGGCAATGAACGACGCGGTATAGAGCGACAGCGACAGGTAGAGCGCGAGGAACTCCGGCCCGATCATCATTCCGCCGCGGGCCTGAAAGGCACCCAGGACCGGCACGTCGAACGAGAGCGGGAAGCCCATGGCTGCGAGCGCGATCAGCGGCAGGCCGATGAGCAGGCCGACGCAGGTCCAGAACACCGGGAAGCGCTGGCCGGTCGCCATCTGCCGCGCCTTGGCGGTGCGCGCCGTGAACCAGCACATCGCGATGGCGACGAGGAGCGCGACCCCGACGAGCCAGGCCCCCTCGCCCCAGACGGGCGTCGGGATGGTCAGGCCGCGGTTGGACAGAAGCGCTGCGAAGGGCAGGTGTATGGCGTCGCGCGGCTGGGGCAGGATTGCCAGCACGCCGAGATACCAGAAGAAGATGACCAGCAGCGGCGGGATGTTGCGGAAGACCTCGACATAGACCGTGCAGATGCTGCGGATCAGCCAGTTCCGCGACAGCCGGCCGATGCCGATGACGAAACCGACCAGCGTCGCGGTGACGATGCCGACGACGGCGATGATCAGCGTGTTGATCAGGCCGACGACGAGCGCCGTCGAGTAGGACGAGTCGGAGGAATAGGCGATGAGCGACTGGCCGATGTCGAATCCGGCGCGCTCGTTGAGGAACTCGAAGGAGATCGTGCGGCCGATGCGTCGCAGGTTCTCCTGAGTATTGTTTACGATCCAGACAACCAGCGCGAGCAGCGCGACGAAAGCGACGACCTGGAAGATGATGCCCCGGACAACCGGGTTGTAGATCAGCGGGACCTTAGGAGCCTCGCTGCCGCGCAGAACCTGTTCGCTCGCCATGCCGGCCTCCTGTCGCTGGACACACCGGGGGCGACGACGCCGCCCCCGGACAGTCGGTCAGAAGTTCAGCGGATCGGCGGTGCGTATTGCAGGCCGCCCTTCGACCAGAGCGCATTGAGGCCGCGCTGGATCTTCAGCGGGCTCTCGGTGCCGATGTTGCGCTCGAAGATCTCGCCATAATTGCCGACGGCCTTGACGACGTTGACGACCCAGTCCTCGCCGAGGCCGAGGCCGGCGCCGAGCTTGGAGTTCTCCTCCATGCCGAGCACACGCTTCATCTCCGGGTTGTCGGAGCCCTTCATCTCCTCGACATTGGCCTGGGTGACGCCGAGTTCCTCGGCGATCACGAGCGCGTTCGAGACCCACTTCACAATGTCGAACCACTGATCGTCGCCGTGGCGGACGAGCGGGCCGAGCGGCTCCTTGGAGATGATCTCCGGAAGGACCATGTGGTCGCCGGGCGCTGAAAGCTGCAGGCGGATCGCATAAAGACCCGACTGGTCGGTCGTGTAGACGTCGCAGCGGCCCGAATCGTAGGCGGCGTTGACCTCTTCCACCTTCTCGAACACGACGGGGTTGTATTCCATCTTGTTGGCGCGGAAGTAGTCGGCGAGGTTCAGTTCGGTCGTGGTGCCGGTCTGGACGCAGACCGCCGCGCCGGAGAGCTGCAGCGCCGAGTTCACGCCCGGAACCTTCTTCGTGTTGATCATGAAGCCCTGGCCGTCATAGTAGTTGACGCCAGCGAAGTTGAAGCCGAGCGACGTGTCGCGGCTCAGCGTCCAGGTGGTGTTGCGCACGAGCACGTCGACGGTGCCGTTGGCCAGAACCTCGAAACGGTCCTTGGCGCTGGTGCCGGTATATTCGACCTTCGACGGATCGTTGAAGATCGCAGCGGCGATCGCCTTGCAGTAGTCGACGTCGAAACCGGAATACTCGCCCTTGTCGTTCGGCGCCGCGAAGCCCGCGAGACCGGTGTTGACGCCGCATTTCAGCACGCCACGGGCCTTCACATCGTCGAGGGTAGTGGCGGAAGCGCCAGATGCCGACAGCGCGAGAAGTGCCGCGCCGGCCACGCCGAAGAGAACGTTGCTTTTCATTGAATTGAACCCCTTTTTGTCGGTACGGGGTGAGACGACCCCGGACGCTTTCCCTTGGAAGGATGCGGAGCGTTCCCCACCCCGTCGGAAATGTCCGTATTCGGATCATTTCCCGCAACCTTCCGTTCACAAACTTCATCGAAGGCGATTATTCCAGCGAGGTCAAGTCTCGTATGGCAGAGCGGGAGGCGCTTGGCCCGATTTTGTATTCAAACGATCGTCCGGCCGGGAGATGACGCTCGCGACCGCCGACCCGATGGTCAGCGACATGGCACCCTGCCTCGCGATTGCGCGGCGCCTGCGCAGCGGATATGCAGCCCTATCTCCACCGGAACGGCGCGATCATGACAGGCAGCAAGCAGAGACTCGGAATCAACACGCAGCTCGCGCATTCCGGTCACAACCCGCGCGACTATCATGGCTTCGTCAATCCGCCGGTCGTGCACGCCTCCACGGTCCTGTTCCCCGACGCCCGGACGATGGCGGCGCGCAACCAGAAATATACGTACGGCACGCGTGGAACGCCGACCACCGATGCGCTGGCCACGGCGATCGACCAGCTCGAAGGCTCGGCCGGGACGATCATCGTCCCATCGGGCCTCGCCGCGGTGACCGTGCCCCTGCTCGCCTTCCTGTCCGCCGGCGACCATGTGCTGATCACCGATTCCGTCTACAACCCGACGCGGCGTTTCGCCGACACGATGCTCGCGCGCCTCGGCGTCGAGGCGCAGTATTATGACCCTTTGATCGGTGGCGGTATCTCGGCCCTGATCAGGCCGAACACGAAGGTCGTGTTCACGGAATCGCCGGCCTCCAATACGTTCGAGGTGCAGGATATCCCGGCGATCAGCGCCGCCGCGCATGCCGCCGGCGCCATCGTGATGATGGACAACACCTGGGCGACGCCGCTCTATTTCAAACCGCTCGACTTTGGCGTCGACGTTTCGATCCATGCGGCGACGAAATATCCGGGGGGGCATTCCGACGTCCTGCTCGGCACGGTCTCGGCCAACCAGGCCTGCTGGCCGAAGCTGCACGAGGCCTTCCTGACGCTCGGCTGCTGCGCCGGACCGGACGATGTCTACCAGGTGCTGCGCGGCCTCAGGACGATGGGCGTGCGGCTCGCGCATCACCAGAAAAGCACGCTCGACATCGCCCGCTGGCTGGAAACCCAGCCCGGCGTGGCGCGCGTGCTGCATCCGGCGCTGGAGAGCTTTCCGGGCCATGCGCTGTGGCAGCGCGATTTCGCAGGCTCGAGCGGCATCTTCTCGATCGTGCTCGACGGCGGCGGCGAAAAGCAGGCGCACGCCTTCCTCGACGCGCTCCAGATCTTCGGCCTCGGCTACTCCTGGGGCGGCTACGAGAGCCTCGCCGTCAACGTCTACCTGGGCGACCGCACCATCGCAAAGGGTCCGTACGAGGGACCCGTCCTCCGCCTCCAGATCGGCCTCGAGGACGTCGAGGATCTGAAGGCGGATATTTCCAAGGGGCTAGCAGCCGCCGCCCGGGCCTGACCGGGCCCGGCGCAACGCCTCGGACGGGGCCGATCAGAACGGGTACCGTTGGCCCTGGAAATACAGGCGGACGTTGCAGGTCGGCGCGTCCGAGTCGAAGCCGTTGATATCGACCGTAGCGCTGACATAGACCGTCGCGGGCGCCGGGGCCGCGGGCGTCATCGCGGGGATGCGCGCCTGCGCCGCATAGGTCGTCACGCTCTGTCCGAGACCGGTCGCGTTGACCTGCTTGAACGTGGCGCCGACCAGCGTGCCCGTCGGCAGGGTGAAGTTGTTCGCGAAATAGGGAAGGAAGAACGAAATACGGGTCGTGTTCGGCCCGCCATTGTAGTTCGGCGGCCGCAGCCGGGAGTCGTAGCACATGCCGCGAGTGACCCCGACAGCGGCGCAGCCGGCGGTCACCGACTGGATGCACGCGCTTCCCCTGAAATGATTGGCCTGGGCAGACGCAGTCGTAGCGCCCACGCCCAATAGTGCGCCGACGAAGAACAGTCGGCCTGCAATACTCTTCATTCAACCCTCCAGCCTCTTTTGCCCCGGGAATAATGATACGACACAAGTACGAAACGGCCATAGCCCATTTGGGCTAGACCATTCTTATGTATTGCATGGCGCAACGGGCAGGACGAGCGACCACAGCGGCAGCTCTGGTGGGCCGACGCTGGCGGTTCACACAGCCTGAGACTGCTAAGATTGTTGGATTTATTGGCGATCCCGACAGGATTCGAACCTGTGACCATCGGCTTAGAAGGCCGGTGCTCTATCCAGCTGAGCTACGGGACCGGTCAGTATGCGCTGGCGCTAGTGCGTCCAGGGAACCTTGCGGTCATAGCGGAAATTGTCCGAATAGGAAATCTGCCGGCGCTTGGCGTCCTTCGGCTCCTGCACACGGTAGTCGATGCCGTATTTCTCGGCATAGGCGATCGCCTCTTCCTTCGTCTCGAAGGTCAGCCGGATCTGGCTCTTCATGTCGCCGGAGGTGGTGTAGCCCATCAGCGGATCGATCTTGCGCGGCTGTTCGGGATCGAAATCCAGGACCCAGTAGCCGGTCTTGGCTTTGCCGGACTGCATCGCCGTCTTGGCAGGGCTGTAGATTCGCGCGGACATGGAGACCTCGTGTTCACCGGACCGCCGCTGCATCGCGCAGAGCAGGCCTTGCGTCAAGAGCCGATGCCCTTGCCCTTGGCGACACGATCAACTAGGGGAGTGGCCGACCGGAGTGTAGCGCAGCCTGGTAGCGCACCTGATTTGGGATCAGGGGGTCGCAGGTTCAAGTCCTGCCACTCCGACCATTTCCGGCCCGCCATCCTGCTGACATACGGTCAGGCAACAACCGGCGGGCGTCGGGAGCCAGTCATGTTTAAACGTCGCAGCATCCGCAGCGTTTGGGTCTTGGTAACCGCCGGACGCGTCCCGCGTAGCGCGTTGCTCGTCGCCGCCGCTTTTCTCCTTTGTCCCGTAAACGACGCTGACGCTGCGATGACGATCGACGGCGATGCGCAGGCGATGACCGTCACCGTGGCAGAGGTCACGCGCGGGGAGGTGACGGACGAGATCGCAAAGCGCTTCGGTTTCCAGATTTCCGGGCCGGTCCTCGACGACGCGCCGGTCAACGGCCGCTTCCGCGGCGACCTCGGCGACGTGCTGGGCGCGATCCTTACCGCCAACAGCTTCCTCATCGTCTATGAAGGCGGCAGGCCGGCCAGGCTGCTCTTGTCCGACCGGGGCCAGGGTGGCGAGGCGCCGGTCGACCCGACCATGCGTTCGCTGCAGCCGAATGCGGGCATCGTGCCGGGCGAAGGCGGCGACGGCCAGATCGTCGATCCCGCCATGCAGGCCGTGCCCCTGGGAGGAGAGCCTCCGCCGCCGGAACCGGAGCTTTAGGCGGCGGTCACCGATCGGTCAGAGGTTTAGGTCGCCCTGCCCGGCATCGACGGCGCCGATGATCTCCGCCGCCAGACCGCGCGTGATCCTGGTCTTGCGCGACAGCGCCGCCTGGTCCAGCCGCTCCACCACGTTCATCGCCGTCGACAGCGACCGCTCGATCCGGTTGACGATGTAGCTGACGACATGCGGCTCCACCTGCACCTGCCGGTCGGCGAACAGTTTCGTCACGACGGCGGTCAAAAGCAGATCGTCCGGCTCCGCGATCTCGACGATCGTCGCCGCCTTCAGCCGCGATGCGAGATCGGGCAGGCGCACGCCCCAGGCCGCCGGGAAGCGCCGCGAGGTGAGCAGGACATGGCCGCCGCCTTCGCGCGCCGAATTGATCAGGTGGAACAGGCCGGTCTCGTCGATGCCGCCTTCGACACCGTCGACCAGAACGGCCCCACCCGAGGCGGCCATCGAAATCGCGTCCGGGCTGATGCGGTGCGGATCGGCCGCGCTCGCATGCGCCGCCTCGGTCCAGATCGCGGCGAGGTGCGACTTGCCCGATCCGGCCGGGCCGGCGAGCACGACGACCGGCAGCTGCCAGTCCGGCCAGCGGTCGATCAGCGCAATGGCCGCAGCGTTCGCGCCGGTCACGACCAGTTCGTCGCGGGACATTCCCGGTCCCCGCGCGAGATCGAGCGGCAGCTGGGCGGATGGGTGCTCGTCGGTCATCGCGTTCACGCCGGAGGCACGTCCGGCCGATGCCCGTGGTAGAGCGGCGAGGCGAGATAGCGGCCGAGCGCGAAGCGGACGAGGACGGCGACCGCGGCGGCGGCCGGCACGGCGATCAGCAGTCCGACGAAGCCGAACAGCGATCCGAAGGCCAGAAGCGCGAACATCAGCCAGACCGGGTGCAGCCCGACGCTCTCGCCGACCAGTTTCGGCTGCAGGATGTTGCCCTCGATGAACTGGCCGAGGAAGAAGATGCCGGCGATCGCCGCGACCATGATCCAGTCGGGCCAGAACTGCACCAGCGCCACGCCGACCGCGAGCACCAGTCCGACCAGCGACCCGACGTAGGGGATGAAGCTGATCAGGCCGGCGAAGAGGCCGATCAGCAGGCCGAAGTTCAGGCCGGCGATGGTAAGGCCCACGGCATACATGACGCCCAGGATGAGACACAGCGTGCCCTGCCCGCGCACGAAGCCGGCGGTCGCGACATTGATGTCGTTGGCAATCGCGCGGACGGTCGCGACATTGTCGCGCGGCACCCAGCCGTCCACCTTGGCGATCATGTGGTCCCAGTCGACCAGCATGTAGAAGGCGACGACGGGGGTGACGATGACCAGTGAGGCGACATTCACCAGCGCAAGGCCCGAACTCAGGATCGACTCGAAGATGGTGGTGATGAATCCGGCGCCTTGCGACACCAGCGAGTTGAGAGCGCTGCGCAGGTTGTTCGGATCGACGCCGAAGCGCTGCTTCAGCCATTCCGGATCGATGCTGGTGATAAGCGCCTGAAGGCGCGCCAGGTATTCCGGCATCTTCGAGATCAGGTCCGCGCCCTGTGTCGCCAGGATCGGCACGATCACCATCAGCGCGAGCACGAGGGCCACGACGAAGGCGAGCAGGATGACGATCGCCGCGACGAGCCGCGAACCGAGCCAGGCCTCCAGCCGGTCGGCCACCGGATCGAGGAAATAGGCCAGCACCATGCCCGCCGCGAACGGCAGGAGGATGGAGCTGAACAGATAGAGAAAGCCGACCAGCAGGATCAACGCGCCGGCCCAGAACGCGATCTGGCGGCGCAATGCGTTTCCCACCACCGCCTCGACGAGTTCCTCGTTGGCGGCGAGCTGTGCTTCCAACGCCGGCACGGCCGCCGCATCGGCGGAATGGTCAGCGTTTGTCGTTCGTTTCGGCATATCCGCCCATGTGCCTCAGCCAGGCGACGAGATAGGCCGCCGCCGAAGCCACGGTCAAGAGGCCGGACAGGAGCACCACGCCCTGGCGAACCATCTCCAGCCCGAGCCCAAACGCGAGATCGCCGAGCACGAGCGCCGCGAGAACGATCTGCACCGCCGTATTCGCCTTGGAGACGTAGAGGGGCTTCACCTCGACCGGGTGGCCCATCACCGTCGACAGCATCACCGCCGAGACGATCAGCGCGTCGCGCGACACGGCGGCGATCACCAGCCACAGCGGCAGTTCGCCCATGAAGCCCAGGACGACGAACACCGAGACCAGAAGCAGCTTGTCGGCCATCGGGTCGAGATAGGCGCCGAGCCTGGAGCGCTGGTTGAAATGCCGTGCGATGAAGCCATCGATGCCGTCAGAGACGCCGGCCAGCACGAACAGGCCGAGCGCCCATCCGACCTGCCGGTCCATCAGCGCCCAGATCACGATGGGCACGAGAAAGAGCCGCAGGATGGTGATAAGGTTGGGGATCGTCACTGCGTCGAGCCTCCTCCCGCGCCCGTTGTCCTCCCTAGATGGCGCGTCGGGGCGACCACCGCAAGCCGTAGTCTGCGGCGGCTTTCCCCAGCGCGGTGCGGGCGAGCGCCCACGGCTTCTTGCGAGGCGGCGGGGTTCATGCGAAGAGCCGCTTCGAACGTCGACGGGAGTCCCCATGGCCGAAGGCAAGAACAGCCTCACCTATGCGCAAGCGGGCGTGGACATCGACGCCGGCAATGCGATGGTCGAGAAGATCAAGCCGCTGGTGCGCTCGACGCGCCGCGTCGGCGCCGACGGCGAGATCGGCGGCTTCGGCGGGCTCTTCGACCTCAAGGCCGCCGGCTTCGCCGATCCGATCCTGGTCGCCGCCAATGACGGCGTCGGCACCAAGCTGCGCATCGCCATCGAGGCGGGCAGGCACGACACGATCGGCATCGACCTCGTCGCCATGTGCGTCAACGACCTCGTCGTCCAGGGCGCCGAGCCGCTGTTCTTCCTCGACTATTTCGCCACCGGCAAGCTCGATCCCGACCAGGGCGCGGCCATCGTCTCGGGCATAGCCGCCGGCTGCCGCATGGCCGGCTGCGCGCTGATCGGCGGCGAGACGGCCGAAATGCCCGGCATGTATCACGGCGACGACTACGATCTTGCCGGCTTCGCGGTCGGTGCCGCCGAGCGCGGCGCGCTCCTGCCCACCGACGACATCACGGAAGGCGACGTGCTGCTTGGCCTCGCCTCGTCGGGCGTCCACTCCAACGGCTTCTCGCTGGTGCGCAGGATCGTCACACTCTCGGGCCTCAAATGGACCGACCCCGCCCCCTTCGATCCGTCGAAGAGCCTCGGCGAGGCGCTGCTCGAACCGACGCGCATCTACGTCAAGTCGATCCTCGCCGCCATCCGCGGCACACACGGCATCAAGGCGCTCGCCCACATCACCGGCGGCGGCTATCCCGACAACATCCCGCGCGTGCTGCCGAAGGACTGGGCGGCCGAACTCGACCTCGGCTCGATCGATGTGCAGCCGGTATTCGACTGGCTATCCAAGACCGGCGGCGTCGAGGCGAAGGAGATGATGCGCACCTTCAACTGCGGCATCGGCATGGTGATCGTGGTGGCCGCGGGCCAGGCGGCGCAGGTCGCCGCCGTGCTGCAGAGCGAGGGCGAGACCGTCACGCCGATCGGCCGCATCGTACCGCGCCGCGACGAGGCGGTGATCTATCGCGGGAGGATCGCGCTGTGACCGTGAAGAAACGCGTCGCCATTCTCATTTCCGGCCGCGGCTCCAACATGGCCGCGCTCATCGATGCCGCGGCGTCTGCGGACTTTCCGGCCGAGATCGTCGGTGTCATCTCCAACCGTCCGGACGCGAAAGGCCTCGCCATCGCGGCCGCCAAGGGCGCCTCGACGCAGGTGATCCCTTCGAAGGGCGTCTCGCGCGAGGACCACGATGCGGCACTCGACAAGGCGCTGGAGGGCATGCGGGCGGAGATCGTCTGCCTCGCGGGCTATCTTCGCCTCCTCACGGACGGCTTCGTCGCCAGATGGAGCGGCCGGCTGATCAACATCCACCCTGCCCTGTTGCCGCTGTTCAAGGGACTAAACACGCACGAACAGGCGCTCGAGGCCGGCATGCGCATCCACGGCTGCACGGTGCATTTCGTCACGCCGGCGATGGACGACGGCCCGATCATCGCGCAGGCGGCAGTGCCCGTCCTCGCCTCTGATGACGCCGAGATGCTCGGCGCCCGCGTGCTCGCCGCCGAGCACCGGATCTACCCGCTCGGTCTCGCGCTCGTCGCCGAGGGCAAGGCGAAGATGGAGGGCGGGCGAACGGTCTTTGCCGACTTCAGCGAAGAAATGGGCGCCGGCCGCATCGTCTCCTCCCCCGCCCCGCGCCCGAAAGCGCCCGACATCGAGAGCCTGGCGCGGTTCACGCCGTAGCGCGGGCACCCATTTCGGACGGCAGGAATTTTTGCTATTTTCGCGCGATCCTATCAAGGTTGGTTGCACGCGAGGATCGAGCCGTGGGCCTCATGACATACAGGGGCTATTTGGCCCGCATCGAGTATGACGACGACGATCAGATTTTTTTCGGCAAACTCGCCGGCATTCGCGACGGCGTCGGCTTCCACGCCGACAACGTCCCCGAGCTTCGCGCGGCATTCCGGGAGGCTGTCGACGACTATATCGAATCCTGCGCCAAGATCGGCAAGGAGCCGCAAAAGCCCTATTCGGGCAATCTGATGCTGCGCGTCGACCCGGCGGTCCATTACAAGGCCGCTCTTGCCGCCGAGATCGCCGGCAAAAGTCTCAACCAGTGGTGCGAGGAAGTTCTGAGAACCGCCGCGGAGAAGTTGGTCGACGTGCAGCGCGGGTGGCAGTTGCGCGAGCCGCTGAGTGAAGCGGAGATCGAGCACCTTCGCAGGGCGTGGGAAGAAGGGCTGGCGAGCGGTCCGCCGAAGCCATACGACCTCGAAGAGGTCAAGCGTCACGGGCGCGAACGCCTAGCTGAACTCCGACGGAATTGAATCACTCGCGTCGTGCACGGCGCCCGCGACCTGACCGACCTCCTATAGCCCCCTCACCCAGACCTTGTTATCATGGAACGCCGCGCCGCCGTAGGGCGGGCCGGCGTCGGCGCCGGTCAGCACATTGATCCCCTCGCCGCGCTCGTGTGCCGAGTTCGGCCAGATGCCTTCCGCGATAACCACGCCGCGCTTCACCCCGTCGAACAGCTTCGCGTGCAGCACCACCTCGCCGCGGGAATTGCCGACCTCGACACGGCCGCCCTCCG
This sequence comes from Mesorhizobium sp., assembly GCF_024710845.1. Lineage (GTDB taxonomy): Bacteria > Pseudomonadota > Alphaproteobacteria > Rhizobiales > Rhizobiaceae > Mesorhizobium_A. The sequence goes on from NZ_JANJTZ010000018.1 coordinate 104,640, forward strand.
CGATGCCGAGTGCCGCCGCGTCCTCCTGGTTGAGCAGCAGTTCCGGCCGGCCTTCCTTCTGGCGCGACACCGGGGTCTCGGCAAAGGTCGAGTTGAGGAAGTTGCGTGCGGGCGAGGTCGCCAGCCGGAACGGATGCGCCTCGTCCGCGACCTCGATCAGGTCGACATGGTCGGGGAATTCGGGCAGCCGCGCCACGTCGCCGAACACGCCCATCGATTTCGGCGGCTTGTTAGGCGCGGCATAGGTCGTCCAGTCCGGCCTGAAATGGAACTTGCCGTCGCGGTGGCCGAAGCCGTCAAGGTAGTGCGCGCGTTCGAAAGGCGGCTGCATGTCGGCCCAGCGCGCCTCCTTCAGCGCGTCGAAGCCGCCCAGCCCGCGCTTCCCGAGGATGATGTCGATATGCTCGCGCTCGGTCAGTCCGAAGCCCGGCATTTGGGACACGCCCAGACGCTTGGCCAGTTCCTCGATGACGAAATGGTTGGTGCGGACTGTGTCGGGCGGCTCGATCGCCTTCGGCCCCAGCGTGATGTGCTGGTTGCCGCCGCCGGTATAGATGTCGTCGTGCTCGAGGAACATCGTCGCGGGCAGCACGACGTCGGCAAGCTTGGCCGTATCGGTCATGAACTGCTCGTGCACGCAGGCGAACAGGTCGTCGCGCAGGAAGCCCCGCACCACCTTGCGCTGCTCGGGCGCGACATTGGCCGGATTGGTGTTCTGGATCAGCATCGCCGTCACCGGCGGCCCGCCGAACAGCGCGTCCGGTTCGTTCATCAGGATGGGCCCGATGCGCGACTGGTCGAGGTGGCGGATCTTGGGATCGATGAATTTCAGCCCCTCCAGCACCGTCTTGTCGAACTTGAAGATGCCCGTGTTGGAATGGAACGCGCCGCCGCCCTCATATTGCCAGCAGCCTGTCACCACCGAGACCGACAGCGCGGCATGCATGTTCGCCGCGCCGTTGCGCTGGCGCGCGAAGCCGTAACCGAGGCGGAAGAAGGTGCGCTTCGTCGTGCCGATCAGCCGCGCGAACGCCTCGATCTCCTCGACTGACAGCCCGGTGATCGCCGCCGCCCATTGCGGCGTGCGGGTCGCGACATGCGCCTCCAGCCCCTTCGGGTCGTCGGAATATTTCTCCAGATAGGCCCGGTCAGCGAGATTGTCGCGGAACAGGATATGCATCACCGCGCAGGCGAGCGCGCCGTCGGTGCCGGGCCGCAGCACCAACCCGAGGTCGGCCTGCTTGATCGTCGCGTTCTCGTAGATGTCGATCGCGACGATCTTGGCGCCGCGTTCCTTGCGGGCCTTCACCGCGTGCGTCATCACGTTGACCTGGGTGACGACGGCGTTGGTGCCCCAGATCACCACGCAGTCGGACTTGGCGATCTCGCGCGGATCGGCACCCGCCAGCCGGCCGGTGCCCATCGTGTAGCCGGTCCAGGCGAGATTGGTGCAGATCGAATCGAAGAAGCCCGAATATTTCTTGGCGTTGCGCAGCCGGTCGATGCCGTCGCGCTGCACATGGCCCATCGTGCCGGCATAGAAATAGGGCCAGACCGTCTCGCTGCCGTGCTTCTCCTCTGCCTTCAGGAACTTCTCCGCTACGAGGTCCAGCGCGGCATCCCAGGACGCTTCCTTCCAGATCGCCTCGCCCTTCGCACCGGCGCGTACCAACGGCTTCATCAGCCGGTCGGGATGGTGGATGCGGTCGGCGTAGCGGGCGACCTTGGCGCAGATCACGCCGGCCGTGTAGGTGTTGTCCTTGGCTCCGTGCACCCGCCCGATGCGGTTCGGTCCGACGATCTCGACGTCGAGCGCGCAGGCCGACGGGCAGTCGTGCGGGCAGACCGAATGGGCGATGCCGGTCTTGGCGACGGCCGTCGGGCCGAACGTGGCGTGCGTGTTCATGCCCCTTCCCTAGCGGTTTTTGGGCGCCGGGTGTAGAGGCCGTCCATGCGCTGGAACGCCCTTCGATGAACTACGACCACGCCTATCATGCCGGGAACTTCGCCGACGTGGTCAAGCACGCGCTCGTCGTGCGCATCGTCGAATATCTGAAACGCAAGGACAAGCCGTTCCGCGTCATCGACACGCATGCCGGCAGCGGACTCTACGACCTGTCCGGAGAACGGGCGCAGAAGACCGGCGAATGGCGTACCGGCATCGGGCGCCTGATCGAGGCCGAACTGCCCGAGCCGGCCCGGGTCCTGCTCGCGCCCTATCTCGAGATCGTCGGCGACCTCAATCCCGGCGGCGGCATCAAGTTCTATCCCGGCTCGCCGGTGCTGTTACGGCGCCTGCTGCGCGGACGCGACCGGCTGACCGCGATCGAGCTGCACCCCGACGCTGCCTTCGAATTGAAGAATCGCTTCGCCGGCGATTTCGCCACCCGCACGATCGAACTCGACGGCTGGCTGGCGCTCGGCGCTCATGTGCCGCCCAAGGAGAAGCGCGGCTTCGTGCTGGTCGATCCGCCCTTCGAGATCGACGACGAATTCGGCCGCATCCTCGATGGTCTGCGCAAGGCCCACCAGCGCTGGCCGGGCGGCATCTACGCCTTCTGGTATCCGGTCAAGGACAGGGAGGAGGTCGAGCGGTTCCGCCAGGACCTCGCCGGCCTCGGCATCCCGCGTATCCTCGACGCGACGCTGACGATCCGCGCGCCGCTCCACTATCCGCGCCTCGACGGCACCGGCATGGTCATCGTCAACCCGCCCTACGTCATCGAGGAAGAGCTCAACGTGCTTCTGCCCGTCCTGTCCGAGGTGCTTGCTGAGGACGCGGGCGCCGGCTGGAAAGTGAAATGGCTGGCCGGGGAAGCGCCACCGGATTGACGGCGAAGGCAAGTTGCGGGAGTGTCCGATGCTGATGAACAGGCGGAGTTCGGGTGCGATGACGCGATTCGGATTGGTTCTTTCGGCGACAATGGCGCTTGCCGCGATGACGGGCATAGCCAGGGCAGCCGACATGGTGCTGGACTACGCCAATCCAGGCGTCTGCGCCGAGCAGCGCTTCCTCGGCAAGATCACCAATCGCTTCCGGCACCAGGTAACGCATGTGCCCAACCTGCCCGATGTCGACATCGTTGCCTTCCACGACATCCACCAGCACCGCTACAAGGAAGCTTCGGAGAAATGGCCGATCGGCCGCCGCTATTGCGGTGCGACGGTAGCCCTGTCCGACGGCGAATCGCGCCCGATCTGGTATCTGATCGAGGAAGGTATGGGTTTCGCCTCGCTCGGCGACAATGTCGAGTTCTGCGTCTCCGGCTTCGACCGCTGGTATGTCTACAACGGCCGCTGCCGCGTCCTGAGGTAGCGTCCTGTTCCCGTTTCTCCGGGGACGCCCTACCGCGCTCGTCCTGTCGCTCCTTCTCGCCGCCTGCGGCGAAGATCAGGCGAGCGCTCCGAACACGCCCATCGCCGGCCCGGCCCCGACCGCTCCGGCATCGAATCCGCAGACACCGGTAAAATCCGGAAAAGGCTTCGATTTCTACGTCCTGTCCCTGTCCTGGTCACCGAGCTACTGCGAAGCCGAAGGTGCGGACGCCAACCGCCAGCAATGCGCCTCGGGCCGGCCCTACGCCTTCGTCGTCCACGGGCTGTGGCCGCAGTTCGAGCGCGGTTCTCCGTCCGACTGCCCGGTCCGGGAGGCTGATGTCGCCCCCGGCATCGTCTCGGACATCCTGCCGATCATGCCCTCCAGCGGACTCATCCGCTACCAGTGGCGCAAGCACGGCTCCTGCGCCGGCCTCTCGCAGGCGGATTACTTTGACGTCCTGCGCGCCGCGCGCACGCGGGTCGCGATCCCGAAGGAGTTCCAGCGCCTCGAGGCTTACCGGACCGTCCGGGCCGACGATGTGGAGGCGGCATTCCTCATGAGCAATCAGGGCCTTGCGAAGGACGGCGTCGCCGTCACCTGCGACAAGCGCTATCTGCGCGAGGTGCGCATCTGCCTGACCAAGGGGCTCGAGTTCCGCGCCTGCCCCGAGATCGACCGCCGCGACTGCCGGCTCGACAAGGCGGTGATGCCGCCGGTGCGCGGCGGCTGACTGGCCGACTGCCGGCTCTCCGCTGGGCCTTCCTCCCCGGCATTGCCCCGGATATGAAAGCGCCACCCGCAACCCAGGCCAGGATCAAGCCGACATGCCGCGCATCCTCTACTCCCCCGCCTCCCCCTACAGCGCCAAGGTCCGCATGGCGGCCGCCTATGCGGGCATCGCCTGCGAGGCCGTGGTGGTCGACACCAACGCGGACCCGGCGCTGCTCACCGACGCCAACCCGCTCGGCAAGATCCCGGCGCTCATCACCGACGAAGGCGAGGCGGTGTTCGACAGCCGCGTCATCACCCAGTATCTCAACCGCATCTCCGGCAACGCGCTGTTCCCGCGCAACGCAGCCAAGCGCCTGGAGGCGGAACGGCTCGAAGCGCTCGCCGACGGCATCGCCGACTGCCTGCTCGCCCATGTCTACGAACGCCGCTTCCGCCCCGAGGAGAAGACCCACCAGCCCTGGCTCGACCGGCAATGGTCGAAGGTCGAGCGTTCGCTCGACCACCTCGTCGCCAACACGCCGAAACTGCCGGCCAAGATCACTGCCGGCCACCTCGCGCTGCGCGCTCTGCTCGGCTATCTGGCGCTGCGCTTCGACGGAAAATGGGAAAAGGGCCGCTCCAAGCTGGTGCGCTGGGCGAAGAAGTTCGACGAGAAGTTCCCGGAACTCGCCGCCTACATCCCGAAATAGAGCAGCTTGCGCCGCATCAAGCAGAAAGGCCGGGGAGTCGCCTCCCCGGCCTTTGCCGTTACGCGGTCACGCGCTGGTCTCAGAACTTCACGCCGAGGCCGAGCTGAACCTTGTTGGAGTGGGTCTCCACGTCCTGGGAAACGCCGCCGAGGTTGAACGTCTCCTTGCCGTAGTCCGTGAAGCGGTACTCGCCGCGCACGAACACCCTCTCGGTCACCTTCACGTCGGCGCCCGCGCCGACCGTATAGCCGAGCATGGTCTTGCGGTCGGAGCCCAGCGCGCTGCTGGCCTTCAGGCTTTCCGCGGCGCCGCCGCCGGTGCCATAGAGCAGCACGCGGTCGTTGACCGCATAGCCGAGGCGGGCGCGCAGCGAGCCCTCGACGCCCGACTTGGTGTCGATGCCGGCGTTGGAACCCTTGGCGCCGTTGTAGCCGACGTCACCCTCGACGCCGTAGACGATGCTGCCGTTCTGGCCCTGGACACCGGCGAATGCGCCGCCGTTGAAGCCGTCATGGTCGTGCGTGCCGACGCCCGGCAGGTCGGCCCGGCCAAACGTGTAACCGGCCTGCACACCGGCATAGGGACCGGCCCAGCCGGTCGATGCCGACGGAACGACTTCGACCGGAGCCGGCTCGGGCGCCTGCTCGTAGACCGCGTCGGCGGCGAATGCGGGAATGGCGCTGGCAACTGCCAGCGCGGCTGCCGCCACCAGCGGACGAGCGAATTTGAGATTGGCTTTCATTGTTCTCTCCTTAGCCTTCAGGAACTCGAAAACGCGAACCGAGGACCGGCGTTCCATCGGGAGGTGACGGACCGCCGCTTCGGCATGGAGCGGAAGATGGGAGGCAAATGCGGCACGACGGCACCACCAATCAGGTCATTGGTCGGCGGCGATGCGGCAGGAAAAAGGCGTTGCACTAGGGCAACAACAGCCTCCTCGGAGAGCGAATAGCTGCCGGCGGGCCGTGTGCGACCTACGAGTACGCAAGTCGCAAGCTATTGATATCTTTTGGTTAATTTTCACGTTTCTCGACGCGCCTTCCGCAACGCCACCCGATGGGCTCCACCAGCGTCAGGAATTGGCCGCTACGAGCAGCGCGACCCCTGTCGGCCTCCGTTTCGCCCCATATATTACGTCAACAAGGCTTCGGGGGACCACGATTCATGATCCATCAACCAAGAACGGCGCTGGTCACCGGAGGCGCGCGCAGAATCGGCGCGGCGATCGTGCGCGACCTGGCGAAGAACGGCTTTACGGTGGCGATCCACTGCAACCGCTCGATCGCGGAGGCCGAGGCGCTCGCCGCCGAGATCGTCCGCGGCGGCGGCAAGGCGGCGGTCGTGACGGCGGACCTGACTCGCATGGACGAGGCAGGCGATCTCGTCGCTCGCGCCGCCGAGCGGGTCGGTCCCATCGGCCTCCTGGTCAACAGCGCCTCCGTCTTCGTTCGCGACGAGATCGGTAGTTTCGAATGGGAGGTCTGGGACGCGCATTTCGCCGTGCATGTGAAGGCGCCGGTATTGCTGGCCCGAACGCTCGTCGAAACGCTGCCGGCGGGCATGGCCGGGCTCGTGGTCAACATCATCGACGAGCGGGTCTGGCGTCCGAACCCGCATTTCTTCTCCTACACGCTGTCCAAGTCGGCGCTGTGGGATGCGACGCGCACCATGGCGCAGGCGCTTGCGCCGCGAATCCGCGTCAACGCCATCGGCCCCGGCCCGACGCTGCCCAACATCCGCCAGCAGCGGGCGGATTTCGACAGGCAGGTGGCCGGCCTTCTGCTCGAGCGGGGTCCCGACCTGTCGGAATTCGGCGCGACCGCGCGCTATCTGTTCGAGACGATGTCAGTAACCGGCCAAATGATCGCCATCGACGGCGGGCAGCATCTTGCGTGGCAAACGCCGGATGTGACAGGCATGAAGGAATGAGTCCCCGAAATCCCACGATTGACGACGCGCCCCCCCATCCGGCCGACGACGAGGAAGCCGCCCTGCTCATCGCCGACGAGCAGGACGACGACGATACGGATATCGTCGAGGAAGCGGCCGCCGCGCCGGAAATGGCGGCACTGTGGGATCGCGGCGGGCGCGATACGGAAGGGCTGACCGGCGCCGAGCTGATCCAGGCGCTGGTCAAGCGCCTTCCCAACTCGCCCGGCGTCTACCGGATGATGAACGTGGCCGGCGACGTGCTTTATGTCGGCAAGGCGAGCAGCCTGAAGAAGCGCGTCACCAGCTACGCGCAGGGCCGCTTCCACACCAACCGTATCGGCCGGATGGTGCGCGAGACGACGGCGATGGAGTTCATCGTCACCCGCACCGAGATCGAGGCGCTTCTGCTCGAAGCGAACATGATCAAGCGCTTGCGGCCGCGTTTCAATGTGCTGATGCGGGACGACAAGTCGTTCCCCTATATCCTGATTACCAATGACGGCCTGGCGCCCGGCATCTTCAAGCACCGGGGCGCGCGGTCGCGCAAGGGCGACTATTTCGGCCCCTTTGCATCCGCCGGCGCGGTCGGGCGCACCATCAACGCGCTGCAGCGCGCCTTCCTCTTGAGAAGCTGCACCGATTCCATGTTCGCGAGCCGCACGCGGCCATGCCTGCTCTACCAGATCAAGCGCTGCTCCGGCCCCTGCACGGGCGAAATCTCCGAGGCCGGCTATGCCGAACTCGTCTCGGAGGCGAAGGACTTCCTCTCCGGCCGCAGCCAGAAGGTGAAGGGCGAAATTTCGGCCGCGATGCAGGAGGCGTCGGAACAGCTCGACTTCGAGCGCGCCGCCGTCTATCGCGACCGCCTCTCCGCCCTGTCGCATGTGCAGAGCCACCAGGGCATCAACCCGCAATCGGTGGAGGAGGCGGACGTCTTCGCCATCCACCAGGACGGCGGCCAGAGCTGCATCGAGGTGTTCTTCTTCCGCACCGGCCAGAACTGGGGCAACCGCGCCTATTTCCCCAAGGCCGATCCGGCGCTGGAACCCGCCGAGGTGCTGGGCGCCTTCATGGCGCAGTTCTACGACGACAAGCCCTGCCCCCGGCTGATCCTGCTTTCGCATGCCGTTGAGGAACAGGACCTGCTGGCGCAGGCGCTCGCGACACGCGCCGGCCGCAAGGTGACGATTTCCGTGCCGTCGCGCGGCGAGAAGAAGGACCTCGTGGCGCATGCGCTGCAGAACGCGCGCGAGGCGCTCGGGCGCAGGCTGGCCGAGACCTCGACCCAGGGTGTGCTGCTGGAAGGGATCGCCAAGGCCTTCGGCCTGCCGTCGGCGCCGCGCCGCATCGAGGTCTACGACAACTCGCACATCATGGGCACCAACGCGGTCGGCGCGATGATCGTCGCCGGGCCCGAGGGGTTCGCCAAGAACCAGTACCGCAAATTCAACATCCGCTCCGAATCGATCACGCCGGGCGACGATTTCGGCATGATGCGCGAAGTGATGGAGCGGCGCTTCTCGCGTCTGCTCAAGGAACATGGCGAGGGGCAGCCGGCGCCGGCGGAAAGCGACGATACGATGCCGGCCTGGCCGGACCTCGTCCTGATCGACGGCGGCCAGGGACAGATGTCGGCGGTGCGCGCGATCCTCGACGAACTCGGCATCGCCGACAAGATCGAGGCGATCGGCGTCGCCAAGGGCGTCGACCGCGATGCGGGACGGGAACGGTTCTTCGTCCGCGGGCGCGATCCGTTCACGCTGCCGCCGCGCGATCCGGTGCTCTATTTCATCCAGCGGCTGCGCGACGAGGCGCATCGATTCGCCATCGGCTCGCACCGCGCGCGCCGCAAGAAGGAGATGGTCCGCAATCCGCTCGACGAGATCGCCGGCATCGGCCCGTCGCGCAAGCGCGCGCTTCTTCACCATTTCGGCACCGCCAAGGCGGTCAGCCGGGCGGCACTCGCAGACCTGCGGTCGGTCGAAGGCGTGTCCGAATCGCTGGCGAAGCAGATCTACGATCACTTCCACGACAATGGCTGATAGGCCGCGCCGTTTTGCCGGCGGGCGGCCGATCGCGGCCGAATTCCGCGCTGGAGCAATGGAAAGCCGGATTTAGGCGCGCCGCGTGCCTTGCTGTTGACCCGAAGAGGTCACATCTGTTGAAACTGAACGATCACCAGCAAAGAACGGCCCGATGGCGAGCAAGGCGTATAACATCCCCAACCTGCTGACCTATGGGCGCATCCTCGCGGTGCCGCTCATCGTCGTCTGCTTCTATCTGGAGGGGCGGCTCGAATCGAGCGACTTCGCCCGCTGGTCAGCACTTGCCCTGTTCGCGCTGGCCAGCATCACCGACTACCTCGACGGCTATCTCGCGCGCATCTGGAAGCAGACGTCGAACATCGGCCGCATGCTCGATCCGATCGCCGACAAGTTGCTCGTCGCCACCTGCCTGATGCTGCTCGCGGCCGATCCCGTCGAGACCATCCACGGCTGGTCGCTCTGGGCGGCGATCGTCATCCTGTGCCGCGAGATCCTCGTCTCGGGCCTGCGCGAATACCTGGCCGAGCTCAAGGTCAGCCTGCCGGTCACGCGTCTGGCCAAGTGGAAGACGACGATCCAGATGATCGCCATCGGCTTCCTGCTGGCCGGTCCGGCCGGCGACAAGATCCTCCCCTACACGACGCAGATCGGCATCGCGCTGCTCTGGATCTCGGCGATCGTCACGCTCTACACCGGCTACGACTATTTCCGCGCCGGGCTCAAGCACATCGTCGACGAGTGAGGCTGCCGTGAAGCTCATCTACTTCGCTTGGGTCAGGGAGCGGGTCGGAAAAGCCGAAGAGGAGTTGGACCTCCCGGCGGAGGTCAGGACGGTCCGGGATCTGCTCGTCTGGCTGAAAGGCCAGGGCGACGGCTACGAAGCCGCGCTCGAACATCCCGAAGCCATTCGCGTCGCCATCAACCAGGAACACTCGCGGCACGACGAGCCGCTCGCCGGTGCGCGCGAGATCGCGCTCTTCCCTCCCATGACCGGCGGCTAGCCATGACGGCGCGGATCGAGGTCAGGATCCAGACGGAGGATTTCGATCTCTCCGCGGAGGTCTCCGCGCTGCTGGCCGGCCTATCCGACACCGGCGCCGTCGTCACGTTCAGCGGGCTCTGCCGAAGCGAGGACGGAGCGCTTGCCGCGCTCGAACTCGAGCACTATCCGGGCATGGCCGAGACGGAGATCCGCCGCATCGCAGATGAGGCAGCGGCGCGCTGGCCCGTGACCGCGCTCTGCGCGATCCATCGCGTCGGCCGCATCGCTCCCGGCGAGAACATCGTGCTGGTGATCGCCTCGTCCACCCACCGCCAGGCGGCCTTCGACGCCGCCGCCTTTCTCATGGATTTCCTCAAGTCCCGCGCGCCGTTCTGGAAGAAGGAACACCTTCGCGACGGCTCGGAAGGCGGCTGGGTCGATGCCAAGGAATCGGACGAGGAAGCGCTCCGCCGCTGGTCCTGACCGGCCAGGTCGAATTCGTTCGCCTGCATCCTAATCGTGCATTAACCGTGACCGCCATTTTCCGCGGCAGTTAGAGCTTTGGGAAATACCCCATCGTAAGGTCACCATGATCGGGCGATCGATTTGGGGCCATGCAGGACGCATTCGTGTCATTTTCGGGATTGGGGGCGGCGACCGGCTTGCTTGCCGCGTCGATTCTGCTGCTCGTCGCGATTCTCGTTTCGACCACCCTCCACTATCGCCGGCGCTGGATGGAAGTCGCGGACGAACACCGCAACAGCCGCGAACTCATCGAACACCTCTCCGAAGGCATCTACCGCTCCTCCATCGACGGCCGTCAGCTTTCCGCCAACAGGGCCCTGGTCAGGCTCAACGGCTACGAGAGCGAAGCCGAGATGCTGCCCGCGGTTCGCGACATCGGCGGCGAATGGTACGTCGAGCCCGGCCGCCGCGACGAATTCCGCCGCATCCTGCATTCGGAGGGCCATGTCGAGGACTTCGTGTCCGAAATCTACCGTCACAAGACGCGCGAGCGCATCTGGATCTCGGAATCGGCCCGCGTGGTCCGGCACAAGCGCACCGGCAAACCGCTCTATTATGAAGGATCGGTGCGCGAGATCACGGAGACGGTAAAGCGCCTCAAGCTCGAGGAACACTACCAGAAGCTGATTTCGCAGATTCCCGGCGGTCTGTTCCAGTACCGCCGGACTGCCGCCGGATCGTACGACGTCCTCTACTACAGCGACGGCTTCCACCGGCTGACAGGGCTGGCCAAAGGCCTCGAAGCCGAGGATGCCGCGGCCTTCACGAAACTGATCCACCCGGACGACGTGGACGAATACTACCGCTCGCTGCGCGAATGCCACCGGGACTTCAAATACTGGGATCACGAGTTTCGCATCCGCATGCCCGACGGCGTCGAGAAATGGCTCCGGGCCTCGGCGGCGCCCGAACGGGTCGGCAACACCATCGTCTGGCACGGCTACGCGTCCGACATCTCGCTGCGCAAGCGGCAGGAGATCAAGATCCAGGAACTCGCCTATTTCGATCCGCTGACGCACCTTCCCAACCGGCGCGCCCTGCTCGACCGTCTTGGCGTAACGTTGGAGCGGGCGCATGCGACCGGGCGGCGGGGCTCCCTGCTCTTCATCGACCTCGACAACTTCAAGTCGCTCAACGACAGCCAGGGTCACGACGTCGGCGACGCCTATCTGGTGCAGGTGGCGCAGCGGCTGTCGGCCTGCGTCGAGGACGGCGACCATGTCGCCCGCATCGGCGGCGACGAGTTCGTCGTCTGCATCGAGGATGCCGGCGCCACCGACGCGGAAGCCTCGCAGCGCGCCGACCGGACGGCCGAAGCCGTGTTGCGCGAACTGGCGCGGCCGCACCGGATCGGCCCGGTCGAGCACCAGGCCTCGGCCAGCGTCGGCGTCGTCGTCTTCGACGGCAATGAGCCGCGCGTCGACGAGGTGCTGAAGCGCGCCGACATCGCCATGTACCGGGCCAAGGCCTCGGGCCGCAACGCGTTCGCGGTGTTCGATCCGGCAGCGACGCAGCGCGAGCAGGAGCAGTTCCGCCTCCACGCCGACCTGCGCACGGCAATCGCCGAGGACCAGCTGCAGCTGCATTTCCAGCCGCAGGTCGACCAGTTCGGCCGCGTCGTCTCAGCCGAGGCGCTCTTGCGCTGGTATCACCCCGTCCAGGGGCTCATCACGCCAGACCGGTTCATTCCGCTGGCGGAGCGGTCGGGGCTCATTAACGATCTCGGCCGCATGGTGCTCGCCAAGGGGATCGCCACGCTTGCCAGCTGGCAGGCCGATCGCGACACGGCGCATCTGCGCCTGGCGATCAACATTTCCGTCAAATCGTTCAGCAATCCCGATTTCGTCCCGCATCTGCGCCGGCTGATCGACGAGTACCGGGTCGACGCCTCGCAACTGATGCTCGAATTCACCGAACATGTGATGGCCGAGAACCAGAAGGCGACCGCCGAGAGGATGCACAAGCTCAAGGAGCTCGGCATCTGCTTCTCGCTGGACGATTTCGGCACGGGCTATTCGTCGCTGGCCTATCTGCGGCAGATGCCGTTCGACGAGGTCAAGATCGACGGTTCCTTCGTGGCGGACATCGAGACCAAGGAGAGCGACCGCGCGCTGGTGCGCACGATCCTCGCCATGGCCGATACGCTCGGTCTCGCGGCCGTCGCCGAACATGTCGAGACGGCGCAGCAGGAAGCGCTTTTGCGCGCCTTCGGCTGCCGGATGTTCCAGGGCTATCTCTACGCCCCGTCGCTGCCGGCGGACAAGTTCCTCATCCGGGCGAAGATGATGCCCTCCCTCGGCCCGACCGCCGAAATCCTGCGCCGCAGCGCATGAAAAAGCCGGGCGCGAGGCCCGGCTTCGGCATTTCGGTCCGTCGGGATCAGCCGACGATTTCGGTGCCCGAGAACCAGTAGGCGATCTCTTCCTTGGCGGTTTCCGGCGCGTCGGAGCCGTGCACCGAGTTCTCGCCGATCGACAGCGCGTGGACCTTGCGGATGGTGCCCTCGGCGGCGTTGGCCGGATTGGTCGCGCCCATCACTTCGCGGTTCTTGGCGATGGCGTTCTCGCCTTCGAGAACCTGGACCACCGTCGGGCCCGACGACATGAACTCGACCAGCTCGCCGAAGAACGGGCGTTCCTTGTGCACGGCGTAGAAGCCCTCGGCCTCGCGGCGGCTCATCCACACCCGCCTGGAGGCGACGACGCGCAGGCCGGCATCCTCGAGCATCTTGGTGATCGCGCCCGTCAGGTTGCGCCTGGTGGCGTCCGGCTTGATCATGGAAAACGTGCGTTCGACGGCCATTTCTCGTCCTTGTCAGAAGAGGTTTCGGAAGGGTGGCGCTCCATACACGCCGCCCCTGCGATTGCCAAGAGGCGCCGGCGTCACGCCGCCGCCGGCACCTTGCCCAACAGGCCGCCATGCAGCTCCAGGCAGTGCTCGAACCACGCGGCCACGGGGTCGGCCGGATCGAGGAACGGAAACGGCGAGGTGACACGCACCCACTGCAGCGCGCCAGCGACGATGTAATCAGGATAGAGCGGGCCCGCGCCGCCGATGAAGGGCTGGTAGGAGAGCATGTTGCGCAGCGGCTCGAGTGCCGCCCGCCAGGCGGCGAGCCCGGCGTCGCGTCCGGCGGCGACCGTCTCGAGCGGCTTTCCGTACCGCACTTCGCGCGAGGCGCGGAAATAGGCCTGGTCGGCCGGCGCGAGGCAGTCGTGGATGTCCATCAGGGCCGCCGCCCCCAGATAGGGATGGATGGTAAGCTGCGACCAGCGTTCGATGAAGCGCGCCATCGCCTTGCCGCCCTCGCCGCCGAACAGGCTCGGCCGCTCCGGATAGGTCTCGTCGAGATAGACGGCGATGTCGAAGGACTCGTTGAGCACGCGTCCGCCGTCGCGGATCACCGGCACCGTCTTCGAGAAACCGCCCTCGACGGTCGGCACGCCGGTAAACGGAACAGGCCTTGTCTCGAAGGGCAGGCCCTTGTGCGCCAGCGACAGCGCGATCTTCCAGACATGCGGGCTGAACGGGCGCGCGGCGTCGGCGCCCACGAGTTCGTAGAGGAGAATGGTCATTGGCGCGTTCCCTGGAGCGGTCTATGACGCAAGTCATACCGGCACCGTTCGAAAGGGAAAGACGTGAAGCAGCATTTTCGCATGTTCGCCGCCTACAACGCTTGGGCGAACGCGCAGCTCTACGACGCAGCCCAGGCAATGTCGATCGACGAGTTCAACCGCGACACCGGCGCCTTCTTCGGCTCGATGATGGGGACGCTCAACCACATCCTCGTCGCGGACCGGATCTGGATGAAGCGCTTCACCGGCGAAGGCCAGGCGCCGGCCACGCTCGACACCATCCTCTTTTCCGATTTCGGCAAGCTGCGCGCGGCGCGCGAGGCGGAAGACCGCCGCATCGCCGACTATGTCGAAGGCCTGACCGAAAAGGCGTTCGCCGGCCGTTTCACCTACATGACGGTCACCGACATGCGCACGGTGTCGCAGCGGCTGGCGCCGGCGCTGGCGCACCTCTTCAACCACCAGACCCATCATCGCGGCCAGGCGCACATGATCCTGACCAGCCTCGGCAAGCCGTCGCTGACGCTCGACCTGATCTACTTCCAGCGAACAGAAAACGGGCGGCAATTCGCATAGCCGCCCGCTGAAAAAAAACGCCAATAAGTGCAGGTGATCAGGCGCCGGGACGCGGTGTCCGCTCGATGATCTTCTTCTTCGGCGCCGGCAGCAGGCCCTCACGCTGCATCTGCTTGCGGGCGGCCTTGCGGGTCCGGCGGATGGCCTCGGCCTTCTCCCTCGCGCGCTTCTCCGACGGCTTCTCGTATGCCTGGCGCGCCTTCATCTCGCGGAAGATTCCCTCCCGCTGCATCTTCTTCTTCAGGACGCGGAGAGCCTGGTCGACATTGTTTTCGCGAACGAGTACCTGCAATTGATATCCTAACCTCGGTTTTCTGTTTCCGGATGGTAGATTTGCCGTCGACCTGACGAAACAGTGGCCGGCGAATTCAGCGGCGCGAATGTTAACAGCTTTGCCGCAAAAAGCACCCCTTCGGCGCAAAAAACCTTTCGGGCCGTTCTGCCCCTTCGGCGAGACGGTGCCAGCCGCCGGATTCGGGCAAGATTGCCCGCGCCATTGCGCCTTGCGAAGCCCGTCCCAGCGTGCAAAACGCTCGGCCATGCTGACGATCACCGATCTTTCGCTCCGCGTCGCCGGACGCCTCCTCCTCGACCACGCCTCGCTCAGCCTGCCGGCGGGCGCCAAGGCGGGCCTGGTCGGCCGCAACGGCGCCGGCAAGACGACGCTTTTCAAGGCCATCACCGGCGACCTCGCCGCGGAGACCGGATCGATCTCGCTGCCGAAGGGGTTGCGCATCGGCCAGGTCGCGCAGGAAGCGCCGGGCACCGAGGATTCGCTGATCGAGATCGTGCTTGCCGCCGACAAGGAGCGCGCCGCGCTACTGGCGGAAGCCGAGACCGCGACCGATCCGGAGCGGATCGGCGAGATCCATACGCGGCTCGCCGACATCGACGCGCACACCGCCGAGTCGCGTGCCGCCACCATCCTCGCCGGCCTCGGCTTCGACGAGGAGGCACAGAAGCGTCCGGCCTCCTCCTTCTCCGGCGGCTGGCGCATGCGCGTCGCGCTGGCGGCCGTGCTGTTCTCGGAACCCGACCTGCTGCTGCTCGACGAGCCGACCAACTATCTCGACCTCGAGGGCACGCTTTGGCTGGAGAACTATGTCGGCAAATACCCGCACACCGTTCTCCTGATCAGCCACGACCGCGACCTGTTGAACCGCGCGGTCAATTCGATCGTCCATCTCGACCAGAAGAAGCTGACCTACTGGCGCGGCGGCTACGACCAGTTCGAGCGGCAGCGCGAGGAACAGCTCGAGCATCAGGAAAAGGCACGCGTGAAGCAGGAGGCCGCGCGCAAGCACATGGAATCCTTCGTCGAGCGTTTCCGCGCCAAGGCGTCGAAGGCTCGCCAGGCGCAGTCGCGCATCAAGGCGCTGGAGAAGATGAAGCCGATCGCCGCCGTGATGAACGACAGCGTCCGGCCGTTCTCGTTTCCGGACCCGGTGCGCGAGGCCGCCTCCCCCATCATCGCCATCCAGTCGGCAACGGTAGGCTACCAGCCGGGCAAGCCGATCCTCAAGAACCTGACGCTGCGCATCGACCACGACGACCGCATCGCGCTGCTCGGCGCCAACGGCAACGGCAAATCGACCTTCGCCAAGTTCCTGGCGGGACGGCTCGACAAGGAAAGCGGCGGCATCACGATCGCGCCGCAGCTCAAGGTATCGATGTTCGCCCAGCACCAGCTCGACGACCTTCGCCCGGAAGAAAACGCGATCGAGCATGTGCGCCGGCTGATGCCCGACGCGCCGGAGGCCAAGGTGCGCGCCCGCGTCGCCCAGATGGGACTGTCGACCGAGAAGATGCAGACCCCCGCCAAGGACCTGTCCGGTGGCGAGAAGGCGCGGCTCCTGATGGGCCTCGCGTCGTTCGAAGGGCCGAACCTGTTCATCCTCGACGAGCCGACCAACCATCTCGACATCGATTCGCGCGAGCAGCTCGTCCATGCGCTGAACGAGTTCAACGGCGCGGTGATCCTGATCTCGCACGACCGTCACCTGATCGAGGCGACGGCCGACCGGCTGTGGCTGGTCAAGGACGGCACGGTTGCCCCCTTCGACGGCGACATGGACGACTACCGCCAGATCGTCACCGGCGTGACGGTCGACCGGCGCGAGAAGCGGGACGCAGACAAGGCGTCGAAGGCCGACCGGCGGCGCGAAGCCGCCCAGCGGCGGGCCTCGCTCGAACCGCTGGCGAAGGAAATCAAGGCGACCGAGGCGCTGATGGAGCGGATTCGCAAGCGCATCGACGGGATCGAGGAACAACTCGCCGATCCGACGCTTTACGAGAAGGATCCGCGGGCGGCGACGCAGCTCGGCAAGGAGCGGTCGGACCTGACCCACCAGCTCTCCACGCAGGAGGAGCGCTGGCTGACGCTCTCGACCCAATACGAGGAAGGGATGGCCGAATGACGATCGACGTCTCGAACGCGGGCGACATCACCATCGTCCGCATCAACCGTCCCGACGCGCGCAATGCGGTCAATCCCGAAATGGCCGATGCCCTGTTCCAGGCCTTCGTCGCCTTCGAGCGGGACCCCGAGCAGAAGGTCGCGATCCTCACCGGGATTCCGGGCGCCTTCTGCGCCGGATTCGACCTCAAGCGCGCTGCCGGCGGCACGGACGAGACCTGGTTCGCCGAACACGACCTCGACGGCGATTTCGACGGCCGCAACGACCGGCCGCGCAAGGGCCCGATGGGCCCCACCCGGCTTGCCCTGTCGAAACCGGTCATTGCCGCGATCTCCGGCCCGGCGGTCGCCGGCGGCATGGAACTGGCGCTGTGGTGCGACCTGCGCGTCATGGAGGAGAGCGCCTACATGGGCGTCTACTGCCGGCGCTGGGGCGTGCCGCTGATCGACGGCGGCACGGTGCGCCTGCCCCGCATCGTCGGCCACGGCCGCGCGATGGACCTGATCCTCACCGGCCGCAAGGTCGACGCCGCCGAATCCCTCGCCATCGGGCTCGCCAACCGCGTTTGCGCCGACGGCGCTACGCTCGACACCGCGCTCGATCTCGCGCGTGAGCTGGCGAAATTCCCGCAGGCGTGCATGCGCGCCGACCGCGCTTCCGCGATCGCGCAATGGTCGCTCGATACGGCCGACGCGTTGGTCAGGGAATGGCAGGGCGCCGAAACCTTCCGCTCCGAAGGCAGCACGGGCGCCGCCCGCTTCGCCTCCGGCAAGGGCCGCTCGGGGGATTTCGAGGAAATCTGAGGCGCGAATGGCGCGGCGCCTCTATCTCCCCCCTGGAGGGGGAGAAAGCAAATTCCTGGGCTTGGCGAAGCCAAGTCCTTGGAATTTGCAAGAGAGGGGGTGAGAGCCCGGTTCGCCGAAGGCGAATTCATCGTGCCGGTGGCACGATGAAAGGGCTCGAACGCCCTGAGCCATAGCGAAGGGCCGGAGACGCCGCTGCATGACCTTCCCCCGGCCGGAGGCTCCACTGGTGCGATAAGGGCGTGCATCGATTCCCACCAAGGGTGGATCGCTGGCATCGCAACACCCCCCTCTCTGGCGATTTCTAAGACTTAGCCTGCGGCTAAGGTCTTGAAATCGCTTTCTCTCCCTCAAGGGGAGAGATTCAGCGCAGTGCCTGACCCCTTGCATCGATTTCCGCCCATTCTCCCCCAACCCCTTGATCCCGCTCGCCCCCCAACTTTTTCGATCCACCCCCTTTCCGGCATGCATGACACTGTCGGCGGTCAAACGGGAGCCGACGATGGCGTGGAAGGCGAAGACAGGGAGGGAGCAGGAGGTGCTGGTCAGCATCGTCTCGACCCTGCTCGGCCTTGCCGGTCTCGCCGAAAAGGCTGCCGGCGATACGCCCTGGGTCCGCTGGTGCGTGCTTTGGGCCGCCCGGCAAGCCGATTTGATCACACGGGATTTCGTCGCGGGCTCGACATGGAACCCGGCAGGCCGGCTCTGGTCGCCTGCTCTGCCGATGGTCCGCTACGGCACCACTCCCGCCGATGCACTGGATCTCGCCGCATCGCTGCGCGCACTGGCAATGGTCGTGAGCGGCATGGCCGCATACCTCGGCCGCGTTTCGGTCTGGCGGCAGGGTCAGGCACTCGGCGAGGCCGACTTCGAAGGCAGCCTACGGCATGGGCTCGACACATTCATGCCGAGACTTCGGGACGCAGCGGCGCGACCGGTCGAAATCCGCGACACGTCCTAGGCAGCGCCCATCCCTTGCGAGGAAGGGCCGATTATCCGAACGATTTCACTTGCTTCCGCAACACATGCCGCGCGGTCGACGACCTTGCGCGGAAAAAGTGACCTTTCCCCGGGACTTACCCAGCACTTCGGCCCCACGCGTGCCGTCATCCTCGGGCTTGTCCCGAGGATCTACTGCCGGTTGCGGGTTTTTGGAGACGGTCCTACCAGTTCGCCGACGCTGCAGATCCTTGGGACAAGCCCGAGGATGACGGCGTTGGAAGCCGTACCTGGCCCTTATCCCTCACCGCCCCCATTTCGGTGGCGGAGGCGCGGAGGGTGGTGTCTTCTTGCGCCGCTGCAGCGACACGAAGAAGCCGACGAAGCCCAGCGCCATCAAGGCGTATCCGATCGGAACGGCGCGCGGATCGAGGTCGAACGCCCCTGCCCTCAGCACGATTTCGGCAGAGCGCATCTCGATGCCCTCGGCGTCGCCCTGCCCAAGCACGAACCGGTAGCGGCCGCTTTCGACCGGATCGATCAGCCCCGCCTCGTCGCGATAGATCATGCCGCCGATCTGCGGATTGTCGCTGCGCGGCTGCTGGTGCGCGAACTTGAGCGTGCTCGCCAGCACCGTCCGTCCTTCCACCGATGCCGTCAGCGTCAGAACCGTCGTCGCCCCGTCGAGCGTCAGGCTGCCGAGCGACGACATGTCGACAAGCACGCGCACCGGCGCGTCGGCCGGCGCGAGGTTTTCCTCGACCACCTTGAAGCCGCCTTGCCGGTCATAGGCCGGATAGCGCCCGATCTCGTAGCCCGAGACGTTGGAGACGACGAAGGGATAGCCGATGCCGACCGCGAGGCCGGCCAGAAACATGAGGAGGAAGATGACGCGCATGGGAAAGCCGGACCGTGATGCGCCCCGATGTGGCACGCGCGCACCGGCCTGTCGAGAGGGTGCGGAACCCGGCGGCGGTTCGCGAATTGTCGGCCTACAACAACAGGAGACGGAGATGAGACGGATACTTTTGGCGATCGCCGGCTATGCATTCGCGGCCTGGTGGACCAGCCGGACCGAGGCGAAAGCGAAACGCAAGGCGCTTGCCAAGGCTTCGGTCCGCCCGCCACGCAGGGCCAACAAGCTGCAGGGCCACGCCGGCGAACGCGCCAGATAGTGTTATGCCTTGCGTTCCCAGCGCCGGCCGTCGGTCTGCTGCCAGTAGGTCACCGAGTGGCCGGCGTCCTTCATGCGCTTCCATTGGGCGCGCGCCAGATCGAGCTGGGCCTGGTCGTGACCGTCGAACATGAAGACACCGCGCTCGTAGCCGTCGAGCGGCGGCGGCTCGGCGCCGTCGACGACGAAGCGGACGGATGCGGCGTTGGCATTGCCGTTCGAGACGGTCAGAAGGATCGGCTGGTCGGTGGCGCGCGGGTCGCTGTCGAGGCCATGGCCGAGGAAGCTGTCGTCCCTGAACGTCCACAGGTGGGTATCCAGCGCGTTGCGCCGTTCCTCGCTGCCCGCCTGCACCACCACCTTCCAGCCGCGCTCGACGCTCTTCTCGAGCAGAGGCGGCAGCGCCTCCTCGAGCGTCGATTCTGTCAGGTGGTAGAAGAGAACCTCGGCCATCAGCCTTCGTAATTGTCTTTCACGAGCCGGTCGAGCAGCCGTACGCCGAAGCCAGAGCCCCAGGAGATCGAATATTCGCTCGGCGGCGCGTTCATGGCGGTGCCGGCGATGTCCAGATGCGCCCAGGGCGTGTCCTTGACGAAGCGCTTGAGGAACTGCGCGGCGGTGATCGCCCCGCCGTACCGGCCGCCGATGTTCTTCATGTCGGCGTTCTTCGATTCGATCAGCTTGTCGTAGTCGGGTCCCATCGGCATGCGCCAGAGCTTCTCGGCGGTGGCGAGCCCCGCTTCCGTGAGCTGGCCCGCCAGCTCGTCGTCGTTGGAGAACAGGCCGGCGTGATATTGCCCGAGCGCCACCATGATCGCGCCGGTCAGCGTCGCCAGGTTGACCATGAATTTCGGCGCGAACCGGTCGTTGCAGTACCAGAGCGCGTCGCAGAGGACGAGGCGGCCTTCCGCGTCGGTGTTGAGGATCTCGATCGTCTGCCCCGACATGGAGGTGACGATGTCGCCGGGGCGTTGCGCATGTCCGTCGACCGAGTTCTCCACCAGGCCGACGATGCCGACGACGTTGGCCTTCGCCTTGCGCCTGGCCAGCACGTGCATGGCACCGATGACGGCCGCCGCCCCGCCCATGTCGCCCTTCATGTCCTCCATGCCGGCCGCGGGCTTCATCGAATTGCCGCCGGTGTCGAACGAGACGCCCTTGCCGATGAAGGCGACGGGCTTGTCCTTCGCCTTGCCGCCGTTCCACTGCATCACGACCAGCCTGGCGCCGCGCGGGCTGCCCTGGGCGACGCCGAGCAGTGCGCCCATGCCGAGCTTCTTCATCTCCTTCTCGGCAAGGATCTCGACCTTCACGCCGAGCGCCTCGAGTTCCTTGCACTTCGCCGCCATCTCGACCGGGCCGAGCAGATTGGCCGGCTCGTTGACGAGGTCGCGAGCGATGGACACGCCGCCGGCGATGGCCTCAGATGCACCGAACGCCGCCTTCGCGGCAGCCGAGCGGCGGGTGACGACGGTAATCCTGGTCCGCTTCGGCTCCTCGTCGCCATCGTCCTTCTTGGTCTTGTAGCGGTCGAACCGATAGGTCCGCAGCAGGATGCCCAGCGCCATGTCGGCGATCGCCTCCGGATCGGACTCGAAGCCGGGCACATCGGCGTGGACCATGACCTTGGCGGCCTTCTTGAGATTGGACGCGATCGACCCGCCCACCTTCAGCCAGCCGTCCGTGGTGACCGCCTTGGGATCGCCGACGCCGAGAACGAGGACGCGGTCGACCTCCATGCCCGCGGGCACGATGACATCGAGCGTCGACAGCGTCTTCGCCGTGAAGGCGCCCGCCTTGATCGCCTTTTCCAGAAGCGGCCCCGCATCGCCGGCGAGTTCGACCGATCCGTTCTCGCCGGGAGCGGCAAGGAATACGTGCAGGTCTGCCGCCCCCTTGGATGAGGTGGCGAATCCGATGTCGATGGCAGGCGTCATGTCAGCTCCGGGATGCGAGTCGCGCGCAGGATAGCGGCAAAATCGCCGATCGTCTCTGTAGCCGCGAAACTCGACCGATTGGTGCTGCCGGATAGGGCAACGGGCGATCGCGGCCATGCCGGCGCTTTCTTCTTCCTGCCTTAGCCGCTAGACGGGCGTCTGGAAGCGCAACTGCGTCGACCATCAGAAGCACGGACCACTCGATGCCCCGCCCCGAGGATGACTATCTCTGGCCTTTCGCCGGCCGCGCGCCAATCCTGGTGCTCGCCGCGCTGACGGTCGCGACGCTGCTGTTCTTCAACGTCGTTCCGCAGATCGACATCGCGGTCAGCCGGCTGTTCTTCGAGGAACAGCCCTGCGTAGCGGCGGGGAAGATCTGCGGCAGCTTTCCGCTGTCGTCGTCGCCGGTCGTCGGGCAGATCCGCCAGGTGCTGCAGGTGACGCCGGTTTTGCTCGCCATCCTCCTGCTGCTGGCGATCCTGTGGCGCATCCTGTCGCGCCGGTCGCTGGCGCACCCGTTCGACCGGGCGGGCCTCGCTGCCGTCGCCACCCTCGTCCTCGGCGCAGGCGCGCTCGTGAACCTGATCCTGAAAGAACACTGGGGGCGGCCGCGGCCTCATCTGACCGATCTCTTCGGCGGGCCCTACCCGTTCGTTCCGGCCGGTCACATCACGAATTACTGCGACAGCAACTGTTCCTTCGTCTCCGGCGAAGCGGCAAGCTCGTTCTGGCTGGTTGCGCTGGCGACCCTCACCCCCATCAGATACCGGGTGCCGGCGCTGATCGCGGCGGCAGCGGTAGCAAGCGCGACATCGCTGCTGCGCGTTGCCTTCGGCGGACACTATCTCTCCGACGTGATGCTCGGAGCCCTGCTGTCCCTGCTTATCTTCGCAACTCTCGCCACGCTGATCCGATCCCTGGCAAGACGTCAACAAGGGGATCACATTAGCGCCTAACCGACTGATCCTCCGACGTTTTCTTCGCGAAGGTTAACTCTTCACCTTTGGTTAACCTTATCCTTTCGCCTATTTTTAGCCAATCTGGCGTTCCATCCCCGCGACGGATGCGTATGCTCCCGAGCTTCAGCGCCCGCGCTGTCGACACACACGCCACGTGCAAGGACGGCTGCCCCAACGCAATGAACCTGATCGAGCGCTACATATTCCGTCGTGCGGCGCGGCTGACCCTGGTCACGCTCGCGGCAACGACGCTGGTCGTGCTGATCACCCAGGTGCTGATCTACGTGAACGTGCTGACCGATTCGGGCCAGGCTATCACCACGTTCCTGAAACTCGCGGTGACGCTCGTGCCTGCGATGATGGTTGTCGTCACGCCGTTCGCGCTTCTCATCGGCGCGTCGCAGACTCTGTCGCAGATGAACGCCGATTCCGAGCTTGCGGTCATCGAAGGTGCCGGTGGGTCGCAAAAGATCACGGCCAAGCCGATCCTGATCCTCGGCATTGTCCTGACGCTGCTCACTCTCGTCACCGCGCTGTTCGTCGAGCCCTGGTCGAACCGCCAGCTCCGAACCATCGTCAGTGAGGCCGGCGCCGATCTCGTGCGCCTCGCCGTCCAGTCCGGGTCGTTCAAACGGCTCGACGAGGGGCTTTACATCCAGATCGCCGAACAGCTGCCGGGCGGCGGCTTCGGCGGCATCTTCATCGCCGACATGCGCGACGACAAGACGGAGCTTATCTACTATGCCCGGCGAGGCGTGATCCTGCCGCAGGGTGAACGCGATCTTCTCGTCATGAGCGAAGGCGAGATACAGCGCCGGGCCGTGGCGACCGGCGAGATTTCCATCATCCAGTTCGCATCCTACGCCATCGACTTCTCGCAATTCAGCCCGGCGGGAAAGACCACGGCTTTCATGCCCAAGGAACGCAGCACCGCGTTCCTCCTCAATCCCGACCCGAACGACTATTTCGCCAAGGTCAGGCCGGATATGTTGCGGTCCGAACTCAACCGGCGCTTCTCCGAATGGCTGTTTCCTGTCGCGTTCGGCCTGATCGCGGTCTATTTCGCCGGCGGAGCGCGCTCCAACCGCCAGGAACGCCTCTGGAGTCTCACGGTAGCCGCGTTCGTCGCGCTCGGCATCCGTGGCGCAGGCTTCTTCTTCATGAACGCGTCCGGGATAAGCCGTCCGATGACGGTGCTCACCTATGCGCTGCCGCTGGTGACGATTGCGATCTTCGCAGGCCTGCTCGTTTCGGGACGTCAACTCAGGATTCCGGGGTGGCTCGACAATTGGGGCAGTGCGCTCCTCGCATGGGCCGAACGCCAGCGCATCGCGTTGCAGCTCAGGCTGGCCGGCTACCGCGCGGGTGGCGGCGCATGATCGGGCGCACCCTCTTCACCTACTTTTTCCGCCGCTATCTGGTGATCGTGGCGCAGTTCTTCGTCGGCGTCGTTGTTATCTCCTTTCTGGTCGACTTCACCGAGTTCTCCAGGCGGGTGGGCTCTCTTCCGGAATATACCGTCGGCGCGGGAATGATGGTCTCGGCGCTGCGCATTCCGCTGATCGTCCAGACGGCCATACCGTTCATCATCCTGTTCGCCGCGATGTCGACCCTGATGTCGTTGAACCGCAAATACGAACTCGTCATCGCGCGCTCGGCAGGCATTTCGGCCTGGCAGTTCCTTGGCCCCCTTTGCCTTGCCAGCTTCCTCATCGGAGCGGTCACGATCACGGCTCTCAACACGGTCGCCGCGGCGGCCCTGTCCTATGCCGAGGAAATCGAGGCATCCTTCAGCGGCAAGGCGCGGCGCGAGCCGGGCGGGCAGGCGCTGCCGTGGTTGCGCCAGCGGACGGACGACGGCGTCACGATCATCGGCGCCAAGAAATCGGCGCAGCGCGGCAGGGTTCTAGGCGAAGCGACCTTCATCCGCTTCGACAAGGACGGCTCGATCACCGAACGAATCGATGCAAAACGCGCGGTCCTGACCAAGGGCGCGTGGGCGTTGCAGCAGGTCCAGCGCCTGGATTCCAACGGGCGTCGCAGCGAGCGCCCGAGGATGGTGATCAAGACCGATCTGCAGCCCGATTTCGTCGAGGAACAGTTTGCAGAACCGGAAACGATCCCGCTCTTCGAACTCGGGGGAAAGATCGATTCGGCGCGCTCGTTCGGGCTCAGCGCCAATCCATTTGCCATGCAATATCATTCGCTTCTGGCTCTGCCGTTCCTGCTCGTCGCGATGACGCTCATCGCAGCGACGGTGTCCATGCGCTTTGCCCGACTTGGGCAGTCGGCACCGATGATTCTGGGTGGCGTCGGGGCGGGCTTTCTGCTTTATGTTACTTCGGTTCTCGTGAAGGCGTTCGGCAGTTCAGGATTCGTTCCGCCGATGGTCGCTGCGTGGCTTCCGGTGGTGGTCGCAGGGTTTTTCGGAGTGACGTTCCTGCTGCACAAGGAGGACGGCTAGTGGGGGTTAAGAGGGGCAGCGGGAGCGTATTCGCCCGCGCGGCGCGCCTGTCCGGCGCGAGCGCGCTGGCGTGCGTCCTCGTATTCGCCGCGATCCCCCTGAATGTCGCCGTCGCCCAGACCGCCGAGGATCTCATTCCCCAGCCGAGCGGCAACGAGCAGATGCTGCTCGAAGCCGACACGCTGATCTACGACAACGATCAGGAGCGCGTGACGGCGGCCGGTTCGGTCCAGATCGAATACAACGGCAACCGGATCGTCGCCCAGCGCGTCACCTATGACCGCAAGACCGGACGGGTCATCGCCACCGGCAATGTGGAGCTGGTCGACCGGCAGGGCACCAAGATCTATTCCGACGAAGTCGACATCACCGACGACTTCCGCGACGGCTTCGTCAATGCGTTGCGTGTCGAGACCGCAGACAAGACCTATTTCGCCGCCGAGAGCGCGGAGCGCCGCAACGGCATGCTCACCACGTTCAACAATGGCGTCTACACCGCCTGCGAACCGTGCGAGGACAAGCCGGGCAAGCCGCCGATCTGGCGCATCAAGGCGCAGCGGATCATCTGGAACGGCGAAGCCAAGACCGTCCGATTCGAGCGCGCGAGATTCGAGCTGTTCGGTCTTCCGATCGTCCAGGTCCCCTACTTCACCATTCCCGATCCGACGGTGAAGCGCAAAAGCGGGTTCCTGATTCCCGGCATCGGCTACAAAAGTGAACTCGGCGCCAGCCTGACGGTCCCCTACTACCTCGCGCTGTCACCGACATACGACGCCCTGTTCAAGGGCACCTACTACGGCCGCCAGGGTTTCCTGGGCGAAGCCCAGTGGCGCCAGCAGTTCAACAACGGCGGGTATGAAGTCCGCATCGCCGGAATCCACCAGCAGAACCCGGACGCCTTTACAAAGAATACCGTCGACAGCAGCGTGACCAACCGCGGGATGATCGGCACCAAGGGCCAGTTCAAGATCAATCCGCGCTGGACCTTCGGCTGGGATGTGCTGGTCCAGTCCGACAAGAACTTCAGCCGCACCTACGAGATTAACGGCTTCGACAAGCTGGTTTACCGCAACGAGGTCTACCTCACCGGTCTGAACGACCGGAACTATTTCGATTTGCGCCTGATGAAGTTCGACGTGCAGGAAACCGCGCTCGACAATAATCCGGTGACCGGTGTCGAAAATGCCAGCGCACGCGACCCAAAGCAGCCCTGGGTGTTGCCGTCGCTCGACTATACCAAGACCGTGGAAGACGTCGGCGGCGGGCAGGTCCGTTTCGACATGAATGTCACCGGCATCTCGCGCGGCCGGCAGGATGTGAGCTACCAGACGATCCTCGGTGACGATCCGGATACGGCCCCCATCGAGGCGAGCTACAAGCGACCTTACCGTATCAGTGGAATCGAAGGTCAAACCGGCCGGGTCACCGCAGAGGCGGAGTGGAAGCGCGAGATCGTTGCCGCGAACGGCTTTATCGTGACGCCGCTGTTGCACGTTAGGGGCGACGGAATCTACTCCGATCCCACCTCAACATCGGTCGATGCGGTCAACGCAATGGCTGGGTATCTCAACGGCCTCCAATACAGCCACGATCCGGCCCTCGCCTATTCCGGTGTCGAGGCCGACATCCGCTCGTCCTATTTCCGCCCGATGGCGACGGCCGGCCTCGAATTCCGTTGGCCCTGGCTATTCGCGGGGGCCAACTCCAGCCACGTCCTGGAACCCATGGCGCAGCTGCTCGTGCGCCCGAACGAGGCCTACGGCCGAACGCTCGATATCCCCAACGAGGACGCGCAGAGCTTCGTCTTCGACGCGGCAACGCTGTTCGAGCGTGACAAGTTTTCCGGCTTCGACCGGGTCGAGGGCGGCACCCGGGCCAATCTCGGTATGCGCTACACGGGTTCGTTCTGGAGCGGGTGGAGCGCCAACGGCATCTTCGGACAATCCTACCATATTGCCGGAGACAACCCGTTCGCCTCGCCCGACCTCGTCAATGTCGGTGCCTATTCCGGACTTGAGACCGACCGGTCCGACTTCGTCGCATTGTTCGGCGTCGCCAGCCCCAGCGGTTTGTCGATTTCCGCCAGCGGGCGTTTCGACGAGCAGACTTTCGAGACCCGCCGCGCCGAGCTGAAGACCGGTTTCACGGTCGGACAGCTTACCACCTCGGCGCGCTATGCGTTCATCCAGAAGCAGCCGCTTTACGGTTTCACCGAAGACCGCAAAGAGCTAACCGTGTCGGGCAAGTTCGACTTTAACCAGAACTGGTCAGGTTTCGCCTCGGCCACGCATGACTTCATCCAGGAAAGACTGGTGCGCAACTCAATCGGCTTCCAGTATGACGACGAGTGCTTCACCTACCAGATGACCTTCACGCAGGTCCGTCCGACGGATGAAAAGGAATCGATGACCGTCGGTTTCAACGTCTCGTTCCGGACGCTCGGCGACTTCGGATCGAATTCGAACGTGCTCGACCAGTAACAGGCTGGTCGCGGTCACGGTTTCGCCGCAGTAATCGGTCATTTCGCTCAATCATTCAATGAAAGCCGCGAAGACCGGGACGGAGTAATGAGCTCAGCTATGAAGCGCGCCAGATTCGCGACCGTCGCAGCCATCCTGGCCATACTGGGAGCAGCCGCTGTGCTGCCCGGGGCGCCGGCGATGGCGAGCGAGATCAAATACATCGTCAACAACACGGCGGTAACCAGCTACGACATCCAGCGCCGTGCCGCCCTCAACAGGCTGTTCCGCCAGAAGGGCGGCGCCGAAAAAGCGGCGCAGGACATGGTCGAGCAGGCCCTGAAGTCCGAGGAATTGGCACGCCGGAACATCCGCATCTCCAAGCAGACGGTCGACGAGAGCTACAACCGCTTCGCGACGTC
Source organism: Mesorhizobium sp. (assembly GCF_024710845.1). Classification (GTDB taxonomy): domain Bacteria; phylum Pseudomonadota; class Alphaproteobacteria; order Rhizobiales; family Rhizobiaceae; genus Mesorhizobium_A. The sequence goes on from NZ_JANJTZ010000018.1 coordinate 132,589, forward strand.
GAACAAGCTCAAGCCGGCGCAGTTGGACCAGATCCTCAGTCAGGCGGGGATCGGCCGGGATCACATGAAGGAATTCATCCGCATCCAGATGGGCTGGAGCCAGCTTCTCGGTTCCCGCTACCGCTCCACCGGCATGATGACCGAGCAGCAGATGGTGCGCAAAGTCTTCGAGCTCGGGGGCAAGAAGCCGTCGGCGACCGAATATCTGTTGCAGAAAGTGACCTTCGTCGTGCCGCAGAAGGAGCGCGGCACGATCCTTGGCAAGCGCAAACGCGAGGCCGAAGCCATGCGCCAGCGCTTCAACAGCTGCGAAACGACGCGCCAGTTCGCGAAGGGGCTGATCGACGTCAACGTGCAGGACATTCCACGCATCCTCGAGCCCGAACTGCCGCCGGACTGGGAAAAGCAGATCAAGGCGGCGAAGCCCGGAACCGCGACCCCCGTTCGCGAAACACCGGCCGGCGTCGAATTCATCGGCGTTTGCTCGTCGCGCGAGGTTAGCGACGACCGCGCCGCCCAGATGATGCTGCAGGCCGACGGCAAGATGGACGAGAAGGCGGAAGAGCTCAGCAAAAAATACGTCGAAGAACTGCGCAAGGTCGCGCGCATCGTCCAGAAGTAGGGTCTCACGTCCATGCTGGCCCTGAGCATCGGCGATCCGTCGGGGATCGGGGCGGATATCGTCATCGCTGCCTGGCTGCGGCGACGCGAAGAGCAGATCCCGCCATTCGCGCTGCTCGCCGACCCCGAACACCTTGCCGCGCGAGCCCGGCGTCTGGGGGTCGAGTTGCCGATCGCCGAAACCACGATCGACCTTGCGGGATCGACTTTCGACGGCGCGCTTCCGGTCGTTCCGCTCGACAACCGCTTTATCGACACGCCCGGCGCCTCCAACGTCGGCAATGCCGCCGGCATCATCGAGGCGATCGACCGCTCGGTCGGTTACGTGCTCGACGGCAAGGCGAACGCCATCGTGACGCTGCCGATCGCCAAGAAGACGCTCTATGAGGCGGGTTTTCGCCATCCCGGCCACACGGAATACCTCGCCCATCTCGCGAGTGAAGCTTCCGGCCGCGAAGAGACTGCCGTGATGATGATCGCAGGTCCGGGCCTGCGGACCGTTCCCGTGACGATCCACATCCCCATCTCCGAGGTTCCGGCGGCATTGACGACGGACGGGATCCTGGCAACGGCCCGCATCGTCGACCGCGATCTTCGGGCCAGGTTCGGCATCGCGAGCCCGCGCCTGGCGATCCTCGGCCTCAATCCGCATGCGGGCGAAGGCGGGACGATTGGCACGGAAGACGAGGAGATCATCCTGCCAGCCGTGGAGCAGTTGCGTCATGAGGGGATCGACGCTTTCGGTCCCGCGCCGGCCGACACGATGTTCCATCCGCGCGCGCGGGCCGGCTACGACGCCGTCCTTTGCATGTACCACGACCAGGCGCTGATCCCGGCCAAGATGCTCGCCTTCGACGACGCGGTGAACGTGACGCTCGGACTGCCCTTCATCCGCACCTCGCCGGACCACGGGACGGCCTTTGATATTGCCGGAACCGGCAAGGCACGGCCGAGCAGCCTGATCGCGGCGCTGAAGCTCGCACGGGCACTGGCCGACAACCGAACGCGCGCCTGATGAGCGCCATCGACGGCCTGCCGCCGTTGCGCGACGTGATCGAGAGGCATGGGCTGGCGGCGAAGAAGGCGCTCGGCCAGAACTTCCTGCTCGACCTCAACCTGACGGGCAAGGTTGCCCGCGCCGCCGGCGACCTTTCCGGCGCGACAGTGATCGAGGTCGGACCCGGACCCGGCGGTCTGACGCGGGCGCTTCTGATGCACAGCGCGGCAAGGGTGATCGCTATCGAGCGCGACGAGCGCTGCCTGCCGGCGCTCGCCGAAATCGCCGACGCCTATCCCGGGCGGCTCGAAATCATTTCGGGAGACGCGCTCGCGACCGATTACGTCGCCCTTGCATCCAACCTCGCGGATGTGCGGATCGTCGCCAACCTGCCCTACAATATCGGCACGGAACTGCTGGTGAAGTGGCTGACCGTGCCAGATTGGCCGCCGTTCTGGCGCTCGATGACGTTGATGTTCCAGCGCGAAGTGGCTGAGCGGGTCGTGGCGAAGGCGGGCGACGACGCCTATGGTCGCCTCGGCGTGCTCGCCGGCTGGCGCTCCGAGGCCCGCATCGCTTTCGACATTTCCCCGCAGGCTTTCTGGCCGCCGCCGAAGGTGACTTCCTCGGTCGTGCACATCGTGCCGAGGCCCAGCCCGCTCCCCGCCGACCTGAAGAGGCTCGAGAGGGTGACCCTTGCCGCCTTCGGGCAGCGCCGCAAGATGCTGCGCCAGAGCCTGAAGGGCATCGGCGGCGAGACGCTTCTGGCGAAGGCAGGGATAGATGGCACGCGGCGGGCGGAGACGCTGAGCGTCGAGGAATTCGTCAGGCTGGCGAATGGGCTCGGCTGAACCGCGAACCCATCAGGCCAGCTTTTCGTCGAGCAGCCTGGTGACGAAATCGAACAGACCCGGCCTGCGATCGCGGCGAAGCCGCTCGGCGGTGACGATCGCGCGCACTTCCGAATAGGCGCGGTCGAGATCGTCATTGATCACGACATAGTCGTAGGATCGCCAGTGCTCGATCTCGACGCGGGCATTGGTCAGCCGCTTCTCGATGACCGCGTCCGAATCCTCCGCCCGGCGACGAAGCCTGGTCTTCAGTTCCCCCATCGACGGAGGCAGGATGAAGATCGAGACGATGTCGGCCCGCATCTTCTCGTTGAGCTGTTCGGCGCCCTGCCAGTCGATGTCGAACAGCATGTCGCGGCCGTCCGCTATCGCCGCCTCGGCCGGTTCGCGGGGCGTGCCATAGCAATTGCCGTGCACCTCCGCCCATTCGAGCAGGGCCTCGCTGTCGCGCAACCGGTCGAACTCGCGCTGCGAGATGAAATGATAGTGCACGTCGTCGATCTCGCTCGGGCGGCGCGGGCGCGTCGTCACGCTGACGGACAGTTCGAGCCCCGTATCATGTTCGAGCAGATTGCGCGCGATCGTCGACTTGCCCGCCCCGGAGGGTGAGGACAGGACCAGCATCAGGCCACGCCGCCTGATTGCGGGTGAGGCTTTCTCGGCCGCCATCGCCTACTCCAGATTCTGAACCTGTTCGCGAAACTGGTCGACGACCGCCTTCAGCTCGAGCCCGATCGCGGTCACCGACGCAGCGTTCGATTTAGAGCAAAGCGTATTCGATTCGCGATTGAATTCCTGCGACAGGAAATCGAGCTTGCGTCCCGCCGCGCCGCCGGACTCGAGCAGGGCACGACCCGACGCGACATGCGTCTTCAACCGGTCGATCTCCTCGCGGATGTCGGCCTTGGTGGCAAGGAAGGCTGCCTCCGTGTGGAGGCGCTGTTCGTCGAGCGACGGCGCAGCGTCGATCAGCAGCTTCACCTGCTGGGCGATGCGCTCCCGAATGGCCGCCGGCTCGCGCGAACCGTCCGCTTCGGCGCGCAGCGTCAGCTGTTCGATCGTGTCGAGATGACCGAGAAGAAGCTGCTTCAACGCGGCCCCCTCGTGCTCTCGCGCCGACGACAGCCCGTCGAGCGCGCGTTCCAGAACCGCGATGATCTCCGCGTCGGTCCTTTCAAAGCCCTCGACCGGCTCGGCGGTTTCGGGAACTTCCAGGACGCCGCGAAGGGAGAGCAGTCCGTCGGCCGTCGGGGGCGCGCAGCCGAACTGCTTTTCGAGCCGCTTCGCTAGGGCCGCGACATCCTTCAGGAATTCCTCGTTCACGACCGGCGTCGTCGTCAGTCCGACGCGCGCGTAGGTGAGCGTCGCCTGGACATTGCCGCGCGAGAAGCGCTTCTGCACCGCCTGCCGCGCAGGCATTTCCAGCCGGTCGAACCCGGGCGGCAGGCGCAGCCGCACGTCGAGACCCTTGCCGTTCACCGAGCGCGTTTCCCAGGCGATGCTCGCACCCTCGGTGCCGCCGCTCGCCCGGGCGAAACCGGTCATACTCTGAAGCGCCATGTCCCCACCCGTCCCACTGCGCCTATCGAGACAGGCGCGGTCACTGGCTCGTGCCGGTTGTCCCGGCGGTGCCAGTCTTCCCGGCTTCGGCCGCGGCCTTCGCCGCTTCTTCCGCCTGTTTCTTTTCGATGGCGCGCCAGCGCGCGACGTTCTCGTTGTGCTCTTCTAGCGTCGCCGCGAAGACGTGCCCGCCGGTACCGTCCGCGACGAAATAGAGATCGTCGGTCTTGGACGGGTTGGCCACGGCCTCCAGTGCCGCGCGGCCGGGATTGGCGATCGGCGTCGGCGGCAGGCCGTCGATTGTATAGGTGTTGTAGGGTGTCGGCTTGTCGATGTCCGAGCGGGTGATCGGCTTGTCGGCCGGCTTACCCTTGCCGCCATAGATACCGTAGACGATCGTCGGATCAGACTGCAGGCGCATGCCCTTCTTGAGGCGGTTGATGAAGACAGCCGCGACGCGCGAGCGCTCGTCGGCGACGCCGGTCTCCTTCTCGACGATGGAGGCGAGGGTGACGAATTCGTTGATGTCCTTGAGCGGCAGGTCGGGCGAACGTCTGGCCCAGATGGTCTCGACCAGTTCCTGCTGTTCGGCGATCATCTTGCTGATGACCTCCTTGCGGCTCGTGCCGCGCGTCACGCGCTGGGTATCGGCGATCAGGCCGCCTTCCGGCGGCATTTCCGCCGGCATCTCGCCGGTGAGCGCCTCGTTGGTGGCGATGCGCGCGAAAGCCTGTTCGACGGTCAGGCCCTCGGGCAGCGTCAGCGAGTAGAGCACCGACTTGCCACTCTTCAGCAGTTCCATGATCTCGCGCATGGAAGCGCCGGCTTTGACCTCGTATTCGCCGGCCTTCAGCGCCGAGTCGTTGCCGTAAGCGCGCACGCCCAGGCGGAAAATGTTGGCGTCGCTGATCAGCCGGTTGCGTTCCAGGATAAGGGCGATCTCGTTGACGCCCGTGTTCGGCTTGATAAGGACCGTATCGTTCTTGGTCGACGGCCCAGGTCCCTCGAAGACCGATTTGCCGTACCAAACGGCCAAGCCTGCGCCGATTGTCACCAGCACGATCGCCGACATGAGGAAGTTCATGAAGATGATGAACTGGCCACGTGCCCGGCGCGAACGGCGTGGCGGCATGGGGCCGGGCATCGCCCGCAGCGCTTCGCTCGCCGACTTCGGGACGATCGGTTTCGACTGCTCGGCGCGGGCGCCGAAGCTGCCGTTGTCCGATGGATTTGTGCTCATCGTTCCGCGCTCATGGTCAGGTGACAGGGCGTCGACACTACTGTCGAATATGGCGAAATTGACGCAACGCGCAGGCTGCCGGCCGAACCTTGGGAGCGATTCGGCTCAGCCCGCATAGCGCTGGAAAATCAGCGAGGCGTTGGTGCCGCCGAATCCGAAGGAGTTCGACAGGACGGTGTTGATTTCGCGCTTGCGTGGCGTGTTCGGCACGAGGTCGATCGGGGTTTCGGCCGACGGGTTGTCGAGATTGATGGTTGCCGGCGCGATGTTGTCGCGCATCGCCAGAATCGAGAAGATCGCCTCGGCCGCGCCGGCGGCTCCCAGCAGGTGGCCGGTCGACGACTTGGTCGACGACATGGAAACCCTGGAGGCGGAATTACCGAGCAGGCGTTCGACGGCCGCCAGTTCGATCGTGTCGGCCATGGTCGAGGTACCATGTGCGTTGATGTAGTCGATGTCGGCGGCCGTGATCTTCGCGCGCTTCAGCGCGGCGCTCATCGAGCGGTAAGCGCCGTCGCCGTCTTCAGCCGGAGCGGTGATGTGGTACGCGTCGCCGGACATGCCGTAGCCGGTCCATTCGGCATAGATCTTCGCGCCGCGCGCCTTGGCATGTTCGAGCTCTTCGAGCACGACGACGCCAGCACCCTCGCCCATGACGAAGCCGTCGCGGTCGCGGTCGTAGGGCCGAGAGGCCTTCTCGGGCGTATCGTTCCATGAAGTCGAAAGGGCGCGGCAGGCGGCGAAGCCGGCGACCGACAGGCGGGTGATCGGTGATTCCGTTCCCCCTGCCACCATCACGTCGGCATCGCCCAGCATGACGATGCGGGCGGCGTCGCCGATGGCGTGCGCGCCGGTCGAGCAGGCAGTCACGACGGAATGGTTCGGACCTTTCAGCTTGTGCCGGATCGAGACCTGGCCGGAGACGAGGTTGATGATGTTGCCAGGGATGAAGAACGGGCTGATGCGGCGCGGGCCGCGCTCGTGCAGGATCAGCGTGTTCTCGGATATGCCCTCGATGCCGCCGATGCCGCAGCCGATCATCACGCCGGTGGCGTTCTGGTCGTCGGACGTCTTGGGCGCCCAGCCGGCATCCTTCAGCGCCTCGTCAGCGGCGGCGATGCCGTAAATGATGAAGTCGCCGATCTTGCGCTGTTCCTTCGGTTCAAGGAACTGATCGGGGTTGAAGGTTGCGTCGCTGCCGTCGCCGCGGGGGATGCTGCAGGCGATCTTGCACGGCAGGTCCGAAGTATCGAACTTGGTGATCGCGCTGGCCGCACTCTTGCCCGAAAGGAGCTGCCGCCAGCCATGCTCGACGCCAACGCCATAAGGCGACAGCAGACCCATGCCGGTTACGACGACGCGCCTCATCCAGGTCTCTCTTGTCTTAAGGAATCTGATGCGGCCGGAATGGGCGCGCCTCAGCGCGCCCGAGCCGAACTCAGGCCGAAGCCTTGTCGATATACTTCACCGCATCGCCGACCGTCAGGATGGTCTCGGCGGCATCGTCCGGAATCTCGACGCCGAACTCTTCCTCGAACGCCATGACCAGTTCGACGGTGTCCAGGCTGTCTGCGCCCAGGTCGTCGATGAAGCTCGCGCCTTCCGTGACTTTCTCGGCATCGACGCCGAGATGCTCGACGACGATCTTCTTGACGCGTTCTGCGGTGTCGCTCATTTGGGCATCCTCGTATTCACGTTTGTTTGAACCTCGTTAGCGACCCGATTGCCGCTAATCAAGCTGAAAAGACTTACCGTCCACGACGGTACCTACAGCGTCGAAAAATGCTTCGCCGATGGGGTCGAGCGCGGGATTACACGAAAAAACCACGCCGTCCAAGGCGAAAACCGCGCCGACACCCCGCGGTTCAGATCATCACCATACCACCGTTGACGTGCAGCGTCTGACCGGTGACGTAGGCCGCCTCGGCGGAGGCGAGGTAGAGGACGGCGGCCGCGATATCCGCACCTACGCCCATACGCTTCATCGGCACGGCGCCGAGGATCGTCTCTTTCTGCTTGTCGTTAAGCTTGTCCGTCATCGCGGATTCGATGAAGCCCGGCGCGACACAGTTCACGGTGACGTTGCGGCTGGCGATTTCCTGCGCCAATGACTTGGAGAATCCGATCATGCCGGCCTTGGAGGCGCAGTAGTTGGCCTGGCCCGGATTGCCGGTAACGCCCACGATCGACGTGATATTGATGATGCGCCCGTAGCGGCGGCGCATCATCGGGTGCGTCAGTTCGCGGGTGAGACGGAAGGCCGAACCGAGATTGACCTCAAGCACCTTGTCCCAATCCTCGTCGGACATGCGCACGAACAGCCCGTCGCGGGTGATGCCTGCATTGTTGACGAGAATGTCGACACCGCCGAGGTCGGCCTCGGCCTTCTGGCCGAGCTGCTTCACCGCCTCGCGGTCGGAGAGATCGGCAGGGAAGACCTGGACACGGTCGCCAAGCTCGGCCGCGAGTGCGTCGAGCTTTTCCTGGCGCGTGCCGTGAATGCCCACGGTCGCGCCCTGCCCGTGAAGGGTGCGGGCAATCGCCTCGCCTAAGCCGCCCGTGGCTCCGGTGACGAGCGCCTTGCGGCCTGTCAGATCGAACATGGAGAACTCCCGTCGGTTGTCGCGCCCGGTGTACGTGGGCGGGTATGTGCCTAAGCGAGCTGCGCGACCGCGGCATCGATGTCGGCGGCCGTGCCGACATTCGCGGTGGCAATGTCGCGATTGATGCGACGTGCGAGGCCGGAAAGAACCTTCCCAGAGCCTATTTCATAAAGCGTCGAGACATTGTTGGCGGCGAACCACTCGACCGTCTCTCGCCAGCGGACACGACCCGTGACCTGCTCGACCAGACGCCTTGCTATCTCGTCGGCGTCGGTGAGCGGCTGGACGACGACGTTCGAGATGACCGGGACGACGGGCGGGTTCCTGGCAACCTTCGCCAGCGCCACGCGCATCGCGTCGGCCGCAGGTGCCATCAGGGCCGAATGGAAGGGAGCGGAAACCTGGAGCATCAGGGCGCGCTTGGCGCCCTTCTCGGTGCAGAGCTTCGCGGCCTGCTCGACGGCGGCCTTGGCGCCGGAAATGACGAGTTGTCCGCCGCCATTGTCATTGGCGATCTGGCAGACCGAGCCTCGCCCAGCCTCGGCGCAGGCCGCTTCGACGTCGGCCGGCTCCAGCCCGATGATGGCGGCCATCGCGCCCTCTCCCACCGGCACCGCCGCCTGCATCGCATCGCCCCGGATCCGCAGGAGACGCGCGGTGTCGGCAAGCGACAGCATCCCGGCGGCGCACAGCGCCGAATACTCGCCGAGCGAATGACCCGCCACGTAGGCGACATGATCGAGAACGGTGACGCCCCGCGCCTCCAGAACCCTGATCGCTGCCATCGAGACCGCCATCAGCGCCGGTTGCGCATTGGAGGTGAGCGTCAGCGTTTCCTCAGGCCCTTCCCACATGATCGCGGAGAGCTTCTGGCCGAGCGCGTCGTCCACTTCGTTGAACACGGCGCGCGCCTCCGGGAAGGCATCGGCGAGGTCCTTGCCCATGCCGACGGCCTGGCTGCCCTGGCCCGGAAATGTGAAAGCGACCGACATCGGCATCTCCCGCTGCGTCTGGATCGCCCCTGTGGCGCAGCGCGGTGCGCAAAGTCAAGTGCGGGCATTTCGCAAGGGTGCGGGCAATTGATGACGCGCTGCAACATTTCTTTATTGCGCCGGCAAGGGAACGCCTTTCTTTTGTGACAGTTGAATGACACTCGCATGAATATCGTTTGGCGCCATTCCGGGCCGGGGATATCGATTTGTTGAAGAGTGCAATCATAGATCGGACGTCAGGCACGTCCGAAACCGCTCATCGCAGCCGGTTATCGCGCCGCACCGCCCATTGGCTTGGAATGGCACGCAATATCACGACGACGATCCTGATCGCCGCGGTGCTGACATTCGCAGTTGAGGCGGTCGCTCGCGGATCGGTCGGCGAATCGCTCCTGTTCTTCGTCGAGCCCTATCGGCCGGCGCTCGCGACAGTCGCGCTGTTCACGCTCTTGCTGCTCGTGCTCGACGCGCTGCTCGGACGGCTGCACATGGGCGTGCTGGTTCTTGCGCCCATTGTTCTCGGGCTGGCCGCAACCGGATTGCAGAAATCCTACTATCTCGGCGACCCGCTCTATCCCACCGACTTCCTCTACGGCCGGCAGATTCTCGAACTGCTGCCGTTGCTCGCCCGCGAACGGGTGGGAACGGCGGTGCTGATCGTGCTGATCTTCGCCGCGCTCGCGGTGCTCGTGCCGATGGCCTGGATCGGCTGGCGCCGGCGCGGACGCGCGATTCTCCTGTCGGACCGGATGTTCCGGCTCGCCGTCGCAGTGCCGCTGATCGCGCTCTATGCGTCGATCCTCGATTACTCGACTTTCTCCTGGACCCGCGACCGGTTGCGGATCAGCCCGATGATGTGGGACCAGAAGGCGAATTACCAGCATAACGGGTTCACGCTGGCCTTCGCGCTCAATGTGCCGATGGCGAAGGTCTCTGCACCCGAGGGCTATTCGCCCGAGGCGGTCCTGTCCGCCGGCAAGCCGGTCGTCCAGCCGATCAGCATGCCGGAGGAGCGCCCCGACATCATCATGGTGATGAGCGAATCCTTTTGGGATCCGACCCGCCTGCCCGGTGTCACGTTGACGCCCGACCCGCTGTCGTTCACCCGCGAGCATCAGTCCGGCCATATCTTCTCGCCGGAATTCGGCGGTATGACCGCGAATGTCGAATTCGAGGCCCTGACCGGCTTCTCGAACGCGTTCCTTCCCTATGGCAGCATCCCATACCAGCAATATGTGCGCAATTCGGCGCCGACGCTCGCCTCCTTCCTCAGGAGCGAGGGCTACGAGACGCAGGCCATGCATCCCTTCGAAGGCTGGTTCTGGAACCGCGCCCAGGTCTACGAAGCTTTCGGCTTCGAGGATTTCCGCTCGGTCGAGAACATGCCGAAGATGGAGACGCGCGGCACGCTGGTCTCCGACGATGCGCTGACCGACCAGATCATCGCGCGGGCGGAACGGGCGAGCGACCCACTCTTCCTCTTCGCGGTGACGCTGCAAAGCCACGGCCCCTACGAGCCCGGCCGCTACCCGCAGGAGTCGATCAAGGTCGGCGGCAGGATGGACGACTGGACGCGCGGCTCCGTTGCGACATTCGCCGAAGGCATGCATGACGCCGACAAGTCGATGCGTCGCCTGATAGAATGGGCAGAAGAGCGCGAGCGGCCGACCGTGATCGCCTATTTCGGCGACCATCTGCCCCCGCTGGGGCCCGCCTATGTCGGGACAGGGTTCCTCGACGACAATGTGGCGCCACGCACGGGCTCGACCGGCGAGATGAAGCGGGTGCGCGAAACGCCGCTGGTCGTCTGGTCCAACCGCAAGGGCAGCGCGAAGGACATCGGCACGGTCAGCCCCTCCTTCATGCCGCTCCTGGTGCTGAGGCAGGCGGGGATCAAGCATCCTTACTACACGGGCCTGCTCGGCGAGCTGCACGACCGCTACAGGGTCATCGACCGGCACCTTCTGATCGACGCCGACGGCATAGGCATCCGCGACTGGTCGCGCAGCAAGCAGCCAGACCAACTGGTCACCGACATGCGCCTGCTGCAGTACGATGCTCTGTTCGGCGAGAAGCTTGGCACCAAGCGCTTCTTCCCGAAGCGGTCGCCGATGGGACCGCTTATCGCAGGTCCATTGCCCGGTCCGCGCTTGTCATCCGGCCGAAACCCTGTATAAGCGCCCCCAATCTGCCGGTCCCAGCTGGGGGCTGAACGGAGGGCCGGAGGTTTGAACCTCCGTCGTGAAGGAAAAATCCTTCCGCCTCCCGTGTCTCCGCTCTCGACCGTCTCGTGATGCTCCTTTCTTCCCCGAAGAGACCGCAGGGTCGTCCAAGGGTCCAAGAGAAGTTGCAGAGGCTTTAGCCGCCGGGACCGACAGGGAAACGAAGAAAGGCAAAGAACAATGGCACTATACGAGCATGTGTTCCTTGCCCGGCAGGATCTCTCGCAGCAGCAGATCGATGCACTTGTCGAGCAGTACAAGGGCGTCATCACCGCTGGCGGGGGCTCGGTCGGCAGGGTCGAGAACTGGGGACTGAAGTCCCTCACCTACCGCGTCAACAAGAACCGCAAAGCCTACTACACCCTGATGGACATCACCGCTCCGGCTGCTGCCGTAAAGGAGATGGAGCGCCAGATGGGCCTGTCGGAAGACGTCCTGCGCTTCATGACCATCAAGGTCGAGAAGCATGAGGAAGGCCAGTCGGCGATGCTGCAGAAGCGCGACCGTGACGACCGTGGCGATCGCGGCGATCGTGGCGACCGCCCGTCCCGCTTCGGCGACCGCGACCGCGGCGACCGTCCGCCCCGCAGCTTCGGCGGCGACCGTGACGGTGGTGGTGACCGTGGTCCGCGCCGTCCGCGCGAGAGCTTCGAAGGAGCAGCAGAATAATGGCCGAGACCGTTTCCGCGCCCCAGCGGCGCCCCTTCCACCGCCGTCGCAAGACCTGCCCGTTCTCGGGCGCCAATGCGCCGCGCATCGACTACAAGGACGTGCGTCTGCTGCAGCGCTACATTTCCGAGCGCGGCAAGATCGTGCCGTCCCGCATCACCGCGGTGAGCCAGAAGAAGCAGCGCGAACTCGCCCAGGCGATCAAGCGCGCCCGCTTCCTCGCGCTTCTGCCCTACGTGGTGCGTTGATGAACTGACGAAGCGGGCGGCCACGGCCGCCCGCCTCTCCTTCCGCGACGGGCGCGGCAGGCTGATGAAAATCCCGAGTTGGGCGACATCGCCCTAACTGCCGCGACGGCAGGACAGCGACATAAAGGCCTTCCGGCCGCCGCTTCCTTTACGATCGCGCACGCAATCACCGCCGGGCCTCCGGCGACACGAAAAGGAACGGAACCATGGAAGTCATTCTTCTCGAACGTATTTCCCGCCTTGGCCAGATGGGCGACACCGTCAAGGTCAAGGACGGCTTCGGCCGCAACTTCCTCCTGCCGCAGGGCAAGGCGCTACGCGCCAACGCCGCGAACAAGAAGAAGTTCGAGGGCCAGCGCGCCCAGCTCGAAGCCCGCAACCTCGAGCGCAAGTCAGAGGCTCAGCAGGTCGCTGACCGGCTCGACGGCAAGTCGTTCATCGCCGTGCGCTCCGCCGGCGAGACGGGCCAGCTCTACGGCTCGGTTTCGACCCGCGACATCGCCGAACTGCTGACGGCGGAAGGCTTCACCGTCTCGCGCAACCAGGTTGAGCTGAACCAGCCGATCAAGGAGATCGGCGTGCGCAACGTCGCGATCCTGCTCCACCCCGAGGTCGAGGTCACGATCACGCTCAACATCGCCCGCTCCGTCGATGAGGCCGAGCGTCAGGCAAAGGGCGAAACGCTGACGACCGCGGAAGCGATCTACGGCGACGACATCAACGAGAACGCCCGTCCGGACGCTTTCTTCGATCCGACGGCAGAGGAAGGCGACGAGGAGTAAAACTCCTCCAGCCAAGCTCGATCGACAAGGCCCGGGCGGCTACGCCTGGGCCTTTTCGTTGGTGTCGCTGGCGCAATTGCCGAAATTGCAGGGATCGCTATACTAAGCTTTCCTTAGTTTCGGGGATTGCGTGGTGAACAGGCTCTTGAAGAGTGTGGTCAGCGGGCTGGTCCGGACGGGAAATCTGACGGTAACCGGGCCCAAGGGCGTATCGGTCCAGTTCGGCGACGGATCGGGCCAGCATGTCCACGTCGTCATTCGTTCGCGCCAGGCCGAACTGGCGATCGCGCTCGACCCGTCGCTCGCACTGCCGGAAGCCTATATGGACGGCGACCTCGACATCGTCGAGGGCGATATCTTCGAGCTGCTGCGGATCGCCTACCAGAACATGGGGCCGGCCGGAGTGGAAGCGGTCTGGGCGCGCGCGATCGAAGGCATCCGCTACGGCTTGCGCCGGCTGCACCAGATGAACGACGCGGCGCGATCCCGCGCCAACGTGCACAGCCACTACGACCTCTCCGGCGATCTCTACAGGCTCTTCCTCGACGTCGACATGCAGTATTCCTGCGCCTATTTCGAACGGCCGGACATGACGCTCGAAGAGGCACAGGACGCCAAGAAGCGTCATATCGCGGCGAAGCTGCGCATGAGCCCGCAGCTCGATGTCCTGGACATCGGCTCGGGCTGGGGTGGGCTCGGCCTCTATCTTGCGCGCGATTTCGAAGCGAGCGTGCTCGGCGTGACGCTGTCGACCGAGCAGCATGCGGTGTCCAGCCAGCGGGCGCAGGCCGAGCACCTCGACAACCACGTTCATTTCGAACTGCGCGATTACCGCGACCTGCAGGAACGGTTCGACCGCATCGTCTCGGTCGGCATGTTCGAGCATGTCGGCGTGAACCACTTCCAGACCTTTTTCGACAAGGCGGCCTCGCTGCTCAAGCCGGACGGCGTGATGCTCCTGCACACGATCGGCCGCACCGGCCGGCCCGTGGCGACCAACGCCTTCATCCGCAAATACATCTTCCCGGGAGGCTATATCCCGGCGATGTCCGAGATCCTGTCGGCGGTGGAGCGGTCAAGCTTGGCGGTCACGGATGTCGAGGTGCTGCGGCTGCATTACGCCGAAACGCTGAAGCACTGGCGCGAACGGTTCCGCGCCAACCGGGACAAGGCAAAGGCGCTGTATGACGAGCGTTTCTGCCGGATGTGGGAGTTCTACCTGGCTGCCTCGGAGGCCTCGTTCCGCTGGCAGGACCTCGTCGTCTTCCAGATCCAGCTGACCAAATCGAACGCGGCGCTGCCGATCACGCGCGACTACATTGCCGAGGCGGAGCAACGGCTGCGCGACGACGCCCAGAACACCCGGCCGCGCGAGCGCCTGGCACAATCGGGTAGGGACAGCGATCAGCCGCCGAACAGGCCCATCAGCCCCCTGCCCGCCGCGAAGGCGACCCAGGCGAGGACGCCGAAATAGACTAGCGTCGCCACGATCATCGCGTAGCCACCCAGAACCACGACGCCGTCGCGCTGCGACATGCCGACGGCGAGCAGCAGGATCGCGAAGGCCGGCAGCGTGTTCGAGAACGGCACCAGGCCGAGCGGCGCCATCAGGAGGACGCCGGCGAAGATCAGCGCAAGGCCGTTGATGCGGCTGGCGAACCCGCTGCCGGTAATCGCCTGGGCGCGGGGGCGGATAAAGGCTTCCAGCTTGGCCACAACAGTCGCCCCGCGGCGCAGGATGCCGGTGAGCTTCACTGCATCCAGGTCCTTGTCCATGAGCCGGTCGGGCAGCCAAGGCATGCGGTTGGTGGTGATGCCGAGGGCGACGAGGATGATCGCAGCGCCGAAAACCGTGCTGACACCGGGAATCGAGACCGGAATCAGGAATGGGATGGTCAAGAGCGCGCATAGAAAGAGCAGGCCGTGCTCGCCCACGAGGGACAGCAGCCGGCGAAGCGTGACGGTCGGGCCGTCGATCGAATCGATGGCCCGCGACAAAGCGGCGTAGAGCGTTTCTCTCGTGTCGGCGAATTCAATGGCCAAGGCTGGCTTCTCCAGAGCGCTTTGCGTCCGACTGGACGGGCAAAGGACAGTTGAGGATTTTTGATCGACTGCACCGCCAAGCTGTCCCAGGCAGCTTGCCATCAGGTTAAGGCACGGACAATGCGCCGGATTTCCGGCGGCGAACTTGCCGCCACGACACTATTCCCGTTTTGTTCGCGACCTCCAGGCGCTATGCTGCGCGTTCGATTCGCGTCAATGGCGAATCTGTCCACTGTTTGCCGCACCTGTGAATCGTGGGCAGTTCCGCAGGAAATCGCCCCGGCGGACGCGTCGTTCTGTTAGCTCAATTCCCGAGGGAAGAGACGGGACATCATGGCTGAAGCACTGCGCAAGACCGCTCCGGCGGACACGCCGCTCTATCGCGAGGCGCCGAACAATATCGAGGCCGAACAGGCGCTCCTCGGTGCCATCCTCGTCAACAACGACGCCTATTACCGGATCTCCGATTTCCTGAAGCCGGGACATTTCTACGAGCCGCTGCACCGCAAGATCTTCGAGGTCGCGGGCGAGCTGATCCGCATGGGCAAGATGGCCAATCCGGTGACGATCAAGACCTTCCTGCCGGCAGACGGCAAGGTCGGCGATCTCACCGTGCCGCACTATCTGGCCCGCATCGCGGCCGAGGCGGTGACCGTCATCAACGCCGCCGACTACGGCCGCGCGATCTACGACCTCGCCACGCGGCGCGCCCTGATCACGGTCGGCGAAGACATGGTCAACATCGCCTACGACGCGCCGGTCGACATGGCGCCGCGCGAGCAGATCGAGGACGCCGAGCGTCGCCTGTTCGAACTGGCGGAGACGGGGCGCTACGACGGCGGCTTCGAGAGCTTCGGTGACGCGGTGCGCACCGCGATCGACATGGCCGCCGCCGCCTACCAGCGCGACGGACATCTGTCGGGCGTTGCGACGGGCCTGCGCGACCTCGACAACCGCATGGGCGGCCTGCAGGCGTCCGATCTCGTTATCATCGCCGGCCGCCCGGGCATGGGCAAGACGTCGCTTGCTACCAACATCGCCTTCAACATCGCGGAAAGCTATGTCCCCGCGCAGCAGGCCGACGGCTCGTTCAAGGCGGCGAACGGCGGCGTGATCGGCTTCTTCTCGCTCGAAATGTCGGCCGAACAGCTCGCCACCCGCATCATTTCCGAACAGGCGGAAGTCCCCTCCTCCAAGATCCGCCGCGGCGACCTGACGGAAGCCGATTTCGAGAAGCTGGTGGCCTGCACTCAGACGCTGCAGAAGATCCCGCTCTATATCGACCAGACCGGCGGCATCTCGATCGCGCAGCTCGCCGCCCGCGCGCGGCGGCTGAAGCGGCAGCGCGGGCTCGATGTTATCGTCATCGACTATATCCAGCTGATGCAGGGCTCGAGCGCCAAGTCGTCGCAGAACCGCGTGCAGGAAATCACCGAGATCACGACGGGCCTGAAGGCGCTGGCCAAGGAACTGTCGGTGCCGATCATCGCGCTGTCGCAGCTGTCGCGCCAGGTCGAGAGCCGGGACGACAAGCGCCCCCAGCTCTCCGACCTCCGCGAATCCGGCTCGATCGAGCAGGACGCCGACGTGGTGCTGTTCGTCTATCGCGACGAGTACTACCTGCAGAACAAGGAGCCGGAGGAAGGCACCCCCGAATACGAGGAGTGGCGGCAGAAGTACGACCGGGTGAAGGGCAAGGCCGAGGTCATCATCGCCAAGCAGCGCCACGGCCCGACCGGGATGGTCGAGCTGGCGTTCGAGGGCCAGT
>NZ_JANJTZ010000023.1 GCF_024710845.1 Mesorhizobium sp.
ATGGCCACCGCCTCGACCATGGTGCGCAAACCACCGACGCGGGCGCCCTGCGGGTCGATCTCGGGCAGGCCGTCCTTCAGGATCGCAACGTCCGTGGTGGTGCCGCCGATGTCCGAGACCAGCGCGTCCGAGGCGCCGGTCAGCCAGCGCGCGCCGACGATGCTGGCGGCGGGGCCGGAGAGGATGGTCTCGATCGGGCGCTCGCGCACCATGGCGGCGCTGATCAGCGCCCCGTCGCCGCGCACCACCATCAGCGGCGCCTCGATGCCGCGCTTGTTCAGAAAGCCTTCCGTCGCCGCCACCAGCCGGTCGATCATCGCGATCAGCCGCGCGTTGAGCAGCGTCGTCAGCGCCCGGCGCGGGCCGCCGAGCTTCGAGGTGAGTTCGTGGCTGGCGGTGACCGGCAGGCCGGTGGCTTGGCGGATCATCTCGCGCGCCGCGTTCTCATGCGCCGGGTTGCGCGTGGCGAAATAGGCGCAGACCGCGAAGCCGGAGACCGAGCCGCCGAGTTCGGGGAGCGCCGCCTCGAGCCCGGCGAGGTCGAGCGGTTGGGCATTGCCGTGCACGTCGTGGCCGCCCGAGCAGAAGACCACCGGGTCGGATCCGAGCGCGGTCTTCAACCCGTCCCGCTCCATATCCGCCGCGGAGAAGCCGATCATCACCAGCGCCACGCGGCCGCCCTGGCCCTCCACCAGCGCATTGGTCGCGAGCGTCGTCGACATCGACACCAGCTTGATCGCAGACGGGTCGATCGCCGCCTTGTCCAGAACCGCGTCCACGGCGCCCGAAATGCCCTCGGCGAGATCGTGCCGGGTGGTCAGGGACTTGGCCTTGGCGACGACGCCTTCGCCTTCGGCCCACAGGACGGCGTCGGTATAGGTGCCGCCGGTGTCGATGCCGAGGAAGATCGGCGCGGCGTGTCTGTCGGTGGTCATGGCGTCTCGGTCACGAGAAAGGGCGCGGATGTCTCCGCGCCCCATAATTCATATCTCGAAGCCACGATAGTTCGGCTTACGGGACCAGATCGATTTCCTCGGTCTCGCCGCCGGTGCAGGTGTAGCAGCAATCGTCGCAGGTCTCGGCGTTGTCGGGGCCGACGCCCCAATACGTGCCCTTGTCGCCGGAGATCCAGGCGCCGTAGCAGATCGTTTCACCTTCCTCGCAGGAGAGCGGCATGGTCTTGGTCTCGCCGTCGTCGAGATAGTAGACCTTGTTGCCGCCGGGCCAGACATGGTCGCGGTCCTGGCTGTAGAGTTCGACCTCGACAGCATTCGGATGCGAATTCTTGATGGCGAAGGTGACGTCGCTCGCCTGGGCCACGGACGACCCGAGGATCACCGTCGTCGCGAACACGGCGGCCGCCAGGCCGCGCGCGATAGAGCTTTGCATGGAAATGTCCCCAAAAGAAGAGCGCGGCTCCCGGCCGCGCGGCGAGAACATTTGCATGCTTCGCAATCGCCGAAAAGCTCGAAGCGGCTGAACTCCGAAGATTATTTTCGGGTAACACGGCCGCCTATGCGGCCGTGACTCGCTTCACACGTCCAAGTTGGCCACGCTGAGCGCGTTGTCCTGGATGAACTCGCGGCGGGGTTCGACATCGTCGCCCATCAGCCTGGCGAACAGCGAATCGGCGTCGTTGGCCTCGGTGACCTTGACCTGCAGCAGCGAACGCGCGTTCGGATCGAGCGTGGTTTCCCAGAGCTGCTCGGCGTTCATCTCGCCCAGGCCCTTGTAGCGCTGCATGGTCAGCCCCTTGCGACCGACGGCGAAGACCGCATCGAGCAGCGCCATCGGCCCGGTGATCGTCTCGTTGACGTCCTTGCGGCGCAGTACCGGCGAGTTCGAATAGACCTCGTTGAGACGGGGGGCGTATCGGTCGAGCGCCCGCGCATCGGCGGAGTTGAGGAGACCCATGTCGAGATGCGCGTATTCGCGCACGCCGCGCACCATCCGCTCAAAGATGAAGCCGCCGGGGCCCTCGTTGGAGGGATTTGTCCGGCCTTCCCAGCCGCGCTCCGTGTCCTCCGCGATCATGTCGAGACGGGCCGCGATCTTCGCCGCCATCTCGATCGCGCGGGCCGGATTTCCGGCGATCTCCGGGTTGAGGCCGCCGGCGATCGCCGCCTGCTCGACCACGCCGCGGTTGTAGCGCGTATGCAGCCCGTTGATCAGGCTGCGCACGGCCAGCGCGTCGTCCACGGCGGCGCGCAGATCCTGGCCGGCGCGGACCTCGCCATTGCCCATCGACAGCGTGGCCTCCTCGAGGCCGGAGCCGATGAGGAACTCCTCGAAGGCCGTCTCGTCCTTCAGATATTGCGAACTCTTTCCGCGCGAGACTTTGTAGAGTGGCGGCTGGGCGATGTAGAGATGGCCGCGCTCGATCAGTTCCGGCATCTGGCGGAAGAAGAAGGTCAGGAGCAGCGTGCGGATGTGGGCGCCGTCGACGTCGGCGTCGGTCATGATGATGATCTTGTGGTAGCGCAGCTTGTCGGCGTCGAACCGGTAGGGGCTGTTCTCGTCCGAGCCGATCCCGGTGCCGAGCGCGGTGATCAGCGTACCGATCATCTCGGAGCCGAGCATGCGGTCCATGCGCACGCGCTCGACATTCAGGATCTTGCCGCGCAGCGGCAGGATCGCCTGGTTCTGGCGCGACCGGCCGCCCTTGGCCGAACCGCCGGCGGAATCGCCCTCGACAATGAAGATCTCCGACTTCGCCGGATCCTTCTCCTGGCAGTCGGCGAGCTTTCCGGGAAGCGTCGAGACGCTCATCACGTCCTTGCGCACGGTCTCGCGCGCCTTGCGCGCGGCCTCGCGGGCGGCGGCGGCCTGGACGACCTTGGCCATGACGATCTTGGCTTCGGCGGGGTGCTCTTCAAACCATGTGCCGAGAGCCTCGTTGACGAGGCTCTCCACGACGGGGCGGACCTCGGAGGAAACCAGCTTGTCCTTGGTCTGCGAGGAGAACTTCGGATCGGGCACCTTGACCGACAGCACGGCGGTCAGGCCCTCGCGGCTGTCGTCGCCGGTGAGCGTCACCTTCTCCTTCTTGGCCACGCCGGAGGATTCGGCGTAGCTTGTCACCTGGCGCGTCAGCGCGCCGCGGAAGCCGGCGAGATGGGTGCCGCCGTCGCGCTGCGGGATGTTGTTGGTGAAGACGAGCACGTTCTCGTGGTAGCTGTCGTTCCACCACATCGCGACTTCGACGGTGATGCCGTCGCGTTCGGCGGTGATCGAGATCGGCGCGCCGATCAGCGGCTTCTTGGCGCGGTCGAGATACTTCACGAACTCGATCAGGCCGCCGTCATAGTGCAGTTCCTGCACCTTCACGTCGGCATGACGGGCGTCGGTCAGGATGATCCGAACGCCGGAGTTGAGGAATGCCAGCTCGCGCAATCTGTGCTCGAGAGTGCCGTAGTCGAACTCCACCATGGTGAACGTGTCGCTCGACGGCATGAACGTCACTTCGGTGCCGCTGCGGCCCTCGAACGTGCCGGCGATCTTGTTCTGCTGGTAGGATCCGGTCCTGACGAGCGGCGCGTCGGCATCGCCGTGCGTGAAGCTCATCTCGTAGACCCCGCCGTCGCGACGGATCTTGAGCTTCAGGAAGACCGACAGCGCGTTGACGACCGAAACGCCGACGCCATGCAGGCCGCCCGAAACCTTGTAGGAATTCTGGTCGAACTTTCCGCCGGCATGGAGCTGGGTCATGATGACCTCGGCCGCGGAGACGCCTTCGCTGGTGTGAATGTCGGTCGGGATGCCGCGGCCGTTGTCGGCCACAGTGCAGGAGCCGTCCGGATTGAGCGTCACCGACACCAGATCGGCATGGCCGGCAAGCGACTCGTCGATGGCGTTGTCGACCACCTCGTAGACCATGTGGTGCAGGCCAGAGCCGTCATCCGTGTCGCCGATATACATGCCCGGACGCTTGCGTACCGCATCCAGACCCTTGAGAACCTTGATGGAATCGGCGCCGTACTCGGCCGGTTCATGTCCGGACGCGGCAGCCGCCGGATTCTCGGTATTTTCGTTCATGTAGTGCTTTCACTCCACCGCGCCGGGAGGACGCCCGAGGAAGCGCCGAATCAGCGCTTAACCCATGCCAGATATAGGTGTTCGGGGCGGTTTTTCCAAGTTTCGGGCCGCCGAGAACGACCATGGCGGCCCCGCTGTCCCAAGGCAGTCGCTTCGCGCAGCCACTGGCGCTCGCGATGGCCGGGGAACCGGACAGGGATCGCCGCGTTGCGGTCGATCAGGGTTCCGCAAGGGATCGTGACAGGTATGGGCCCTGGCCCTATAGATTGCCAATCCACAGCATTCGGTCAGCCGCTTCAGAGTTTCCCGCCCTCATGCCGAACACGATTTTTCCGCGCGCCAGCGGCAATACCCCAAAAGGCATGAGCTCGGGCAGGATGCTGGAACTGATCAACAGCTTCGACTGGGGCGCGACTGCCGTCGGGCCGACCAGGTCATGGCCGGAAACGCTGCGCTCCACCATGCGGATCATGCTCGCCTCCCCGGTGGCGATGGTCATGCTGATGGGGGAACGGGGCGTCCTCGTTTACAATGATGCCTATGCCGTGTTCGCCGGTCGCCGTCACCCGCAAATCCTGGGTGAGGAGGTTGCAGTCGCATGGCCGGAAATCGCCGAGTTCAACACCGCGATCCTAGAACGGGTGCTCTCGGGAGAGACCCTGTCGCTCGAAGACCAGATGCTCACGCTCGACAGGACCGGGGTCTTCGAAGATCTGTGGCTGAACCTGCATTACAGTCCCGTGCTCGACGATCGCGGCGAGCCGATCGCCGAGCTGGTGATTGTCGCCGAGACGACGAAACGCGTGTTGGCGGAGCGGGCACTGGCGCGCAGCGAGGAACGCCTATCGCTGGCGCTGAGCGCGTCGGGCATTGTGGGTGTCTGGGACTGGGATCTTGCAACCAATCGCGTCTCCGCCGACCGCCGGTTTGCGGAGATGTACGGCGTCGATCCGGACGCCGCGGCGTCCGGTGCTCCGATCGAAGCCTATATCGAGGGCATTCATCCGGAGGACCGGCAGCGGGTGACCGATAACATCAAAGGCGCGTTGGAGGCGCGCGCCGCATATCGGGGCGAATACCGATTGACGAGTGCATCCGGCGCCAACCGCTGGGTCCTCGCGACCGGGACCGTCGTGGTAGACGCGGACGGCAAGCCGGTGCGGCTCGCCGGCGTTTCGGTCGACATCACCGATCACAAGCGGGCCCAGGAGAAGCTCGCCGAGAGCGAGGCGAAATTCCGCGCCATTGCCGACTCGATGCCGCAGATGGTCTGGTCGACGCTGCCCGACGGTTATCACGACTATTACAACGCGCGCTGGTACGAGTTCACGGGCGTGCCGGCGGGATCGACGGACGGCGAGGGCTGGAACGGGATGTTCCATCCCGAGGACCAGGACCGCGCCTGGGCGGCATGGCGACACTCGCTGGAAACGGGCGAGCCGTACCAGATCGAATACCGGCTGCGCCACCACAGCGGCGAATACAGGTGGACGCTCGGCCGCGCCATGCCGGTGCGGGATCCGCAAGGCCACATCGTCCGCTGGTTCGGCACCTGCACCGACATCCACGAGACCAAGCTGGCGGCCGAAGAGCGCGAGATCGTCGCGCAGGAACTCAGCCATCGCATCAAGAATATCTTCTCGGTGCTGAACGGAATCGTTTCCCTGTCGGCGCGCACCTATCCGGAGCTGAAGCCGCTCGCCGAAACCCTGCGGGAGCGCATCTCGGCACTCGGCGTCGCCCACGACTTCGTCCGACCTCATTCGGCCGCGTCGCGGCCCGCGCAGGTCGGCGTCACGGTGCAGGGATTGATCGAAACGCTCTTGCGGCCCTACCGGGAGACCGGCGACGAGCGCCTCTCCATCACCGGGGCCGACGCGTCCATCGACGACCGGTCGGCCACGCCGATCGCGCTCCTGTTCCATGAACTGGCAACCAACTCGGCCAAATACGGCGCACTCTCGCACCGCAACGGCCGCGTCTCGGTCGACATGTCGTTGGTCGACGACGAGCTTGCCATCGGCTGGAAGGAAACCGGCGTTACCACCGTGCCGCCGGAGCGCGAAGGTTTCGGCAGCCGGCTGATCGCGCTGTCAGTCGAAGGCCAGCTGTCAGGCAGACTGACCCGCATCTGGGAAAGCGACGGCTTGCGGGTGTCGGTGCGGATTCCGACGCGGTCGCTGCGACGGTCGGCGTAATGAACTTCCGGCGATCCAAGGTTCGCCGGAAATGATCTACACCGCCACTCCGGAAGCGATCGCATTGTTGTTGGCGAAGAGACGCATCGTGGGCGGCGGGAGGGCACTCTCGCGGCGCCGATGCGCAACGGCGAAGCTGACGGCCTGACGCATCTCGTCATCATTGACCGGTTTGGAGATGACGCCCAAGGTACCCGGTACGCCGTCTCCGAGCTGCGCCGGATTGGCGGTTACGAAGACGACGGTGACGCCATGCTTTTCCGCCAGCATCCGGCCGATCGCCGGGCCGGTGGGGCCGTCGCGAAGGTTCAGATCCACGAGTGCCACCTCGGCTTCGGCGGCGAGTTCCGCGGCTTTCCGGCTGTCGGCGGCGATTCCAACCGGCATATGCCCGAGCTGCGTCACCACATGTTCGATTTCGATGGCGACGAAGATCTCGTCCTCAACCACCAGTATCCTGCAAGACATCTTCAGTACCCACTTCCAGTTCCCATACAGTCCGTCTGCCGACCGCGTCAGCCCACCGTAAACTCCCAGCCGAAAACTTGGTTGCGATCCGACTGTTCGATCCGCGGGAACAATGCGTTCGCAAGGAGATTGAGGCAAATCATCCTTAACTTTTTACGAAAAGTTTCCACGAACTGGCAGTGCGGTCCGTCGCCGCGACGATTACGCCGCAGTTGCGCCTGGCGTGTCCCGCACTAGATTCACGGCGAACAGGAGCCTTCGGCCACATGGATGCAACGCCAGCCCCATTCGTGCCGCCCGCGCCGACACCGCGCACTGCGCCGCCGTCCTTCCTGGAGATGATCCGTATCGTCTACCGCAACCCGCTCGAACTGTGGGGCGAGCCGTCCTACAACGAGCCTTGGATCTCGGTCGGAGGCGTCGGCGGACCGCTGGTCGTCGCCAACGATCCGGGCCTGATCCGGCACATCCTCGTCGACAACGTCAAGAACTACAAAATGTCGGTGGTGCGGCAGAAGATCCTGCGCCCGATACTGCGCGACGGGCTACTGACCGCCGAAGGCGAGGTGTGGAAGCGGTCGCGCAAGGCCATGGCTCCGGTGTTCACGCCGCGGCACATTTTCGGCTTCGCGCCGCCGATGCTGGCGCGCACGCGGGCCTTCGCCGACCGCTACGTGTCCGGCTCGACGGTGGACGTCGCGCGCGACATGACGACGCTGACCTACGACATTCTGGCCGAGACGCTGTTCTCGGGCGAGATCGCCGCACCTCCGGGCACGTTCGAGACCCAGATCGATCGCCTGTTCGAGACGATGGGCCGGGTCGACCCGCTCGACCTGTTGCGCGCACCCGACTGGCTGCCGCGGATCACGCGCATCCGCGGCCGCAAGACGATGGCCTACTTCCGAGGCATCGTCGCCGACACGATCACCATGCGCGAGGAGCGACTGAAGCGCGACCCGGACAGCGCGCCCCAGGATTTCCTGACGCTTCTGCTCAAGGCGGAAGGCCCGGACGGGCTGACGCGCGGCGAGATCGAAGACAACATCATCACCTTCATAGGCGCCGGCCACGAGACGACGGCCCGCGCACTCGGCTGGACCATCTACTGCCTGGCGGAATCGCCCTGGGAGCGCGAGAAGATCGAGGCCGAGATCGACGCCGTGCTCGCCCGCGAGCCGGACCCGGTCAAATGGCTGGACGCCATGCCGCTCACCCGCGCGGCCTTCGAGGAGGCGATGCGCCTCTATCCGCCGGCGCCGTCGATCAACCGCCAGCCGATCGAGGGGGACCGCTACGGCGATCTGATCTTGCGCGAAGGCGCGACCGTGCTGGTCATGCCCTGGACGGTGCATCGCCACCGCAAGCTCTGGGACCGGCCGGACGCCTTCATGCCGTCGCGCTTCCACCCGGGAAACCGCGACCGGATCGACCGCTTCCAGTATCTCCCCTTCGGCGCCGGCCCGCGCATCTGCATCGGTGCCAGTTTCGCGATGCAGGAGGCGGTGATCGCACTGGCCGTGCTGATGTCGCGCTTCCGCTTCGACACGGTCGCCGAAACCAATCCGTGGCCGGTGCAAAAGCTCACCACGCAGCCCGAAGGCGGCCTGCCGATGAAGGTGACGGCGCGGGATTAGCCTGCGTCGATCTTCACCTCACACCATCGCAAACACACGCGCCGGACCACCGGTGCCGCCCCTGACCTTGGGTGCGCCGACGACGATCGTCGCGCCCTTGGCCGGAACGGCGTCGAGATTGGCGATGCCCTCGATGCCGTAGCGGCCGGCGGGCAGCCAGGTGTTGTGGACGATGAAATCCGGTGACTGGCCGAAGTCGAGCGACAACGTGTCGACGGCGATCGCCTTGGTCGAGGTCTCGAGCAACTGCTTGACCGCGTCGACGTGGAAGCCGGGGAAATGCATCGTCTTGCCGTCGGCGCCGAGATTGCGGAACTTGTCGGTCGCGACATGCGCGGCCCAGCCCGAGTTCATCGCGACGATCGCGCCGTCGGGGATCGGGCCGTTGGCGTCGGTCCAGGCCTTGATGTCCTCAGTCGTCACCTGGGCGTCCGCGTTCTCCGCCGCCTTGGCCTTGATGTCGATGACGACGAGCGGGGCGACCAGATCCTCGACGGGAAGCTCGGCGACCGACTTGCCGTCGGCGGTGAAGTGCAGCGGCGCATCGATATGCGTGCCCGTGTGCTCGCTGATGCGCAGCTCGAACAGGTTGAACGTATGTTCCTTGAAGTTGAACTTCTGTTCCATGAACAGCTGCTGGGCGCCGAAATAGGTCGGGAACATGTCGTAGAGTTCGTGGGTGAGATCGTGCGCCTTGGCGGGCGCGGCCGACTGCGCGAACAAGGGCGCCGGCGCGGCCGCCGCGGCGACCGCCGCTCCGGTCGCGGCCAGCCCGCCTCGGAACAGGGCACGACGCGACAGCATGTTCGACTTGACGTTCTCGATGACGCAGGCGTGGCACATATCGATAACTCCGAAGGCTATTGAGACCATTCAGATTGCAGATGAAAACGTCGTTCCGCAAGGGAAGTATGTCCGTTGCCTACGACCGGCCGGAAAAGACGTTCTCGACATGCACCGGCCAGCGCCAGGGCAATATGGCGACGAGGTCGAACCGGATCGAAAGCTGGGCATGGTCGCGCTGGCGCGACAGCCACATGTCGGCCGCTCCCTCGATGCGCCAGGCCGCCTCGCGGCCGACCGCGTCCATCGCCTGGGCCAGTGTCGGCCGGGCCTTAACCTCGACGATGGCAACGACATCGCCCCGCCGGGCGATCAGATCGATCTCGCCGAGCCTCGTCTTGTAGCGCCGGGCGACGATGCGGTAGCCCTTGGCCATGAGGGCCAGCGAGGCGAGCAACTCGCCCCGGAAGCCGAGGCGGTAGGCGCGCAGGCGTTTGCTACGGCCGTCAGGCGCCACCGGCCTCGCCCTTGAGGTCGAGCAGGCGACGATAGAGGCCGGGCTTGGGCTGTCCGGTCAGGCGCGCAGCCTCGGCGGCGGCCTTCGAGGCCGGCATTTCTGACGCCAGAGAGATCAGCAGCCGGTCTATGTCATCGGCCTCCGGGGCTTCCTCCGCCGGCGGGCCGACGCAGATCACCACCTCGCCCTTCGGAGCCTCCACGGACGCGTAGTGCGCGGCAAGCTCGGCGAGCCCGCCGCGGCGGAATTCCTCGAAGGTCTTGGTGAGCTCGCGGCCGATGACGGCGGGACGATCGCCCAACACCTGTGCCATCGCGGCCAAAGCCTCGTCGAGACGGCGCGGCGATTCGAAGAAGATCAGCGTCGCGGGCACAGCCTTCAGCGCCTCTAGCCGCTGGCGGCGCTGGCCGTCCCTGACCGGCAGGAAGCCGGCGAAGAGAAACGCATCCGAGGGCAGGCCGCTCGCCGTCAGCGCCGCCAGCGGCGCCGACGCGCCGGGGATCGGAACCACGCGCAGCCCTGCGTCGATGGCCTGGCCGACCAGCCGGTAGCCCGGATCGGAGACGAGCGGCGTTCCGGCATCCGAGACCAGCGCCACGCTCCTGCCGGCGGCGACGGCGGCGATGAGCCCCGGCCCCGCCTCGGCCGCGTTGTGCTCGTGATAGGAGACCGGCCGCTGGCGGATGCCGTATCGCGAGAGCAGGTTGCGCGTAACGCGCGTGTCCTCGCAGGCAAGCACGTCGGCTGCGGCGAGCGTCTGAAGCGCGCGCAGCGTGATGTCGCCGAGATTGCCGATGGGCGTGGCAACCAGATAGAGCGCCGGCTCCAGCGGCCGCGCGGCGATTTCCGTCTCGCCGACAAGGAATGTCCTGCGCGGCGGGTTATCGGTCTCGTGTCGTGCGTCATCACCCTTCATCGGCCGTGTGTCGCACGTCTGCCAGCATCAGGGAAAGGGCGCCGCCATCCGGTCGCCACGATCGGGAACAAAAAGACACGTGGCGGGTTTGGGAATCTCGATCGTGGAGGAAGACGATGGACGGCCTGCTGCTGCACGATGGCTTCGAAACCTACTACGCTGGAAAGCGGAAGCCCCGCGAGGAAAAACCCCGCGACGACACCCGGAAAAGCCATGCCGAAGCTCAGACCATCATGGCCAGGCCAGCCAAATGGCCGCCCCGCTCGAAGGAGACGAGCGGCGAGGCGACGAACCCGTGAGGTTCCTGCCGCATTTCGAGGCGAAGCTCGAATATCTCGTCCACAAGCTTGAACTGAAGGAAACGCGGTCCGAGGCGGAGTCCATGCCGACTGCGAAAGCGCCGCGATCAGTCCTGGCGGGCGAGATCGGCAACCAGCGCGTCGAGCACGATCATCCCGGTCGACGTCGCGCGAAGCCGTGAGTTGCCGACCGGTTCGACCAGCCCTTCCTCCTGAAGGATGGCGATGCGGGCCGAGGACAGCGGACGCCGCGCCATCGCCTCGTAGCGCACGAGGTCGATGCCTTCGGCGAGACGCAGTCCCATCATCAGGAACTCGTCCGCCTCTTCCGACCTGTTGAGCGTTTCGCCGCCGACGATGCCGTGGCCGTTGGCCTCGACCAGGTTGGCCCAGGTCTCCGGCATCTTCTCGGTGAAGGTCACGATGCGGCGGTTTCCGTCGACGAAACGTCCATGCGCGCCGGGGCCGGCGCCGACATATTCGCCATAGCGCCAGTAGACGAGGTTGTGGCGGCTTTCGGCGCCGGGTTTCGCGTGGTTGGAGATCTCGTAGGCCGGCAGGCCGCGCGCGGCGGTGACTTCCTGCGTCGCCGCGTAAAGATCGGCAGCGAGATCCGGGGTCGGCATCACCAGCTTGCCCGCAGCATGCAGCGCATGGAAGCGCGTGCCCTCCTCGATCGTCAGCTGGTAGAGCGACAGATGGTCGGCGGCGAGGTCGATCGCCTCGGCGAGTTCGGCCTCCCAGGCAGGAATGGTCTGGCCCGGCCGGGCGTAGATCAGGTCGAAGGACAGGCGCGGGAAGATGTCGCGCGCGAGGCCGATGGCGCGTTTCGCCTCCGCCACGTCGTGCAGCCGCCCGAGGAAGCGCAGGTCCGGATCGTTCAGAGCCTGGACGCCGAGGGAGACGCGGTTAACGCCCGCCGCTCGGTAGCCACGGAAGCGACCGGCCTCGACCGAGGACGGGTTTGCCTCCAGCGTGATTTCGATGCCGTCCGGCACCGTCCACAGATCGGAGACCGTGTCGAGCAACGCGCCGACGGTGGCAGGCTCCATCAGGGACGGCGTGCCGCCGCCGATGAAGATCGAGGTCACCTGGCGCGGTCCGGTGCGGGCGCGGAAATGCTCGAGCTCGCGCCTGAACGCCTGCGCGAAACGCGCCTGGTCGGGCGGCTGGTGACGAACATGGCTGTTGAAGTCGCAATACGGGCACTTCGCCGCGCAGAACGGCCAGTGCAGATAGACGCCGAAGCCGGGGTCGGAGATCGGGGTCACGTCAGTCCGAGCCTCGCCTCGGCAAATATCTTGAAGGCGCGGGCGCGATGCGAGGTTGCGGTATCCATGCCCGGCTTCCAGCCGTGCTTCTCCTCGGCCGTCATCTCGCCGAAGGTACGGGCATGGCCGGCGGGCAGGAATACCGGATCATAGCCGAAGCCGCTCGTGCCTCGCGGCGGCCAGACGAGAGAACCCTCCGCCTCGCCACGAAAGTATTCGGCTTCGCCGTCGGGAAAGCACAGGCAGATGACGGCGACGAAGCGGCCGGTACGTTGCGAGGGATCGGTGGCGCCTGCATCCTGGAGATCCCTCTCGGTCTTCTCCATCGCCATCATGAAATCGCGCGAGCCGTCTGGCTTCGTCGCCCAGTCGGCAGTGTAGACTCCCGGCGCGCCGCCGAGCGCGTCGACGACAAGACCGGAATCGTCCGACATGGCCGGCAGGCCGGTGGCGGACGCTGCCGCATAGGCCTTGAGGTAGGCATTCTGCTCGAAGGTCGTTCCGGTCTCCTCCGGCTCGGGCAGGCCGAACTCCTTAGCCGACCTCGCCTCCAGGCCGAACGGGGCAAGCAGATCGGCAAACTCGGCCAGCTTGCCGGCATTGTGGCTGGCGACGACGATGCGCTTGCCGAGATCCCTCATCAGAAACCCCATATCGACGGATTGGCGAACTCGAGCGAATTGCCCGACGGGTCGCGGAAATAGATCGAGCGGCCGCCGCGCGGCCATGCGAACTCCGCCTCGATGGCGACGCCGGCCGCGGTCAGATGCGCCTTCCAGCGGTCGATCTCTTCTTCAGTCGCGGCGAAACAGAGGTGTCCCTCGCC
The DNA here is from genome assembly GCF_024710845.1 of Mesorhizobium sp. GTDB lineage: Bacteria > Pseudomonadota > Alphaproteobacteria > Rhizobiales > Rhizobiaceae > Mesorhizobium_A. The sequence continues at coordinate 12,951 of NZ_JANJTZ010000023.1, forward strand.
CACCGCCCCATGCGGCGGGACCGGCAGGCGCGCATCCGGTGGCGGCGCGTGGCGGGTGGCCTCGGCATTGAACAGCAGCACGATGCCCTTGCCGCACTTGAAGAAGACGTGGCGGCCTTCGACCTTGCCGGCCGGCTCCAGCCCCAGCACCGTGCCGTAGAAATGTTCGGCGGCGGCGAGGTCGGTTACGTAGAGCGCGGATTCGAGCACGTGCGAAGGGGTCATGGCGAAATGCCTCCCGGCCCCTCGCCATCGCTCGGGGCGTTCGTCACTCGAAAAGCCCATTCAGGGGCTTTTCGTCCGCTCTGCGGACCGTTCCTCACCCCACCGCCATCTTCTGCAGGTCGACGAGGCGAGCGATGCCCTTCTTGGCAAGGTTCATCAGCGCAGCGAACTCCTCCTCGGTGAAGGGGATGCCCTCGGCGGTGCCCTGGATCTCGACGATGCCGCCCTTACCGGTCATGACGAAATTGGCGTCGGTGCCGGCCGACGAATCCTCGAGATAGTCGAGGTCGAGCACCGGCACGCCGTCATGGATGCCGCATGAGATCGCGGCGACGTGGTCCTTCAAGACCTTCGAGACGTCGGTCATTTTCCGCGCGGCCATCCAGGAGAGGCAGTCGTGCAGCGCGACGAACCCGCCGGTGATCGCCGCGGTGCGGGTGCCGCCATCGGCCTGAATCACGTCGCAGTCGACGGTGATCTGCACCTCGCCAAGCGCCTGGAGATCGACCACGGAGCGCAGCGAACGGCCGATCAGGCGCTGAATCTCCATGGTGCGGCCGCCCTGCTTGCCGCTCGCCGCCTCGCGGCGCATGCGATCGCCGGTGGAGCGCGGCAGCATGCCGTATTCGGCCGTCACCCAGCCCTTGCCGGTGTTGCGCAGCCAGCCGGGCACCTTCTCCTCCAGGCTCGCCGTGCACAGGACGTGTGTATCGCCGAATTTGACGAGGCAGGAGCCCTCGGCGTGCTTGGAGACGCCCCGTTCGAAGGAAATGGCCCGCATCTCGTCGGGCTGGCGCTTGGAAGGACGCATGGTGTGGTCTCTGTTGGCCGGAAATGGGGGCTTGTAGACGCTGCGCGCCCGGCGGGCAACCGAGGAAACCGGCTCGGTTGCGCCATTCGCTGCCGAGACTATATTCACATCGAGGAACCCTGCGTCGAACCATGACGAAACCGATCTTCGATCAGAATCTGCAATCGCTCGATGCGCGCTCACGCGACATCTTCCGCGCGATCGTCGATTCGTACCTGCGCGACGGCGAGCCGCTCGGTTCGCGCAACCTGTCGCGCATGCTCCCGGCCTCGCTGTCGCCGGCCACCGTGCGCAACGTGATGAGCGACCTGGAGCAACTCGGGCTCATCTACGCGCCGCACATCTCCGCCGGGCGTCTGCCGACGCAGAAGGGCCTGCGCTTCTTCGTCGACGCCTTCATGGAACTCGGAGACCTTTCGGAGGAAGAGCGCCGCGTGATCGAGGCCCAGGTGAAGGCCACCGGCTCGGGCGCGACGCTGGAGCAGATGCTGACCGAGGCGAGCCAGATGCTGTCGGGCATGTCGCGCGGCGCCGGCCTCGTCGTCGCGGCCAAGAACGAGGTGCCGTTGAAGCATCTCGAATTCATCCAGCTCGAGCCGACCCGCGCGCTGGCCGTGCTGGTGTCGCAGAACGGCGACGTCGAGAACCGTATCGTCGAACTGCCGGAGGGCGTGACGACGTCGCAGCTCATGGAAGCGTCGAACTTCCTCAACGCCCATATCGTCGGCCGTACGCTTGCCGAAGCCCGCGCCGAGGTCGCGCGGCTGAAGGCGGAGACCAAGACGGCGCTCGATGCGCTGTCGCAGGATCTCGTCGACAAGGGGCTGGCCGTTTGGGCCGGCGGCGGCGGCCTGCCGGCGACGCTGATCGTGCGCGGCCGCGCCAACCTGCTGGAAAACGTCACCGCCGAGGCCGACATCCAGCTGTTGCGCCACCTGTTCGAGGATCTCGAGACCAAGGACGGGCTGATGCAGCTTCTCGACCTCGCTGAGGGCGGATCGGGCGTGCGCATCTTCATCGGCTCGGAAAACAAGCTGTTTTCGCTGTCCGGCTCGTCGCTGGTCGTGGCGCCCTACCGCGACAAGAACGCGCGGGTGGTCGGCGCGCTCGGCGTCATCGGCCCGACCCGGCTCAATTACGCGCGGATCGTGCCGATGGTGGATTACACCGCGCAGATGATCAGCCGGATGCTGCGGTGACCAGTGCGGACGATCTGCGGCGCGCCGCGCTCGCCCTGCCAGGAACCACCGAGGCGCCGCATTTCGATCGCGCAGCCTTCAAGGTAAAGCGGATCTACGTCACGCTGGCGGCCGATGGCGCCACCGCCAACTTCAAGTTCAGCCCCGACGAGCAATCGCTCAAATGCGAAGTCGCGCCGGACGCCTTCGCCGCGGTGCCGAACGCCTGGGGCAGGCAGGGCTGGACGACGGCGAAGCTTTCGGCCCTGTCTAACGCGGAACTGGACGATGCGCTGACGATCGCCTGGAGGCATGCGCTTCCAGCACCGGGCCGCCGATAGCGGCAAACTGCCGATCCAGCCTTGATTTTTCGGCTGCAAATATCGATATCGGGCGCAACTCACGAACAGTTGAAGCAGGACCGACGCGATGAGCGAGAAGCCCAACGACGACATGAACGACGAACGCATCGACGATGCCGCGGCCGAAGGCTCACAAGGCAGTGACGGCGACTACGAGGCGCTGGTGCGGCTGATGAAGGAGAACGAGGAGCTCAAGGACCGGGCCCTTCGCCTCGCCGCCGAGATGGAAAACCTGCGCCGCCGCACCGCGCGCGACGTGGTTGACGCGCGCACCTATGCCGTGACCAATTTTGCGCGCGACATGCTGACGGTGTCCGACAATCTGCGCCGCGCGCTCGATGCCGTGCCGGCCGAGGCGAAGGAGGCCGGAGACGCCGGGTTCAAGGCGCTGTTCGAGGGCGTCGATCTCACCGAGCGGGCGATGCTCTCGGCGCTCGAGCGGCATGGCGTGAAGAAGCTCGAGCCGCAGGGCGAGCGCTTCGATCCGAACTTCCACCAGGCGATGTTCGAAGTGCCGAATCCCGACGTTCCGAACGGCACGGTCGTGCAGGTCGTGCAGTCCGGCTATTCGATCGGCGACCGCGTGCTGCGCCCCGCCATGGTCGGCATTGCCAAGGGCGGGCCGAAGGCGGCGCCCGCCCAGCCGGCCGAGCCGGGGCCAATCAACGAGCAGGCGGAGAAGGATGCGTGAGGGCAGCGACATCCTGAAGGGCAGAGGCTAGACGCTTGAGGTAACTGCGGCCAACATGGATCAGACGGTCACGATCAAGACACCTCCGACGGTGTTCGTCACCGACGGACCGGAGTTGACCTTTGATCTGCCGCTGATCCCGAAGCGAAGATTTAGCTTCTGGCTGGTGGCTTACTTCTCGATCGGCGTCATGGTCTGCTTTTGGGTTCTAGGCAATTACGCCAAATGGTTGGTGCCGCCAATGTTCGGCGCGGGCGATTTTCCTGCTGACACGTTCCTGCTCGGCTTGGTCTTCACGGGGATCGCTCTTCTGATTCTGGCTCCGGTTATCGAGGGGCTACTCTTACTCGCCATTACAGCGTTATCGAACCGTCCGCTGCTGGAGATACGCGCGGAGGGCTTGGTTGATCGGCGGATATTCCGCCGCATGGTGCGGTGGGACGAGTTTGAGAGCGTCGGCGACCAGCGCCACATGGCCGGCCGCATAGGCATGAGAGGCATCCACTCGTTCAAGCTCAGGGACCGCAGCGTCCGGCGATTTTCGCCGGAATCGGCGTTCCATTCGTTCGTTCTTGGGGGCAGACGTGTCGTCATCCACACAAACGGTTTCGACATGCCGCCTCACCAGATTCTGGATGTCATCCTCGCGATGATCCGCAACGCGCATGCGGAAAAGCGCGCCGCATAGAGCGTTCACCCGGATGGCGGCGCATAGCAATGTCGCAATTTCCTATTGCCTTACTGCCCTATTCCCCTACTCCCTTATCCCATGAACCCCATCCTCGCCTTCGACTATGCCGGCATTGCGGTTTTCGCCGCCACCGGCGCGCTGGCGGCGTCGCGCAAGGAACTCGACATGATCGGGTTCCTGTTCCTCGCAAGCGTCACCGGCGTCGGCGGCGGCACGTTCCGCGACCTGATCCTGGGCCAGACGCCGGTGTTCTGGGTCAGGGAGCCAGGCTACATCCTCGTCTGCGCAGCGGTCGCGGTGCTTGTCTTCTTCACCGCCCATCTGTTCGAGAGCCGCTGGCGGCTGCTGCTCTGGCTCGACGCGGTCGGCCTCGCGGCCTATTGCGTGCTCGGCGCGCAAAAGGGACTGGACGCTACCGGCTCGCCGGCCATCGCCATCGTCACCGGCATTCTCACCGCAACCTTCGGCGGCATATTGCGCGACCTCCTGGCCGGAGAACCGTCGGTGCTGCTGCGGCCCGAGATCTACGTGACCGCGGCGCTGGTGGGCGCAGCGACGCATACCGGCCTTTTCCTGCTCGGTTTTCCGATCCTTGCCGCAGCCCTCGTCGCGGCGGCTGCCGCCTTCATCGTGCGCGGCGGAGCGCTCAAGTTCGGATGGACGTTTCCGCGCTACAAGGCCCGGCCCGGCCGGCGGCCGGAAGACATTCCCTGAGTCCCGCCGCCGCCACAGGTTTTTCGCATTTCCGTCTCATTTCGGAAGCATCGTTCACGATGTCGCGTTAACGGAACACATATCGTTGACCGGCATTCTTGGTGAGATGTCATGCCTGAGGGGGCGTGAGACCGGGACCGGAAGCGTGAGACCTAGCGTAGCTGCCTTTTTGTTTCTCGTGGCGACGCCGACCTTTGCGGCCGACGAGATTCCGGCGCCGATCGCCGAGCGCTTCGCGGGCGACCAGGACTTCGACTGGAGCGGCTTCAGGCTCGGCGTGCAGGGCGGCTATGCCTGGGGCCCCGGCGTGGTCGCCGGCGAAGGCGCGATCGGCGGCCTTCACGCCGGATACGACTGGACACTCGGAGACGCGGTTGCCGGCGTGGAAGGCTCGCTCTCTGCCGCCGATATCGAGATCGGCCCCAACAACCGGCTGACATCCGTCATCGATCTGCGGGCTCGGATCGGCTATTCGTTCGACCGGGTATTGGTCTACGGCACCGCCGGCGGCGCCTATGGCAGCACCAGCGCCGGTTTCGACGGGCGCGGCTCCGCGGTTGGCGCCGGCCTCGATTTCGCCACGCTGGAGAACGCGATCTTCGGGGTGAAATACCTGAAGTACACGTTCGAGAACATGAACAACACAGGCAACTCCCTCGAGATCGACCTGATCGAGGGCACGCTTACCTACAAGTTCTGATCTGTCTAGATCCGCTCTTCGTAGGGATGCCTCGTTCCCCCAACGGTCTTCGTCAGTTCGGAGAACGGAAGCACCTTCGTTCGGGAGTGTCCGTGGTTTGCCGTCCTGAGCAGGCGGATCGGGAAACAGATCGCCTCCTTGTTCGACGGCGGCAATTCTTCAAAAAGCCCGCCCTCCGAAGTGAAGCTCGTTTCCGCCTTGCGCAGGGCCATATCGACTTCTTCGATCGAAAGAAGCCCCTTCTCGACAAGGGTCCGGTTGATCGAGGCGACCGCCATCAGCAGTCCCTGGAGTTGGAGATTGGCGACGTTCATATCAGGCGACCTCCGTGCGACACGTTTCTGGGCCGGCCGGGCCGCCCACAGTGTAGCGTCTATGGTTCGATCTGACGAGAGCGAAGGCCGGCAGCAGCGAAGAGTCAGAGAAGGCCCGCTTCGATCGCCGCCTGGCGCAGGTTCTGGCGCGGGCGCGGCCCGACCTGCTGGATGACCAGACCGGCAGCCAGCGAGCCGAGCTTACCGCAGTCCTCCAGCGAGCGGCCCGTGGTATAGCCGAACAGGAAGCCGGCGGCGTAGAGGTCGCCGGCGCCAGTAGTGTCGACCAGTTCGCCGATCTCGATAGCGTCGACCTGGACGGTCTCGTCGCCGCGCACGATCACCGATCCGAGCTCCGATCGGGTGACCGCCGCGAGCCTGCAATCCTTGCGGATCGCGTCCAGCCCCGCCTCGAACGAGGCCGTCTGGTAGAGCGACTTCAGCTCGCTCTCATTGGCGAAGACGATGTCGACGGTGCCCGAGCGCATGAGGAACAAAAATTCGTCGCGATAGCGGTCGACGCAGAAGGAATCCGACAGGGTCATCGAGACCTCCCGGCCGGCCGCGTGGGCATGTTTCGCGGTGAGGCGGATGGCGTCCTTGGCGCGCGGCGGATCCCAGAGGTAGCCCTCGAAATAGGTCACCTTCGCGCCGCGAGCCTTGTCTTCCTCGACGTCTTCAGGCCCCAGTTCCACGCAGGCGCCGAGATAGGTATTCATCGAACGCTCGCCGTCGGCGGTGACGAAGATCATGGACCGCGCGGTCGGCGGCGGCACCTCCAGGGGCTTGGTGTCGAAGGCGACGCCCTGGGCGCGGATGTCGTGGGTATAGATCCGCCCGAGCGCGTCCTGCGCGACCTTGCCGAAGAAGGCGGCCTTGCCGCCGAAGCTCGCGACGCCGGCGGCCGTATTGCCGGCGCTGCCACCAGAGGCTTCGATGGCGGGACCCATGCGGCTATAGAGCAGCTCGGCGCGGTCGGTGTCGATCAGGTTCATCGCGCCTTTGATGATGCCGTTGTCGACGAGAAAACTCTCCTCGCACCGCGCGATGATGTCCACGATCGCGTTGCCGATGCACAGCACGTCGAATTGGCTCATGAAGCGTCCCGCTCTTCGCGCCGTCCAGGTGCGGGGCGCATACGGATCACGGATTTACCGTCTCACCCGAGGATTGCAAGCGTGTCGGCGCCGGGCCAATGGGCGCAAGCCATCGCCTTTCCGCCACAGCCGGGACGTGGCGACCGTCGGATTAGATTCTCATTCTAACCAGCGACATTGCTTAGAACCATGTTCTACGCATTCGATCGTATCGACTTGATCGGCTCTCGGAATCCGAAGGGCGAGAGACTATGGTGCTGCAAACTGCCTCAGGGAGAAAACGATGAACAGTCAGGCGAGCGGGACGCGCGTTCCGGGACGTGGCCGGGTCTACAACTCGATCACCGAGACCATAGGCGACACGCCGATCGTGCGCCTGGACAAGTTCGCCAAAGAGAAGGGCATCGTCGCCAACCTCCTGGCCAAGCTCGAGTTCTTCAATCCGATCGCCAGCGTCAAGGATCGCATCGGCGTCGCCATGATCGAGACGATGGAGGCCGACGGCCGCATCATTCCCGGCAAGACTACGCTGGTCGAGCCGACGTCAGGCAACACCGGCATCGCGCTCGCCTTCGCGGCCGCGGCCAAGGGATACCGGCTGATCCTCACCATGCCCGAGACGATGTCGATCGAGCGCCGCAAGATGCTTGCGCTGCTGGGTGCCGAACTCGTGCTGACCGAAGGCGCCAAGGGCATGAAAGGGGCGATCGCCAAGGCCGAGGAACTGGTGCAGACCATCCCCGGCGCAGTGATCCCGCAGCAGTTCGAAAACCCGGCCAACCCGGAGATCCACCGCAAGACCACGGCGGAAGAGATCTGGAACGACACGAAGGGGGCGGTCGACATCTTCGTCGCCGGCATCGGCACGGGCGGAACGATCACCGGCGTCGGCCAGGTGCTCAAGGCCCGCAAGCCGGGCGTCCGGGTCGTCGCCGTCGAGCCGGAGGCCTCGCCCGTGCTCTCGGGCGGCCAGCCCGGCCCGCACAAGATCCAGGGCATCGGCGCCGGCTTCGCGCCGAAGATCCTCGACACCAGCGTCTATGACGAGGTGGTGACGGTTTCCAACGAGGATTCCTTCGCCAATGCGCGGCTTGTCGCGCGGCTGGAAGGCGTGCCTGTCGGCATCTCGTCGGGTGCGGCATTGCAGGCGGCGACCGTCGTCGGACGGCGGCCGGAGAATGCCGGCAAGACAATCGTCGTCATCATCCCGTCCTTTGCGGAACGCTATCTCTCGACGGTGCTGTTCGACGGGCTCGGCTGAGGCGACCTACTTCGGGAGGCTCGCCTTGACCAGTTCGATCTTCTTGTCGACCAGGTCGATGAGCGGCGCGTAGCCGGCCTCTGAGAAGCCCTCCTTCGCCTGCTCGAACATGGACAGCGCCTGCCGGTAGTCGGCGGCGCCGCCGCCCTGGGCGGCGAGCGACCAGTGTACGTCGCCGATATTGTTCAGCGCGAAAGCCCATTGCAGCGGCTGCGCCTCGCGCGTGAAGACCTGCGTCGTCGCCTCGAAGGCAGCCTTCGCTTCGGGCAGGAAGGCCGGATTCTGCTCGCGGGTAGCGAGATTGAGCAGCGACATGCCGAGGCCGTTCTGCGCATTCGCCCAATCGACTGCCGCGTTCTGCGGGGTGAGCACGCCGAGCGCTGCCCTTCGGGCGGCGACCGACGCATGCAGGTTGTCGGTCTTCTCCTCGGTCGCGGCAAGGAATTGCAGCGCATCGCCCATGCTGGACGTGGCAAGCGCCCACTGCATCGGCGCCCGCTCCCGCGTGTATTCGCGCAGCGCCAGATCGTAGGCCTCGATCGCCTCGCGGTAGTATTTCGCGTCTCCAGTCACCGCCGCCATCAGGCGCAGCGTGTTGCCTTCGTTGTTGTGCGTCATCGCCCAGTCGGAGGGAAAGTCCTTGCGCTTGTAGATCTTGCGCGCGGCCCGGAACGCCTCGGTCGACTTTTCCAGCGCCGCGACGTCCTGCGTGCGCTGGCCGATGGTCTGCCAGGCCGACCCGAGATTGTTCTGCACGGATGCCCAGTCGAGCGGCGTCTTGCCGCGATCGAAGACCGTCAACGCACTTTCGTAAGCGTCGCGCGCGCTCTCGATGCTGGCCGTGCCGATCTCGTAGCGGCCAAGCATTGTGTAGCTGTTGCCGAGATTGAGCTGGCTGGCGGCCCATTGCAGCGGCCAGTTCTCCTTCGTGCGCACGGTCATCGCGGCCTTGAACGCCTCGGCCGCCTGTTTGGCCGGCTCCGGATCGTTGCGCGCCAGCGACAGCGCGTTGAGCGTGTTGCCGAGATTGTTCTCGACCATCGCCCAGTCGACCGGTGCCGCTTCGCGCGTGAACACTTCGAGCGCGGCGCGGTAGGACGCCTCGGCCTCGACAAGTCCCGACACGTCTCCGGTCGGCTGCGACAGTTGGAACAGCGCGATTCCGATATTGTTGTGCGAGGACGCCCAGTCGAGCGGCACCTTTTCACGCGGACGTTTTGCCAGGGCGGCCCGGTAGGCGGCGACCGCGTCACGGATCATCGCGGTATCGCCGGACCGCCCGCCCATGGCGAGTAGAATGTTGCCGATATTGTTCTGCGCGGCCGCCCAATTGGGATCGTCGCCGCCGGCGGCGAAGATCTCCATCGCCTCGCGGAACGTGTCGAGCGCCCGCGACAGGTTCTCGGTTCCCTCCTCGCGCTCGCCGATCGTGTTGAGCACCACCGCCATGTTGTTGCGGGTGATCGCCCAGTCACGGCCCTTCTCGCCGTTGGGCAGCATGTCGAGCACGGCCTGATAGGCGGCGAGCGCGCCGTCGAGCGAGGCGCGGTCGCCGGTGGCGGTGCCGAAACCGCGAAGCGCCTCGGCCTCAAGGTTCTTGTAGTTCCAGGCAAGACGCTCGTCCCATTTCTGGACGAGGTCGAACGCCTTGGCATAGTCGCCGGCAGCGGCGCGGAAGTCGAAGGCGAGCGCGGCGGCGTCGGCGCGCTTCGCATAGATCGCCGCGTCGGCGATGCGCTTGTCCTTGACCTGTTCTTCAAGCGCGTCGACCGCGGCACTTCCGGCCTCGACCTTTGCCACCGCGTCGTCGAGGAATTGCCGCGCTGCGACGATCGCACCTTCGCCGATGGCTCGGTCGGCAGCACCTGCCAGCGCTAGCAGTTCCGGGTCGTCGGTGCGCAACGCCGCGCGCTCGTTCAGCATCGACTTCAGCCGGCCCGCCTGGGCGTCGAGCAATTTGCCGAGATCCTCGGGATTGGCGGGGGTCGCCTCCTCGCCCAACGCCCGCAGGATGCCGTAGAGCGAATCGAGCTTGACGCCTTCGCGCAGCGCCACCTGCTCGACCTGGACGCGCTCGAAGTCGGGCAGGTCGGCCATGGTGAGCAGCAATTGCCGCCGCTCGCCGGTGATCGTCGCGTCGACGCCCTGCGGTTCCTCGGGCGCGATGCCGAAATAGAGGAGACGACGCAGGCTCTCGTTCATCCACGGCCGCTGGCGGGCCTTGGTGGCGAGATAGACCTCCTCGGTCACCATGCGCATAACCTGGCCGAACTCGAGGCCTTTCATCGCGGCGAGGTGGCGGATCAACGCCGCGGCATAGGGGCTGTTGGCGCCCGATTCGCCGTCGAGCGCCGGCTGGCCGGGCTCGGCGGCAAAGCCGATCACCGTGCCGAGATTGTCGCTCGTCGGCGCCGGCGCCTTGAAGCCGGTGACGCCACGGACAACACCCAGTCCTCCGGCGGAGACGGGTTCGCTCGAACCGGTCGGCGTGCGCTTCAGCGTCGCGCCCGGCGGGAACGGGTTGGTGCGGCAAGCGTCGAGCAGGACAATCGTCACCGGTACCGTCTTCTTCAGCTCATCGAGGATCGAGGCGAGCGAGACGAAGGAGTCCTCGGCGGTCTCCAGGGACGCCGGGCCTGCGTCCACAGGGATCAGCCAGTTGTCGCCCGCCGCCTCGATGCCGTGGCCGGAATAATAGAGGAGCGCCACGTCCGCATCTTCGGCGTCTTCCGCGAAACGCTCGAGATCGCGGCGCAGCTTCGATGCGTCGCGGTCGGTCACGCCGCGGGCGTCGAAGCCGAGATCGGTGAGCAGCTTCACCATTTCGCGGGCGTCGTTGGCCGGGTTGGGCAGCGCCTGGATGTTCTCGTAGGCCGACTGGCCGATGACCAGCGCCACACCGTTGAGGCTCTTCGGCTCCTGCGCAGAGCACGGTTGTGCCGCGAACAGCATCGCGACCGCCCACATGGCGGCCACAAGCCTGCACAGGTACCGGTTGAGAAGCTGCACGCGTATCGATCCGGGCCGAATATGCCTTTGCCGTCCGGGATTTCGGACGAGTGCGCGCTAGCATAGAACGGTATCGGGACTGTGTCGCCGCCGCGGAGAGACGCGGCGGTTTCAGCTCCGACCGGGCCGGATCAATTGGAGAAGGTCTTGATGTAGGCGATCACGTCGAGGCGTTCCTTCTCGACCTTGAGGCCGGCGAAAGCCATCTTGTTGCCCGGAACCTTCTTCTTCGGGTCGGTGATGTATTCGGCGATGGCTGCCTCGTCCCACACGAGTCCTGCTGCGCCGGCTTCCTTCATCGCCTTCGAATAGCCCGCGGCCTTCGCCGCGAATTCGGCTTCGGTGCCGGCGGTGCGGCCGATCACACCGTTGAGCGACGGGCCGAGCGGCTTCTTCGTCTCGCCGATGCCGTGGCAGACGGCACATTTGATGAAGACTTTCTTGCCGGCCTCGGCATCCTGGGCGGTCGCCTGACCGGCAAAGGCGAGAACGGCAAATGCGGCGGCTGCAACTCCGTAGGCTTTCAACATTTCGACCTCCAATGGTTGCGAAGACCAAATAGCTTGGCGGCCAAAGCGGTCAAGCGTGCCTTTGTCGCATGTGCGGCTATCGGCGTTAGTCTTTGGAACGATACACTACAGCGAAGTCCGAAGCACATATCCCGGCGGATGAACGAGACGGACGAGAGTGACCGGCGCCTCGCCGATGAAGGTCGCACGTTCTGCGACGAACACTGCCTCGCCCGGCGGCAGACCGAGGATCTCCGCCTCGCTGGCCGAGGCCCGCGCGGCGCGGAACGAGAAATCTGCCCGGGAGAACGGGGCGTTCTGCACCAGCCATTCGTTCGGGCTGATCCCGGCGAAGCTCTCGGCGAGCGCCGAAGGCACCGACACCGGATTGATCCAGCGGTCTTCGAACTGGTAGGGCGCGCCGTCGGCGAGATGCAGGCAGCGCAGGTGCAGCAGATCGCCTGAAAGGCCAAGGCGCGCACGAACCAGCTCAGGCGCCGGCTCGATGTCGCGCGACAGGAGCGCATAGCGGTAGGCAGCACCCTCGGCCTCGATCTCCTGGCGCACCAGCGGGATGACGAAGCGCGCCTCGCGCACCGGATGCAGCGCGATCCGCGTACCTGCCTTGCGCTTGCGCTCGACGACTCCGGCGCGGGCGAGTTCCTGCAGGGCGCGGTTAACGGTTGCGCGCGCCGAGCCAAATTCGCGGGCGAGATCCTCTTCGCCCGGGATCGTCGTGCCGGGGGCCCATTGGCGGGTCGCGATACGGCGTTCCATCTCCTGCTTGATCGCGCGAAAGGATGCCATCAGAAGCGCTCCAGAACCGATGTGAGGCAGGCTCGATAGCGCGCCGCGATCGCCTCGCGCGCGACGTGCCGGCCGGCTTTGACACGATGGCGACCGGCCGACCAGAGTTCGGAGACCGCCGCATTACCGGCTGAGAAGATCCACGCGTCGAGTGCGGCGGAGCCGCCAAGCGGCGCGAAGCCCGCGGCATCGAGGTCGAGAGAGACGAGGTCCGCCCACATTCCGGGCTCTATTGCGCCCGACGCGCGGCCAAGGGCCCTCGCGCCTCCGGCGAGCGCCCCTCGATAGAGAACATCTCCGGCGGACCGGCCCGGCGGCGCCAGCACCACGCGCAGCCGGTCGCGCAGGCGTTGCGAATACTCGAGCTGGCGCAGTTCCTCGGTGGCGGCGATACGGACGTTGGAATCGGAGCCGACGCCGAACGAGCCACGCGCGCCGAGAAAGCGCGCGCCGTCGAAGATGCCGTCGCCGAGATTGGCCTCCGTCACCGGGCACAGGCCCGCGACCGCGCCCGAGCGCGCCAGACCCTCGGTCTCGGCGGGATTCATGTGGGTGCAGTGGATCAAGCACCAGCGCGCCGATACGTCGTGCTCGGACAAAAGCCATTCGACCGGACGGGCGCCAAAGGCGGCGCGGGTCTCGTCCAGTTCCTTCTCCTGCTCGGCGATGTGCATGTGCAGCGGCCGCTCCGGCGCCAGCGGCGCGAGGTGCCTGAGGTCGTCGCGCGACACCGCGCGCAGCGAATGCGGCGCGATGCCCCACGACGCATCGGCCGGCAGGTTGGCAATCACATCCGGCATCCGCGCGGCGAGTTTCTCGAATGACTCGAGGCTGTTGCGGAAGCGCATTTGTCCGCCAGCCAGAGGGCGCCCGTCGACGCCGCCCTGCGCATAGTGAACCGGCAGCAGCGTCAGGCCGATCCCAGTCGCCCGCGCCGCGGCCGCGATGCGCTCGGACAGCTCCGCGGGGTCGTCGTAGCGCGCGCCGCCCGGGCGGTTGTGCAGATAATGGAACTCGGCCACGGCCGAAAAGCCGGCCTCCTGCATCTCCATGAAGGCGAAGGCTGCGATCGCCTCGATCTCGTCGGGCGTCAGCACGTCGAGGAAGCGGTACATCACTTCACGCCAGGTCCAGAAGGAATCGTGTTGCGAGGGACCGCGCGCTTCCGTGAGACCCGCCATCGCGCGCTGGAACGTGTGGCTGTGCAGATTGGACAGCGCCGGGAGCAGGACTGGCACCTGGACAGCGCCGGGCACGAAAGCCGCGCCTGTAGCGACTGAGGCGATCCGCCCATCGGGACCAATCTCAACCCGGACATTCTTCGACCAGCCATCCGGCAGCAACGCATTCGAGGCGTGGATCGCAACCCCGTCTGCCGTCATCCTCGGGCTTGTCCCGAGGATCCGCGGCGGTGCGCCGTTGGCCATTTCTGCTGTCGCCTCACCCGCGTTCATGACCTCGCCTCTTGACACATTATGTCTATGCATAATAGCAATATGCGCAGACATTAAAAGCGAAATCCGATGGCTCGTCTCGTTCTCGACACTCTGCGCATCGCGACGATGGCTCCCGCCGCCGGCTGGGGCCTGGTCGACGGCGCCATCGGCATCGAGGACGGGCGCATCGCCTTCGTCGGCGCTGTCCCGGCAGACTGGCGCGGAGTCGAGCGCGAGGATTTCGGCGGGCGACTGGCAACGCCGGCGCTGATCGACTGCCACACCCATCTCGTCTTCGGCGGCAACCGCGCGAAGGAATTCGAGATGCGGCTGGAAGGCGCGACCTACGAGGAGATCGCGCGCGCCGGCGGCGGCATCGTCTCGACGGTGGCGCAGACGCGCGCGCTCACGGAAGACGAACTTGTCGCCCAGGCCCTGCCCCGGCTCGACGCCATGCTGGCGGAAGGCGTCGCAACAGTCGAAATCAAGTCGGGCTACGGGCTGACGATCGCGGACGAGCTGAAGATGCTCCGCGTCGCGCGCCGGCTGGGTGAGCTGCGGCCCGTGCGCGTCGTCACGTCCTGGCTCGCGGCCCATGCAGTGCCTGCCGAATACAAAGGCCGCGCGGAGGCTTATCTCGACGACGTCGTGCTGCCGGGGCTCGACGCGGCCCATGCCGAAGGACTGGTCGACGCTGTCGACGGGTTCTGCGAGGGCATCGCGTTTTCGCCGGCACAGATGTCGCGCGTGTTCGACCACGCGCGCGCGCTCGGCCTGCCGGTGAAGCTCCACGCCGAACAGCTCTCCAATCTCGGCGGCGCCAAGCTCGCGGCATCGTACGGCGCGCTGTCGGCCGACCATCTCGAATACCTCGACGCCGCGGGCGTTGCCGCTATGGCCGCCAGCGGCACCGTTGCCGTGCTGCTCCCCGGCGCCTACTATTTCCTGCGCGAGACGCAGGCGCCGCCGGTGGCGCTGCTGCGCGAGGCCCGCTTGCCGATTGCGGTCGCCACCGACTGCAATCCCGGTTCCTCGCCACTCGCCTCGCCGCTTCTAGCGATGAACATGGCCTGCACGCTGTTCCGCCTCACGCCGCAGGAGGCGCTGGCGGGCTTCACCCGTAATGCCGCGCGGGCGCTGGGGCTCCAAACCGAGATTGGCACGCTGGAGCAAGGCAAACGCGCCGAGATCGCCGTCTGGGACGTCGCCGACCCGGCCGAGCTCGCCTACCGCATCGGCTTCAACCCGCTGCACCGCCTGATCGGAGCCGCCGCATGACCATCATCCTCCGCCCTGGCGCAGTGCCGCTCTCCGACCTCGAAGCGATCTATCGCAGCGGCCAGGCCGCCCGGTTGGACGATACCTTCCGGCCCGGCATCGCGAAGGCCGCGGCGCGGATCGCCGAGATCGCCGGCGGATCCGAGGCGGTCTACGGCATCAACACCGGCTTCGGAAAGCTCGCCTCGGTGCGCATCGCCGCCGACGACCTCGCGACGCTGCAGCGCAACCTCATCCTGTCGCATTGCTGCGGCGTCGGTGCGCCGCTTTCGGCCGACATCGTGCGCCTGATCATGGCGCTGAAGCTGATCTCGCTCGGCCGCGGCGCGTCCGGCATCCGGCCGCACGTCGTGGAGCTGATCGAGGCGATGCTGGCGGCCGATGTCATCCCCGTCATTCCCGAAAAGGGCTCGGTCGGCGCGTCGGGCGACCTGGCGCCGCTAGCGCACATGACCGCCGCGATGATCGGCGAAGGCGAAGCCTACTTTGCCGGCGAACGAATGGGCGCGCGCGACGCGCTCGCGAAGGCCGGCCTTGCCCCGGTCGTGCTCGCCGCCAAGGAGGGCCTGGCGCTGATCAACGGCACCCAGGTCTCGACGGCACTGGCGCTGGTCGGCCTGTTCCGCGCGCATCGCGCCGCCAATGCCGCACTGATCACCGGCGCGCTGTCCACCGACGCGGCGATGGGCTCGTCAGCCCCCTTCGTCGCGGAGATCCACACGCTGCGCGGCCATCGCGGGCAGATCGAGACGGCGGCCGCACTTCGCCTGCTGATGGCCGGCTCGCAGATCCGCGACAGCCATCTCGAGGGCGACGAGCGCGTGCAGGATCCCTATTGCATCCGCTGCCAGCCGCAGGTCGACGGCGCCTGCCTCGACCTCTTGCGCATGGCCGCGCGGACGCTCGAAACCGAGGCCAATGCCGTCACCGACAATCCGCTGGTGCTGTCCGACGGCTCGGTCGTGTCGGGCGGCAATTTCCACGCCGAGCCGGTGGCCTTCGCCGCCGACCAGATCGCGATTGCGGTCTGCGAGATCGGCGCGATCTCGCAGCGCCGCATCGCGCTCCTCGTCGACCCCACGCTGTCCTTCGGCCTGCCTGCCTTCCTGGCGAAAAGGCCGGGTTTGAACTCGGGACTTATGATCGCCGAGGTCACCTCGGCCGCGCTGATGAGCGAGAACAAGCAGATGGCGCACCCGGCCTCGGTCGATTCGACACCCACCTCCGCCAACCAGGAGGATCATGTCTCGATGGCCTGCCACGGCGCGCGGCGGCTGCTGCAGATGACCGACAACCTGGCCGGCATCGTCGGCATCGAGGCGATCACCGCCGCGCAAGGCGTCGACTTCCGCGCGCCGCTGAGGACCGGCACGGAACTGCTGAAGGCCCACGCCGCGATCCGCGCCGCGGTACCGACGCTCGAGGTCGACCGCTACATGGCCGGCGACCTCGCGGTGGCGGCGGACCTTGTCACGTCCGGCGCGCTCAACGCCAGCGTCAGCGCGGGCGTACTGCCGGGGCTGAACGCATGAGCGTGGTCGAGATCCACCGCGGCGCCTCGCCCGTCATCCTCGCCTTCCCCCATACCGGGACCGAGGTTCCGTCTGACATCGCCGCGCGCCTGAACGCCGAGGGCGCCAAGCTCCGCGACACCGACTGGCACATCCACCGCCTCTATGCCGGCCTGCTTCCGGACGCCACGACCGTGCGGGCCACATTCCACCGCTACGTCATCGACGCCAACCGCGACCCGTCGGGCGTCAGCCTCTATCCGGGGCAGAACACGACCGGGCTGGTGCCGACGACCGATTTCGACAACCAGCCTATCTGGACGGCCGGCGCGGAACCGACCGCGGCCGACGTCGCGGAGCGGCTCGCGCGCTTCCACCGCCCCTACCATGCCGCGCTCGAAGCCGAGATCGAGCGCGTGACGGCGCTGCACGGCATCGCGGTCGTCTACGATTGCCACTCGATCCGCTCGCGCTGCCCGTTCCTGTTCGACGGCGTGCTGCCCGACTTCAATATCGGCACCGACAATGGCCGGACCTGCGCCCCCGAGATCGAGCGCGCTGTAGCCGACATTTGCGCGAACGCCGAAGGCTACACCTCCGTGCTCAACGGCCGCTTCCGCGGCGGCTGGACCACGCGGCACTACGGCCGGCCCGAGACCGGCGTCCACGCCATCCAGATGGAACTTGCCCAGATCACCCATCTGGCAACGGAGGCGCTGCCCTTCGACCTCGACCCCGACAGGGCAAGCCGGCTCCGCCCGGTGCTCGCAGACATCCTGACCGCGATCGCGGAGATCGCCACCGCTCTTCCGAAAGGAACCCGCCCATGACCGCCAATCCCCGCCACAACATCCGCGAGATCCGCTCGCCGCACGGCGCGGAGATTACCGCGAAGTCCTGGATGACCGAAGCGCCGATGCGCATGCTGATGAACAATCTCGATCCCGGCGTCGCCGAGAACCCGAACGAACTTGTCGTCTATGGCGGCATCGGCCGCGCGGCGCGGACCTGGGCGGATTTCGATTCCATCGTCGCGACGCTGAAGACGCTCACCGAGGAGGAGACGCTGCTCGTCCAGTCGGGCAAGCCGGTCGGCGTGTTCCGCACCCACAAGGACGCGCCGCGCGTGCTGATCGCCAATTCCAACCTCGTGCCGCACTGGGCGACCTGGGACCATTTCAACGAGCTGGATAAGAAGGGTTTGGCCATGTACGGCCAGATGACCGCCGGCTCGTGGATCTACATCGGCACGCAGGGCATCGTGCAAGGCACCTACGAGACCTTCGTCGAGGCCGGCCGCCGGCACTATGGCGGCAATCTCAAGGGTAAGTGGATCCTGACGGCCGGGCTCGGCGGCATGGGCGGCGCGCAGCCGCTGGCGGCCGTCATGGCGGGCGCCTGCTGCCTCGCCATCGAATGCGACGAGACCCGCATCGATTTCCGGCTGCGCACCCGCTATGTCGACGCCAAGGCCACCTCGCTCGACGAGGCGCTGGAGATGATCGACCGCTGGACCAGGGCCGGCGAGGCGAAATCGGTCGGCCTGCTCGGCAACGCCGCCGACATCGTGCCCGAACTCTTTCGGCGCGGGATCCGCCCCGACATGCTGACCGACCAGACCTCGGCGCACGATCCGCTCAACGGCTACCTGCCCAAGGGCTGGACCGTCGCCGAATGGCGGGAGAAGCGTGAGAGCGATCCGAAGGCCGTGGAAAAGGCCGCCCGCGCGTCGATGCGCGAGCATGTCGAGGCGATGGTCGCGTTCTGGGATGCCGGCGTGCCGACGCTCGACTACGGCAACAACATCCGCCAGGTCGCCAAGGACGAAGGCTTCGACAACGCTTTCGCCTTCCCCGGGTTCGTGCCGGCTTACATTCGTCCGCTGTTCTGCCGAGGCATCGGGCCGTTCCGCTGGGCTGCGCTCTCGGGCGATCCCGAGGACATTTTCAAGACCGACGCCAAGGTCAAGGAACTCACCCCCGGCAATACGCATCTGCATACCTGGCTCGACATGGCGCGCGAGCGCATTGCCTTCCAGGGGCTGCCCGCGCGTATCTGCTGGGTCGGCTTGGGCGACCGCCACAGGCTCGGCCTCGCCTTCAACGAGATGGTGGCGAAAGGCGAGCTGAAGGCCCCGGTCGTCATCGGCCGCGACCATCTCGATTCCGGCTCGGTCGCCTCGCCCAACCGCGAGACCGAGGCGATGAAGGACGGCTCCGATGCCGTGTCCGACTGGCCGCTGCTCAATGCGCTGCTCAACACCGCCTCGGGCGCGACCTGGGTGTCGCTCCACCATGGCGGCGGCGTCGGCATGGGCTTTTCCCAGCATTCCGGCATGGTCATTTGCGCCGACGGCACGGCGGACGCGGCGCGCCGACTGGAGCGCGTCCTGTGGAACGACCCGGCCACGGGCGTCATGCGCCACGCCGACGCCGGCTACGACATCGCCCTCGACTGCGCGAAGGAGAAGGGGTTGAGGCTCCCGGGAATCCTCGGCAATTAGTCGCCGGTCCCCTCATAGGCGAAGTAGCCGAAATCCGCCGGCTTCGCCCGGCCGGACGTGTCGAACGCCACCAAGCCGATGAAGGCGCCGGTGAAGGAGCCGTGTTCGCCGCGGCCGCCTTCGTCGGAGATAAGCGACTGGTCGAGTTCCGGCCCGACGCGGAGCCACTCGCCGCCAGTGGAATACGAGAACTGTAGCGAAGCCCCGTCGACATCTGCGCGCAGGCCGATCTCGCCTTCCGCCGGCAGGGCGATGGGCTCGTCGAGGCCGAAGGTCAGCTTGCCGTTCTGCCAGTCGCCGAGGCAGGACATGATCATCAGCGCGCGGCCGGCTTGCGGCGTGCGCGTCACCGCCAGGAAGTGGAACTTGTGCCGATTGTAGTAGCTCACCAGCCCGGCCGCCTGCTGGTAGGTGTCGGGATCAAAGGCGAGAGCGGTCTCGGCGCGATAGACGAAATGCTCCTGCCGGCGGGCGACCAGCGCCTGCTCGAACCAGCTGCCGATCGACTCGCGGCCGAACAGGCGCAATTCCTTCCCCGTCAGTGCGAAGATGCGCTCCGGCAGCGGCGTGCGCAGCCACTGGAAATCGAGCGGAAGGGTCGTGCCAGAAAAGTCGTGGCGGACGGAGACCGAGCGATCGGCTTTGCTGCCGGCACTGCCCTTCGGCGCGTCGACCTCGAGCGCCGGGACCTGGCCGCCATGGGTCAGATAGAGCCAGCCGTCGTCGCGCCACTCGCATTTCTGGATGCCGGTCTCGCGGCCGAGCGGCGAGCGGCGGATGCCCGGCAGTGGCCGCCCCGTCAGGTGGGTGTGGTAGACCTCGCCGTCCGGCGTCTCGACGATCTGGCCGTGGCCGGCGCGCTGCAGCGGCGCGTCGGGCGCGTCCTTGGAGGTGATCGGGTGGACGAGCGGGTGCAGCTCGTAGGGGCCGGCGATGTCGCGCGACCGGGCCATGGTCACGGCGTGGCCGTAGCCGGTGCCGCCTTCGGCAGTGGTGAGATAGTACCAGCCGCCGCGTCTGTAGAGATGCGGTGCCTCGACCAATCCATGGCTCGAGCCCGGGAAGATGTTGCGGATCCGCCCGACCAGCTTGCCCGCCTTCGCATCGTATTCCTGCAGCAGGATGCCGTCGAAGGACGGATGTTTCGGACTGCCGCCGACGCCGTGCGAGATGTGGTTCCACTGCATGTTGACGAACCACTTCTTCCCGTCGTCGTCATGGAACAGCGACGGATCGAAGCCGGAGGAATTGACGTAGACCGGGTCGGACCACGGGCCTTCGATGGCGGGCGCGGTGACGATGTAGTTGTGCGCGTCCTTGAAGTTGCCTTCCAGCCGCTTCACGTCGGTATAGACCAGCCAGAACAGGCCGTCGGCCCAGGACAGGCAAGGTGCCCAGATGCCGCCGGAATCGGGATTGCCGCGCATGTCGAGCTGCGCCGCCCGGTCGAGCGGGCGCTTGACCAGCGTCCAGTTCGCCAGGTCGGTCGAATGGTGGATCTGGACGCCCGGATACCACTCGAAGGTGGAGGTGGCGATGTAATAGTCGCCTCCGACCCGGCAGATCGACGGGTCGGCGTTGAAGCCGCGCAGGATCGGGTTGCGGATCTTTGCTTGCATCTCGGCTCCTCCCAGAGCGTCGCCTGTCGCGCTCGCGGCGCAGTTACTTGCGTTGCGGCCCCTTGCGCTCGGCCGACGCGGCCCAGAGGTTGATGTCGGCTTCCTTGGCATAGGTGTCGATCTCGGCGAGTTCGGCCGCGGTGAAGTCGCGGTTCTTCAGCGCCGCGACGCAATCTTCGACCTGTTCCGGCCGGCTTGCGCCGATCAGCGCGGTGGTGACCCGGTTGCCGCGCAGCACCCAGGCGATCGCCATCTGCGCCAGCGTCTGGCCGCGCCGCTTCGCGATCGCATCGAGGGCGCGGATGTTTTCGACGGTCCTGTCGTTCAGGAACTCCTGCCTGAGCGACTTGCCCTGCGTGGCGCGGCTGCCCTGCGGGATGCCTTTCAAATACTTGTCGGTGAGCATGCCCTGCGCCAGCGGCGAGAACACGATCGAGCCGATCCCCAGCCCGTCCAGCGTGTCGAGCAGGCCGTCCTCCTCGACCCAACGGTTGATCATCGAATAGCTCGGCTGGTGGATGATGAAGGGCGTGCCCATCTCGCGCAGGATCGACGCCGCCTCGCGGGTGCGCTGCGAATTGTAGGATGAGATGCCGACATAGAGCGCCTTGCCGGAACGCACGGCCTGGTCGAGGGCGCCCATCGTTTCCTCGAGCGGCGTGTCGGGGTCGAAGCGGTGAGAATAGAAGATGTCGACATAGTCGAGACCCATCCGCTTCAGGCTCTGGTCAAGCGAGGCGAGCAGGTATTTGCGGCTGCCCCATTCGCCATAGGGACCCGGCCACATACCGTAGCCGGCCTTGGTCGAGATGACCAGCTCGTCGCGGTAGCCGGCGAGATCGGTGCGCAGCAGCTCGCCGAAGGCCGTCTCGGCCGATCCGGGCGGCGGACCGTAATTGTTGGCGAGATCGAAATGGGTGATCCCGAGGTCGAATGCGGTGCGCACGATCGCCTGCTTGGTGGCGTGCGGCGTGTCGTCACCGAAATTGTGCCACAGCCCCAGCGACAGCGCCGGCAGCTTGAGGCCGGACTGGCCGCAGCGGTTGTAGGTCATCGTCTCGTAGCGGTTCTCCGCCGGCTGCCAGGCCATCTGCGTCGTCTCCCGTGTCTCGCCGGCTCTCCAGCCGATCCGTCAGTGCATGGTTCTAATCGGTTAAGAGGCCGCGCTCCAGTCTTCCGGCAGCGAAAGTCACCCCTGGCGCAATCGATTACATTGATTTCTTCGGTCCGGCGCGGAACAGTCGGCCAAGCCTGTGAGGGGAAATGCCGAACCGCCTGCCGACGATCAGGGACGTAGCGCGTGCTGCCAGTGTCTCCGCCGCGACGGTGAGCCGCGCACTGTCCTTTCCGGACAAGGTTTCGGAGGCGACGCGGCTGTCCGTGCTTCGGGCGGTGCAGGACACCGGCTATGCCGTCAACCAGGTCGCCCGGAGCCTCAGGCGGCGCACCACGGGCACAATCGTCGTGTTCGTGCCCAATATCGGCAATCAGTTCTTCTCGCGCATCCTCGCCGGCATCGAGTCGGCGGCGAGCCGCGCCGGCTATACCGTGCTGATCTCCGATACCCGTCCGCTGGCCGGCGGCGGCATGCTGATGGATTTCGTGCGCAACAACCGGGCAGACGGTCTCATCTCGCTCGACGGCGTGCTGCCGCGGCAGATCCTTCCGGCCGCGTCGGCGGGCCGCCGCACGCCGGCACTGGTCTTTGCCTGCGAATGGCAGGACGGGCTCGGTATCCCTTCGGTGCGGTTCGACAATGAGGGCGGTGCGATACTCGCGGTCGACCATCTCGTCTCGCTCGGCCATGCGCGCATCGGCCACCTGCTCGGCCCGGCCGGGAACGTGCTGACGGGCGCGCGTCTTGCCGGCTTCACGACCGCGATGGCGAGGCACGCCTTGCCGGTCCGGGACGACTGGATTCTGCAGGGCGATTTCACGCTCGAATCCGGCGTCCGGGCTGCCCGGGAATGGCTGGACCTTGCCGACCGGCCAAGCGCGATGTTCCTCGCCAATGACGAAATGGCGTTCGGCTTCATCTCGGAACTGCACCGCCACGGCGTCGAGGTACCGCGCGACCTGTCGGTGGTTGCCTTCGACGACATCGACATCGCCGAGCGCTACATCCCCGCGCTCACCACCGTGCGGCAGCCCCGGCACGAGATCGGCGAGGCGGCGTTTACGACGTTCCTGGAAGCCTTCAATGGAGAAGTGCCCGAAATGATACGGACGTTGCCGGCAACGCTGATCGTGCGGGAAAGTACCCGGGCCGTCTAGCCGGCCATGTGGCCGCCCCAGGGGCCGTGATGCGCGCCGATGGCATCGATCCGTTCGAAGCCGTGCGCGCCGAAGAAGTCGCGCTGCGCCTGGACCAGGTTCGCCGTGCCGCGCCCGAGGCGGTAAGCGTCGAAATAAGCGAGCGCCGAGGAGATGGCAGGCACCGCGAGGCCATGCGTGGCGGCGGCGGCGACGATCCGGCGCAGCGACGGCTCGGCCCTGGCGACCATCGACACGAAGGCCGGCGAGACGAGCAGATTTGCGAGATCGGGACGCGCCTCGAACGCCGAGGCAATCGTGTCGAGGAACTGCGAGCGGATGATGCAGCCGGCGCGCCAGATGCGGGCGACGGTTGCCATCGGCAGGTCCCAGCCGAACTCCTGCGAGGCCGCGCGCATGACGGCGAAGCCTTGCGCATAGGCGGCGATCTTGGCGGCGAACAGGGCCTGCTCCAGGTCTGCCAGCAAGGCGTCGCGATCGGCCCCTTCGATCGGCCTCACCGGCGAACCGTAGGCGCGCTCGGCCGCCTCGCGTTCCTCCTTCATCGAGGACAGGCTGCGCGCGGCGACCGCCGCCTCGATCCCTGTGGCGGGGACGCCCATCATCTGCGCCTCAATGACGGCCCAGCGGCCGGTGCCCTTCTGGCCGGCGCTGTCGACGATCACGTCCGTCATCGACCTGCCGGTCCTCGGATCATCCGCCGCCAGCACGGCCGCGGTGATCTCGATCAGGTAGGAATTGAGCGGTCCCTCGTTCCAGCGGCCGAAGACCTGGCCGATCTCCTTTGCCGGCATGCCGAGCCCGTCGCGCAGGACACCGTAAACCTCCGCAATCATCTGCATGTCGGCATATTCGATGCCGTTGTGCAGCGTCTTGACGAAATGCCCGGCGCCGTCCGGTCCGAGCCAGGCGGCGCAGGCCTCGCCGTGGAAACGCGCGGCGATGTCCGTCAGCACGCCCTCGACGCGGGTCCAGGAGTCCTTCGCCCCTCCGACCATGATGGACGGTCCGTGGCGCGCGCCCTCCTCGCCACCCGACACACCGACCCCGAGGAACTCGATGCCCGAGCCTTCAAGCTCGGCGAAGCGGCGCATCGTGTCGCGGAAATTGGCATTGCCGGCGTCGATAATGATGTCGCCCGGCGAGAGCAGCTTGCGCAGCGCGGCGATCTGCTCGTCGACGGCCTTGCCGGCCTGGACCATGATGATGATCGGGCGCGGCGGCCGGATCGCGGCGACGAGATCCTTGAGAGACGTGCAGGGAATGATGTTCTCGCGCAGTTGCTCGGCGTTCTCGAAGAACAGGCCGGTGCGCGAGGCCGTGCGGTTGTAGACCGCGATCGGATGACCTTTCTCGGCGATGTTGAGCGCGAGGTTTGACCCCATCACGCCGAGCCCGATCAATCCGATTTCAGCATGCGACATCGCTTCTTCCCTTGAGTTTTCTGGGTACTCTTTGCGAGCTTGGAAGAATGATGGACGGGCGCGCACCCTCCCGTCAACGCAACATGATGCATGCAAACCATGCAGAAACGTGCTGCCGTGCCTATTTTTCGAGGAATTCGGCCCGCATCGGCGTGAAAGTGTCGACGAGCCTTCCGCTCTCAAGTGCTGTGACGCCATGTTCGAGACCAGACGGCACGATGAAGCTGTCGCCCTGCTTCAGCACCTCTGCGTGTCCATCTATGGTCACTTCAAAGCTACCCTCTGCGACATAACTCGACTGTACATGCGGATGTGAATGGAGCCAGCCAACTCCGCCTTTTGCGAAGGCGAATTCAACCATCATCAATTCATCAGTGTAAAGCATCACACGACGCATGTTGCCGTCGACCGTACGGCTCCAAATGCCGTCGCCGGCCCGAGAGAACATCACTTTGCCATGTGTCATGGTTTCGCCATCCGAGTCGCTCCGCTCGCGGATCCTCCCCCACCTCCCACCAGCGTCGTCAGTAGACGATGTCCACCTGATTGGTGACAATCTGTGTGCCAACCCCAACAGTCACAACCTCGGCAAGGTCGGTTCCAAGGGGGCGCGACTGCAGTTTCTCGAGCTGCTTGCTCTCGCCGAACTTAATCGTTCCGAACTTCGTGATGAGATTACTATGGTACGGGTTTGCCTGAAACGTCCCGCCAAATACATTCCCGTCCTTATCCCGAAGCTGGAAATGGATGGTCACACCATAGGTTGTCTTCGTACTAACCTGTTTGGCGGCGGAGTTCGGGCCTACGGAGACCTGATACGCGTAGTGGAAGACGATGTTGTTCACGTCTCGATAGAGCTTGACGGAGGGTTCGATCGTGAACACAGAGGTACCACCCGCACTGTAGTCAATGACGAAATCCTGCTTCGAAAAAAAATAGACGGGGCCATATGTCGGATCGCTTCCGATCATAGAGATCGACAGTATTTCCTCCGCCGGCGAACCAAGAACCTCCTGCTTCTTCACGAGACTCTTGCTTGCTCTACTGTCCATTTTTTTCCCCTCTGTACTTAAGTTCTAAGTACGGAACACGACGATCGGATGTCAATGCCCCGCAAGTTACCCTCTCCTACCTCGCGAGCCAGCCGCCATCGACCGGCAGGATAGCTCCGTGGACATAGTTCGCCGCGTCGCTGGCAAGGTAGACTGCCGTGCCGCCGATGTCCTGGGCGCTGCCCCAGCGGCCCGCCGGAATGCGCTTGAGGATGTCGACCGAGCGCTCCGGATCGTTGCGCAGCGCCTCCGTGTTGTTGGTGACGATGTAGCCCGGCGCGATGGCATTGACGTTGATGCCCTTGGCCGCCCACTCGTTGGCGAGGATGCGCGTGAGGCCGGCGAGACCGCTTTTCGCGGCGGTGTAGGAGGCGATGCGGATACCGCCCTGGAAGGACATCAGCGAGGCGATGTTGACGACCTTGCCGGTGCGCCCGGCGGCAAACACCTGCCGAGCGAAGGCCTGAGAGAGCAGGAAGACGCTCTTCAGGTTGACGTCGAGCACGTCGTCCCAGTCGGTTTCCGTGAAATCGATCGCGGCGGCGCGGCGGATGATGCCGGCATTGTTGATGAGGATGTCGATCGGGCCAAACGCGTCCCAGGCCGCGTCGAGCATCGGACCGACGCTCCCGGTCTGGCCGAGATCCGCCTTGATCGCGGTCACCTTGCCGCCCGCGCCGCGGATCGCGGCCTCCGTCTCCGCCATCGACGAGCGGCCGACCGCGAGCACTTCGGCGCCGGCTGCCGCGAGCGAGATCGCGATGCCCTGGCCGATGCCGGTGTTGGCGCCTGTGACCATGGCGCGGCGGCCTTCCAGACTGAAGGGATTGCTCATCTCAGATCTCCCATCGCAACCATGTCGACGTCCTTGTAGTCGACATTATCGCCCGCCATCGCCCAGATGAACGTGTAGTTCGACGTCCCGGCACCGGAATGGATCGACCAGCCAGGCGAGAGGATCGCCTCCTCGTTCTTGACCACCAGGTGGCGTGTCTCGGTGGGCTCGCCCATGAAATGGAAGACGCGCGCGTTGTCGTCCAGCGCGAAGTAGAGATAGGCCTCCGAGCGCCGGTCGTGCACGTGGCAGGGCATCGTGTTCCAGACCGAGCCGGGCGCGAGCACCGTCATGCCGACGACGAGCTGGCAGGTCTGCAGAACGTCCGGATGGATGAACTGGTAGATCGAGCGCTCGTTGGACGTCGCCTGCGAACCGAGGTCGAGCCTGTTGGCCTCGGCGATGCGCACGAGGCGGTTCGGATAGGCGTGATGCGCTGGCGCGCTGAGCAGGTAGAACTTGGCGGGGTTTGCCGGATCGGCGCTGGCAAAGGAGACTTCGCCGGCGCCCATGCCGAGATAGAGCATGTCGCGATGGTCGAGCGCGAAGCTCTCGCCGCCAACCGCGATCGTGCCCTTGCCGCCGACATTGACCGCGACGAGTTCGCGCCGGTCGAGAAAGGAGGGCGTGCCCGTCGGCTTGACCGGCTCTAGCTTCAGCACGTTGCCCACAGGCGTCGCCCCGCCGACGATCAGGCGGTCGAGATGCGAATAGGTCAGCCTGACTTCGCCGGGCGAAAACAGGTTCTGGATCAGGAACTCGGCGCGAAGCTGTTCGGTGCCGTAGGCCGCGGCCGCCCGCGGATCGATCGCCGGTCTGGTTTCAACATGCATTGGTTCGACTTTCCTGACTTGATTGTGAAACAGGCCGCTCAACCCGCGGCGGTGGGCACGCGTCCCGCCGTGCTGCCGTGCAGGAGGCTCTGGTAGCGGCGCTGGCTGGCCGACAGGTGCCTCCGCATCGCGTCGCGCGCCGACGTGGCGTCGCCGTCGATGATGGCGTTCATAATGTCGCGATGTTCCGTCTGCAGCCGCTGCTGATAGTCGGACGAGCGCAGCAGGCCTGCGGACAGGGTCGTGACGATGTCGCGGGGAATGGTCCGCCGGCCAAGCACGTCGAGGATCTCGACATAGAACGGATTGCTGGTGGCGGCCGCGATCGCCCGGTGGAAGGCAAAGTCCGCCGCGCCCGTTGGCTCTCCGCGAGTAATCTGGCTGTCGAACTCGGAGAACGCGGCGAGGATGTCGGCTTCCTGCGAGGCTGTGCGGCGCTGCGCCGCCAGCGCCGCCGCCTCGATCTCGATCGCCATGCGGACCTCGAGCACGTTCAGCACCATCGAAACCTTGCCGGTCATGTCGGCAAGCAGCGTTTCCAGCAGCGCCTCGGGCCGGTCGTTGACGAAGACGCCGGCGCCCTGGCGCGCCGTCACGAGCCCGTCGGCCGCGAGCCTGGTGACCGCCTCGCGCACGACGGTGCGGCTGACGCCATGTTCCTCGGTCATCTGCTGCTCGGTCGGCAGCCGCGCTCCGGGCTTCAGCGTGCCGGAGCTGATCTTGGCGCGGATCTCGTCGACCAGCCGGTCGGCGAGCTTGGGCCTGCGCAGCGAGGTTGGCGCGATCTCCATCAAGGCCTCAGCGGAACAGTGCCGGCAGCCAGAGCGACAGCGCCGGAATATAGGTGACCAGTCCGAGCACCACGATCCCCGCGCCGTAGAACGGCCAGATCGAACGCATGGCTTCCCAGACACTGATCTTGCCCACCGCGCAGGCGACGAACTGTACGGCCCCAACGGGTGGGGTGTTCAGCCCTATGCCGAGGTTCAGGATCATGATCACGCCGAAGTGGACCGGATCGATGCCGTAGGCCTGGGCCACCGGCAGGAAGATCGGCGTCACGATGATGATCGTCGGTCCCATGTCCATGAACGTGCCCAGCAGCAGCATGATCAGGTTCAACAGGAGCAGGATGACCAGCGGGTTTTCGGACACCGCGTTCATCGAAGCGACGAGCGCGGCGGGCACCTTGAGGAAGGCCATCAGCCAGGAGAAGGCGGCCGCCATGCCGATGATGATGAGCACCATCGCGGTCGTCCGCACGGCCCCCATCGTCGCATGGATGAAGCCTTCCCACGTCATCTGGCGATAGACCAGAATCGTGACAAGCAGCGCGTAGATGACCGCGATGCACGAGCTTTCCGTCGCGGTGAAGACGCCCGAGCGCACACCGCCGAAGATGATCGCGATCAGAAGCAGGCCGGGCAGCGCCACTACGAAAAGGTGCAGCACCATCATGAAGCCGGGGAAGGGCTCCGTCGGGTAGCCGCGCCTGCGCGCCACGATGTAGGCGGTGATCATCAGCGACAGTGCCAAAAGCATGCCGGGGATGATGCCGGCCGTGAACAGATCGGCGATCGAGATCTGCCCGCCGGCCGAGATCGAATAGATGATCATGTTGTGCGACGGTGGGATCAGCAGGGCGATCAGCGCCGCCATCGAGGTGACGTTGACGGCATAGTCGACGCCGTAGCCGCGCGCCTTCATCTGCGGGATCATCAGGCCGCCGACGGCCGCCGCCTCGGCCACCGCGGAACCCGAAATGCCGCCGAACAGCGTCGCCGTGACGATGTTGACCTGACCTAGGCCGCCCCTGACATGGCCGATCAGCGAGGCGGCGAAAGCGACGATCTTCTGCGCGATACCGCCCCGCACCATGAGGTCGCCGGCATAGATGAAGAAGGGGATGGCGAGCAAAGAGAAGACGCTCATGCCCGAGTTCAGCCGCTGGAACACGACGAGCGGGGGCAGGCCCATGTAGAGCACTGTGGCGAAGCTGGCGACGCCGAGGCAGAACGCGATCGGCGTTCCGGTCAGCATCAGGAGCGTGAAGGTTCCGAAGAGGATCCAGAGTTCCATCGCGTCAGGCCTTCGAATTCAAAGGAATGTCGGCGTTGTCGAGTTCAGCGGCGACCTCGGCCGGTACCTCGTCGGCGACTTCGTCGATGGGCACGCCCGACAGGCGCTTGACGATGCGCTCGGCGGCGAAGAGGCAGATCAGAAAGCCGCCTCCGACGACGGGAAAGTAATCATGCGCGCCGGAAATGCCGAGTGACGGCAAGGTCGTGTTCCAGGTCAGCGCGACGAGCTGCGAGCCGTACCAGACCATACCTGTCCCGAAAGCGAGGATGACGATGTCGGAGATCATGCGCAGCACGCGCTTGCCCGTGCTTGGCAGGACATAAAGCAGCACGTCGAAGCCGAGATGGTAGTTTTCGCGCACGCCGACGGCCGCGCCGAGGAAGATGAACCAGCTCATCAGGAGAACGGCGCCAGGCTCCGTCCAGCTGGGCGAATCGTTGAGAATGTAGCGGCAGAACACCTGCCAGGCGACGAAGCCGGTCATGGCGACCAAGCCGGCGCCGGCCGCCCAGAGCGCCAGTGTGCTGAGCATGCCTAAAAGGCTGGCGGCGCCTCTCAGTCGATTGTCGGATGGAGCGGACACGTTCGACCCTTGTGTTGCGGGGACACGGATGCTCCGCCCGGCTCGCCGCCGGGCGGAAGCGTTAGTCGTGACTTACTTTGTGGCCTTGACGTCTTCGACCATCTTCTGCAGCACCGGATCAGTGACGTGCTTGGCGTAGACCGGGGCCATCGCGTCGATGAAGCCCTGCTTCTCGGGGGTCGTGATCATCGCGCCGGCGGCGATGACCTTGGCCTTGGACTCCTCGACCTTGGCCGACCACAGTTCCCGCTGCTTGGCGACGCTCTCCGTGGCCGCGGCCTTGAAGATCGCCTGGTCTTCCGGCGTCAGCTTGTCCCAGGCCGCCTTGTTCATCACGAAAACCTCGGGAAGGATCGTGTGTTCGTCGAGAGAGTAGTTCTTCGCGACCTCGAAGTGCTTGGCGGTGTCATAACTCGGATAGTTGTTCTCCGCGCCGTCGATGACGCCGGTTTCGATGCCGGAATAGACCTCGCCATAGGGCATCGGCGTCGCGTTGGCGCCGAGTGCGGCGACCATGTCGACGAAGATGTCGGACTGGATGACGCGGAACTTGAGGCCTTTCATGTCGGCGACCGAGTTGATCGGCTTGGTCTTGTTGTAGAAGGAGCGCGCGCCGGCGTCATAGAAGGCGAGCACGACCAGCCCCGCCGGCTCGAACGCCGCCTTGATCTGGTCGCCGATCGGGCCGTCCATCACCTTGTGCATGTGATCTTCCGAGCGGAAGATGTAGGGCAGCGCCGGCACGATCGTCTCCTTCACCGTGCCGTTGAACGGCGCCATGGAGATGCGGTTGAGCTCGATGACGCCCGAGCGCACCTGCTCGATCGTGTCCTTCTCCTGGCCGAGCTGGGCGGAGTGATAGACCTCGACGGAATAGCGTCCGTTGGTGCGCTGCTTCACCAACTCGCCGAAGTATTTGACCCCCTCGACCGTCGGATATCCATCCGGATGGGTGTCGGACGATTTCAGCACGGTCTGCGCGAGCGCGCTCGCCGTCATCAGCGCGGTGATTGCCGCGGCAGTCGCAAATTTGCGGATCAGGTTCATGAGTTCCTCCCTTGGGTTCCTGATGTTGCAGTTCAAAGTCTGTAGGCGCGCTTGGCCAGGCGGTAGGCGAGATCGTGGGCGAGTTCGGCCGCTTCGTCGTCGCGAAGCTGGCCTGCGACCACGAGGTCCGCGAGGTAGGCGCAATCAACCCGCCGGGCGACGTCGTGCCGGGCGGGTATCGAGGGAAAGGCGCGGGTGTCGTCGTTGAAGCCGACGGTGTTGTAGAAGCCGGCGGTTTCAGTCGTCAGTTCGCGGAAGCGGCGCATGCCGGCGGGACTGTCGAAGAACCACCAGGCCGGGCCAAGCTTGAGGCAGGGATAGACGCCAGCCAGCGGGGCGAGTTCGCGGCCGTAGGCGGTCTCGTCGAGCGTGAACAGGATGACGGTCAGGTTCGGTTCCAGACCGACCGCGTCGAGCAGCGGTTTCAGCGCCTGGACGTAGTCGGTGCGGCCGGGGATGTCGAAACCCTTGTCGCGGCCGAAGCGGGCGAAGATGTCGGCCGAGTGGTTTCGGCGCGACCCGGCATGGATCTGCATCACCATGCCGTCTTCGACGCTCATCTTCGCCATCTCGGTCAGCATCTGCGCACGGAACAGACGCGCTTCCTCCGGCGTCGCGTCGCGGGAAACGACGATCGAGTAGAGCTTGGCAGCGGCTTCGGCCGAGAGGTTCGCCGTGTCGGCGCTCGGGTGGCCGTGGTCGGTCGCGGTCGCGCCATGCGCGCGGAAGAAGGCGCGGCGCGCCCGGTGCGCGTCGAGATAGCCCTGCCAGGCGCCGGTGTCGCAGCCGGTGATTTCGCCGAAGGCGCGCAGATTGTTGCGGAAGCCTTCGAAGTCCGGATCGACGACGGAGTCCGGCCGGTAGGTCGTCACCACGCGGCCCTTCCAGCCCGACTGCTGCAACTGGGCGTGCCACCTGAGGTCGTCGAGCGCGCCTTCAGTGGTGGCGATCACCTCGATGTTGAAACGCTCATAGAGAGCGCGCGGACGAAACTCGTCCTGGCGCAGCTTCTCGTCGATGGCGTCGTAGTAGAGATCAGCCGTGGCCGACGAGAGGGGAACGTCGAGGCCGAAAAGCGTCTCGAACGTGTGGTCGAGCCACAGCCGCGACGGCGTCGCGCGGAACAGGTGATAGTGCTCGGCGAACAGTCGCCAGATTGCGCGCGGATCCGTCTCGACCGCGCCGCCATCGACGCGCGGCACGCCGAGGCTCTCCAGCGGCACGCCCTGGCTGTAGAGCATGCGAAACAGGTAGTGGTCGGGAACGACGATGAGCTGGGCGGGGTCTGGAAAGTTGGCGTTTTCGGCAAACCAGCGCGGATCGGTGTGCCCGTGCGGGCTGATGATCGGCAGGTCCTTGACCGATGCGTGGAGTTGACGCGCTAATGCGCGCGCCGCGGGATCGGCCGGAAAAAGTCTGTCGTCGTTCAGCAGAG
Source organism: Mesorhizobium sp. (assembly GCF_024710845.1). Taxonomy (GTDB): domain Bacteria; phylum Pseudomonadota; class Alphaproteobacteria; order Rhizobiales; family Rhizobiaceae; genus Mesorhizobium_A. The sequence goes on from NZ_JANJTZ010000023.1 coordinate 45,232, forward strand.
ACACGCCGGACATTTCCTCCCGAAAGATCCTTGCGGCAAACTGGTATGGAAGTATACATGTTATGTCAACATCGATTCCGGCGAAATTTGTATGATGAATATCAGCAAGCTTGAATTCGACACCGAAGCACGTCCGACCATCGCAAAGCGGATTGCCGAGTCGCTGCGGGATGCCATCGTCTCATTGGAATTGAAGCCAGGAGACACGATCTCCGAGAGCGATATCGCCGCCCGTTTCGGCGTCTCGCGCCAGCCGGTGCGCGAGGCATTCATCCAACTGGCGGAACAGGGCCTGCTGCGCATCCGTCCGCAGCGGTCGACGGAAGTGGTGCGCATCTCGATCCGCGACGTGCTGAACGCCCGCTTCGTGCGCGAGGCTCTGGAGGTGGCAGTCGTGCGCAAGGCGGCGGCCGAATCCGCCGATCTGCCGGACGATGTCTTCGAAGAGCTCTACCGCTCGCAGACTGCGGCGTCGGATGCCAACGACTATCGCGCCTTCCATGCTAAGGACGATGCCTTCCATCGCCTGATCGCGAAGCTCTCCGGCAACGAGTTCGTGTGGAAGCTGATCGACGCACAGAAGGTGCAGATGGACCGGGTGCGCTTCCTCTCCCTCAAGCTCGGCATGCCCGGGACGATCCGCGAGCACCGCGACATCGGCGAGGCGATCCTGTCAGGCAATCCCGATCTGGCCGAGGCGCATATGCGCAAGCACCTGCGCAAGATCGACACGCAGATCCACCAGATCCGCGATCTGAACCGGGAGTATTTCCAGGAGGAATGAGGGGCGAATGGCGAATAAGATTGGGTGAGGCTGCCTGCACGCCAAGTCCGCGCCCGCCGTTTTCCCTATTCGCTATTCCCTACTCGCCATTCGCCACTCCCCATTCGCCCTAGACTACAACTTCGTCCAGGCCGCGTTCTTCTTCGACGATCTCACGCAGGCCTCGACGAATGCGACGCCTTCGACGCCGTCATGGATGGTCGGATAGACCACATCCTTCGCCGGCTTGCCGTTCTTCTTTCGCGCCGCCCGGATTGCCCGCGCGGCCTCGGCATAGATCGTCGCAAAACCCTCCAGATAGCCTTCCGGATGGCCGGACGGCACGCGGCTGACGCGGGCCGCGGCAGGGCCTGCGCCGGCACCGGCGCGGGTGATCAATTGTTTCGGTTCGCCAAACGGCGTGTACCAGAGATGGTTCGGCTGTTCCTGGCTCCACTCGATGCCGCCCTTGGTGCCGTAGACGCGCAGCTTCAGCGCGTTCTCGTTGCCCGGCGCCACCTGGCTCGCCCACAACATGCCCTTTGCGCCGCCCTTGAAGCGCAGCATGACATGCGCGTTGTCGTCGAGCAGGCGGCCCTTCACGAAGGCGTTCAGATCGGCTGACAAGCTGTCGAGTTCGAGGCCGGAGACGAAGCGGGCCAAGTTGTAGGCATGCGTGCCGATGTCGCCGGTGGCACCGCCGACGCCCGACTGCTTCGGGTCGGTGCGCCACACCGCCTGCTTGGCGCCGGTGTCCTCGACCTTGGTGGTCAGCCAGTCCTGGGGATACTCGGCCTGGATCACGCGGATCTCTCCGAGCTGGCCCTTCTGCACCATCTCGCGGGCGTGGCGGATCATCGGATAGCCGGTGTAGTTGTGCGTCAGCACGAAGACCTTGCCGGACTTCTCGACCAGCGCCGCCAGCTTCTTCGCGTCCGCCAGGTTCGACGTCAGCGGCTTGTCGCAGATCACGTGGATGCCGGCCTCCAGAAACGCCTTGGCCGCCGGCCAGTGCATGTGGTTGGGCGTGACGATCGACACCGCCTCGATGCCGTCGGCGCGCTTCGCCTCGGCCTTGGCCATCTCGGCGAAGGAGCCGTAGCTGCGCGAAGGGTCGAGGCCGAGTTCGGCGGCCGACGCCCTCGCCTTCTCGGGACTGGACGACAGCGCGCCGGCGACCAGCTGGAACTCGCCGTCGATGCGCGCCGCGATGCGGTGCACCCCGCCGATGAACGCACCCTGCCCGCCGCCGACCATGCCGAGCCGGATCGGACCGTTGCCGGATTCAATCGTCTTGCCGCTGACCATGGCTCAGATCCCCATCAGCTTGCGCAGCGCACCCTTGTCGGGCTTGGCGCCGGCGAAGTCGTCGAAGGCCCTTTCGGTGACGCGGATGATGTGGCTGTCGATGAAAGGCGCGCCTTCGGCGGCGCCGTCCTCGGGGTGCTTCAGGCAGCATTCCCATTCCAGCACAGCCCACGAGTCATAATCGTATTGCGCGAGCTTGGAGAAGATGCCGGAGAAGTCGACCTGGCCGTCGCCGAGCGAGCGGAACCGGCCGGCGCGCTGGACCCAGCCCTGGTAGCCCGAATAGACGCCCTGGCGGCCGTCCGGGTTGAATTCGGCGTCCTTCACGTGGAAGGCCTTGATGCGCTCGTGGTAGATGTCGATGAAGGCGAGATAGTCGAGCTGCTGCAGCAGGAAGTGCGACGGGTCGTAGTTGATGTTGGCCCGCTTGTGGCCGCCCACCGCATCCACGAACATCTCGAAGGTCGCGCCGTCAAACACGTCCTCGCCGGGATGGATCTCGTAGCAGACGTCGACGCCTGCATCCTCATAGGCGTCGAGGATCGGCTTCCAGCGCTTGCCGAGCTCAGCAAAGGCCTCCTCGATGAGACCCGCAGGGCGCTGCGGCCAGGGATAGAGATAGGGGAAGGCGAGCGCGCCGGTGAAGGAGACGGACGCGGTCAGCCCGAGATTCTTGGATGCCTTGGCGGCGTATTTCATCTGCTCGACGGCCCACTTCTGCCGCGCCTTGGGGTTATTGTGCACCTCGGGCGGCGCGAAGCCGTCGAACATCGAATCGTAGGCCGGATGGACCGCCACGAGCTGCCCCTGCAGATGGGTCGACAATTCGGTGATCTCGACGCCCGCGTCGGAGCAGATGCCCTTGACCTCGTCGCAATAGGACTTGGAGGTCGCCGCCTTCTTCAGGTCGAACAGGCGCCCGTCCCAGGTCGGAATCTGCACCCCCTTGTAGCCGAGACCGGCTGCCCATTTCGTGATCGCCGGCAGCGAATTGAACGGCGCGGCGTCGCCGCCGAACTGCGCCAGGAAGATTCCCGGCCCCTTCATGGTCTTCGGCATGTGATTGTCCTCCCAGACGCTCTTTCTAGAAGGCCGTACCGCGGGCGCGCAATCGAAATGCGCAAGGCGCGCGACAGGTGGCCTCGTCCGCTCTGGTATGACCAACGAAGGCGACCGGGTCAAGACCTTGCCCGCGACCGATCCGGCCGTTTTCCGTTCAAATTCCCGCTTCATTGCCATTTTTCCAGCACTTTCTTCGATGTCCTGATCCGAACAATCGGCGTGCTTGCGAGGCTGGTCGAAATGGGCTACTCGTCACAATGCTTGAATTTGGTCCAACCAGTTTTCGGATTGCTTGGCCCTGGGAGGAATTCGGGCAGCGGTTCTGACGCGGATTTCGCGCGCCCTGCCCGGTCGAGACATTCGGAGAGGAGACATCATGCATCTTTCGACACACAACTGGATGCGCGCCGAGCCGCTGGAAACGACGCTGAAGCGGATCAAGAAGTTCGGCTACGAGTCGATCGAGATCTCCGGCGAACCGGAGCAATACAAGACGAAGGAAACGCGCGCGCTGCTCAAGGAGCACGGCATCCGCTGCTGGGGCTCGGTCACGCTGATGCTCGGCGAGCGCAACCTCGCCGCCAAAGACCAGGGCCAGCGCGAGCGCTCGGTACAATACGTCAAGGACGTGCTGACCATGGTCAGCGAGCTGGATGGCGAGATCATCACCCTCGTGCCGGCCACCGTCGGCAAGGTCGTGCCGGACGGCACCGAGGAAGAGGAGTGGAAGTGGGTGGTGGACGCCACCCGCGAGTGCTTCAGCCATGCGAAGAAGGTCGGCGTGCGGGTCGCGGTCGAGCCGCTGAACCGCTTCGAGACCTATCTGTTCAATCGCGGCGAACAGGCGCTGGCGCTGGCCGACGCGGTGTCGCCCGAATGCGGCGTCTGCCTAGACGCCTACCATATCCACATGGAGGAGTTTGACGTCGAGGAGGCGATCCGCAAGGCCGGCAAGCGCCTGTTCGACTTCCACGTCGCCGACAACAACCGCTTCGCCGCCGGCCTCGGCACGATCGACTGGAAGAAGCTCGTCGGCATCCTCAAGGATGTCGGCTATAACGGCGCGCTGACCAACGAGTTCGTCGCGCCCGTCGACCGCACGCCGGCCAACCGCTACCCGGACATGGTCGAGCGCAATCCCGTCGACATCTCGCCGGAACAGCTGAAGTTCATCCAGGATCACGGCTCCTCGGTGCTAACCGAGAAGTTCTACACCGACCAGATGCGCATCACGGCGGAGACGCTTCTGCCGCTGATCAAGTGATCCGTTCAGGACAGGCCGCCCCTCGCCATCCGTGGCGGAGCGGTCCGAGGTAGAGACATGCGCATCGCACGGGTAAAGGCGTGGTGGGTGAGAATCCCGATCGACGCCGCACAGCAGCACAAGAGCGATTTCGGCCAGATCGCCACGTTCGACGCGGCGATCGTGCGGGTCGAGACCGAGTCCGGCATCGTCGGCTGGGGCGAGGGCAAGAATGCCGCCGGCAGCGCCGGCACCTATGGCGCACTCGTGTCGCTGATCAACGACGAGGTCGGCCCAGCGATCCGCGGCCGCGACGCCCGCGACATCAACGGTATCTGGGAGATGCTGTACAATGGCGTCCGCCACCAGAAGGCGGCTGTGTCGGGCCACGTCATGCCCGCGCTCGCGCGGCGGGGGCTGACGATCGCCGCCATCAGCGCCGTCGACATCGCACTGTGGGACATTCTCGGCAAGTCGCTCGGAGTGCCGGTCTGGCAGCTGCTCGGCGGCAGGAAATCGGCACGCATGCCCGCCTACGCCTCCGGCGGCTGGGCCCCGGCCGAGACGATCGGCGCGCAGCTCCAGTCCTATATCGACAAGGGCGGCTTCACGGCGGTGAAGATGCGGGTGGGCTCCATGGACGGCGCGCCGCACGTTTCCGCCGCCCGGGTCTCCGCCGCACGCGCCGCACTCGGCCCCGCCGTCTCGATCATGGTCGATGCGCACGGCACCTACACGGTCGCCGACGCCAAGCGCTTCGCCCACATGGTGCGCGACTGCGACCTCGCCTGGTTCGAGGAGCCGGTGACGGCCGACGACAGGCAGGGCATCGCCGAGGTGCGCGCGGCCTGCGGCATCCCGATCGCGGTCGGCGAAAGTGAGGCGACGCGATTCGATTTTCGCGATCTCGCAGTCGCGCGCGCCGCCGACGTGTTCCAGCCGGATCTCGGCTTCTGCGGCGGCATTTCGGAGGCGATGAAGATCGGCGCGATCGCCTCGGCCTTCAACATTCGCCTCTCGCCGCATCTGTGGGCCGGTGCGCCCGCCTTCTATGCCGGGCTGCACGTCTGCGCGGCGTCGCCGGCGAGCTTCATCCTGGAATACTCGCTCGGCGCCAACCCGATGCTGCACGATCTGGTGGTGGAGAAGCTCGATGTCGCCGACGGAACCATTGCAATTCCCGACGCGCCGGGTCTAGGCATCACGATCGACGAGGATTTCCTGAGAGCCTACTCAATGGGTGGCTGATCGCATGGCGGAAAAAGACCTGTTGCCGCATCTCGCGGCCTACCTGATCGCGAAATCGGACGCGGAGAGTCACCGCACCCCGTCCGAGCGGGAGCTTGCCGAGCATTTCCAGGTGTCGCGCGGCCAGATCCGCGAGGCGCTCGCCATTCTCGAGGCGATGCGGCTGGTGGAACGGCGCGCCAAGTCCGGCATCTACCTCACCAAGCGCGAGGCGAGCGTCGAGGCGATGGCGCTGTTTGCCCGCGCCGGCCTGCCCCTCGATCCGGTGCAGATCTACGAGACGGTTGAACTGAGAAAGATCCATGAGATCAAGGCGGCCGAGCTCGCCTGCAGTCGCGCGACCGAGGAGAACTACGAGGCGCTGCGCGAGATCCTGCGCGCGTCCGAAGCGAAGATCGCGGCCGGCGAGCCGATCCATGTCGAGGACAAGGATTTCCACCTCGAGATCGTGCGCGCGACCAAGAACAGCGTCTTCTACCGCATCTGCACGCTCTACTACGTCATGGGAGAGGGCCGGCTGCCGGTCTATTTCAACGATCCCGAGCGCTGCCGCAAATCGCACGCCGAGCATCTGCAGATCTTCGAGGCGCTGCTGCGCCGGGACGGCAACCTCGCCCAGGCACTGATGAACGCGCATCTCCAGGGCGCGGAGAGCTACTGGAAGGGCCTGATCGGCGAGATGGACCAGAAGGAAAACGCGCGGCTGGAACATGCCTGACGCGAAGCTTCCGGTCGTCTTCTCGACCCATGCGCTGCATCCGGCCGCCGTCCCCGCGCTTGGCAACGTCTGCCGGCTCACCGTCGCGAGCGCGCTCGACGCGGCGACCCTGATCGCCGAATCGCGCGACGCCGCGGCCATCATCGTCCGCGCGCCGCTGCCCGAGGCGATCTTCCGGGACGCGCCGCTGCTGCGCGCGGCCGTGCGCCACGGCGCGGGCCTCGACATGATCCCGATGGAAGCGGCGACGGCAGCCGGCGTTCTGGTGGCCAACGTGCCGGCGGTCAATGCGCGCTCGGTCGCGGAGCATGTCTTCTTCGTGACGATGGCGTTGCTCCGGCGTTTTCGCATGATGGACCGCGCCCTGCGCGCGCAGGGCTGGCTCGCCGGCCGGGCGCATGCCGAGCGGACCAACGAGCTGTCCGGCCGGTGCATCGGCATCGTCGGCTACGGCGCGGTCGGCCGGCAGGTGCATGCGATCGCGGCGCGTGGCTTCGGGCTGGAGGTCGCGATCAACAGTCGCAGCCGGCCCGACGATCTCTCGGGTGCCGCCTTTCTCGATATCGACGCACTCGTTGCGCAGAGCGACATCCTGGTGCTCTGCTGCCCGCTGACGCCGGAGACGCGCGGCCTGATCGATGCGCGGCGGATCGGACTGATGAAGCCCGGCGCGCTGATCGTGAATGTCGCGCGGGGGCCCGTCATCGTCGACGAAGCACTGATTGCCGCGTTGCGCGAGGGACGCATCGGGGGGGCCGCACTCGACGTCTTCGCCACGCAGCCGCTGCCGTCCGACCACCCCTATTTCGCATTCGACAACGTGATCGTCACACCGCACATGGCAGGCGTCACCGAGGAGAGCATGATGCGGATGGGAACGGGCGCCGCGGCTGAAGTCGTGCGCATTCTCTCCGGCGAACTGCCCGTCAATCTGCGCAATCCCGAAGTCCTCCCGGCCTATCGCGCCCGCTTCGGTTGAACCTTTCGGCACCGGCTCGCCTGACGCGATATGTCAGGGCGACTCTATTCGTTAACTCATCGCCACCTCGCAGCCGCATTCGCTCCACATTCCGCCCCCGTTTCGCCCCTAGCGCGGGAGTCAGGATCAACGGCAGAGGGTGCCTACGGATGCAGAACGGTTTCGGTGTTGTCTTGGCAGTGGCCATCGCGGGGGCGACGTTTTCAACAAATCCAGCCTTCGCCCAGTGCGGACGTGCATCGTGGTATGCGCTTCACTCCAAGACGGCATCGGGCGAACGGATGAACCCGTCCGCCATGACCGCGGCGCACCGTTCGCTCCCCTTCGGCACGAAAGTGCGCGTTACCAACAAGCACAACGGCAAGAGCGTGGTCGTGCGCATCAACGATCGCGGACCGTTCATCAAGGGCCGCGTGATCGACCTTTCCAAGGGCGCCGCGAAGCAGATCGGCATGATCTCGCGCGGCCACGCCTCGATATGCATGGACAAGGTCTGAGACAGGCGCTTTCGACGCGTGACCTGCGAGGGCGCGGCGAGAGCTGCGCCCTTTTTCTATCGTCAGCCGAGCATCAAAAGCGCGATCAGGCCGACGCCGCCGACCGCGATGCGCCACCAGCCGAACAGCGCGTAGCCGTGGCGCGAGACGTAATCGAGCAGGAAGCGCACGACGATAACTGCGGCGATGAAAGCCATGACGAAGCCGGCCGCGATGACCGGCAGGTCCGCCGCCGAGAGGATGTCGCGGTTCTTGTAGAGGTCGTAGGCGAAGGCACCCGTCATGGTCGGCATCGCGAGGAAGAACGAGAATTCCGCAGCCGAGCGCTTGTCGGCGCCCATCAGGAGCGAACCGACGATGGTCGCGCCCGATCGCGAGGTGCCGGGGATCATGGCGAGACACTGGAACAGGCCGATCTTCAGGCAGAGCGACAGCGGATAATCCATGATGTCGGTGTAGCGCGGCTGGAGCGCCCAGCGGTCGACCCAGAGCAGCACGACGCCGCCGAGAAGAAGCATGACGCAGATCAGCATCGGCGTCTCGAACAATACCGTCTTGATGAAGTCGTGGGCGAGCGCGCCGACGACGGCCGCCGGCAGGAAGGCGACGAGAATGCCGAGCACGAAACGCTGCGTGCGACCGTCGCGCGGCAGGTCGACCAGCAGCTTCCACAGCCGGCCGAAATAGACCGAAAGGATGGCCAGGATCGCGCCGAGCTGGATCAGCACCTCGAACGCCTTGCCGGTCGACTTAAAGCCGAGGAAATGCCCGGCCAGCAGGATATGCCCGGTGGACGAGACCGGGATGAACTCGGTCAGCCCCTCAAGCAGGCCCAGCAACAGGGCCGAAACGATGGATTGATCCTGCATGGAGCGCTCCGGCCAGGCGGCTTGCTTGTCATCGACGGGTCGAGCCCGTATAGGTCGGCTCGAATCCCGACCTCGACGGGTGGCGCAGGATTAGCCGCCCCGACCGCAAAACGCCAGTGCCGCGCCGAGGCATTCCGCAGCCTCGCCGAAGCGCCCAGACCGGATCGATGCTGACGCTCTTCCACCACCCCATGAATGCAGCCAGCCGATTCGTCAGGCTCGCCTTTGGCGAGTATGGCGAAGAGCTGGAACTGATCGAGGAGAAGCCCTGGGCGCGCCGCAAGGAGTTCCTGGCGCTCAACCCCGCAGGCACCTTGCCTGTGCTGCTGGCGGAAGGCGACTTCCCTGTCGTCGGTGCGAGCGCGATCGCCGAGTATGTCGACGAGACGCGCGGCGTGCTGAAACGCGACAAGCGGCTGTTTGCCGAGGATTCGATCGGGCGCGCCGAAATCCGCCGGCTGTGCGACTGGTACCTGGTCAAGACCGAGGGCGAGGTGACGCGCCACCTGGTGCGAGAACGCGTCTTCAAGCCGCACATGCCGACGTCGCAGGGCGGCGGCTCGCCCGATTCGGCAGCGATCCGCGCGGCGCGGGCCAACATCAAGCAGCACCTGAAATATACCAACTGGCTGGCAGGCACACGCGACTGGCTCGCCGGAACCCGTATGAGCTACGCGGACCTCGCCGCCGCCGCTTCGCTGTCGATCCTTGACTATCTGGGCGAAGTCGACTGGCTGGAGAACGTGGCGGCCCGCGACTGGTACAGCCGGATCAAATCCCGTCCGGCCTTCCGGCCGCTCCTCAACGACCGCGTGCGCGGCCTGTCTCCTGCCGCGCACTACGCCAATCTCGACTTCTAGAACGATGCGCGCGGCACCGGCAACGAGACCGGAGACGCTGCGGCCGTTCATCGATCGCGAGGCGAAACGGCTGGGCTTCGCGGCCGTTGCGATCACCAGGCCTGACACGATCCCGCTTGCCCGCGAACGGCTGGCCGCGGCCCTGTCGGCCGGCCACCACGGCGACATGGACTGGCTAGAGGAGACCTTCCAACGCCGCGCGGCACCCGCCTCGCTCTGGCCCGACGTGCGCAGCGTCGTCATGCTCGCCATGAACTACCGACCCGACGAGAACCCGCTCGACATCCTCGCGCGCAAGGACCGGGCGGCGATCTCCGTCTACGCCCGCAACCGCGACTATCACGACGTCATCAAGGGCAGGCTGAAGGAACTGGCCGGCAAGATCGCCGCCCGCGCCGGCGGCGACGTCAAGGTCTTCGTCGATACCGCGCCGGTGATGGAAAAGCCGCTCGCCGAAGCCGCCGGTCTCGGCTGGCAGGGAAAGCACACCAATCTCGTCAGCCGCGAGTTCGGCTCCTGGCTCTTCCTCGGCTCTATCTTCACCACGGTCGAACTGCCGGTCGACGCGCCCGAGGTCGACCATTGCGGCTCGTGTCGCGCCTGCCTCGACATTTGCCCGACCAACGCGTTTCCGGCACCCTACCGGCTCGATGCGCGGCGCTGCATCTCCTACCTGACGATCGAGAACAAGGGCCCGATCCCGCGCGAGTTCCGCGCCGCGATCGGCAACCGCATCTTCGGCTGCGATGATTGCCTCGCCGCCTGCCCGTGGAACAAGTTCGCGGCGGCGGCCTCGGAGGCTAAGCTCGTCGCACGCGACGATCTCAAGGCGCCGCGCATCGCCGACCTGCTGATGCTGGACGATCCGGCGTTCCGGACCCTGTTCACCGGCTCGCCGGTCAAACGCATCGGCCGCGATCGTTTCATTCGCAACTTACTGATCGCGGCCGGCAATTCGGGCGACGCGTCGCTGATACCGCGCTGCCGAGACCTCGCGAGCGACCCCTCGCCGCTGGTACGCGGGGCGGCGGTGTGGGCGCTTTCTCGGCTGATGGACGATCAATCGTTCGCGGCTTTCGCGAGCGGCCGGGAGGCCGCGGAAAGCGACGCCTCCGTCCGCGAGGAATGGGCAGCCGCGCTCGCCGAGCGACGTGAAAGGCTCTCTGCATGAACATGCGCATCTTCCTGTTCGGCGCCGGCTACTCCGCGCTCGCCTTTGCCAGGCTCGCCAGAGACCAAGCGCCGTCCGTCGCCGGCACGACCCGCAGCGAACACAAGTTCGGCGCTTTGCGCGACGCCGGGATCGAACCCTTCGTCTTCGACGGCACGGCCGTGTCGCCGGAGATTGCGGCAGAACTCGCCCGCGTCACGCATATCGTCGTGTCGGCCGGGCCTTCGGACGCCGGCGATCCGGTGATTGCGGCCGCGCGCGGTCTGCTCGTCCACGCGACCCCCGCGTTGCGCTGGATCGGTTACCTGTCCACGGTCGGCGTTTACGGCAATTATGACGGCGAATGGATCGATGAGTCGGCGGATTGCCGCCCGCGTCCGGGCCGCTCGGACAACAGGTTGGAGGCCGAAAAGCAATGGCGCGAGCTCGCCGCCGAGCGCGGCGTCCCGCTGGCGATCCTGCGGCTCTCGGGCATCTACGGTGCGGGCCGCAACGCCTTCGTCAACCTGGAGGCGGGCACGGCGCGGCGCATCGTCAAGCCGGGCCAGATCTTCAACCGCATCCATGTCGACGACATTGCCGGCAGCCTGCTGCACCTGGCGCGGCTGGAAGCCGGCGGGGTCTTCAACGTCACCGACGACGAGCCCGCGCCGCCGCAGGACGTTGTCGCCTACGCCGCTGGCCTGATGGGCGTTGCGCCGCCGCCCGAGATCGACTTCGATACCGCCGACCTCTCGCCCATGGCCCGGTCCTTCTACGGCGAGAACAAGCGCGTCTCGAATGCGAAGCTGAAGGCGACCGGCTACCGCTTCGTGCACCCGAACTACCGCGCCGCGCTGAGCTCGATGTGGGAAAAGGGCAACTGGCGCCGGGATTGATCGAATCGACGCCCGCGCGGCCTTCCACCCGCGCTGCTCGTTTCGTAGCATTCACCCTCCATTAATCCTTCGCCGCCCACGCTTTGCCATTGTTGTCGGGCAGGAAGGCCTCGGACATCGGGGACTGGATATGAGCAAGATCGTGCGAAGCGCCTTCGCGGGCCTCATCGCGGCACTCGCCGTGGCCGGCGGAACGGCGACGGCGAATGCCGAGCAACTCGCCAAGAACCTTTTCGGCGCCAAGACCCTGCCGGCGGCGATCGCGCCCAAATCCTACGGCTTCTATTCCAAGGGCTGCTTCTCGGGCGGCGTCGCCATCGCCACCGACGGTCCCAACTGGCAAGCGATGCGGTTGTCGCGCAACCGGCGCTGGGGCCACCCCACGATGATCAACCTCATCGAAAAGCTGTCGCGCGATTCCGCCAAGGACGGCTGGCCTGGCCTTCTCCTCGGCGACATCTCGCAGCCGCGCGGCGGCCCGATGCTGACCGGCCATGCCTCGCACCAGATCGGGCTCGACGCCGACATCTGGCTGACGCCGATGCCCGACAAGCGGCTGAGCGCGAGCGAACGCGAGAACATGAGCGCCACGCTGATGGTCGACGAGCGGACGCATCTGGTAAAGGACAGGCTCTGGACCCAGGCGCATACCAACCTGCTCAAACGCGCCGCCAGCTACCCGGAGGTCGAGCGAATCCTGGTCAATCCGGGCATCAAGAAGAAGCTCTGCGACACGGTGAGCGGTGATCGCTCCTGGCTGCGCAAGGTGCGGCCGTTCTGGGGCCACGACTACCACTTCCACATCCGCATCGGCTGCCAGCCCGGTTCGACAGAGTGCCGCGGCCAGGCGAAGGTCGAAGCTGGCGACGGCTGCGACAAGTCGCTTGCCTGGTGGTTCACCGAAGAACCCTGGCGCCCCAACAAGAACCCGGACGCCCCCAAGGCGCGCGACATCATGACGATGAAGAGCCTGCCGGCGGCCTGCGTGGCGGTGTTGAACGCGCCCTCGCCCGTCTCGGAGGCAGCGGTGACGGTGCGCGGCGTCGGCAGCCCCCCGCCGACCATCGCGGCGTCGTCCAGCGCTTCGACGCCGGTGACGGCCAACGCGTTCACGGAGATTCCGCTCGACCGTATCCCGATCCCGATGTTCCGGCCCGATCCGGGGCAGTGAGGCATCAACTTACCGCTTCCTTCCGGCAGGCTTGTGGGCTATGCCATCCGCTGACTTCAAACGATTTAGCCGGATGGTTCGCGCGTGCGTATCGCCCTCATCGCGCATGACGAAAAGAAGGACGACCTCGTCGCTTTCGCCGGCGCCCACCGCGACTTCCTCAAGCGTTGCGACCTGGTCGCCACCGGCACGACCGGCGGGCGCGTCGCCGAGGCCTGGCCGGAACTGGCTGTGCGGCGGCTGAAGAGCGGCCCGCTCGGCGGCGACCAGCAGATCGGCGCGCTGATCGCGGAAGGCCAGGTCGATGCGCTGATCTTCTTCGTCGATCCGCTCACGCCGATGCCGCACGATGTGGACGTCAAGGCGCTGATGCGGCTCGCGATCGTCTACGATATTCCAATGGCCTTGAATCGCGCCACCGCCGAGATCATCCTGACCGGCAAGAAGGCGGCGCAGGCGTAAGGCCATTGCAACGGGGGAGAGTATGGCCCGAATCACCGACACCGACACGGTCCTCAACTTCCCCGTCCTGATTGGGGATATCGGGGGCACCAATGCGCGCTTCGCGATCCTGATCGATTCCTACGCCGAGCCGAAGGAGTTCCCGGTCGTCCAGACCGCCGACTTCGCGACCATCGATCAGGCGATCCAGACGATGATCCTGGACCGAACCTCGGTCCAGCCGCGCTCGGCCGTGCTCGCTGTCGCGGGACCCGTGGACGGCGACGAGATCCACCTGACGAATTGCCCCTGGATCGTGCGACCCAAGGCGATGCAGGCCGAACTCGGCCTGCAGGACATCGTTGTGCTCAACGATTTCGAGGCGCAGGCGCTGGCTGTCGTCGCGCTCGGCGACGAGCACATGATCCGCATCGGTTCGGGCACCGCTGAACCCGCCGCCAGCCGCGTCGTGCTCGGTCCCGGTACGGGGCTCGGCGTCGCCGGCCTCGTGCATGCGCGGCGCACCTGGATCCCGGTGCCCGGCGAAGGCGGGCATATGGACATGGGTCCGCGCACACCCCGCGATTTCGAGGTCTTCCCGCATCTCGAGCGGATCGAGGGCCGCATTTCGGGCGAACAACTGCTGTGCGGTCGCGGCCTCGTCAACATCTACCACGCCATCGGCAAGGCGGACGGGACCGCCACGCCGTTCACCACACCGGCAGAGATCACCAGTGCCGCGCTCGACGGCTCCGACAAGACCTCCAGCGAGGCGGTTTCGATGTTTTGCACCTGCCTCGGGCGCATCGCCGGCGACCTGGCGCTTGTGTTCATGAGCAAGGGCGGCGTCTATCTCACGGGCGGCATCGCGCAGAAGATCGTGCCGCTGCTCCTGAAAAGCGACTTCCGCGCCGCTTTCGAAGACAAGGCCCCGCACTCCGCGCTGATGCGCGACATGCCGGTCTATGTGATCATCCATCCGATGGCGGCACTTCTCGGTCTCGCCGCCTATGCGCGGACGCCGGGACGCTTCGGAGTCGAGACGTCGGGCCGCCGCTGGCGGCCATAGCGGGCAATCTGTGGCATCGCTGCCATAGGCAAGCGCGGCGCATGCCGCTATGAGCGTGCCACGGCGCAGGGTCGCAACTGGCGCGTCGAAGGGCAGCAGGACAGGACCGACTTGGCGGCAGAGAGCACCAGTGGACGTGTGGGCGCGGGCGAAGTCGTTACCGTTCTGAAACGCATGCTCGCCGAGAACGGCCGAGAGTATCTCGGCTATTACGGGCTCGCAGTCGTCTGCCTGTTGGCCTTCGCCGCGACGACGGCCTTCACCGCCTACATCATGCGCGACATCGTCGATCTGCTGTTCACGGAAAAGCGCCACGACCTGATCTGGATCATCTGCGGCTCCATCGTCGTCGCCTTCGTAATCCGCGGGCTCGCCACATACGGCCAGGCCGTCCTTCTGGCCAAGATCGGCAACAATCTCGTCGCGAGCTACCAGCGCCGCATCGTCGACCAGTTGATGCGGCTCGACGTCGGCTTCTACACCGCCACCCGCTCGGGGCAACTCGCGGCGCGGATCAACGAGAACGTCACCGGCATCCGCGACATCCTGTCGATGACGCTGACCGCGATCGCGCGCGACGCGGTGTCCCTGATCGCACTGCTCGGCGTCATGGTCTACCAGGATCCGGTCCTGTCGGTGGTCGCACTGGTGATCGGCCCGCCGATCCTGATTGCCGTCAACTATCTGATGCGGCGGCTGCGGCGCGCCACGCGTGAGGCGGTCGAAGTGAATTCGCGGTTGATTGGCGCCATGCAGGAGGCCACGCAGGGCATCACCATCGTCAAGGCGTTCACGATGGAGCAGCAGCTTTCCGACAAGATCGGCGTGCTCATCGACTTCGCCGAGGCGCGGGCAAACCGCATCGCGCGTATCTCGGAGCGGATGACACCGGTCACCGAGATACTCGCCGGGCTCGCGATCGCCGGCGTCATCGCCTATGCCGGCTATCGTTCCGCCGTCGCGCAGGAATCGCCGGGCGCGGTCATGTCCTTCATCACCGCGCTCCTGCTGGCCTACGAGCCGGCCAAGCGCCTCGCCCGGGTGCAGGCCAATCTCGAGCGCGCCCTGGTCAATGCGCGAATGATCTACGAGATCCTCGACATCGAGCCACAGCAGGGCGACCGCCCGGGCGCCGCCAACATCAGGGTTGGCAAGGGCGAGGTGGCCTTTCGCGATGTCGAGTTCGCCTATGCCGAGGGTCAACCGGTGCTGCTTGGCGTCAGCTTCAAGGCGCGCGCCGGCAAGACGACGGCGATCGTCGGATCCTCGGGCGCCGGCAAGTCGACCATCGTTGCGCTCTTGCAGCGCTTCTACGATCCCACTGCCGGGGTCATCGAGATCGATGGCCAGGACATCGCGGGCGTGACCAAGCAGTCGCTGCGGCGCTCCATCGCCTATGTCTCGCAGCAGCCCTACCTTTTCGAGGGTACGATCCGCGACAATATCCGCTACGGTAGACCCGAGGCGAGCGACGCGGAGGTCGAGGAGGCGGCGCGGCTGGCGCAGG
The DNA here is from genome assembly GCF_024710845.1 of Mesorhizobium sp. GTDB lineage: Bacteria > Pseudomonadota > Alphaproteobacteria > Rhizobiales > Rhizobiaceae > Mesorhizobium_A. Next base: position 61,016 of record NZ_JANJTZ010000023.1, read on the forward strand.
CCACAGAGTTCATCTCCGCCCAGCCGCATGGCTGGAACACCATGGTCGGCGAGAACGGCGTGACACTGTCGGGCGGCCAGCGCCAGCGCCTGTCGATCGCCCGCGCGATCCTGCGCGACGCGCCGATCCTGCTGCTCGACGAAGCAACCTCCGCGCTCGACAATGAATCGGAGGCCAAGGTCCAGCGGGCGCTCGACACCGTGATGCAGGGGCGCACGACCCTTGTCATCGCGCACCGGCTGTCGACGGTCGTCAACGCCGACCATATCATCGTGCTCGAGAGCGGCCGGCTGGTCGAGGAGGGCACGCACCGCGGCCTTCTGGCGAAACAGCAAGGAGCCTATGCGCGGTTCCATTTCATGCAGGACCGCGCGGGCGAAGCGGCTGAAGTCGTCGCCGACAAGCCGCGCCGGCGCCGGACGGGGGGAGTGCGATGAGCGACATGAAGCTTGTGGTGGTGGGTGCCGCGGGTCGTATGGGCCGGACCCTCGTCCGCATCATCGCCGAGACACAAGGCGCGGTGCTGGCCGGCGCGATCGAGCGCGAGGATTCGCCGCATCTCGGGCAGGACGCGGGCGTTCTCGCCGGAACCGGGCCGAATGGAGTGATGGTCTCCTCCGACACGCTGCCCGTCTTCGCCAAGGCCGATGGCGTTCTCGACTTCACCTCGCCGGCTGCGACCGTCGGCTTCGCCGCCTATGCGGCGCAGGCGCATGTGGTGCATGTCATCGGCACGACCGGCTGTTCGGCCGACGACGAGGCGAAGATCCAGGCCGCCGCGCGCCACACGCCGATCGTCAAGTCCGGCAACATGAGCCTCGGCGTCAACCTGCTCGGCGTGCTGGTGATACAGGCGGCGCGCGCGCTCGACGCCGATTTCGACATCGAGATCCTGGAAATGCACCACAGGCACAAGGTCGACGCGCCCTCCGGCACCGCGCTGCTGCTCGGCCGGGCGGCAGCGGAAGGACGCGGCATCGACCTCGCCGACCACAGCGTCCGGGTGCGTGACGGGCATACCGGTCCCCGGCCCGACGGCGCAATCGGCTTTGCGACGCTGCGCGGCGGCTCCGTCGTCGGCGACCATTCAGTTATCCTTGCCGGCGCCGGCGAGCGCATCGTCCTGTCGCATCATGCCGAGGACCGTGCGATCTTCGCGCGCGGTGCAGTCAAGGCGGCACTCTGGGCGCATGGACGCAAGCCCGGCCTCTACTCCATGCTCGACGTGCTCGGCCTGTCCTGATGCCGCGCTGCTGGATCGGCGTGGCCGCGGCGCGTCATGTGCGGATCGCGGTGGAGAGCGGCTTCGCCATGTTCGCTCACGGCAGGCACTCGGCCGCGCTGCGCACGCAGCCGGGCGACTGGGTCGCCTACTACAGCCCGCGCGAGGGCATGAACGAGGGCGGGGAAGTGCGCGCCTTCGCTGTGATCGGCCGCATCCTTCCCGGCGAACCTCATGAACGGCAGATGACCGCTGCCGGCGACACCGGCTGGCAGCGGAATGCCGAATGGCTGCCCTCCCGCAACGCCGACATCTATCCCCTGCTTGACCGCTTCTCCTTCGTGCGCGACAGAGGCCATTGGGGCATGTATTTCAGGAAATCGCTCTTTCCGATCGAGCGCGGCGACTTCGCCCTGATCGCCGCGTCGATGGGCGTCGGCGACGCCTTCGAGGGAGCCAGAACGCAAGAGGACTAGACAATGTCGCGCACGCTCGTGCTCGTCCGCCACGGACAGAGCGAATGGAATCTGAAGAACCTGTTCACCGGATGGCGCGACGTCGACCTCACCGAACAGGGCACGGCGGAAGCCAAAGCGGCCGGCCAGCGGCTGAAGGCCAAGGGGCTGAAATTCGACATCGCCTTCACTTCCGTTCTGATGCGCGCCGAGAAGAGCTGCGCGTTGATCCTCGCCGAACTCGGGCAGACGGGTCTCAAGACGATCCGCGACCAGGCGCTCAACGAGCGCGATTACGGCGACCTCTCCGGCCTCAACAAGGACGACGCGCGGGCCAAATGGGGCGAGGAACAGGTGCACATCTGGCGCCGCTCCTACGACGTGCCGCCGCCGGGCGGCGAGAGCCTGAAGGACACCGGAGCCCGCGTCTGGCCCTATTACATCCACACCATCCAGCCGCATGTCCTGTCCGGCGGCAACGTGCTCGTCGCGGCGCACGGCAACTCGCTGCGCGCACTGATCATGGCGCTCGACGGCCTGACCGGCGAGGAAGTGGTGAAGATGGAACTGGCGACCGGAGTGCCGGTCGTCTACCGGCTCAACGCCGATTCCACCGTCGCGTCGAAGGAACTGCTGACGGCCTGAAGCCACCTGCAATCTCCTGTCGGGACACGCATTTTCGCGTTGACACAAGCGGACCGCCCGCATACATGCGAGCCGCACACCTGCCCAGGTGGCGGAATTGGTAGACGCGCACGGTTCAGGTCCGTGTGCCGCGAGGCGTGAAGGTTCGAGTCCTTTCCTGGGCACCAAACTCTCGCTTCAGGCCGTCCAACAAGGTCTAGAAGTACAACAAGAAGCCCGGATTTCCGGGCTTTTTGTTGCTAGGCGGGCACGGTCCGGGGTGGCGCGTTGGTATCCAACCGATCAGTCCGGATCTCTGCGGCTGGATGCCGTCGCGGGCGTGCGAATGCCAGCAATAGCCCATTCCCGCCTCCGGTCGTCCAAGCCGTCGCGGCACTCCGCCAATTGAACGCGACACGTCAGGCGGCTCGAAACGGGTGAATGGCGCCCACTCGTCAGCCGCTCATTTGTCCTCTGCGAGCATAACGGCGCCGGCGGCCCGCTTCGCCGCAGGCGGCTTACCTCGATGTAAGTATCTCGTGTCGCCACAGGCTCGGGGAAGCATTGCCTTCAAGACAATCCACAGCCCGCGATGATTCGAAAGCGGCACCGCGCCGCGGTTGGACACGAAGAGATTTGACGAATGCTAGGCTATGCAAAAGACCGATCGACAATACGTCGCTAATTCTTATATATATTTTCCGGCCTCTTAATCTAAATTCTTCACGAAAAGTCCCCACCTGCGGGCACTATGAAATATTTCACGGATCGCCGACTATTTATTTTCTCTGTTTTTGGTGAAATGATAGTTTTCGCCTCCCTTTTACCATCTTTTTCCCTTGCGCAAGCATGTGGCGGGGGTATTCTCCCGGCCGCAATGAAGTCGAACCCTGGAGGACAGTATGTCTAGCTTGCTGAGAGCAGCCAAGCTCACATCGATCGCGCTCGGCGTCACACTGGCGTTTATGGAGACGGGCAGCGCCCAGATTGGCAACGGCGCTCAGGCCGTCACCGGCGGGCCGTCCGGAGTGGCTTCCGCATCGGGACCGGTGGGGCCTGGCCTGAGCCGCCTTCCCATGACGACGCCGAGCGTGGTTCCCTACCTCACGTCCGGCGGGACGCCGGCAGCCGCCGACAAAGCCGGCGCATCGAACGACACCGGCGTCGGCAGCACTGCCTATGGCCTCAACGCGTCATACAAATGGCCCTACACGATCGCCCGCGTTGCGGTGACGGGCGCGCCGGTCAACACGACGAACGGTGCCCTTGTTCCGGTCGCCAGCCGTCCGTATCGCCATTCGGGCAAGCTGTGGATGCGCTTCGGGGCAAGCACCTGGTACGTCTGCACCGCCTCGCTCATCAAGAAGGGCGTGCTGATCACCGCCGCGCACTGCGTACACAATTACGGCCAGAAGGCTGCGGGCTGGGCCAACGAGGTCCGCTGGTACCCCGCGAACTACACCTCCACCCCGACCGGCGGCCCTTGGGGCTATTACCAGGGCGTCAACTGGCGCATCCCGGGCGTTTACTACAACGGTACCGACACCTGCCAGTCGGGCGCGAGCGGCATCGTCTGCAACAACGACCTGGCCACGGTCACGCTCGCACCCAAGGGCGGCGTCCATGCCGGCAACTTCCTCGGCGGCTGGTACGGCTATGGCTGGAACGGGTACAGCTACATCACGACGCCGGTGTTCGGTAACACCCACGTCGCGCAGATCACCCAGATCGGCTATCCGGTCGCCATCGACAACGGCTACCAGATGCTGCGCGGCGATTCTTACGGCAAATACATCGCTATGACAGGCGCCAACGGCAAGCTGTTGAAGAACACGCAGCTGGGTTCGGCCATGACCGGCGGTTCGTCGGGTGGTCCGTGGCTGGTGAACTTCGGCACCGCGCCGGTCGTGACCGGCGGTGCCAGCCTTGGCAACGCCGCCGTCCGCAATGTCGTCGTCGGCGTGACCAGCTGGGGCTACACCAACGTCGGCAATAACGTCCAGGGTGCATCCTGGTTCGGCCAGAACGCCGAATTCCCGAGTGCTTCCTATGGTAGCTACGGCGCAGGCAATATCGGCTTTATGGTCCAGTACACCTGTACCGGTGCTCCGGCCTATTGCTGACCTGATCGGCATCTCGATCGATGCGGCTCCCGGTTCGTCCGGGGGCCGTTTTCGTTCGCGGGCTCCGCTGCCATGCGTCAGACGATGTCGCGGCGGCGACGGATTGGAATCCGAGCGCGATTGTGGTTCACGTCACGCCCTGATTGAAGAATGAATGGCGCGAGGCGACGTTGAGCATGACCAACCGAATTCTTATCGCCGGCAGCGGCCAGGCCGGCTTCCAGACCGCGGCGAGCCTACGCCAGGACGGGTTCGAGGGCGAGATCGTCATCGTCGGCGAGGAGCCGGGACTTCCCTACCAGCGGCCGCCCTTGTCGAAGACCTATCTCAAGGAAGCGAACGCCGACCGGCTGCTCTTCCGCAATGCCGATTTCTTCGAGAAGAACAGGATCGACCTGGAGGACGGGCGGACCGTCACATCCATCGACCGCGCCGAACGGACCGTGACGATCTCGGATGGCCGGACGATCGGCTACGGCCATCTTGTGCTTGCCACCGGAACCCGCAACCGGCGCCTGCCCCTGCCGGGCATCGATCTCGGCAACGTGCTCGGCCTCCGCACTTTGGCGGACGCGGAGGTCCTCCGCCAGAAACTCGCCTCGGCGTCGCGCCTGGTGGTGGTCGGCGGCGGCTTCATCGGCCTCGAAGTGGCTGCGACGGCCCGAGCGGCGGGCCTGCGCGTGACCGTTCTCGAGGCGACCGCGCGGCTGATGTCGCGCGTCGTCTCGCCACCGATCTCGGACTATTTCCTCTCCTTCCATTCGTCGAGCGGGGTCGACGTGCGGCTCAATTCGCTTGCCCGCGCGATACTCGACGACGGCGCCGGCAAGGCGGGCGGCGTCGAACTCGGCGACGGGGAGCGCGTGCCGGCCGATCTCGTGCTCGTCTCAGCCGGTGTGGTGCCCAATGCCGAGCTCGCCGAGGCGGCGGGCCTCTACGTCCATGACGGCATCCGCGTCGACGATGTGCTCGCCACGGAAGATCCCGCCATCTCCGCCATCGGCGACTGCGCCTCCTTCCCCTTCGGCCAGGACGGTCTGCAGACCCGCCTCGAATCGGTCCAGAACGCGGTCGACCAGGCGAAATGCCTGTCGCGGAGGCTGGTCGGCCATCCCGAGCGCTACGACAAGCTGCCCTGGTTCTGGAGCGACCAGGGGCCGCACAAGCTTCAGATCGCCGGATTGACGGCCGGCGCCGACCATCACGAGATCAGGGGTGGCCTGGACGAGGGCAAGCTCTCCGTCCATTGCTTTCGCCGCGGCGAACTGATCGGCGTGGAAACGGTCGACGTGCCCGGCGACCACATGGCCGCCCGCCGGCTGCTCAGCCAGCCGTCGCCAGTGACGCTGGAGGCGGTGCGGGCATCCGGATACGACCTCGCCGCCCTGATGAAGGCTGGCGCCGCGCGAGGCTGAACTCAGGACGTCTCGTCGTCCTTCCGGCTGAGCTGATGCCTGTCCGGATTGAAATCGATGAAGAAGCCGTGGAACGACATCATGGCCAGTGCGCCGACGACGCAGGCCCACAGGATCGCGCCGTTCCACAGTTCGAAGATCGTCCACCCGGCGGTGAAGCCAAAGGTGGCGATGCGGATCCACAGCGGCCGGAAGAACGGGTGGTCGGTGTCGAGCAGCCTCATCGTGGCGCCTTGACGTAGGTCTCGATGCCGACCGCGAGATTGGCCGAGCTGCTGCGGCGCTCGCGCTCGATATGAGTCGAGAAGAAGCGCCAGAACGAGCGCGCATAGTCCAGGAAGAACTCGTCTGCCACGGCGCGGTCGCACAGCTTTGTGTTCACGCAAGATGCAAGCCGGCTCAGGAAATAGACGATCCGGTCGAACTGGTCCTGGAAATCGGCGAGCGGCATCGTCCCGCCTTCATCGGTCATCGCCTTCGAGCCGATGCTCGCCATGATAATGTCCATCTGCTCCGGCGAGGTCTGCGGGGTGATCAGGCCGGCGGACTGCCGGTTCAGTTCGCCAAGCCGCCGCTTCAGCGCACTCTGGGCCTCCTGGTATTCGGGCTTCTCCCACAGTTCGACCAGCGCGAGCGTGCGCTCGACGCGCTTGTCCTGGCGCGATTGCAGGAACTGCACCGCCGAAAACACCGCGCCGACACACAGCAGCACGCGCAGCGTGAACCCGCTCCAGGCGAACAGGAACAGCCGCCAGTCGGTCGCCTTGAACGGATTAGGCTCGTCCTTGGGCTCCTGCGTGTTCGGCAGGGGTATCCCGGTACCCGTGTCGGGAAGCTTGGCCGGCCGCTTCATCGGCACGTGCCGAGATCGATGCGCGCCGAGGGATCGAGGTCGATCTCGTCGGACTGCAGCTTGTCCTTCAGGCATTCGACCTGACCGCGCGACAGCAGGAACTTCGTATCCGGCTCCTCGACCGCGGCCTTGGGCTCGGGCAGCGCCAGCACGATGCTGCGGCTCCTTTCGCAGCGGCTGAGGTCGACCGCTACCGTCTCACCGGCAACCGTTTCGGGATCGCTATATTTCTCGAGGAAGCAGGTCGCCAGATCCTCGTTCATGACCACCGAATCTGCGCAGATCACGCACTCCGCGGCCTGGAGAGACGAGGCGGCCACCAGCGTCAGCACCGCAATTGCGTATCCGAGTTGCCTGAGAGCGGTCATGTCCGTTTTCGTCCTGATCGTTCCGGGACGCGGTCGCGCGCCCCTGGATTCATAAGCGCGGTTTTCCGCAAGAGGAAGCCGGCTATTTCGTGGCCGGGCTGGTCTCCATCGGAAAGACCAACACCGCGCCCTTCGAACCGCGCTTGTCCTGGAAACGCTTGACGTCGCGGGTCGCCGGCGCCTTGGCGATGTCGTCGAGCAGGCCGGCGAAGCCTTCCGGCGCCGCGGCGGAGCGCGTCGCCTGCCGCACGCCCTTCTGCGCCAGATAGCCGAGGTCGAGCGTCGATGACTGCTGCTCCGCCTCGGTCAGCACCGCAATCAGCCGCTCGTTGCCGAAGCTCCCCTCCGACACGGTGAACAGCCCGGTCTCCTCCAGTTCGTCGCGCTCGTGCAGGCGTATCGGCGCCTCCGCCGAACTGATCGTGTAGTCGCTGCCGACATAGAGCACGTTGAGGTCGACCGGCTTGCGGGATTCGTTCTTCGCCGAAACGAAGATCGAATCGCCGGGATGTAGAACGGGCACGTTGCCCGCCTGGATAGGGGTCAGCTCTTCCTCGTCCGCCCGCTGCACCGAGAAGGTGACGCTCACGTCGCCGCGGCGGAAGTCGGACGCGCCGGCAAGCCGCGACAGGTTCATTGCCCGCGAAATCACCACGAGGTCGTCGGAGAGTTTGGCGCCGAGCTTCCCGGCATCCGCCGTGAACATCGACGGCGGACGGCGGCCCTTCTCCAGGCTGATCTCTCCCGAGGGCGGCAGCAGCCACAGGGCCGGCTCTTTCGGGGCGTCTGCCACAGCGCCGGGAACGTCGCTCTCGCGCATCACCGCGAAGCGGATGTCGGCCGAAGCACCAGGCTCGACCACGCGCAGCTTGAGCGGCGTCTTGCCGTCCGCCGCGATCGCCTCCAGCGCCGCATTGGCGCGCGCGACATCCTCGGCGAGGCCTTCCACGGGCGGTGCCTTGGCGACCACCAGTTCGAAATTGATCGCCATTTCGGCAATGCGGGCATAAGCGCCGTCCGGGATCTCTTCCATGCGCAGTGCCGATCGCCCGGCAAAGGCGGCCGGTAGCGCCTGGCTCGTCAGGCTGGTCGCCGAACGCACCTCGAGATAGCCGACCGCGTCCTCGATCGGGTCGAGCGGCGATTTGAGCACGGCAAGCTTGGTGCCCGGCTCGACGCGGTGCAGCATGCCGGCCGGCAGCGCCACGACCCCGTCCTTCACGGCCACCTTCCACTGCAGCACCGCATCGCCAGGCTCCATCCCGAACACCGGCGCGTCGAGGTCGCCCTCGAACAGCGGCGTCGGCTTGGTGCGGTTGAGGCCCGAATAGTGCTGCAGGATGCCCTGGCTGAGCTGGCGGTAGGTGACGTTCGGGTTTTCCGCCAGCTTCGACATCAGCGTGTAGGTAAAAAGGCCGAAGATCCTGCCGGCCGGGTCGGTCGCAGGTTGCGGGAACTCCGGCGTGGTCTCCACCGTCTGGGCGGCGAAGAATGCGACCATGCCGCCGCGCTCCGCGGCGCCTGCGCCGTCATCATCCTCGGACAGGCCAAGCGCATTCTCGCGCTCCGCATCGCCCCCAGTCCCGCGCGTGGCCTCTCCGCGGGCCGCCGCCATCATCTCCGGCGTGAAGCCGAGCGATTCAGGTGAGATCTTGCGCTCCTTCTCCTCGACGCCCATCCCCACCGCGCGCGTCGCGGTGCCGGAATGGCAGGCGTCGAAGACGACCCAGACGAAAGCCCCCTTGTCGCGGATCGCATCGAGCGCCGCGCCGATCTCGTCGTCCATGATGGCGTTGGGGACGGTCTTGGTCGCCGGGTCGATCTTGCTGATGTCGGCGGCGAGGAAAATCTCGTCCTTGCCGTCGATTTCGGTCGCCGGATCGGCCGCGGGCTGCTGCGAGCCGTGGCCGGAGAACTGGATGTAGACGAAATCGCCTTCTTCCGCCTTCGCCGTCAGGTCCGAAAGAGCCTCCAGGATGGAGCTGCGCGTCGGCGCCTCCGCGCCTTCGGTATTGCTCGCCAAAATGGTCACGTCGGAGGCGGCGAAGGGAGCGGTGGGATTGCTGACCAGATAGTCCCGCACCAGGCCGGCGTCGTTCTTCGGCCCTTCCAGCCAGTCGCCCTTCGGCAAGTTGGGATATTCGGAAACACCGACGATCAGCGCCCGGTTGGTGCGCGCCTCAGCCTCCAGCGTCCCGCCGCACAATGCGGCGAGCGCCGCTGTCGCAAGCAGGCTGCCCGCGCGTCTGAGACCCATGCTACTCTCCCAAGCCCGTGCGGCATATTATCCGCAAGGGAAGGTTCATGGCAGATTGAGGCCGATTTTTGAACCGGGACAGTCGTGGTCGAGGGCGAAATGGCCTTGACCCACAACCGGCTGCGCGGGCAAACGTCTGCAACCACGAATACAGCGAGGAAAGACGCATGAACCGGACCATCATTGCGCCGTCGGTTCTCTCGGCGGACTTCTCGAAACTCGGCGAAGAGGTCGAGACGATCGTCCGCGCCGGCGCCGACTGGATCCATCTCGACGTCATGGACGGCCACTTCGTGCCCAACATCACGTTTGGTCCGCAGATCATCAAGGCGATCCGTGGCCGCACCGACAAGATCTTCGACTGCCATTTGATGATTGCGCCGGCCGACCCCTATCTCGCCGCCTTCGCCGACGCCGGCTGCGACATCATCACGGTGCATGCGGAGGCCGGCCCGCATCTCGATCGCTCGCTGCAGGCGATCCGCAATCTCGGCAAGAAGGCCGGTGTGTCGCTCAACCCGTCGACGCCGGAAAGCGTCATCGAATACGTGCTGGACCGGCTCGACCTCGTACTCCTGATGACGGTCAACCCCGGCTTCGGCGGCCAGGCGTTCATCCCCTCCGTCGTCGAGAAGGTGAAGCGCGTCAAGGCGATGATCGGCGCCCGCCCGATCGACATCGAGATTGACGGCGGGATCACCCCGGAGACCGCGCCGCTGGTCGCGGCTGCCGGCGCTAATGTGCTCGTCGCCGGCTCGGCCGTGTTCAAGGGCGGCTCCGAAGCCTCCTACCGCGCCAATATCGAGGCGATCCGCGCCGCCTCCGATGGAGCTATGAAGAGGGCCGCCTGAAAAATCGCCGCAAACGGGGCAAGAATCCGCGACTTCGGTCCGCTTCGTTGGAGACATGACATGGCTGCGATCCCACCTGTCTGCGATTTCGACTGGCCGGCCGTTGACGCGACACTCCCCGGTATTGACGGCAGGACGCACCGGCTGTTCGACCTGGCAGGGCCGAATGGGCTTGTCGTCGCCTTCGTCTGCAACCACTGCCCCTATGTGAAGGCGGTGATCGCCCGCATCGTGCGCGACGCGGCCGATCTCGAGGCGCATGGCATCGGATTCGTGGCGATCAGTTCCAATGACGCGACGACCTATCCCGAGGATTCCTTCGACAACATGAAGCTGTTCGCGCGTCAGCACGGTTTCGGCTTCCCCTATCTTTACGACGAGACGCAGGACGTGGCGCGCGCCTATGGCGCGGCCTGCACGCCCGATTTCTTTGGCTTCAACAAGGAATTCAAGCTGCAGTATCGCGGTCGCCTCGATGCCAGCCGCAAGGAGGCCGGACCGCCCGACCTGCGCCGCGACCTCTACGAGGCGATGATCGAAGTCGCGCGGACCGGCAAAGGCCCGCGCGAACAGGTCGCGTCGATCGGCTGCTCCATCAAGTGGAAGGACGCGGCGTGAGTGATCCCTGGCCGCGCGCGGTCCTGTTCGATCTCGACGGGACGCTGATCGATTCCGCGCCCGACCTGCACGCCTCGGTCAACATCCTGCTCATGCGGCACGGGCTCGGTCCGTTGTCGCTGCCGGACGTGGTGTCGATGATCGGCAACGGGGTGAAGAAGCTCGTCGAGCGCGCCTTCTTCGCCGTCGGCCTACCGCTGGAAACGGACGAACTCGACCACGCCTACGAGGCGATGATCGGCATCTATGCCGACCATCTCACGGTGCTCACCGTGCTGATGCCGGGCGTGCTGGAAATCCTCGACGAGCTTCGGGCGAAAGGCATCCGCATGGCCGTCGTCACCAACAAGCCGCAGATGCCGACCGAGGCGATCCTCGATCATTTCGGCCTGTCCGCCTATCTCGGCGCGGTTATCGGCGGCGACAGCGTGGTGGAAAAGAAGCCTGCGCCGGACATGATCTTCGCGGCGGTGGAACGGCTGGGTGTCGCGCTCGAAGATGCCGTCATGGTCGGCGACAGCCTGGCGGACGTCGGCTGCGCGCGCGCCGCCGGCATTCCCGTCATCGCGGTGCGCGGCGGCTATACGTCGGTCCCGGTGGACGAGATCGGCGCGGACTTTGTCATCGGCTCGCTCTCCGACTTGCCCGCGGCACTAGCGGCAATCCAGCCGGCCTGACCGGCTTGGCGAGCGCCGGCTCAGCCCCCATATCTTTGCCGTGCCGCTTCACAAATCGCGGCCGGAATGGTTGAAGAGAGCATGGCGACGAAGACAGATCTGACACGCAACCAGACGCTCGTGCTCGGCAGGCTCGAAAAGGCCGAAGGCCCGCTCAGCGCCTATGCCCTGCTCGACCAGTTGCGCGACGACGGCTTTCGCGCCCCGCTCCAGGTCTACCGCGCGCTCGACACGCTGATGAAGAGCGGGTTCGTGCACCGACTGGAGAGCATCAATTCCTTCGTCGCCTGCCACGGCCATCATCACCACGACCACGGCATGACCGGCTTCGCCATCTGCGAGACCTGCGGCCAGGTGACGGAGTTCACCGATCCGGTCGTGACCGAGCGGCTCGAAGCCTGGGCCGAGGCGAGCGGCTTTAGGCCGAACAAGGCCGTCATCGAATTCCGCGGCACCTGCGCGACCTGCGCGGGGGCGTAGAGGTTTCGGCAGCCGTAATTCCCACTGACGCCGTCATCCCGGACGCCGGAGGCGATCCGGGACCCATTGGCATCGACAATTGACAGCCGAAACGCGACGGAGCTTGGGCGAACTCGCGGAGAAGAATGGGTCCCGGATGGCCTTCGGCCTCCGGGATGACGGCCGCGTGAGAAAGTCCGACTGACCTCGGACGTGCGGCGTTCGGTTGACACCAGCGGGGCGTCATTGCGAGGCCGCCGTCAATGTGCCTCGTCCCAGTTGTGGGCGGCCCGCGCGTCGACGTTGAGCGGCACCGACATGGCTACCGCCGGCATCGCCGCGTTCTCCATCACGTCGCGGATCACGGGGATCGCCGGCTCGACATCGTCCTCGCGCGCCTCGAAGATCAGTTCGTCATGCACCTGCAGCAGCATGCGCACGGCGTCCAGTCCAGCCTCGGCAAGCGCCGCGTCCATGCGGATCATCGCCCGGCGGATGATGTCGGCCGCCGTGCCCTGCAAACGTGCATTGGTCGAGGCACGCTCGTTGAAGGCGCGCACCGACGGGTTCGGCGAGCGGATTTCCGGATAATGGATACGCCGACCGAACACCGTCTCGACATAGCCTTCGCGGCGGGCGAACTCCTTCGTCTCCTCGATGTAGTCGCGGATGCCGGGGAAGCGCTCGAAATACTTCTTGATGTAGCTGCTGGCCTCCTCGCGCGGGATCGACAGCTGGTTGGCCAGCCCGAAAGCCGAGATGCCGTAGATGATGCCGAAATTGATCGCCTTGGCGCGGCGGCGGATTTCCGACGGCATGCCCTCGACCGGCACGTTGAACATCTCCGACGCGGTGATCGCGTGAATGTCCGCGCCTTCCGAAAACGCCTGCTTGAGCTGCGGGATGTCGGCGACATGCGCCAGCACGCGCAGCTCGATCTGGCTGTAGTCGGCCGAGATCAGCTTATGGCCGGGTTCGGCGACGAAAGCGGTGCGGATCTTGCGGCCTTCGGCCGTTCGCACCGGAATGTTCTGCAGGTTCGGATCGGAGGACGACAACCGCCCGGTGGTCGTCGACGCCAATGCGTAGGAGGTGTGCACGCGGCCCGTCTCCGGGTTGACGAAGCCCGGCAGCGCGTCGGTATAGGTCGATTTCAGCTTGGTCAGCTGGCGCCAGTCGACGATCTTGCGCGGCAGCTCGTGCCCTTCCGCCGCCAGGTCCTCCAGCAGTTGCGCCGAGGTCGACCACTGGCCGGTCTTGGTCTTCGACCCGCCCGGCAGGCCCATGCGGCCGAACAGGATGTCGCCCAGCTGCTTGGGCGAGCCGATGTTCACGCGCTCGCCGACCAGCGCGTAGATCTCATCCTCGATGCGCGCCGCGCCCTGCGCCAGTTCGCCCGACAGCCGCGACAGGATCTGACGGTCGATCGAGATGCCGCGCTGCTCCATGTTGGCCAGCACCGGCACCAACGGCCGCTCCAGCCGCTCGTAGACCGAGACCAGCCCCTTGGCGACGAGGCGCGGCTTCAGCACCTGCCACAGCCGCAGCGTCACGTCCGCGTCCTCGGCGGCATAGGCGGTCGCCTTGTCGAGTTCGACCATGTCGAAGGTCTGGAAGGATTTGCCCGAGCCGCTCACGTCCTTGAAGGCGATCGGCTTGTGGCCGAGCCACTTCTCCGACAGCGCATCCATGCCGTGGCCGCCATTGGTGCCGCCGTCAGTGACGTAGGAGATCAGCATCGTGTCGTCATAAGGCCTGACGTCGACGCCGTGGCGGTTCATCACCACCAGATCGTATTTCAGGTTCTGTCCGATCTTGAGGACCGACGGGTCCTCCAGCAGCGGCTTCAGCGCGGCCAGCGCGTCGCGGATCGGGATCTGGTTCTCGATCAGCCCGCCGCCCAGCAGGTCGCCGCGCCCGCTCTTGTGGGCAAGCGGCACATAGGCGGCGCGGCCGGGCGCGGTGGCGATCGAGAAGCCGCACAGCTCCGCCTGCATCGGGTCGAGCGAGGTGGTCTCGGTGTCGAAGGCGACGATCCCCGCTTCGCGCGCCTCGTCCATCCAGCGGTAGAGCTCGGCGATGTCACGGATGCAGGCATAGGCCGCCGTGTCGAACTTGGCCGAGCCCGCCGCTTCCGCCCGCGCGGCGGCAAGAACGGCGGGGGTATTTCCCTCGCCCGGGAGCATGCTGGCAGGCGCGGCGATGGGCTGTGCCTTGACCGACGCCTCGGCCCCTCCCGTCGATGGGGCAGCGGCCTCTCCCGACCCGACATCCGGCCCATGCGCCGTTTCGCCGAACTCGACCTTCACCTCGGCCGGCTCGACCTCAGCCGCGTCGGTGCCGCTCGCCTCCGCCACGCGGCGGGTCAGCGTCGTGAACTCCAGCGCCTTGAGGAAGGCAATCAGCTTCGGCCCGTTCGGCGGCTGGAGGACGAAATCCTCCAGCGGTTCGACGTTCGGCACATCGTCCTTCAGCGTCACCAGCAGGCGCGAGATGCGCGCCTTCTCGGCGTTGGCGATGATCGCCTCGCGCCGCTTCTCCTGCTTGATCTCGCCCGCGCGGACCAGCAGCGTCTCCAGATCGCCGAACTGCTCGAGCAGGAGTGCGGCCGTCTTCGGCCCGATGCCCGGAACGCCCGGCACGTTGTCGACGGAATCGCCGGTCAGTGCCTGGAGATCGATCATCTTCTCCGGCGGCACACCCCATTTCTCGACGACTTCGGGGATGCCGATCTGCTTGTCCTTCATCGGGTCGTACATCCACACCGAGGGCCCGACGAGCTGCATCAGGTCCTTGTCGGAGGAGATGATCGTGGCGTCCGCTCCCGCTTCCCGCGCCAGCCGGCAATAGGTGGCGATGAGATCGTCGGCCTCGAACCCCTCCATCTCGACGCAGGGCAGGTCGAAGGCCTTCGTCGCCTGGCGGATCAGGCCGAATTGCGGCACCAGGTCCTCGGGAGGCGCCGAGCGGTTCGCCTTGTATTCGGGATAGAGCGTGTTGCGGAACGTCTTCGACGAATAGTCGAAGATCACCGCCAGATGGGTGGGCGTCACGCCGACGTCCGTGTTGCGGGCGTCGAGCATCAGCTTCCACAGCATGTTGCAGAAGCCGGATACCGCGCCGACAGGCAGCCCGTCCGACTTGCGGGTCAGCGGCGGCAACGCATGGTAGGCGCGGAAGATGTAGCCCGAACCGTCGATGAGGAAGAGATGATCGCCTTTTTTCATGGCCGAAGGGATAGCGCCTGCGGCGCGTCCGGTCCATGCTTCGCCTCGATACTGATGACAACTTCCGGACTATGACTGAGTCATCTGGGCCACTTGCCTTTGAGGCCGCTTGGAGCCGCTATCTCGCGAAAGAGGCGAACGGCGCGCGATCCGAAAAGCTCGCAGCGCTCGACGAATTCATTGCCGACATCCGCTGTCGGAGCCAGTCAGAGCAGATCGCATTTGTGGAATGGTTCTGTCGCCAACACCTCGACGGCGCGGCGCCATCGGATATCAGCCTGGGGAACGGCCAATGGATGCGGCTGCCGCTATTTCGCGAGGTCTTTGCCGACATACTGGAAGCGGGTCGCTCCGAACGACGCCCGAACTATTCGAGGTGGATGGCACAATTCCATTCTCTGTTTGGCCATCGGCATGGGGCTTACCAGCACTATGAGCCAAACAAGCAGATGTTACTCGCCGAGGCACTCGACCGCGACCAGACGGACAATCGTGCTAGAGCGATGCTGGTCTTTGTGCTTCTGGATTGGCTTGACTACGCATGTCACGAGCTGCCCCACGGCCTACTCTGCGAGCCGAACGATCTACAGGTGATGGCGGATAGGCTTCAGGCTCTCTTTGCAGGCTCCCTGTGGGAGAAGCGGGCACGGACGGGCAGCAGCGCCTTGCGCCGTGTTGCATCAGGTGACTGGTCCCACGACACGCTGGTTGATGTCGAGGATATGCTGATGTTGCGGTTCACGATTGATCGGTCGCTTTTCCCGCATACCAAAGCAATTCCTCCCCGTTAATCACGCGCTCGTTACAAAGATGTAATCTTTGTGCCCTTGAATCGCCACGTTCCGCGACCCAAATCTCGGTCATCGGCAATTATCGCCGAGTTCGGTTGAAGGCTCGTCCCCCGCCTATACCGGACACTGCGGCAGCCTCATCCCCCCTCTCCGGGCTGCCGCATCGTTTCGAGTAAGGCCGCCACGGAACCCCCCTCCACCGTGGCGGCCATTTTCGTTTTGAGGGCCCGATTGCAGCCTTGCCGAAGACGTTGCATCCTGCCGCTCTGCAAGGAGCCACGCCCATGAACGTCGCCGCCCGCCGCATCGGGGCCAACATCACGCATTTCGATCAGCGCATCGACCTCGCCGCCGCCCTGCGCTGGACGGCGCGGCTCGACATGCACGAGGCTGTCGCCAACCATTTCTCGCTCGCCGTCAACGACGACGGCACGCAGTTCCTGATCAATCCCAACATGGTCCATTTCAGCCGGGTGCGCGCCAGCGACCTGGTGCTGGTCGATGCCAACGACCCGAAGACGATGGAGCGCCCCGACGCGCCGGACCCGACCGCCTGGGGCCTGCATGGCTCGCTGCACCGGCTGGTACCGCATGCGCGCTGCGCCATGCATGTCCACTCGCGCTACGCCACCGTGCTCGCCTCGCTGGCGGATTCGCGCCTGCCCGCGGTCGACCAGAATTCGGCGATGTTCCATGGCCGCGTCGTCATCGACGGGGGCTATGGCGGGCTCGCCTTCGAGGAGGAGGGCACGCGGTGCGCCGGGCTGTTCACCGACCCGAAGGTGAAGGTCATGGTGATGGGCAATCACGGCCTGCTGGTGATCGGCCAGACCGTCGCCGACACGTTCGACCGGCTCTATTATTTCGAGCGCGCCTGCGAGAACTACGTCAAGGCGCTGTGGACCGGCCAGCCGCTGCGCGTCCTCTCCGACGAAGTGGCCGAGACGGTTGCCCGCCAGATGGACGCCTACCCGGTCGCCACCGCCTCGCGCCATCTTGAACAGTTGAAGCTCATCCTCGACGAGGAAGGCTCCAACTACCGCGACTGAGGCCGCTCACGCGTCCAGCAGCGCCCTCGTCAGCGGGTGATCCGGGCTCGCAAGCCCGTCGACCACGTTGAAATGGTGCCTGTCGGGCTCCTCGACGGTAGCCGTCGCCGCGCCGAGTCCCTTCCAGATCGACGCGAGCAACGCGTTCTGGCGGATGAACTCGGAGCGCTCGTTGCCGCCCACCCAGCAGGTCAACCGCGTGCCCGGCAGCGGCCGCAGCAGCGCCGGACTTTCCGCCAGCGCTTCCGCCTCGTCGATCTTCAGGATCTCATTGTTGGCGATGCGCATCAGCGGCCTCAGATCGTGCACGCCGGAGATCGACACGACATTGCCGATCCGTGCCCGGATGGCTTCAGGCAGAGGCGACGTCGCGCTCGCCATCCGCGTCACCAGATGCCCGCCGGCCGAATGGCCTGTCAGATGGATAGGTCCGGCAATCTGGTCCGCCGCCGTCTCGATCGCCTGACCGACCTCCGCTGTGATGCCCGATATGCGGATGTCCGGGCACAGCGTGTAGGACGGCATCGCCACCGCGTATCCATGCGCCAGCGGCCCTGCCGCCAGATGCGACCAGAAGCTCTTCTCCAGCCGCATCCAGTAGCCGCCGTGGACGAACACGACGAGGCCTTTCGGCGTCCCCTCGGGCAGGTAGAAGTCGATCAGGTTGCGCGGCGCCGGTCCGTAGGGCACATCGAGCCGCGTCCGCTCCGCCCAGCTCTCGCGAAACGCCTTCGCCGGCTCGATCCAGCCGTCCGGCCAGCGCTCGCTGCGCGGAATGTTCGGCCAGTTGGCGTAGGCGTCGTCCCAGTCGGCGATGTGATGGAGGAACATGCTCGTCTCCCTGATCCAGTCCTTCCCCACCAGTTAGCGCATTCGCACGTCGAGGTGGACGTTTTTCCGGAACTGTGGAAAGTGCAATGTGGAACCAGGGGATCGAGCGGGAAACCCCGCCGAACGACAATGATAACAAGGGAGTGTTCTTGATGGGTAAGCTTCTTGCAACGATCGCCTTCGGCCTGACGCTGGGCGCCTCCGGCCTGGCGATGGCCGAGCCGCTGAAGATCGGCATGATCACCACGCTGTCGGGCGGCGGCGCCGGATTGGGCGTCGACGCGCGCGACGGCTTCATGCTGGCGATCAAGAAGGCCGGCGACGCGGAGATCTCGGTCATCGTCGAGGACGACGCGATGAAGCCCGAGATCGCGGTTCAGATCGCCGACAAGATGATCCAGGCCGAGCAGGTCGACGTCTTGACCGGCATCATCTGGTCGAACCTCGCCATGGCGGTCGTGCCCAACGCTGTCGCGCAGGGCAAGTTCTACCTGTCGCCCAATGCCGGACCCTCGCCGCTGGCGGGTGCCAAGTGCGACAAGAACTATTTCAACGTCGCCTACCAGAACGACAATTTCCACGAGGCCGCGGGCAACTATGCCCAGACCCAGGGCATCAAGAAGATGTTCATCCTGGCGCCGAACTATCCGGCCGGCACGGATTCGCTCAACGGCTTCAAGCGTTTCTACAAGGGCGAGCTGGCGGGCGAGGTTTATACGCAGCTCGGCCAGACCGACTACGCCGCCGAAATCGCACAGATCCGCGCCTCCGGTGCAGACTCGGTCTTCTTCTTCCTGCCGGGCGGCATGGGCATTGCCTTCATGAAGCAGTATGCGCAGTCGGGCGTCGGCATCCCGGTCATGGGTCCCGGCTTCTCCTTCAGCCAGGACGTGCTCGGCGCCATCGGCGACGCGGCGATCGGCGCGAAGAACACGGCGTCGTGGTCGCCGGACCTCGACAATGCCGCCAACAAGGCCTTCGTCGAAGCCTTCAAGGCGGAATACAACCGTCTGCCCTCGACCTACGCGGCGCAGGCCTACGACACGGCCAATCTGCTGATCTCCGCCAAGGCCAAGGCAAGCGTCAAGGACGCCGACGCCTTCCGCGCCGCGCTCAAGGAGGCGCAGTTCGACACCGTCCGCGGCAAGTTCAAGTTCAACACCAACAACCACCCGATCCAGGATTTCTACGTCCGCGAGGTCTACAAGGGCGCTGACGGCGTGCTTACGAACAAGATCGTCGGCACTTCCTTCACCGACCACCAGGACGCCTACGCGGCCCAGTGCAAGATGTAAGGCACGGCCCCCTCACCCGGCCTCCGCTTCGCTCGGCCACCCTCTCCCCAAGGGGAGAGGAGGAGGTGATCCAGCGCCGGCGCCCTCTTCCCCCCTCGGGGATAAGGGGGCCCGTAGGGCGGGTGGTGGGGCAGGCCTCCATAGAGTCCGACCGCTCTTGCCCACAGCCCTGATCATCGAACAGCTCCTGAACGGCCTCCAGCTCGGCGTCATGCTGTTCCTGATGGCGGCCGGACTGACGCTGATCTTCGGCGTCATGGGCCTGATCAACCT
>NZ_JANJTZ010000004.1 GCF_024710845.1 Mesorhizobium sp.
GGGCCCCCGCGTCCCAGCCCTTGGCGGGGGTGCGGGTGGGGGGTTGGCCCCCACCCCCCCCCCCCGCCGCCTCGACGCGTGAGACGAAATCCTCCGCCTTGCGCATGTCCACTAGGTCGGGCCGGAAATGCAGCATCAGCGATGTCTCGACGTCGCCGCCATGAATGCCATAGCGGCCCTCGACGTCGGAATAGAGCCCGTCCGGCTTGCCGAAGCGCATCCAGCTCGTCTTCACCGACATCATGGCAAACCGCACGCGCAGTTCGCGCGAGACGATCCCCATGATCTCCTCGTTGCCGCCGTGCGAGTTGACGATGACGAGTTTTTTCACCCCCGCCCGCGCAACCGAGGCGCCGAGTTCCGTCCACGCCTCGATCAGCGTCGTCGCCGGCAGTGTCAGCGTGCCGGGCGCATGCAGGTGCTCGTTCGATTTGCCGACGGCCTGCACCGGCAGGATGCGCACGTCGAGCGCCGCCGGCAGCCGGTCGATGACGGTCGAGAGCATGCCGTTCATGATCGACGTGTCCGTCGACACCGGCAGATGCGGCCCGTGCTGCTCGATGGCCGCCACGGGCAGCACGGCGATCGTCGCCTCCGGGTCGATCGAGGCATAGTCCGTCGTCGGGAAATCGCCCCACCAGACGCGTCGCGCCATCTCGCTCTCCTTGCCTGCGGTCGCCCGCGATCGGCGGTCAGCCGGCCGCCAGGACCTCGATCTCGACCTTGAACTCCGGCCGCGTGAACCCGCCGACGATCATCAGCGTCGAAGCCGGCGGTGGATCGGACACGATGCGGTCGCGCACTTCCATATAGTGCTTCATATAGGCGCGGTGTGTGACATAGGCGTTGATGCGCACGATGTCGTTGAGCGTCATGCCCGCCTCGCCCAGGATCGCCGCGATATTGGCGAAGCAGAGTTCCGCCTGCTCCTGCACGCTCTCCGGCACCGTATCGTCGGCGTTGACGCCAAGCTGCCCCGACACCGCGACGATCCGCTTGCCGGCTTCGACCTCCACCCCGTGGCTGTAGCGGGCGAAGGGCGGTCTGATCGAGGGGGGATTGAGCGGGCGGTGCATCGGCGAGTCCTGTGTTCGCGGCAACCTATGCCGCGCAGCCGGCGCACATTCAACATTCAATTTCTGGCAACAATCATTTGTTGGCGGATGCCGTGGACGATGGACAGCCGCCCAAAATTTGGGCACCGTGCCCGCTGTGGCACCAGCCTCGACCGGACGCCGGCGGCAATTCCCCAGTCCGCGACTGCTTTCGTCGCGACCGGATCTTGGCACGGGCTTTGCATTTTGTTCCTCTGGATTCCAGAAGCCGGCGCGTCCCGTCGATCGGCTCAACAAGGGGTGGTGTAATGAAGACGAAACTGTTGATGTCGGTTGCGGCGCTGTCGCTGCTGGGGGCCTCGGGCCTCGCCTCGGCCCAGGAGAAAGTCACCTTCCAGACCAACTGGTTCGCCCAGGCCGAGCATGGCGGCTACTACCAGTCGGTGGCCGACGGCACCTACAAGGCCTGCGGCCTCGACGTGACGATCGCCATGGGCGGTCCCCAGGTGTCCGGCCGTCCGCTGCTGCTCGCCGGCAAGATCGATTTCTACATGGGCGGCAACATGCTGCAGGCCTTCTCCGCCGTGCAGGAGAACATCCCGGTGGTCATCGTCGCCGCCTCCTTCCAGAAGGAGCCGCAGGTGCTGATGAGCCATCCGGGCCAGGGCCTCGACACCTGGGAGAGCCTGAAGGACGCCGAGCAGTACATCCTCGGCGACGAGGGCTTCCAGTCCTACTTCCAGTGGATGATCACCGAGTTCGGTTTCGATGCGTCGAAGCGCATTCCCTACACCTTCAACCCGGCCCCTTTCATCGCCAACAAGAAGTCGGTCCAGCAGGGCTATGTCACCTCCGAACCCTACGCCGTCGAGAAGGAAGGCGGCTTCGTGCCGAACCAGTTCCTCCTCGCCGACTACGGCTTCGACACCTACGCCACCACGATCGAGACGATGCGCGACACGATCGACAAGCGTCCCGAAGTCGTGAAGTGCTTCGTCGATGGCTCGGCCAAGGGCTGGTACAACTACCTCTATGGTGACAACAAGGACGCCAACGAGCTGATCAAGAAGGACAATCCGGAAATCACCGACGAGCAGATCGCCTTCTCGATCGAGCAGATGAAGAAGTTCGGCATCGTCGATTCGGGCGACACCGAGAAGCTCGGAATCGGCGCCATGACCGACGCGCGCATGCAGAGCTTCTACGACAAGATGGTCGCGGCCAAGGTCATGCCCGCCGGCATCGACATCAAGAAGGCCTACACGCTGGACTTCGTCAACAAGGGCGTCGGTCTCGACCTCAAGAAGTGAACCATCTTGCCTGAAATGAAACCGCCCGGCGGCGCGCCGCTTCTCATCATGCGCGCCGTCGGAAAGACCTTTTCCAATGGCGTGACGGCGCTTGACCGCGTCGATCTCACGCTGCGCGAAGGCGACTTCCTGAGCCTGCTCGGGCCGTCCGGCTGTGGCAAGTCGACGGCCCTGCGCATCATCGCCGGCCTGTCTTCGCCCACCACCGGCGTTCTCGACTGGCGCGGCCCGCCGCTTGCGCAGACCGATATCGGCTTCGTCTTCCAGGAGCCGACGCTGATGCCGTGGGCGAGCGTCTTTGACAATGTCTGGCTGCCGCTGCGTCTCAAGGGCGTATCGCGCCGCGAGGCGACGCCCGCCATCTCCGCACTGCTGGAGCGGGTCCATCTGACCGGCTTCGAGAACGCCGTCCCGCGCGAGCTCTCCGGCGGCATGAAGATGCGCGTCTCGATCGCCCGCGGCCTCGTCACCAAGCCGCGCGTGCTTTTAATGGACGAGCCCTTCGCCGCGCTCGACGAGATCACCCGCTTCAAGCTCAACAACGACCTGCTCGAACTGTGGCAGGACGAGCGTTTCACCGTCGTCTTCGTCACCCATTCCGTGTTCGAAAGCGTCTTCCTGTCCAACCGCATCGTGGTCATGGCGGCGCGGCCGGGCCGGGTGTTCGAGGAGGTCGAGGTCGACGCGCCCTATCCGCGCGACGAGGTCTTCCGCACCTCGGCGGACTATGCTGCGCTCTGCCGCAAGACATCCGACGTTCTCAGCCGGGCGATGGACGCGCCGGCGCTCACCAAGGCGGGAGCGTTCGATGGCGTCCATTGACCAGTCCGCCCCCGTGCCGCTCGACGCCGAGGAAATGCGCCGGCTGAGGACGGCGCGGATCGAACGCGTCGGCAAATGGGTACTGCCGCTCGCGATCATGTGCCTGGCGATCTTCCTGTGGGACCGCATCGTCGTCTGGAACGAAATCCCGCACTACATCCTGCCGCGCCCGATCGACGTGCTTGGCGCGCTGATCGACGACCGCGCCCTGCTGTTCTCTTCGCTTCTGACCACGTTGCGCATCACCGGCCTCAGCCTGCTGCTCGCCGTCGTCGGCGGCGTCGGTCTGTCCGTGCTCTTCGCCCAGTCGAAATGGGTGGAGATGTCGTTCTTCCCCTTCGCCATCGTGCTGCAGGTCACGCCGATCGTGGCGATCTTCCCGCTGATCAACATCTACGTCGACAACCAGACGGCCAAGCTCCTGCTCTGCGCCTGGATCGTCGCCTTCTTCCCGATCCTGTCGAACACGACGCTCGGCCTCAACTCCGTCGACCGCAACCTGCGCGACCTGTTCAAGCTCAACGGTGCGACGCGCTGGCAGGAACTCTGGCACCTGCGCCTTCCCGCTGCGATGCCCTATTTCCTCGGCGGCCTGAAGATCGCCGGCGGCCTGGCGCTGATCGGCGCGGTGGTTGCGGAGTTCGTCGCCGGGTCCGCCGGTCAGTCCTCGGGCCTTGCCTCGCGCATCATCGAGAGCGGCT
This sequence comes from Mesorhizobium sp., assembly GCF_024710845.1. Classification (GTDB taxonomy): domain Bacteria; phylum Pseudomonadota; class Alphaproteobacteria; order Rhizobiales; family Rhizobiaceae; genus Mesorhizobium_A. The sequence continues at coordinate 3,889 of NZ_JANJTZ010000004.1, forward strand.
ACCGCCTGCGCACGGCGCGGCTCTTCGCCGCTTTGATCCTGATCTCGCTGACGGGCATCGTCATCTTCATGACGCTCACCTGGATCTCGCACATGATGCTGCGCCGCTGGCACGAAAGTGCGCTGAAGCAGGAGCGGTGAAACCGGCATGACCGCCCTCTCCATCCCCGAAAGCGGCTGGTATGTCCTCGCCGACGCCAGGCTTCACACCTCCACGGTCGAAGGCCTCGCCGGCAAGACCGACCGCGACGGCTTCGTCCGCGCCGACATCTCGATCGCCGAAGGCAGGATCAAGGCGATTGCCCCGCGCGGCGACAAGCCGCTGCCGCCGCGCTCGGTCAACCTCGCCGGCCGCATCGTCCTGCCCGCCTTCGTCGACTGCCACACCCATCTCGACAAGGGCCACATCTGGCCGCGCATGCCCAATCCGGATGGCTCCTTCATGGGCGCGCTGACCGCCGTCGGCACCGACCGCATGGCGTTCTGGAACGCGAGTGACGTCGAGCGGCGCATGGAGTTCTCCCTGCGCACCGCCTATGCGCACGGCACCAAGGCGATCCGCACACACCTCGATTCGGTCTTCCCGCAGGAAACCATCTCCTGGGACGTCTTCACCGCGATGCGCGAGCGCTGGGCGGGCCGGATCGACCTGCAGGCCGCTTCGCTCGCCGGCGTCGAGACGATCCGTGACGGCGAATGGTTCTCCCGCCTCGCCGACCGCGTCGCCCGTGCCGGCGGCGTGCTCGGCGCCGTCACCTACATGGTTCCGGACGTGGTCGAGATGATCGACCGCGTCTTCGAGGAAGCCATGCAGCGCGGCCTCGACCTCGATTTCCACGCCGACGAGACCGACGATGTCGAGGCCATCTCGCTGCGCCTGATCGCCGAGGCCGCCATCCGCCACGGCTTCACCGGGAAGATCCTCGTCGGCCATTGCTGCTCGCTCGCCCGCCAGCCCGACGCTGACGTGCTGCGCACGCTCGACACGGTCGCCCAGGCCGGCCTGTCGGTCGTCTCGCTGCCGATGTGCAACATGTATTTGCAGGACCGCCGCCACGACCGCACCACACCGCGCTGGCGCGGCATCACGCTGCTGCACGAGATGAAGGCGCGCGGCATCAACGTCGCGGTTGCCTCCGATAATACCCGAGATCCGTTCTACGCCTACGGCGACCTCGACATGCTGGAAGTCTATCGCATGGCGACCCGCATCGCCCAGTTCGACCATCCCGTCGCCGACTGGCCGAAGACCGTCGGAGCCTTTCCGGCCAGGGCGATGGGGTTGGACGATGCCGGCACGCTGAAGCCCGGCGCCGCCGCCGATCTTGTCGTTTTTCGCGGCCGCTCCTGGACCGAGCTCCTGTCGCGGCCGGAGAGCGACCGCACGGTCATCCGCGCCGGTGCCGCGATCGAGCGCGTCATCCCCGACTATTCAGAACTCGACGAAACGGTGGGACAACCCTGATGGATATCGCGGCGCTCAAGGCGGACATCGCCGGCATCAAGATCGAGGACAATCCCGCCATCGTCCAGCAGAAGAGCCGCGATTTCTACTGGTACAGCCCCGTCCTGAAGAAGCAGCTCGAAACGGTCACCGGCGACCTCGTCGTTTCGCCGAAGACGGAGGCCGAGCTGATCCGCGTGCTGAAGGCCTGCTTTCGCCGCGGCATCCCCGTCACGCCGCGCGGCACCGGCACCGGCAATTACGGCCAGGCCATGCCGCTCTCCGGCGGCGTCGTCCTGTCGCTTGCCGAGATGAACGAGATCAGGCTGATCGCGCCGGGCCGGGTCGTTACAGGCCCCGGCGCGGTCATCGCCGATATCGACAAGGCGACACGGGCGCATTCGGCGCAGGAACTGCGCATCCATCCGTCCACCTACCACACCGCCTCCATCGGCGGCTTCGTCGCCGGCGGCTCCGGCGGCGTCGGCTCGATCAAATGGGGCGGGCTTCGCGACTTCGGCAACATCATCCGGTTACGCGTGGTGACGATGGAAGAAGTGCCGCGCATTCTGGAATTGACGGGGGAAGACCTGCACAAGGTGACGCATGCCTACGGCACCAACGGCATCATCTCCGAGGTCGAGATGCCGCTGACGGCTGCGTACGAGTGGGTCGACGTCATCGTCGGATTCGACAGTTTCACGGACGCTGCGCGCTACGGCAACGCCGTCGGCCTGCAGGACGGGTTGCTGACCAAACTGGTCTCGCCGATCGCCGCGCCTGCTCCTTTTGCCTATTTCAAGCGCCACCAGAAATTCTTCCGCGAAGGCCAGAGCGTCTGCCTCGTCACCGTCGCGGCACAGTCGCTCGACGCCTTCCTTGCCTTTACCCGCCGCTGGGGCGCCGAGATCGTCTTCAACGCCGCGACCGAAGCCGATCTAAAGGGCCTGCCTCCCAATTTCGAACTGTCCTGGAACCACACGACGCTACGTGCGCTGCGCGTCGATCCGTCGATCACCTATCTCCAGGTGCTCTACCCCTTCCCGAACCAGCTCGAGCGGGTCGAGAAGATCCATGCGCTGATCGGCGACGAGATGATCGGCCATCTCGAATTCGTCCGTTTCGACGGCAACGTCACCTGCTTCGGCCTGCCGATGATCCGCTACACCACCGAGGCGCGCCTCGACGAGATCATGCGCCTGCACGAGGAGAACGGCTGTCCGATCTTCAATGCGCACCGCTACACGCTGGAGGAAGGCGGCATGAAGCAGACCGACGAGGTCCAGCTCGCCTTCAAGCGCGAGGCCGACCCCAAGGGCCTGCTCAACCCCGGCAAGATGATCGCCTGGGAAAACCCCGACTACGACTATAAATCGGGTAAGCTGTTCCTTTTCAAAGGCTTGCAACAGGCAGGTTGAATCAAGACATGAAAGTCCTCGTCCTTCACGCCCATCCCGTCGAGACGAGCTACAATGCCGCGCTGCATCGCCTGATCCTCGACCGGCTCGCCGCCCGCGGCCACGAGATCGACGATTGCGACCTCTACGCCGAGGATTTCGATCCGCGCCTCACACGCGAGGAGCGGCTGAACTATCACGAGATCGGTCCCAACCTTGCCCCGGTCGCCTCTTACGTGGATCGGGTCCGGGCGGCGGAAGCGCTGGTCCTGTCCTACCCGGTCTGGAACTTCGGCTACCCGGCCATCCTCAAGGGGTTCTTCGACCGCGTCTTCTTGCCGGGCGTGTCCTTCGAGATGGTCGACGGCAGGCCCCGCACCTGCCTGCACAACATCAGGAAGGTGGCCACCGTGACCACCTATGGCGGCGCGCGCTGGCGCGCCATCCTGATGGGCGATCCGCCCCGCAAGCTGGTCAAGCGGCTGCTGCGCGCGACCGTCAAACCCGGCGCGCCTTTTCCCTACATGGCCCATTACGACATGAACCGGTCGACGCCTGACAGCCGGTCCGCCTTCATGCGCAAGGTTTCGGCCGCGATGGACCGCTTCTAGAGCACATTGGCATGCGCATCCTCCTCGTCTACTGCCACCCGGTGCCCGAGAGCTTTTCGGCCTCGATCCGCGACGAGGCGATCGGAACGCTTGAAGCCAACGGCCACGAGATCCGCCTGCTCGACCTCTATGCGGAAGGGTTCGATCCGGTGATGGGGACCGAGGAACGGCGTCGCTATAACGACCTGCCCGTTGAGCAGCACCCGTTGCCCGACCACATCGCGCATCTGCGCTGGGCGGAAGGCCTGCTCTTCGTCTATCCGACCTGGTGGTACGGCCTGCCGGCGATGCTGAAGGGCTGGCTCGACCGCGTCTGGGCGCCCGGCGTCGCCTTCTCCATGCCCGAACCCAACGCCAGGATCGGTGCGTTGATGACCAACATCCGCGTCCTCGGCGTCATCACCACCTGCGGCGCGCCGCGGATCTGGTCGCACGTCATAGGCCACCCCGGCCGCCGCACTATCACGCGCGGCATCCGTGCGCTCTGCGCCTGGCGCTGCAAAACCTTCTTCATGGCGCACTACCTGATGGATTCCTCCACCGACGAAACCCGCCGCGCCTTCCTGGCGAAGGTGCGCAGGAAGCTCGCAAAGGTGTAGGCGCCGGGCCAGCAACCTGCTGCCGCTTTGATGTCAGCAGCATGGATGCCGGTTTCGTTTTCGGGTTGCAGCGCTCACGCCTTTCCCTGACTCTCCTGCCCTCGGAGGAGATTCTCGTGCGCGAAAAACTGTCACTCGCCGCCGCCCGCCGCGTCGCGCTCGCAGCCCAAGGCTTCACCGAGCCCCGTCCGGACGGGGTGCCGACTCGGCGTCACCTGAACAAGGTCCTGTCGCGCCTTGGCCTGTTCCAGATCGATTCCGTCTCCGTCATAGTGCGCGCCCACTACATGCCGCTGTTCTCGCGGCTCGGCCCCTATCCGCAGGCCCTGCTCGAGGACAATGCCTGGTCGAAGCGGCGCGGCATGTTCGAATACTGGGCGCATGAAGCCTCCCTCCTGCCGCTGGAGGCCTGGCCGCTGTGGCAATGGCGCATGCGCCGCGCCGAGCGCCACGAGAACATCTACGGCCGCCTCGCCGAATTCGGCCGCGAACGCCGCGACTTCATCGCCGACATCCACCGCCGCATCGAGGCCGAGGGCGGGTTGGCCGCCTCCGACATCGAAGGCGACAAGGGCCAGGGCGGCTGGTGGGGCTGGAGCGACACCAAGCACGCATTCGAATGGCTGTTCTGGGCGGGCCTCGTCACCGCCTCCACCCGCCGGCCGAGCTTCGAGCGCGTCTACGACGTCCCCTACCGCGTCATCCCGCAGGCGATCCGCGACCTGCCCGTACCCGACGAGGCGGAGGCCCACCGCGAACTGACCCGCATCGCCTCGCGCGCGCTCGGAATCGCCACCGCGTCCGACCTGCGCGACTATTTCCGCCTGCCGGCCGAAGGCTACAAGGACCGCATCGCCGAGTTGGTAGAGGAAGGCAGCCTCCTGCCCGTCTCCGTCGAGGGCTGGAGCCAGCAGGCCTGGCTCTCGCCGGATGCGCGTTTTCCCCGCAAGGTCGAGGCCCGGGCCCTGCTCGCCCCCTTCGATCCCCTCGTCTGGGAGCGTTCCCGCGCCGAGCGTCTGTTCGACTTCCGCTACCGCATCGAGATCTACACGCCGGCCGAGAAGCGCGCCTTCGGCTACTACGTCCTTCCCTTCCTGCTCGGCGAGCGCATCGTCGCCCGCGTCGACCTCAAGGCCGACCGCGCGGCGTCGGTTCTACGGGTCCAGTCGGCCCATTCCGAGCCGCACGCCCCGCCCGAAACCGCCGAACAGCTCTTGGCCGAGCTGCGCCTCATGGCGGACTGGCTGGGCCTGGAGAAGATCGAAATCGCCGGTGCCGGCGATCTCGCGCCGGCCCTGTCGCGCACGGCGAACGCCGCCTGACGATCACCCGTCGCGTACAACTCGCCGCGCGACGGCCCCGCCCCAAGCGGCCGATGTCACATGTCCGCGTAAAGTCGCGATACCGACTCGGCCGTATAGCGAAACGGCACCGCCTCCGTCGCCAGCCACACCTCCGCCTCCCCGCCCGACAGCAGCGTGACGGCCGCATCCGTCGTCGCCACCCCTCCACCGTAGAGCCGGTTGGCAAGGTTGAGCACGGCGATCTCGTGCATGGCCCGCGTACCGCTGGCGCAGGCGTCCTTCACCACCAGCACCCGGAACCCCAGCGCCTGCGCATCCTTCACCGTCTCGTAGACGCAGGCCTCGGTCCAGACGCCGCAGACCACGATCCACTCGACGCCGCGCATTCTCAGCTCCGGCCCGAAATCGTCGCGGAACGAACTCGCCCGGTCCTTGATCGCGACCCGCTCGCCGGCCAGCGGCGCCACCTCCGGGCAGATGGCCGAATTCGGATCGTCCTTGTCGGAGAAGGCGGGACCCCCGTCCGCCTTGGTCGGGCGAAAGCCCCCGGCATCGGCCTTGCCGTCGACCACATACGCATAGTGGAACAGCGGCACGCCACCCGCCCGCGCCGCCCGTTGCAGCGCTTCGGCATTCGCGATCACCCGGTCGAAGCCCTCCGCCAGAAACCCCGGATCGCGCCGGTGCTCCTCCTGCAGGTCGATGAACACGGCGGCCGTGCGGTCGAGGGGAAGGGAGATCCGTTCCTTCACGACTCTGCCCTACCCCCGCATCCGCGTCTGATCCGGGTCGAACAGGGGCGCCGCCTGAACCGCCGCCTTGTGCCGCTTGCCCAGCAACTCGATCTCGAACCCGCTCGCTGCGTCCGCCACCTCCTTCGGCACGTAACCCAGCGCCACCGACTTCGCGGACGCATGCGCATAGCCGCCCGACGTGACCCAGCCGACCACCTTGCCGCCATGCCAGATCGCCTCGTCGCCGATCACGTCGGCGTCGGTTGCTTCCATGATGAACGTCCTGAGGCGGTATTTGCCGCCGTCCGCTTTCGCCGCCGCGGCCGCCGCCTTGCCGATGAAATCGGCCGGCTTGTTCCAGGCCACGAACCTGTCCAGCCCCACCTCCACCGGCGAATAGATCGGCCGGTATTCGCGCGCCCACGAGCCGTAGCCCTTCTCGAGCCTCAGCGCGTTCAGCGCCCGCGACCCGAACAGGCCGATGCCGAATGCCTCGCCCGCCGCCATCAGCGACTGGAACACGTGGCGCTGGTATTCCGGCGCCATCCAGATCTCGTAGCCGAGATCGCCGGTGTAGCTGACGCGCCCGACCAGGCAGGGCGCCATGCCGATATCCATCTTCGCGATCGCCATGAACGGAAACCCTGCGTTCGACAGGTCCGCGCGCGTCACCTTCTGCAGCACTTCCCGCGCGTTCGGCCCCGCAAGCCCCAGCCCGACCAGCTTCATCCCCTGCGCCGCGATCGTCGCCGACCCGTCCTCCGGCAGGTGCTGTTCGAACCAGCGCAGATGATACTCCTCCGCCACGCCCGAGCCGGCGACGAGCCACTCCCCGCCCCCCAAATTGGCCAGCGTAAAGTCGCCGATCAGCTTGCCGTCCTCCTTCAGCATCGGCGCGAGCGTCATGCGGCCTTCCTTCGGCAGCCGGCAGGCCAGCATCCTGTCCAGCCAGGCCTCCGCGCCCGCACCCGTCACCTTGTATTTGGCGAACACCGAGATGTCCGACAGGCCGACGCTCTCGCGCACTCGCTTCGCCTCCGCCCCGACATGGACGAAATCGCTCGACCGCCGCCAGGAGAACTCGTCCCTCACCCCCTCGGGCGCATACCAGAGCGGCACCTCCAGCCCGAAACTCGCGCCGAACTGCGCGCCCTTCGCCGCCAGCAGGTCGTGGATCGGCACGGTCTTCAGCCCTCGGCCCGCCGGCAGTTCCTCGTTGGGGAAGCGGATCGAGAAGCGTCTGGAATAGTTCTCGCGCACCTTCGCGTTCGTATAGGCCATCGTTGCCCAGTCGCCGTAGCGGGCCACGTCCATCGCCCAGATGTCGGCGCCCGGATCGCCGTTGATCATCCACTGCGCCAGCGTCAGCCCGACGCCGCCGCCCTGGGAAAAGCCCGCCATCACGCCGCAGGCGACCCACATGCCGGGCATCCCGCGCACCGGCCCGACCAGCGGGTTGGCGTCCGGCGCGAAGGTGAACGGCCCGTTGATGATTTGCTTGATGCCCGTCTTCTGGAAGGCCGGGAAATGGCGGAACCCCACCTCCAGCGACGGCGCGATGCGCTCGATGTCCGGCTCCAGCAGTTCGTGGCCGAAATTCCACGGCGTGGAAAACTCCGACCACGGCTTGTTGGCCTTTTCGTAGGTGCCCATCAGCATGCCGCCGCGCTCTTGGCGGAGATAGAGCTCGCCGTCGAAGTCGACCGCGTGGATCACCTCCTTGCCGGTCGTGCGGTTCACCTCCGCCACTTCCGGCATGTCTTCGGTGATCAGATACATATGCTCCATGGCGAGCACCGGCAGTTCGAGCCCGACCATCCGCCCCACCTCGCGCGCCCATAGCCCGCCGCAGTTGACGACATGCTCGGCCACCACCTCGCCCTTGTTGGTGATGACGCGCCACATCCCGTCCTCGCGCCGCACGATGTCCTCGACCTTGGTGAAGCGCTCCACCTCCGCGCCCAGCTTGCGGGCCGATTTCGCATAGGCATGCGTCACGCCCGACGGGTCGAGATGCCCGTCCTCCGAATTTCGTACCGCACCGACGAACTGCGACGGATCGAGCAGCGGCATCAGGTGGTGCGCCTCCTCGGCCGAGATTTCCTCCAGATCCAGCCCGAGATAGCGGCCCTTGGCGACCACGCCGCGCAGCCAGTCCATCCGCGCCTCGGTCGCGGCCAGCAGCACGCCGCCGGTGATGTGCACGCCCGTCGCCTGGCCCGACAGTTCCTCGATCTCCTTGTAGAGTTCGATCGTGTATTTCTGCAGCTTGGCGACGTTCGGATCGCCGTTGATCGTGTGCATGCCGCCCGCCGCGTGCCAGGTCGAGCCGGAGGTCAGCTCGTCGCGCTCCAGCAGCACGACGTCGGCCCAGCCGAACCGCGCCAGATGATAGAGCACCGAGGCGCCGACCACGCCTCCGCCGATGACCACGACCCGTGCATGCGATTTCATGAAATGTCTCTTCGGTTCAGGAGCTTGCCGGCTGAAAGCGATTCAGCGCGCAAACGGATTGATTCAGATGTTGAGGTTGACGTCCGGCTGGCGTAACGCCGGATGAGGCAGCGACCCGCCGCAGGAGACTTGAATGACCGGCTACGTCTTTCCGCCCGCGCCGCAGGCCGCCGTGCCCGTCGACGACGGCCTGCTGTTCCCGGTCCGCCGCATCTTCTGCGTCGGCCGCAACTACGCCGCGCATGCGCTCGAAATGGGCGGCGCGCCGGACCGCGAGCCGCCCTTCTTCTTCACCAAGCCGGCCGACGCGATCGTTACCGGCGGCGCCAACGTGCCCTACCCGACCGCGACCGCAAACCTGCACCACGAAATGGAACTGGTGATCGCGATCGGCACCGCCGGCGCCGACATCGCCGAGGCCGACGTGCTCGACCACGTCTTCGGCTATGCCGCCGGCATCGACTTGACCCGCCGCGACCTGCAGGACGAGGCCAAGAAGGCCCGCCGGCCGTGGGACATGTCGAAGGGCTTCGACCACTCCGCCCCCATTGGCACGATTGCCCCAGCCTCCGGCATCGGCCATCCCGCGAAGGGCGCTATCGCTCTCACCATCGACGGCCAGCCGCGCCAGTCCTCGGACATATCCCTGATGATCTGGTCGGTCCCCGAAATCGTCGCCCACCTCTCCCGCTTGGTGCAGCTGGAACCCGGTGACCTGATCTTCACCGGCACGCCGGAGGGTGTCGGAGCGGTGAAGGCGGGAGAGACGATGGAGGGAATGATCGAAGGCGTGGGCACCGTGACGGCAAAGATCGTCGGGCGCTGATTGTCCTCTGCCCCCACGGCACGGCACACCCACCCCCTCACCCGGCCCCCGCTTCGCTCGGCCACCCTCTCCCCAAGGGGAGAGGAGGTCGGCGACGGCCGCACCCTTCCCCTTCTCCCCAGCGGGGAGAAGGTGGCCGCGAAGCGGCCGGATGAGGGGGGCATCGCCGAAGGTATGCGGGGCCACCGTCACGGCTCCCCACTCCCGATCTGTTCCTTGCGCCGCGCCACATAGGCCTCCAGCGCTTCCAGCCGGTCCGCCTCCATCACCGGCTCCTCGTATTCCTCCAGCGCCTTCTTCCACACCCGCGTCGCCCGCGCCGTCGCGTCCAGCGACCCTGCCTCCTGCCACGCCTCGTAGTTCTGCCAGTTCGACAGCATCGGCTGGTAGAAAGCAGTCGCGTAGCGCGCCAGCGTGTGCTCGTCGCCGAAGAAGTGCCCGCCCGTCGGCACGCGGCCGAGCGCGTCGAGCGCCAGTTCGCCTTCGTTCACCTCGATCGGCTTCAGGAACTCCATCATATGCTGGATCATCTCGACGTCGATGATGAACTTCTCGAACGACGCGGTCAGACCGCCCTCCTGCCAGCCGGCGGCGTGGTAGATCAAATTGCCGTGGCCGAGGATCGCGCCCCACAGCGCCATCATCGTCTCCCACGCCCCTTGCGCATCCGGCGCGTTCGAGGCCGAGCCCGGGGTCGTGCGATAGGGCAGCTCGTATCGCCGCGCCAATTGCCCCGACGCGACATTCGCCTTCGTATTCTCCGGCGTGCCGAAGGCCGGCGCACCCGACCTCATGTCGACATTCGACGTGAACGCGCCATACATCACCGGCGCGCCGGGCCTGACCAGCTGAGTCAGCACCACGCCGAACAGAGCCTCTGCGTTCTGTTGCGCCAACGCGCCCGCCAGCGTCACCGGGCTCATCGCCCCCATCAGCGTGAACGGCGTGACCGCCACCGACTGCCCATGCTCGGCCATCGTCATCAGCCCCTCGGCCATCTCGCCGTCGAAGCGGCGCGGCGAGTTGACCGAGATGATCGTCGTCACGCCCGGATCGTCCCGCAACTGGTCGAGCGTCAGCCCCCGACTGATCGCCATCATCTCGATCCCGTCCAGCGCCCTGCCCCGGCCGATCGCCGAGACGTGGAACGACTTGTCCGACAGCGTCAGATTGGCAAAATAGGTGTCGAGATGGCGATTGTTGGCCGGCAGTTCGACCGGCGCGCAGACCTGGTTGCCGATCATCGTGATCGCGTTGAAATGCTGCGCCAGCCGGATGAAATCGCGATAGTCGGCAATGTTGCCGGCCCGGCGCCCCCGCTCCATGTCATGCACGTTGGGCGGTCCGGCCACCAGCGTGAAGTTGATCGCGTCGCTGCCGAGAGGCACCGCGTTCTCCGCATTGCGCGGCGTCAGCCGGTAGCGAGACGGCGCGGTCGCGATCTTCTCCGCCACCAGCCCACGGTCGAGCCGCACATTCTGCGTCGCATGGTCGACTTCCGCGCCGGCCGCCTCGAACAGCGCCAGCGCCCGCGGGCTCATCACCTCGACGCCGAATTCCTCGAGGATACGCATCGACGCATCATGGATCGCCTCCACCTGATTCGCCGACAGGAGCTCCATCGGCGGATACGGATTGCGCACCCTCTGCCGTGGCAGCTGGGGAATAGTAGATTGGCCCTTGGCGTGATTGCGGACGCGTCGGTTGGGTCGGGGGTCGGACATGGACGCGAGCATTCGCGGTTCAGACCGCTGGCGATGTCGGAAAAGCGTCATGCCCCGCCATGGATTTAGACATTGCGGCATCGGCGGCGGCACAGATGTCGCAATTGCTACAACATCGGTCGCTTTCGCCGCCACTGTTCCTTCTTCCTGCCCGCGCCGTGGATCGATTTCGGCCTTCTGGTGGAACTTCCGCTGCCAACCCCTTCTTTCCATTCACCATTCACTATTCACCATTTTCCGTCGGTCCACCCCCCTTTTCGGCCGAATCATAATCGTCGCCACAGGTCGAGTTGAGAGCAGAGGCGATGAAGGGGAAGGCGAATACAGGGACGGACGTGCTGAGCAGCATCGTGACGACGCTGCTTTCGCTCGCCGCCTTGGCCGAATGCCTCGGCGACATGCGCTGCAATGTCCGTCGCCGGGTGCTCGCTGTCCTGCTCCACGCCGAGATCGTCGCGCATGCGTCGCTCTTCGAGGTCGCGCGCGATTATGGCGCTCCGGTGTTGCCGCAAGCCGCATCGTTTGCGCCGCCTCCCGACGGCGACACCCCAACCGACGCCACTGGCCTCGCCCTGCGTCTCCGGGCCCTTGCGCTGGTCTGGTCCGGTCTCGCAGCTTGGGTTGAGAGCGTCGCACGACGCGAAGCCCGCGACAGCCTGGTTTTGCTCGGCTCCGCGTTCTTACGCGCTGTCCATGTTACCGATGCGTTCGCATCCAGCGCTTTCGCGCCGCCGCATATCGATACGTCCTGACGCCGCGCTGTATCGGAATTGTTGTTCGTCGTTCCGAGGCTGAATGGCATCGGCCGTCATTCCACGGCCGCTCGAAAATCTTTGCTTCCCGGACCTATCATTGCGGGGCCGCGATCTTCCGCGCGCGCCATCCAGGCACCCGACACCTACACCCTTTACCGAACCTGATCCCATCTCGCCTGCACCGGTTCGGCATACGGATTCGGCGGGCCGTTTAGGGAATCAGGTGTGTCCGTATCCAAAGGTGCGGCTCAGCCGTCCCGAAATCGATCTGCACGCGCAAGACTACGTCGGATGGCCGCTGATCAAGCGCCCAGAACGGTATCGCTATTTCAGCCCAGTCGTCGAACTCGTCGCAGGTGCAGTAGTCGAGAAAGTCGGAGGGCGGGTGGATGAAACGGAGGCCATAGGCGTCCAGGGCCGAGAGCATTTGATCGAGATCCGGCCAAAAGGGCGTGCAATCGGGGAGCCGTTCGATCCTCGGTCTGTCGCGATCGATGACCGCAACGGCGAGGTCCCGCAACCGTTCGGCAAGCCCCGGCACGCTTCGGATATGTTGCAGGCCGAGTATGGCGGGGGGCTCGTCCATCTACACCCTGATCCCGAACCGGATCCCGTCATATACCGCGGCGTGGATGTTGCGGCTCGCAACCGCGTCGCCGATCCTCAGCAACGTGAACGCCGCTGCCGCATCCGAGACCGGAAACACCTCGCCGCCGCCGACCAGCCTTTCGTAATCGACCGCGCCGCGGTTCTTCGACCTGGGCTTCAGCGCCAAGTACAATTCGTTCAGCGGCAGCGTCCCGTGCTCCACCACCACCTGATCCACCCGCCGCTCCTCTGACCAGCCACTGGCGAAGTCCGAGCCCAGCGTCGCGACCAGCTTGTTGCCCTCGCGCCGCACCGCTCTTAGCCGCGTGTTGATGGTGATCCGCACTCCGGTCTCGTGGAACGCCTTCATGTAGGGCACATGGTTCATGCCGCCCATTTCCGGCGCGAAGAAGCGTTCCGGCGAGACGACTTCCACGGAAGCACCCGCCCGCGCCGCCATTTCCGCCGCCGTCATGCCGGCATGGGAGCCGTTGTCGTCGTAGAGCAGAACCGTCTCCGCCGGCTTCACCGCGCCCGAGACGATGTCCCAGCTCGAAACGACCAGGTCGCCCCCCGTCTCCAGCGGCGGGTTCTGCGGCACGCCGCCCGTCGCGACGATCACCATATCGGGACCGAGCGCCAGGACGTCTACCGCCTCCGCCCAGATGTCGTAGCGCATCTCGACACCCAACCGCTCCAGTTCCGCCACCCGCCAGTCGACGATGCCGATCAGTTCCTTGCGGCGCGGGTTCTGCGCTGCAAGCCGCACCTGCCCGCCGGCCTGGCTCGCCGCCTCGAGCAGCGTCACCTTGTGTCCGCGTTCCGCTGTGACGCGCGCCGCCTCCAGCCCCGCCGGCCCGGCGCCGACCACCACGACATGCTTCAGGGGTCCGTCGCTGCGTGCGATGACATGCGGGATCGTCGCTTCGCGCCCGGTCGCCGCGTTGTGGATGCACAGCGCCTCGCCGCCCTCGTAGATCCGGTCGAGGCAGTAGGTCGCGCCGACGCAGGGGCGGATGCGGTGCTCCTCGCCGGCCATCACCTTCTTGAGGATATGCGGCTCTGCCAGATGCGCCCTGGTCATGCCGACCATGTCGAGCTTGCCGGTCGCGATCGCATGCCGTGCCGTCGCCACGTCCTGGATGCGCGCCGCGTGGAACACCGGGAACTTCGTCGCCGCCCGCACCTCGCCCGCGAAGTCGAGATGCGGCGCCGAGCGCATGCCGGTGATCGGGATGACGTTGGTCAAGGCTGCGTCCGTCTCAATCGAGCCGCGGATGATGTTGAGGAAGTCAACATTGCCGCCGGCCGCCAGCCGCCGCGCGATCTCCACGCCCTCGTCTCTGGAAAGGCCCGCCGCAAGCTCCTCGTCCGCGACCATCCGGATGCCGACGATGAAGTCCGGCCCGACCGCCGCCCGCACCGCATCCACAACCCGGTGGGTGAAGCGCAGCCGGTTGTCGAGCGAGCCGCCATACTCGTCGTCGCGCGCGTTGGTGGCCGGCGACCAGAACTGGTCCATCAGGTGGCCGTAGGCCTCGAACTCGATCCCGTCGAGCCCGGCCGCCTGCATCCGCTGCGCGGCCGAAGCATAGTCGGCGACGATTCGCTCGATGTCCCAGTCCTCCGCCGTCTTGGGAAACGCCCGGTGCGCCGGCTCGCGCATCGGCGACGGCGCCAGCACCGGCAGCCAGTCCGCCTTGTTCCAGCCCGTGCGCCGCCCGAGATGGGTGAGCTGGATCATCACCTTGCAGTCGTGCTCGTGGCACGAATCCACCAGCTCGCGCATCCAGCGCACGATCTCGTCGCGATAGGCCTGCAGGTTGCCGAATGCCGCCGGGCTGTCGCGCGACACGATCGCCGAGCCCGCCGTCATCGTCATCGCCATGCCGCCCTTCGCCTTTTCCGCATGGTAGAGCCGGTAGCGTTCCTTCGGCATCCCGTCCTCGGAATAGGCCGGCTCGTGGGACGTCGACATCACCCGGTTCTTGAGCGTGAGATGCTTGAGCTGGAAGGGCTGCAGGAGCGGGTCGTTGGTGAGAATTGTCATGCAGGCCGCCGTTCCCCTTTCCCGGACGTTGGACTATACGGCCCGCTCAAAGGAGCGACACCATGACTGCTACCGAAAACCTGACCCTGCTCGGCGCACGCACCGAGCAGCCGAGCAGTCCGGAGACGGCGGTGCTCGAAACCGTACCGTTCTCGCGCGGCGACGGTCCCCCTGCGATCGTGCGCTTCACCTGTCCGGAGTTCACCTCGCTGTGCCCGGTGACCGGCCAGCCCGACTTCGCCCACATCGTCATCGACTATGCGCCGGACACGCTTCTGGTCGAGTCCAAATCGCTGAAACTGTTCATGGTGTCGTTCCGCAATCACGGCGCCTTCCACGAGGAATGCACGGTCATGATCGGCCGCCGCGTCGTCGCCGCGACGCGGCCGCTGTGGCTGCGCGTCGCCGGCTACTGGTATCCGCGCGGCGGCATTCCGATCGACGTGTTCTGGCAGACCGGCGCTCCGCCGGAAAATGCGTGGCTGCCCGACACCGGCGTCGCGCCATATCGCGGACGCGGCTGAGCACGGCCTGGTCTCGGCTCGGCGCGGCATCATCTGAGCGGCAGCCTGCGAAACCGCCCCGGCATCGCGGGATCGTGGAAGTGGTCCATCGGCCCGCTGTCGACGAAATGCCGGTGCCAGCGCGCGAGCTCCGCCCTGTCCAGCGTCACGCCCAGTCCCGGCCCTTCCGGCACCCGCACGACATTGTTGGTCTGCCGAAACGGCCCGCCCTCGATGACGTCGCCGATCTGCCAGCGGAACAGCGATTGCGACGGTTCGGTGATCCACGGCATCGCCGCCGTCATGTGCAGATAGCCCGCCGTCGCGATCCCCGCGTCGCCCGAATAGCACCAGAACCCGACCCCCATCGCTTCGCAGGCGCCGATGAAGCGCACCGCGCGGCCGATGCCGCCCAGCACGGCGAAGTTGGTGACGATGTAGTCTGGGGCGCCCAACGCGACCGCGCGGCGGATGTCGGGCACATGCGTCGAAAACGGGATCGCCGAGTGCTGCCTGAGCGCCGCCATCTCCTCGAAGGTCGCGACCGGATCCTCGTAATTGCGGATGTCGTAGGGTTCGAGGTCGCGCAAGAGCCGCCGCGCTGTCGACAGTGACCACTGCATGTTCGAATCGAGCCGGATCATCGCCGATGGACCAAGCGCTTCGCGCATCGCCTTCACGGTCGCGAGCTCGAGTGCCGGATCACCCTTGATCAGCTTGCCCTCGAAGTAGGTCGAGCCGTGCTCCTCACGCATCCTGAGGCAATAGTCCGAGACTTGGGTCGGCGATGTCTCCCCGCCGTCGCGAAAGCCGAAATACTCGGTGAAGGGAATGTCCTTGCGCACCGCGCCGCCGAGCAATTGGTAGAGCGGCTGGTCCCACAGCTTGCCGCGTATGTCCCAGAGCGCAATCTCGATCGCGCCGAACGCCTTCACCACCGAGGAATCGTCGGTGTTCTGCACGATCTGCCAGGGCGGCACGCAGCAGCTCTCGCAGCCGGCGATGTCGATCGGATCGCAGCCTCTCAGCCGTTCGCCCATCGCGGTAATCGTCGCCACCACGTCGGTGGACGGCGCTTCGCCCAGCCCGACGATCCCCTCGTCGGTCTCGACCTCCACGATCGTCTTCGAGGTGCCCGGATAGTGCCCTCCGGTCCACCAGAGTGGTTTCTCCAGCGGGATGTTGACCGGCGTCGCGACAATCCGGGTGATCTTCATCCGTGTCCCTCACCCCTCCGGCAGGCATTCCAGCTCGGAGAGCTTCCAGCCGCTGGTGACGGACACGATGTCGGCGATCTTCCACTTGCCGCCCTCGTTGACCATCAGCCATTGAATCTCGCGCTTGGCGTCGTCGCCTTCGGGAAACAGCATGAAGTGCGCGGTCACGGTCGCCTGGTCGCCGCTCACCTCTTCCGCCAGCTTCAGCGTCTTCTTGATCGTGGCGTCGTCATAGTCCTGCCCGTCGATGCCGGGGCCGAAGTCGATGCAGCCGATCTCGCCTTCGGGCATCTTGTCGTTGAGGTCGAACAGCTTCTTGGCCGGTCCCGTGAACCGCTCGCGGAACTCCGGATCGGCCTCCCATTTGACCGGCACGTAGAAGAAGCGCACGGCGTCGGACGCCGGACCGGCTAGCGCGGGCACGGCGGACAGGGCGAGTATGGCGGCTAGAGCAGTCTTGCGGAACATGGCGAATCCTCGTTTCGGCCCTCAATACCACGCGTCGTCCATCGATGCCTTCCTCCGCGTCATGAAATCCTGCAGCGCCTCGTCGATCCCCTCGTCGAGCGGCGGCGCTTCGTATTCGGCCAGCATCTTCTTCCACTTCGCATTCGCCCGCGTCGCGGCGTCGAGGCCGCCCGCCGCCTCCCATTTCTCGAACGGCTCGTTGTCGGCGATCTCCGTGTCCCAGAACGCGGTCTCATAATTCGCCAGCGTGTGCTGCGAGCCGAAAAAATGGCTGCCCGGCCCGACCTCGCGGAAAGCGTCGAGCGCTAGGCTGTTGTCGTCGATCTTCACCCCGTCGAGATAGGTGTGAAGCGCGCCGCAGAAATCCGCATCCATGACGAACTTCTCGTAGGACATGGATAAAAGGCCGTCGAGGAAGCCGGCCGAATGCAGGATGAAGTTGGCGCCGCACTGCACCGCCGCCAGCATCGACATCGTGCCTTCGTTCATCGCCTGCGCGTCCGGCAGTTTCGACGTCGTGAAATTCCCCGAGCATCTGAGAGGCAGATTGAGCCTCCGCGCCAGCTGCCCCACCACCATCGAACCGATCGCCGGCTCCGGGGTACCGAAGGTCGGCGAACCGGAGCGCAGCGACATCGACGACAGGAAGTTGCCGAAGATCACCGGGCAGCCCTTGCGCTCGAGCTGCGTCAGCGCACAGCCCGCCATCGTCTCGGCCAGCGACTGCGCGATCGCACCCGCATTCGTCACCGGCCCCATCGCCCCGCCCAGGATGAATGGCACGACCACCGCCGCCTGGTTGGCCCGGGCATAGGCGCGCAGCGCGGTGGTCATCGTCGCGTCCCACACCAGTGGCGAGTTGACGTTGACATTGCCGAGGATGACGCAGTTCTCCTCGACGAAGTCGCGGCCGAAGACGATCCGCGCCATATCGATCGAGTCCTCGGCCCGGCTCTCCGCCGTCACCGAGCCCATGAAGGCGCGGTCGGAATACTTGATATGGCTGTAGACCATGTCGAGATGGCGCTTGTTCACCGGCACGTCCACGGGCTCGCAGATCGTCCCGCCCGAATGGTGCATCCAGGGCGAGGCCTGCGCCAGCTTCACGAAGTTGCGGAAGTCCTCGATCGTGCCGTAGCGGCGGCCCTTGTCGAGGTCCATCACGAAAGGCGAGCCATAGGCGGGCGAGAACACCACCGACTTGCCGCCGATTTCGACCGATCGCGCCGGATTGCGCGCATGCTGTGTGAAGCTAGCCGGCGCGTCCTTCAGGATCTCGCGCAGCATGCCCGGCTCGAAGCGCACGAGCACGCCATCGACCTTGGCGCCTGCCTTGCGCCAATGGTCGAGCGACACCGGATCGTCGCGGAACTCGATGCCGATCTCGGCAAGTATCCGGTCGGCCGTGTTTTCGATGCGGACAAGGCTTTCCTCGCCCAGGATATCGTAGGTCGGGATGTTGCGCACGATGTAGGGCCGACCGAGGTCGCGCGATCCGTGGCTGCGCTGCTCCCGCCGCGCCCCGCGCCCGGAGCGCTCGCGTTTCGGCGCCGTCTGCTCAAGCACGTCCATCGCGAACCTCCCAGGCTTTGCGCCAGCCTAGCGCGCCGCGATAGGCCGCCGCCAGCGGCCGGTGCGTCACCCGCTGGCGCATCTGCGTCTTGATGCGCAAGCCGGAACGGATTTCGTCGACGGCGCGTTTTCGTGTGTTGACCTTCCCCTTGCTGGAAGGCCTACGCAGCTCTCATAGACGATAAAGGAGACAAAAGATGTCCACCGCCAAATCCCGGATCATCGCTTCCGCGATCATCGCCTCGGTCGCGCTCTTCCACGCGCCCGCCTTCGCCCAGATGGACCATTCGAAGATGGGCGAGATGAGCGCGGCGTCGACCGCCTACATGGACGCGATGACGAAGATGGACGCCGATATGGACGCGATGCAGATGACCGGCAAGCCCGGCGCCGACTTCGCTCTGATGATGATCCCGCACCACCAGAGCGCCATCGACATGGCCAAGGCCTATCTGGCGAGCGACGAGAAAGACCCGAACTGACGAAACTTTCGGAAGAGATCATCGCCGCCCAGGAGAAGGAGATCGCCTTCCTCAAGGACTGGCTGGCCAGAAAGGGCCAGTGATCAGCCCATCGCCGGTTCGGCCGAACGCTCTCCGGCGAGCCGGGCGAGCCACATCCCGACAAACATCGCCGGCACGAAGATGAGCGTCCCCGGGGCCTCCAAGCCGAGCGCCGTCAGCGCCGGTCCCGGGCAGAAGCCGGCGAGCCCCCAGCCAAAGCCGAAGATGGCGGGCCCGACGAAGATGCGTGGCTCCAGTTCGGTCCGGGTCGGGATGCGAAAGCTCGACCCGACGATCGGCCTGTCGCGTTTCAGCACCAGCCGGTAGCCGAAGAAGGCGACGATCACCGCCCCGCCCATCACGAAGGCGAGCGACGGGTCCCACGTCCCGGCCAGATCGAGAAAGTTCAGCACCTTGGCCGGGTCCGACATTCCCGAGATCACCAGTCCGATGCCGAACAGGAGGCCGAGCGCGAGATTGACGACGAAGGTCATGGCTCAGCCTCCGATCACGTGGCGGGCGACGTAGACGGTGACGAAGGCCACCGCCATGAACACGCCCGTGGCCACGAACGAGCGCGGCGACAGCCGGGACAGGCCGCACACCCCGTGGCCGCTGGTGCAGCCATAGCCCCAGACCGAGCCGAAGCCGACGATCAGCCCGGCCGCCGCCATCAGCGGCAGATTGCCGGACACGGTCTGCATGACCGCTTCCCCGGTGGCGAGTTGCAGGACCAGCGGCGCCGCGACGAGGCCGGCCACGAAGCCGAGGCGCGACAGGAACGCGCCGTCGCGATAGGGCGGAAGCAACCGTCCCGAAATCCCGCTGATGCCCGCGATCCGGCCCTCATAGGCCATCAGCAGCACCGACGAGAGCCCGATCAGCGCACCGCCGATCAGCGAGGCAAGGGGGGTGAATTCGGTCAAGCCATTCTCCTCTTCGTCCTGCCGAACGCCGGCGGATCGTCTTAGTCCCAGGGCGCGCCGGTCAGCCGGTCGAGCGGAATCTTCAAATAGCGTGTCCCGTTCGCTTCCGGCTCAGGCAGCCGCCCGCCATTGATGTTCACCTGCAGCGCATGCAGGATCAGCTTCGGCATGGGCAGCGTCCTGTCGCGTGCGTCGCGCACCGCGCAGTATTCTGCCTCCGATTTGAGCCTGCCCGCGTGGATGTTCTTTGCCTTTTGGTCGGCTACCGTGGATTCCCATTGCGGTTCGCGGCCCCCGGGCTGGTAATCGTGTCCGGTGAACAGCCGCGTGTCGTCCGGCAGCGAGAGAATCGCCTGGATCGAGCGCCACAGCCGCTTTGAGCTGCCGCCTGGGAAATCAGCCCGCGCCGTGCCGGAATCCGGCATGAACAGCGTATCGTGCACGAAGGCCGCATCGCCGATCACATAGGTGATCGAAGCGAGCGTGTGGCCGGGCGAGAACATGATCCGCCCCCTCACATTGCCGATGGAGAACTCTTCCCCTTCGGCGAACAGCTTGTCCCACTGCGATCCGTCGGCGGCAAAGTCTGGCCAGTTGTAGATGTCCTTCCACAGCTTCTGCACCTCGACGATATGGTCGCCGATCGCCGTCGGCGCGCCGGTCCTGCGCTTCAGATAAGGCGCGGCGGAGAAATGGTCGGCATGCGGATGCGTATCGAGGATCCAGTCGACCGTGAGCCCCTTCTCGGCGATGAAGTCGAGCATCCGGTCGGCGTTGCGCGTCGCCGTCTGGCCCGACTTCTCGTCATAGTCGAGCACCGGATCGATGATCGCGCAGCGCTTCGTCGCCGGGTCGGAGACGACGTACTGGATCGAGAACGTCCGCTTGTCGAAGAAGCCGGCAACGTCGGGTCTGGCAGTGCTGGTCACTCGGCATCCTCGGATCGGGCGGGGCGTACACGATGGCACCGTATCCGCCCAAACTTATTGCTTCTGCATATTTGCGAAAAAAACGATCCTGCAATCGGCCGATGCGGAGAATTCTGTTGCAGGGCCAGAACGAGGTTGCCATACGGCGATTGCCGACTATGTTCGACCTCATGACGGACTTGCAGGCAAAGCCAGCGGCACCCGCCACCCCCGCCTCTGCCGCCGAAGCGTACGAACTGCCGGTCAGCGTCGAAGGACGGTCGGTATTCCTCGACGTCGACGGCACTTTGCTCGACATCGCGCCGCGCCCGCAGGATGTGCGGGTTCCAGAGGAACTGCCGGATGACCTCGCCCGCCTGTCGATCCACCTCGACGGAGCCCTGGCGCTTGTCTCCGGTCGCAGCGTCGCCCTCCTGAAAACACTCTTTCCCAGCCTGCGCGGCAGCCTTATCGGCCTGCACGGCGCCGAGATCGCCCGTCCGGACGGAACCCTCGCCGAAGCGCCGCGTTCGCCTGAACTGCAGCGGGCGGTCGAGGCGATGCGGCGCGCCGCGGCCGAATGGCCGGGCGTCGAGATCGAGGACAAGGGCGCGGCCTTCGCCGCCCACTACCGCCTCGCGCCAGGCTTTGCTGAGGCCGTCGAAGCCGAGATGGAGAAGTTGGCGAGCGGGCTTGGGGATGGTGTGATCATACAGAGAGGGAAGTGCGTGATCGAGATCAGGCCAACGGGCCACGACAAGGGGTCCGCGCTCCTGGCCCTCATGTCGCGGCCGCCGTTCGCTGGCCGCCTGCCCATCGCCATCGGCGACGACCTGACCGACGAGGCGATGTTCCGGGTCGTCAACGATCTCGGCGGCCTGTCGGTCAGGGTCGGTACGTCCGGCGGGTCGGCCGCCAGCGCCCATGTAGCCTCCCCTGACGATGTTCGGTCCTGGATCCGGAGCCTCGTCCGCTGATGCCCGGCATGTCGCTCGATCTCGGCGTCATCGGCAACGCCGCCGCCGCCGCCCTCGTCGACCGCGACGCCCGGCTCGTCTGGATGTGCGCGCCGCGCATGGATGGCGACCCGGTCTTCTGCCGGCTTCTTCGCGGCGACGATACCTCGGCAGTGGACGAAACCGGCGACTGGACGTTTGCTGTCGAAAAGCATGCGCAAAGCCGTCAGGCCTATGTCCGCAACACGGCGATCCTCGAGACGATCCTTCAGGACGAGGACGGCAACGCCCTGCGGATCACCGACTTCGCGCCGCGCTTCAAGTCCGCCGGCCGCATGTTCCGCCCGCTCACAATCGTTCGCATCGTCGAACCGGTGACGGGCACGCCGCGCATGTCGGTCCTCATGCGGCCGCGATGGGATTACGGCGCCAACCCACCGGAAACGACGCGCGGCTCGAACCACATCCGCTTCATCCTCGGCGACCAGGTGCTGCGGCTGACCACGAACGCGCCTGTCGAATTCGTCCAGCGCGGCACACCCTTCCTGGTCGACCGGCCCTATGCATTCGTCTTCGGTCCCGACGAGCGCCTCTCCTCCCATCCGCTCGATACGGCTCGCGCCCTCCTCCAGGAGACCCACGAACACTGGATCGATTGGGCCCGCGGCCTGCACCTTCCGGCCGACTGGCAGGACGTCGTGATCCGCGCCGCGATCACCCTCAAGCTCTGCTCGCACGAGGAGACGGGCGGCATCGTCGCGGCGCTTACCACCTCCATCCCCGAATATGGCGCGACCGGCCGCACCTGGGACTACCGCTTCTGCTGGCTGCGCGACTCCTTCTTTACCGTGAAGGCGCTGAACGCGCTCGGCGCGACGCGGACGATGGAAGACTACCTCTCCTATGTCTCCAACATCGCCGCCGCCTCGCCCGACGGCTATCTCCAGCCGCTTTTCGGCATCGGTCTGGAGCGTCGCGTCGACGAGGAGGTCGCCCGCTCGCTGGGCGGCTATCGCGGCCTCGGCCCGGTGCGACGCGGCAACGCCGCCTATTCCCAGGTCCAGAACGACGGCTACGGTTCGGTCATCCTGTCGGTTATCCAGTATTTCTTCGACGAGCGCCTGCCCGGCATGGGCGAGGAATCGCTGTTCCGCCGGCTCGAACCGCTGGGCGAACAAGCTTTCGCCCGCTGGGACTTGCCGGATGCCGGCCTGTGGGAATTCCGCACCCGCAACTCGGTCCATACCCATTCCAGCCTGATGTGCTGGGCGGCCTGCGACCGCCTCGCACGTATCGCGCACAAACTCGGCCTTGCCGACCGCGCGGCCTTCTGGCGGAAGCGCGCGGACACGATCCGCGAAGGCATCCTCACGCGGGCCTGGAACGAAAAGCTCGGTTCCTTCGTCTCGTCCTTCGAAGGCGCGGATCTCGACGCCAGCCTTCTGCTCATCCCCGAGATCGGCCTTCTGCCGGCCGACGACCCGCGCTTCCTGTCGACGCTCGCCGCGATCGAAGGCCATCTGCGCTTCGGCAACCATCTCTACCGCTACCGCGCGCCGGATGATTTCGGCGAACCTGAAACCGCCTTCACCGCCTGCACCTTCTGGCTGATCGACGCGCTCGCGCGCGTCGGCCGGGCCGACGACGCGCGCGAGATCTTCGAAGACGTGCTGACGCATCGCAATCATCTCGGCCTTCTGTCGGAAGGCATTCACGTCGACAGCGGCGAACTGTGGGGCAACTACCCGCAGACCTATTCGATGGTCGGCCTGATCAACGCCGCCATGCGTCTGTCCCGCCGCTGGGAGGATGTGCTGTGAGCCGCCTCGTCGTGGTGTCCAACCGCGTCCCGGTGCCCGGCAAGGGCAAGGCGAACGCCGGTGGCCTGGCGGTGGCTCTTCAGGCCGCGCTCAATGCCCGCGGCGGCCTGTGGATGGGCTGGTCGGGCGTATCGAGCGGCGCGCGGGAGCCGGGCGCCATGACGATCCGGCAGGAAGGCCCGATCACCTACGCGCTGACCGATTTGAGCCGCAAGGACATCGACGAATACTATGCCGGCTTTGCCAATTCGACGCTCTGGCCGCTCTGCCACTACCGGCTCGACATCACCGACTATGCCCGCAAGGACATGGCCGGCTATTTCCGGGTAAACCGCTTCTTCGCCCGCCAGCTCGCCCCGAACCTGAAGGAGGACGACCTCGTCTGGGCGCACGACTACCATCTGATCCCGCTCGCCGAGGAACTGCGCCGGATGGGGGTCAAGAACCGCATCGGCTTCTTCCTGCACATCCCCTTCCCGCCGCCGGACGTGTTCTTCGCGCTGCCCGTGCATGCGACGATCCTCGCGGGTCTCTCGGCCTACGACATCGTTGGTTTCCAGACCGCCTATGATGCCGACAATTTCTGCGCCTGCATCGAGCGCGAGGGCATCGGCCGGCGCATCTCCGAGGGCTGGATCGAGGCCAGAGGCCGCCGCTTCAAGGTCGGGGTCTTTCCGATCGGCATCGACACGGCCGGGTTCGAGAAGGCCGCCAAGGATGCCGAGCGCAATCCCGCGGTGCGCAAGATCGCGCGCTCGCTGATCGACCGCGACGTCGTCATCGGCGTCGACCGGCTGGATTATTCCAAAGGCATCCCGCAGCGCTTCCTGGCCTTCGACCGCTTCATCCGAGAGAACCCGGCCCACAAGGGCCGCGCCACGCTCTTGCAGGTGACGCCGAAGTCACGCTCTGACGTGCCGCATTACCTGGAGATGCAGCGCGAGGTCGCCGAGCTCGCCGGCCGGGTCAACGGCGAACTCGCCACGCTCGACTGGACGCCGATCCGCTACGTCAATTCCTCGATCGCCCATGCTATTCTGGCCGGTCTCTATCGCATCGCCCGTGTCGGCCTGGTCACGCCGATGCGCGACGGCATGAACCTCGTCGCCAAGGAGTATGTCGCGGCGCAGCGGCAGGACGATCCGGGCGTCCTGGTCCTGTCGCGCTTCGCCGGCGCCGCGCGCGAGATGAACGGCGCCATACTCGTCAATCCTTACGATACCGAGGCGGTCTCGCAGGCGATCGCACAGGCGCTGTCGCTGCCACTGGAGGCTCGCGTCGAGCGGCATTCGGCGATGCTGGATCATCTGCGCAAGAACGACATCGCTGCCTGGTGCGGCGCCTTCCTCGACGCATTGAGCGAGACAAACCCGCGCCTGTGAGCGCGTGAGCACGCGCCGACCCGACGGTCCGGTGTCATCCACCGGACATGTCCCGCATCTAGGTTCACCGCCGAATCCTACGCGCACGGGGCACGATCATGAAGACCATTCTCGCTACTCTATTGCTGGCTTCCAGCCTGCTGACCGGCGTCGCTTTCGCCAAGACCGATATTTCGATCGGCATGCAGCAGGAGCCGACGTCCCTCGATCCGACTGCGGACGCCACGGCCTCGATCGAGACGATGATGACCGGCAACGTCTACGAACAGCTGACCGCGGTCCAGGAAGACGGTTCGGTGGCGGCGAGCCTCGCCCGGGAATGGACGATTTCCGATGACGGCCTGACCTATGTCTTCAAGCTGCGCGACGGCGTCAAGTTCCACGACGGTTCGCCTCTGAGCGCCGAGACGGTCAAGTTCTCCTTAGACCGCGCTATGGCGAAGGACAGCGCCAATCCGTCGAAGAGCATCTTCGAGCCGATCGAGAGCGTCACCGTCGTCGATCCAGTGACGGTCGAGATGAAGCTCAAGCGCAAGGACGCCTTCTTCCTGTTCAACCTCGCTTCCGGCAAAGCCTCGATCATGTCGCCTGCCGCCATCGCGACCAATGCCGACAAGCCAATCGGTTCCGGCCCCTACCGCTTCGCATCGTGGACCCGCGGCGACCGTCTGACGCTCGAGAAGAACCCGGATCACCGCGACGCCACCGGCGTTCAGGTCGAACGGGTGACCTTCCGCTTCATGTCCGATCCGGCGGCCGCCACCGCGGCGCTCATGGCCGAGGAGATCGACGCGTTTCCGGGCTTCCCGGCGCCCGAGCTTCTGCCCCAGTTCCAATCCGACCCGCGCTTCTCGGTCAATGTCGGCACCACCGAAGGCGAAGTCATCCTGGCGTTCAACAACTCCCGCAAGCCTTTCACCGACATCCGCGTCCGCCAGGCGCTCAGCTACGCCATCGACCGCAAGGCGATCATCGACGGCGCCATGTATGGCCTCGCCACGCCGATCGGCTCGTTCTACCCGCCGCATCACCGCGCCTATGTCGATCTGACCGGCACCTATCCCACCGATGTGGACAAGGCGAAGGCGCTGCTGGCCGAGGCCGGCGTGGCCGAAGGAACGGAGCTCAGCCTGCGCGTCCCGCCCTTCCCCTACGCCACGCGCTCCGCCGAGATCATCCAGTCGCAATTCGCCAAGGCCGGCATCCAGGTGAAGATCGAGAATGTCGAGTGGGGTTTCTGGCTCGATGAGATCTACAAGAAGCTCAACTACGACATGACGATCATCGCACACACTTCGCCGAACGATCTCGGCAACTTCGCCCGCGATGCCTCGTATTTCTACGGCTACGACAACGCCGAATACCACCAGCTTTGGGATCGTATTCAGACCGAGACGGACACCGCCCACCGCGACGAGCTGTCCCGCGAGGCACAGAAGTTCCTGGCGCGTGAGGCGGTGCACGGCTTCCTGTTCCAGCTCCCCGCCCTCAACGTCGTGCGCAAGGAACTGACCGGGTTCCGCATGTCCTCCCCCGTCCAGGCGCAGCCGCTTTCCGCGCTGCGCTGGCAGGCGTCCAACTAGACCGGCAAGGTCGGCGATCTGCGGGTCGGCGGCCACACATACGGTATGACGCGGTTTTTCCTCAGGCGCAGCGCCGGCTTCGTAGCGACGCTCTTCGGCGTGTCCTTCGTCGTCTTCTGGGTCATGAACGTGGTGCCGGGCGATCCGGCGCTCGTCATCCTCGGCATCGACTCCACGCCCGAAGCCCAGGAGGCGCTGCGCCGGCTGCTCGGCCTCGACCAGCCGTTCGCGCTGCGCTACCTGGCCTGGCTAGCCGGCATGCTCGTTGGCGATTTCGGCACGAGCTACGCCTTCCGGGTCCCCGTCGCCGATCTGATCGTCGAGCGCCTGCCGCTCACCCTGTCGCTGGCCATGACCGGCATGACCGTAACGATCGTGCTGGCGCTCGGTCTGGGCGTCCTCGCCGCCGCCAATCACAACCGTCCGGTCGACTGGAGCGTCATGCTGGTCAGCCAGGTCGGCATCGCCGTGCCGGCGTTCTGGCTGTCGATCCTGCTCGTCATCATATTCGCCGTGCATCTGCGCTGGCTGCCGCCCGGAGGCTTTCCGGGCTGGAGCGATCCGCTGGGCGCGGCCAGGGCGCTGGTGCTGCCGACCATAGCGCTCGCCGCGGTGCAGTCGGCGGTGCTGGCGCGTGTGGTCAGGGCGTCGCTGCTTGAGGTCGCCCGGCTCGATTTCGTCCGCACCGCGCGCGCCAGCGGGCTCGCGCGATCCAGGATTCTCTGGCTGCACATGCTGCCGAACGCTCTCGTTCCGATCGTCACGATCGTCGGCATGCAGTTCGCCAACGTCCTGACCGGTACGATCGTCATCGAGAACGTCTTCTCGCTGCCCGGCCTTGGCCGGCTCGTCTTCCAGGCGATCAGCAATCGCGATCTGCCGCTGGTGCAGGCCCTGGTCGTCCTCT
Source organism: Mesorhizobium sp. (assembly GCF_024710845.1). GTDB lineage: Bacteria > Pseudomonadota > Alphaproteobacteria > Rhizobiales > Rhizobiaceae > Mesorhizobium_A. The sequence goes on from NZ_JANJTZ010000004.1 coordinate 31,119, forward strand.
TCGCCACGATCGTGGTCGTCATGAATTTCCTGGTCGACATCGCCTACGGCGTGATCGACCCGAAGCTGAGGCCGGCGGCATGAGGCCGAAACGTCCCGTGAGCCTCGTGATCGGTGCGGCGCTGGTCGGCCTCGTCGTCGCAGCGGCGCTCGTCTCGCTCGTCTGGACGCCGCACGACTACGAGGCGATCGACGTGGCCCAGCGCTTCCTGCCGCCGAGCGCCGAACATTGGCTCGGCACCGACCAGTTCGGCCGCGACGTCGTCTCGCAGCTGATGGCGGGGGCACGCAGTTCCGTCGCAATCGCCTTCGTCGCGGTGCTGCTGGGCGGCGTCGTCGGCAGCCTGATGGGTCTGGTCGCCGCCTCGGCCGGCGGCCTTGTGGAGGACGCCGTCATGCGGCTCACCGATTTCAGCCTCGCTTTCCCCGCCTTGCTGTTCGCGATCATGCTCGGTGCGCTGTTCGGCCCCTCCTTCGCCAACGCCGTCGTCGCCATCGCCTTCATCAGCGTTCCGGTGTTCGCGCGCGTCGTGCGCGGCGCAGCGCTCCAGGTCAGGTCGCAGGACTATGTTCTCGCGGCGCGCGCCGGGGCACGAACGCCCGCCCATATCCTGTGGGACCACGTCGTGCCGAACGTACTGCCGGCGATCACCGTGCTCGCCACGATCGAGTTTGCGATCGCGATCCTGGTCGAGGCCGCCCTCTCCTATCTCGGCCTCGGCGTCCAGCCGCCGACACCGTCCTGGGGGCGCATGCTGGCGCAGGCGCAGACGCTGCTCTATCTGGCGCCACAGTTGGCGATCTACCCGGGCTTGTGCATCATGATCGCCGTGCTCGGTTTCAACATGCTCGGCGACGGACTGCGCGACGCCGCCGATCCCCGCCTGACCGAAGGCCGTTGAGACCATGCTGGCAATCGAGGATCTGACGGTCGCGTATGGAGGCAACGCCGCGGTCCGCCGGGCAAGCCTGACGATCGCCGCCGGGGAGCGGATCGGCATCGTCGGCGAGTCCGGAAGCGGGAAGTCGACGCTCGCACTGGCGCTGATGGGCATGGTGGCGGATGCGGCCCGTGTCGAAGGGTCGATCAGGATCGGCGGGATCGAGATGGCGGGCGCGCACGAGAAGGCCTGGCGCGTGGTGCGCGGGCGCAAGGTTGCGATGATCTTCCAGGAGCCGCTCTCGGCCCTCAATCCGCTGCGGCGCGTCGGCGAGACCGTTGCCGAGCCGTTGCGCATCCTCAACGGGATGGACCGCAACGCCGCGCAGGCGCGGACGCTGGCGCTGTTCAAAGAGGTCGGCTTGCCCGACCCGGAGGCCAAGGCCCGGCAATATCCGCACCAGCTTTCCGGCGGCCAGCGCCAGCGCGTTCTCATCGCGCTGGCGTTGTCGCGCGACCCCGCGATCCTGATCGCCGACGAACCCACGTCGGCTCTCGACGCGCAGGTCGGGCTGCGCATCGTCGAACTCCTCAACGACCTCGCGCGCCGTCGCGGCATGAGCGTCGTCTTCATAAGCCACGATCTCGCGTCCGTTGCACGCGCCACCGACCGGCTCTGCGTCATGTATGGCGGCGACGTCATCGAGACCGGACCGACCGCGGCCGTGCTCGCAGCACCGCACCATCCCTATACCGCCGGGCTCGTTGCCGCGCGCCCGCGCATCGACGCGCGGCGGGAGCGGCGGGCGCGCATGGCCACGATCGAAGGCGTCGTTCCCGCCCTCGCCGACCTCACCGAAGGCTGCCGCTTCGCCGGCCGATGCCGGTCCGAGATGCCGCACTGCGCCGGCGAACGTCCTCGCGTGTCGATCTCCGCGCAAGGGCGCACCGTGTGCTGCCATCTCACGGACGCGGCCGTGACGGCTTCGGAAGCGAGGGTCTTCGCGTGACAGCGGCACTGCTCGAGATGGAACTGGTCGAACGCCGCTATCCCCTGCCCCGCACCAGCCTGACGGGGCCGCATCGCGAGCTGCGCGCGGTCGATGGCGTCAGCCTGAGACTGGAGCCGGGCGAGGCGCTCGGTATCGTCGGCGAGAGCGGTTCGGGCAAGTCGACGCTGGCACGGCTGGCCATGGCTTTCGAACGGCCCGACGCCGGCTCGGTGAGGTTCCGTGGAGAGGACCTGGCGTCCGTTCCGGCCTCCCGTCTGCGCAGACTGAGACGCGAGTTCCAGATGGTGTTCCAGGATCCGTCAAGCTCGCTCGATCCGCGCCGCACCGCCGGCTGGAGCGTCGGGGAGCCTTTGCTGTCGGACCGCTCGCTGAGCGACACGCAGCGCGCCGGGCGCGTCAAAGATGCCTTCGACCGGGTAGGCCTGCCGACGGCGGGCCTCGGGCGCTATCCGCACCAGTTCTCAGGCGGCCAGCGGCAGCGCATCGCGATCGCCCGCGCCATCATCACCAATCCGGCCCTCATCGTCGCCGACGAGCCCGTCGCCTCGCTCGACGTTTCGGTGCAGGCGCAGATCCTCAACCTGTTCATGGACCTGCAGGACGAGTTCGCCCTCTCCCTGCTCTTCATCAGCCATGACCTGGCCGTGGTCACCAGCCTGTGCGATCGTATCGCAGTCATGCGCAGCGGCAAGATCGTCGAGACGGCCGCCACGAAGACGCTGATCTCCGCGCCACGCGACCCCTACACCAAATCCCTGTTCGACGCCGCCTGAGCCGGCTCGCCGCGCCGATTTCGTGCGCAATATTTGTCGCAGCGCAAAGAACGCACGCTGAACCAGGCGTAGGTTTTCTCCATTGAAATCGATGGATCACAAGGAGAACTCACATGTTCACGCGTCGCCAAGCCCTTCTCGGAGCCGCGGCCGCAACCGTGCTGGCCGGGGCATTGCCCAAGCTGGCTTCGGCCGCTCCGGTCACCGAGGCCGAAATCGCAGCCCTGCCGCGCGAGAAGGTCGTGCTCGTCAAGCCGCCCTTCGTCCACGCGCACGAACAGGTCGCCACGAGCGGGCCGAAGGTCGTCGAGTTCACCATGCCGATCGAGGAGAAGAAGGTCGTCATCGACGATGAGGGAACCGAGTTCCAGGCCATGACCTTCAATGGCTCGATGCCCGGCCCGATGATGGTCGTTCATGAAGGCGACTATGTCGAGCTGACGCTGATCAACCCATACACCAACACCATGCCGCACAATATCGACTTCCACGCGGCAACCGGCGCGCTGGGCGGCGGGGCACTGACGCTCATCAATCCCGGCGAGCAGGTCAAGCTGCGCTTCAAGGCGACCCGCACCGGAACCTTCGTCTACCACTGCGCGCCGGAAGGGGCGATGATCCCCTGGCACGTCGTGTCGGGCATGAGCGGCACGATCATGGTCCTGCCGCGCGACGGGCTGAAGAACGAAAAGGGCGAGGCGCTCCGCTACGACAAGATCTTCTACATCGGCGAGAACGACTTCTACGTCCCGCGCGACGAGGAAGGCAACTACAAGACCTACGAGAGCCACGGCGAATCCTATGCCGACACGGTTCAGGTCATGCGTGGTCTGATCCCCACCCACGTCGTCTTCAACGGCGCCAAGGGTTCGCTCACGGGCGACAATGCGATGAAGTCGAAGGTCGGCGAGACGGTGCTCATCGTCCATTCGCAGGCCAACCGCGACACCCGCCCGCACTTGATCGGCGGCCACGGCGACTACGTCTGGGAAGAAGGCAAGTTCGCCAACCCGCCCGCCAAGGATCTCGAGACCTGGTTCATCCGGGGCGGTTCCGCCGGCGCGGCGCTCTACACCTTCCTACAGCCGGGGATTTACGCCTACGTCAACCACAACCTGATCGAGGCGGTGGAGCTGGGTGCCACGGCGCACTTCATGGTCGAAGGCGAATGGCGCGACGACCTGATGAAGCAGGTCGCGGCTCCAGGTCCGATCACCACCAACTGATCGTTCAAGGCGCGGCCCGGGTTCGCCCGGGCCGCTCCATTTCGGGGGGATGTCATGCACATCAACATGTTGGAAGCCGCAGTGGGCGCCGTTGCCTCTCTGGCCGTGCCACTTGCGGCTGTGGGGCTGGCCCATCTGCCGCCCCGCGCGCCCCTTCTCCCGATGGCCGAGACGGTCGGGATCGCAGCGACCGTCATCGATTATCCCCTGCCCGGCGAATTCCTTGTCGAGGGACGCCCCGCGACCGCGCCTTCGGCCAAGGTCGAGATCCCGGCCTTTCGCATCATGAAGCGCCAGGTTGGCCTGGCGGACTACGACCTCTGTGTCGCTGAAGGTGCCTGTCGCCCGGCCGACGCTCGGCCCAGTCCCCGCGACGTTCCGGTGATCGGTGTGAGCTGGCTCGACGCGCAAGCCTTTGCGAAATGGTATTCGCGTGGCACCGGTGCCCGCTGGCGGCTGCCGACGGCGCTCGAGGCGGCAGTCGCCGCCGGAGAGCGTTTCGGTGGTGAGACGTTCACGGCTCAGGCCGACGATCCTGCCAATCCGGCCGTGCGCTGGCTCAGGCGCTACCGCGAGGAGGCGGCGGCCAAGCGTCCGCCCGATCCGGAGCCGAAGCCGTTCGGCCATTATGGACCGAATTCGATGGGCATCGAGGATTTCGGCGGCAACGTCTGGGAGTGGACCTCGACCTGCTACGAGCGCGTGACGTTGGCGGGCGATCGCAAGACCGCGGTCAGCTCGACGGAAAATTGCGGCGTCCACGTGCTTGAAGGCCGCCATCGCGCCTACATGTCCAACTTCGTCCGCGACGGCAAGAGCGGCGGCTGCGCCGTCGGCACGCCGCCTGAAAATCTCGGCTTCCGGCTCGTCCGCGACGACGCCGATTTTCCTTCGGTCGCCTGGCTCGACGCGCGCCTGCGCGGCCTGTTCCGGCAGCCGTCGTCCCAATTCTGAGAGATGCCTCCCATGACGATACGAGCAGAATTCGGTCGCGCGCCGGTGCTGGCGGAGCAGTTCCCCGATGGTCGCGAGACCCTCGTCGACCGCTTGAGGCGCGGGCTGTCCGAGGCCAACCTCGACTGCGGCTGCCGCGAGACCGCGAATGAAATGCTGGATCAGGTCGGCGCCGAAGCCGAACTCATCCGCCGCGCCGACGCCCTGGTCGACGCGCGCAAGATGCGCGACGCGATCGTCCTCGTGCTGGCTCTGTTGGGCGAGCTCGACGACCTGATGCCGGACGAGCCCGACCGGTCGGCCTTCGACGAGATCGCCGGCCTGTTTCAGGATGTCGCCGACTTCGCCGCCTTCGGCGCCGCTGCCGCCCGGCGTGCCGCCGGAGGACATGGCTGATGTCCGTTTCCGCACCTGCGGACCGCTCCGTGCCGAGGACGTCCCGCAAGGCCGGCGATAGGTCGCGCGACGGTCGCGGCCGCCTCCTGTCGGCGCCGCCGATCCTGCAATACGGTTTCCGGCCCTTCTTCTTCCTCGCCGCGCTTTATGCCGGGCTCGCGATCCCGCTCTGGCTCGCCGTCTATCTCGGAGGGGTCGAACTGCCTGGCCCTTTTCCGGGCCTTCAGTGGCACGCGCATGAAATGCTGTTCGGCTATCTCGGCGCTGTCATCGCCGGATTCGTCCTCACCGCCATTCCCAACTGGACGGGACGCCTGCCGCTGAGCGGCAGGCCGCTCGCCTTCCTCGTGGCTCTCTGGCTGGCCGGCCGGCTGGCCAACCTCCTGTCGCCGGATCCTTACCTGGCGCTGGCGCTCGACCTTGCCTTCCCGCTGGTTCTCGCACTTGCCGTCTGGCGCGAGGTCATCGCCGGTCGGAACTGGAAGAACGCGCCGGTGGCGGTGATGATCTCGCTGTTCGGGCTGGCCAACGGGATGGACCATGCGGCAAACCTTCACCTCCTGCCGAGGGAGCTCGGCCACCACGTGGCGCTAGCCGTGGCAGCGGTGCTGATCGCACTGATCGGCGGCCGTATCGTTCCAAGCTTCACCCGCAACTGGCTGGCGCGGGATCGGGCCGCGAACCTGCCGGTCAGCTTCGGACCGGTGGACAAGGCGGCACTCGTTGCTACCGGCGTGGCAATGGCCGCCTGGGTCGCAGCGGCAGAATCGCCAATCACCGGCCTGCTTCTGGCGATGGCCGGTGGCCTGCTCGGCCTGCGCCTCGTGCGCTGGCGCGGCCTTCGGACCATCTCAGAACCGATCCTCTTCGTGCTGCATCTCGGCTACGGCTGGCTGGCCGCCGCGCTCCTCCTGCTCGGTCTGTCGATCCTCTTGCCCGCCGTGCCTCCGAGCGCGGCGCTGCATGCGCTGACCGCGGGTGCTGTGGGAACGATGACACTCGCCGTGATGACCCGCGCCAGCCTCGGTCACACCGGGCGGGCGATCGTAGCGGACCGTTCCATCGTCACGATGTACGTGCTCGTCACCGCCGGCGCGGTGCTGCGGGTTGCCGCCCCCTTCGCGGATGACTGGTACATCACGATCCTGGCCGCCGGCGGCAGTCTCTGGAGCGCGGGGTTTCTGCTCTTTGCCGTCCGCTACGCCCCGGTCCTGTGGCGCCGGCGCGTCGGCGCCTGAAGCTGTCCGCAAAGACCTGCCCACAACCGATCTGAATCTTCCGAAGGGGTTCTGCTTCACGCCTGTGGTCCGTCGCGTGTCCTGCCCGGTTGGGGCTAACGCTGATTTGCGGCGCGTGGTGTGTCGCGACGGTCTCGCAAACAATTCGGCCGGGAAGCCCGCCTGCTTCCCGGCCGTTCGGCTCGGACCTTGAAGTCTGGTCCGCGCCTTATTTTGCGGCGACTACCTGGGTGAACAGGTCCTGGAAGACCGACTTGGCCTTGCCCGACTGCTTCACGGCGCTTGCCTGGTCGAGGTTGACCGGAGCGCCGACGCGGATCAGGGCCACCATGCCCATCGCGTAATGCGGCGAGCACTTCACGCCGTAGATGCCTTCCTTGTCGAGGGTAACGGAGAACTCCTCGTTGAACTTGCTCTTGAATGCCTCGGCTCCGTCGGGGAACATGCCCTTGATGGTCTCGACATTGTGCCCCTTGTCGGTTGGCACGAAGCGGATGGTGTCGCCGGGGGCCGCGACGACCAGGTCGGGCTCGAACACCATCGCGCCCTTGGCGCCCTTGTTCAGCATCTTGACTTCGAATTCGGCAGCACCTGCCGCGCCGGTGAAGATGACAGCTGCTCCGAGAGCCAGCGCCGCGATGATCCTGTTCATGGTCTTTTCCTCTTTTATTGCCTGCGGCCCGTTTGCCGTTGGGGTGCATATAGGCTGCGATTGCGCAGGCGTATTTGCGCTGAAGCAAACTGCAGGTAGAAAGGTGATGACGGCGCATGAGCCCGAGCGGAGACGAGCTATCCCATGCCGACCCTCGACCGGTCCCTGATCGCAGGCCTGTCGGGCTTTGCCGGACTGTCGGGCGAAGCGCTCGACCTTATCCTCTCGTCGGCCCGGTCTGCCCGCTACCCGAAAGACGCTGAGATCTTCTCGCAGGACGGGGAAGCGACCTCGTTCTTCCTTCTCCTGTCGGGTCACATCCGCGTCGTCAGAACGACGCCGGCCGGCGACCAGCTGATCGCGCGCTACATCAACGAAGGCGAGCTTTTCGGCATCGCGATTGCGATGGGCCGGACGACGTATCCGGCGAGCGCGGTGGCAGCGGTCGACTGCGTGGCCTTGTCCTGGCCGAACGGCGCCTGGGCGGATCTCCAGTCACGCGTTCCGGCGTTCGGCGCCAGCGCCTACCAGACGATCGGCACGCGCCTCCAGGAGACGCAGTCGCGGGTTATGGAAATGTCGACCCAACAGGTCGAGCAGCGGATTGCGAGCGCCGTGCTGCGGCTCGTCAACCAGTCCGGGCGCAAGACCGCAGAGGGCATCGAGATCGACTTCCCGATCACGCGTCAGGACATAGCCGAGATGACCGGCACCACGCTCCACACGGTCAGCCGGCTGCTCAGCGCCTGGGAAGACGCGGGCATCGTCAAAAGCGGGCGCCAGAAGGTCACGGTCACCGACCCGCATGCGCTGATGCTGGTGTCGGAGAACCGCCGACGGAAGTAGTCCGGCTCAACTCGCGAGCTGCGGATGTCCCGTCCGCGTCGTCTCTGCGCGCCGGTAGACAGCCTTGTTCGGGCAGAAATCCGGAACCCCCGCGCTGTCGGCCGCGATCCATTGCCGGCATTCTTCTCCGTGGCGGCATGCCAGGCAGCGCCAGATCGCACTTCGGATCTCGTGTTCCGACGACAGCTCGGCAGCGCCGAGCTGCATCCCCGCCTTGTCCATGATCTTGACGGACTGATCCAGTCTCGCCCCCAGTCTATCCAGCAGTCGCATGTCCTACACTCCTGTCTCTAGTTCGCGTGTGATGGCGTGCTTCCGGTCGAATGCCGAAGGCGCATGGGCCTGGGGATCCCGCTGCATCGCATCGAGCAATTCAGCGGAGAACGCACCCTCGTCGAGCCCGTGAGCGGCGCACGCGTCGGTGACGGTATGAAAGACACCAATCGGGCAACCGACGCACAGCATGCCGTGCCGGAGCGCCACTCCGATGGTCGACGGCCAGCGGCGCATGATTTCGTCGACGGTCATGTCGGGATCGATACTGGTCGGCTTCATCGGCTGGCTCCACAGATAGCCATAGAAAACCTTCGAAGCGGATCGAACGTTGTTCTGGATCAAAGAGCCGGGCGTCTTTTTGTGACCTGTGCGACAATAGGTTTGCCGCCGAATGACGACTGCGGGCTTACCAATCGCCATCCAGGCTACTACGTCAGGCCCATGTTCCCCCGCCCAACTCCGGTTCCTCCTCCCGAAGAGCGCGCCCTTGTCCATCCGGACATCGACCGCGCGTTCATCGGCGCGCTCGTCAGGGATTTCTACGGCCGCGTTCGCGCGGATGCCCGGCTCGGGCCGATCTTCGCCGCCGAGATCACGGGCGACTGGAACCCGCATCTCGAGAAGATGACGGACTTCTGGTGCTCGGTGATTCTCAAGAACGGCGCTTATAGCGGCCGTCCCGTTCCCGCCCACCTAAAGCTCAAGCAGGTCCAGGAGTCGGACTTCGACATCTGGCTCGGCCTATTCCGCGAGACAGCCGAGGCGCGCTGCCCGCCGGGCGTCGCGGAGATCTTCATCGACCGCGCCGAGAGAATCGCGCGCAGCCTTAAGCTGGCGATGTTCTTCCGGCTCGACGCCCGCCCGGCTGAATAGCCTAGATATGGATTGCATGGCCGAGCGCCTTGAGCGCCGCCTCCGCGAATCCCTCGCTCATCGTCGGGTGGGCGTGGATCGTGCCGGAAATGTCCTCCAGTCGCGCGCCCATCTCGATCGCCAGCGAAAACGTCGCCGAAAGTTCCGATACGCCGGCACCGACCGCCTGGATGCCGAGCACGACATGGTCGTCGGCCTTGGCGACAACGCGCACGAAACCGTCTTCGCCCTGAAGCGTCATGGCACGGCCGTTGGCGGTGAAGGGAAACTGCCCGATCTTGATCTCACGGCCCGCCTTGCGCGCCTCTTCGGGTGAAAGCCCGACGGAGACGATCTCGGGGTCCGTGAAGCAGACCGCCGGAATTGCCCGTTTGTCCCAGCTCCGCGTCTTCCCGGCGACGATCTCCGCCACCATCTCGCCTTGCGCCATCGCCCGGTGCGCCAGCATCGGCTCCCCGGTCACGTCGCCAATCGCATAGATCCCGCGCATCGACGTGCGGCACTGGTCGTCGATGCGGATGAAGCGGCCGTCGCGATCGAGGTCGATTTCCTCAAGACCCCAATCCTCGACCACCGGCCGGCGGCCGACCGTCACCAGCACTTTCTCCGCGTCGACCCTGCCCTCCGTCCCGTCGGCGCGCTCGATCGACAGCGCAGCCGCGCCAGAGACGAGGCCGCGAGCCTTGGTCTCGGTGAGAACGGTCACACCCAGCGCCTCGAGCCGCTTGAGCACCGATCGCGTCAGCTCCGCATCCCACAACGGCAGGATGCGCGGCATGGCTTCGACGACGGTCACCCTGCTGCCCAGCTTGGCAAACGCCGTGCCGAGTTCGAGACCGATATATCCGCCGCCCACGACGGCAAGACTCTCCGGAATCTCCGCCGGCGACAGCGCCTCGGTCGACGAGATCACAGGCCCGCCGAACGGCAGGAATGGCAGCTCGACCGGCGCCGACCCTGTGGCGATGACGATGGTCTCGGCCCGTATGATCTGCTCGCCGGTCTCCGTCTCGACCGCCACCGTCTTGCCGTCGCGGAACCGCGCCGTGCCCTGGACCGTCTTCACCCCCGCCTTCTTCAAGAGGCCCGAGACACCCATCGTCAGGCGCCCGACGATGCGGTCCTTCCAGGCGACGGTCTTCTTCAGGTCGATCGAAGGCGAAGCAAGCGTGATGCCGAGCGGGTCGGTTCCATCGGCAAAGTGCCTTGCCTTCAGGAATTCGTCGGCCGCGTGGATCAGTGCCTTGGAGGGAATGCAGCCGATGTTGAGGCAGGTGCCGCCGGGCTTGGACTTCTCGACGATGACCGTATCGACACCGAGCTGTCCGGCGCGAATCGCGCAGACATATCCGCCCGGTCCCGCGCCGATGACGAGCAGCTTGCAGACGATGTCCTTCATGTCATCCCTCCAGGAAAATCAGGGCCGGCGTCTCGAGCAGCGTCTTCAGCCGCTGCACGAAGACCGCCGCGTCCCAGCCGTCGATGACGCGATGGTCGAAGGACGAGGACAGGTTCATCATCTTGCGGGGAATGAACTGGGTCCCGTCCCAGACCGGGCGGACCATCATCTTGTTGACGCCGACGATCGCCACTTCGGGATAGTTGACGACCGGCGTCGTCGACACGCCGCCCATCGCGCCGAGCGACGTGATGGTGATGGTCGATCCGCCCATTTCCTCGCGCGTCGCCGTGCCGTTCCGCGCCGCCTCCGCCAGGCGAAGCATCTCCGTCGCGCAGTCGAACAGATCGCGCGCCTCGGCATGCCGCACCACCGGCACGACCAGCCCCGACGGCGTCTGCGTCGCGATACCTATGTGGATCGCGGCATGGCGGTTGATCACGCCCGCATCGTCGTCGAAGGTGGCATTCATGCTGGACTGCTCACCCAGCGCCTTGACCATCGCCCGCATCAGGAACGGCAGAAGCGTCACCTTCGGCCGGTCCGGCTTCTTCTCGGCGTTCAGCTTCGCCCGCAACTCCTCGACCGCGGTTACGTCGATCTCCTCGACATAGGTGATGTGGGCGATGCGCGATTTCGCCAGCGCCATCTTCTCCGCGATCTTGCGGCGAAGGCCGACCACCTTGACCTGCTCGACGCCCTCCCTTCGCCGCAGTCCGGCACCGGCCGGCGCCTGCGGGCCGCGCGCGACGAACGCCTCGATGTCCGCGTGCGTGATCCGTCCGGCAGGACCGGTGCCCGGAACCTGCCGCAGGTCTATCCCGGCCTCCGTCGCGCGCAGCCGCACGGCGGGCGACGCCAGCGGCTTCTCGCCCTCCGGACGCGGCGGGCCATATCCGGCGGTTGGTCCCGGCCGAGGCTTGGCGGCCGTGGATGAGCCGGCAACCTGCTGTACCGCCTTCACCTCGACGCTATGATCTTTTGCCGGTGCGGTCGGCTGCGGCTCAGCAGGAGCGGCAGCGGAAGCGGCCTTTGGCGTCTGCGCCGGGCTGTCGCCGTCGCGAGCCGGAGACGTCGTCTCTCCCGCCACCTCGATCTTCACGATCGGCGAGCCGATAGCGACCGTGTCGCCGATCTCGGCGCCGAGCCAGGTGATCTTGCCCTCGACCGGCGACGGGATCTCGACCGTCGCCTTGTCGGTCATCACCGCGCCTAGCACCGCGTCCTCGCGCACGATGTCGCCGACCTTGACGCTCCATTCGACCAGCTCGGCCTCGGCGATCCCCTCGCCCACGTCCGGCAGCTTGATGACATGTTCGGCCATGGTCATGCCTCCATCGCGGCGACGAGGGCTTCGCCGACCCGTTTCGGACCGGGGAAATAGTCCCATTCCTGGGCGTGCGGATAAGGCGTGTCCCAGCCGGTGACGCGCTGGATCGGTGCCTCCAGATGGTAGAAGCAGTGCTCCTGTACCAGCGCCGCGAGCTCCGCGCCGAAGCCGGACGTGAGCGTCGCCTCATGCACGATGACGCACCGTCCCGTCTTCTTCACCGATGCCACGACCGCGTCGAGGTCGAGCGGCAGGAGCGTCCTGAGATCGATGATCTCGGCGTCGATCCCGGTCTCCTCGGCGGCCGCCTGCGCGACATAGACCATCGTGCCGTAGGCAAGCACCGTGACCGCGCTGCCTTCGCGGCGGATCGCCGCCTTGCCCAGCGGAACGGAATAGTGGCCGTCCGGCACCTCGCTCAGCTCATGCTTCGACCAGGCCATGATCGGCCGGTCGTGATGGCCGTCGAAGGGCCCGTTGTAGAGCCGTTTCGGTTCCAGGAAGATGACCGGATCCGGATCCTCGATCGCTGCGATCAAGAGGCCCTTGGCATCCGCCGGATTGGAGGGCACCACGACCTTCAGCCCGGACACGTGCGTGAACAGCGCCTCCGGGCTCTGGCTGTGCGTCTGCCCGCCGAAGATGCCGCCCCCGGTCGGCATGCGGATCACGATCGGGCAGGTGAACTGGCCGGCTGAACGGTAACGCAGACGCGCGGCTTCCGACACGATCTGGTCGTAGGCCGGATAGACATAGTCGGCGAACTGAATTTCCACGCAGGGCCTGAGCCCGTAGGCGGCCATGCCGATGGCCGCGCCGACGATGCCGAGTTCCGAGATCGGCGTGTCGAAGCAGCGCGACGTGCCGTATTTCTGCTGCAGCCCCGCCGTGCAGCGGAACACACCGCCGAAATAGCCGACGTCTTCGCCGAACACGACCACCTTCTCGTCGCGTCCCATCGACACGTCCATCGCCGAGCGTATTGCTTCGATCATCGTCATGCGCGGCATGGCTCAGACCCCCGCCTTCTGGCGCTGGCGCCGCAGATGCGGAGGCATCTCGGCATAGACGCCCTCGAACATGTCGCGCACCGACGGCTTGCCGCCCGCGTGCAGCGTACCGTTCTTTTCCGCCTGCTTCTGCGCCGCGATCACCGTATCGAGGATTTCCGCCTCCATCTGCTTGTGCCGTTCGACCGACCAAGTACCCAGGCGGATCAGATGGTTTTTCAGCCTGAGGATCGGGTCGCCGAGCGGCCAGGCGTCCGATTCCGTCTTCGGCCGGTAGGCGGAGGGATCGTCCGAAGTCGAGTGCGCCCCCACCCGGTAGGTCACATGCTCGATGAGGGTCGGTCCCAGGCCCCGACGGGCCCGCTCCACGGCCCATTTGGCCACTGCGTGCACCGCGAGATAGTCGTTGCCGTCGACGCGCAGGGCCGGAATGCCGAAGCCGAGACCCCGCGCGGCGAAGGTTCCCGACCCGCCGCGCGCGATGCCCTGGAAGGTCGAGATCGCCCACTGGTTGTTGACGATGTTGAGGACGACCGGCGCCCGGTAGGTCGAGGCGAACACCAGCGCCGCGTGGAAGTCGCTCTCGGCGGTCGAGCCGTCGCCGATCCAGCCGGCCGCGATCTTCGTGTCGCGGCTGATGGCCGACGCCATCGCCCACCCGACTGCCTGGATGTACTGGGTGCCGAGATTGCCGGAGATGGAGAAGAAGCCGTGCTCCTTCGACGAATACATCACGGGCAGTTGGCGCCCCTTGATCGGGTCGGCTTCGTTGGAAAAGATCTGGTTCATCATGTCGACCATCGGATAGTCGCCCGCGATCAGCAGACCGGCCTGGCGATAGGTCGGAAAGTTCATGTCGCCGGGTGCAAGCGCGCGCCGGAAGGCGCAGGACACCGCCTCCTCGCCCATGTGCTGCATGTAGAACGACGTCTTGCCCTGGCGCTGCGCCATCACCATGCGCGCGTCGAAGGCGCGCAGCGTCATCATGTGGCGAAGCCCGGCCATCAATTCGTCGGGCGAAAGCGAGCCGGCCCACGGACCGACCGCCTCGCCCTCCCGGTCGAGGACGCGGATGATCGAATAGGCGAGGTCGCGGATGTCGCGCGGATCGGCGTCGATCTCGGGCCGCGGAACGGAACCGGCCTTCGGGATCTTCACGCTCGAAAAATCGGGCGTGTCGCCGGGTCTCACTTCCGGCTCGGGCACATGCAGGGAAAGCGGTCCGTAGGTTTCCATGCTCGTCATTCCTTTCGGGCGTTGCCTGCCTCGGCAGAAGGGGCAACGCGGTCGCGGCGAGGAAGATGCGGCTCGGGCTCATCTCGCATCGAGACGGAGCTTACACCTTCGATCAGGGAAATCCTCTTCCTGAGTGTGTTCGATGCGCTTCGGTCCGGGTCGACAACGACGAGTTCGAGACCGGCGCTTGCTTTGCCGGTATCGGCAATGACGGCGCCGATCTCGATCCCATCCTGCGGATGTGATCCAGCGTTCGCGAAAGCACCCCCACGAGATCATCGCATTCGATGAAGACGCGCATGACCGACCTCCCAGTTCAAGCGATCATGCCTTGCGATCAAAGAAATATGCTGCTGTTTTGTTGATACTGCCGCTGATTTGCAGCAGAACGTTTCGAAGTACTGACCCGATGCGAAAGGAATGTCCGGATGGCCCAACTGAAGCTGGATCGCACCGATCGGGCGATCGTCGCGGCGCTGCTGGCGGACGGGCGTATGTCGAACGCGCAGCTTGCCGAGAAGGTCGGCCTGTCCCCTTCCCCGTGCTGGCAGCGCGTCCGCAAGCTTGAGGATGCGGGCATCATCTCCGGTTACACGGCGGTGGTCGATTCGAGCCGGCTCGGGATCACCGAAACCGTGTTCGTCGAGGTGATGATGGAGCGCCACGACGACGACGTCCTCGACGCTTTCGGGCGCAAGTTGGCCGCCCTGCCGGAAGTGCTGGAGATTTACCTGACCACCGGCGAATACGACTACCTTATCAAAGTCGCGGTCGCCGGCACGGCCGGATATGAGGAGTTCCTACGCCACAAGCTCTACAAGGTGCCGGGGATAAGGCATACGCGGTCGAGTTTCGCGTTGAGATGCCTCAAGCGGGTCCAATCCTTCGTTCCGTGATGCCGCATCTGTTCCCTTCGGGCAGCCCCGAAGAAGCGGCGAGGCGTGTTGCCGCTTCAGCAACGCATCAAGCGAAAATCGGCGCTTCTTTCGAACGCTCCGACCTGCGATTGTTGGGTCTCGGAACAGGTTCAGACGGCCCGGACGATGGCCTATATCATCACGGAACCCTGCATTGACGTGAAGGACGGCGACTGCACCGCCGCCTGCCCGGTCGATTGCATCTATGAGGGCGGGCGGATGTTCTACATCCATCCGGACGAGTGCATAAACTGCGGCCTTTGCCTGTCGATCTGCCCGGTCGATGCGATCGTCTGGGATGGCGAACTGGCGGAAACCATGAAGCACTTCGAAGCGATCAACGCCGATTTCTTCGGTGACGCGGTCACCGGATGGGGGTCCCCCGGCGGATGGGACGCGGCCCACACGACCGGGCTCGATCACCCGGCCGTCGCCGCCTGGCCGCCGCGCAAGACCGCAAATCTGGAATAGGAGAATTTCGATGGCTCTTACAGGACTTCGCGGCGTGATCGCCGCGGTGCCCACCCCGGTCACTGCCGAGGGCGAACCCGACATCGCCCGCTTCCTGCGACATGCAAGCTGGGCGCTGGCCAACGGCTGTCACGCGCTGAACGTGCTGGGAACGACGGGCGAGGCCAATTCCTTCTCCGCCGATCAGCGCAAGGCGGTGATGTCCGCGGCTGCGGCCGAACTGGACACGAGCCGGCTGATGGTCGGCACAGGAACGCCCGACCTAGCGACCACGATCGCCCTCACCCGGTATGCCTGCGAGCTTGGTTTCGCCGCCGCACTGGTGCTGCCGCCGTACTATTACAAAGGCGTCTCGGACGACGGGCTGTTCGCCTGGTTCGAGCGCCTCATCCTCGCCACACGCGACACGCCCGGTCCCGTCTACCTTTACAATTTCCCCCAATTGACCGGCGTCCCGTTCTCGGTCGAATTCGCGCGGCGGCTGAAGACGGCGTTCCCGGACCGTATCGCAGGCGCCAAGGACAGTTCCGGCGATCTCGCCTACGCGTCGCGGCTTGCCGAGATTCCCGGCTTCGACGTCTTCCCGAGCAGCGAGGCGTCGATCGCGAAAGCCGCTGCCGAAGGCTATGCCGGATGCATCTCGGCAACCGTCAGCGTCACCGCGCCGCTGGTCGGCCGGTTCTGGGCCCACCCGCAAGACGCCGCCCTGGCGGCCAAGGTCGCCGAAGCGCGTAGCGCCATCGCGGCATATCCGCTCGTCCCGGCGGTGAAGCATCTGACGGCGGTGATCCACGACGACCCGTCATTCGAACGGGTCCTGCCGCCGCACCTGCCGCTGACGGAAGCGCAGAAGGCGGCCTTGGCCGGCGCGATCGACGTCAACCGCCTATTGTGATCCCTTCCACGCGTCGCTCAATTGGCCAAGTGCCTTGCCGAGCTGCGCCGCCATCGCTTCGGCCGCCTGCGACAGCTGCCGGCGTCGCGGCACCAGAAGCCCGAGCCGCATGCCGCCGAGCCGCGATCCTTCGAGCGGCACGCCGACGATCGTCCCAGCCCTGATCTGGTCCGCCATGCCGAGCGGCGTGTAGAAAGCGACGCCGACACCCGCCTCGATCAGCGGCCGCAGCAGCATCAGATTGTTGGATGTGACAAGTGCCCGGCCGGTCCGCTCGAGCGACGAAAGCTCGACTTCGATCATCGAGCGCAGCGGCTCGGTGTCGACCTGCAGCAGGAGATTATACTGGGCGCATTCGCTAAGCGAGACGGACGACCGCTTGGCCAGCGGATGATCCGCCGAAACCATCGCCATCAAAGGCATCGGAATCTCGGCGATGAACCGCGTGTCTTCCGGATGCGGCAAGTTGAAGGTGATGCCGATGTCGATCTCGCCTTCGGCGACCATCGTGGCGATGCGGCTCTGCACGCCGCTGTGAACCCGGAAGTTCACCGCCGGATGCAGCTTGTGGAACTCCTTGATCTGGTCGGGCAGGAAGCGGACGAACAGGCTGTCGAGCGCCGCGATGCTGACCAAACCGGTCTTCTTGCCCTTCAGCGCGCCGAGTTCGCCGGTCAGCAGCTCGAAATCGTGCAGCGTCGCCTTGGCGTGCCGGAGCGTCGCCTTGCCGGCCTGCGTCAGCCGCAGCCCGTTCGGCAGCCGCTCGAACAGCGGCGTGCCCAGCTCGTCCTCGATCTTCTGGATCTGGCGGCTGACAGCCGAACTCGCGACATGCAACTCCTCGGAGGCCTTGCGGATCGAGCCAGCGCGCGCGACGGCCACGAAATAGCGCAACACCGCTGCATGCATTCAGACCCCCTGCCGACTGGCGCGCGTCATTGGCCCGCGAACCCGACCTGCGGGCAATCCTACCTGCCCTTCCAGACCGGCGCACGCTTTTCGTTGAAGGCGAGCACGCCTTCCTTGCCGTCCTCGCTCTGTAAGGCGGCGACGAGCGCGGGTGTGCGCAGCGCCTGCGCTTCGGCCGGAGTGAGGTGTCCGGTCCGGTTCACCGTCTGTTTGATCGCCCGAAGCGACAGCGGCGCACAGGCGACGATGTCGCGCACCCAGCGTTCCACCGCCGCGTCGAGCTGGTCCGACGCAGCGACCTCGTTGACGATGCCATAGGCCGCCATCTCGGCGGCCGAGAAGCGCCGGCCTGACAGCATCACTCCCATCGCGAGATTGTGCGGGATCTTGCGCTGCAAAAGCACCATGCCGCCGTCGAGCGGCATGCGCCCGACCCGTCCTTCGGGCAATCCGAACTGCGCCTTTTCGGACGCGACGACGATGTCGCAGCCGAGTACCATCTCGAAGCCACCGCCCAGCGCATAGCCGTTGACGCGGGCGATCAGCGGGATGTCGAGCGTCCGCCTGAATGCAATGCCGCCGAACCCGTGCGGCCGCGCCTGCCCCCAGTATTCGAGCCCGGACGCGCCGCCGCCCTTCATGTCGGCTCCGGCGCAGAAGGCTTTTTCGCCAGCACCTGTCAGCACCGCGCAGCTGACGTTGGTGCGCCGCTCCAGTTCCTGCCAGATCTTCTCCAGCTCGGCTTCGGCCGCGGCGTCGATCGCGTTGAGCCGCTCCGGCCGGTCGATGACGATCCGCGCCACTCTGTCGGCGACGTCGAGATTGACGCTCACGCCGCACCTGCCTTGCGATACTCGTCGACGGACCCGAGGATCTCGTCATTGTGTTCGCCAAGCCGCGGCGGCGCCTGCCGGATCGTCAGCGGCGCGGCGGACATGTCGATCGGGCTGCCGATCAGCCGGATCGGGCCCGCCGGCGTTCTCCCTGCCTCGACGATCATGCGGTTGACCAGCGTCTGCTCATCCTCCAGCGCCTCCGCGAGCGTGCGCACCGGTGCGCACAGGATGTCGACCTCCTCCAGCCGCTTCAGCCAATGCGCCGATGAATTCTCGGCGAATCGTGCGCGGAAGATCGCCTGAAGCTCGGGCCGGTTCTCCATCTGCCGGTCGAAATTGGAGAAGCGCTCTTCCTTGGACAGGTCCTCGATTTCCAGCGCCTCGCAGATGTCGCGCAGCGGATTCTGCTTGAAGGCCCCAACCATGACGATCGGCCGGTCCGTCGTGTCGAACACGCCCGTCAGCGCAAACGCGCCCCAGTTCAGGTCCTTGCCGCGCATCATGTGCGCGGCGCCTTCCTGCATCTGCAAGGCGAGCATGGAATTGTAGAGACTCACCGCCACCACCTGCCCCACGCCCGTCTTCTGCCGCTGCAGCAGCGCAAGCAGGATGCCCTGCACCAGATGCATGCCGGCGGAATAGTCGCACAGCGGCGTCGAATAGATCGACGTCGGCAGCGCCGGGTCGGGCTTGCGCATCATCAAGCCGGTCAGCGCCTGCGCCAGGATGTCCTGGCCGCCCTTGTGGCGATTGGGACCTTCCAGGCCGAAACCCGTGCCGAGCGCGAAGATGATGCCGGGGTTCCGCTTCTTAAGGTCCTCGTAGCCGAAGCCCATCCGCTCCATCACGCCGGGTCGGAAATTGCTGACCACCACGTCCGCGCCGTCGATCAGGTCGAGCACCTGCGCCCGCGCCTCGTCGGACTTGAGGTCGAGCGCGACGCTCTTCTTGTTGCGGTTGAGCGAGCAGAACACCGGATTGTTGAGACCGTCGGGGTCGGAGCCCAGCGACCAGCGGGACAGGTCGCCGATGTTCTCCTTCTCGATCTTAATCACCTCGGCACCGTAGTCGGCCAGCACCTGCGTGCAGCAGGGGCCGAGCATGACCTGCGTGAAGTCGATCACCCGCACGCCGTCTAGGGGAAGAATGGTCATTCCGCGGCCTCCAGCAGTGTGGCGTTTTCGGACGGCACGTCGCCCGGGTCGGCGCCCTGGGCGCGCATCTGTTTCTGGATCGCGGCGACGTCGGCATGGCGGACCTTGACGCCGGCGTTCAGCGCCACCGCCGCAGCGACGCCGGCGGCCTCGCCCATCGCCATGCAGGGCGGGATCTCGCGGCTCGACTTCTGCGCCTGCGGCGTCGCCGAATAGTGCCGCCCGGCGACGATCAACTGGTCGACCTCGCGCGGCAGCATGGCGCGATAGGGCGTATAGTAGTCCCGGCCGCGGCACACCGTGTCGTGGAAATGCCGGCGCGACATGACGTCTTCCTTGGTCACGACGTATTCGCCTTCAAGCATCCGCGTCTGGCGCACGCCGGTCTGCGGGGCGAAGTCGACGACATAGGCTTTTTCGAAGCCGGGGAAGTTCTCGTGGGCGAACGTCAGCAGCCGCTCCATCCGCGCCCTGCCCTCGATCTCCACCGCCGTCAGGTCGGCGACCTTCAGGCCATGCAGCTTGGGCACGTGGGGGCAGTTCAGCCAGACCACGCCGGGCAGCGGTGTCTTCAGCCACCAGAAGTTCCAGCAGCCGCCGATGATGCGCTTGGCCTCATGGTCGAGCTTGGCGAACTCCTCCGGTTTCTCGAACTGGAACTGTTCGGCGCGGTCGGTGTCGACGCCGCCCCAGCGCGACACGGTCGTCAGGATGAAGGAACTCTCCTGCGATTTCGCCCCGGCGCTCGCCGCGACATCGAGGTCGCCGGTAGCATCGATCACCACATCGCCCAGAATGGCCTGGCGCCCTTCCTTGGTCTCGCAGATAACGCCCTTGATGGCTCCGTCCTCGACGATCGCCGACGAGAACCAGCTATGCAGCCTGAGCTTGACGCCGGCATCGCCGATGACGGCGTAGGAGGCGCGCTTGAAGGCATCGGGGTCGAAGGCGGCGGAAAAGCAGATCGGGTGCGGCATCGAATGGGTGTGGAAGTCGAACAGGCCCCACCGTGCCCATTTGCGCCACATGGCATCCGTCTCGCGCACGCCCGGTGCGCGGTCTGCGTCCGGCGGGGTGACGCAGAGGCCCCAGGCGCTCATACGCTCGATCATTTCCATGCAGATCCCCTGCACGGTGATCTCCGACCCGTTGTGCATGTCGTCGAGCACCAGCACCATGCCGCCCGAGGCCAGTCCCCCGAGATAGGGATAGCGCTCGAGAAGCGTGACGCTCGCTCCGTTGCGGGCAGCGGACACCGCGGCCGAGATGCCGGCCGGTCCCCCGCCGACAACGACGACGTCCGACCTGTCGGCCACTTGCGCAGTGCGCGCGGCTTCTCTGATGGTCTGGATAACCATGATCTTCCTCCGGATTCGTGTGGACCTGCGTCGCCGTCAGTGGACGTCCGACGCCTTCCATTTGATCAGACGCGCCTCGGCGACCGAGACGATGGAAAACAGCACCACCGCGAGCAATGCCGCGACGAACACGGTTGCGTAGAGCAGCGGCGAGCGGAAATTGTAGGTGGCCTCGATGATCAGGGCGCCGAGCCCGAAATTGGAGCCGATCCATTCCGCCACGATGGCGCCGATCACGCAGGTGGTGCTGGCGATCTTCAACGCAGCGAACAGGAACGGCAGCGAACTCTGGATACGGACCTTCCAGAATATCTCCGATTTCGAGGCCGACAGCACCCGCATCAGGTCGAGCGTCGCCGGCGTCACGGCCTTCAGCCCCCGCACCATGTTGACCAGCGTCGGAAAGAAGCAGATCAGCGCCGCGATGATCACCTTGGGCAGATATCCGCTGCCGAAGATCAGCACCAGGATCGGCGCCACGGCGATGATCGGGATCGTGTGCATGAACACCGCGATCGGATAGAAGGCGCGCTCGGCGGTGCGGTTGTGCACGAACCAGACCGCCAGAAGGATGGCGATGAGGTTGCCGAAAACGAAGCCGAGCATCGCTTCGAAGAGCGTCGGCCAGAAGTTGCTCAATAGCGTCCAGCCGTCGTCGCGGAAGGACCTGAGTACGTCGAGCGGCCCGGGCGCCATGTAGGTAGGCACCGAAAAAGCCCAGACGACGAACTGCCAGGCGGCGATCAGGCCCACGACGGCGAAAGCGGCCGGCAGCTTGTCGCGGAAGCGGTCGGTCAGCCCAAAGAGTCCGTGCTGCACGGGGGCTGCGGATCGATGCGCGATGTCGGCCATCAGCATTCCTCCAGAAGGCGGCGCAGGTGCGCCGTGATCTGCACGAAGTCGAGCGTGTCGCGCATGGCGAGCCGCCGCTGCGCCGGCAGGTCGACCGTCACGAGCTCCTTGACTCGGCCGGGGTGCGAGGCGAGCACCAGCACCTGCTGGCCGAGGAATGCCGCCTCCGGGATGGAATGGGTGACGAACATAATCGTCGTGCCCGTCTCGCGCCAGATGCGCAGCAGTTCCTCGTTGAGCTTGTCGCGCGTGATCTCGTCGAGCGCACCAAAGGGCTCGTCCATCAGCAGGATCTTTGGCCGCGAAACGAGCGCGCGGGCGATCGCCACGCGCTGGCGCATACCGCCCGACAGTTCGGCGGGCAGCGCCTTCTCGCGTCCTTTCAGCCCTACGAGTTCGAGCAGTTCGCGCGGTTCGGCATGTGCCGCGCCGCCACCGCCGACCTCGAGCGGCAGGCGGACATTGTCGAGCGCGCTGCGCCAGGGCAGGAGCGTGGCGTCCTGGAAGACGAAGGAGAAGTTGCGCTCGCGCCGCGCCTCTTCCGGCGACCGCCCGAGCACGGTAATCTCGCCGGCCGAAACCGGCACGAGGTCGGCGATGGCCCGCAGCAGCGTGGACTTGCCGCAGCCGGACGGCCCGAGCATCGTGACGAGCGAACCCGCCGCGATGTCGACCGATACGCCCGAGAGCGCGGTGACCGCGCTCTCCCCCTCGCCAAAGACGACGTCGACGTTCCGCACGGAGACGGCGACGTTGGCCTCGACGTCGGCCGCCGCGGGCATGACGGGTGACCGGGCCAGCGCGCGCGCGTTCATCGCTTCAGCCGACCTTCTTGCGGATGTCGGCCGTGGCTTCGAGGATCGACAGCGTCATGATGTCGTCGACCGTCGGAACCGTACCCTTGAACTGGCCGAGATCGGCATAGGTCTTCAGCTGCGCCTCCCAGTTCGCGCGGTTCATCGTGCCCCAGCCGTCGGCCTTGGTCGTTTCTCCGAAGCTGAACTCCAGCACCGGCTTGACGGCTTCGAGTTCGCTCGCCTTGTCGAGGTTCGGATAGGCCTCGACCAGCATCCCGACGGCCTCTTCCGGATTGTCCTTGGCATAGCCCCAGCCCATCGCGGAACCGGCGATGAACTTGGCCAGAACGTCGGGCGTCTCGGCAATGGCCTTGTCGGTGGCGAAGTAGACGTTGGCGTAGAGCTGGATGCCCGTGTCCCACAGCATCATGTCGACGCGGTCGTCACCGAGAATCTTGAGCGCATTTGTGTTGGTGAGCCAGCCCGTGACCGCCTGCGCCTGGCCGGTGATCAGCTGGTTCATGTCGGCGCCCATGTTGACCAGCGTCACCTGGTCTTCGGCGATGCCGTTCTTGGCGAGCAGAGCGCGCGCCAGGATGTAGGCAGTCGGCTGGGTCGCGATCGTCTTGCCGATCATGTCCTTCGGCTCGCGGATCGGGTCCTTGGCGAGCGAGAAATAAGTAAAGGGGTGCTTCTGGTAGCCGCCGGCGATCGCCTTGATGGGGATGCCCGCGGAGCGGGCGAGCATAACCGAGGGACTCGACGAGGTCTGGCCGATCATGGCCTGGCCCGACGCCACGCTCGCCACGCCGTCGACGTTGGGACCGCCGGGCGTGATCTGGAGTTCCACGCCCTGTTCGGCGTAGAAGCCCTTCTTCATGGCGACGACTTCGCCGAGGATGCCGTTGGAGGCGAGCCAGCCGAGCTGCATCACCACCTTGGCGGGCGACTGGGCGCCGGCCCGGGTGACGCTGATCAGGCTGTGGGTGGCCGCGACGCCGCCGATGGCCGCTGCTGCCTGGAGGAATTCACGACGCGTTTGCAATGGATGAGGCATGTCCGGGTCTCCCGTTGGTGGGCCGTGGCGCGTTCCCTTTGCGTCCTGTTTTGTCCAGCCCCAGATGAAATGATGATCCCAACCATCGTTCGAATAAAGAAGAATGATTCGGCTTGGCCGCTGCCGTTTCGGCAACGCTGCCGCCACGGCGAGCTGCGCGCGACGACATAGCCGATGTAGGGCAATGGCGAGCTAACGCCTGCGCCTCGGCGGCGGCCCACAGGGTCATCGGAAGCTGGCTTGAAGATGTCTCGCCGCGCCGCTTTAGCGGGCGTCGGCCTGATCGAGCAGCGCAAGCAGTCCCTGCAGCAGCGCGGTGGGCGACGGCGGGTTGCCGGGGATATGGAGATCGACGGGCACCACGTCTCCCACCCCGCCCGCCACCGCATAGCTGCCGGCGAAAGCGCCGCCATCGAAAGCCTCGTCGCCGACGGCCACGACCCATTTCGGGCTGGGCGTCGCGGCAAAGGTCCGCTCCAGCGCCTGACGCATGTTCTTCGTGACGGGACCCGTCACCAGCAGTACGTCGGCGTGCCTCGGCGAGGCAACGAAACGGATGCCGAAGCGCTCGATGTCGTAGAAGGCATTGTTGAGCGCGTGGATCTCCAGTTCGCTATCGTTGCTCGATCCTGCATCGACCTCGCGAATCGACAAGCTGCGGCCCAGCCGCTTTCGCGCCTTCCGGGCGACCGCGTCGGCGAGCTGGTCGATCGCATCGCCATCCGCGGATGGCCGCGCCTCGGTCAGGATGGGCTTGAGCAGGGCTTCGAAGAGCAGCTTGCGCATCAGAGATCGTGGCCCGAATAGGAGCAGTTGAAGGATTTGTTGCAGAGCGGGAAATCAGCAACGATGTTGCCCTCGATCACCGCTTCCAACAGCGGCCACTGGAACCATGACGGATCGCGCGGATGGCACCGCTCCACCAGGCCGTCCGCACCGATCCTCAGCCACACTAGCACGTCGCCGCGGAAGCCCTCGACCATCGCCGCCGCCTCGACAGGCGTCCCGGGCGACGCAATCTCGACCCGCAGCGGGCCTTCCGGCATCAGCTCGAGGATCTGGTCGATCAGCGACAGGCTCTGTTCGACTTCCTTGATGCGCACCCACACGCGCGCGTTGACGTCGCCCTCCTGCATCACCGGTACCTCGAAGGTCAGCCGGTCGTAAGGTGCATAGGGCAATGCCCGCCTCGTATCGAAGGCACGGCCCGAAGCCCGGCCGACATAGCCGCCGGCGCCGAACTGCCGGGCCAGCTCCGGTTTGAGGATGCCGGTGCCGACCGTCCTGTCCTGCAGCGAGGCGGTGTTGTCGTAGAGGTCGATCAGTGCCGGTAGCCTCGCGCGGATTTCCTTGACGAGCGACGCGATGGCGGCGGCGCCGGCCGGCTCCAGATCGCAGGCGACCCCGCCCGGCACGATGCGGTCGCGCATCATCCGGTGGCCGAAGCTCGCTTCCGCCGCGCGCAGCACACGCTCGCGCAATACGGCGCAATGGGCGAGCATCAGCGCGAAGGCGGCGTCGTTGCAGATCGCACCGAAGTCGCCGAGATGGTTGGCGGAACGTTCGAGCTCCGCCATCAGGGCGCGCAGGAAGACAGCGCGCGGCGGCGCCTCGATACCGAGTGCAGCCTCCGCCGCCCGCGCGAAGGCGAACGCATAGGCGACCGTGCTGTCGCCCGACACGCGGCCGGCGAGCTCGGCGGCCCGCGCAAGGGTCGCGCCCTGCATCAGTCCCTCGATCCCCTTGTGGACGTAACCCAGCCGCGCTTCGAGGCGAACCACGGTTTCCCCGTTCGCGGTGAAGCGGAAATGGCCGGGCTCGATGATGCCGGCGTGCACGGGACCGACCGGGATCTGGTGCAGGCTCTCGCCCTCGACGGGGAGGAACGCGTATGGCACGCCGTCGGCCGGCGCCGGCTCGCAGGCGCCGAGCGGGAAGCGCACGCCCCAGCGCCCGTGGTCGAGCCAGGGGCGAAGGTCCAGCGCGCCTTCCGGCACGAGGCCGAACAGATCGTGCGCGGTGCGCTCCGGCCTGATCGCAGGCGGATGCAGACGTCCAACCGACGGGAAGGTGAGATCCGGGCAGGCGAGCGTCAGCACGGCGGCCTTGCCGGCTTCCTCCGCCAGCACCGCCATATGGATGGCGGCCTTCTCCCCCCACAGACCGGCAAAAATGAGCCGACCCTGGGCAAGCGCTTCCCCTGCCCGCGTCCAGCCGTCACGGTCGACTTCGAAGCGCGGCCAGCCGTGGTGGTGTTCCGCCCTCTTTCCCTCGACAATTCCTTCCCAGATGTCCGTCATCGCGTGTCTCCCGCGCTCAGCCGAGAAGCCGGGCGACATGCTGGAACCAGCCGACCAGCGGCGGCGGCAGGTAGAGGCCCGCGCCGAGAACCAGGATGAGATGCGCGTAGATCGGCAGGTAGGACGCATTCGACGGCGCCGTGCTGCCGGTCGGCTCGCCAAACGCGATGCCGGTTCCGCGCAGGATGAGGGCACCGAAGGCGACGAGCAGGCCGAAGACCAGCGGGATCGCCAGCAGCGGCTGGGTGGCGAACGTCGAGGATACGATGAGGAATTCGCTCATGAAGACGCCGAGCGGCGGCAGGCCGGCGATGGCGACGACGCCCACCAGGAAGGCCCAGCCGAGGCCCGGATGGGTCTCGGTCAACCCCCTGATGTCGGCGATCTTCTGCGTTCCCTTGATCTGCGCGATGTGTCCAACGGCGTAGAAGATCGCCGACTTGGTCAGGCTATGCATCACCATGTGCAGCAGGCCGGCGAAATTGGCGAGCGGTCCGCCCATGCCGAAG
This sequence comes from Mesorhizobium sp., assembly GCF_024710845.1. Classification (GTDB taxonomy): domain Bacteria; phylum Pseudomonadota; class Alphaproteobacteria; order Rhizobiales; family Rhizobiaceae; genus Mesorhizobium_A. The sequence goes on from NZ_JANJTZ010000004.1 coordinate 57,275, forward strand.
GCGAAGACGATGATGCCCATATGCTCGATCGAGGAATAGGCGAACATGCGTTTGATGTCGCGCCGGCGGTAGAGCATGAACGCGGCGAAGATCAGCGACGTCAGCCCCATCGTGATCATCAGCGGTCCGGGAGCGATGGCGTCCGGGCTGGCGGCGAGCAGGATCTTGAACCGCAGCACGACATAGAGCGCAACGTTGAGCAGCAGTCCCGACAGCACCGCCGAAATAGGCGTCGGACCTTCGGCATGCGCGTCGGGCAGCCAGGCGTGCAGCGGCGCCAATCCGACCTTGGTCCCGTAGCCGAGCAGCAGGAAGACGAAGGCGACGTTGAGCAGCGCCGGATCGAAGTCGGCCGCCTTCTCGACCAGCAGCGTCCACACCATCGCGTCGTGGCCCTCGCCGATGACCGGCCGCGCCGCCATGTAGACGAGGATGGTGCCGAACAGCGCCAGCGCGATGCCGACACTGCCGAGGATGAAATATTTCCACGCCGCCTCGAGCGCCTCATGGGTACGGTAGATGCCGACCATCACCACTGTGCTCAGCGTCGCCAGTTCCACCGCCACCCACATCAGTCCGATATTGTTCGACACGAACGCCAGATTCATGCCGAACATCATGATCTGATACATGGCGTGGTAGAAACGCAGATTGGCGGCGGTCAGCCGGCCGGTCTCCAGTTCATGCCCGACATAGCTCGCGCTGAAGATGCTCGCGGTGAGGCCAACGAAGGCGTTGAGCACGATGAAGACGATGTTGAGATCGTCGACGAAGAGATATTCGCCTGGCACCGGCCGCTCGATGACGAACAGCGACAGCGCGGCGACAAAGGTCAGGAGGCTCGCCGCCACGTTCAGTTGCGCGGTGACCCGGTAGCTCGGCAGCAGCGCCAGCACGATCGCAGCGACGATCGGGATGACGAGAACGGCCGTCTCCGCCTGGAAGCCCGCCGCGATCATCGCCGCTCCCCTCTGAAATCGTCGAGCGCAGCGATGTCGACCGTGTCGAACCGCTCGCGGATACGGAACAGGAAGATGCCGATCACGACGAAGGCGATAACGATTGAAAAGGCGACGCTGATCTCGACCACCAGCGGCATGCCCTTGGCGCCGGTCGCTGCGAGCACCAGCCCGTTCTCAAGCGCCATGAAGCCGACCACCTGGCCGATGGCATTGCGGCGCGTGACCATGACAAGCAGGCCGAGCAGCAGCACGGAGAGCGCGAAGGCGAGATCCTCGCGCGCGAGCGGATCCGCGTCGGGGGTCACCCGCAGCATCACCACCATCGACAGCGCGACCAGGCCAATTCCGGCAAGCATGGTCATGCCGATGCCGACCACGGTCTCGATGTCGCGATGAATGCCGAGCCGCAGGATGATGCGATGCAGCGCAATCGGAATGACGCCGGCCTTGAAGACGAGCGCGATCGCCGCCGTGACATAGAGGTGCGGCGCGTCCTGGACATAGGCCTGCCAGGCGACTGACAGCGACAGCACCAGCGCGTGCAGCGCATAGACGTTGAGCAGCGCGTAGAGCCGGTCCTGGTAGAGCAGCATGAACGACACCAGCACCAGTCCGCCGGCCAGCATATGCGCGATGTCGAAGGTGAGGCCGTTCATCTACAGGCTCCGCGAGGCGAACAGAAGCAGCGTGCCGAGCAGGCTCAGCATCAGCGCGACGCCGAGGAAGTCGGGAACGCGGAAGACGCGCATCTTGGCGATCGACGTCTCGAAGAAGGCGAGCAGGAAGCCGCCGACCGCGAGCTTGGCGAGGTAGGCGGTCGCACCCAGCGCGAAGCCGGCGAGCCCCGAGCCCGGCGCCGCGATGCCCCAGGGCACGAAGACGCAGGCGATCAGCGAGATATAGAGCAGGAGCTTCAGCGAGGCGGCGAATTCGATCATGGCCAGATGCCGGCCCGAATACTCGAGCACCATCGCCTCGTGCACCATCGTCAGTTCGAGATGCGTCGCCGGGTTGTCGACCGGGATGCGGGCGTTCTCGGCCAGCGCCACCATGACCAGCGCGATAAGCGCCATGGCGAGCGAGACGCGCAGGCCGACTTCCGGCGTTGCCAGCACAGCAGCCACCGTGGAAAGCTGCGTCGAGCCGGCGACCAGCGCCAGCGCGAAGACCGTGAGCAGCATCGCCGGCTCGGCGAGCGAGGCGATCATCACCTCACGCGAGGCGCCGATGCCGCCGAAGCTCGTGCCGACATCCATGCCGGCGAGCGCCAGGAAGAAGCGCGCGCTGCCCAGCAGCGCTATGATGGCGATCAGGTCCGCCGTCCACGAGAACAGCAGCCCGCCGGCGAAGGTCGGCACGAGCGCTGCGGCGACCCATGTCGCGGCGAAGATCAGGTAGGGGATGACGCGGAACAGCCACGAGGCGTTCTGCGCCAGCACCACCTCCTTGCGCAAAAGCCGCGCCAGATCCCGGTAGGGCTGGATCACCGAAGCCCCCTGCCGCCGCAGGAGCCTGGCCTTGACCTTGCGCACGAACCCGGTCAGCAGCGGCGCCAGCGCCAGCACGACGGCCATCTGCGCCGCCTGGATCAGGAAAGAGAGGATCAGGTCCATAGCGCCAGCACCAGGAGCAATGCGACCAGCGCGAGGAAGACGAAGCTGAGATAGCGCCGGATCGTCAGGAACTGCAGCCGGTTGAGATACCCCGCCGCGAAGTCGACGGCGCCGGCGATGGGTGCGAAGAGCCAGTCCCAGACGAGGTCGCGCATCTCGACCGTGTGACGCGCGGGCGCCATGTCGCCCGGCGGCGGCATCTCGACCGTCTCACGCGCCCCGAAGACCAAGGTGCCGAAGACGCGGCGGATCGGCTGCGCGAAGCTGCCGCCGGTATACTGGGTCGCCGGGCTGGGCTCCGGAAAACCGCAATCCCATGCCGGCCCGCGACGAAGTTCGTGCGACGCGAAGCGGTGGACCAGGAACGCCGCGAGCCAGGCGGAGATCGCGATGAAAGCGAAGACCAGAAGGCCGTTGTAGGAACTGCGGCCTTCGGCGATCGGCACGATCGACAGCCAGGCGTCGCCGGTCTGGCTGGGCATCGTTCCGCCGACGAGCGCTTGCGTGATCGGAGCGAGGCCGTCGATGACGAAGCCCGGCAGGATGCCGGCGAGCAGGCAGAGCGCGGCGAGAACCGCCATTGCCGCGACCGAAAAGCCGTCGACCTCGTGTGCTTGCTCCGCGACGGTCGAGCGGGGTCGGCCGAGGAACACCACGCCGAACGCCCTGACGAAACAGGCGGCGGCGAGCGCCGCGGCCAGCGCGAGCAGCCCGCCCACCGCCGGCACCATGATTTTCAGGCCCCAGCCGGGAAGACTCGGGCTCTGCAGGATCGCCTGGAAGATCATCCATTCCGAGACGAACCCGTTGAAGGGCGGCAGGGCCGAGATCGCCACGCAGCCTGCCAGGAAGGCGACGCTGGTCGCCGGCATGCGATGGATGAGCCCGCCGAGCTTGTCCATGTCGCGCTGGCCGGTGGCGGTCAGCACCGCGCCGGCGCCGAAGAACAAGAGGCTCTTGAACAGGCTGTGGTTGAAGACATGGAACAGCGCGGCGGTGAGCGCGAGCGCCGCCGCCCAGCCCATCCCGTTCGCCTCGAAGGCAAGCGACAGGCCAAGGCCGGCGAAGATCACGCCGATGTTCTCGATGGTGGAATAGGCGAGCAGGCGCTTGAGGTCGGTCTCCATCAGCGCATGCAGGATGCCGAGCACGGCGGTGGCGCCGCCCAGCGCCAGCAGCAGCACGCTCGACCACCAGGCCGGCTCGCCGAGAAGATCGAAGACGACGCGGATGAAGCCGTAGATGGCGACCTTGGTCATGACGCCGCTCATCAGCGCCGAGACGTGGCTGGGCGCGGCCGGGTGCGCAAGCGGCAGCCAGACATGCAGCGGCGCCAGTCCCGCCTTCGAGCCGGCGCCGACGAGCATCAGCACCAGCGCCAGCGCGGCGATGGCCGGGGTGCGGTTCGCCGCCCTGATCGAGGCGAACGCGTATTCGCCGCCGGGCCCCGCCAGCAGGCCAAAGGCCAGCAGCAACGCCATCGTGCCGAACCCGGCCATGAGCAGGTAGACATAGGCCGCCCGCGCATTCGCCGCTTCTCGGTGATGCGCCAGTACCAGCGCCCATGACGCCAGCGACATGAATTCCCAGGACAGGAGGAAGGTGAAGGCATCGTCGGCCATCACCACCAGGTTCATGCCGGCGAGGAATGCAGGAAAGAACGGCAGCACGCGGTGCGGCGCATGCTCGTGGCGCCCGTAGCCGAGGCCGTAGATGCTGGCCGATGTGCCGCCCAGATTGACGACGACAAGGAAGAAGGCGGCGAGCGCGTCGATGCGGAAATGGGCGCCCACCCACGGCAGCCCGAGAGGCAGAACAAGCGGCTCCTTGGACAGGCCGCCGGTAAGCGACAGGACCGCGGCGCCGAGCCCAATTGCGGATGCCGCGGCGCAAATTCCATAGACGACCGGCGTCGCCGACGCCGAGCGGGCGATGGCCGTCGCGAGGATCGCGGCCGCCAACAGGACGCCAACCAGCGGCAGATGGATCATCAGCGCCTGCATCATCCGCGCCTGTCCGCAACGGCCGGTTCGCCGGAGCGGCCCGCGCCGTCCTCGGGTCCTGCCTTCAACCGCACGCCGCGCCCGCTCGCCCGGCTGACGGCGCCCTCGCCTATGACCTCGACGCCGGCGGCATCGAGCGCGGCGATGAGCTTCATCAGCGAATCGACATTGCCGCGGATCGTCCCATCGCTGGCCTCCATGCGCTGGATCGTCGGCACCGAAAGCCCGGACAATTCCGCAAGCCGGCGCTGGTCGACGCCGAGGAGAGCCCTCGCCGCGCGAAGCTGAGTTGCGGTGATCACCGTCCCACCTCTGACCTCAATGCTGAGACATGAACTATGCCGTTCTGATTCTGCATATCAACGGCAATTTGTCCATTCCTGATGTGCAGAGCATCACAACTGATTGAACAACGATCGCCACTCCCGGTCAGGACGAACCACACCGGCGGCGGTCGCAAATCGGACAGGAGGTCGAAAGGTGTGACGGTTCAGACTGCGCGCTCGACGTCCACCAGGCAACTTTGGGCCGCACAGCCCTGGCCGAGATTGGATGTCCCGATATCGCGGGTAAGCGCATTCGGATTGCCGCTGCGACCGGCATCGGCGCCATCGACATGGAAATCCGCCCCCGTAGGCAGCAGAACGACACCCGGCAGAACTTCGTCAGAAGGTTCGGCCGACGCCATGCAAGCGCCGCGGGCATTGAAGATCCGCACCAGATCGCCGCTCGCGATGCCCCTGGCGTCGGCATCCTGGCGGCTCATGCGGAGGATCTCGTAGCCGTCGCGCTTGCCGGCGCGCGAATGCGCGGATTGCTCCATCTGGCCGTGAAGCCGCCTCTCCGGCTGCGGCGTCAGGAGATGAAGCGGATGCTGGCGGGATGACTCGTTGCCAAGCCATTCTTCGGGGTCGAGCCACACCGGATGGCCCGGTTGATCCGGATCTCCCATCGCCGCGACAGCGGCCGAATGGATCTCGATCCTGCCCGACGGCGTCTGTAGCGGATTGGCTTGGGGGTCGCGTCGAAACGCTTCGAATGGCACGGGGTCGCGTTCTGGCTCCGGCATGCGTAGAAAGCCGTTGGCGAAAAATGTGTCAAAATCCGGCGCCGCGATGCCGCGCACCGAGAGCCGCTTCCGCGTTTCATCCCAGGCCCATCGCAGCCAGTCGTCGCTGTCCCGGCCTTCGGTGAAGGCGTCCTCTAGGCCGAGCCGCGACGCGAGGCCGCGGAAGATTTCGTAATCGTTGCGCGCCTCGCCCACGGGTTCGATCGCCTTCTGCATCGCCAGCAGGAAGGGATCGCGCGACGAGCCGCCGATATCGTCGCGCTCCAGCGTCGTGGTCGCCGGGAAGACAATGTCGGCGTGGCGCGCGGTCGCGGTCCAGTACTGCTCGTTGACGATGATGCATTCCGGCCGTCGGAATGCCTGCCTCAGCCGGTTCAGGTCCTGGTGGTGGTGGAAGGGATTTCCCCCGGCCCAGTAGACGAGCCTGATGTCGGGATAGGTGATCGAGCGGCCGTCGAAGCGTATCGTCTCGCCGGGTTGCAGCAGGAGATCGGCCATCCGGGCCACCGGAATGTCGAGCCCGACCGGATTAAGCCCGACCGGCAGGCCCCTCAGCGGCGTATCGTAACCCCGATTGCCGTTGCCGTTCATCGAACCGTAGCCGAATGCATAACCGAGACCCGGCCTGCCGATCTGGCCGAGCGCGGCGGCAAGCGCGATCAGCGCCCAGTACGGCTGTTCGCCATGACGGGCGCGCTGCAGACTCCAGGTCGCGGTGAGCATCACCTTGCGCCCAACGAGATCGCGGGCAAGGCCAACGATGGCATCGGCCGGCACCCCGGTCAGTTCCGAAGCCCATTCCGGGTTTTTGACTGTGCCATCCGTCGCGCCGTCCAGATAGGCGCGCAGCCGTTCGAAGCCGGTCGTATAGCGATCGATGAAATCCTGATCCTGCGCATCCCATTCGCAGATCAGCCTGATCATCGCCAGGATGAGCGCGGTGTCGCTGTTGGGCCGGATCGGCAGCCACTCGCTGGCCACCCCGTCCGGCCTGTCGCCGCCGAAGGGCGAGATCGTGACCACGCGCACGCCATTGGCGGCCAGGCTTCGCATATGTGCCCGGTAGCTGTGTTCGCCCGAGCCGCCGGACTGCACCGCCCAGTTCTTCGCCGGCAGGCCGCCAAAGGCGACCAGCACATCGGCATTTTGCGCCACCTCCGGCAGCGTCGCCAGCGGCGCGCGCATCGCCTCGCTCTCGCCGACGACGCGCGGGATGAAGGCCATGGCGGCGCCGAAGCTGTAATTCGTCACCTGCCCGACGAAACCGCCTGCGCAGTTCAGGAAGCGGTGCAGCAGCGTGCGGGCATGATGCACGCGTCCCGCGCTCGACCATCCGTACGAGCCGCCGAAGATCGCCTGATTGCCATGGGTCTTCCGCACACGGTCGATCTCCGCCGCGCCACGATCCAGCGCCTCGTCCCATGAAAGCGGGACGTATTCGTCGTCGCCGCGAGCCGCTCCGCCGTCGCCGGCGAGCCAGCCGCGGCGGACCAGCGGCTGCGCCACGCGCTGCGAGGAGTAGACCATCTCCGGGAAGGCATGGATCAAGGGGCTGGGATCGGGGTCATGTTCGAAAGGCGAGACGGAAACCACGCGGCCGCCCTGCACATGGACGCGGAACGCGCCCCAGTGCGCCGCCGAATGCAGCGTCTTCACCTCATCGTTCAAGCCGTCACCTTCGCTTCGGTCCGCCGCCGCCCGAGCATGGGGATGGCAGAGATCAGCTGTTTCGTATAGTCGGCGCTCGGATTTTCGAAGACCTCCTGCGCCCCGCCCTGCTCGACCACCTTGCCGCGGTGCATGACGAGAAGCCGGTCGCTGATCAGCCGGACGAGATTGAGATCGTGGCTAACGAAGATGAACGCCACGCCGAGCTCCGAGCGAAGCCTGAGAATGGTCTGGATGACGTGCGCCTGGAGCGACGCGTCGAGCGCCGACGTCGGTTCGTCGAGGAGCACGAGCTTCGGCTTCAGCACGATCGCCCTCGCGATATCCACGCGGGCGCGCTGACCGCCCGAGAGCTGATGCGGATAGCTGTTGAGCAGGCGTTCCGGTAGGCCGGCATGCGACGCGGCTTCGACGATCAGGTCTCGAATGTTGCGCTTTTCCTCAGGCGTGCCGAGCCGCCGGACCGGGTTGGCGATAGCCTCGAACGCACGGAACCGCGGATTGAGGCTTGCCAGAGGATCCTGGAAAACCATCTGGAGAAGCCGCCTCTTCGGCGATTTGCCGAACCTGGCGCCGCTCGTTCCAGTGATGTCGGCTCCGTCGAAGATCACTCGTCCGTCATCCTGGTCGATCAGCCTGGCGACGATGCGCGACAGTGTCGTCTTGCCGCTGCCGGATTCGCCGACGACGCCCAGGATTTCCGACGGCCGCACGTCGAAGGAGACGTCGTCGACCGCATACATCCTGCTGCCGCCGATCATGTAGAATTTGGTCGCGGCCAGAACGCGCAGGATCGGGTTTCCCGTGTGTTCGGAAGCTCCGATCGTCATGTCTTCATGCCTTCCGGCTGGTCCGAGTAGTTGCCGGTCATCGGCTTGAGCTCGTCGGCGCTGGTTTTCCCATAGGGCAAGGCATCGAGCAGCGCCCTCGTATAGGGGTGGGTCGGCGCGGTGAAGATCTGGACCGCGTTGCCCTCCTCCAGGATTCGGCCGCTGTTCATGACGATGCCACGGTCGCAATACTCGCTGGCGAGCGCCAGGTCGTGGGTGATGAAGATCACCGCGACGCCGCGCTCCCTGCAGGCGCTGATCAGCATGTCCATGACGATCTGCTGCGTCGTCACGTCGAGCGCCGACGTCGGTTCGTCCGCGACGATCATCTCGGGCTCGCAGGCCAGCGCCGCCGCGATGCCGATGCGCTGGCACATGCCGCCCGACAGTTCGGACGGGTAGTTGCGCACGCGGTGCTCCGGCATCGGGATGCCGATCTGGCCCATGATGCCGATAACCTTGCGTAAGGCATCCTTGCGGCTGACGCCGCTGCGGTCATGCGCGCGCACGATGTCGACGAGCGTGTCGCCCACGCGGCGGATCGGATTGAGGCTGGCCTTCGCATTCTGGAACACCATCGCGATCCGCCGGCCGCGTATGTTGCGCATCTCGGCTTCGGAGAGGTCCAGGAGGTTCGTGCCGTCGAGCCTGATGCTGCCGGAGGAGATCCGCGCATTGGCTCCGAGAAGGCCCATGATCGTCATGCCGGTCACCGATTTGCCGGAGCCGGATTCGCCGACCAGCGCCAGGCACTCGCCCCGTTCGAGACCGAACGAGATGCCGCGCAGGGCCGGCACGATGCCGCCGCTTCCCTCGAAGCCAAGCGCAAGGTTGTCGATTTCGAGCAGTCTCGCCATCAGCTGCGCCGCCTCGGGTCGATGACATCGCGGATGGCGTCCCCCAGAAGGGAGAAGCAGAACACCGACATCGCAAGGGCGAGACCGGGGAAGACGACGACCCACCATTGACCCGAGATCATCATCGAGGCGCCCTCCTGGATCATGATGCCCCATTCCGGCGTGGGCGGCGCGACGCCGAGACCGATGAACGCAAGTCCCGCCGTGTTCAGGATTGCCCAGCCGAGATTGAGCGAGATCTGCACGATCACGGGCGGCAGTGAATTCGGCACCAGGAAGGTGAAGATCACCTGGGCCGTGCTGTTGCCGTTGATGATCGCGGCCTCGACATAGCCGGTTTCCCGCCTGGCGCTGATTTCGGCGCGCATCAGGCGGAAATAGAACGGCAGATTGATGATCGCCGTCGCCAGCACGATGCTCTCCACAGAATTGCCGAGCACGGCAACCAGCGCCATCGCGGCGACGAAGAGCGGAAACGCCATCATCACGTCGACGACCCGGCCGAGGATGCGGTCGAGCCAGCCCCCCACATAGCCCGACAGCGCGCCGATCGCCGAACCGACGATCGCCGAGAGGCTGACCGCGACGATCGCGATCGCGAAGTCGAGCCTCGCGGCCACGATGACGCGGCTGAAGATGTCGCGGCCGAGGTGGTCGGTCCCGAACCAGTAGGCTCCGGACGGCGGACGCAGGACCTCGCGCAAATTGGTCGTCAGCGGGTCGTAGGGGGCGATATAGGGCCCGATGATCGCCACGATCATCAAGACGACGATCAGGACGGCTGCTACCGCCCCGGCAAGGTTGCGCCGCAGGATGAAGCGGATATCGGCGAAGGAGAGCATCGGTCAGCCCCGCAGCTTGTAGCGCGGATCGACGATCGCCGAGACGATATCAATGACCAGCGTCATGACGACGAAGAGCGCGGCGACGATGAGGACGAAGGCCTGAACAGGGGCATAGTCGAGCGCGATCAGCGAATTGACCGCATATGCGCCGATGCCGGGCCAAGCGAAGAGCTTCTCGATCATCACATTGGCGCCGAGCATCGTCGAAAGCACCATGCCGGCGGTGGCGAACACCGGCAGCATGGCGTTCGGCAGGGCATATTGGAGCACGACGCGCGTCCGCGAGATGCCGAACGCCTTGGCGGCGAGCACGTAGTCGCTCTCGAGCGAATCGATCATTGACCCGCGCATCATGCGCAGCAGCGGCGCCACGGCAAAGATCGCCATGGATGCAGCCGGCATCAGCAGCTTGCCGAAAGCCATGCGGAAGAGTTCCCAGTCGCCCATCAGCAGGGCATCGATCGTGGCGAAGCCAGTGATCGGGTCCGGCGGGATGATCATGCTCGGCCATCGCCCGATCGGTTCGGCCGCGATCCCCCACCGGAAGTAGAAGAAATAGATGAGCAGCAGGCCGAAGAAAAATACCGGCATGGCGGCAGCGAAGGACGACATGACGCGGCAGAGCTGGTCGAACCACGTATTGCGCCACAGCGCCGCGGCGATTCCCAGCGGCAGCGAGACCACGATGGAGATGAAGAACGCCAGCGCCGCGAGTTCCAGCGTCGCCGGCAGCCGCGTCGCGAAATCGGACATCACGGAGCGTCCGGTCTGCATCGAGTTGCCGAAATTGCCGGTCGCGATCTCGCGCAGATAGATGAGGAACTGTTCGAACACCGAGCGGTCGAGACCCATCTCGCGCCGGATCGCCTCGATTTCGGCCGGTCCGGCGTTGGGGCTGGTGGCATACTGGATGGCTGGGTCGCCGGGCAGCGCGCGGATCAGGACGAAAGTCACGATCAACACGCCAAACAGTACCGGCAACGCGGTCCATATCCGCGCCAGGATGGCCTTGGCCAGGGAGCCATTCATGCTTGATGCGGCCTTCTCGTGCTTTCCGAAGGTTCCCTATGCCCCGTCCGCGGGCGGTTCGCCTGCGGACGGGAAGTTCTGAACCTAACAAGGCGATTATCAGGCTTTTGTCAGGTGGCGAAGCTCGAGCGAACGGTGGAACATATAGGTGTATCCGCCGACCGCCTCGCTCATCACCGTATCCTGGAACGCCGACCACAGCGGTATGACGGGAACCTCCGTCCGCGCCAGTTCGATCATCCTCATCACCAGTTCGTCATACTTCTTCGGATCGGTTTCCCACCGCGCCTTGGCGACGATATCGATCATCTCCGGATTGGCGTAGCTGCCGAAGTTCCACCGGGTCTCGCCCTGGTAGAAGATGCGGAAGAAGTAGTCAGGGCTGCGCAGCCAGGCGCCGGCATTGGCGATGAACAGCGGCAGCTTCTTTTCCGTGAGCAGGGTGCCCATCTGGCCGGACGGAACCTTGTCGATGCGCACCTTGATGCCGATCTTGCCGAGGGCTTCCTGCATCAGGGTGGCCACCGGCTCGGCCACGGTCGTGTCGTCCGCGTCGATGGAGAAAGTGGTCTCGAACCCGTCCGGGAAGCCGGCCTCGGCCAAAAGGCTCTTTGCCTTGTCGAGGTCCTGCGTGAACGGCAGCGGCGAAGGCCACTGAGTCGAGGTAACTTCTGCCGGACCGCCGAACATCGGCTTGCCCCGCTCGTACAGGACCGCTTCCAGCATGTCCTGGTAAGGCACGCTCCACGCGATCGCCTGACGCACCTTCACATTGTCGAACGGCGCGATCTTGTTATTCATGGCGATGTAGGTGACGGCCGCCGGGTTCGATACGCCGAGAACCTTGACCTTGCCCGCGCTGAGCAGGTCGGCGATGTCGCGACCTGGAAGATCGCGCACCAGATCCGCCTCGCCGCGTTCGGCGGCGATGCGCCGGCTCGCTGCCTGAGGAACGATCTGATAGAGGATTCGCGCGGTGCGTGGCCCGTCGCCGTTCTTCCAGTCGGCGAACGGTTCGAGCACGAACTGCTGGCCCGGCTGGTAGTTGCCGAGCTTGTAGGGGCCGCCGCCGGCGACATTGGTCTTCAGCCACTCCGTTGCCCACGGATCTTCGGCGGTTGCATGCTCCTTGGCGACCTTTGAGTTGAAGATCGCCGGGAACAGCAGCGCCAGATTGGGCAGCGTGAAGCGGTCGGCGCGCTCGACGTGCACCTCGATCGTGCTGCCGTCGACGACGACGAACTGCTTGGGGTCGGTCATCGAGCCCGTGCCCATCTGATTCTTCGCCGTGGTCACGTTGACGGCGCGGTCGAGCGACCATTTGACGTCGTCGGCCGTAACCGGGCTGCCATCGTGGAACGTGGCGCCGGCACGCAGCTTGAAGCGGATCACCTTGCCGTCTTCGACGATCTCGTAGCTTTCGGCCACCTGCGGCACGATGTTGTCGTAGTCGTAGATGAAGGCGCCTTCCTGGCCCGGTCCGGTCAGAGGCGCCTGGCCGAAGGTCACCAGACGGTCGTAGACGTTCCAGGTGATGTTGACCGACGGGATGTTGTAGCCGGTGCCCGCCGGGTCGAGCGTGTTCGGCGCCCCTTCGGCGATGACGCGGATCACGCCGGCCTGGCCCTGGGCCTGGAGCAGACGCGGATGGAATGTAAGTCCGACAGCGGCTGCGCCGCCGAATGCAAGTCCACTTCTCAGAAAATCGCGTCTATGCATGATGATCGCCTTCCCATTGCGGTTACGTTTATCGTGGCTTCCCTCATCGAGCATCTCCGGAAGAGTGGCCATGCCCACCTCCCCCGGACGATTCGATGACAACCAGATCGCCCCTCGCGATCTGAATGTTCTGCTTGCCGCGCAGCTTGACCTCATCGCCATCTGCGCGATGGAGCGTTGCGCGGAACGTGGCCCCCGGCTCGCCGCCATCGATACCGTAGGGCGGCACGACAGCGCGTTCGAACATGGTGGTTAGCGCCGTCTCATCGCCGCGCATGCGATAGCCTCGCGCGATGCCCTCGCCACCCTTGTGGCGGCCGGCGCCGCCGGATCCGCGGCGCAGGCGCTGGAACTCGACGGTGATCGGGTATTCGTTTTCGATCACCTCGGCCGGCGTGTTCATGACGTTCGCAAGATGGACGCGTGTCGAGGCCATGCCGTCGCGGTCGAAACGGGCGCCCTCCCCGCCGGGATGGACTTCATAGAAGGTCGACCAGCCGGTGGCGGTCCGCGTGCCGAAGATCAGCAGCCCGGCCGTCGTCGGTCCGCCGCCGCTCAGTTCCGAGGCCGCGATCGGCTCGAAGGCGCGGAAGATCGCATCCGCCAGTCGCTGGCAGGTTTCGTGATTGCCTCCGACCACTGGACGGTCATAGGCCGCGTCGACGATCGACCCCGGACGCGTGACGACGTTGATCGGGCGGTAACAGCCGCCGGACGGCTGGATATCGGGGCCATAAAGGGCCCTCATCACGTAGAAGACCGCGGCGCCGGCGATGAACCTCGTCGTGTTGATCGGGCCGGGCACTGAATCGGCGGATTCGCTGAAGTCGAAGGTCGCCGTTTCGTCCTCGATCGTCACCGTGACCCTGATTGGAACCGGCGCGCCGCCATGGCCATCGTCGTCCATCCAGTCCTCGCCGCGATAGACGCCGTTCGGGATGGCCCTGATCGCTTCCGCCATCTGGCGCTCGGCCCGCGCGTGAATGGCCTGCATCGCCTCCTTCATCCAGGCGACGCCATGCTTGGCCGCGAGTTCGTCGAGCCGCCGCCCGGCAACGGTCGTCGCGGCGACCTGGGCGAGGATGTCGCCCTTGCGCTCTTCGGGGCCGCGCACGTTCGCCAGGATCAGATCGAGCTTTTCCGCATCGAACCTGTCGGCCGCGACCAGGCGGGTCGGCGGCAGCCGCAGCCCTTCCTGCCAGGCGTCCCGCGCGGCGGCAAAATAGCTGCCCGGCATCGCGCCGCCGACGTCCGCCCAGTGGGCGAGTGACACGGCGAAAGCGTAGAGCTCGCCTTCCCTGAAGATCGGGCGGATCAGCTTCACGTCCGGCAGATGATTGCCGCCGATCTCCGGCAGATTGACGATCCAGACATCGCCCGGCTCCATGCGGTCCGCCGGCACGCGCTTGAGGAATTCGCGCACGGTGAAGCTGAGCACGCCGAGATGGACAGGGACGTCCGCCCCCTGGGCGACGAGGAAGCCTTCCGAGTCCGTCAGAGCGGAGGAATGGTCGCCGGCCTCGCGCAGCAATGGCGAACGCGCCGCGCGCATCACCACCATCGACATCTCCTCGGCAATCGCCGTGAGTGCGTTGCGGATGACTTCGAGGGAAACGGGTTCGATGCTCACAGCGCGACCTCCATCATGAGGTTGCCGTTGTTGTCGGCGGTCACCCGGTCGCCCGGCGGCACGACGACGGTGGACCACTCGTCCTCGACGACAAGCGGCCCCTCGATCGCGACGCCGATCGGAAGACGCCGGCGATGGCGTACGAGGACGTCGAAGGTTGTCCCGCTCTCGAACGTCACCTGGCGGGAGCCGAGTTCCATTGTCGCTTCGGCCTCGTCATTCTCGATGACAGGCGCTTCGTGCGCGTCCTTCCGGGGCGCCAGAACCTCGACGCGCAGCGAGGCCAATTCCCAGGGCTCGCCGGTGGAATAGCCATAGAGCGCTTCATGCGCCTGCTCGAACTGCCGGTTCAGCCGCTCGCGGTCGTCGAGCGCCGGATGGAGGATCGGCGTCTCGTAACTCTGGCCGCTGTAGCGGACGCCGGCAGTGATGGAGACGTTGAGGCTCTGTTTCTCGTGTCCCGCGTCGATCATGGCCGCCGACAGCGCGTCGGTCTCCGCGGCGACCGCCTTGCCCAGCACGCATGCGTCCCACGCTGTCGACTTCATGCCGATGCTCGTCTGGCGCGAATAGCTCATCGTCGCTTCGACGCATCCGAGCGCGGAGAAACCGGACGAGAAGGCCGGGATCGTGACGCGGGAAATGCCGCACAGCCGCGCGACTTCCGCAACATGCATCGGTCCGGCGCCGCCGAAGGCAACAATCCCGAAATCGCGGATATCGCGACCATGCTCCACGGTGGCTCGGCGCAACGCCCGCGCCATGTTGGAATGCACGACCTTGGCGATGCCGGCGGCCGCCCGGCGCACCGAGACACCCATCGACTCCGCCAGCGGCTTTACCGCGCCTTCCGCCGCGGCCCGGTCGAGCACGACCGACCCGCCGAGCGTGCGCGAGGGATTGAGGTAACCGAGAATGAGATCCGCGTCGGAGACCGTAGGCAGGTCACCGCCCTTGCCGTAACAGGCCGGTCCCGGTTCCGCGCCGGCGCTCTCCGGCCCGACCACCAGCGCCCCGCTGATCAGCCTGGCAATGGAACCGCCGCCGGCACCGATGGAATCGACGGCCACCATCGGCATGCGGATGCGCTGTTCGCCCAGTTCGCGGTTCGCGGCGATTTCCGCGCGTCCGTTGACGATCAGGCAGACGTCGGTGGTGGTTCCGCCCATGTCGAAGGTGATTGCATGGTCGATGCCCAGTCTCTGGGCCGCCTGCGAGCTTGCCGCCACGCCTGCGGCGGGGCCTGACATGGCGAGCATGAGCGGGCGTTCGGCAATGAGGGCGGGCGACGCCATGCCGCTTGCCGAATGCATCAGATGCAGCCGGCTGTGCCCGGGCTTGCGCTGGTCAATCAGCGAAAGATGATGCTTGATCTTGGACATCATCATCGCATTCAGGACTGTCGTGTTCATCCGCTCGAATTCGCGGAACTCCGGGCTCACCTCATGCGACAGGCTGACATGCGGCAGCTCGGCCCGAAGTGCCGCGCCAAGACGCATCTCATGGACGGGATTGCGGAACGAGTGCAGGAGGCAGACCGCCACCGTGTCGACACCGGATGCCGCAACCTCGCCGACGACGCGCGCGATCTCGGCATCGGTGAGAGCCGTCGCGACGTCTCCCTGTGCGGTCAGCCGCTCCTCGACTTCGAAGCGCAGCTCGGCCGGCACCAGCGGATGGGGCCGCGGCAGCAGATCCATGCGATAAAGGTGGCGCCTCGCGCCGCGGGCAATCTCGATCGTGTCGGAAAAGCCGGCGGTCGCGATCAGCGCGCAGGGACGGAAGCGGTGCTCGACGATATCGTTCGTGACGATCGTCGTGCCGTGTACGATTTCGGCAACCTCGTCCCAGCTAAGCCCGACCGCGGAGATCGCGTCGACGATGGCGCGCACGGGCTCCTGCGGCCGGCTCGGGACCTTGGCCGAGCGCGGAGCCGTCCCGTCGGAAGAAATCGCGATGACGTCGGTGAAGGTGCCGCCAATGTCGATTCCAAGTCTCCAGCCGCCCACACGCATCTCCGAACCGACTTCCATTTTTCGAAACTTTATTCCTTTTTTTCGAATATCCGGTTTTCCGTCAGTCGTGTCAACGGGGCGATTTGGATTCCGGAGGCCGCTGCACGCCGCGGCCCGGTCGAAGAAGTTAGCGTGGGGAAGCCGGGAACGATTCATCGCCCAGGCTCCGCGGCGCGGAGACGGCGTACGAACGGCGCTCAGGCAATGTGCTTGCCGCAAAGTTCTGTTCCCCGACCTGCCGCACCCGACGAAGGGAACGCCGGCAGGTCCTTGTTTCATTATTTGACTTCAGATTTCACTCGACTGCTTCGAGAGTCAAGGCGGCCAAGTGCCTCGAGAGTTCATTTTGTGAATTTTTGTTTCATATGTTGAAGTGCTGTTGCAAAATGCGCATCGTCGGGGCATGCTGCCGAGGCAATTGCATCGCTTGGAAACCGTGCCCATGCCCCTCGATCCCGACCGACTGCTCGACCTGGACCTGCCGGTTCGCCGGTATTCCTACGAGGATCGCGAACCGATGCTCTATGCGCTGGCAGTCGGTGCTACCGCAGGAGATCTGGGCTTCGTCTACGAGCGCGATCTTAAGGTCATACCGAGCTTCGCCCAGATCGCGGGCTACGACGATTCCTGGCTCGAGAACGGCGGCATCGATCTCCAGCAGGTCGTTCACGGCAGCCTCGACATCGAGTTCTTCGACAGCTTCGCCGCGTCCGGCGCAGCGGAGATTCGGACCGGCATCGCCGGGCTGGGCGACAAGGGCCAGGGCCGCGGCGGCATCATCCATCAGTCGATGGGAATTGCGCAGAATGGACGCCCGGTGGCCAACTGCCTCAGCAGTCTCTTCGTGCGCGGAGCCGGCGGCTTCGGCGGTGACCGTGGCCGCCAGCCCGATGCGGTCGCCATGCCCGAAGGCGCTCCTCATGCCATCGTCGAAGTCGGAACCGCCACCAACCAGGCAGCCCTGTTTCGGCTGCTCGGCGACAGGAACCCTCTCCATATCGATCCGGAATTCGCCCGGGCGGCCGGCTTCGAGACACCGATCCTTCACGGCGCCGCGACCTTCGGCGTTGCCTGCCTGACCGTTCTCAAGACCTTCTGCGACGGGGAGCCGGGCCGGATGAAACGCTTCGCCGCCCGCTTCTCGGGGCCCGTCTTCCCGGGTGAGACGCTGGTGTTTTCGTTCTGGCAGACGGACACGGAAATCCGCTTTCGCGCCTCAGCCAAGGAACGAAATGCGCCGGTGCTCGACGGCGGTCGCACGACGATCGGCTGAGCGCGCAATCGGTTCGACTTCCCCAACACGAACAGGACATTCACAGGATGAGTTCATCTGACTATTGGAGTTCGCAGCGCGCCATCGTGACCGCGGGCGCGTCGGGCATCGGACTGGCGATCGCGACGGCGCTCCGCGACGCGGGCGCGAATGTCTGGGTCTGCGACATCGCTCAAGACCAGCTCGCGCGTCCCGAGATCACTTCCAGGGGGATCAAGGCGCGCCTCTGCGACGTTTCCGACGCCGCGTCGGTCAACGCCTTCGTCGCCGACGCGGCCGCCGACATGGGCGGCATCGACATCGTCATCAACAATGCCGGCATCGCCGGTCCCGCAGCACCCCTGCATGAGCTCGACTTCGAAGCCTGGAAGAGGACGTTCGACGTCAACGTGCATGGCCAGTTCCATGTCGCGCACGCGACGATCCCGCATCTCAAGGCGACCGGCCGGGGCGGCAGCATGGTCTGCATGGCCTCGGTCGCCGGCAAATATGCGTTTCCGCTGCGCTCGCCCTACGCGAGTTCCAAAGCTGCCGTGATCTCCATGGCCCGCTGCCTTTCGGTCGAGCTTGGCCCCGACCAGATCAGGGTCAATTCAATCGCGCCCGGCGTCGTCGCGGGCGACCGTATCCGCCGCGTCTTCACCGACCGCGCGGCCACGAAAGGCATCACCTACGACGAAATGGAAGCACTCGCGCTCAGGGCCGTGTCGATGAAGACGATGGTCGAGCCGGAGGAGATCGCCGCCCTCGTCCTGTATCTCTGCGGGCCTTCGGGACGACCGATTACCGGCCAGTGCATGAGCATCTGCGGCGGACTGGAATATACGGAGTAAGCGATCATGGCCGACAAGAAGATCATCAGCTGCGCCATCACCGGCGCGACCCACACGCCCACCATGTCGCCCTACCTGCCGGTGACGCCAGACGCGATCATCGAGCAAGCCATTGGGGCCGCGCAGGCCGGGGCGGCCATACTCCACCTGCATGCCCGCGACCCGCAGACGCAGCGGCCCACGGCCGACCTCGACATCTGGATGCATATCCTGAAGTCGATCCGTTCACAGACGGAAGCTGTCCTCAACATGACGACCGGCGGCTCGACATTCATGTCGATCGAAGACCGCCTGCGCGCACCGCTCGCCGCGGCGCCCGAACTGTGCTCCTGCAACATGGGATCGATGAATTTCGGCACCTACATGATGAAGGACAAATTCCAGGGCAAGTGGAAGAACGACTGGGAAGAGGACTACCTCGAGGCCAGCCGCGGCGCGATCTTCCGCAACACCTTCGCCGACATCGAATACATCATGACCAATCTCGGCGAGCGCGGAACGCGCTTCGAGTTCGAGTGCTATGACGTCGGCCACCTCTACAATCTCGCCCACATGCTCGACCGTGGTTTCGTCAAGCTGCCGATGTTCGTGCAGATCATCGTCGGGACGCTCGGCGGCATCGGACCTGGTCCCGAGAACCTCAACTTCATGAAGGAGACAGCCGACCGCCTGTTCGGCAAGGACTACCGCTGGTCGGTGCTGGCCGGCGGCAGGCACCAGATGAACATGGCGACCATGGCCGCGACGATGGGCGGCAATGTGCGCGTCGGCCTGGAAGACAGTCTCTATGCGGGCAAGGGAAAACTCGCGACCTCGAATGCCGAACAGGTGAAGATGATCCGCGGCGTGATGGAGAGCCTGTCGATGGAGATCGCCTCGCCGGCAGAGGCGCGGCAGATGCTGGGGCTCAAGGGCGCCGACCAGGTCGCTTTCTGAAACGACGACGGGGTGTCCGGCAGCGCCCACCGCGCGCTGCCGGATATCGCATCAGTCGATACCGCCGAGCGCCTTGCTCAGCCGGTCGGCGTGATCGCGAACGGCCTTGCGCACCTTGTCGAGATGGGGCGGCTTCGCCCGGCTGGTCGGCAGCGAAATGCCGATGACGCCGAGAAGAGCGCCGTCTACACCGTGGATCGGCGCGGACACGCCGCTCACGCCGACCGCATACTCGTCATAGGCTTCCGCGACCCCCTTCTCCCGCGCCGCCTCGATCTCCTTGCGCAGGGCCGGAAGGGTGGTGACGGTCTTGTCGGTGAACTTGCGCAGGCGCGGCAGCTTGGGAAGAAGATTGTCCATGTCGCCCATCAGCAGCGCCTTGCCGAGAGACGAGCAATGGACGGGCGTGCGGCTTCCCAGCACCGACATCGTCTGTACCGCCTGGGCCGATTCCCGCTTGTCGATGATGACGACGTCCACGCCTTCCAGCACGGCCAGCACCGCCGTCTCCTCGACTTCCCGCTCGAGTTCCTCGAGATGGCGCCGCGTCCAGGCGCGCAGGTCGAAATTGCGAAACGCGCGAACGCCGATTGCCCACATACGCGTCGTCAGCATGTAGCGGCTGCTGTCGTTTTCCTGACGCACGTAACCCAGCTGCGACATCTTTTCGAGCAGGCGGTAGGTCGTGCTCTTGTTCATGTTCAGCGCGCGCGACAGGTCGACCAGCTTCACCGGCTCTCCATAGGTCGACAGAAGCTCCAGTACCTTCAGCGCCTTCTCAACTGTGGTCGACAATCCCCGTCCTCCTCCCGATGGCGATGCACCGCACTGGCCGGTCGCACGGCGCGCTGCCGTGCCGCGACGGGCGTCGGCGCCGAAGCATCGCAATCAACCGCCCCGAACCATTCTCTTCCCGATCCGCGAACCGATTGCAATGCGAGGCATCGCGGTCGGCTCCGGTCGCCTGCCGGAACTTCATTCCGGCATCTCTACGCGACCGCCCGCCGCCTTCCAGGCGCTGATGCCACCGGCGATATGGCGGACCGGCGCAAGCCCCATGTCCTGAGCGGTCTTCGCCGACAAAGCCGAGCGCCAGCCGGAAGCGCAGTAGAAGACGAACGTCTTGTCCTGCTGGAAGATCTCCTTGGCATATGGGCTTTCCGGATCGATCCAGAATTCGAGCATGCCGCGCGGGCAATGGAATGCGCCGGGGATCTTGCCGTCACGCTTGAGCTCCCGCGGATCGCGCAGGTCGACGAGGACGTAATCCGTATTCCCCAACAGGGCAATCGCATCGGCCGCGTCGATGGCGGCGACCTCGGCATTCGCTCGCTCCAGAAGTGTCTTGAATCCGGTCGTGATCGTCGACGGCATCGGCTCGCCCTTTCCCTTTCTTCGTCATTTTCTGCGCTGTCGCGCCCCGCCAATTGCGCTGGAGCGGCTTGACAGCTGCATCAAAATACAAAATCATAGTTCATATAATAAAACAACATGCGGGGTCCGAAATCCCCGCGCGACTTCGCATTCGACAAGGAAATCAGTGCCATGCCCCTATTCATGACCGACGAGCAGACGATGATCGCGGAAGGCGTCCGTGCATTCGTCGAAGCCGAACTCCAGCCGCATGAAGCGCTGGTGGAGAAGCTCGATTCGGTGCCGGACGAGCTGTTTCGCGAGATCCAGCAGAAGGCGATCGCCGCGGGCTACTACGCGCTCAACATGCCCGAGGAGCTCGGGGGCGGCGGTCTCAACGCAAGCCAGCGCTGCGTCGCGGAGATCGAGTTCGGCCGCACCAGCCGGGCGCTCGCGGTCATCTGCAACCGGCCCGCGCCGATCCTGAAATCATGCGTCGGCGACCAGATCGAAACCTATTTGAAGCCGGTCATCACCGGCGAGCGCTGGGAGTGCTTCGCGCTCACCGAACCGGGCACGGGTTCGGACGCGCGCGCCATCACCACGCGCGCCGTGCGCGACGGCGACGATTTCGTCGTCAACGGCACGAAGCAGTTCATCACCATGGCGATGCGGGCGGATTTCATCATCCTGTTCGCCGTAACCGGCGTGGAGAAGACGCCGAAGGGCGAAAGCAAGCGCATCACCGCGTTCCTCGTCGACAAGGACACGCCCGGAATCGAGGTGACCCCGCTCGACGTCGTCTCGAATCGCGGCATGAAGTCCTGCATCATCTCCTTCACCGACGTGCGCGTTCCGGCGCGCAACATCCTCGGCGGCGAGGGAAACGGCTTCGGCATCGCCAAGAGCTGGATCTTCTCCGGCCGCGTCATGCTGGCCGCGAATTGCATCGGGCTTGCCGAACGGGCCATGAAGATCGCGGCGCAGTGGGCAAACACCCGCACCGCGTTCGGGCAGCCCATCGGCCGCTTCCAGGGCACCGCCTTCAAGCTCGCCGACATGGCCATGGAGATCCACGCCACGCGGCTGATGGTGCTCGACGGCGCGGCCAAGATGGACGCCGGCACGATCACCCAGCGCGAGGCTTCACAGGTCAACCTGTTCGGCTCGGAAATGGCCGGCCGCGTCACCGACAACGCCCTCCAGATCATGGGCGGCATGGGCATCACCAAGGACATGCCGCTGGAGCGCTTCTGGCGCGATGCGCGCGTCGAGCGCATCTGGGAAGGCACCTCCGAGATCCATCGCGACATCATTTCGAAGGACGTGCTGCGGGAATTCGCCGCATGAGTGCCGACCAGCGCATCAAGGTCACGCGCAACGGGGCGATCCTCGAAATCCTGTTCGACCATCCACCCGCCCACGCGGTGAACCAGAAGTTCAGCCACGACCTGACGGCCGCCATCCAGCTGCTCGAGGACGATCCGGATCTGAGGGTGGCGATCGTCTCGGCCACCGGCGACCGCATGTTCTCGGCCGGATGGGATCTGAAGGCAGTCGCGGCCGGCGAGACCGGCGAAGATTTCGGACCTTACGGATTCATGGGCCTGCAGCGCACGAAGATGTCGAAGCCGGTGATCGCGGCGGTGAACGGCCTGGCCGTCGGCGGCGGCTTCGAGTTCTCGCTCTTCGCGACCCTTGTCATCTGCGCCCCGCATGTCGAGTTCGGCCTGCCCGAGCTTCAGCGCGGCTTCATTCCGGAAGCCGGCGGCCTCTGGCGCGCCCACCGCCGCCTGCCTCACAACGTGGCCTCCGAACTGCTGTTGACCGGACGCCGGCTCACCGCCGAAGAGGGCCTGCGCCTCGGCTTCGTCAACCGCATCGTGCCGCGCGAGAGCCTGATGGATACCGCCCGCGACATGGCGGCCGGCATCGTTGCGTCGGCGCCGCTCGCGGTCGCCGCCTATCTCGAAGTTCTGCGCGAGGTCGAGACGCTCTCCGACTCCGAGGCCTTCACGAAGCTCTATTCAGGCTTGCCCGCCCGCGACCGCATGCGGGCCTCCGACGACTTCGGCGAGGGCCCGCGGGCCTTTGCCGAGAAACGCACCCCGCAGTGGAAAGGACGCTGAACAGATGGATTTCGAACTCTCCGAACAGCAGAGGCTGATGCGGGACAGCCTGCGGTCGTTCCTGACACGCGAGTGCCCGATCGAATATGTCAGGGCGTGCGACGAGGACGAGCGGTTTCCGTTCGAGCTCTACGACAAGCTCGCCGCCGAAGGCTGGCTCGGCCTGCCGATCCCCGAAGCCTATGGCGGCATGGGCGGAAGCTGTACCGACCTCGCGGTCTTCCTCGAAGAGTTCGCCCGCCACTTCGAAGCCGGAGCGAATATCTTCTATACGACGATCGTCATCGCGACCGACGCGATTACCCATTTCGGCACCGAGGAGCAGAAGCGCGAGCTCTTGCCGAAACTGGCCAGGGGCGAGATCCGTTTCGCCTTCTCGCTGTCGGAGCCGAACTCCGGATCCGACGCGGCGAGCCTGCGCACGCGGGCGGTGCTGGAAGGAGACCAATGGGTGATCAATGGGCAGAAGATGTTCTGCTCCTGCGCCCAGGAAGCCGACTATATCCTGCTGATGGCCCGCTCCGACGCGGAAGCGCCCAAGCACAAGGGCATCACCATGTTTCTGCTCAACCCCAAGACACCCGGGGTCGAGATCCGCAAGCTCAAGAAGCTCGGCCTGAAACCGATGGATCTGAACGAGATCTTCCTGTCGGACGTGCGCCTGCCGAAGGACGCCATCATCGGCACGGTGAACAATGGCTGGAGCAATGCGCTGAAGACGCTCGATTACGAGCGCTGCTGCCTGTCGGCCGTCAATGTCGGCGCCGCGCAGACCGTTCTCGACAAATCGGTCGCCTACACCAACGAGCGCGAGCAGTTCGGCCAGAAGATTTCGAGCTTCCAGCTCACACGCGCCAAGCTCGCCGACATGGACATGGAGATCGAGGCCGCCCGCCTCCTGCTCTACCGGAGCGCCAATCTCGTCGATCGGGGCATCCCGAACAACAAGGAGAGCGCGATGGCCAATCTCTATTCCTCGGAGACCTATGTCCGCGCCGCGCTCAACGGCATGCGCATGATGGGCGGCTGGGGCTATCTGATGGAGTTCGACATGCAGCGCCATTTCCGCGATTCCAAGCTCGCCGAAATTGGCGGCGGCACGTCGGAGATCCTGCGCATCATCATCTCCCGCGAGATCACGAAGTGACACTGGCAGGCGATCATATCGGCACGCTCGCGGTTCATGCGGGTCACGCGCCGGAGGATCATCTGGGGGCGGCGGTGCCGCCCCTCTACCAGAGCGTGACGTTCGTCGCTCCCGACAGCGATACGCTGGAAGCGATCAATGACGGACGTCAGCGCGGCTACGTCTACAGCCGCATCCGGAACCCGACCGTATTGGCCGCGGAACAGAGGCTGGCCGCACTTGAGGGCGCACAATCTGCCGTCCTCTTCGCCTCCGGCATGGCCGCTGTCGCCGGCGCGCTCGATCCGTTCCTGAAGGCCGGCGACGAACTGGTTGCCCTGCCCGACATCTATGGCGGCACGCTGCGCTATTTCAGCGAGATCCTGCCGCAACGCGGGATCGATGTGCGCTGGGCCCGGTCGCTCGATGCCACCGACGTCGCCGCCTGCGTCAGCCCCAGGACGAAGATCATCTACGCCGAGACGCCGACGAACCCGCTGGTTCGGATCGTCGATCTTCCCGCTCTCGCTCAACTGGCCGTCCAGGCGTCGGCAATGCTCGTCGTCGACGGGACGCTGGGTGGGCCGCTAAACCAGAAGCCGCTTGATCTTGGCACGCACCTGCTCATCCATTCCGGCTCCAAGTACCTGAACGGCCACGGCGACGTTCTCGCCGGCGCTGTCGTTGGATCGCGTGACCTGACGCGGCGAGTCCGCTCCGCCCAGCAGGCGAGCGGGGCGGTCATGGATCCCCACGCCGCCTGGCTTCTGATGCGCGGCATGGCGACCTACGAACTGCGCATGCAGCGGCACAATGCCACCGGGCTGGCGGTCGCGCGCTTTCTCGAACAGCATGGAGCGGTTCGGAAAGTCCATTTCCCGGGCCTCGCCTCGCATCCTGATCACCAATTGGCGCTGCAACAGATGTCCGGCTTCGGCGGGTTGATCTCCTTCGAGGTTGCTGACGCGCAGGCGGCGCGGCGGGTCGTCGATCGCACGCGCCTGTTCGGCATCGGACCCAGCATCGGCGGCATCGAGAGCCTCATCAGCCAGCCGGGAAATACCTCGCACCATTCGGTGCCGCCGCAGCGGCGGCTCGAAATGGGCATCACGCCCGGCCTCGTGCGCATCTCGGTCGGAATCGAAGACGCACGAGATCTCGTTGCAGACCTTGCCCAGGCGCTGGAGGCCACCGAATGAACGATCTGGTCATCGCCAATGGTCTCGTGGTCCTGCCCGAAGGGCCGCAAAAAGCCGACGTGATCATTGCCGGCGAGACGATTGTCGGCATCGCGGACCCCGGCACCGGCCGTGGCGCGCGTGTGGTCGACGCGGGCGGCCGGATCGTGCTGCCGGCTGGTGTCGATCCCCACGTTCACCTGCTTGTCGGATTCATGGGCCAGCGCAGCGTCTACGACTTCGAATCGGGCGGCATCGCCGCGCTGCGCGGCGGCACGACGGCGATCGTCGATTTCGCGCTTCAGCGGCGCGGCGGCTCGATCCTGAAAGGCTTCCACTACCGCCGAAAGCAGGCCGACGAGTTCGTGACGCTGGACTATGGCCTGCACCAGATCGTCACGGACGTGAACAAGGACAGCCTCGCCGAACTGGCGCAATTGCGCGCGGAAGGCGTCGCGTCGCTCAAGGTCTACATGATCTATGAGGATGACGGGCTGAAGCTGGAGGACGGCCAGCTCTACGCTCTGATGCAGCAGGCGGCGAAAGACGATCTGATGCTCGTCCTGCACGCGGAGAACGCCGGCATCATCGAGCGCCTGCGCGCCGAAGCGGTCGCGGCCGGCCACACCCATCCGCGCTGGCATGCGGCGACACGCCCGCCGATCACCGAAGTGGAGGCGATCCAGCGCGCCATCCTGTTCTCCGAGGATACCGGCTGCGGCATCCATATCCTGCATCTGGTCGCCCAGGGCGGACTGCCGCTCGTAGAGGCGGCGCGCCGCCGTGGGTTGCCGGTCACTGCCGAGACATGCACGCATTACCTAGCGCTCGATGACAGCGCGCTGGAGCGCGACAACCCACACGAATACGTCATGAGCCCGCCGCTGCGGTCTCTCGAAAACCAGGCAGCACTCTGGGAAGGGCTCAAGTCGGGCGTGCTGTCCGCGGTGACCTCCGACGAGGTGTCCTATTCCGCCATGGCCAAGGCGATGGGCGCCGGCTCGTTCGCGACGATCGCCAATGGCTGCACCGGCATCGAAGCGCGGCTGCCGGTGCTCTACACGCTGGGCGTCGCGCAGGGACGCCTGTCCCTGCAGCGTTTCGCCGAGCTGTTCTCCACCTGGCCCGCCGACATCTTCGGTTTCGGTGACCGCAAGGGCCGCATCGCACCGGGCTATGATGCCGACCTTGTCGTCATCGACCCGGAGACCCGCCGCATGATGAGCCGGGACAGCGACTACGGCGACATCGGCTACAATCCCTACGAGGGCATGGAGCTCACCGGCTGGGCGCGGCAGACGATCTACCGCGGCAAGGTCGTGGTCGAGGATGGAAAGTTCCTCGGCACGCGGGGCCAAGGACGCTTCCTGAAACGCGGCGCGCCGCGCCGGCCGGACATCGCTCCCGATGGCGGAGCAGCGGCCTGATGAGCACCCTGCGCGCCGACTTCGACGCGATCGCCGCCATAGGCCGCGATCCCGAGGGCGGCTGGACGAGACCGGCCTACGGTGCCGGCGAAAGCGAGGCGCATCGCTGGTTCGCGGCGGCGGCCGAGGCTGCGGGCCTCTCGGTCAGGCAGGACGCTTTCGGCAACTCGATTGCCCGCCGCGAGGGACGTCCTGGGACGCCGGCCATCGCTATCGGCTCGCATCTCGACACGGTCACGCGCGGCGGTCCTTTCGACGGCGCGCTGGGCGTGCTCGCAGGCCTGGAAATCGCCCGCCGGGTCGTGCCCGGACCGGACGATCTCGCGCTCGAAATCATCGCCTTCCGCGACGAGGAGGGCCGCTTCGGCGCCCTGACCGGCAGCCGGGCGATGACGGGCGACCTGCCGGCCGACGCACTGTCGACGATGCGCGACACCGACGGAACCGGCCTGCGGAGCGCGATGCGGGATGCGGGTTTCCCCGTCGACTCTCCTCTCGCCGCCAGGCGCAACCTGTCGGAACTCGCTGCCTATCTCGAGCTCCACATCGAGCAGGGGCCGGTTCTCGAAACAGGCGGCGAGAGCATCGGCATCGTCACGGCGATCGCCGGACAGAAGCGCCTGGCGGTCCGCTTTGCCGGCACTGCCGGTCACGCCGGCACGACGCCGATGGAGCTTCGCCATGACGCGTTCGCGGCGGCGGCCGAGTTCGCCGTCGGCTTCCGCGACATGATCGTAAAGGAAGGGCAAGGCAGCGCGCGCGGCACGATCGGCATCGTCAAGACGAACCCCAATCAGGGCAACGTGATCCCGAGCGACGTGCGCATCGGCCTGGAGATCCGCGACGCGTCGGCGGAGCTTCTCACCCTGCTGGCGGGACGCACCGTGACGATCGCAGCCAAGACGGCGAAGCGGCACGGCGTAGAGGTCAGCCACCGTCTTGTCTACGAGGCGGCTCCCGTTCCGATGGCCCCTCGCCTGGTGGACCTCCTGGAGGCCCAGGCCCGCGCGGCCGGACATGCGAGCCGCCGCTTGCTGTCGGGCGCGAACCACGATGCCGGCATCCTGGGCGCCCACATTCCGGCCGCCATGCTTTTCGTCCCCTCGCGCGGCGGCGTCAGCCACACCCCTGAAGAACATACCGATTGGCACCACATCGAAGCGGCGGTCGCCGTGCTCGAAGGGTGCGTCCGCCGGCTGATTTCGGCCGAACACACCATATGAGCTTTCCCGCATGACCGACGGAAATCCCCAATCGCCGTTCTGGCCTGCCGGCCTGGACTTTCATCTGCCGGTCGCGCCGGGCAACGCGTTCACCAATCTTCTCAACGCCACCCGGCGCGATCCCGGACACCCTGCCCTGCTCTACTACGGCGCGGTCACCAGCTACGGCAAACTGCTCGCCGACGCGGAAGCGCTTGCCGGCTATCTCCAGAACCGCTGCGGCGTGCGCAAGGGCGACCGCGTGCTGATCGACATGCAGAACAGCCCCCAGTTCGTCACCGCCTTCCAGGCGGTCCTGCGCGCCGATGCCGTCGTCGTACCGGTCAATCCGATGAACATGGCGGCCGAACTGGAGCATTACGTCGCCGACAGCGGCGCATCCGTCGCCATCATCGGCGACGAACTCGTCGAGCGCTTCGCCTCGCTGGCCAACCGGCCCGAGCATGTGATCGTCGCGCGCTATGCGGACGCAGCGCCCGCCGACTGCAAATACCAGCTGCCCGAGGTGATGTTGCGGGCGCCGACCGACCTGCCGACCGAGCGCTTCACCTGGTTCGCCGACGTGATCGCGGCTAGGGAGCAACCTTCCGCGATGACGGCCGGCGACGACGACCTCGCGGTGATGCCCTACACCTCAGGCACGACGGGGCATCCCAAGGGATGCATGCAGCCGCACCGGTCGCTGAAGTTCACCGCGGTCGCGCAGGCGATTTGGTACGGCTTCGACCACAACAGCGTCCTCACCGCCTTCATGCCGCTCTTCCACGTCGCCGGCATGCAGGCGTCGATGGGCGGCGGCCTCTATGCCGGCGCGACGCTGCTGCTGCTCACCCGGTGGAACCGCGACCTCGTCGCTCCGCTGTTCATCGAGCACGGCGTCACCTTCTGGTCGGCAGCGCCGACGATGATCGTCGACGTGATGGCCGGCGACCAGTTCGACGAGCGCGCCTTCGAGAAGCTCAAGGTGTTGACGGGCGGCGGATCCTCGATGCCGACGGCCCTCGCCGAGCAACTGGAGAAGCGCTACGGGCTGCGCTTCTGCGAAGGCTATGGCCTGTCCGAGACCATGTCGGCCACCCACATCAACCCGACCGCGCGCCCCAAGCCGCAATGCCTCGGCATTCCGATCTTCGACACCTATTCGCTGATCGTGAAGCCGGAGACGACCGAGGAACTGCCGAATGGCGAAGTCGGCGAACTGCTGATCGCCGGTCCGCAGCTGATGCGAGGCTACTGGAACCATCCCGAAGCCGATCGCGAGGCTTTCGTCACCATCGGCGGGCGGCGCTACCTGCGCACCGGCGACATGGCCTACCGCGACGACGAGGGCTACTATTTCATCGTCGACCGGCTGAAGCGCATGATCAACGTCTCCGGCTACAAGGTCTGGCCGGCCGAATGCGAGGCGCTGCTCTACCGTCATCCGGATGTGCAGGAGTGCTGCGTGATCGCCGTGTCCGATCCCTATCGCGGCGAGTCGGTCAAGGCTTTCGTCACCCTGCGGCCACAGGCGCGCGGGAAGGTCAGCGAGGACGATATCATCAACTTCGCCCGCGGCGTCATGGCCGCCTACAAGGTGCCGCGCGCCGTCGCCTTCGTCGACGCGCTGCCGCGCTCCGGCAGCAACAAGATCGACTGGCGCCGGCTTCAGGAACAGGAGCAGGCAGCCACGTGACCGACCCCGACAGCATCAGCCAGATCTGGCTGGAAGACTTCATCCCCGGAGCCGTCCTCACCTCGCCTTCAAGGCTCGTGACGACCGACGACATCGACGCGTGGGCGGCGCTCACCGGCGAACGACATCCCGTCCACATGGACGACGCTTTCGCGCGCGCGGCCGGCTTTCGCGGACGCGTCGCGCACGGGCTTTTCAGCCTCGCCCTGATCGAAGGGCTGAAGGCCGGTCTTGGCGTCTTCGAGCGAAGCGTCATCGCCTCGCTCGGCTGGAACAATGTGAAGTTCTCCGCCCCGCTCTATCCCGGCGAGAGCGTCCATCTGCGGCTGACACTCGTGTCGAAGCGCGACAGTTCCAAACCGGGCAAAGGCATCGCCGAAGAACGCGGCGTTCTCGTCAAGGAGGACGGAACCGAGGTCGTTAGCGGCGACCATGTCATCATCCTCCTGTCGCGACCCGACTGACCAGTTGCCAGAGAGTCGGCCGACATTGACTTCTCCTTCCGTCACCCCTAATCAGACATGACAAATTCCGATTTTCGGAAGTTTATATCGCCTCGGAATGCGGGAAACGCGTCGGGCCCCCGGCGACCTCGCTGTCCCGGGAAGGAGTCGGTGGTTCATGTCGGATCAGGAAGATTCACCGCTCGGCCGCGCCCTGCGGATCATCGAGCTTTTAGCCGGGGCGCCCGAAGGCATGACGCTGAGCGAAATCGCTGCCGCAACCGATCTCGTCATGACCACCGCGCATCGCCAGCTGGCCACCCTCACCGGACTTGGCGTCGTGCGCAAGACCCGCGCCAAGACCTTCGTCGTCGGCGAGAGGATGGTTCGTTTCGCGGCCCGGCTCTCCGGCGGAGCGGATGTCGCGACGCTTGCCGAACCGGTGCTGCGCGAGCTTGCCGACAAATTCGGCGAGACGGCGTTTCTCGCACGCCTGGACGGGACACATGTGCAGTTGCTGGCCACCGCGCTGCCCGATTCCAAGGGTCAGGCCTACGCCCAGCCAGGCCGCGACATGCCGCTCTACGCGGCCGCGTCCGGCAAGATCCTGCTGGCGCTTCAGGACGAGGCGTTCATCAGCCAGTTCCTGAAGCTGAAGCGCCACGCCTACACGCCGAACACCAAGACGTCGGAAGAGGATATTCGCGCCGATATCGCGCGGGCGCGGGCGCGCCACATCGCCGTCTGCGACAACGAGTTCGATCCCGGCATCCTCTCCTATGCCTGCGCCATCCTCGATCCGCGCACCAACGAACCCTATGCCATGGCCATCTTCGGCCTTGCCGAGCGGTTTGGAACCGTCAGTTCCGCCACGGTCGAGACACAGCTTATCAACGCAGCGGAACGGTTGCGCCGCGGCCTGCAGGCGCACTGACCCATCATTTCCGACATTCTGGATTACGGAAAAAACTTGCAAAAAACAGAATTTCCTGTTTTCTGCGGCTGTCGTCCATTGACGGCTTTTCCGATGTTGGAGATGCGGCGTGACTGGTGCCCAACGGCCCCGAATTGGCAGGTTGGACGCCCCGGAGCCGGCCTCTTCTCCCCTGTGGGGCCGCTATCTCTCGACGGACTGGCTAGGTGACTGCCTTCTTGTGACGCTGGACGACCCTTCGGGTCGCGCCAACAAGACATCCGACCTGTTCAAGGCGGAGTTCGAGGCGCTCCTGCGCGCGCTGGAAACGGACCTGGCACCAGCGGGCCTGCTGTTCCGGTCGGCCAAGCCATCCTTCGGGGTCGGCGGCGATATTGGCCAGGTTCTCGGCTACGCGCAGGGTGGCATCGAAGCCAGCATGGCCGACTCGGAAGCCATCAAATCCCTCTTCCGCCGCCTTGAAAAACTCCCCTGTCCCTCGGTCGCGCTGCTGGAGGGCACCGCCGCCGGCGGCGGTTGGGAACTGGCGCTCGCCTGCAATACGCGGTTCTGCATCGCGAAAGACTCGATCCGCCTCGGCCTGCCCGAAGTCGAGTTCGGCCTCGTTCCCGGCGCCGGCGGCATGGTCCGGCTCCCGCATCTGGTCGGGTTGGAAAGTGCGGGCCGGTTGATCGCGGGCGCCGTCATGCTCTCGCCCGAGAAAGCACTCGCCGCCGGCCTTCTGACTGGACTGGCCTCCGACGGAACTTCCCTGTTGCGCGCCGGCCTGGACTGGCTCGAACAGCATCCAGACCCGCGCCGCCCATGGGACCGTGCCGGCTATGCCATCGCTCCCTCCCCGTCCTATGGCGGCCCTGTCGCGGGCGCGCCGGGTGGACAGGCCGCGCCGCGCGCCCTGTTGGCGCTCGCGACCATCGCCAAGGTGCCCTTCGACGAAGCCGCCCTCATCGAGAGCCGCTGCTTTGCCGAATGCGCCACGTCGAGCGAAGCCCGCGCGCTTGTCGGCCTTGGCTTCTACGACCGCAACCGGCTTCGCCATGCGACGGACGACGAACACACCGCCGTTAAGCGGGTTGGCCTGCGCCTGAGCCGTGTGAAAAATGGGCTCAAGGTTCCAGCGGCAATCGCCCCCAAAGATGAAACACCTGACGAGGCAGAATGTCTCGCCTTCGCCCAGGCCGCCGAAGCGCTGCGCATCCTTATGGACGAAAGCGGCCTGGCGGCGGCCATCGTGAATGTGGCCTCCGTCGAGCATGCGGGTTTTCCGCGCCGCGCCGGCGGCGCTCTGCGCTTCATCGCCGGGATGGGTGCGCCTGCCTTTCTCGCCCGCGCCGACGCGCTCGCGCGCCGCTTCGGCGCTCCATTCCACATCGGGATCGCCGCGGACGACGCGGCGCGCCTGCTCTCGGACGCCGAGAGCCGCGATCATCAAGGGGAAACAGGATGAAACGACTTCTCAGCACCGGTCTCAACGCGGGCTCCGACACGGTTGTCGAGGTCGTCGGCGGCAAGGGCGCCTGGTTCGAACTGGCCGACGGGCGCAAGGTGCTGGACGGCTCGAACTCCGCCGGCGTGCTCGGCCACGCGCATCCCGACATGGTCGAGACGATCCGGCGCGCCGCCGAATATCCGGCGGTGAGCGAAGGCTGGTTCTTCGGCGAGCGCGAGAAGGCCGCCGAGGACCTGATCGACGTCGCCTTCGCTGAGGAAAAGGACTGGGTCGGCGCGGTCCGCTTCGGGCTGTCCGGCAGCGAGATCAACGATCTCGCCCTGTCGCTTGCGCAGGCGGTCACGGGCCGCTCGGCGATCGCGACGCGCGAGCGCGCCTATCACGGCCTGACCGGCCTGGCGCGCGACGTGACGGTGCAGCCGCAATGGCATGGCGGGCTGTCGAAGATGTCGGGCGGCGTCAGCCTGCCTGCCCGCTCTGCCGACACCCGCATCATCGCCGCGCCAACCGGCTCGCTGTGGGGCGAGCGGGTCTGCGATCTTCCCCCGGAAAGCCAGGAGGAGATCGAGGCGAAGCTGGCGGGAACCGCGGCGGTAATCGTCGACTACAGCCAGGGCGGCATCTATCACGACGCCGGCTGGCAGGACATGGTCGCCTCCGCCGCGCGCAAAACGCAGACCCTGTGGATCGCCGACGAGGTCATCCCGGGCGGCGGCGGCAGCGGCCGCTGGTTCCCTGTCCCGGGCGGCGCGAGCCGCCCCGACATCGTCACGATGGGCAAGTCGCTCGCCGGCGGCATCGCTCCGATCGGTGCCGTGATCCTGTCGAAAGAGATGGTCGAGAAACTCGACGGCGCCGCGTGGCAAGCCTACAGCACCTTTCGCGGCCATCCGATCGCGATGGCCGGCGTGCGCGCCTATCTGCGCGTGATCAAGCGTGACCGGCTGATCGAGCGCGCCGCAGAACTCGCGGCGATGATCGCGCCGCGCCTCGTCGCCATCGCCGAGAAACACCCGAGCGTCGCCAGGGTCGACGGCCGCGGCATGCACTGGACGATCGAGCTGCACGGCCCGCACTGGAAGCACTGGCGCGCCGACACATCGGCCGTTCCGGTCGCCTCGCGCGTCTCCGGCCGGGCCTTCGACAACGGCGTGGTGATCGGCACGAGCGGCGAGGAGACTTCGCTGTTCCTCGCGCCGCCGCTGATCGTCACGGATGCCGAGATGAACCAGATTCTCGACGTGCTCGACGATGCGCTGTCGGTCGCCGACGAGGCGCTCGCCGGTCGTGCGGCCTGAACCGAAATCACAATCTTCAAGGAGGAGCTTCGATGAGCGAAGAAGACCAGATCCGCGCCGTCCTCAAGGACTATTTCGACGGCCTCTATTTCGGCGACATGACGCGCTTTTCAGGCGCCTTCCATCCTGCCTGCCGCCTGTTCACGGTGACGGACGGCGCGGTGCAGACTATCGACTACGCGCCCTATATGGAGCGCTGCGCCGGTCGCAAGGCACCGGCCGAGAGCGGCGAACCGCAGGTGGCCGAGATCATCGATCTGACCGTCTCGACCTCCGACACCGCCCACGCCCGCGTCCGCGATGCGTTTCCACCTCGCACCTTTGTCAACGAACTCAGCCTGGCGAAATCCGAAGGCTCCTGGAAGATCGTCTCGAAGCTCTATCACGCCTTCAGCTAGCGCGCCCTGCTTCCAATAACGCCGCCCGGCCGCGGCGGTCCGCCCCGGCCACGTCCGCCCTCGATAACCGGGACTCCCCTCAGTGGCATTGAGACCGCGCCCCGGCCTCTCCAGTATTTGCCGCGACAAATTCGAACGATTGATAGATTTTTTTCGTATCCCACCACCTGTCGGCCGGTTTCGATATTGACAGGGCATAAAATCTAACGCTTGTTTGAAATGTCATTAAGGGAGGAACGGATGACGTTTGATATCAACAGGCGCGAACTCGTTAAGGCACTGGGCGCATTCGGCGGCGCCGCGGCCATTGGTTCGCTGGCGGCACCGAGCCGCGCGCAGGGTGGCCCGATCCGTCTCGGGCTCATCGCACCGCTCAGCGGTTCGCAGGAAATCGTCGGCCGCTATCAGCTCGCCGGCGCCACGATTGCGGTCAACCAGATCAACCAGGCAGGCGGCATTCTCGGCCGCCAGGTTGAACTCGTGACGCGCGACGACAAGGCCAATCCCGCCGCCGGCGTCGCCGCGTCGAAGGACTTGGCAGGCAGCGGCGTGAACCTCATGTTCGGCATACTGTCGTCGGGCGTGGCGCTCGCCGTAGCGCCGACCCTTGCCGACGATAAGTCGGTGCTGGTCGTGTCGGCGGCGGCCGCAAACGAACTGACGCACGAACAGTACACCCGCAACGTGTTCCGCTCGGCCGACCATGCCTATGCCCGCCAGCGCGCGCTGGCGAAGCTGGTGCTGACCGACTTCCCCGACACGCTCAACTGGACTGCGATCAATCCGCAGACCGCGATCGGGGCATCCAACTGGGATTCGTTCGTCGACGGCATCGCCCAGTATTCCCAGGAGGCAGGCAAGCCCGCCGAGATCACCGAGGCGCTGTGGACCAAGTTCGGCGCGACCGACTACAAGAACGAGATTTCCCAGCTGATGCGCAGCAAGTCCGAAGGGCTCTATTGCGGTGTCTACGGCGGCGACGCAGTGACCATGTTCGGCCAGGCGGCGGCCTACGGCCTGACCAAGAAGTTCAAGGTCATCGTCGACCCCGGCAGCGAGTTCATCATTGCGAATGCAATGGGCAAGAACACGCCTCCCGGCCTGTGGTCCGGCTTCCACTGGTACCACGGCGCCTACGAAGGCCATAAGATCAACGACGATCTCTACAACGCCTACGTGAAGGAGACGAACGACCCGCATCCGGCCGGCTATGTCGGCGAGACGCATACGTCCGTGCTCGCCTACGCCAGCGCGATCCAGAAGGCCGGCAGCACCGAGACGGACGCCGTCATCGCCGCGCTCGAGGATCTGGAGTTCGATTCCTGCAAGGGCATGCGCAAGATCCGCAAGGAAGACCACCAGTCGATCTGCGACCTGAACTTTGTCCAGTTCGGACCCGACGAGGGCAGCGACAAGGGCTGGAAGGTCACCGGTCACCGCATCATCAAGGACGAAGGCGTCTCCGAGGCGCCGACGCCGGGCGTTCCGATCGTGTTCAAGCACAAGAAGGCCTGATCGCCTCCCCATTCGATCCGCATCGACAAAAACCCGCCGGCGCCACGCCGGCGGGTGACACGGAGGCATCTCGTCGTGGTCGACTATGTTCTTAGTCCGCTGTTCAACGGCCTGTTCATGGCGATGGTGGTGTTCCTTTTTACCACCGGCCTGACCCTCATCTTCGGCATCCTGCGCGTGCTCAACTTCGCGCATGGAGGCTTCTTCATGATCGGCGCCTACGTCGCGTTCTCGATCGTGCGGCTTGTCGGCGGCGAAACGTCCGTGCTCGCCTACCTGGCGATCAGCACCGTCGCGGGCATCGTCGTCGGGCTGCTGGGCCTGGTCGTCGAGCGCGTTATCTTCCGGCCGTTGCAGAAGGTCGACGAGGCCTATTCGCTGATCGCCACCTATGCGCTGCTCCTAATCACCGAGGGCGCGGTCAAGGCCGTCTGGGGCGTTTCCTTCCACAGCGTCGCCACGCCTGACCTGCTGGGCGGCGCGGTCTTCGCCGGCGATCTCTTCATGCCGACCTATGCGATCTTCATCATCGCCATCGGCGTTGCCAGCTACGCGCTCCTGGAATGGGTGCTGCAGCACACCGACACCGGCAAGCTGATGAAGTCGGTCGCGTCCGACCCGTGGATGGCCGGCATGCTGGGCGTCAACGTGCCGCGCTTCTACACCTTCATCGTGGTCCTCGGCTTCTTCCTGGCGGGCATCGCCGGCGGGCTGCTCTTGCCGAACCAGACGCTCTCGCCCAACCTCGCCAGCACGTTCGTCATCCAGGCGTTCGGGGCCTTGATCGTCGGCGGTATGGGCAACATCCGCGGCACGTTCCTGGCCGCGATCATGCTCTGCGTCATCGACTCGTTCGGCTCGCTGCTGTTCTCCGAGGTGCCCGGCCTCTTCTTCTACATCGCCATGACGGCTGCGCTGTTGCTGCGGCCGCAGGGCCTCATCGCCGGAGCCCGCCTGTGAGATCGCCGCTCTCCGCTCCGATCGCGCGCGATGCCGCGATCGCCCTGATCATCGTCGCCGTCCTGCTCGCAATGCCGCTCGTTGCGCCAAAGGGTCTGGTCTTCGTGGTGGGCACGCTGGCGCTGCACATTGTCTTCGGCCTGTCGTGGAACCTCATGTTCGGCCAGACGGGCCTCGTCTCGTTCGGTCACGCATCGTTCTTCGCCATCGGCGGGTATTTCTACGCACTGGTGGCGCGCAGCTTTCCCGACCTGCATCCCCTCCTTGGCTTCGCCGGCGCCGGCGCTTTCGGCGTAGCGCTCGCCGTCGTCATCGGCTTGATCGCGCTGCGGCGCTCGCTTGGCGTCTATTTTGCGATCCTGACGCTGGCCCTGAGCCAGATCGTCTATCTCTTCCTGTCCTCATTTACGCCGCTCGGGCGCGAAGACGGCTTCACCGGCATCCGCCGGCCTGTTCTCGACATGGGTCTGTTCCAGGTCGACCTCGCCAAGGGCGACAACTACTACCTCTTCATCATCCTGTTCAGCACCCTCCTCTGCGCCATCATCTGGTGGGTCCGGCACAGCCAGACCGGACGCGCTTTGCGTGCGATCCAGCAGGATCCGGAGCGGGCGG
This sequence comes from Mesorhizobium sp., assembly GCF_024710845.1. Lineage (GTDB taxonomy): Bacteria > Pseudomonadota > Alphaproteobacteria > Rhizobiales > Rhizobiaceae > Mesorhizobium_A. Next base: position 94,281 of record NZ_JANJTZ010000004.1, read on the forward strand.
CCTTCCTCGGCATCAACGTCGCGGGCAATCGCCTTCTGGCCTTCGCCATCGCCTCGGGCGTGACTGCGGTTGCGGGCGCACTCTACGGTCCCTGGCTGCAGCTTCTGACGCCCGACGTTGCGCACTGGACGTTGTCGGCGCGGCCGATCCTCTATTCGCTGCTCGGCGGCGTCAGCAGTTTCTGGGGTCCGGTCGCAGGCGCCGCGGGCTTTGCGATCCTCGAATACGGAACCCGCACGCTGCACGGCTTCTCCGAGATCATCATCGGCTCCATCCTGCTCGCCGTCGTGCTGCTCTTCCCCGGCGGCATCCTGGGCGGACTGGAATCGCTGCGGCGCCGCCACGCCACGCCGGCCAGCGCCGCGAAGGAGACTAGGCGATGAGCGGCGCCGGAACGCCGACAATGCCGCTTCTGGAAGCGCGCCGGGTGGTCAAGGACTATCCGTCCGTCAAGGTGCTGAAGAACGTCGACCTTTCCGTCTCCGAGGGCGATACGCTGGCGGTGATCGGCCCGAACGGCGCCGGCAAGACGACCCTGTTCAAGGTCTTGTCGGGAGAGGTGTTCGCCGATTCCGGTTCGGTCCTGTTCCGCGGCGCCGACGTGACGCGCGTGCCCGAGTGGAAGCGCGTCCGGGCCGGCTTCGGCCGGTCGTTCCAGGTTGCCCGCGTGTTCAAGGACCTGACCGCCGCGGCAAACGTCCTCGTGGCCGTCGAAGCCGCGTTTCGCAATGCGCCGCCCGGTGGGCGCACGCTTCTTGCATGCGATCCGACCCGAACCGCGCTGGAGCGCGTCGACGAGGCGCTGGACGAAGTGGGACTCTCCGCCAGGTCGGATGTCGAGGCAAAACTCCTGTCGCACGGCGACAAGAAGCGCCTGGAACTCGCCATGAGCCTGGTGCTCCGTCCCACGATCCTGCTGCTCGACGAGCCGACGGCAGGCATGTCTCCCGCCGACCGCAAGGCGTCCGTCGACCTGATCGCCTCCGTCAAGGCGCGCCACGGCATGACGGTCGTGCTGACGGAGCACGACATGGGCGTCGTCTTCGACCTCGCTTCGCATGTCGCGGTCCTGCACCATGGCGAAATGATCGCCACCGGCAGCCCGGCAGAGGTGCGCGAGAACCCCCTTGTGCGTAAGATCTATCTCGGATCGGGAGCCGGTCATGCTTGAGGCCGGCCCGCTCGACATGTTCTACGGCGACAGCCACATCATCCAGGGCGTGTCGATTGCCGTTCGAGAGGGCGAAGGCATCGCCATCCTCGGCCGCAACGGTGTCGGCAAGTCGACACTGCTCAAGGGCCTGATGGCCGGCGGACCGCAGGTGCGTGGGCCGATCCGCCACGAAGGCGCCGAGATCGGCCGGCTCTCGAACTTCGAGCGCGCCCGCCGCGGCTTCGGCTTCGTGCCCGAGGATCGCCGCATCTATCCCCATCTTACCGTGGCGGAGAACATCGCCATGAGCGGTCATGCCGTTCGCGCCGGCGCCTCGCCGCATACGCTGGACGAGATCTACGGCTTCTTCCCCATGCTGCGCGGTCTGTCGAACCGGCTCGGCTTCGAACTCAGCGGTGGCCAGCAGCAGGTACTTGCCATCGCGCGCGCGGTCTACGCGCGGCCGGCCTGCCTGCTTCTCGACGAGCCGACGGAAGGCATCGCGCCGGTCATCGTCGAGGAGATCGCCGAGCGGCTGATCGAGATGCGCCGCGCAAGCGGGCTGACGCTCATCCTTGCCGAGCAGAACGTCTGGTTCGCGCGCGCCTGCACGACACGGCTCTATCTGCTCGACAGCGGTCGCGTCGTCTTCTCGGGCAGTTGGCCCGAGTTCGACGCGCAGCCTGAACTAAGCGCGCGCTACCTCGCGGTGTAACGAACGGCAATTGGCAGGAGATCCCATGAACCCGTCCTTCGACTTTTCCGGCCACGTGGTCATGGTGACCGGCGGGGCGTCCGGCATCGGCCTGGCGACGGCGGAGGCTCTTGCCGCGGCAGGAGCATGCGTCGGGGTCGCCGACCTCCAGTCGCACGCCGCCCGCGATGTCGTCGAGGCGATTTCCCGCTCGGGCGGCCAGGCGATCGCCCTGCCCCTCGACGTGCGCGACGCGGCAGCGACCGAAGCGGCCGTCGCCGAACTCGAGGCACGGTTCGGCCCCGTCGGCGGTCTCGTGACGGCCGCCGGCCTGTCGCGCCCGGCGCCGGCGGAAAGCATGGACGAGGCGAGTTGGGACCTCGTCGTCGATACCAATCTCAAGGGCATGTTCCTGTCGTGCCAGGCAGTCGGGCGGCGGATGCTGGCGCATGGCCGTGGCGCGATCGTGAACATCAGTTCGGTCAACGCGCTGGGCGGCTTCGCCGGCCGCTCCAACTACTGTTCGGCGAAATTCGGCGTCACTGGCCTGACCGACGTGCTCGCCATCGAATGGGGCAGGCGCGGCATCCGCGTCAACGCCGTCGCGCCGAACGGCGTCGACACGCCGCTGGTGCGCAACGGCATTCCGCCCTCCTTCGTGACCGAGGTGCTAGAAAACCGCACGCCGCTGGGTCGCATGGCAAAGCCGGCGGAGGTCGCCTCCGTCGTTCTGTTCCTCCTGTCCGACGCCGCGTCCTATGTCACCGGCGCGACGCTGCCGGTCGACGGCGGCTTGTGCGCCGGCTTCTACACCAACCGCCAGGGCGCCGATCTCGCCTCCGCGGCTCTGCTGAAGGCAGGCGTCTACCAGGACTGAGCGCCCCTCGCGCCTCGGTTGTCGGTATGGCCGGCGGGCCCGGAGGACGTAATCACGCCTCGCAAAAGCGCGCGGAACCGAGCTGCCGGGTGGCGTGCGACCGCATAGAGCCTCGTAAGTTCTCGCGCGTTCAGTCTCCCCAACAGGGTCGAACGCTTCGCCTTGGCTTGTGTATCTTGGGTTTTCAGCCTTCGCGCTTGTAGGTGCCGTGGCCGGGCTGGAAGGTCTTCTCGTCGAGGAATTGCGACAGGCCCTTGGCGCGGCCGCGCTCGGGGTCGACGAAGGTCGTCTGGTCGGCCTTGGCGGTCAGGTATTCCGCCGATTCCTCCCAGGTCATCTCGCGCACGTATTTGTAGGCCATCCGCGCCTGGCGCAGCACCGTCGGGTTCTTCGCCAGCAGCACCTTGCACAGTTCGACGGTGCGCGCGCGCAGCCTGTCGGCCGGCACCGACTCGTTGACGAGGCCTAGCTGCTCCGCCACCTTGCCGCCGAACTGCTCGCCGGTCATCACGTAGTAGAGCGCCTTGCGGTCGTTCATCAGCGTCGAGATCGCCTTTGAAACCACGCCGCCGGGGATGACGCCCCAGTTGATCTCCGACAGGCCGAACACGGCGTCGTCGGACGCGATCGCCAGGTCGCAGCAGATCAGCGGCGTGAAAGCGCCGCCGAAGCACCAGCCATTGACCATGGCGATGGTGGGCTTGGAATAGTGCATCAGCGTGCGCCACTGCCAGGCACGGGTCGAGCGGTAGGCGCGCATGCGCTCGATGTCGCTGACGCCGTCGGTGGCGCGGAAGAAGTCTTTCAGGTCCATGCCGGCGGAGAACGCCTCGCCCATCCCGGTCAGGACGATGACGCCGCAGCGGTCGTCGATCTCGAGCGCGTCGAGGACCTTGTTCATCTCCTCCGCCAGGCCGACGCTCATGGCGTTGCGCTTCTCGGGACGGTTGAGCTTCACCCAGGCGATACCCTCCTCGAACTCGACGAGCACGTCCTTGCCCCAGGGTTCGGGACGGGTCTTGGCGGTCTGGTCCTGGGTCATCGGAGTGCTCACGTCTGGCTGACGAACTTGGTGGTGAGGTAGGCGTCCATGCCCTCGGTGCCGCCTTCGCTGCCGTAGCCGCTCTGCTTCACCCCGCCGAACGGCGTCTCGGGCATGTTGATGAAATTGTTGTTGAGGCCGACCATGCCGGCCTCCAGCGCGTCCGCAACCATCGTTGCCGTCTTCGACGAGGTGGTGAAGGCATAGGAGGCGAGGCCGAAGGGCAGGCGGTTGGCCTGCTCGATCACCTCGTCGAAGGTGGAGAAGGGTGAGGTGATCGCCATCGGCCCGAACGGTTCCTCGTTCATCGCCCGCGCCTCCATTGGCACGTTGGCGAGCACCGTCGGCTGGAAGAAGTAGCCGCGGTTGGCTCCCCGCTCGCCACCGGTGGCGAGCGTCGCGCCGTGCCCGACGGCATCCGCCACCAGCCGCTCCATCGCCGCGATGCGGCGCGGATTGGCGAGCGGTCCCATGCCGGTGGCGGGGTCGAGACCGTCGCCGACCGTGATGGCGTTTGCGGCACGTGCGAAGCCATCCACGAAACGGTCGTGCAGGCTCTCGTGCACGTAGAACCGTGTCGGCGAGACGCAGACCTGGCCGGCATTGCGGTATTTCGCGGCGACCATCGCGCGCACCGCGTGGTCGAGATCGGCATCCTCGAACACCAGCACCGGCGCATGGCCGCCAAGCTCCATCGTCGCCCGCTTGACGCCGGCCTCGGCGGCGAGCTTCGCCAGATGCTGTCCGACGACGGTCGAGCCGGTGAAGGTGATCTTGCGGATCGCCGGATGCGCGATCAGCTGCTCCGAGACGTCGGACGGGACGCCGTAGACGACGTTGAGCACGCCCTTCGGCAGCCCGGCATCGTCGAGCGCCCGCGCCAGTTCGAGCACGGAGGCAGGCGTCTCCTCGGAGGGCTTGATGACCATCGTGCAGCCCACCGCCAGCGCCGCCGAGATTTTTCGCGCCGGGATGACGATCGGGATGTTCCACGGCGTGAAGGCTGCCACGGGGCCGACCGGCTCCTTCGTCACCAGCCAGCGCGCGCCCGGCATGCGCGACGGCACGATGCGGCCATAGGTGCGCCGGCCCTCGTCGGCCGTCCAGTCGAAGATGTCGGCCGCGGCGAGGACCTCCTGCCGGGCCTCCAGCATCGGCTTGCCCTGTTCCAGCACCACCCGCGTCGCGATGTGCTCGACGCGCTCGCGCAGCAGGTCCGCCGCCTTGCGGATGATTTTCGCGCGGTCGTAGGCCGGAAGAGCCTTCCATGGCTTGAACGTCCGTCCGGCGGCGAGCGCTGCCGCGTCGATGTCGTCGCGGCTGGCGTGCGGAAGCGAGGCGATGGCTTCGCCGGTCGCCGGGTTGATCACGTCCTCGCTGACGCGGTCGCCGGCGTCGAGCCAGCGTCCGTCGACGAACAGCTTAAGCGTTCCGTAGCGGGCGTCTGCGGTCATGGTTCCTCCCCCGCGGCGCAATGTGCCGCGTCAGTCCTTCACGAACAGCGCGTCGAGCGCCACCGCGCCCTCGGCGCCGACCATCAGCGGATTGATGTCGACCTCCGCGATCGACGGGTCCGACAGCATCAGCCGGCCGAGCGTGACGACGACGTCGGCGATCGCGCCGACGTCGCGCGCCGGCTGCCCCCGGAACGGCCCAAGCAGCTTTGCGGCCTTGAGCTTGCCGAGTTCGGCGATCACACGCTCGCGGGTCGTCGCCGCGGGCAGCAGCCGGGCATCCTTCAGCGCCTCGATCCAGACGCCGCCGAGGCCGACCAGCACGACCGGTCCCCATTGCGCATCACGTCGGGCGCCGACTACGATTTCGAGGCCGGGCTTCGCCATCTCCTCGACCAGCACGCCGTCCAGCACGAGGCCCGGCTTCGCCGCGGCGACACTGGCGTGCAGCCGGTCCCAGGCGGCGCGCAGGGCTGCCTCGTCGGCGATGTTGACGATGACGCCGCCGACGTCGCTCTTGTGTGCGAGCGCGGCCGCCTGCGCCTTGACGACGACCGGGTAGCCAAGACGCTCCGCGGCCGCGACCACATCCGCGACGCTCGTCGCCATCTCGCCGCGCGGCACGGCGATGCCGAGATCGGCCAACACGCGCTTGCCGGCATATTCTGGAATGACGCCCGTGCCAGGAACTGTGGTCGCGACGGTCTCCACAGAGCCGGCGTCGTTGGCCGCAGCCAGCGCGTCGGCATAGGCCGACACCGCCGCCATCGCGCGCATCGCCCGCTCCGGCGAGCGGAAGAACGGGATGCCGCTGGCGCGCACCTCGGCCATGAAGCGCTCGTCCAGCGGATAGTCGTCGCCGACGATATTCAGGATGACCGGCTTCGTTGCCGCCGCGTAGACCGGGATGATCGCGTCCGACTTGGCGACCTGCATCTTCGGCGACCCGCCGGCATAGGAGAGAAGCGCCATGCCGACATCGGGCTGTTTCAGGAGTACCGCGGCGGATGTGCCGTAGATGGCGGGATTGGCGAAACCCACCGTGCCGATGTCGAACGGGTTGTCGACATGGACGTAGGGCGGAACCAGCGTCTGCATCTCCGCCTCGATCTCGGGCGACAGGGCCGCGAGTTCGAGCCCGATGCGCTCGCAGAAATCGAAGCAGAGGCCGCGGATGGCGCCCGAATTGGTCACCACGCCAGCCTTGCCCGGCCTCGGCGTCGGGAAGCGCGACAGGATCGCGAGCACGTCGAACAGTTCGTCCGTCGTCTCGACCAGCGCGATGGCTTCGTTGCGCAGGATCGTCTCCATCACCGCATGGTCGCCGGCAAGCGCGCCGGTGTGCGACTGGGCCGCGGCGCGCCCGCGGGCGCTTGATCCGGGATACAGCAGGACGATCGGAATCCCCCTGGCGCGCGCGCGGCGTGCCGCGTCGAGAAACAGGCCGGGATTGCGGATCTGCTCGACATAGATGCCGATGGCGGCGTTCTGCGGATCGCGGATCAGGACATCGATGAAATGCTCCGCCCCCAGCGTCGCCTCGTTGCCGGTGGCAATCACGTAGGACACGTCGATGCCCCGCGCGTGCATGGCGAAGCGGATGTTGGCGGCCGTCGCGCCGCTCTGCGCCACCACGGCGACGCGGCGTCCTTCCGACGCGAGCGGGCGCACATCCACGGGCTCGAAGGTCAGCGGGATCCCGTCGGGATAATTGGTGTAGCCCATGCAGTTGGGGCCGAGCAGGGCGATGCCGCTGTCGGTGCACAGCCGCGCCAGTTCGTCCTGCTGCAGCCTGCCCTCGTCGCCCGCCTCGGCGAAGCCCGACGCGAACACGACCACGGCGCCCATGCCGCGCTCGGCGCAGGCGCCTACGGAGTCGAGGATCGCTGCTTGCGGCACAATGAGCACGGCGACGTCGATGCCGTGCGGCAGGTCGCCGATCGCCTTGACGCAGGGCCGGCCCCGGATCTCGTCGCGCGAGCGGCTGACCAGATGGATTTCGCCCGAATAGCCGAAGGCTTCTAGATTGGCGAGGACGCCGCCGCCGATCGATGCCGGCTCCGGCTGGGCGCCGACGATCGCGATCGAGCGCGGCCTCAGCAGCCGGTCGATATCCGCCGTTGCCGAGGACGTTGCGGCCGGCTGCGCGGCTTCAGCCCCGGTCATAGGTCTCCAGACCCGGCTTGAAGGACTTGTCGTCCAGAAACTGCTTCATGCCCGTGTTGCGGCCGTTCTCGGGGTCGCGGAACTCGGTCTGGTCCGACTTTGCCATCAGGTAGTCGCCGGCCTGATCCCAGGTCAGATCCTTGACGAAGCGCGCCGCCGTCTTGGCCTGGCGCAGCACATAGGGGTTCTTGCCCATCAGCGTCCTAGCCAGTTCGCGGGTCTTGTCTTTGAGCTCGGCCGCCGGGACCGCTTTGTTGACGAGCTTCATGTCGGCCGCCTCGCGGCCGGTGAAGGTCTCGCCCGTCATGATGTAGTACATCGCGTCGCGGAAGCTCATCACCTCGACGACCGCCTTTGTGACGATACCGGCCGGGATGATGCCCCAGTTGATCTCCGACAGGCCGAACACCGCGTCCTCGGAGGCGATGGCCAGATCGGAGCCGATCAGGAACTGGAACGCCCCGCCGAAGCACCAGCCGTTGACCATCGAAATCGTCGGCTTCGGATATTGCATCATCCGGCGCCACTGCCAGGCGGCATTGGCGCGGAACAGGCGCTCACGTTCGATCGGCGGCACCTTGTCGGTGGCGCGGAAATACTCCTTCAGGTCCATGCCGGACGAGAAGGAGTCGCCCGCGCCGGTCACCACCATCACCTTGCAGCGGTCGTCCGCTTCCAGCGCGTCCATGATCGCGTTCATCTCCCACACGATGCCGGGATTGATTGCGTTGCGCCGGGCCGGACGGTTGAGCGTGACCCAGGCGATACCATCCTCGAATTCGACGGTGACGTTCTCTCCCCATGCCCCGGACTGCTTTGGTGCACCGGACGCGGTTTCGGCGGTCTGCATGGGAAGAACTCCGTGAATTTCGATGTTGGATATCAGGTAGCCATATATCCGTCAACCTGACATGCCTGCTCAGCCGCGTCCGAGAAAGGGCATTCCCACCGGCAGTATCGTCGTCTCGAACAGGTTCACGTCGTCCGGCAACGTCGCCATGATCAGCGCCACCCGGGCGACGTCGGCCGGGTTCATCGAATTGGGCCGCGGCCGGTCGGTGATGCCGGGCACCAGCATGCTCTGGGTGGAACCCGGATGCAGCATCGACACCGCGATGCCGTGCTCGCGCCCATCGAGAGCGAGCGAACGGGTCAGACCCTCGAGGGCGAACTTGCTCGCGGTGTAGGCGCCCGTATGCTGGCGCGGCACCTTCGCCGAGATGCTGCCGATATTGATGATCCGTCCCGTGCGCCTTGGGATCATAGTGCGCAGGGCGGCACGGCTGCAGAGGAAGACCGACGTGATGTTGATCCGCAAGACCTCCTCCCAGCGCGCCAGCGTCATGTCGACCGTCGGCGTGTGGTCGGCGATGCCGGCATTGTTCACCAGGATGTCCGGGTCGCCAAAGGCCTCGCGGCAGCGGGCAAAAAGCGCCTCGACCTGCCCCTCTTCGGTCACGTCGCAGGCAACCGCGAGCGCCGCGCCGCCGGCTTGCGCGATCGCGCCGGCAAGCTCGTCGAGCTTCGCCGCCGTGCGCGCGGCCACCACGGTCTTCGCGCCAGCCGCCGCATAGGCTTTGGCAATCTCCCAGCCGATGCCCGAACTCGCGCCGGTGACGATCGCAACCTTGCCTGTGAGATCCATTGTGCTGTCCTTGTCCTGTCAGTGCCGTTGGTCGAGCGCGTGAAGGAAATCGGCCAGCCCGCGCCTGTCGCTCACACAGAGCTTACGGTAAGCGCGGCGTCGATAGGTGATGACGCTGCTGAGCGCGATACCGGTGGCGACGGAGATCTCCCGCTGCGTCCTGCCGAGGAACAGCGCAGCCGCGACCGCCGCCTCCCGCTCGCTCAGCGCATGGCCGCTGTCGAGCAGGCGGCGCGCGAGCTCGGGCAAGGGCGCGGGCTGTCCGTCCACACTCCGGTGCGCAATCTCTAGGTGCTTCGTCAGTAGCGCCATGACGAGGGAGGCGGCGCCTTCGAGCGCTTCCACTTCGGCCGGGCTGGAGTGGCCGCTGGCGCGGGTGCGATAAGCGCTGGCGAAGATCGGGCGTTCGCCGCCAGCATATAGCGTCAACCGCTCGACGACGTCGCCGCGCTCGTAGCATGTCTTGCGGTAGTCCGGGTCGGTAATGCCGTTCCAGGCTTGTCGGACGAGTTGAACGGAGCCCGCCGTCTGCACCAGCGCGCGCCGTGTGGCACGGTCCCGCTGCCAGTAGTCGCGGGCATAGGCGAGCGAGGCGCTTTCCGCGAAGTCGGGAATGTCGGGATGCCGCCCCGCCGAGAACAGGTAGCGCGGCGCGCCGTCCCCGACGAGTTCGAAGGCCGAACAGAGGTCCGTGCCGGCCAGCGTGCGCAGCACGGCCAGGAACCGATCGCCGAACTCCTCCGTCCCGAGGCCGGCGACCGCCGTGACCAGCGCGTCGTTGAAGCTCCGCGCGCTCATGGCGCCATCCTCCTTTCTGCCTGTCCCCCTACCGGGGGGACATACGGTGATGCTTGACAGGCTAGCTTCGGGAACCGTCGCGCAGACGACGAACCACTGGAGGACCTGCCATGACGCCCGCCCCCAAGGTGAAGGGACTTTACCACTATTCCTTTCCGTGCCGCGACGGCGAGGAAACGCGGAAATTCTACGAGGATCTGCTCGGCCTGCCGCTGGTCAACTGCATGACCGCCGACAAGGTGCCGAGCACCGGCGAGGAAAAGCCCTACGCGCACTTCTTCTTCGAGATGGCCGACGGTTCCTACATGGCCTTCTTCGATCTCGGCGAAAACGAAATGCCCCTGCCCTCGCCCAACACGCCGGCCTGGGTGATGCACTTCGCCATGGAGGTGGAGTCGGTCGAGAAGGTGATGCAGATGAAGGAGCGCCTCCAGCAGGCGGGTGTGAAGACCACCGACGTGGTCGACCACGACTTCATCAACTCGATCTACTTCTTCGATCCGAACGGATTGCGCCTCGAAATTACGGCGCGGACGGAGGAGCCGGGATACCTGGAGAAGGCGGCGAACGATGCTCACGCCGCGCTCAGCGCTTGGACTGAAAAGAAGGCCAAGATGATCGCCGCCAAGAAGGGCAAGGCCGCCTGACATTTCGTGTCCTCCCAAGGGTCGCAGGCGCCTCCAACGCCTGCGGCCGCCGTCATCCGTCCAGCAGCCCGTGACGCCGGCTCCAGTCGGTCAACGTGTCGAGACACAGCTTGAGCTGTTCGGGCTGGCCGAGATAGTAGTGCGTTGCATACGGTATCCGTAGATATTCCTTGTCCGGCGTGGCGAGCGCGGCCGCGATCGTCGGATTGTGCGTCGCCGGCACTGCCTCGTCGGCATTGTTCTCGATCTGCAGCACCGGCGTACGGCGGATCAGCCGCGCATTCATCGGGCCTTTTGCATTCGACAGGTCGTAGCTCCATTGGCTCAGCCATGAGCGCAGCGTCGTGTAGCGCGCCAGGCCCACCGGCCCGACATTGACGGCGCGCGGGTCGCCCATGTAGCTCCAGCCCGGCTTGCGGTCATTCGGATCGATCGAAGTGTCGAACCAGCGCACGTCGCACATGGTGCGGTGGACGACGAAGGCGCGCTCCTGCTCCGGTCCGCCCCGCCTCCGCAGCCGCTCCAGCGTCTCGAGGCACCAGTCGGTGATCTTCCGATTGCGCGCCACCTGCGCGGCCCGGAAGCGCGCGACGAACTCCTCCGTATAGGGCGGCTGGTCGGGACAATCCGGCGCATAGATGTCGAGCGACGGATCGCGCCTGTCCGGGTCGAGCTCGTCGATCACCGAGGGGTCGAGCCACTCCGTCAGCGTCTCCGCGCGCGACAGGTGCGCGGCGATGAAGATCACCCCGTCGGCCGGCTTCAACCCGGCTTCGATCAGGTTCACCTCGTCCCCGGCCGGCGTGTGAGTGATCGTCGGGTTCTCCGCTTGTGCCTGGTAGAACAGCGACAGCGAGCCGCCGCCCGACCAGCCGACCAGCACGACCTTGGCATAGCCGAGCTCGTTGCGCGCATAGTCCAGCCAGCGGCCGAGGTCGATCGCCACCTTCTCCATGATCAGCGCGCTGTCGTTCTTCGGATAGCGGCTCGCGGCGCAGAGCACGTGCAGGCCGCGGTCAGCGAGCGCGGTCGGCATCGGCAACAGTTGCAGCGTCGAGGTGGGGTGCATGAACACGTAGACCGTCGACGACGGCTGCGCCGGGCGCTGCAGCTGGCCCTCGAGATTGACGCGGCCGGAATTGCCGGCAAAGCCGTAGGTCTCGGTGAAGCGCGCCGTGTCCGGGAAGGAGACGATCAGCGGCACCCGGGTCCAGGCACGCTCGCTCATGGTCGTCCGGCTCGGGCGTCCGCCAGGAAGCGCAGGGTGCGCTCCCAGGCGATCGCCGCCTGCGCGGCGTCGGGCGTTCCCGGCGCCCCACGGTTGAAACCGTGGCCGGCCGGATAGAGATGAATCTCCGCCTCGGGACATTTGACGCGCACGGTTTCGACATTGCTCAGCGGGATCGAACTGTCCGTCTCGCCATAGTGCATCATCACCGGGCAGAGCGGCTTCGCGTCGGCGAACTTCGCGATCATGCCGCCGTAGTAGCAGACGGCCGCGTCGAGACCGTCGACCTGGGTCGCCGCCAGGAAGGCCAGCGATCCGCCGAGGCAGAAGCCAGCCAGCGACACGGCCTCCGTCTCCTCCCGCACGCGCTCGATGGCGGCGCGCGTATCGAGCATGAGTGCGTCCCAATCCAGCGATCTCAGGTAGGCGAGCGCGGCGGCGATCTCGTCTGGCGAATAGCCGGACTCGAAGTCCCGCACGAACCTGTCGAACAGCGCCGGCGCGATGGCTACGTAGCCTTGGGCCGAAAAAGCGTCGCAGACGCCGCGAATGTGGCTGTTGACGCCGAATATCTCCTGCAGCACCACAATGCCGCCGATCGGCGCTCCTTCCGGCGCGGCGCGATAGGCACCGAGTTCATGACCGTCGGCGGCGCGAAGCCGCAGGTGTTCTCCCATGTCCAAATCCTTCAGGCTGATCTGCGGTCGTCGGCGGGTGGGTCGGCGAAGTCGTCGCGCAGCACGTCGGGCGGACAGCCGAGCTTGCGCGACACGTCCGCGGCGGCGGCATGCACGCGGCGCGCGGTCCGGCCCTGCGGGTCGATGTCGATGTCGTTCTTCATGCCGAGCGCCGTGACCGCGGCGGCGATCTCGCCGGCATAGTCGAAGATCGGCGCCGAAATCGACGCGAAGCCGGCATTGAGCTGGCTGTCCGAGAACGCAAGCTGCCGTTGCCTGATCAGCGGCAGGCTCTCCTCGGCCCGCCGCTTCAGCGTCGCGTCCACCGGTCTTTCGCGGGTCTCGACATGATGTATCGCCGAGCGCGCCTTGTAGGCGAGGTATACCCGCCCGGTCGCCGCCTGGTAGAGCGGCAGCACATGACCGACGCGCACGGAAACCAGCACCTCGACCGTAGCGTCGACCTTGGCGATGATGACCGGACCCCGATTGCCCCATACCGTGAGGAAGACCAAGAGCCCCGTCGCCGACTGCAGCCTGTCGAGAGCTTCCCGCGATACCTGCGCCACGTCGAGCTGGCGCATCGCCGCCGCGCCGAGCTGCAGGGCGTAGGGCCCGAGCCCGTAGCGCATCGTGACGGGATCTTGCTCGACGAGACCAGCGTGGGCGAAGCTCGCCATGTAGAGGTGAGCCTTGCTGGCCGGCATATCGGCGAGTTCGGCGATCTTGCTCAGCGGCAGCTTGCCGCTCGCCGCCTCGAGCACCCTGATCAGGCGGAAGCCCACGTCGATCGACTGGATGCGGCGCTGGTTTCGCACCTTCGCTGTCATGCCGTGCTCACCAGGGGTCTCGAATTGTCTGGGGACACGGGCACGGTCGTGGCGTCGTAGGTGAACAGCCATTCGTAGCGCTGCCGCACCTTGGACTCCTCCCACTCGGAATTGACATAGGTCTCCGCAAGCGCGGGATCCGACAGCTGCGGGTTGTGGAACCGGCCGAGATTGGCTTCCGCGCCCTTGACGATCTTGGTGGTTCGCTCCTTGCGCTCCGCCTCGTAGGAATGGAACGCGGCGTCGTGATCGCCGGCGTTGGCGGCGAGCGCGCGTGCCAGCACGAGCCCGTCCTCGATCGCCATCACCGCGCCCTGCGCCAGGAAGGGCAGTGTCGGGTGGCAGGCATCGCCCAGAAGCGTGACGCGCCCCTGCGTCCACTGCTTCATCGGCTGGCGCAGCATCAGCGCCCACTTGTAGGGCGTGTCGATGGCCTTGATCAGCGTGTGCACGTCCTCGTGCCAGCCCTGATAATCGGCGAGGCATTCCTCGACCGTGCCGGCAACCGACCAGGACTCGACCTGCCAGTCTGTCCGCTCCACCACCGACACGTAGTTCATCAATTCGCCGCGCCGCAGCAGATAGTGGATGACGTGGCCGCCCGGCCCGATCCAGTTGGTGCCGACGGGGCGATGGAAGCGCTCCGGCAGCCGCTCCGTCGCAATCACCCCGCGCCAGGCGACGATGCCGGTGAATGTCGGCTTGTCGGCGCCGAACAGCACTTCGCGGACCAGCGAGTGCACCCCGTCGGCGCCGATTGCTATGTCCGATGTCGCCTTCGTGCCATCGGCGAAACTAAGCGTCACGTCGCGGGACGTCTGATCGATGCCGACGCATTTCATGCCAAGCCTGATCGCGTCAGGGGCGATGCGCCTGATGCCGGCGGCGAGCGCCTGGTGCAGGTCGTTGCGGTGGATCGTGATGTAGGGGAAGCCGTACTGCGCCACCGACAGCGGGCCGAGGTCGAACAGCTTCCAGGTCTTGCCTGTGTTCCAGAGCCGGATCTGCTTGCCGCCCGGCTCGCTGGCAACGCTCATGATCTCCTTTTCGAGACCGAGCTCGAACAGGATGCGCGTGCCGTTGGCGCTGATCTGGACGCCCGCGCCGACCTCGCGCAGTTCGTGCGCTTGCTCGAACACTTGCACGTCAAAGCCCCGCCGCAGCAGCCCGAGCGCTGCGGTCAGCCCGCCGATGCCGCCTCCGACGACAGAGATCTTCATTCCTGGCTCACTCCAAATTGCCTGAAAGCATGAAACGCGGCCATATCGATGTCAATTTCGTTTTGACAGGGTATAATTCCATTTGCTTAAATCCAACAATCGGATCCGGGCACATGGTCACAGGCGCGGACGCCGGAGACCGAGATGGTCATTGACAATCGATGTATGGTTGCCTGATATAAGGATGCCATACGATCTGCCGAATGTGAAGCGTGCAAAGGGCGTGGTTGCCCTTTTTGAAATGATCAAACCGAGTTGGCCCACGGTGAACGACCCCGGGAGGAGGTCTACGCCGGTTCGATGTGCCGAGCGGTCGAGACACCGGCGTCCGGGAGCGCTGGAGCGTTGAAGGCCCGGGAGGAGGATTGATGCTGAAGGTGAAGAGTCCGCAGGACCTTGGCGCGGGGATAATGTTCCTGCTGATCGGTCTCGCAGGCATCGTTCTCGGCCGCGATCTCGATTTCGGCAGTGCGCGGAACATGGGGCCGGGATACTTTCCGCTCCTCATCTCCGGTTTCATCGTCCTGATCGGCGCCGTCGTCGCGGGCCGCTCATTTACGCTCGAAGGCCCGGCAATCGAGCGTCTGCAACTTCGCCCGATCCTGATGCTGCTCGTCGCGCTCGCCGTGTTCAGCTTTCTCATCAAGGAGATCGGCGTCGTTCTCACCTCAATCCTGATGATGGTCGTCGCCGCTTATGCGCGGCCGAACGTGAACATCGTCGAAACGGTCATCTTCGCCATCTGCGTTGCGACGTTCGTTGCTGTCGTCTTCGTCTTCGGCCTCAATCAGCCGATGCCGCTGTGGTGGAACGGCTAGATGGAGATGTTCGAGCATCTGGCGACGGGCTTCGTCGCCGCCGCCTCCGTGCAGAACCTGGTGTTCTGTCTGATCGGCGTGCTGCTCGGCACGCTCATCGGCGTGCTGCCGGGCATCGGCCCCATTCCGACGCTGGCGATCCTGTTGCCGATCACGTTCGGGCTCGACCCTCTTTCGGCGCTGATCATGATGGCCGGCATCTACTACGGCGCGCAGTACGGCGGCTCGACCACCTCCATCCTGGTCAATATGCCCGGCGAGGCGTCCTCGGTCGTGACCTGTATCGAAGGCCACCAGATGGCCAAGCGCGGCCGCGCCGGTTCGGCGCTCGCCACCGCCGCGCTCGCCTCCTTCTTCGCCGGCTGCGTCGGCACCGTCTTTCTCGCGGCCTTCGGGCCGATTCTGTCGAAAGTCGCGCAGCAATTCACCTCGCCGGACTACTTCTCCCTCATGGTGCTCGGCCTTGTGATGGCGGTGGTGCTGGCGCACGGCTCGCTCCTCAAGGCGGTGGCGATGGTGCTGATCGGCCTGCTGCTCGGCCTCGTCGGCACCGACGTCAACAGCGGCCTGACCCGCTACACTTTCGGCATCGACGGCCTGTGGGAAGGCATCGACTTCCTGCCCCTCGTCCTCGGCCTGTTCGGCAT
Source organism: Mesorhizobium sp. (assembly GCF_024710845.1). GTDB lineage: Bacteria > Pseudomonadota > Alphaproteobacteria > Rhizobiales > Rhizobiaceae > Mesorhizobium_A. Next base: position 110,177 of record NZ_JANJTZ010000004.1, read on the forward strand.
CGTCGAGATCATCCGCAATCTCGAGAACCCGCCCGCTCATCGAACGCCGATCTCGACGCGCCTGCGCGACCTGTGGCCGACCCGCGACGAATTCCGTCTAGCCTGGCCCGCGGCGGTTCGCGGCACCGGCCTGGGCTCGATCCTCGGCATCCTGCCGGGCGGCGGCGCGGTACTGGCCTCGTTCGCCAGCTACACCGTCGAAAAGAAGATCACGCGCCAGCCCGAGCGGTTCGGCAACGGTGCGATCGAAGGCGTGGCGGGTCCTGAAGCAGCCAACAACGCCGCCGCGCAGACCTCGTTCATCCCCCTGCTCACGCTCGGCATTCCGTCCAACCCGGTCATGGCGATCATGATGGGCGCGATGATCATCCAGGGTATCCAGCCGGGCGCCGCAGTCATGACCGCCCGCCCGGAACTGTTCTGGGGCATGGTCGCATCGATGTGGATCGGCAATCTGATGCTCGTGGTCATCAACCTGCCGATGCTCGGCATCTGGGTGAAGCTGCTCTCGGTCCCCTACCGGTTCCTCTATCCGGCGATCCTTCTGTTCTGCGCCGTCGGCGTCTACTCGACCAGCACCGAACCGTTCATGATGGTCCTGATGATCGTCTTCTCGATCTTCGGCTACGTGTTGATGAAGTTCGGCTGCGAGCCCGCGCCGCTGGTCCTCGGCTTCATCCTCGGCCCGCTGATGGAGACCAATCTGCGGCGTTCGCTGACGCTCTCGCGCGGCGATCCGATGATCTTTCTCGACCGCCCGATCTCAGCGGGCTTGCTGATCGCCACGTTGCTGGTGATCGCGCTGATCGTCTTTCCGCAGTTCCGCAAGACCAGGGAGGTGGCTTTCCAGGAGGACTAGCCTTCTTTCGGACCAACGAAACGAAATACCGATCTCACTCAGGAGGAGAAGAGAATGTCCAAAGACAAGATCATGATCACGCGCCGCGGGGCACTCGCACTCGCAGGCGGCGCCGCCGCACTGCTCGCGCCGAGAGTCGCCTTTGCGCAGACAGCCTATCCCAGCAAGAACATCAGCTTCATCTGCGCGTTCCCGGCAGGCAGCGGCGCCGACGTCCTAGTCCGCTTCTTCGCCGAGAAGGTCGCGGCTGTTGCCGGCCACACTGTCATCGTCGAGAACAAGCCGGGCGCCGCGGGCAGCATCGCCACCGAATTCACTGCCCGCGCACCGGCCGACGGCCACACGATCTTCGTACATTCGGGCAACTCGATCGCCGGCAACATGTGGCTGATGAAGAAGCCGCCGGTCGATGCCGCCAAGGACCTGCAGACCATCGCCACGGTCAACAAGCAGGCCTTCATGATCACCGTTCGTGCCGACAGTCCCTACAAGACGCTGGCCGATCTGGTTGCCGACCAGAAGGCCAAGGGCGACAAGGGCTCCTATGCGGTCAACGCGACCTCGGGTCGGGTTCTCGCCGAGGAGTTCAAGCAGCTCGCTGGTCTCCAGACGCTGCCCGTCTCCTACGGAACGGCTTCGGATTCCGTCAACGACATGCTGAGCGGCCAGGTCGATTTCGGTTGCCACGATCCGGTCTTCTCGCTAGCGCAGGTGCGTGGCGGCCGCTTCCGGGTCCTGGCGCTGGGCGCGGCGGAACGCCTGCAGGGCATTCCCGACATCCCGACTTTCAAGGAACAGGGCTACGACATCGACCAGCTCGGCTGGTGGGGCGCCATGGTTCCGGCGGGTGTTCCTGCCGACATCGTCACCACGATCAACGGCTGGTTCAACAAGGTCCTCGCCGAGGATGCGACGAAGGAATTCCTGATGAAGCAGGGCGGCGACCCTTACATCTCCACGCCTGAAGAATCGCAGAAGCTGATGGAAGAAACGATCACCGAATGGAAGCGCCTCGTCGAGGTCGCCAAGATCCCGGCGCAGTAAAGCGCGGGGACCGTCAGCACGCGGGCGCCGGCAGAAATGCCGGCGCCTTGCGTTCGGGACCCGGTCAGGCTTGCTTGCAGTGCCGGACCATCTCGGTTAGGCCAAAACAGGCAGGCAGGGGGCAGTAATCGAAGTGTCCAGGAGCAAGACCTCAACCGGCGCCGACCGCGAGATCCTGCGGCCGCGCGCCATGTTCTTCCTCAACCAGGCGAACCATGCGGTGCGCAGCCGGCTGGACGCGGCGCTGGGCGTCATCGAGATGACGGCGATCCAGTATACGGTGCTGAGCGTCATCGGCGCCCGGGCGGGAATGTCATCGGCCGAGCTGTCGCGGCGCTTCTTCGTCACGCCGCAGACGATGAACGAGCTGATCGCCGCCCTTGAGCGCCGCGGCTTCATCGTCCGCCAGGCCGATCCGGCAAACCGCCGGATCCTGCGCATGGACGTCACCGTCGCCGGGCGCGAGATGCTGGCGAAATGCGACGCGCTCGCCGACGCGGTCGAGCGGGACGTCTTCGGCGCTATGCCGGACGAGGACTATCGCAGGCTGGCCGAACTGACGCGCGATCTCGCGCACCATCTGCGCACGCGCGACGAGACCGCCGGCTGAACCCTATCCGGTCAGCCCGAGCAGTTTCTCGGCATTGCCGTGATAGATCTTGTGGCGCACCTCTTCGGTGACGTCGAGCGTGTCGAGGATCCGCAGCGTCTCGCGGATATACATCGGCCCTCCCTCCGGATCGAACGGCGCATCCGAGGCGAATACGACGCGATCCTCGCCGAAAAACTCGATCGCATGCTCGATTGCCTTGCGTGACCCGAACGAGGCGGTATCGGCGTAGAACTCCTTGAAATACTCCAGATGCGGCCGCTTCAGCGCTTTGAGCACGGGCTTCAGGTCGCGGTCGCTGGTGCGCTTGCCCATCTGGTCCCAGCCGGGTCCGACACGGCCTTCGAAATAGGGGATCATGCCGCCGGCGTGGTGGGTGATGACCTTGAGGCCGGGAAACTTGTCGAACATGCGCGAGAACACCATCCGCGCCATCGTGGCCGACGTCTCGTAAGGCCAGCCAAGCGTCCAGAAGATCTCGTATTCGGAGCGGGTTTCGGTCTCGTAGTCAGCGAACTCCTGCGTTCTCGCGGGATGAAGGAAGATCGGCTTGCCGGACTTCGCCATATAGTCGAAGAACGGCTCGAACTCCGGCAGATCGACCGGCTTGCCATTGATGTTGGTGAAGATCTGCACGCCGCCGGCGCCGAGATCCTCGATCGCGCGACGGCTTTCCTCGACGACGGCGTCCGGGTTGTTCATCGGTGCCGTCGCAATGAAGGTGGGGAAACGATCCGGATACTTCTGCACCAGCTCGGCCATGGCGTCCGAGCCGATCTGCGACAGTTCGAGCGCCACCTCCGGCCCGGCGAACTTCTCGAGCGGCGGCGAGGCCAGCGACAGGACCTGCTGGTAGTCCGGTCCGAACATGTCCATGACCTCGAAGCGACGGTCGAGATCGGTCATCATCGGCACGTCGCCCGACCGCTTGGTCATCTGGGTCATGGTGCCGAGCTCCTTGACCAGGCGGTCGAAGAACGGCTTCGGCCAGATGTGGTTGAAGATGTCGATCTTCCGCATGCGATCCTCCAATATGTCAGGTTACCTGATACTGCATCGGCTGGTGGGGGCGGGTCAACTGGTGGCGAGGCGATTCAGTCGGCCTGGCCCAGCTTGCCGGGGTTCATGATGCCGGCCGGGTCGAGCGCCGCCTTGATGGCATTCATCACGTCCACCGCCTCGCCGTGCTCGCGACGCAGGTAGGGCAGCTTCGAGATGCCGATGCCGTGCTCGCCGCTGAACGTACCGCCGATCTCCAGCGCCCGGGCGTAGAGCCGGCCGGCGAGGCGCTCGGCCTCCGCGAGTTCCTCCGGAATCTCGGGCTTGATCAGGTAGCCGACATGGAAATTGCCGTCGCCGACATGGCCGATGATCTTGGCGGTCAGGAAGGACCGGTCGATGTCGGCGCGGGCGGCCAGTACCGCCTCGGCGAGCCGCGAGATCGGCACGCAGACGTCGGTCGTGTAGGTCTTGCAGCCCGGCCGCAGGGACTGGTTGGCGTAGATCGTCTCGTGCCGCGCCTTCCACAGCCGCTCGCGGTCTTCCGGCAGTGTCGACCAGGCGAAGTTTGAGCCGCCGAACTCGGCGGTGATCGCGGCCACCGTTTGCGACTGCTCCTCGACCCAGCGCGGGCTGCCGTGAAACTCGAGGAAAAGCGTCGGTGCCCGCTTCAGCCCCAACTTGGAATGCGCGTTTGCCGCATCCACCGCCACCTCGTCGAGAAACTCGATCCGCGCGACGGGAATGCCGCTTTGCATCGTGGCGACCACCGCCTCGACCGCGCCGCGCATCGTCTGGAAGGTGCAGATCGCCGACGCAATCGTCTCGGGGATCGGCTGCAGCCGCACCGTGACCTCGGTGATGACGCCGAGCGTTCCCTCCGCACCGACGAAGAGCTTGGTCAGGTCGTAGCCGGTGGACGATTTCTTCACCCGCCGCCCGGTGGTGATGATCTTGCCTGTGGGCGTGACCACGCGCAGCGCCAGCACGTTCTCGCGCATCGTGCCGTAGCGCACCGCCGTCGTGCCGCTCGCCCGGGTCGACGCCATGCCGCCGAGCGTCGCGTCGGCGCCCGGATCGATGGGAAAGAACAGGCCCATGTCGCGCAAGTAGGAATTGAGCTGCTTGCGCGTCACGCCGGCCTCGACCACCGCGTCGAAATCCTCGCCGTTGACGGCGACGATCCGCGTCATGCGGCTGACGTCGAGCGAGATGCCGCCCTTCAGCGGGATCGTATGGCCTTCCATCGACGAGCCCGCGGCAAACGGCGTCACCGCAATGCCGTGCTCGAAACACGCCGCCACCACGCGCTGCACGTCGTCCTCGCTCTCGGCGAACACCACCGCATCGGGCAGCCGCGTCGGCTGGCGCGACATGTCGTGGCCATGATGCTCGCGCACCGCGTCCGACACCGACAGCCGCTCGCCGAAATGCGGCTTGAGATGGTCGATCACCGGTTGCAGCGGACTGGTCATGTCACGCGCCTGCCGCCGCGCGGTGATAGCGCGAGCGCTGGATTTCCTTGGCGGTGATGAACTCCAGCAGCACCGGAATCCCGGCCTTCGTCTTCTCGATCCCGCGCCGGATAGCCGGCACGATCTCCTCCGGCGACGTCACCCGCTCGCCATAGGCGCCCATCGCACGCGCGAAGGCGGCATAGTCGCCGGAAATGTCCGTCGAGCGGTACTTTTCCGTCGAGACGGGCATGATCGGCAATTCCATCGCCATCGCGAAATTGTTGAGCAGGATCGAGAGGATCGGGATGCGCTCCCGCACTGCTGTCTCGAAATCCATGCCGGTGAAGCCGATCGCGGCGTCGCCCCAGACATTGATGCAGAGCGTGTCGGGATGGGCGAGCTTGGCGCCCATCGCCAGCCCAAGCCCGTAGCCGAGCTGGGTCGACTTGCCCCAGCCGATATAGGTCAGCGGCTCGATCGTCCTCCAGAAAGGCGAGAGCTGGTCGCGCGGACTGCCGGCATCGTGCGTGATGATCGTGTTGGCAACGTCGACCGTGTGCTGCAGGTCCCACAACACCCGGTAGGGCGACAGCGGCGCGTCGTTCGAAGTCAGTTTCGGCATCCATTCGGCGAGCCAGGCTGCCTGTACCGACGCGATTTCCGCTGCCGTCTCCGCCGCATCGCGGGCGGGCGTTCCCCGCATATCGAGCTCGGCCAGCACGGCGTCGAGGGTCAGCCCTGCATCGCCCACCAGAGCCACCCTGGCCTCGATGTCCTTATTGACATGGTCGGGGTCGAGCGTGGCGTGGATGATCGTCATGCCAAGCGGCATCTGCACGCCGAACGCGGTCTCCGTGAAGGAACAGCCGATGCCGAAGATGAGGTCGGACGCATCCAGGAAATGGCGCAGCGTTTTCGAGATCGCCGCACCGCCCGCGCCGATCGACAGCTCATGCGTCTCGGGAAACGCGCTCTTGCCTTCGAGGCTGGTCGAAACGGGAATCGCCAGACGCTCCGCCAGCGCCTTCAGCTGCGGCCAGGCACGGCCGTAGTGGACGCCCTGTCCAGCGTAGAGCACCGGGCGCTTGGCCGCCAGCAGCAGATCGACCGCCTCCCGCACCGCCGCCGGGTCGGGACCGTAGCGAGTGGCGAGCACCGGCCGGTAGTTGAGAGGCTCCGGCACCTCGTGCTGCCACATGTCGTTCGGGATCTCGATCAGCACCGGCCCGCCGCGCCCGTTGCGCAGCCGGCTGAAGGCGCGGCGGAACACATTGGTCAGCTCCTCGGCCGACGTGATCGGCTCGGCCGACTTGGTGATGCTGCGCATCGAGATGGTGGCGTTGTAGTTGGGATCGACATGGGCGAGCCGGCGCTCGTAGCCCATCGGCAGCACCAGCAGCGGCACCGATTCCGCATAGGCCTGAGCGATGCCGCCGTAGGAATTCTCCGTCCCCGGCCCGAGCTGCATGGCGAAGACGCCGATCCTGCGCCCCGACGACAGCCGCGAGATCGCGTCGGCCATGTGGATGCCGGTACGCTCCTGCCGCACGATGATGGGGCGGATGTCGGCCTCGGCGGCGCGTTCCAGCACGTGGTTGACCGGATAGCCGCAGATGAGCTCGACGCCCTCCCGCTTGAGGATTTCCGCAATCGCTGCACCGAGCTTCATCGTGCGTCTCCTGTCCGGGCCGGCCACGTCCAGGCCGTCGCATGCCGCACCGGCGCATGGCGCGCCTCCGCGGCGGACCGCAGCCCGGACTGGCCGAGCGCGAGGGTGAATTCTTCGACGAAGCTAGCCGCCATGTGGCGCGCGCCGTCGTCGCCGATGGCCGCCAGCGCCAGCATGAACGCGCGGGCCGAAAAGCTCGCGTGGGCGCCACAGGCAAGCGCCCGCAGCATGTCGACCCCGGAGGTGACGCCGCTGTCGAGAATGACCGTCATGTCGCACCCGACAGCTGCGGCGACGGCCGGCAGCATGTCGATCGAGGCCGGCGCTGCGTCGAACTGACGGCCGCCATGGTTGGAGACGATCACGCCGTCCATGCCGAGCGCGCGCGCCTTCTCGGCATCGGCCGGGTGCAGCACGCCCTTGACCAGCATAGGCCCGCGCCAGGTCTCGCGCAGCCGCGCCAGCACGTCCCAGGCAAAGCCGCCGCCGACATGGGCGCCCACGAAGGCGGCCGGGTCGCCTCCCCCCGCATAGGCTTCAATGTTGGCGAAGCGCGGCATGCCCCGCCTGGCCAGGGCCCGCATCCAGGCGGGCGACGCGGCGATGTCCAGCGCGTTGCGATAGCCCACCCGGAAGGGCATCACGAAGCCGTTGCGCAGGTCGCGCGGACGCTTCGAGCGAACGGGAACGTCGAGCGTCGCCACCAGCACCCGGGCGCCGGCGGCCTGCGCGCGGGCGGCTAGGTCGAAGCTGACGCGATGGTCATCGGCGGCCAATGGATAGAGCTGGAACCAGGTCACGTCCGGCGCCCATCTGGCGACATCTTCGATGCGCGCGGTCGCCAGCGTGCCGACGAGATAGGGTATGTTCATCCGCTGCGCCGCGCGCGCGAACAGCTCGGTCGCCCCGGGCCACATCAGCCCGTCCATGCCGATCGGCGCGATGCCGATCGGAGCGGCGTAGCGGTGGCCGAACAGCTCGACCGTCGGATCGATGCCCTGCGTCTCGATCCCGTAGCGCGGCACGATCTCGATGCCCCGGAGCGCTGACCGGTTGCGGGACAGGCCGCTCTCGTCTCCGGCACCGCCTTGCAGGAACTCAAAGGCGAAGCGGGGAATCCGCTTGTCGGCGCGCTTCTCCAGGTCCTCGATGGTCGGGAATTTCCGGCGCAGCAGCGGAAGCCGTTGCGCCAACCGCGCCTCGTGCGTGGCGTGGGGCGTGGCCGTGTCCACTAATAGCCCACGATGACTTCCAGCAGCGCCTGGCGGCCCGACCGTGTCGCTTCCAGCGCGCGCCGGATGGCGGCCGGAAGAGCCGCGCCGTCGTCGACGCGTTCGGCATGCGCGCCGTGCGCCCGCGCGATCGCGGCATAGTCGGGCGACGGGTCGAGCGCGGTGATCGGCATCACGTTGGCCGCTGCCGCACTGCCGTCCGGATACATGTAGAGCGTCGAACGGCGCACCGCGTTCCAGATGCCGTTGTTGAAGACGACGGTCAGCAGCGGAAGCTTCAGCGCCGCCGCGGTCTGGTGGCAGGCCACGGGATTGGCGAACATGTAGGAACCGTCGCCGATCGTCGCGATCACCTGCTTGGACCGGTCCCCCAGCTGCGCGCCGAGCGCAGCCGTCAGGCCCCAGCCGAGACCGCCGGAGAGCGGCGTCGAGAAAAAGCTGCGCGGCGCCTCGAACCGCATCGCGCTCGGATCGATCCCCAGCTCGTTGAAGAACACCGTGTTCGCGTCGGCGGCATCGGACAGGCATTTGCTGACATAGGCCGGCGACATTGGCGAGCCGCTGCCGGCCGAAAGCCTCCTCTGCAGCGCGGCGTCGAGCGCGGCACGCGCCGAAGCGACGCGGGCGCGGCGGTCAGCGAAATCCTCGACCGCGGGCACGCAGTCGCGCATGGCGGCGTCCAGCGCGGCGATGCCGGCATTCAGCCCGCCCGCCAGCGAGATGTCGATGCGGAAGCTGCGCATCGGCAGGCCGCGGTAGAGCGGCTCCGGGCCGAGCGCGATGACCGTGCAGGTCTCCGGCGGCTGGACATGGTCGGCGATCCAAGGGACCATGGCCCCGGCGACGACGATCACGTCGGCGTTGCGAACCCATTCGGTCGGATCCCGGCCGACATGCATCGGATGGCTGGTGGGCAGCGCCTGTCGCGTCGCCCAGAATTCGACCACCGGCAGGGCAAAACGCTCGGCAAAGCCCGTCAGCGGCTCGAAGCCGCCGCCGACCTCGCCGCTCTGCGTGATGATGACCGGGTTCTTCGCTTGAGAAAGCACCTCCGCTGCGCGTGCCACGAGGTCCGCTGCGGGCGGTCCGTAGGTCGTCGGCGCGAGGTTCGGGCGGGACGTCGGCGCGACGGCCGCCTCGGCGAGCGCTTCGCGTGGCAGGCTGACATAGACCGGGCCGCGCGGCTCGCTCATGGCGATGCTGATGGCGCGGTCGATCGCCGGCCCCGCCTGGTCGGCATAGCGCAGCTCGTAGTCCCATTTGACGATCTCGCGCACCATTCCGGCCTGGTCGCGCATCTCCTGGCCCCAGTGGATCGGGCTCGACCGGCTGCCGAAGCGGCCGCTCTCGGTCAGCGGCGTGCGCCCCGAGCACATCAGGATCGGCACGTTCTCCGACGCCGCGTTGATCAGCCCCATGACGGAATTGGCGAGACCGACATTGACATGCACCATCACGGCGGCCGGCTTGCCCGTCGCCAGATAGTAGCCATGCGCCATGCCCACCGCGACGCCTTCATGCGGAATGACGAACGGTTCCGGCATGGCGATACCGCTCTCCGGCGCGCGCGCATAGGCCTCAATGATCGAAGGGAAGTCGGTGCCGCCATTGGCGAACAGCACGTCGATGCCGGCCGCCTTCATCCGGCCGAGCACCGACTCCGCGGCGAAGGCGCCTTCCGGACGGGTGTGCTTCATCGCATCGGCCTCCCTGCCGTGACCGGTTTCAGACGGTGACGCTGAGCGTCTTGGTGACGAGGAAGGCGTCGATGCCCTCCATGCCGACCTCGGATCCGTGGCCGCTTTCCTTGACGCCGCCGAACGGCGTCTCGGGCATCGAGATATTGAACGAGTTGATGCCCACCATCCCCGCCTCGATCGCGTCCCCCAGCCGCGCGATGTTGGACGCCGACGAGGTGAAGGCATAGGCCGCGAGCCCGTAGGGCAAGCTGTTAGCCTTGCGCACGGCATCGTCCAGATCGCTGAACGGGTTGAGCACGGCGACCGGGCCGAACGGCTCCTCGCGCATGATCCGGGCGTCCCCCGGTACATCGGCGAGCACCGTCGGCTCGAAGAAGCTGCCCTCGTTGCCGACGCGCCGGCCCCCGGTCAGCAGCCTAGCGCCCTTGGCGACCGCGTCCTGCACCAGCGCTTCCACCGCGTCGCGGCGGCGACCGTGGACCAGCGGCCCCATCTGTGTGCTCGCATCCAGCCCGTCGCCGACCTTTATCCTGGCAGCCCGCTCGGCAAAGCCCTCGCAGAAACCCTTGTAGGACGCGTCCTGCACGTAGAACCGTGTCGGCGACACGCAGACCTGGCCGGAGTTGCGGTATTTGCGCAGCACGCCCATGTCGAGCGCGGTCGTCATGTCGGCATCGTCGAAGACCAGCACCGGCGCGTGGCCGCCAAGCTCCATCGTGGTGCGCTTCAGCCCGTCGGCGGCGAGCTTGATCAGGTGCTTGCCGACCGGGATCGAGCCGGTGAACGAGATCTTGCGGATGACCGGCGAGGCCAGCAGATGACGCGAGATCGTGTCCGGCACGCCGAACACCACCGCGATCGCACCCGCCGGCACGCCCGCGTCCACCAGGCACCGCGCCACAGCGAGCGCCGAGGCCGGAGCCTCTTCGCCCGGCTTGTAGACCATCGTGCAGCCAGCAGCGAGGGCCGCCCCCATCTTGCGCGCCGCGTTGCCGATCGGGAAGTTCCAGGCGGAGAATCCGGCGGCGGGGCCGACCGGCTCCCGCACGACGGTGAAGCGCGTGTCGTGCAGCCGGCCGGGAATGACGCGGCCGTAGCTGCGGCGGCCTTCCTCGGCGAACCACTCCATTTCCTCGGAAGCGAAATGCGTCTCGAGCCGTGCTTCGGCGAGCGGCTTGCCCATCTCGAGCGTGGCGAGGCGGGCGATGTCCTCTTGGCGCTCGCGCATCAGGTCGGCGGCCTTCTTCAGGATCTTGCCGCGCTCGCGCGGGTTCACGTGGCGCCACGACGCGAAGGCCCGCTCGGCCGCGGCCAGCGCCCGGTCGAGATCGGCGGCGGTCGCGTGCGGCACGACGCCGATGGCGCGTCCGGTGGCAGGATTTACGACCGGCTGCGTCTCGCGCGCCGACGCGTCTATCCATTCGCCATCGATGAGGAGTTCAGGCGACACGTAGCCGCCCGGAACGACGGCAGGGCCTCTGGACACGGCGTTCATCAGTCGTCCTCCTCGATCCGATGGCTACGCCAACCTATCATCAGGGTCCCTGATAATTGTCAAGACCAAACCGGCGTCCGCCCGTCGTTGGATTCGCGCTTGTCCGGCACGCCTCTGGATCGCCCGATTGAATGATATCAGGATGCCTGATAAACACCCCAAAGGAAGGGCAATTCTTGAGCGAGCGTGAAACTGACATGGGGGGCGGCATGGAAGTCTGGCGCGGCGGCGTCAATGCCTGGGAATGCGACGAGATGGGCCACATGAACACGCGCTTCTACGTCGCGCGCTGCATGGAGGGCTTGTCCGTGCTCTTCGCGTTCGCCGGACTGCCCGGACTTTTCGCGCCCGGCGCCACCGCCACGGCACAGGTGGAGGAGATGCATATCCGCTTCCACCGCGAGGCCCAGACGGCGACGCCTCTCTACATGATTGCAGGCTTCTCTAGCGCGGGCGAAAGCAATGCCGAGGTCGTGGCCTTGCTGCGGCGCGACATCGATGGCGCGCTCGTGGCCACATTCCGCATCGTGCTCAGTGCCTCGACGCCGGCCGGCGAATCGATTGCCTGGCCGGCGCCGTTCCCCGATCGGGCCGCGGCTCTTGCGATGGAAGTGCCGCCCGAGGCTCGCCCCCGGGGCGTGAAAGCCGGTCCCGTGCCGTCCCTTGACGCGCCTTCCGCACTCGCCGCCCACAGGCGTATCGCTCTCGGGTCCGTCGCGACGTCCGACTGCGATGCGTTCGGGCGCATGGTCCCCCAGAAATTCATGGGCGCCGTCGCCGACGGTATCCGCGGCCTGACCGCGCCCCTGCGGGAGATCGTCGCCCGGCACGCCGAAACCGTCCCCGAGCGCTTCGGCGGCGCGGTGCTTGAATTCCGCATCGTCCATGTCGGCCGGCCCCGCGCCGGCGACGGTTTCGAGGTCCGCTCGGCCTTCACCGGTGCGGACGCAAAGACGCTCTCGCTCGAACACTGGATGATCGACCCGGTCGGAGGACAGGTCTGGGGCTACATGGAATCGGTGGCGATCGTTTTCGACCTCGACCGCCGCAAGATCGTCGGCATCACCGAGGCCGCGACCGCCGCCCTGCGGCCCCTGATGCTGGGCTGAATCAGCGCGAAGGCATCCGAACCCGCGGGCTTCCTCCCCGCATCCTGCTTCAGCGGAAGCGCTCGGCAAACGCGACGCTGTTGATCAGGGCCGCCAGCTCCTTGCGGGCGGCGAAGGACGTCTCCGGCGCGGTCGACAGGAACGCCTTCACGGCGCGCACGGTCGCGGCCGAGTTCTTCGTCAGTTGGCCGACGATCCGCTGCGTTTCCGCCTCCAGCGTATCGGCCCCGGTGACGACGCCGATCAGGCCGAGCGTCTTGGCCTCCGCCGCCTCCACCGCGTCGCGTGTCAGCACGAGCCGCGCCAATGCGGCGCGCGGGATGCGGTCGGCCAGCGCATTCATCACCAGCGTCGGCGCGATGTCGTGGTTCATCTCCGGCACCTGGAAACGCGCCGTGTCGGCGGCCACCGCGACGTCGGCCAGCGCAGCGATGGCGCAGCCCACCCCATTGGCGCGGCCGCGCACCTGCGTCACGAAGGGCACCGGCACCTCGCGCAGGACCTGGTAGAAATCGAGTACCGGATCTGAGATCAGCCGCCGCAGGTCGAGCGCCGTGACCTTCGTGCCGGCCGCCGGCATCGCCGCGCTGCGCCCGGTGCAGAAGTCCGCGCCTGCGGCCTTGACCAGCACCACGCGCGTTTCGGGGTCGAGCGTGCGCAACGCGGCGGAGATTGCCTCCGCCATCGCGGGCGTCAGCGCGTTGCCCTGTTCGGGACGGTTCAGCACGATCTCGAGGACGTGATCGTCGCGCTGGGTGATGATGACTTCGTTGGTCAATGGTCCGCTCCTTCGCTCTGTGTCCGCTCTGCCCGCGCGTCCTGGATCGCCTGCCAGATCCGCATCGGCGTCGCCGGCATCTCGACATGGCGAACGCCGAGATGGGCCAGCGCATCGACCACGGCATTGATTGTGACGCCGAGTGCCGGCGTGGTGCCGCCTTCGCCGCCCGGCCGGAAGCCCATCGGATGGTTCACCGACGGCACCTCGCTCAGGTCGGTGACGAAGCTTGGGAAATCGCTGGCGCGCGCCAGCGCATAGTCCATCAAGCTGGCCGACAGCGCCTGGCCGGTGTCGTCGTCGAAGCGCGACCATTCCAGCAGTGCCTGGCCCGCCCCCTGGACGATGCCGCCATGCGTCTGGCCGTGCACGATCATCGGATTGAGCGCGCGGCCGACGTCGTCGACCGAGGTATAGCGCTCGATCGCCCATTCGCCGGTCTCCGGATCGATCTCGATCTCGCACACCGCCGCGCCGTAGGGAAAGGCGAGGCCCGGCGTGACGGCGTCGGCGGCGGCGCGGAACGGCCCGCGCAACGCCTCGGGCAGGCCGTTGCCGTCCTCGCTCTGGCGGGCGAGCTCGAACAGGGTCGCCACCCGGTTCGTGCCGGTCACATGAAAGAGGCCATCCGCGAAAACGATGTCCTCCAGCGGCCGCCCGGACATCGCCGCCAGCACCGATCGCCCGCGCAGCACGATCGTGCCGGAAGCCTGCTGGAATACGATCGAGGCAAAGCGCAGGGACCGGCCGGAATGCGAGCCGCCGCCAGCCACCACGAAATCGGTATCGCCGGTCCTGACGCGCACCGCCTCGGGCGGCACGCCAAGCAGGGCGCCGACCAGCTGCGAGAAGGCAGTCTCGTGGCCCTGGCCGGTGTCCTGCGTCCCGACGATGACATCGATCGTTTCCGCGCTGCCGTCGATGGCGATCTCGGCCCGCTCCCGCGGAATGCCGCTGGTCCCCTCGATGTAATTGCCGAAGCCGATGCCGCGGCAGCGTCCGCGCGTCCGCGCCTCGGCCCGGCGTTCCTCGAACCCGTCCCAATCGGCGAGATCCAGCGCCCGCTGCATGACCGCTTCGTAGGCGCCGTTGTCGTAGGCCACGCCGAACGGATTGCGGTAGGGCTGGTCCCGCGTGGGGATCATGTTGCGGCGGCGCAGATCGATCCGGTCGAAGCCATTCTCGCGCGCCGCCAGGTCGATCATGCGCTCGATGGCGTACATCGCCTCGGGTCGGCCGGCGCTGCGGTAGGGAATTGTCGGCGGCGTGTTGGTCATCACCGCCCGCGCAACGGCCGATGCGATCGGGACGCGGTAGAGGCTGGTCATCAGTTGCACGCCCTTGTTGAGCGGCACGTAGGAGACGGTGTGGGCGCCGACATTGGCCGTGTTGGTCGAGCGGAATGCGAGGAAATTCCCCTCCGCGTCCAGCGCCAGCTCCGCCTCGATCTCGAGGTCGCGTCCCTGGTAGTCCGAGAGGAAGGCTTCGGTGCGTTCGGCGACATGTTTCACGGGCCGCCCGATCTGCCGCGCAGCGAGCGCCAGCACGACGAATTCCGGATAGAGCGCGTTGCGCGTGCCGAAATTGCCGCCGACGTTCGGTGGCGCAACGACGCGCACCAGCCCGGCGTCCACGCCGAGCGTCGCAGCCAATTGGTCGCGCATCATCACGACACCGATCCCCGAAGACGCCCGCAGGACATATTGGCCCGTCGCCTTGTCATGGGAGGCAGCGGCACTGCGCGGCTCCATATGCACCCCGGTCACCCGCTGCACCCGGCTTCTGAAGGACACGCGGTGGGCCGCGTTCGCAAACGCGGCGTCCGTGCCGGAGGGATCGCCGATTACGGCCTCGAGTGCGAGGTTGTCGCTCACGTGGCTCCAGAGCAGCGGGGCACCGGGCCGGCTTGCCTCCGTGGCGCGAACGACCGCATCGAGTTCGTCCCACTCGACGTCGATCAGGTCGATCGCGTCCTTGGCGATGTCGACGCTTTCGGCGATCACAGCCGCGAAAGCCTCGCCGACGAAGCGCACCTTGTCGGACGGCAGCGCATGGTGGGGCGTCCGCGCCCGCTCCGACCCGTCCGCATTGGCCAGCGCTACATCCGCACCGATTTTCGACGAGCCGATGCTGTGCGGTATCGGCGCAACGCCGGCCGCCGCGATGTCTTTTCCGGTCAGCACGGCCAGGACACCGGGATGCGCCCTTGCCGCGGTGACATCCAGTCTGGCGATACGCGCATGGGCGTGCGGCGAGCGGACGAACACGGCGTAGGCGGCGTTCTCGAATGCCAGGTCGTCGGCGAACCTGCCGGCCCCACGCAGCAGGCGATCGTCCTCCGTGCGCCGGATCCCCTCGCCGATCCCCTTCATCCGATCGTCCTCCTTCGTCGCCGCCGACCTCAATGCGCAAGCACCAAGCATCCGCCGTCTCTCCCCCTGGCAGCGCGGCCTATATCAGGGAGGCTTATATCCAAGCGGCAGCGTATTCAATACGAGCATGCCGAGAATCGTGAGACACGTTCCGCCGCCTCCCGCACCCTCTCCGGACACGACCAGCCATCGATCCGCCCGCGGCTCGGCTAAGAAGGCAGGATCGTCATCGGCAGAGTGGACAACGCATTGCCGAGGCAAAGGCGAGCGATCGCATCGGCGACAAGGGCCCCATCCGCGACAGGGCGGGCGTAAGATTTCGACCGCGGTGGCAAAGTTTGCCGGCGTGTCATGGTGGCCCGGAGGAACACACATCTAAATAAATTTTAAGTTACATTTCAAGTACTTGATCACAAGAAAATCTTATCGATACCCACAGAGATACCAACATTCCGCACTGGACCATGCTTCCGCGGTATTTTTCTGAAGCCGCAACCGACAGCGAGCAGCCCGTAAAGTCATATGTTCGCGAATGGACATACGAATTGGCAAAACCGACAGCGTGGGTTAGGATTCTATGATCATGTCAACGAATGCAGATTCTAATGGCCAAAGAGCGTATCGTCCTAGAGACCAGCAATCAACGAAAGGCTGCCCTCGTCAAGGCCCTCAATCTGCAAGGCGACACCATCACTGACTGGCTCGAAGAGCAGATCGTTCTGAGTGTTCCCGAGGCCGAACGGACCCTACCTCCACATGGCAGACCACCCTCTGCGGACTTAAGCAGGCCTTCCGACGTCGTCCGAATTCTGAAAGCTCAAGACTGGTCATTTACCAATGATGACACAGGCTATCTAACCCACGATCTCCATCCCTATCCCGCAAAATTCATTCCCCAAATTCCTGCTCACCTTATTGCCGCTCTGTCGGCGCCTGGCGACGTCATATTTGATCCCTTTGGTGGAAGCGGCACCACAGCTGTAGAATCAGTGAGATTAGGACGCAGGGCTGTCTCTATCGACGCAAACCCGCTGTCGGCACTGATTGGCCGGGTTAAGACCGGATTCATGACGACAGCGGTCAAAGCAGACCTCGAACAGCTTCAAGCAACGGTTCTGAGCTATCTATCAGCTCCCGAAATCAAACAGACTGGTTGGAGAAAAAACATCGTCACCAAACACGGAGCGTACATCCCGCCAATACCCAACATTGAAAAGTGGTTTCACGAAAATTCGATAGCTGAACTGGCGTTGCTGCGCTTTCTTATTGATGGGACAACTTCCGGACTAGCGCGCGATGCCGCTCTGGTCGCTTTGTCACGTATCGTCCTACGGGTGTCATTCCAAGAATCGGAAACTCGATATGTGTCGGAGCCACGGGAAGTCGCCCCAGGCCTGTCACTAAGCGGCTATGCGGAATCGCTGCGGACCATTTCACGCCGGCTAGAAAACGCCGCGCCGGACCTCCAAAGAGCGGATGCGCGCTTCATCGTTGGGGACAGCCGCACTGGAATAAGCCCGCACCTGGGAGACGGTTCCGTAAATCTTATTGTCACGTCCCCTCCTTATCCGAACGCGACGGACTACCACCTATATCACCGATTCCGTCTGTTCTGGCTTGGATTTGACCCGCGCGATTTCGGAGCGGTTGAGATCGGCTCGCATTTGAAACATCAACGCAATGGCTCCGGTTTTCAAGAATATAAGGACGACATCGCCGCTGTGCTTTCTTCCTGTGGGGCGGTCCTGCAGCCGGGCCGGTATGCCGTTTTCATTGTCGGTGACGCCGTGTTCAAAGGCGAAAATTTCTCCACGTCGGACGCCATTGCCGCGTCTGCAAAGGGTGTCGGGTTTGAAGTCGTCACCATCATTGACCGTCCTATTCATATAACCAAGCGTTCGTTCGCCAAGCCGGGCAGACGTGCTCGCAATGAGCAGCTGGTAGTCCTTCGAAAATCCGATACCGCGGTCGCAGTGACACTGATCCCGCCAGCCTACCGAATGTGGGATTATGAAGTTAGCTTACGTAAACTGGAGATTGAGCGACTTACAGGTGCACAAGATGGCACCCAAGATTACAACGGCCCAATACAAATAACCGCCACGCCATCGCAACTGTCTGCGATACGGGGATTGTCGTTCTCGAAAGAATTTATCGTTTCGGGTAGCAATCCTGTAGCTCAACCGACATGGCAGAAAGTTTTAGAGAACGGCGATGCCGAAGCTGCTAGGCGAAAAGACCCCAAATACGTTACACATGGACTCCATCCGTACAAAGGAAAGTTCTACCCACAACTAGCTAAAGCTCTTATTAACATTTCCGGAGCAGGTCCGGGCGCCCGTATTCTTGATCCATTTTGCGGAAGCGGAACTGTTTTGTTGGAAGGGATGCTGAATGGCTACGCGGCCTTCGGCTGTGATATGAACCCGCTAGCAGCCAAAGTAGCGCGCGCAAAGACAGAGATTCTAGCAGTTGAACGGTCGATCGCAGAGCAGGCCTTGAAGTCCTTGCTTGAGCGCGTCCGACGGGCACCAAAGAGCTTTCCAAAATCACGGGTGCAATTCGCTGATGCCGTGCAGGGGGAATTAGACAGCTGGTTCGCAGACCCCGTTTTGGACAAGCTTGACTGGTTGCTGAGCCACATCCGGCTTTTTGGCGACACCAGATTGGTGGAATTTGCAGAGGTTGTCCTCAGCTCCGTCATCCGTGATGTCTCGCAACAAGACCCCTCAGACTTACGCATCCGACGCCGAAAGGAGCCATTGAACAACGCGCCGGTCTTGGAGCTATACGAAGAGCGCTTAGCTAACCAACTAAAACGGCTCGAAAAATACTGGTCGGTGGCGGGACGTCAGCCGACTGAGCTTATTGCGCCGAACATCGTTGATGGCGATTGCCGACAAGGGGCAACCTTTGACAGGCTTGGCTTGCTGCCACAGTCAGTGGACTGTGTAGTCACCAGCCCACCATATGCAACTGCCCTACCGTACATCGACACCGATCGATTGTCTTTGATGGCGATCATGGGGATTGAAAGCATAGAGCGCTCAGCACTGGAGGCAGATTTGACGGGCTCACGAGAGATCAGGAAGTCCGCCCGGCAGATGTTCGAGCTAGAACTTATGCGAAAGGGGGCGACAAAGCGCCTACCCAAAAACATCGTCAAATCTCTACGTAAGATTCATGCGTTAAATCAGGCAGGTGCCGTTGGTTTCAGACGCGCAAATATGGCTGCGCTCCTTTGGCGTTACTTCTGCGATATGTCAGACAACATTCACGCTGTGAAACAGGTACTAAAGCTAGGCGCCCGGGCCTATTACGTCGTAGGGAATAGCAAAACCAAAGCCGGCGATGAGTGGACAACAATCGATACCTGTGGTCACATCATCGAGATAGCCCGCATGGCTGGGCTAGAGACGCGAGTGATGCTCGACATTTCTGTGACAACGGAAAACTACCACCACATAAAGAACGCCATCACCGAGAATGCCGTTCTAGAATTTCGCAGGACGGAACTTTAGAACCAGCCGAACTTCCGAGGAATTTTCCCACCGCTAGGCATCTGTTGATTGCAGGCTGCCACCCATGCCGGGTAATCGATGCTCGCTGGGGTGTGAACAGTAATTTCGTAATCCGTTCCCGGAAGATTTGACTGCTCTATAATCATAATGGAGTAGTCTGGCACTAGGCCGACGAGCGGCGAAGCAGTGATTCGTATCTCACTTCTAATTTCATAATATACAGTATTTAGAGGATAGCCTGTTAACACCAGGAGCGCCGCCGATGGTGCGCCATAGACGCTAATGTTTACAATCGGGTCAGGTGACAACTGAGGATAAGCTTTATTTTTCGTACCTTTCTTCGGCACGGTCCACCCGTTAAAAGGCCATTTAAAGAAGGCGGGATTCTGAAGTGCCGCCGTCACGCTCAAATGGATTTCTCCATTATTGTGAGGCTTAATCTGCAATGCAAAGCCCTGAGCAACGTTAAGGTTTACAGTCGGCGGGGGGACGACGGGCGCGGCAGGAGTTGGAACGGCAGCAGCGGCCGCTGCAACCGCCGCTACTGCCCCTTTAGAGTAAGCGCCACGTCGCTCCCCTCGTGCGGCGCATGAGGTTAATGTGGCAAGAGTCCGCCGATCGTTAGAGACGGAGGGTCCAAGTGGGAGCAGACGGCAAAATGGACGTCCATTTGGACGTCCCGACGACTGGCTACGCGGGTCGGCTCGAGGTTCTGGAAGGTCCGACGGGACGGCGGGTTCGCTCGGAGACCGACAAAGCCCGGATTGCGGCCGAGAGCCTGATGCCGGGGATGCAGGTGGCGGCGGTGGCACGCAAGCATGGCGTGACCCGTTGGCAGGTTTACGATTGGCGGCGTCGCCTTCGGCAGGGACGACTGGCGCTGCCGGAAAGCATGGCGCCGATGTTCGCGCCGCTGCTGGTGGACGAATCCTCGGCGCCCCAGCGGACGATGCGGCCCCCGAAATCGCCGCCGGCGAAGGTGGAGATCGTGATCGACGACATGGTGATCCGAACGGCGGTTGACCTTGAGCACCTGCCGCAGGTGATCCGTGCGGTGCGGGCCTCGCGATGATTGCACCGGGCGCCGATCTGAAGATCTACATGGCGACCTGTCCGGTCGACTTCCGTCGCGGCATGGACGGGCTGGCGGCGGCGGTGCAGGAGATGCTCGACCTCGATCCTTTTGCTGGCGCGGCCTTCGTCTTCCGGGCCAAAAGGGCTGACCGGATCAAGATTTTGGTCTGGGATGGCACTGGACTTGTGCTCGTTTACAAGCGGCTCGAGGGTTCGAAGTTCGTCTGGCCGCAGGTTCGCGACGGCGTGATGCGCATATCACCGGCGATGTTCGCGGCCTTATTCGAAGGGCTGGATTGGCGACTGGTTCGCCCCGAGAGGGTGCGGCGCCCGCAGCTTGCCGGATGAGTGTGGCACAGTGACTCAGGCGCGTTGACCCGGTGGCGTTATCGATGCTCATGTGCTTGATTTAGCGCATGAATCTGATGGTTCTCCAGGAAGAGAACGAGCATTTGAAGGCGCTCCTTGCCGAGGCGCAAGCAGCTTTGGCCGAATCCGAGGAGGCGCGCCGGCGCCTGGAGGTCATCGTCGGTCAACTGAACCACGAGAAGTTCGGTGCCAAGTCCGAAAAGCTTCATCCCGATCAATACCACCTGCCGCTCGAAGACGTGGCGATCGCGCAGGGCGTGCTCGATGCCGCGCAGGAAAAGGCACAGCGGATCATCCAGGGCCGTTCGGACGGCACGTCCGGTTCTGGCCGGCGCAACCGCGGTCACTTGCCGGCCCATCTGCCGCGGGTGGAGCAGGTCATCGAGCCCGAGAGCACGTTGTGCCCGTGCGGCTGCGGCGAGATGGCCAGGATCGGCGAGGACGTCAGCGAACGGCTGGACGTGATCCCGGCGCAGTTGCGCGTTCTGGTCACGCGCCGGCCGAAATACGCTTGCCGCCGCTGCTCGGGCGCGGTCGTGCAGGCGCATGCGCCCGAGCATGTGGTGCCTGGCGGCCTGCCGACCGAGGCGCTGATCGCCCAGGTCATCGTCGCCAAGTTCGGCGATCATTTGCCGTTCTACCGGCAGGCCGAGATCTACGCTCGTCAGGGCATCCAGTTGGATCGCGCGACACTGGGAAACTGGGCTGGCCGGGCCTGCTTCCATCTCAAGCCCGTCGCCAGCCACATGCGCTGGCATCTGGCTTGCGCGGATCGTCTGTTCATGGACGAGACCACGGCGCCGGTGCTCGACCCCGGGCGCGGCAAGGTCAAGAAGGGCTTCTTCTGGGCGATCGCCTGCGATGATCGCGGCCATGGTGGCCAAGGCCCGCCCATCGTGCTGTTCCACTATGCGGCAGGGCGCGGCGGCGAGCATGCCGAACGCTTCCTCCAAGGCTTCGGCGGAGAGTTCCTGCAAGTTGACGCCTATGAGGGCTATGATCGGCTGACGCGCCTGGAACGGCCGCAAGGACCGTGGAAGCTCGTCCATTGCTGGGCCCATCTGCGCCGAAGGTTCGTGAAGCTGGCGCGCAACACCAAGTCCCCGATCGCCGAAGCCGCCGTGCGCCAGATCGCTACGCTATACGCCATCGAGGCGACGGTGCGAGGCATGACGCCACAAACTCGGATCGCCGCGCGACAACAGCACTCCTCCCCGATCATCGCCGCCTTGAAGCCGTGGTTTGAAAAGCAATTGTCGATGATCTCCTCGGGCTCAAAGCTGGCCGAAGACATTCGCTATGGTCTTGCCCATTGGGAAGGGCTCACCCGCTTCCTGGACGATGGCCGGCTCGAGCTCGATACCAACCCGGTCGAAAACGCCATCCGGCCGATATGCCTGACCAGAAAAAATGCCCTGTTTGCTGGCCACGAGATCGGGGCCGAAAACTGGGCGCTGCTCTCATCCGTCGTGGCCACCTGCAAGCTCAACGACGTCAATCCCGTTGCCTACCTCGCAGAAACCCTCGACGCCATCATCAACGGCCATCCGCAGAGCCAGATCGAGGAACTCATGCCCTGGCGATTCCGGGAAACGTCAAGCCCAAATCCGTAGGCGATCGGCGAGGCGCTTACAACTCGTCCGGCGTTTGCCAGGCGATCTGGGAGTGCGGCCGGGCGGTGTTGTAGTCGACGCGCCATAGGGCGGTCGCAACGCGAGCCTGAGCCAGCGAGGTGAACAGCGTCTCGTTGAGCAGTTCGTCCCGCAGCCGACCG
>NZ_JANJTZ010000058.1 GCF_024710845.1 Mesorhizobium sp.
GGCCTACATCCTGACCAAGGAGGAGGGTGGCCGTCACACGCCGTTCTTCACCAACTACCGTCCGCAGTTCTACTTCCGCACGACGGACGTGACGGGGATCGTGACGCTGCCGGCCGGCACCGAGATGGTGATGCCCGGCGATAACATCACGGTGGATGTCGAGCTGATCGTGCCGATCGCCATGGAGGAGAAGCTGCGCTTCGCCATCCGTGAAGGCGGCCGCACCGTCGGCGCCGGCGTCGTGGCTTCGATCAAGGAATAGGCGCCTCGGCGCTTGAATGGCGGCGTCCGCGCCGCCATTTTCTTCCCGACCCGCTTGCAGCTTCGGCATCAAGCGATTAGGAACGGGCGGAATACGGGCATAGCTCAGTTGGTAGAGCGGCGGTCTCCAAAACCGCAGGTCGTAGGTTCGAGCCCTGCTGCCCGTGCCAGTTTCCCCGAAAGGGGCCAGTCTTCCCCGCAGGGGGATGTGAAATGCCATAGCCGGAAAGGGG
Organism: Mesorhizobium sp.; assembly: GCF_024710845.1. Lineage (GTDB taxonomy): Bacteria > Pseudomonadota > Alphaproteobacteria > Rhizobiales > Rhizobiaceae > Mesorhizobium_A. The sequence continues at coordinate 495 of NZ_JANJTZ010000058.1, forward strand.
AACGATTGGATGGTTCCTCGCTGGCGTTAGAACATGAAGCGGGTGAGCGGGCCTTGCGCTTGCGGCGAATCCTCTTTATGTAGACGGGACAGACACGCGGTGCGTGGAGCTGGGCAGCCAGCTTTACGCACCTAATGGCATGGGAGCAAGGCGGTGATTCGCCCCTTCCGTGGGCCTCCGAAAGGAGGCGCGTTCCGGCGTCGGGAACTACAGAAAGACGGTCCGGTCAACGGGCCCCTGAGACAGAGCGGCATATGGCTTCGAAGACCACCAATCCATTCGTGTTCCTTCAGCAGGTTCGGTCCGAGACGGCGAAGGTAACCTGGCCCTCGCGTCGCGAGACCATGATCTCTACGATCATGGTGCTCGTCTTCGCATTCATCGCGGCAATCTTCTTCTTCGCCGCCGATCAGCTTATGGCGCTGGGGGTCGAACTGATCCTCGGCCTCGGGCGCTAAGTATCCCGGCGACCACGGAGACAGTTCAAGACATGACCGCGCGGTGGTACATCGTCCACGCCTATTCGAACTTCGAGAAGAAGGTCGCGGAGGACATTGAGCAGAAGGCCAAGCAGAAAGGCCTCTGGGATTCCTTCGAGAAGATCCTGGTGCCGACCGAGAAGGTCGTCGAGGTGCGCCGCGGCCGCAAGGTCGACGCCGAGCGCAAGTTCTTCCCCGGCTATGTGCTGGTGCGGGCGAACCTGACCGACGCGGTCTTCTCGCTGATCAAGAACACGCCGCGCGTGACCGGTTTCCTCGGCGATTCCAAGCCGGTGCCGATCACCGACGCGGAAGCCGACCGCATCCTGCATCAGGTGCAGGAGGGCGTGGAGCGTCCGAAGCCGTCGATCACCTTCGAGATCGGCGAGCAGGTGCGCGTCTCGGACGGTCCGTTCGCCTCGTTCAACGGCTTCGTTCAGGAAGTCGACGAGGAGCGCGCGCGGCTCAAGGTGGAAGTTTCGATCTTCGGGCGCGCCGTGCCCGTCGATCTCGAATTCGGCCAGGTCGAGAAGGCCTGACCGGAAGGCATCCGGCCTCGTGCCGGATGTTCGTACTGGTGGGAGGGATGGCGGCTTTTGCCGGCCGAGCGTCCCGCACCACCGAACTGCAACCGCCGGCGTCGTAAAGATGTCCGGCATGAAACAAGGGCAGATGAGAAATGGCTAAGAAAGTTGCAGGCCAGCTCAAGCTCCAGGTCAAGGCAGGATCGGCCACGCCGTCCCCGCCGATCGGCCCGGCGCTCGGTCAGCGCGGCATCAACATCATGGAGTTCTGCAAGGCGTTCAACGCCCAGACCCAGGAGATGGAAAAGGGATCGCCGGTTCCGGTGGTCATCACCTATTACGCGGACAAGTCGTTCACCTTCGTGATGAAGACGGCTCCGGTGAGCTACTTCCTCAAGAAGGCTGCCGGCCTCGACTCGGGCTCGAAGGAGCCCGGCAAGAAGGTTGCCGGCCAGGTGAGCCGCGCCAAGGTGCGCGAGATCGCCGAGGCCAAGATGAAGGATCTGAACGCAAACGACGTCGACGCGGCGATGCGCATGGTCGAAGGCTCCGCCCGGTCGATGGGCCTGGAAGTGGTGGGCTGAGATCATGGCAAAGCTTTCGAAACGAGTTGCGAAGTCGCGTGAGGGCATCGACCCGAACAAGAGCTACGCCCTGTCCGACGCCGTGAAGCTGCTCAAGGATCGTGCGAGCGTGAAGTTCGACGAGACGATCGAGGTCGCAATGAATCTCGGCGTCGATCCGCGTCACGCCGACCAGATGGTGCGCGGCGTGGTGAACCTGCCGAACGGCACGGGCCGCACGGTCCGCGTCGCGGTGTTCGCCCGCGGTGCCAAGGCCGAAGAGGCGACCGCCGCCGGCGCCGACCTCGTCGGTGCGGAGGATCTGGTCGAGATCGTGCAGAAGGGTGAGATCAACTTCGACCGCTGCATCGCCACGCCGGACATGATGCCGCTGGTCGGCCGTCTCGGCAAGGTTCTCGGCCCGCGCGGCATGATGCCGAACCCGAAGGTCGGCACCGTGACCACGGACGTGGCCGGTGCGGTGAAGGCCTCGAAGGGCGGAGCCGTCGAGTTCCGTGTCGAGAAGGCCGGCATCGTGCATGGCGGCGTGGGCAAGGTCTCTTTCGATGCGAACGCGATCGAAGAGAACATCCGTGCCTTCGCCGATGCGGTGATCAAGGCCAAGCCGACGGGCGCCAAGGGCAACTACGTCAAGAAGGTGTCGCTCACCTCGACGATGGGTCCCGGCCTGAAGATCGACGTGGCGACGCTCAGCGCTAGCTGAGCTTCATGAGGAACGGCGCGTAACGCACTGTTCCTGACAAGAATTCCGGGCCCGGAGACGGGCTCGGAAAGCCGGAGGGAAACCTCCGGTCTCCTGTCCGAGATTGCAGGTGGAGAGGGTCCTCTCCTTAAGCCGAACGGGCCTGCATGAGACGGGGGTCGACCCGAATTCGACGCCTCAGGGCGTAGCGTTTGGTTCGAACCGCGTGTGCCTTTTGTCAGCGTGACGGGAAACCGTCACGGCGAAAAAGGGGACAGGATCCTCGAGCGTCGTTCGGGAGATCCGGAAATGGATGTCCTGCGCGACAGAAGGCAACCGGCAGCCGATCCTTCGGGAAAGGCTGCCAATTGGAGAGTGGCAGTGGAAAGAGCGGAAAAACGCGAATTCGTCACGGGCCTGAACGAGGTGTTCAAGAACACCGGTTCAGTCGTCGTGGCCCACTATGCCGGTCTGACCGTGGCGCAAATGAACGACCTCAGGTCGAAAATGCGCGCCGCCGGCGGCACCGTCAAGGTAGCGAAGAACCGTCTCGCCATCATCGCCCTTCAGGGTACGGACTCCGAAAGCATGAAGGGCCTGTTCAAAGGACAGACCCTGATCGCCTATTCGGATGATCCGGTTGCAGCGCCGAAGGTCGCTTCCGATTTCGCCAAGGGGAATGAGAAACTCATCATTCTCGGCGGCGCGATGGGTACGACTGCTCTCGACGCGAACGGAGTGAAGGCTCTGGCCACGCTGCCGTCGCTGGACGAGCTGCGCGCCAAGCTGGTTGGCATGATCGCCACCCCGGCAACCCGGATCGCCCAGGTCGTCAACGCACCGGCTGCACAGCTGGCCCGCGTTTTCGGCGCCTATGCCCGGAAGGACGAAGCGGCATGAGGCCGTTTCTCGCTGTCATCAACAACACGCAATCGAACCATTGAAGGAAGTGAAAAATGGCTGATCTGTCGAAGATCGTTGACGAACTGTCGAGCCTGACCGTCCTCGAGGCGGCTGAGCTCTCGAAGCTCCTGGAAGAGAAGTGGGGCGTTTCGGCTGCCGCTCCGGTGGCCGCAGCCGCTGCTGCCGGCGGCGGTGCCGCTGCTGCCGCTCCGGTCGAAGAGAAGACCGAGTTCGACGTCATCCTGACGGATGCCGGCGCGCAGAAGATCAACGTCATCAAGGAAGTCCGCGCCATCACCGGTCTCGGCCTCAAGGAAGCCAAGGACCTGGTCGAAGGCGCTCCGAAGGCTGTCAAGGAAGGCGTCAACAAGGCTGATGCCGACAAGATCAAGGCCCAGCTGGAAGCAGCCGGCGCCAAGGTCGAACTGAAGTAACAACGCGTGTCGGCGGGCGGCGATGTCGCCGCCCGCCGTCCCTCGCCAGCGAGGGAGCCCGCGTCTTGGGCAAGTTGTGGAAACCCCTTTTCCGAGGGCCGGGAACGGCCTTCCGAAAACGGGTTTTTAACCGTTTTGAAATGCCGCAGCGCGTTGCGCGCGGCCGCAGGAATAGCCAGTAGGCAAAGGAGCGACGATGGCCCAGACCCACACGTTCAACGGTCGCAGGCGGGTTCGCAGCTTTTTCGGAAAGATCCCGGAAGTTGCTGAGATGCCGAACCTGATCGAGGTTCAGAAGGCTTCCTACGACCAGTTTCTGATGGTCGACGAGCCGGAAGGCGGACGTCCGGACGAGGGATTGCAGGCGGTTTTCAAGTCGGTATTCCCGATCTCGGATTTTTCCGGAGCGTCGATGCTCGAATTCGTGAAATACGAGTTCGAGCTGCCGAAGTTTGACGTCGACGAGTGCCGCCAGCGCGACCTGACCTATGCCGCGCCGCTGAAGGTGACGCTGCGCCTGATCGTGTTCGATGTCGACGAGGACACCGGCGCCAAGTCGATCAAGGACATCAAGGAACAGGACGTCTACATGGGCGACATGCCGCTCATGACGTTGAACGGCACCTTCATCGTCAACGGCACCGAGCGCGTGATCGTCTCGCAGATGCACCGTTCGCCGGGCGTCTTCTTCGACCACGACAAGGGCAAGTCGCACTCGTCGGGCAAGCTTCTGTTTGCCGCGCGCGTCATCCCGTACCGCGGTTCGTGGCTCGACATCGAGTTCGATTCCAAGGACATCGTCCACGCCCGCATCGACCGCCGCCGCAAGATTCCGGCGACGTCGCTGCTGATGGCGCTCGGCATGGACGGCGAGGAGATTCTCTCGACCTTCTACAACACGCTGACCTACGAGCGTGACGGCGACGACTGGCGCGTGCCGTTCTCGCCGGACCGTTTCCGCGGCCGCAAGGCCGTGACCGATCTGATCGACGCCGACACCGGCGAGGTCGTGGTCGAGGGCGGCAAGAAGATCACGGTGCGCCAGGCGCGTCAGCTTGCCGAGAAGGGCCTGAAGGCCATCAAGGCGACGCTCGACGACCTGATCGGCTCCTATATCGCCGAGGACATCGTCAACCCGGAGACGGGCGAGATCTATCTCGAGGCCGGCGACGAGCTCGACCTGACGGTCGATGCGAAGGGCGTGCGCAAGGGCAACCTGCTCGATCTGATCAATTCGGGCGTGACCGAGATCAACGTGCTCGACATTGACCACGTCAATGTCGGCGCCTATATCCGCAACACCCTCGCCATCGACAAGAACGAGAGCCGCCAGGACGCGCTGTTCGACATCTACCGCGTCATGCGCCCGGGCGAGCCCCCGACGCTCGACACGGCGGAAGCCATGTTCAAGTCGCTGTTCTTCGATAGCGAGCGCTACGACCTGTCGGCCGTCGGCCGGGTCAAGATGAACATGCGCCTCGAGCTCAAGGCCGAGGACACCGTGCGCGTCCTGCGCAAGGAGGACATCCTGGCGGTGGTCAGGACGCTGGTCGAACTGCGCGACGGCAAGGGCGAGATCGACGATATCGACAATCTCGGCAACCGCCGCGTCCGTTCGGTCGGCGAACTGATGGAGAACCAGTACCGCGTCGGCCTGCTGCGCATGGAGCGCGCGATCAAGGAGCGCATGTCGTCGATCGAGATCGACACGGTCATGCCGCAGGATCTGATCAACGCCAAGCCGGCGGCCGCCGCCGTGCGCGAGTTCTTCGGCTCGTCGCAGCTGTCGCAGTTCATGGACCAGACCAACCCGCTGTCGGAGATCACCCACAAGCGCCGCCTGTCGGCACTTGGACCGGGCGGCCTGACGCGCGAGCGCGCCGGCTTCGAGGTGCGCGACGTGCACCCGACGCATTACGGCCGTATCTGCCCGATCGAGACGCCGGAAGGCCCGAACATCGGCCTGATCAACTCGCTTGCGACCTTCGCCCGCGTCAACAAGTACGGCTTCATCGAAAGCCCGTACCGGAAGATCGTCGACGGCAAGATCTCGAACGAGGTCGTCTACCTGTCGGCGATGGAAGAGGCCAAGCACTATGTCGCGCAGGCCAACGCCGAGCTCAACAAGGATGGCAGCTTCGTCGACGAATTCGTCATTTGCCGCAACGCCGGCGAAGTGATGATGACGCCGCGCGACAATGTCGACCTGATGGACGTGTCGCCGAAGCAGATGGTTTCGGTCGCCGCGGCGCTGATCCCGTTCCTCGAAAACGACGACGCCAACCGCGCGCTGATGGGCTCGAACATGCAGCGCCAGGCGGTGCCGCTCGTCCGCGCCGAGGCGCCGTTCGTCGGCACCGGCATGGAGCCGATCGTTGCCCGTGACTCGGGCGCCGCGATCGCCGCCCGCCGTACCGGCATCGTCGACCAGGTGGACGCGACCCGTATCGTCATCCGCGCGACGGAGGATCTCGAATCCGGCAAGTCCGGCGTCGACATCTACCGTCTGATGAAGTTCCAGCGCTCGAACCAGAACACCTGCATCAACCAGCGTCCGCTGGTGAAGATGGGCGACCGGATCGAGAAGGGCGACATCATCGCCGACGGTCCGTCGACCGACCTTGGCGATCTGGCGCTCGGCCGCAACGTGCTCGTCGCGTTCATGCCGTGGAACGGCTACAACTACGAGGACTCGATCCTGCTCTCCGAGCGGATCGTCGCCGACGACGTCTTCACCTCGATCCACATCGAGGAGTTCGAAGTCATGGCGCGCGATACCAAGCTCGGGCCGGAGGAAATCACGCGCGACATTCCGAACGTGTCGGAAGAGGCGCTGAAGAACCTCGACGAGGCTGGCATCGTCTATATCGGCGCCGAAGTGCAGCCGGGCGACATCCTGGTCGGCAAGATCACGCCGAAGGGCGAAAGCCCGATGACGCCGGAAGAAAAGCTCCTGCGCGCCATCTTCGGTGAGAAGGCGTCCGACGTGCGCGACACGTCCATGCGCATGCCTCCGGGAACCTTCGGCACGGTCGTCGAAGTGCGCGTCTTCAACCGCCACGGCGTGGAGAAGGACGAGCGCGCGATGGCGATCGAGCGCGAGGAGATCGAACGTCTGGCCAAGGACCGCGACGACGAGCAGGCGATCCTCGACCGCAACGTCTACGGCCGCCTGGCCGAGATGCTGGCGGGCAGGGAAGCCATCGCCGGCCCCAAGAGCTTCAAGAAGGGCTCGAAGGTCTCGAAGGAGACGCTGGACGAGTATCCGCGTTCGCAGTGGTGGCAGTTCGCCGTCGAGGACGAGAAGATCCAGGGCGAGATCGAGGCTCTGCGCGGCCAGTACGACGATTCCAAGAAGGCGCTCGAGCAGCGCTTCATGGACAAGGTCGAGAAGGTGCAGCGCGGCGACGAGATGCCTCCGGGCGTCATGAAGATGGTCAAGGTCTTCGTCGCGGTGAAGCGCAAGATCCAGCCCGGCGACAAGATGGCCGGCCGCCACGGTAACAAGGGCGTGGTCAGCCGCATCGTGCCGGTCGAGGACATGCCGTTCCTCGAGGACGGCACGCATGTCGACGTCGTGCTCAACCCGCTCGGCGTGCCGAGCCGCATGAATGTCGGGCAGATCCTGGAAACCCATCTCGGGTGGGCCTGCGCCGGCATGGGCAAGAAGATCGGCGATCTGATCGAGGCCTACAAGCAGGGCGGCGATATCAAGCCGCTGCGCGCGACCATCGAGAAGGTCGTTCCGGCCAACAACCGCAACGAGCCGGTCCGCCAGTATGACGAGGAGTCGATCCTGCGTCTTGCCGACCAGATGAGGCACGGAGTGTCGATTGCGACCCCCGTCTTCGACGGCGCCAAGGAGGAAGACATCAACCGCTTCCTGACCGAGGCGGGGCTCGACACGAGCGGTCAGTCGACTCTCTATGACGGACGCACGGGCGAACCGTTCGACCGCAAGGTGACGGTGGGCTACATCTACATCCTGAAGCTCCACCATCTCGTGGACGACAAGATCCACGCGCGTTCGATCGGCCCGTACTCGCTGGTCACCCAGCAGCCGCTGGGCGGCAAGGCGCAGTTCGGCGGCCAGCGCTTCGGCGAGATGGAGGTCTGGGCGCTGGAAGCCTACGGCGCCGCCTACACGCTGCAGGAGATGCTGACCGTCAAGTCGGACGACGTGGCCGGCCGCACCAAGGTCTACGAGGCGATCGTGCGCGGCGACGACACGTTCGAGGCGGGCATTCCGGAGAGCTTCAACGTTCTCGTCAAGGAAATGCGCTCGCTCGGCCTCAACGTGGAGCTCGAGGATTCCCGCGTGGACGACCTTCCGGTGCAACTGCCGGACGCCGCCGAGTAACGAGTAGGAAAAAGCCGCGCCGCGGGCCAGTCCCGCGGCGCGCCACAGGTTTCGATGCGGCGGTTCGTTCCGCCAGACGAGGGGGCCAGTCCAGCCCCGACGCATTCAGAGGGATTTCGGTCCCCAACAGGAGAACGGCATGAACCAAGAGGTCATGAATCTCTTCAATACCCAGGCCCCGGCCCAGGTGTTCGATTCCATCCGGATTTCGCTCGCCAGCCCCGACAAGATCCTTTCCTGGTCGTTCGGCGAGATCAAGAAGCCCGAGACGATCAACTACCGCACGTTCAAGCCCGAGCGTGACGGCCTGTTCTGCGCGCGCATCTTTGGCCCGATCAAGGACTACGAGTGCCTGTGCGGCAAGTACAAGCGCATGAAGTACAAGGGCATCATCTGCGAGAAGTGCGGCGTCGAGGTCACCCTCTCGCGCGTTCGCCGCGAGCGCATGGGCCATATCGAACTGGCCGCGCCCGTCGCCCACATCTGGTTCCTGAAGTCGCTGCCCTCGCGCATCGGCACGCTGCTCGACATGACCCTCAAGGACATCGAGCGCGTCCTCTACTTCGAGAACTACATCGTCACCGAGCCCGGCCTGACCGACCTCAAGCAGCACCAGTTGCTGTCCGAGGAAGAGTACATGACCGCGGTCGACAATTTCGGCGAGGATTCCTTCACCGCCATGATCGGCGCCGAGGCGATCCATGAACTGCTGGCTTCGATGGAGCTCGAGAAGATCGCCGTCGACCTGCGCGACGACCTCGCCACGACCACGTCCGAGCTCAAGCAGAAGAAGCTGCTGAAGCGCCTCAAGGTCGTCGAGAACTTCATCGAGTCCGGCAACCGTCCGGAGTGGATGATCATGAAGATCATCCCGGTGATCCCGCCGGACCTGCGTCCGCTCGTGCCGCTGGACGGCGGCCGCTTCGCGACGTCTGACCTGAATGACCTCTACCGCCGCGTCATCAACCGCAACAATCGTCTGAAGCGGCTGATCGAACTGCGCGCGCCCGGCATCATCATCCGCAACGAGAAGCGCATGCTTCAGGAAGCGGTCGATGCGCTGTTCGACAACGGCCGTCGCGGCCGCGTCATCACCGGCGCCAACAAGCGTCCGCTGAAGTCGCTCTCCGACATGCTGAAGGGCAAGCAGGGTCGCTTCCGCCAGAACCTGCTCGGCAAGCGCGTCGACTATTCCGGCCGTTCGGTCATCGTCACCGGTCCCGAGCTGAAGCTGCACCAGTGCGGCCTGCCGAAGAAGATGGCGCTCGAGCTGTTCAAGCCGTTCATCTACGCCCGCCTCGACGCGAAGGGATATTCCTCGACCGTCAAGCAGGCGAAGAAGCTGGTCGAGAAGGAAAAGCCGGAAGTCTGGGACATCCTCGACGAGGTGATCCGCGAGCATCCGGTGCTGCTCAACCGCGCGCCGACGCTGCACCGCCTCGGCATCCAGGCGTTCGAGCCGATCCTGATCGAAGGCAAGGCAATCCAGCTTCACCCGCTGGTCTGCACCGCCTTCAACGCGGACTTCGACGGCGACCAGATGGCGGTCCACGTGCCGCTGTCGCTGGAAGCCCAGCTCGAAGCGCGCGTCTTGATGATGTCGACCAACAACATCCTGCATCCCGCGTCCGGCGCACCGATCATCGTGCCGTCGCAGGACATGGTGCTTGGCCTCTACTACCTCTCGATTCTCAATCAGAACGAGCCGGGTGAGGGGATGGTGTTCGCCGACATGGGCGAACTGCATCACGCGATCGAGACCAAGGCTGTCACGCTGCACACCAAGATCCGCGGCCGCTTCAAGACCGTCGACAAGGACGGCAACCCGGTTTCGAAGATCTACGAGACCACGCCCGGCCGCATGATCATCGGCGAGCTTCTGCCGAAGAACGTCAACGTGCCGTTCGAAGTCTGCAACCAGGAGATGACCAAGAAGAACATCTCCAAGATGATCGACACCGTCTACCGCCACTGCGGCCAGAAGGAGACGGTCATCTTCTGCGACCGCATCATGTCGCTCGGCTTCGGCCATGCCTGCCGCGCCGGCATCTCGTTCGGCAAGGACGACATGCTGATTCCGGAGACGAAGGCCAAGCTGGTCGCCGACACCGAGACGCTCGCGAAGGAATACGAGCAGCAGTACAATGACGGCCTGATCACCCAGGGCGAGAAGTACAACAAGGTGGTCGACGCCTGGGCGAAGTGCTCGGAGAAGGTCGCCGAGGAGATGATGGCCCGCATCAAGAAGATCGAGTTCGACGACACCGGTCGCCAGACACCGATGAACTCGATCTACATGATGTCGCATTCGGGTGCGCGCGGTTCGCCCACCCAGATGCGCCAGCTCGCCGGCATGCGCGGCCTGATGGCCAAGCCGTCGGGCGAGATCATCGAGACGCCGATCATCTCCAACTTCAAGGAAGGCCTGACGGTTCTCGAGTATTTCAACTCGACCCACGGCGCCCGCAAGGGCCTGGCCGACACGGCGCTCAAGACGGCGAATTCGGGCTATCTGACCCGCCGCCTGGTCGACGTGGCGCAGGACTGCATCGTCAATCTGGTGGATTGCGGCACCGACAAGGGCCTCACCATGCAGCCGATCGTCGATGCGGGTCAGGTCGTGGCCTCGCTCGGCCAGCGCATCCTCGGCCGCACCGCGCTCGAGGACATCACGCATCCGGTCACCGGCGCCGTCATCGTCAAGGGCGGTTCGCTGATGGACGAGCGCGACATCGAGCTGATCGAGAAGGCCGGTATCCAGACTGTTCGGATCCGCTCGGCTCTCACCTGCGAGGTGAAGGTCGGCGTCTGCGCGGTCTGCTACGGTCGCGATCTTGCACGCGGCACGCCGGTCAACATCGGCGAGGCCGTCGGCGTCATCGCGGCGCAGTCGATCGGCGAGCCGGGCACCCAGCTCACCATGCGTACCTTCCACATGGGCGGCGCGGCGCAGGTCGCCGACCAGTCCTTCCTGGAAGCCTCGTATGAGGGCACGGTGCAGACCCGCAACCGTGCTGTCGTCCGCAACTCGGACGGCAACCTGGTGGTCATGGGCCGCAACATGGCGATCGTCATCCTCGACGAGGCCGGCAAGGAGCGCGCGACACACCGCGTCACCTACGGTTCGCGCCTCTACGTCGACGATGGCGACAAGGTGAAGCGCGGCCAGCGCGTCTCCGAGTGGGATCCATACACCCGTCCGGTTCTCACCGAAGTCGAGGGCCGCGTCTCGTTCGAGGACCTGGTCGACGGCATCTCGGTGCAGGAAACCGCCGACGAGTCGACCGGCATCACCAAGCGTGAGGTCATCGACTGGCGCTCGACGCCGCGTGGTTCGGATCTCAAGCCGGCGATCGTGGTGCAGGACGCGAAGGGCAAGATCGCCAAGCTGGCGAAGGGCGGCGACGCCCGCTTCCAGCTCTCGGTCGAGGCCATCCTCTCCGTCGAGCCGGGTGCGACCGTCCGTCCGGGCGACGTGCTTGCGCGTATCCCGATGGAAAGCGCGAAGACCAAGGACATCACCGGCGGTCTGCCGCGTGTGGCCGAGCTCTTCGAGGCACGCCGCCCGAAGGATCACGCCATCATCGCGGAAGCCGACGGCACCGTGCGTCTGGGGCGCGACTACAAGAACAAGCGCCGCATCATCATCGAGCCGCACGATTCGACGCTCGAGCCGGTGGAATACCTCATCCCGAAGGGCAAGCCTTTCCATCTCCAGGAAGGCGACGTCATCGAGAAGGGCGACTACATCCTCGACGGCAATCCGGCACCGCACGACATCCTGGCGATCAAGGGCGTGGAGGCTCTGGCTTCCTACCTCGTCAACGAGATCCAGGAAGTCTACCGGCTGCAGGGCGTCGTGATCAACGACAAGCATATCGAGGTCATCGTCCGGCAGATGCTGCAGAAGGTCGAGATCACCGATCAGGGCGACTCGGTCTACATCCCGGGCGACCATGTCGACGTGATCGAGTTCGACGAGATCAACGACAAGCTGACGGACGCCGGCAAGCGTCCGGCGCAGGGTCAGCCGGTGCTGCTCGGCATCACCAAGGCCTCGCTGCAGACGCCGTCCTTCATCTCGGCCGCATCGTTCCAGGAGACGACCCGCGTGCTGACCGAAGCGGCGGTGGCCGGCAAGACCGACACGCTGCAGGGCCTGAAGGAGAACGTCATCGTCGGCCGCCTCATCCCGGCCGGCACGGGCGGCACGATGAGCCAGATCCGGCGCATCGCGACCTCGCGCGACGAGCTCATCCTCGACGAGCGCCGCAAGGCCTCGGGAGCCGCGATGGCAGACCCGATGCTGGCGGACATGACCGCCGCCGAATAGTCGGCGTCAGTCCGAGAATCGAAAAGGCCGCCGGTTGATCCGGCGGCCTTTTTTCATGCGCCCGCATCGATCGAGACGCGACCGCGTCCATACTCAGGCGGCAAAAAGTGGCGTGGCTGGGAGAAGTGTGAACGAGTTCACAGACAAGCAGGCCACCCGCAAGCGATGGGTGAGGCGCGGTTTTTGATCGGGTTTCATCTCCCATTACCGCTTCTTGGCCGTCCGGGATATGCCCCTCCGGGCGGCCATTTTTCTAGCCTGAGCTAGAATTCGTCGAACGTGACGATTGCAACCTCGCCCTCCAGCGCTCCCTGGTAGGCGGAGGCGTGGGGTTCCTCCTCCGGCATTCCGTCGATATCGCCGATCTGGTCGAGTTCGGCTTCGGCATAGCCTTCGCTCGCGAGCGCCTGCAGCGCCATCTTCACCGCGGTATCGTCGTCGGGCGCGACGAGGAAGATATGGATCCCTTCCGCCTTACCGCCCTTGCGCCGGAAGACTCGGCCGGTGAGGATCGTCACATGCGGCTGTTCATTGTCGTTCATCTGCGTCCTCCTGGCTGATTCCATTAGGGTAGGGGCTCCGGAGAGCGCGTTATCCGCCCGCATGACATGGCCGCCGGCATATGGATAGGGCCGGACTGCGCCATTTTGTTGTGCGGACCGGTTTGCGCGGGCAAGATCGTTTCCGCGGTGGTCGCCATGCGCCCGAGGGCGAGATATATACGGCTATCGGGGTTGACGCGCCGCGACTCTGCGAGTATCACCCGCGCCAACCGAGCCGATGTGAGGCTATTCGTTTCGGGGCGACACGCCCTGGATCTGGCCTCAAACAAGGTTCAAGCTACGCGAACTACACATTTCCGGCGTGCACGAAGCGGTTTTCGCTTCCTCTGCGTTTGATCGGGCAAGACCGCGGCAAGCGGTTTCTGCCCGAAATTCGTATGGAAATGACTGTCCAGGCGGTCCGCCGCCTGAAATCGGACGAACGACACGAGGTTTTGATGCCTACAGTTAACCAGTTGATCCGCAAGCCGCGCATCGCGCCGGTCAAGCGCAACAAGGTTCCGGCGATGCAGGCCAACCCGCAGAAGCGCGGCGTTTGCACTCGCGTCTACACGACGACCCCGAAGAAGCCGAACTCGGCGCTGCGCAAGGTTGCAAAGATCCGTCTGGTCAATGGCTTCGAGGTCATCGGCTACATCCCCGGCGAAGGCCACAACCTTCAGGAACACTCGGTCGTCATGATCCGCGGCGGCCGCGTCAAGGATCTGCCCGGCGTCCGCTATCACATCATTCGCGGCGTGCTCGACACGCAGGGCGTGAAGAACCGCAAGCAGCGCCGTTCGAAATACGGCGCGAAGCGTCCGAAGTAAGGTTTACGGCAAGGCTCCGCCCGCCGTTGCAGTTGAGAGACGAGAGACATGTCCCGACGCCATTCTGCCGAGAAACGCGAAATCAACCCGGACCCGAAGTTCGGTGATCTCGTCGTTACGAAATTCATGAACGCCGTGATGATGCACGGCAAGAAGTCCGTCGCCGAGACGATCGTCTATGGCGCGCTGGACCAGGTCCAGGCCAAGACCAAGCAAGAGCCGGTGACGGTCTTCCATCAGGCGCTCGACAATGTCGCGCCGCATGTCGAAGTCCGGTCGCGCCGCGTCGGCGGCGCCACCTACCAGGTTCCGGTCGACGTCCGCGTCGAGCGCCGCCAGGCCCTCGCCATCCGCTGGCTGATCACTGCCGCCCGCGCCCGCAACGAGACCACCATGGTCGACCGCCTGTCGGGCGAACTCATGGATGCCGCCAACAACCGCGGCACCGCCGTGAAGAAGCGTGAAGACACGCATCGCATGGCCGAGGCCAACCGCGCATTCGCGCACTACCGCTGGTAACGGCGGACAGGACGAGAGGCAGCAACATGGCCCGCGAATACAAAATCGAAGACTACCGAAATTTCGGTATCATGGCGCATATCGACGCCGGCAAGACCACGACCACGGAGCGCGTGCTCTATTACACCGGCAAGTCGCACAAGATCGGCGAAGTCCACGACGGCGCCGCGACCATGGACTGGATGGAGCAGGAGCAGGAGCGCGGCATCACCATCACGTCGGCCGCGACGACCACCTACTGGAAGGCGCGCGACGGACACCTGCGCCGCTTCAACATCATCGACACCCCCGGCCACGTCGACTTCACCATTGAAGTCGAGCGTTCGCTGCGCGTGCTCGACGGCGCCATCGCGCTTCTCGATGCCAACGCCGGCGTCGAGCCGCAGACCGAGACCGTGTGGCGCCAGGCGGACAAGTACAAAGTCCCGCGCATGATCTTCTGCAACAAGATGGACAAGATCGGCGCGGACTTCTACCGCTCCTACGAGATGATCGGCTCGCGCCTCGGCGCGCAGGCTGTCGTCATGCAGCTGCCGATCGGCGCCGAGACCGAGTTCAAGGGTGTCGTCGACCTGATCGAGATGAACGCGCTCGTCTGGCGCGACGAGTCGCTGGGCGCTGCCTGGGACGTCGTCGAGATCCCGGCCGACCTCAAGGCGAAGGCCGAGGAATTCCGCGAGAAGATGATCGAAGCGGCCGTCGAAATGGACGAGACCGCGCTCGAGAACTACCTCGAAGGCAAGATGCCGTCGAACGACGAGATCCGCGCGCTGATCCGCAAGGGAACGATCGCGGTCAAGTTCTTCCCGATGTTCTGCGGCTCCGCCTTCAAGAACAAGGGCGTCCAGCCGCTGCTCGACGCGGTCGTCGACTTCCTGCCGTCGCCGCTCGACGTTCCGGCTATCCAGGGCATCGATCCGAAGACGGATGGCCCGCTCGAGCGCCATGCCGACGACAGCGAGCCGCTGTCGATGCTGGCCTTCAAGATCATGAACGACCCGTTCGTCGGTTCGCTCACCTTCTGTCGCATCTATTCCGGCAAGCTCACCAAGGGCATTTCCCTCGACAACACCGTCAAGGGCAAGAAGGAGCGCATCGGCCGCATGCTCCAGATGCACGCGAATTCGCGTGAGGACATCGACGAGGCATTCGCGGGCGACATCGTCGCTCTGGCCGGTCTCAAGGAGACCACGACCGGCGATACGCTGTGCGATCCGCTGAAGCCCGTCATCCTGGAGCGCATGGAGTTCCCGGAGCCGGTCATCCAGATCGCGATCGAGCCGAAGACCAAGGGCGACCAGGAGAAGATGGGCCAGGCCCTCTATCGCCTGGCAGCCGAGGATCCGTCCTTCCGCGTCAAGACCGACGAGGAATCGGGTCAGACGATCATCGCCGGCATGGGCGAGCTGCATCTCGACATCATCGTCGACCGCATGCGTCGTGAGTTCAAGGTCGAGGCGACTGTGGGTGCTCCGCAGGTTGCGTATCGCGAGACGATCACGCGCCGCACCGAGGAAGACTACACCCACAAGAAGCAGACCGGCGGCACGGGCCAGTTCGCCCGCGTCAAGATCATCTTCGAGCCCAATCCCGATGGCGACGATTTCGTCTTCGAGTCGAAGATCGTCGGCGGCTCGGTGCCGAAGGAATACATCCCCGGCGTCGAGAAGGGCATCCAGAGCGTCCTGTCGTCCGGTCCGGTCGCAGGCTTCCCGATGCTCGGCGTCAAGGCGACGCTGATCGACGGCGCGTTCCACGACGTCGACTCGTCGGTGCTGGCGTTCGAAATCGCCTCCCGCGCCTGCTTCAAGGAAGCGGCGAAGAAGGCCGGTGCGCAGCTGCTCGAGCCGATCATGAAGGTCGAGGTCGTGACGCCGGAGGATTACGTCGGCAACGTCATCGGCGACCTGAATGCTCGTCGCGGACAGATCCAGGGCCAGGAATCGCGCGGCGTCGCCGTCGTGGTCAATGCCATGGTGCCGCTCGCGAACATGTTCAAATACGTCGACAATCTGCGTTCGATGTCGCAGGGCCGCGCCCAGTACACGATGCAGTTCGACCACTACGAGCCTGTGCCGACAGCTGTCGCGCAGGAGATTCAGAAGAAATACGCATAGTTCCCGCCGGTTGGGATCGGACTTTAATTCAACGCCTTAACCGGCGACAGAGAATGGAGGCCAGATATGGCTAAGAGCAAGTTTGAGCGGACGAAGCCGCATGTGAACATCGGAACGATTGGTCACGTTGACCATGGCAAGACGTCTTTGACGGCTGCGATCACCAAGTATTTCGGTGAATACAAGCGCTACGACCAGATCGACGCGGCGCCCGAGGAGAAGGCGCGCGGCATCACGATCTCGACGGCGCATGTGGAATACGAGACGGCGGCGCGCCACTACGCGCATGTCGAC
>NZ_JANJTZ010000047.1 GCF_024710845.1 Mesorhizobium sp.
CGTGTTTTTGTGATCCTCGACGGCGGCGCCCATCATCACTGGCATGCGACCGGCGCGCTCGAAGGACGCCGGCTCCTGCACTTTCCGCTCGCGGTCATCCGCCGCGGCGGGCCGGTAACACCGCGCTCGACGGAGCACGTAACGGTGTGTGGTCCCTTATGTGCGCCACACGACACTTGGGCCGAAGACACGGTGCTGCCGATCGTCGAGCCCGGCGATCTCGTCGCAGTCTTTCAGTCTGGCGCCTATGGCCCGAGTGCGAGCCCTCAAGGCTTTCTGCGCCGACCGCCGCCCGGCGAAATCCTGGCCGAATGGCCCTCCGCCGATATCGCAGAGCGCCTCGAGCGCTTCGGGCGCACCCCCTATCCCTACCCCCCGCAGCAGGAGAATCAAGATGCTTGAAGAACGCAACGTCGACGGTGTGTGGATGCAGATCCCGTTCGCCGATTCGACGCGAGAGCCGACAAAAGCAAAGCGCCGCGCCAAGGCAACGAAAACGATCGAGATTGCCAGCCGCCCAACGCGCAAGGAGGCCGAGGCCGCGGTTCGCACCTTGCTTCGCTGGGCCGGGGACGATCCGGCGCGCGAAGGCCTGCAGGACACGCCGCGCCGCGTGGTGCGGGCCTATGAGGAGTTCTTTTCCGGCTACGGTCAGGATCCGGCAGCATTGCTCGCCCGAACTTTCGAGGAGGTCGAAGGCTATGACGAGATGATCGTGTTGAGGGATATCCGCTTCGAGAGCTACTGCGAGCACCACATGGTGCCGATCATCGGGCGCGCTCATGTCGGCTACCTGCCCGACGGCAAGGTCGTGGGCCTGTCGAAGATCGCCCGCGTCGTCGATATTTTCGCCCACCGGCTGCAGACGCAGGAAGCGATGACCGCGCAGATCGCCGCGGTCATCCAGGACGTGCTCAATCCGCGCGGCGTGGCCGTCATAGTCGAGGCCGAACACATGTGTATGGCGATGCGCGGCATCCGAAAGCAGGGCTCGACGACCATGACCTCCACCTTCACCGGCTCGTTCAAGAACAGCCCGGAGGAGCAGGTCCGTTTCGTGACGATGGTGCGCGGCGCTGCCGCGCCGCGATGACCTCCGGGGGCTGACAATCCGGCCGGCCCCGTGCGATAGGACCGGCCATGACAAGCTCCATCCGTTTCGATCCGCCGCCTTCCGACAAGTCAGCCCTTGAGGAAGGTTCGGCATTCACGCCGCGCTTTGATGCCAACGGTCTCGTCACCGTCGTGGTGACCGACGCCGGCGATGGCACTCTGCTCATGGTCGCGCACATGAACGCCGAGGCGCTGGCGTTGACGCTCCAGACCGGCATCGCCCACTACTGGTCGCGCTCGCGCAATTCGCTCTGGAAGAAGGGCGAAACGTCCGGCAATTTCCAGCATGTGAAGGAAGTCCGGACCGACTGCGACCAGGACGCGATCTGGCTCAAAGTCTCCGTCTCCGGGCACGACGCCACGTGCCACACCGGCCGGCGCTCCTGCTTCTACCGCGTGGTTGAAACCAAAGACGCTTCCGCCCATTTGAGTCATGACGGAAGCGAAGCGTTGTTCGACGTGGAGCACACCTACAAAGCGGAGAAGTGACCGGCGCCACAGGGCGCCCTCGACCTTCTCGTGCCTGTGCGAGGCGATTCACGCTTCCGAAACATCCCGTGGCGTATAAGGCGGGCGGGAGAGGGAGAGTGACATGTCGATGCTCGACTGGGCATCCCTGCGTGGACGAGGCAACGTGGCGGACCGGTTTCCGCCTTTGCCGGACGAGTTGACCAAGCCGCTGAGGAAATCGGGCGTGGCGCTCGCGCTTGGCGGCGGAGCGGCGCGCGGCTGGGCCCATATCGGCGTTCTTCGGGCGCTGGACGAAGCCGGCATCCGCATCAACATGATCGCAGGTACCTCGATCGGCGCGCTTGTCGGAGGGTGCTACCTCGCCGGCAAGTTGGACGAACTGGAAGAATTCGCGCGCGGGCTGACGAAGCGCCGCCTCTTCGGTCTGATGGACTTCCATCTTGGCGGCAACGGCCTGCTCGGCGGCATGAAGCTCACAGCGCGGATGCAGCAGCATATGAACGGACTGAGATTCGAGGATCTCGACCGGCCCTTCGTCTGCGTCGCGACCGAGATCAAGACCGGACACGAAATCTGGCTGTCGAGCGGATCCCTGATCACCGCGATGCGCGCCTCCTACGCATTGCCGGGCGTGTTCGAGCCGGTACACTGCAACCACCGCACGCTGGTGGACGGCGCGCTGGTCAATCCGGTGCCGGTTTCCGTCTGCCGGGCACATGAGCAGCCGCTCGTCGTGGCGGTCAATTTACACTACGACCTGTTCGGCCGCGCCGCGGTGGTGAAGCACAGCGCCATCGACGAGCCGGTCATGGCGGCGATGGAAGGAGTTCCGAGCGAGCGCGAGTCGCGGCTCGGCATCACCGGCGTGATGGTCGAGGCGTTCAACATCATCCAGGACCGCATCTCTCGCGCCCGCCTTGCCGGCGACCCGCCCGACCTTTCGCTGCAGCCGAAGCTCGGCCATGTCGGGCTGACCGAATTCCACCGCGCCGACGAACTGATCCGCCTCGGCTACGAAGCGACGCGCGCGCAGATTGGCGAGCTTGAGCGTCTGCAAGGCGTGCTGGCTTAGGAAGAAGTCCTAATCGGCCCGTGCGGCGTCGACGATTCGCAATTGCGGGCTGGAACTGCCATTCCAATAGTTGATCGACAGAGTTCCGGCGACATGCACCAGCCGGCCGCGGCTGGCCATCAGGAAGGCGCCGAGATCGGTCTCGGCCGCGCGGAACGCCATGGCGGCGATGCGTCCGCCGGCTTCCGAACGCAGTTCGACACGTAGATGCCCGCCATTGCCGACCGTACGGACATCGGCGACACGGTGGCGCGGCAAGGCCAGCATCGGCTGGGGATGGCCGGGACCGAATGGCCCCGCGCGTTCGAGTTCCTCGGCAAGCGTCAGCGTAGCGCCGTCTGCCGATACGGCCGCGTCGATCTTCAGGCTGTCCGCGTCGCGCAGTTCAAACACCGTAGCTCCGGCATGTTCCTCGAAGAAGGCGCGAAGTTCGCCGAGCCGCGACCGCTCGACGGTGATCCCGGCCGCCATGGCATGTCCGCCGCCCTTGATCAGCAGGCCGCGGTCGACCGCCTCGCGGACCATGCGTCCGAGGTCGAAGCCAGCGATGGAGCGGCCGGAGCCGGAGCCGATGCCGGTCGAGTTGAAGGCGATGGCGAAGGCCGGCCGACGCGCATGGTCCTTCAGCCGCGACGCAAGCAGGCCGACGATGCCCGGATGCCATTTGTCGTTCGCGGTGACGAGCACGGCCGGCCCCTGCCCTCCCAGAAGTTCCGTGTCGGCTTCCGCCTTCGCCTCGGCGAGCATCCCCTGCTCCATCGCCTGGCGCTCGGAATTCAGCCGATCCAGCGTCTCGGCGATCTTGGCCGCCTCCACCGGGTCGTCCAACGTCAGTAGGCGGCTGCCAAGCGCGGCGTCGCCGATACGGCCGCCGGCATTGATACGGGGGCCGATCATGAAGCCGAAATGGTAGGGATTAAGCGGCTCGCCTATGCGCGAGGCGCGCGCCAGGGTCGCAATCCCCGGATTGGTCATCCGCCGTGCCGTGACCAACCCTTTCACGACAAAGGCACGATTGAGCCCGACGAGCGGCACCACGTCGCAGACCGTTGCCAGCGCGACGAGGTCGAGCATGGCAAGCAGGTCCGGCGGAGGCGGACCGCCGGTATCGCGCAGCAGGCGCGAAACCTGCACCAGCGTCATGAACACGACGCCGGCCGCGCAGAGATATCCCATGCCGGAAAGATCGTCTTCGCGGTTCGGGTTGACGACCGCGCAGGCAGGCGGAAGCGCGCCGCCGACCTGATGGTGGTCGAGCACGACGACGTCGGCGCGAAGTGCGTTTGCCGCCTCGATCGATGGAGCGCTGTTGGTGCCGCAGTCGACGGTCACGATCAGGGATGCGCCCCGCGCGACCAGTTCGCGCATGGCTTCCGGGTTCGGCCCATAGCCTTCGAAGATGCGGTCCGGGATGTAGATTTCGGATTGAACGCCGAAATGGTCGAGATAGCGCTTCAGCAGGGCCGAGGAGCAGGCGCCGTCGACGTCGTAGTCGCCGAAGATCGCGACCCGCTCGCGCTGCTTGGTGGCGCGTGCGATCCGCTCGCCGGCCTTGTCCATGTCGGTGATCGTCAGCGGGTCCGGCATCAGGTCGCGGATGGTCGGATCCATGAACCGCTCCGCCGTCTCGGGGCCAACGTTGCGTCCGGCCAGAACGCGCGCGACGATGTCGGATATGCCGTGCCCCTGCGCGATGGCGAGCGCGACGTTTTCCTGGCGCTCGCTCAGGCGATGCTCCCAGGCGATGCCCGTGGCGGAGGCGCGGATACCGAGGAAGAGGCGGGAGGTCTGTGACACCACGCTAACGTCTGTATCCGGGCCGCCCTGTCAAGCTTGCCGGATACCCGAGGGGCTCGAGAGAAAACGCCAGGTCATGGCGCGGGACGACGCGGACGCGCCAGGAACCACCGCCTAGTCGGATACTCGGCAGCTGGCGCAGAGCTTGTTGCCGTCCGGGTCACGCAGATAGGCGATGTAGGCCTTGCGAGACCCGGTCTGGCGAACGCCCGGCGGATCTTCCGCAGTCGATCCCCCATTGGCGATTCCCGCCGCATGCCAAGCGTCGACCATTGCGGGGTCGGCCATCAGCAGGCCGATCGTGCCTCCGTTGGCGAATGTCGCGGACTGTCCGTTGATCGGCTTCGTAACCATGAAGCGGTAGCCATCCTTCGGATAGACCAGCCTGCCCTTTGCATCGATCGTCCCCGCATCGCCGCCCGAGGCTTTGAAGAGGGCATCGTAGAACCGCCGCGAACGCTCCAGATCGTTCGATCCGACCATGATGTGCGTGAACATTGCGCCCCCCTGCCGTCTACAGGCTCAGAATTTGTCGAGATCCTGATGCCGGGCGATGATTTCGCGGACCGTGCGCGAGGAGGAACGCATGACGATCGTCTGCGTCTCGATGTAGTTCCTGGTGAACTTGACGCCGGCCAGCATGTTGCCGTCGGTGACGCCTGTCGCCGCGAACAGCACGTCGCCGCTCGCCATGTCGTAGACGCTGTAAATGCGCTTCGGGTCGCTCACACCCATCTTGGCAGCGCGGGCTACCTTTTCCGGCGTATCGAGAATGAGGCGCCCCTGCATCTGGCCGCCCGTGCAGCGAAGAGCGGCGGCCGCCAGCACCCCCTCGGGCGCACCGCCCGTGCCCAAATAGATGTCAATGCCGGTTTCTTCCGGATCGGTCGTATGGATGACCGCGGCGACATCGCCGTCGCCGATGAGACGGATCGCAGCACCGGTGGCGCGAACCTCGTCGATCAGCTTCTGATGGCGCGGACGATCGAGGATGCAGGCTGTGACCTCGCTGACCGGCACGCCCTTGGCCTTGGCGACGCGGGCGATGTTCTCCGCCGGTGACAGGTCGATGTTGATCGTTCCGTCCGGGTAGCCCGGTCCGATCGCGATCTTGTCCATGTAGACGTCGGGCGCGTTGAGCAGCGTGCCCTTTTCGGCAATCGCGATGACCGCCAGCGAGTTCGGCAGGTTCTTGGCGCAGATCGTGGTACCCTCGAGCGGGTCGAGGGCGATGTCGACGATCGGGCCTTCGCCGGTGCCGACTTCCTCGCCGATATAAAGCATCGGCGCTTCGTCGCGCTCGCCTTCGCCGATGACGACCGTGCCCCTGATCGCCAGGCGATTCAGCTCCGAACGCATGGCATCGACGGCGACCTGGTCGGCGGCCTTCTCGTCACCGCGGCCACGCAGCCTCGCCGCCGCGACGGCGGCGCGTTCGGAGACGCGCACGAGCTCGAGCGTCAGGATGCGGTCGAGACCGGACGATTGGCTAGTCGACATTTGCGGGACTTCCCTCGGACTACGGCTGGAAAAGAGTGACAGGCCGGTCGTTTCCGGCGGCCTCCTTTTGTCAAACCGGCATGACAACGGCAAGACCCGCGGCAAGCTAAACCGCAGGTCTCGAGAGAAAGAATCGATTGAAAATCCCGGACTTGTCAGTCCGCCCGCTCGATCCTGATGACCTGCGGCTTATCGGTGAGCAGTCCGTCGCGGGTGATGCCGTCGACAGCCTTGCGCACGGCGGCTTCCGTCGTCTCGTGCGTGACGAGGATGACGGTCTTTTCGCTCGGCTTCTCGCTGCCCGCGGAGCGCTGGACGATCGATTCGAGCGAGATGTCGTTGTCGGCCATCCGCCGTGCGACGCCGGCGAAGACGCCGGTGCGGTCATGCACGGTGAGGCGGATGAAATAGCCGCCCGCATGACTGCGCATCTGCGCCTTCTTGTAGGGCTTGAGATCCTTCACGGCGCGACCGAAGACCGGACCGTGCTGGAAGCCCGGCCTGCTCTTGGCGATATCGGCGATGTCGCCGATCACCGCCGAGGCGGTCGCGTTGCCGCCGGCGCCCGGCCCCGAGAGCAGCAGTTCGCCGAGGATGTCGGTCTCGATCGCCACCGCGTTCGTCACGCCGTGGACCTGAGCGATGACGGAGGCCGTCGGCACCATAGTCGGATGCACGCGCTGCTCGATGCCGCTGTCAGTCTTCTGGGCAACGCCGAGTAGCTTGATACGGTAGCCAAGCTCGGCCGCGGCGCGGATGTCCGCTTGGGTGATGTTGGAGATGCCTTCCAGATAGATGTCGTTTGGCGCGATGCGGGTGCCGAAGGCTAGACTGGTTAGGATCGACAGTTTGTGCGCGGTGTCGTTGCCCTCGATGTCGAAGGTCGGATCCGCTTCGGCATAGCCGAGCCGCTGCGCATCCTTCAGGCATTCCTCGAAGGAGATGCCTTCGGCTTCCATGCGGGTGAGGATGTAGTTGCAGGTGCCGTTCAAGATTCCGAAGACGCGGCTGACCGAATTGCCGGCGAGCGACTCGCGCAGCGTCTTGATTACCGGGATGCCGCCGGCCACCGCCGCTTCGTAGTTGAGCAGCACGCCCTTCTTCTCGGCGATTTCCGCGAGTGACAGACCGTGCTTGGATAAAAGCGCCTTGTTGGCGGTGACGACGTGATGTCCCGCCTCCAGCGCCGCTTTCACGGCAGCCCGCGCGGGGCCCTCGTCGCCGCCGATCAGTTCGACGAACACATCGATGTCACCCGATTTGGCCAGCGCCACCGGATCGTCGTACCAGGTTGCGCCCGACAGATCGACACCGCGGTCGCGCGTGCGATCCCGCGCCGAGACGGCGGTGACGACGAGATCGCGGCCGCACTGGCGCGTCAGCTCGCCGGCCTTGGCCGCGATCACGCGCGCAACAGACGCACCGACAGTGCCGAGACCGGCAATTCCAATACGCAAAGCTTCGGCCATCGTCCCCGCGCCCTTCAGGTCCTTCGGTTGGAAATGGGCTCAGCGGCGGGCGCTGAGCGGAATCACGTTGTCGGCCGGCGCGCCGCTGGTCGCCAGGAAGCGCTTGATCGAGCGCGCGGCCTGGCGGATGCGGTGCTCGTTCTCCACCAGCGCCAGGCGAACGTAGTCGTCGCCATGTTCGCCGAAGCCGATGCCGGGTGCGACGGCGACGTCCGCCTTTTCGACCAGAAGCTTGGAGAACTCGAGCGAACCCATATGCCTGAACGGTTCCGGGATCGGCGCCCAGGCGAACATGGTCGCCGCCGGCGCCGGTATGTTCCAGCCGGCCTTGCCGAAGGCGTCGACCATCACGTCGCGGCGGCGGTGATAGATGTCGCGAACCTCTGCGATGTCGGCGCCGTCGCCGTTGAGGGCCGCGGTCGCTGCGACCTGGATCGGCGTGAAAGCGCCGTAGTCGAGATAGGACTTCACCCGCGTCAGCGCCGAGATAAGGCGTTCGTTGCCGACGGCGAAGCCCATGCGCCAGCCGGGCATGGAAAAGGTCTTCGACATCGACGTGAACTCGACGGTCACGTCCATTGCGCCGGGCACCTGCAGCACCGAAGGCGGCGGATTGCCGTCGAAATAGATTTCCGAATAGGCAAGGTCCGACAGGATGATGATCTCGTGCTTGCGGGCAAACGCGACCACGTCCTTGTAAAAGTCGAGCGAAGCCACATGCGCGGTCGGGTTCGACGGATAATTGAGGATCAACGCCAGCGGCTTGGGGATCGAGTGCTTGATCGCGCGTTCCAGCGCCGGCAGGAAACCGTTGTCGGGCTCGGCCTGGATCGAGCGGATGACGCCGCCCGACATGATGAAGCCGAAGGCGTGGATCGGATAGGTCGGGTTCGGACAGATCACAACGTCGCCCGGCGCCGTGATCGCCTGCGCCATGTTGGCGAAGCCCTCCTTGGAGCCGAGCGTGGCAACGATCTGCGTTTCCGGGTCGAGCTTCACGCCGAAGCGGCGCGCGTAGTAGGCAGCCTGGGCGCGGCGCAGTCCGGGAATGCCGCGGGACGAGGAATAGCGATGGGTGCGCGGGTCGCGCACGACCTCGACCAGCTTGTCGACGATCGCCTTGGGCGTCGGCAGGTCCGGATTGCCCATGCCGAGGTCGATGATGTCGGCGCCGCGCGAGCGGGCCGAGGCCTTCAGCCGATTGACCTGCTCGAAGACGTATGGGGGGAGCCTGCGGGTCTTGTGGAAGTCTTCCATCGGAGTATCCGGCGATGTCGTGGAACGGTTGGGCGGCGATATACACGCATTCGCCCGGGCGGGGAATAGAGCGGAAGGCGGCTATTCGCCCTCGATTTCCTTAAGCGTTTCGGCCTGGGTCTGAGCCGCTTTCTTCAGCTGCGATGGCGCGGTGGGCGGGGCGCCCTGCTGACCCTTCACGCCTTGATTGGATTGCGCCGCCTTCAACTCGGCAATCTTGGCGTTCTTGTCAGCGTCGCTGAACTGCTCGGTCGCCGCCGTTTGCGGCACATTGAGGTCGGGCGTCGTGCCGGTATTGCGCACTCCCGGGAGTGGGGCGATATCCTGGAGGCTTGCCGTCTGGCATGCGGATGCCGAGAGCGCGGCGCCGATGGCGGTCACAATGAAGAAATATCGCGCAGCAGACGGTCTGGTCATATTCCTCACCTGCCACCGCGTTAGACGCAAGACAAGTCGTCGCGGCGCATCGCAATTGGACCCCGATGCGCGTGGCATGATAATGTGTCAATAAAAGGCCTCGGGAGGCAGCCAGATATGGCCGAGAAGCAGAACGGCGACGAAACCGTGCAAGATGCGCCGGACGTCGCACAGTATCTGGTCAAGGACGCGGACAAGTTCGCGCTCAACCTCGCGCGCATGGTGGAGGCTGCCGGACAGGCGGCGGCGGCGTGGACGGCGCCGCGCGAACGCGGCGAGGTCAAGGACACGATCGGCGAGCCGATGGCGGACGTCGTCAAGACCTTCTCCAAAGTCACCGAATACTGGCTTTCCGATCCGTCTCGGGCGCTCGAGGCGCAGACGCGCCTGTTTTCGGGCTACATGAACATCTGGTCGAACTCGATCCGCAAGCTGTCGCACGAGGAACCCGTCGCGGAAGCCATCCAACCGGACCGGGGCGACAAGCGGTTCCAGGATCCCGAATGGGCGAAGAACGCCTTCTTCGATTTCCTGAAGCAGGTCTATATCGTCACCTCGAAATGGGCGGCCGACCTCGTCACCCATGCGGATGGACTCGACCCGCATACGCGCCAGAAGGCCAACTTCTACGTCAAGCAGGTCATCAACGCGATCTCGCCGTCCAACTTCGTCCTCACCAATCCCGAGCTGTTTCGCGAGACAGTCGCCTCGAACGGCGAGAACCTGGTTCGCGGGATGAAGATGCTGGCCGAGGACATTGCGGCGGGCCGCGGCGAACTGAAGCTCAGGCAGGCCGACTATTCGGTGTTCGAAGTCGGCCGCAATATCGCCACGACGCCGGGCAAGGTCGTCGCGCGGAGCGATGTCGCCGAGATCATCCAGTACCAGCCGTCGACCGAGAATGTGCTGAAGCGGCCGCTGCTGATCTGCCCGCCGTGGATCAACAAGTTCTATATTCTCGACCTCAACCCCGAAAAATCGTTCATCCGCTGGGCTGTGTCGCAGGGGCACACGGTCTTCGTCATCTCCTGGGTCAACCCGGACGAGCGCCATGCGCGCATGTCCTGGGAGGACTATATCCGCGATGGTCTCGAATTCGGTCTGGACGCCGTCGCTAAGGAGACCGGCGAGACGTCCGTCAATGCGATCGGCTACTGTGTCGGCGGCACGCTGCTCGCGGCGGCGTTGGCGCTGATGTCAAAGAAGGGCGACAACCGCATCCGCTCGGCGACCCTGTTCACCACCCAGGTCGATTTCACCTATGCGGGCGACCTCAAAGTGTTCGTCGACGAGGAGCAGATTTCATCGCTAGAGCGCTCGATGGGCGAAAAGGGTTATCTCGAAGGCAATCGCATGGCGACGGCTTTCAACATGCTGCGATCCGGCGACCTGATCTGGCCCTATGTCGTCAACAACTACATGCGCGGCAAGGATCCGCTCCCGTTCGACCTGCTCTACTGGAACGCGGATTCGACACGGATGAGCGCCGCGAACCATTCGTACTACCTGCGCAACTGCTATCTGGAGAACTCGCTCGCCACCGGCAAGATGGAACTCGGCGGGCACAAATTGGCGCTCTCAGACATCAAGATCCCGGTCTACAATCTCGCGGCTAAGGAGGACCACATCGCTCCCGCGCGCTCGGTCTTCACGGGCTGCGCCTATTTCGGCGGCGAGGTTGAATACGTCATGGCCGGATCCGGTCACATCGCCGGCGTCGTCAATCCGCCGGCATCGAAGAAATACCAGCACTGGACCGACGGAAAGCCCGTCGGCGATTTCGATGCCTGGGTGGCGAAAGCGACCGAGAATCCGGGCTCCTGGTGGCCGCACTGGCAGCGCTGGATCGAGCGCCTGGACAATCAGCAAGTGCCGGCGCGCAGGGCGGCGAAGAAGTTCAAGCCGCTGGGCGATGCGCCCGGAGAATATGTCAGGGCCAAGGCGTGAGAGTCACCCGGTCCGGGCGGAGGTGCATAGTTTCGACAACCGGTAACCATGTTGTCGCCCCAATTGACCAGTAGCCGCCTGAGCGACAGGCTTGCATTTTTGTCGGCCATCGCGTCTTTTCGGCCACGGCTGACCGGATGATTTGCCCGAGGGCTCAAGGCTTCACCTTGAGGGGCGACCGAACAAGGGGACTGTGTTGAAAGCTGACGTATCGCGCCCCGCGATCAGACACGTCTTCGCTGCGGGCGCGGCGGTCCTGGCACTTGCGCTCGCCGGCTGCACGGCCGGTGGACTGGAGAGCCTCGAAGTCACCAGCCCGACCTTCGCTTCGCCCGCGACAGCCGAGAGCCCGGAAGCAGGCGTCGAGCCGGGCATTAACCCGCTGACGGTCGAGCAGGCAAAGGACATCGAAGCGGCGAATTTCGTGCCGGCGACCAAACCGGCCGACGCCTCGACACCGGCTGTCGAACAGCAGGCCGCGGTGGAACCGGGCGTCAAACCGCTGATCGATCTCTCCTCGAAGTCGCCGGAAGCGGCGGCGCAGACCGAGCAGACCGCCCAACCGGAAGCAGCGCCGGCAGTCGTTCCCCAGTCTGCGCCGCGCGAGAGCGCCCAAACCGCGACCCAAGAGCCCGCCCCCGCGGTAAGTAGTTTCGCCGCGGCACCCGAACCCAAGAAGAAAGGGTTCCTCGCCGGCTTCTTCTCGCAGACGCCGCAGGCCGCGCCGGTTATGTCCACACCCGCCCCGCAAGCGCCAAAGCCGGTGATCCAGTTGGCGGCGGTCGATCCGGAAGAGAATGCGCCCGTGAAGGCTTCTCTCGGCGTCGAGCGCATGAATGCGCTTCCCGGCGTCCGTCAATCCTCACTGTTCGAAATCAAGCGGCGCGATAGTCTCGACGACGACAGCGATGTCGACGTGCACGAGGACGAGGAGTCGCCCGTGCAGTATGCCTCTGCCGCGGGATTGGCGCGTCTTGCACCCAACGGCCTCCTCAAGCAGCGCGAGAGCGTCGATGTCGCCTGTCTCAAGCCGTCCCTCGTGCGCATGCTCAAGCAGATCGAGCAGCGCTTCGGCGGTCGCGTGGTGGTGACGTCTGGCTATCGCAGCCCAGAATACAACAAACGCGTGCGCGGCGCCCGCCGCTCGATGCACATGTATTGCGCCGCTGCCGACATCCAGCTCGAGGGCGTCAGCAAGTGGGACCTCGCCAACTTTGTCCGCGCCATGCCCGGCCGCGGCGGCGTTGGCACCTATTGCCACACCAATTCGGTGCATGTGGATGTCGGGCCAGAGCGCGACTGGAACTGGCGCTGCCGCCGGCGCAAGACCTGAGGGCGGTTTCGCCTTCTCAAAACCGTCAGTGCTTGCGGGCCTGGACCAGATAGGCGTCGATCTCGGTCTCGCCGAGGAATTTCGCCGCTTCCAACCTGTGCAGACCTTCGATCAATACATGCCGCTTGCCATCGAAGCGCACCTGGATCGGCATCTTCATCCCGTTTTCGAGAATGTCTTCCGCCAGGGCCCGAGCGGTTTCTGGATGCAGGGTCTTGCGACGCTCGGTAGGAACATAGATCGAGTTGATCTTGACGCGCTGGATGCGGAGCATTTCCTAGATCCTTCCCAGCGCCCACTCGACGATCTCGTCGGTAGCCGTGCGGAAGGCGGCGTCAAGCGCCGCCGCATAGGCCGGATTACCCGTCCCGTTGACGGGCGACTGTGCGGTGAAGCCGCGCGAGGCGCGCACAGTGCCGTTGCGATCGTTGAGAATGCGGACGAACAGCTCGACATAGGCGTGGTCGCCACCGCCCAGCCTGATCTCGAAGGCGCGGATCTCGGTGATGACCTGATAGTCGATTGCCAGCCCCTCACCCGGCTTGCCGACCCCGCCGACACGGCCAGTCGACTGGAACGCCTCGGCGAGCTTCGCCTGCACGACCTTCGGCAGACGGTCGGCCCACTGGGCGCCTTTCAGGTATTGGATTTCGCCCGGACCCGGCTTGATGACGATGTTCTGCCCATCGAGCGATTTCAGGGCCGAAGGCTCGGCGATCAGAATCTGGGCGCGTGAGCGACGCGGCCCTGATTCGGACGTCTCCGCAGCTGTCAGCTCATAGGTGTCGAGCGGCGAAGTACCCCCGCCCAGCACGGCGCAGCCCGGCAGGACCGAGCTGATAAGCGCACCCGCAATGAGCAGCTGCCCATACTTCAAACCCAACTCCCCGGCGGACGCCCCACCCCGGAAGCGTCAAATGCGTAACTAGCGCAACCTGTGTGAGGCGGCGGGCGGTCAATGTCAACGCCGCACGCGGCCGTCGTATTGGCGCACTTCGCCCTCGCCGCCCGCTATGATGCGTTGCGGATTGCGGCCGAGATCGGAGATCACCTCCTCGATCCGGTTGATCGAGCGGCGGCTGTCGCGGACCAGCGCCTCGACATCGCGGAGGCCCTGGCCGCTGAACCGTCCCAGGCCATCCATGATCGTGCCCATGCGCGCATTCAGCGTATTGGCGACTTCGCGGTAGGCTTTCAGCGTCTCGCTCGCCTGGGCCATCAGACCCCCGGCGTCGTCGGATCCGAGCAGCGAGTCAATCTTGGCCAGGACACCGTCGACACGAACCGACGCGGCGTTGAGGCGCTCGGCAAGCTGGCTCGCATCGCTGATCATCTTATCTATATCTTCGGCGCGATTGCCGAACTTCGTCGTCACCTTGGCGATGTCGTCGGCGGCTTTCCTTGCCGTTTCGGTGGTCTGCTTGATGCCGTCGATGGCGGAGCGGATCGTAGCCGGATCGACATTGGCGACGATCTCGTCGACCTTGGAAATCGTTCCGGTCGCGTTCTGCGACAGCGTCGTGATCGAGGATACCGCCTTGTCGACGCCGGCCATCATCGTCTCGAGGTTCTTCGACACACCCTTCAGGTCACTGGTGACCGATTCGACATTGCCGACGATCGTCGTGATCTTCTCCTTGTCGACAGCCTTGAGCAGGTCCTCCACCGTGGCGAGCGTGCTGTCGAGCCTGCCGGATACCGAGCTGAACGTCTTGGACAGGTCGCCGACGCTGGCCAGGAACTGGTCGATATTGTCCGAGTTGCGGCTGAGCGCCTCGGAGAACTTCCGGGCATTCTCGGCGGTCGCGACGAGCGGCGTCTTCACGTCGTTAACGAAGTTTTCGACACCGCTCAGCACCGCATCGGCGCGCGTCAGGAAATTCTGCGCGAGCTGCAGAATATTGCCCAGCGCCGAGGGATTGGCGGTGATCTCCGCGACGGTGCCGTTCGCCTCGGCAATCGCCAGCAGGTTCTCCTCGCCGACGACGCCACCCTTGAGCTCGATGCTCGCCTGTCCTGTAAGACCGGCAAGGCCGACATCGGCGGTGGTAGACTTGCTGATCGGGGTCAGGCGGTCGATCTTGGTGTCGGCGAGCGCCACCGTCGGATCGTTCACGTCGATGAAGATGCGGGTGACGTCGCCGACCTTGACGCCGTTGAACAGAACCGCGCTGCCGCGCCCGAGGCCGGAAGCGGAACCGGGAATGCGAACGCGCAATGTGGCGAAGTCGCCGCCACCCGTTCCAGCCGTCCAGTAGACGAAGCCGAAAGCCGCCAGCAGCATCACCAGCGTGAATATGCCGACCGCGACATAGTTGGCCTTGGTCTCCATGCCGTCAGGCTCCGTATTCCTGTCGCGCCGTCAGATCCAACTGTCGCGCTCGTTTGCCGCGGAAGTATGACTTAACCCAGGCATTTTCGCTGGCGAGCATGTCCTCAACCGTTCCCTGGATCATGACCTTCTTCTCCCCCAGCACGGCAATGCGGTCGCAGACCGAGAACAGGCTGTCGAGGTCGTGTGTCACCATGTAGACCGTCAGTCCCATCGTGTCGCGCAATTGCTGGACGAGTTCGTCGAACGCGGCGGCGCCGATCGGATCGAGGCCCGAGGTCGGCTCGTCGAGGAAGACGATGTCTGGATCGAGCGCCAAAGCGCGCGCAAGCGCCGCACGCTTGATCATTCCGCCCGACAGTTCCGAGGGGAATTTCAAAGCCGCGTCGGCGGGCAGGCCGACGAGTTCGATCTTGAGGCGGGCAAGCTCGTCCATCAGCGGCTTCGGCAGGTCGAGATATTCGCGCATCGGAACCTGTACGTTCTCCATCACCGTCAGCGACGAGAACAGCGCGCCGTGCTGGAACAGTACGCCCAGGCGCATGTCGATCGACACCTTCTGGCGCTCGTCCACCTTGTCGATGTCGACCCCGAACAGCTTGATCGTGCCGGAGCGCTTGCGGGTGAGACCGAGAATGGCGCGCAGGAGAACGGACTTGCCTGCACCGGACGCGCCGACGAAGCCGAGGATCTCGCCGCGCCGCACGTCGAGCGAGAGCTTGTCGAGAACGACATTGTCGCCGAACGCAACCGTCACGTTCTCGGCCGAGATCACGATCTCGGGCTGGCCCTCGCCTGAGGAACCGTTGGGATGTGCCGCGCCGTTCGTCTTCATCAGAAATCGATCGCCGCGTAGAACATGGCGAAGAGGCCGTCGACGACGATGACGACGAAGATCGACTTCACCACCGAGGACGTGACATGCGCGCCGAGCGATTCGGCGCTGCCGCCAACTTTCATGCCTTCGACAGACGCTATGATGCCGATGATCAGGGCCATGAATGGCGCCTTTATCAGGCCGGCGAATATGGTCGTCAGATCGATGGCATCCTGAAGCCGGTCGATGAACGTCGTCGGCGCGATGCCGGAATAGACCTGGCTGACGAAGATCGCGCCGCCGATCGACGCGAAATTCGCCGCGATCGTGAGGCAGGGGAGAACGATCACAAGGGCGACCAGCCGCGGAAAGACCAGCACGCCGACCGGATTGAGGCCGATGACGGTCAAGGCGTCGATCTCTTCGCGCATCTTCATCGAGCCGATCTCGGCTGTGATGGCGCTGCCGGAACGGCCGGCGATCATGATGGCGGTGAGAAGCACGCCGATCTCGCGCAGAACCAGGATGCCGACCAGATCGACCACGAAGATCTCGGCGCCGAAATAGCGCAGCTGGAAGGCGCCCTGCTGGGCGATGATCGCCCCGATGATGAACGACATCAACAGCACGACCGGGATCGCCCCGATGCCCATCTTGTCCATCTGGCTGACGATCGAGGCCGGATTGACGGCATGGCCGCGCCCCAGCTTCATCTGGGCGCCGCGGATCGTGGCGCCCAGAATGTGCATGCTCATCAGGAAATCGTCGCGGAAGACGAAGACGCTGCGGCCGAATGTGTCGAACATGCCGAGGATGCCGGTCGGGCGGCCCGGCCCGGGTTCCGGAATCTCCTGATGCGCGGCATCGTCGACCGCGACCAGAAGCGTGTCGACCGAAGCCGACGCGCCGCCCATCTCAACCTGCGCCCCCTGCTTTTCCAGGACCGTCGCCAGCCGCTTCACGAGCCACGCACCGGCCGTGTCCATCGAACTGACACCGGAAAGGTCTATCGTGGCCTCGCGGATGGCGGATGAGCGCTCGAGTTCCCGCATCTCGCCGTCGACCTGCGCCACGGTCTGCGTGTTCCATGCGCCCGTCAGCCGGCAGGTGAGGCGCGCATCATCGACCTGCGCCTCGACGCGCGGAGCGTTCGAGCGCGCCCCGCTTGCGTCTGGGGGAGCTTTCGTCAACATGACCGCCGTCTTATCCCGACGAGGCCGCCCTGTCACTTGGACCGCCGTCAATTCGCCCGGAGCATCGATGTCGCGTGCCCTTTCGATCACAGCCGAGTCCTTCCCGATCGCCGGCAGCTTCACCATCTCGCGCGGGTCGAAGACCGAAGCGCTAGTCGTGACGTGCGTGATCCGCGACGGCCAGCATGTCGGGAGCGGCGAATGTGTGCCTTACGGGCGCTATGGTGAGACGATCGAGGGTGTCGTCGCGCAGATCGAGTCGATTCGCGCGGCGCTCGAGGCGGGAGCGGTCCAGGACGATCTAGCTGCGCTGTTGCCGGCCGGCGCCGCCCGCAATGCGGTCGATTGCGCGCTCTGGGACCTGGAAGCAAAAACGACCAAGGTTCCGGTCTGGACGATCATCTGCGATGACGCCCCCTCGCCTCTCACGACAGCGTACACACTCTCTCTGGGCGATGCCGAACAGATGGGTGCGCAGGCCACAGCTCAGGCGGCCCGGCCCGTCCTCAAGGTCAAGGTCGGCAGTTCCGACGACGAGGCCCGCATCCGCGCCGTCCGAGCCGGCGCGCCCGATAGCCGCATCATCCTCGATGCCAATGAAGGATGGAGCGACGACAATATCGTTCGCCATATGGCGATCGCGGCCGAGTGCGGCGTCTCCCTGATCGAGCAACCGCTGCCCGCCGGCCGAGACGGCATGCTGGCGGACATCGTACGCCCCGTACCCGTCTGCGCCGATGAGAGCTTGCACACGCGTGCGGATCTGGCCAGCCTTCGCAGTCGCTATGACGCCATCAATATCAAGCTGGACAAGACCGGCGGCCTGTCAGAGGCGATCTTGCTCAAGGAAGACGCGCAGAAGCTCGGCTTCCAGATCATGGTCGGCTGCATGGTCGGCACCTCGCTCGCCATGGCGCCGGCGGTGCTTCTGGCGCAGGGAGCGGAGTTCGTCGATCTCGACGGCCCGTTGCTGCTCGCGCGGGATCGCGATCCGGCGTTGCGCTACGACGGCTCGCTCGTCTATCCGCCCCAGCCCGCGCTCTGGGGATAGGCGAGCGCTCTCAGCGACAGGACCGTGCCCGCCAGCGCGACGAACGCCATCGCATAGAACCCGTCAACGCCGAACGCCTCGTAAAGCGGTCCGCTCGCTAGCGTGAACACGGCGAGCGTTCCCATGACGAGGAAGAATGCCGCGCCTTGGGCGGCGCCCATGCGCTCCTCCGGAACGGTTTCCGAAAACATCTTCTGCCCGCCGAGAAAGGCCAGCGAGAAGGAAAACGCATGCATCCCCTGCACGAAGAAGAAGCCGGGGACGCCCAGCCCCGCGGGCCATACGAGCGGGAAGAGCACCCAGCGCAAAGCTCCGATTCCGGTGCCGATCGCCAGCAGCACGCCAGGCCGCCTGCGCGCGAACAGGTGGCGGAACAGCATGAACATCAGCACTTCCGCGAGAACCGAAAACGCCCACAGCAGTCCGATGGTGCCGTCGCCGATGCCCAGCGACTTCCAGTAGATCGAGGAAAAGGCATAGGCGAACGCGTGGCTCGACTGCGCGAATGCCCAGGCTGTTATGATCAGCAGGAAGTATGGGTGGCGCAGGGCGAAGGCTGCCTGCGGCAGCGCTTCCGACGGGGCAAGAGTCGCAAGGCGAGGCTTGCCCAGGCGCGGCACGAACAGGGAAGCAACGACAATGGTCGACAGGCCGGCGAGCAGCAGCCAGGGGACGGCACCCGCCCCGGTCGCGGCAAGTATGTAGCCACCGGCGATGTTGACGAGCAGGAAAGAGATCGATCCCCAGATGCGCATCGACGCATAGTCGACGCCATAACGGCGGACGCCAGAGAGGGCGATCGAATCCGACAGCGGCGTATGAGGCGCCCAGGCGAGCGCGAGCAGGACCGAGACGGCCAGCACGATCGCATAGGTCGGCGGCAGGAAATAGCCGGCGCAGGCGATTGCCGAAAGGACGGCAAATGCGAGGAGCACCGGAACCCGGTCCGTCGCCCGATCGGCATAGGCCGAGACGACGGGTCCGGCGAAGATGCGCACGAAATAGGGGGCGGCGATGATCGTGGCGATTTCGGACGCAGAGAACTCGTGCAGCTTTAGCCACAACGGGAAATACGGCAGGTGTATGCCATTCGGCAGGAACAGGCAGGCGTACAGGATCGACATCCGCAGCTCGAAGTAGCGCGGCTTGATCTTCTGTTCCGGGGAAAGCGGCGGGAGCATTCGGACGGGCGTGCACGGGTGACGTTGCCCCGCCCTATCATGTCCGCCTGTCCGCGCCTACACGGTATCCCGCACCAGCGTCCGGCAGCGGTTGCGCCAGTCCTCAGGCGGCCTCGGCGGGGAGCAGTAATTGCACCGGCCTGCCGTCTTCCCGGCCAGCCGACGTCACCTTCGCCCAGGTGAGAATCTCGAAACGCCCGTCGTGATGCTCGGCGACGGCGGTGCAGCTTTCGACCCAGTCGCCCGTGTTGATGTAGCGGACGCCGTTGATGGTCTCGATGGCGGCGTGGTGAATGTGGCCGCAGATGATGCCGTCGACCTCATGCAGCCGCGCTTCCTCCGCCACGATGTCCTGGAAGGCGCTGATGAAGTTCACTGCGCGCTTGACCTTGATCTTTGCCCAGGAGGAAAACGACCAGTAGGACAGGCCGAAGCGATATCGCACGAACGCGACGACGCGGTTCACGACGATCGCCGTGTCGTAGGCCTTGTCGCCGAGATAGGCGAGCCACCGGATATTGTTGACGATCCCGTCGAACTGGTCGCCGTGGATGACCAGGTAGCGCCGCCCGTCGACCCCTTCGTGGATCATCCGGTCGGCAACCACGACGCCGCCGAAATGCTCGCCCTGGAAGGAGCGCAGGAACTCGTCGTGATTGCCGGCAATGTAGATGACGCGCGTCCCCTTGCGGGCCTTTCGCAGCAGCTTCTGCACCACGTCATTGTGCGATTGCGGCCAATGCCACGCGCGGCGCAGGCGCCAGCCGTCGACGATGTCGCCGACGAGATAGATCGTATCGGCATGGTGCTGGCGCAGGAAGTCGATGAGGAAGTCGGCCTTCGACGGTTTCGATCCGAGATGGACGTCGGAAATGAACAGCGTGCGAAAGGTGCGTTCTTCTGCGTCTGACATCGCGGTTTCCGGGCGTTCCTTTAAGGATTGCCCTGCCACGATTCATGTCACAGACGTATGACGGTTGTAGTTTCGCATTGCTGCGGATACCTCTGTCCGCCAGTGAAGAGGGTTCGAAAGATGGATTTGGGCATCAAGGGTCGCAAGGCGATCGTCTGCGCCTCGAGCCGCGGCCTCGGACGCGGCTGCGCCGTGGCGCTGGCTCAGGCCGGGGTCGATCTGGTGCTCAACGGGCGCGATCCGGTCGCGCTCGCGGCGACGGCTGAGGACATCCGGAAGACCTATGGCGTGAACGTAACCGAGATCGAGGGCGACGTGTCTTTGCCCGAGGTCCAGCAGACGCTGCTCGCGGCATGCCCGGCCCCAGACATCCTCGTCAACAACAACGGCGGACCGCCGCCGCGCGATTTCCGCAAGCTCGACCGCCAGGCGATGCTCGATGGCGTGACACAGAACATGGTGACGCCGATCGAACTGATCCAGAGCGTCATCGACGGCATGGCGGAACGCGGCTTCGGCCGCATCGTCAACATCACCTCCCTGTCGGTTTATGTCTCCATCCCCGGGCTCGACCTGTCGTCTGGCGCGCGCGCCGGCCTGACCTCCTTCCTCGCCGGTGTCGGCCGAACGTTCGCTGCGCGCAACGTCACCATCAACAATCTGCTGCCGGGCAAGCTCGACACCGACCGCATCCGCACCACGACGAAGTTCGGCGCCGAGAAGGCCGGGATGTCGGTCGAGGATTATGCGGCCCGGCAGGCGAAGGAAATACCCGCCGGCCGGCTCGGAACGACGGAGGAGTTCGGCGCGGCATGCGCGTTCCTCTGCTCTGCGCATGCCGGCTACATCACCGGCCAGAACCTGCGCATTGACGGCGGTCTCTACCCCAGCGCATTTTAAGCGGCACCGTATCGCCGCTCGCCCAAGATCTGAACTCGGGAGGAAAACACGATGAAACTGCTGCGCTTCGGCGAGTTGGGCTTGGAGAAGCCGGGCATTCTGGACAAGGACGGCGTGATCCGCGACGCCTCCTCGATCGTCGCCGATTATTCGCCCGAGACCGTCTCGCTCGAACTGCTATCGATCCTCCAGGACATCGATCCGGCCACGCTTCCGGCCGTGCCCGCGGGCGTGCGCATCGGCGCGCCGGTGGCGCGTATCGGCCATTTCATCGCGATCGGCCTCAATTATGCCGACCACGCCGCCGAGACGGGAGCCCCGATCCCGAAAGAGCCGATCGTGTTTTCGAAGGCGCCGAGCTGCCTATCCGGCCCGAACGACGACGTGATGCTGCCGAAGGGCTCCGTGAAATCCGACTGGGAAGTCGAACTCGCGGTCGTGATCGGCAAGCGCTGCGACTATGTCGAGGAGAAGGACGCGCTCAACCATGTCTTCGGCTATGCGCTCTGCAACGACGTGTCGGAGCGCGAATACCAGGCAGAACGCGGCGGCCAGTGGATCAAGGGCAAGAGCGCGCCGACCTTTGGCCCGCTCGGTCCGTGGATTGTCACGCCCGACGAGCTCGGCGACCCGCAGAAGCTCGACATGTTCCTCGATGTGAACGGCAAGCGGGCCCAGACCGGCAGCACCGCGACGATGATCTTTACGGTCAGGCAGATCGTCTCCTACCTATCGCAATTCATGATCCTCGAACCCGGCGACGTGATCACCACAGGCACTCCGCCCGGCGTCGGACTGGGGATGAAGCCGCCGGTGTTCCTGAAGAATGGCGACGAGATGCACCTCGGCATCGCCGGCCTCGGCGAACAAAGGCAGAAAGTCGTCGCGAGATAGGCCGGCAAAAAGCGCAACAGCTTTCGCGCTTTTGGCGACCGAATGCCGGTCGCCCATGCTAATCGTTTCGCACGAAGCCAGAGAACCGCCATGACCAGCGAAGCCGAGAAACCGCGCCTGTCCGAACTCGACGAAGCGGCGTTGTTCTTTCACCGCTATCCCGTTCCCGGAAAGCTCGAGATTCAGTCGACCAAGCCGCTCGGCAACCAGCGCGACCTGGCGCTCGCCTATTCGCCAGGCGTCGCGGCGCCCTGCCTCGCGATCAAGGATGATCCCGGCGCGGCGGCGCTTTACACGGGCCGGGCCAATCTCGTCGGCGTCGTCTCGAACGGTTCGGCCGTCCTCGGCCTCGGCAATATCGGGCCGCTGGCCTCGAAGCCGGTGATGGAGGGCAAAGCGGTCCTGTTCAAGAAATTCGCCGGAATCGACGTGTTCGACATCGAGATCGACGCGCCGGGGATCGACCGCATGGTCGAGGCGATTTCTGCGCTCGAACCCACGTTCGGCGGCATCAATCTCGAGGACATCAAGGCGCCGGAGTGTTTCGAGGTCGAGGAGCAGTTGAAGGCTCGGATGGGCATCCCGGTCTTTCACGACGACCAGCACGGCACCGCGATCATCGTCGCAGCGGCCGTCCTCAACGGACTGGAGGTGGCCGGCAAGTCGCTGTCGGAGGTCAAGATCGTTACGTCCGGCGCGGGCGCCGCGGCGCTTGCCTGCCTCAACCTCCTCGTCTCCCTCGGCGCCAGGCGCGAGAACATCTGGGTCACCGACCGTTTCGGCGTCGCCTACAAAGGCCGCGTCGACGAGATGGACCGGTGGAAGGATCCCTACGTCAAGGACACGAACGCACGCACGCTTGCCGACGTCATCGGCGGGGCGGATGTGTTCCTCGGACTGTCGGCGGCGGGCGTGCTCAAGGCCGAACTGCTCAAAGAGATGGCGGCGAAGCCGCTGATCATGGCGCTCGCCAACCCCACGCCCGAAATCATGCCGGAACTGGCCCGCGCCGCACGTCCCGACGCGATGATCTGCACCGGACGGTCGGATTTCGCCAACCAGGTCAACAATGTCCTGTGCTTCCCCTACATCTTCCGCGGCGCGCTGGATGCCGGCGCCACCGCGATCAACGAAGAGATGAAGATGGCGGCGGTGCGCGCCATCGCCGCACTTGCCCGCGAGGAGCCGTCGGACGTGGCGGCGCGGGCCTATTCCGGCGAGACGCCGACTTTCGGACCGGATTACCTCATCCCCTCGCCTTTCGACCCGCGGCTGATCCTGCGCATCGCACCGGCAGTGGCCAAGGCGGCAATGGAGACCGGCGTCGCGACGCGGCCCATCGCCGACATGGACGCCTATGTCGACCGGCTCAACCGCTTCGTCTTCCGCTCCGGCCTGGTGATGAAGCCGGTCTTCGCCGCGGCGCGGACGGCGACGAAGAAGCGGGTGATCTTTGCCGACGGCGAGGATGAGCGGGTGCTGCGCGCGGCGCAGGTCGTGCTGGAGGAAGGCATCGCCGAGCCGACGCTGATCGGGCGCCCGCACGTCATCGACGTGCGGCTCAAGCGCTACGGCTTGAGGATCCGGCCGGGCACCGATTTCGCCATCGTCAATCCCGAGGACGATCCGCGCTACCGCGACTATGTCGACCTGCTCATCAAGCTCGGCGGACGAAGGGGCGTGACGCAGGAAGCCGCGCGCACCATGGTGCGCACCGACGTGACCGTGATCGCCGCTCTCGCGCTGCATCGCGGTGACGCGGACGCCATGATTTGCGGGCTCGAGGGCCGTTTCGAGCGGCATCTGCGCAATGTCAGCCTGATCATCGGCGCCCGGCCGGACGTGAAGTACCGCGACCTTTCCGCGCTCTCGATGCTGATCTCGCAGCGCGGCGTGACGTTCCTGACCGACACTTACGTGACAGTGGATCCGAGCGCCGATGAGATTGTTGAGATGACGCTGCTCGCCGCCGAGGCGATCAGCCGGTTCGGGATCGTCCCCAAGGCGGCCCTCCTGTCGCATTCGAACTTCGGTTCGCGCGACAGCGCCAGCGCGCTGAAGATGCGCGAGGCGGCGGCGACGCTGAAGCGCGTGGCGCCCGATCTCGAGAGCGACGGCGAAATGCACGGCGATTCGGCGCTATCGGAGGAACTGCGTCGGCGCGTTTACCCGCACTCGGCGCTGAAGGACCAGGCGAACCTGCTGGTGTTTCCCAATCTCGACGCGGCCAATATCGCGCTGACCACGATCAAGACGATGACGGACGCGCTGCATGTCGGGCCGATCCTGCTCGGGACGCGATTGCCGGCGCATATCCTGACGCCGTCCGTCACCTCTCGCGGCATCGTCAACATGACCGCGCTGGCGGTCGTCGAGGCTTCGCAGGAGGCAGCACGGCTGATCGCGGCAAGCTGAGCCCGGCGGCAAGGTCCGGTTAACCAGTATCCGCAAGCCGGACCGGATGGTAATCTGCGTTCAGACAGCATTCACGTTCAAAGCGCATGGATGTTTGTGCGAAAACCCATGCCGGAATGGCGGCCGAAATGATGCCTGGCGAGTACCAGACGGCGAATTGGCGGAGCGCCCTGCGGCTGCTCGCGCCGGCACTCGCCCTTTTGGCTGGCCTCAGCGTCTCCGCGACCGATGCCGCTGCCCAGTCGCGTGTCTGTCGACAGCTCGAAGCCGAGCTTGCAAGCGTCTCGTCTAGCGGATCGAGCAGCCCCGCGCAGGCCCGAAAATACGACCAGGCGATCGAGCGGCAGCGCGCCAATCTGCGCAAGGGCGAGCGCCAGTATCGCGCCGCCGGATGCGGCGGCGGCTTGTTCTGGCGCGACAGCGGCGGCGGTTCCTGCGAGGCCATCGGCCGCAGCCTCGACCGCATGGAGCGCAACCTCGCCCAGCTCGAACGCACACGGGCTCGGATGGGCGGAGGGGCGGGCAATCCGCGACGGGAGCGTGCAAGAATTCTTGCGTCGCTCGACGCCAATGATTGCCGATCCATTCGCAGGGAGTCCCCGGACATCGCGGCACGGCAACAGCGCGGCAACCTCTTCGAACAGCTCTTCGGCGGCGGCATCAAGCGGGTCGAGCCGCGCGAAGACGAGGAGTTCCAGGCTTATGACGGGTCGGCGCGCGTGCGCACGATCATCGGCGGAAGCGGAAACATGTACGAGGTTCTCCCCGGCGGCGGCCGCAACTACCGGACGCTGTGCGTGCGCACCTGCGACGGCTATTACTGGCCGATCTCCTATTCCTCGTCGGGTTCGGATTTCCAGCGCGACGAGCAGAACTGCCAGACCATGTGTCCCGGCACCGAGGTAAAGCTCTATTCGCACCGGGTCCCGGACCAGGAATCCGAGAACATGGTCGATCTCTTCGGCAACCCCTATACGGACCTGACGACCGCGTTCAAATACCGCGAGGTGGACTTCGTCCGGCCGCAGGGCTGTTCCTGCACGCCGGCGAAGAAGAATTTCACGGTGGTCGCCGGAGAAGGCGCCATGAGCACGCGCGCGGACGCCGAACAGCCTTCCATCGACGTTCCGCCGGCTCAGCCGGATCCAGCGACGGCGGACAACAAACAGCAGGAAGAAGACAAGCCGGAAGCAACAGGCGATCTCGCCGAGCGCAAGGTCAGGGTCGTCGGGCCAGCGTACCTTCCCGACCCAGTAGGGGCAATAGATCTGCGAGCTCCGGCCCCGACGGCAATCCAGTAAGCGCCAGGCGCACGGGCATGAAGAGGGCTTTGCCTTTGCGGCCGGATACAGTCTTCACCTGATCCATCCACGTTCTGAAGGTCGTTCCGTCCCAGGGACCGGGCGGAAGCAGGTCGAACGCGGCACGGACGAAGTCTCTGTCCTCGTCGGACAGGCTGGGCTGTTCGGGCGGGCCTTCGGTGACGATCCGCCACCAGGCCACCGCGTCCGCGAGCCGGTCGAGATTGCCGCGCACCGCCAGCCAGAACGGCTCGGCCCTGACGCCCGCGATGCCGAGTGCGGCGAGCCGGTCCGCGACCGCCGCGAAATCCATCCCATGCAGCAGCGTCCGGTTGAGGACGACCAAGTCGGCCGGGTCGAATTTCGAGGCCGAGCGCGAGGTCGCGGAGAGCTCGAACCGGCCGGCGAGATCGGCCATGTCGCGCGCGGCGACGACGTTTTCCGACGTTCCGGTCAGCACCGCGAGCGAGGCGACCGCCATCGGCTCGATACCATCGGCCCGCAGGCTCGCGATCGACAGCGCGCCGGTGCGCTTCGATAGGCCCTCGCCGGTCGCGGCGGTGAGCAGGTTGTGGTGGCCGAAGGCAGGCGGCTCGGCGCCAAGCGCCCTGAACAGCGCGATCTGGACACCGGTATTGGTCACATGGTCGTCGCCGCGGATGAGATGGGTGATGCCAAGGTCGATGTCGTCGGCGACAGAGGGCAGCGTGTAGAGATAGGTGCCGTCCTCGCGCACCAGGACGGGATCTGACAGCGAGGCGAGGTCGACGGTCTCCTCGCCGCGGACGAGGTCGGTCCATTTGATTTCGGTGCGGTGGGGCGAGAACGGATCGGTCTCGAAATTCGGCAGGAGAAAGCGCCAGTGCGGCTTGCGACCCTCGGCTTCCAGCTTCGCCCTGTCCTCGGCCGTCAGCTTCAACGCCTCGCGGCCATAGACGGGCGGCAGGCGGCGCGTCAGGCGGATCTTGCGCTTGAGGTCGAGTTCTTCCGCAGTCTCGTAGCATGGATAGAGCAGGCCCGCGGCCTTGAGCTTTGCGACAGCCGCTTCGTAGATTACGAAGCGCTTCGACTGATACTCGACCGCGACCGGTTCGATGCCGAGCCAAGCGATGTCGGTCAGGATATTGTCGGCATATTCCTGCCTGGAGCGTTCGATGTCGGTGTCGTCGAAGCGCTGGATGAAGCGTCCGCCGTTGTTCAGGGCGAACAGCCAATTGAACAGAGCCGTGCGGGCATTGCCGATATGGATGTTGCCGGTGGGCGACGGCGCGAAGCGGACGGTGACGGTCATGAGCGCGGCGTATCGGACACCGGCCTGCTTGACAAGTTGCGCGCCCTGACGCGCCGGGCGACAGAAGCCATCACCAGCGAGGCCGGAAGGCAGTAGAGCCCCATCGCCACAAGCTGTGCGGGATAGCTGACGCCGATATCGATCAGGTATCCGGTAATGCCCGGTCCGGCCGCGGTCGCGAAGACCGTGGTGGCTACGATCATCGCCCGGATCGCGCCGAGATGCCTGAGCCCATAGACCTCCGGCAAGACCGAACCCAGGGTGGTCGTCGCCGCTCCGCTGGAAGCTCCAAGCAGCGCCATCGCGGCGAAGGGCGTCCAGGCGGCCGCCTGCATGCCGAGCAGGAGGCTCGCCGCGCCAAGCGGCAGCAGGACGAACGGAATGACGGCCAACCCGGAAAAGCGATCGATCAGATAGCCGGTGACCAGCGTCGACACGCTGTTCACGCCGGCCCAGACGACGAATGCCGATGCGAAGATGCCCAACGACCATCCGCGCAATTCCACCAGATAGACCTGGTGAAAAAAGATGACCGTGACGATAAAGCCCGGCGC
This sequence comes from Mesorhizobium sp., assembly GCF_024710845.1. Lineage (GTDB taxonomy): Bacteria > Pseudomonadota > Alphaproteobacteria > Rhizobiales > Rhizobiaceae > Mesorhizobium_A. The sequence goes on from NZ_JANJTZ010000047.1 coordinate 27,219, forward strand.
CATGAAGCCCAGCATGGACAGATAGAAGATCGGATCGCGCAGGACTTCGGCACGCGTCCAGTCGCGCGCGTCGACGACGCGCGGATTGACCTCGGTCGCGCGCGGCAGGCGCTCGACCCGCGCGAGCCACCATACCGCCGGCAGCGCCACGGCCAGAACGAGGCCGGCGAGCACAAGCCAACCCATCCGCCAGCCGATCGCTGCCGACAGGGCGACGAAACCGGAGATGAGCACAGCCTCACCGGCGTTGTGGCCAAGGATGACCAATGACAGCGCCTTGCCGCGCTGGGCGGTGAACCAGCGCGCCGTCGCGGTGTAGGCGGTGTGCGGAAACATGCCCTGTCCGAAGAGACGCAACAAATAGATGGCGAGCGTCAGGCCGACCACATGCGGCGACAGCGCCATCAGCGCGGCGGCGGCCGCCAGCGCCGGGACGATGATCAGCGCCACTTTTCGCACGGTCAGCCGATCCACGATCGCGCCTATGTAAGGCAATGTCAGGGCGCTCGCGAGCGTGCCGATCATATAGATCAGGCCCCACTCGCCATTACCGAGACCGTATTCCGAGCGGATATGCCCTGCGGAGGCGCCTATGAACGACGTCTGGCCCGCGGTCGAGAAAAAGGTCAGGACGAAGGCCGCCGTGACCCAACGGACGTCGTCTCGGAGGAAGGAGAAGAAGGACATTGGCGAACCGGTTTGCTGGCCGGTAAACCGAACGTTGGCGGGAGGCAATACACCAGGGAGACCGGACCTCGGTCCAGCGACGCCCTACCCCCGGTCCCTGAACCTGTTCGTGATTGGATAGCGGCGGTCGCGGCCGAAGTTCTTCTTCGTGATCTTCACGCCGGGCGCGGCCTGCCGGCGCTTGTATTCGGCAACGTAGAGCAGGTGCTCGACCCGGTGGACCGTCTCGCGGTCATGGCCCCGCGCGACGATGTCGTCGACCCCCATCTCGTTCTCGACCAGGCATTCGAGGATGTCGTCGAGCACCGGATAGGGCGGCAGCGAATCCTGGTCGGTCTGGTTGGGCCGCAGTTCGGCCGACGGCGCCTTGTCGATGATGTTCTTCGGGATGACCTCGCCCGAGGGCCCGAGCGCGCCGGGCGGCACGGTCGTGTTGCGCCAGCGGGCCAACGCATAGACCTGCATCTTGTAGAGATCCTTGACCGGGTTGAAGCCGCCGTTCATGTCGCCGTAGAGCGTGGCGTAGCCGACCGACATCTCGCTCTTGTTGCCGGTGGTCACGACCATCGAGCCGAACTTGTTGGAGATCGCCATCAGGATCGTGCCGCGGACGCGGCTCTGCAAATTCTCCTCGGTGATGCCTTCCTTCGTTCCCTCGAAGAGAGGCCCGAGCGCGGCAAGAAAACCCTCCACCGGCTCGAAGATCGGCACGGTGTCGTAGCGGCAGCCGAGCGCGCGCGCGCATGCTTCCGCGTCGGTCAGTGAATCCTTCGACGTGTAGCGATAGGGCATCATCACCGCGCGCAGCCGCTCCTCGCCGAGCGCATCGACCGCGAGGGCTGCGCAGATGGCCGAATCGATACCGCCGGAGAGGCCGAGCACGACATCCTTGAAGCCGTTCTTGTTCACATAGTCGCGCAGGCCGAGCATGCAGGCGCGGTAGTCGGCCTCTTCCGTCTCCGGGATGCGCGACATCGGGCCGTCGGTGCACTGCCAGCCACCCTCCTCGCGCTTCCATGTGGTGACGACGACCGTCTCCTCGAATTGGCTCATCTGGAAGGCGAGCGACTTGTCGGGGTTGATCGCGAACGAAGCGCCGTCAAAGATCAATTCGTCCTGGCCGCCCATCTGGTTGGCGTAGAGCATCGGCAGGCCGGTCTCGATCACCTGCCTGATGACGACCTGTTGGCGCACGTCGACTTTGCCGCGATAGTAGGGCGAGCCGTTCGGCACGAGGAGGATTTCCGCGCCGCTCTCGGCCATCGTCTCGCAGACTCCCAACTCGCCCCAGATGTCCTCGCAGATCGGGATGCCGAGACGGATGCCGCGGAAACTGACCGGTCCCGGCATGTCTGGCCCCGCCTGGAAGACGCGCTTCTCATCGAACTCGCCATAGTTCGGCAGGTCGACCTTGAAGCGCTCGGCAAGGATCTTGCCGCCGTCGGCGACGATGATGGCATTGTGGATGCCGCTCTTGCGCTTGAGCGGTGTGCCGATGATGATTCCCGGGCCGCCATCGGCCGTATCCGCCGCGATCTCGCCCGCCGCCTTTTCGCAAGCTGCGAGGAAAGCAGGCTTCAGCACGAGGTCCTCAGGCGGATAGCCTGCGAGGAACAGTTCCGTGAAGAACACGAGGTCCGCGCCGTGGCGCGCGGCCTCCCCGCGCGCGTGGCGCGCCTTGGCGAGATTGCCGGCAATGTCGCCCACGGTCGGGTTGAGTTGGGCGACGGCGATGCGCAAGACGGAGGGGGCAGACTGGCTCATGTTCGAGGCTTAGCGCGGCGAGCGACGGCTGACAATCTGAGCTTGCCCTACTCTCCCATATAGGCCGCCAGTTCCTCCGGCGCGTGGTTGATGCCGGTCGACATGGCAAGGATGCGCGAGATATGCGTTCGACAGAGGCCGGTCGCGTCGGCCCATTCGTTCACCTGCCACTGAATTCGCGCCAGATCGCCCTTCGACGTCGGCTGTTCGGCGATGCCGAGCCCGGCCTCGCGCAACGCCGCCGCCATGTCGCGCGAGATGATGAAGGCGTCCCAGCCGATGAAGCGCAGGAAATACTGGCCCGTGTTGCCGCCCAGCCGCGAGCCGTGCTTGGCCAGATAGGCGACGAGACCGATCTGGTCGTCCGCCGGCCACTCGGCGAGGAAACGGCCGAAACCGCCATGTTCGCGCGAGACACTGTCCACGAAAGCGGCATTGTCGCGCACCGACCTGATCTTCTGCGGATTGCGCACTATGCGCTTGTCGGCGGCGAGTTCGTGCCAGAACTCGTCCGGCTGGAACAGCAACGCCTTCGGCTCGAAGCCGAGGAAGGCCGCCTCGAAGCCGGGCCACTTTGCCTCGATCACCCGCCAGACGAAGCCGGCGGAGAAGATGCGCGCCGCCATCTGGGAGAGGATGCGATCGTCGGACAGCGAAGCGAGTTTCGCGTTGTCCGGCGGGGTGCCGAGCAGGCGCGCAAGCACATCCTCTCCGCCCTTGCGCAATTCGGCGCGGCGGCGGATCGCGGCAAAACTCTCCATTGATTTCTCTCCCGATCGGCGCTTTGTGGCGGCGCGTCGGCATTGTCGCCAATCAAGCGACCCTTGCCAAGTCTGCGGCGCGAGGAGGTCAGCATGGCCAAGACGATCGACGAGCTTTCCAGTCGCTGGCTCAAACGCGCCAGCGGGTCCCTGAGCGAGGAAGAGAGCCGCGTCCTGCAAAGCGCGATCGACCGCAAGCCAGTCTCGCGCGATATCAACGAGAGTATCGCGGGTCAGGCGAGCGTAGGCGACCGCATAGCCGACAACATGGCGCGCGTGGGCGGCTCATGGGCCTTCATCATCGGCTTCCTTCTGTTCCTGGCGGTCTGGACGGCAGGCAATGCCTGGCTTCTGTCGCGCGACGCGTTCGACCCCTACCCGTTCATCTTCCTGAACCTCATCCTGTCGATGATCGCGGCGCTGCAGGCGCCGATCATCATGATGTCGCAGAACCGGCAGGCCGCCCGCGACCGGCTGGACGCGGCGCACGACTATGAGGTCAACCTCAAGGCCGAGATCGAGATCATGGCGCTGCACGAGAAGCTGGACGAACTGCGCCGGCGCGAGATACTCAGCCTACAGACCGAGATCGCCGAACTCTCCGCTCATCTCAAGCGCATCGACGCGCGCCTGGGCTGGACCGGCGATCGGTGATCGACGTAGTTCACACCCTTGTCGAACGCTTCGGGCTGCTGGCCGTCTTCGCCGGCTGCCTGGCCGAGGGCGAAAGCGCTGCCATCTTCGGCGGCTTCTTCGCGCACCAGCGGGTGTTCGACGTCTGGGCGACGGTGGCGGTGGCCTTCACCGGCGCGTTCCTCGGCGACACAGCACTGTTCCTCGCCGGCCGACGCTTCGCGGACCATCCACGCGTGCTGGCACTGCGTTCGCGCCCAGGCTTTAGCCAGGCGCACAGGATGGTCGAGCGGCATCCGAACATCTTCATCCTCTCCAACCGCTTCATTTGGGGCCTGCGGATGGTCGGCGGCGTGGCTGCGGGGCTGTCATCCGTTCCCGTGCCGCGCTTCCTGGCGCTCAACGCGGCCTCGGCGCTGGTATGGGCCTGCACCTTCGTCAGCATTGGCTACTTCTTCGGCCTAGGCGCCGAACATTTGATCGGCGATGCGCTGGTGAAGCACCAGCGATTGCTCATCGGGCTGGCGCTTGCGACCACCGTCGCCCTGACAGGGCTGTGGGTCGGTAGGCGCTATCTAAGGAAACGACCGCGTTAAGTCGTAGCCCGGTTGCTTGCGCGGGAAATCCAGCTCGCTACCATTCGGGTCCACGATTGCGTTTTGTATCGGATTCTAGATGTTGCGCACGATCATCTTCCCTGCCGCGGTCTTCCTGCTCGTCTCAATGCCCGCAAACGCGCAGCAGCCGCGCAATACGCTCGATCCGGGCGCGGCATCCAATCCCGCGTCCGGCACCATCACCGGCACGCTCAGTTACCCCAGCGACCACATTCCGCGCGAAATCCACATCTGCGCCGAGGGCGTCGAGAGCAAGAAGATCGTCTGCACCAACGAACATTTCACACAGACAGGCAAGGACGCGCGGACGACCTACCGCCTGCAGGTCGAGCCCGGTCCCTACCGCGTTTTCTCGATCCTGCCCGAAAGCTCTGACTTCGAGCCGTCCAGCGGTCTCGACTACCGTGCTTACTATTCTGAGTTCGTCACGTGCGGATCACAGGCGAGCTGTCCGTCGCACGAGCCCATCGTGGTCGAGGTCCCGGCGGGCAAGACGGTCGAAAGGATCGATCCCAACGATTGGTATGCCCCGAACTGATTTCACCAGCGATTGCTGATCGGTGTCGTCGTCTCGCTATCAGCGGCAGCAATCGGCTTGCACGCCGTAACATAGGGATTTGTGGCCGCAGGTCGCGTATCGGCAGTCGATTCCGCCAGCGAGTGCATCAAATTGCTAACCCCGCGATCTTCTCCGCGACCGCGAGCAGCCAGACGCCGCCGGCGATGACGATCGAGATCAGCACCGCGAGCGAGCCGCAGTCTTTGGCCAGCTGGATGTCGGTGTTGAATTCGCGGCTGAATGCGTCGCAGGCGGCCTCGATGCCGGTGTTCAACACCTCGACGATGATCAGGAGCAGGATCGCGCCGATGAGCAGCGCGAAACCGCGCCAGCTATCGGCCAGGAACCAGGCGACCGGTAGGGCAGCGCCAAGCAGGAAAATCTCCTGCTGGAATGCCTTCTCGGAGCGAATCAGCCGGCCGAAGGCGCGCAGCGAGTTCCGGAAGGCGTTGACGAGACGTTGCATCGGCGATCTCCGCCTGACGAGCCAGGCGGAGATCGTTTAGCCGATTTCGCTCTCAATGGAACAGATAGGAATCGTAGGCAAAGAAGCCGAGTTCCTTGGACGCATGCACGCGCTCGCCATGTGCATCCTTGCCCGCCGCCCCGAGCGCGAAGAAGATCGGCATCAGGTGCTCGTCGGTCGGATGGTTCTCGGCCGGGAACGGCGCGCGTGTCTTCCAGTCGAGCAGCGCATCGACATCGCCGGCCGCGATCCTGTCGGCGAACCAGGCGGTAAACGCATCGACCTTGCGCACGAGTTCCGGATCGGGCGCCTTGCCCTCGCGCATGACCGGGAAGAACGCCCGCAGATTGTGCGTGATATGGCCGGAGCCGACCAGAAGCACGCCTTCCTCGCGCAGCGGACTGAGCGCCTGGCCGAGGCGATAGTGCCACGCCGCATCGCGGTTGGGATCGATCGACACCTGGACGATCGGGATATCGGCCTGCGGGAAAGCCAGCAGCATCGGCGTCCAGGCACCGTGGTCGTAGCCGCGCTTGCCGACGGTGCAGGGCGAAAGACCGGCCTTCTCCAGCAGCGCGACGACCTTTGCCGCCAGCGCCGGTTCGCCAGGTGCCGGATACACCATCTTGTAAAGTTCCGGGGCGAATCCCCTGAAATCGTAGATCATATCCGGCGCCGGGTCGGTCACGACAACGACGCCATCGGTCTCGAAATGCGCCGAGACCAGCACAATCGCCTTCGGGCGCGGCATGTGCTCGGGCAGCGTTTCAAGGAAGTGGCGCGCCTCGGAATCGGAGGTGACGATGTTGGGGCCGCCGTGGGAGATGAAAAGGGAAGGCATCGTGGTCATGGACATTCTCCTTGCTCGTTACATACGCCTTCCCCTGGTGGGTGGGCAGAGCGTACCCCTTCGACTGAGCGTTCAGGAATATCGAACGCCCTCTCGAAGTTCGTGCATCAATCGATGACCCCCGCGCATCGTCCGGCGCCGAGCTGAGCGGTGGCTCGCGAATTCCTCCATGGGGCGATGACGGACGCGATGCAGAAGGCTAGCCTTGGGCAAACAAGGGGGACGACATTGCAGGACGAACTCGCACGCTTCCTCGAGGCGCATCCGCAAACCACGCATCTTGACGCCGTTCTGTTCGATCTGTGCGGCAACGCCTACGGCAAGCGCATGCCACGGACGCACATGGCAAAGTTCTTCGACTCAGGTTCGCCGATCTGCGCGGCGATGTCGCTGGTCGACGTGCAGGGCAATACCGCCGATCCGATGGGTTATGGCTTTTCGGACGGCGATCCGGACGCGACGGTGATGCCGGTCGCGGGAACGCTGGCGCCGGTGCCGTGGAATCCCGGCATCGCCCAGGTGCTGTGCACCACGGCAAGCGCGTCATCCGGCGAGGCGTTCTGGTACGATCCGCGAGCAGTACTGTCCCGCACCGTCTCCATCTTGCACGGGGCCGGCCTGCGCCCGGTCGTGGCGGCTGAGCTTGAGTTCTACCTGATTGATCCGGCACGCGCCGAGGACGGCTCTCCCCTACCCGTCCGATCGCCCAAGACCGGCATCCCGGAAGCCGCCGGCAAGGTACTGTCGCTCGCCAAGCTGGACGAATACCAGCCCTTTATCTCCGCGGTGGAAGCCGCCTGCGCGGCGCAGCACATCCCCTCCTCGACCATCATCAGCGAATATGGCGCCGGGCAGTTCGAAGTGAACCTGGAGCACCGCGACGATCCGGTTCGCGCCGCCGACGACGCCTGCCTGCTGCGGCGGGTGATCCAGTCCGTGGCGCGGCAGTTCGGCATGGAGGCGACCTTCATGTCGAAGCCGTTTCCGGACATGGCCGGCAGCGGCCTGCACGTCCATGCGAGCGTTCTCGGACCGGATGGGCAGAACCTGTTCGACGACCGCCGGACCGACGGCCAGACCATGCTCGGCCATGCTGTGGCGGGCCTCCAGGCGACGATGGCCGAGGGCATGGCGATCTTCGCGCCCAACCTCAATGTCTTCCGCCGCTTCGCCGCCAACAATTTCACCCCGGTGACACGCGACTGGGGCGAGAACAACCGTTCCGTCGCCTTCCGCGTGCCGGTCTCTTCGGGGGCGGCGCGAAGGGTCGAGCATCGTGCGTCTGGCGCTGAGGCGAACCCCTATCTCGTCATCGCCGCGGTGCTCGCGGGTATGCATCACGGTATCGAGAACCGGCTCGACCCCGGCCCGATGCATACCGGCAATGCGGGCGCCGAGGTCGATCCGGACCTGCCGCTGACCCCGTGGGATTCGCTTAAACGCCTGCGCGGGGCGACCATCCTGCCGCGTTGGCTGGGAGATGACTATCCGGCGATCTATGCGAGCGTGAAGGAGGCCGAGTTCGCCGCCTTCATGAGCGCTATCTCTCGGCGCGAATACGAGTGGTATTTATAGGAAACAAGATCAGTTCGCGCCGGCTCGCACGATCGCCTTTGTCGGCCGGTCGACATGTTCGGGCCGTATGCCGATCCCCACCAGCCGCGCGGGCAGTCCGCGCAGCAACGGGCAGCGAGCCAGAAGCCGCACCGGCAAAGGCGGACGAATGAGACCTTCACCGCGTCCCGCCTCGGCGAGCACCGGTGTCAGAACGCGGTCGTGAATGAACACCTGCGCGGCCTGCGTCATGCGCGTCGGCAGCATGCGCCGCCGCTGCACCGCTTCGAGATCGCGCTCGGCGAGACGCTTCTCCTTCAGCGGGACGGCGAGCGCATTTGCGGTTGCGACGGCGTCCTGGATTGCCAGGTTGATGCCGACGCCGCCAACCGGCGACATGGCGTGCGCCGCGTCGCCGATCGAAAGGAAGCCAGGCCGGTGCCACCGTGTCAGCCGGTCGACCGACACACTGAGAAGCTTGAGATCGTCGAAGCTCGAAATCTCGGCTGCCCGCGCAGCGCCACCGGGGAGCATTGGCGCGATGTCGGCACGAAAGGCCTCGATGCCGCGCGCCCGGACGTTTTCGGCTGCGCCCTTCGGGATGACATAGGCGCATTGCCAGTAGTCGCCACGAAAGATCCGGACCATCAGCCTGCCGGGCTCGAAGCGGCCTCCTGTCTCAGTCCCCTCCCCGTCGCGGCGCGAAAGGCGGAACCAGAACACGTCGATCGGCGCCCCGAGATCTTCGACAGCCAGGCCGGCGGCACTGCGAAGGGTCGACTTTCGGCCCGAGGCGTCGACAACGAGATCGGCCAGAATCTCGACGGGGCCGTCGGCCGTCTCGGCGCGCAGACCGACCACCTTGCCGTCCGTCTCGATCAGGCCGGTCGCGTCGGCGTTCATCTTGAGCGAGAAGCCGGCGAAGGCGGAGGCCTCCGCCGCAAGGAAATCCAGGAAATCCCATTGCGGCATCAGGACGATGTAGCGATGCCGCGATTTGAGGCGCGAGAAATCTGCCACCGGATAGTCCCTGTCACCAAAGCCGGCCGACAGCGTCTGGACCTTCTGGTGCGGCAAAGCGAGCAATCGCTCGTCCATGCCCAGTTCCGCCATGACGTCCAGCGTCGATGGATGAAGCGTATCGCCGCGAAAGTCGCGCAGGAAATCGCCGTGCTTCTCCAACACCAGCACTTCGACACCGGCGCGCGCGAGAAGCAGGCCGAGCACCATGCCGGCCGGACCGCCCCCGGCGATGCAGCACGTCGTGCGGATCGCCGAGACGGTCATCGCGCTGCTGGCCTCGTCAGCCGTTTGCAGCCTTCTTGGCCGGGACCTGCTTGCCCTTCTTTAGCAATTCGCTGACGAGGAAGGCGAGCTCCACCGCCTGGTCGGCGTTGAGGCGCGGGTCGCAATGCGTGTGATAGCGGTCCTGCAGGTCCTCGTCGCGGACGGCGCGCGCGCCGCCGGTGCACTCGGTGACGTTCTTGCCGGTCATCTCGACATGGATGCCGCCCGGGTGCGTGCCCTCGGCATGATGCACGTCGAAGAAGGTCTGCACCTCCTTCAGGATGCGGTCGAACGGGCGCGTCTTGTAGCCAGCGGCCGTGATCGTGTTGCCGTGCATCGGGTCGCAGGACCAGACGACCTTGCGGCCTTCCTTCTCGACGGCGCGGATCAGCTTCGGCAGATGTTCTCCCACCTTGTCGTAGCCGAAGCGGGCGATCAGGGTCAGGCGGCCGGGCTCGTTTTCGGGATTGAGCAGGTCTATGAGTTGGATCAACCCGTCCGGCGTCAGCGAAGGACCACACTTCAGGCCGAGCGGGTTCTTGATGCCGCGGCAGTATTCGACATGGGCATGGTCGGGCTGGCGCGTGCGGTCACCGATCCAGATCATGTGGCCCGAGGTCGCGTACCAGTCGCCGCTCGTCGAATCGACGCGGGTCAGCGCCTCTTCGTAACCGAGCAGCAGCGCCTCGTGGCTGGTGTAGAAGTCGGTCTCGCGCAGCGCGTAATTGGTCTCAGACGTGATGCCGACCGCGCGCATGAAATCCATCGTCTCGGTGATGCGGTCGGCGAGCGCCTGATAGCGTTCGGCCTGCGGGCTGTCCGAGACGAAGCCCAACATCCAGCGATGTACGTTTTCCAGCGAGGCGTAGCCGCCCTGCGCGAAAGCGCGCAGAAGGTTGAGCGTCGCGGCGGACTGGCGGTAGGCCATCTCCTGACGCGCGGGATCGGGAATGCGCGACTTTTCGTCGAAGTCGATGCCGTTGATGATGTCGCCGCGGTAGGACGGCAAGACCACGTCGCCCTTCTTCTCCACGTCGGAAGAGCGCGGCTTGGCGAACTGGCCGGCGATGCGGCCGACCTTCACCACCGGCTGCGAGCCGGCGAAGGTCAGCACGACCGACATCTGCAGGAAGACGCGGAAGAAGTCGCGGATGTTGTCGGCGCCGTGCTCGGCGAAGCTCTCGGCGCAGTCGCCGCCCTGCAGCAGGAAGGCCTGGCCTTCCGCGACCTGGGCGAGCTGCTTCTTCAGCTTGCGCGCTTCACCTGCAAAAACGAGGGGCGGATAGGTGGCGAGGGTCTTTTCCACCGCTTCGAGGGCCGAGAGGTCCGGATAGGACGGAACCTGCTGAATCGGCTTGCCGCGCCAGGAGTTCGGAGACCATTTTGCCATTTTCGCACCCAATCACGTTGCGGGACGGCAGCCCGCGCCAGAAACTCCCGGCTTTCCGGGAAGGCGGTGCTATACAGGAAGCACGGCCCTTCTTCCAGAGCCATTCGCCCCGCCGGTCTGTCCTAACGTCAGTGTGGCCCATCCGCCACCTTGGCCCAATGGCGTAAACCCAACGGGAATATTTCACTAGGACAATGGACGAACCATGTTAGCCTGAAAAGAAAAAGCAAATCAGTCTCTGGGACGGGAACAAGGGTGGGGATGTGGTGAATCGGGTCTTCGGGCCACGATGGGTGTCAGCATCACAGCGGTGGTTCGGCGTCGACAGTGACGCGTCTCCGCATCGGACGCCCGTATCGGCGATGCGCAGCTTCTGGGGCCTGCTCAGAGCTTACTGGTTCTCGGACTCCTGGAAGGAAGCGTGGGGGTTCACCCTCGTCATCGCCATCCTGACGGGCCTCTCCAGCAAGGCCAGCGTGTGGATGGCCGAGGCTTCTGGCGAGCTGATCAACTCCATCGCCTTCTTCCACAGCGACGACAATCTCACGCCACTGCGGTCGTTGCTCATGGCGGCCGGCACGCTGGTGTTCCTGGTGATCCTCAAGGACGCCGGCTTCACCGGGGTCAGGCACCTGTTTTCGACGACGCTGCACCGCAAGTGGCGCGCTTGGCTCGACCAACGCTTCAACGACGCGCTTCTCGATGCCAACCACACGCACTACCACCTCCAGAACGGCGATGCGGGTGCCGCGCTCGACAATGTCGACCAGCGCGTGCAGGAGGCGGTCAAGGGAATGACAGGCGGCGCGATCGGGCTCGCCATGGGCGTCGTCGGCGTGCTGATGTCGGTGTTCTTCGTCGGCCAGAAGCTGATCGAGACATCGACCTCGGTTCCCGGCCTCGACTTCCTCGGCGAATATGGCAGCGCGACGCTCGCGTTCTGCGCCGTGCTTGTCTACGTGCCGGTGAACACCTGGATCGCGCTCAAGCTCGGCGGTCTGCTCGAACGGCTGACGATCCGGATGCAGCAGGCGGAAGGCAGCTACCGAGGCGTGCTCAACACGCTGCTGCGGCGCAGCTTCCACGTCGCGGCGGCCGGCGGCGAAGGGGTCCAAAAGGATATCCACCGCCGGATATACCGCGACATCGACGGCACATGGGGCAGCCTCAACCGGGTGCATGCCGGATACATGTCGTTTGAATTGATCTACAACTTCATCGCCGCACGCGTCGTCGCCTATGGCCCAGGGCTGCTGCCCTACGTCAACCAGCAAGTCAGCCTGAAGAGCTATGTGACAGGCGCCGAACTGATCAATTCAATGATCCAGCAATGTTCCTGGTTCATCCACGTCATGCCGGCCATCGCGACGCTCAAGGCCAATTCGCGCCGCATCATCGACCTCGCCGAAGCGATCGAGAACGTGCAGGCGCCGACCGACTACTACCGCCGCACCGGTCGCAGCGAGTTCCTGCGCACCCACCAGGACGCGGCTTTCGGCCTGACCATCCGCAATCTCGAACTGACGCATCAGGGCATGGACGCGCAGCCATTCCTGTCGGCACCGTTCCTCAACTTCCGCCGCGGCGAATGGACATTCGTGACCGGCGAATCGGGCTGCGGCAAGACCTCGCTCATCAAGGCGATCAACGGGCTGTGGCCGTACGGCGGCGGCAGCATCGCGCTGCCGGAGGGCGTGCGCGCCTTCTATGCCTCGCAGGACATCCGGCTACCACCGATCACCCTCAAGCGTCTCGTCTGTCTTCCCGACCCGCCCGACGACTTCCGCGATGCACAGGTGACCGCCGCATTGCACGATGCCGGACTTGGGACCTTCATCTCCTATCTCGACGAGGAGACGCGTGATGGCCAGCTCTGGGACACGGTGCTGTCGGGCGGCCAGCGGCAGAAGCTCTTCGTCGCGCGGATCCTGCTGCACAAGCCCGGCCTTCTGTTCCTCGACGAGGCGACGGCCGCGTTGGACGGTTCGTCGAAGATCGCCTTCCATCAGGCGATCAAGGATCATTGTCCGAATGTCACCGTGATCAGCGTCATGCACGAGGCTGTGCCGCCGCGGTCGCTCTCGGGCGAGAGCTTCTACGATTCTATCCTCTCGGTGGCGGACGGCTTGGCCTCGAAGCGGCAGATCGATCCCATCCTGCCCGAAGGTGCCATCCCCTTCCCGACGAAGCGCCAGCGCAGGCGCCGCCTGGAGAGCATCCGGGTGCCGGCCGAATAAGGCTGTTTGTTCAAGTCGGAACAATATTTCTTGACTTTGACGTTAACGTCAATGGTAACCTCCTCTCATCGATAGGGAGGTGCCGATGACCGCTCATGCCATGCCGCCCACGCAGTCGTACACGGTGTCGAAGCGCGACATCCGCTTCGACGCTCAGGACGGGTTCACGCTTGAGGGCACGCTTTTCGAAGGCGGAGGAGCCGGTCCGCTGCTGTTGATCTCTTCCGCGACCGCGGTTCCGCGCGGTCTTTATGCGGGCTTCGCCTCGGCGGCGGTCGCTGCCGGCGCACGTGCGGCGCTGGTCTACGACTATCGCGGAACCGGCGGGTCGGTGGCACCCGCAGGCTGGCGCACGAGGATCGGCATGAAGGACTGGGCGTTGCTCGATTTCCCCGCGGCTGCCGGGGCACTGGACGCCGTCGCGACAGGGCATCCGATGGTCGGCGTCGGGCAGTCCTATGGCGGCCAGGCACTGGGCCTGTGCGGTATCTCCGACCGGTTCGAGCGCTATGGAATGGTGGCCACCATGTCGGGCTACTTCGGCGGGCTGAACGACCGCGCGGCGAAATGGCGGATGCTCGGGATCGGCGTTCCCGTTTCGCTGCTTTCCAGCCGGACGCCGAAATGGCTCGGCATCGGTGAACCGATCCCGGGGACGGTGTTCCGCGACTGGGCGCGGTGGTGCTCAAAGCCCGACTATTTCTTCGACGACCCGGCAGTTGCGGAGACCGCACGCTATGCCGACGTGCGCACGCCGATCCTGGCGCTTGGCATGGACGACGACCATTGGGGGACGCGCCGCGCGGTCGCCGCCCTCATGCGCCACTATTCGAACGCATCGATCGAGGAACGGTGGATCTCGCCCGAAGAAGGCGGCTCGCCGATCGGCCATCTCGGCTTCTTCCGCTCGCGTTTCGCAGCCACGCTCTGGCCCGACCTGATCGGCTGGCTCGTCGAAGGCAGGCCCGCCCGGATCGGCAGGCCTGCATGACGCACCACCTCCGGCAGGCAGATCACGCCGCCCGCGCGAGGGCCACTGCATCAGGCCCGGCAGGGAAGCGCATCTGGCCGGACGTGTCGTTGGCGGCGCGCCAGACCGCCTCGGCGACATCCGTTTCCGTCGTTACCAAGGCCGGCCTTGCGAACTCGGCGAAGATCGGCTGGGCGAACGCCGCATAGGCCTCGGGGATCAGGTCCTCGATGCGCAGTTCGGTGTTCTGCGAAAAACGCGTTGTTGGCGCGTACCCGGGTTCGACGAGCTTGACGCGAAGGCCAAAGGCCGAGAGTTCGTGCGCCAGCGACCCGGTGAACCCCTCAATCGCCATCTTGCTCGCGGTATAGGCGGCCGCCAGCGGCATCGGCGCCAGGGTGACGCTCGAGGTCACGTTGACGATCACGCCGGATCGACGCTCGCGCATCTGCGGAATGACGGCCTGGGTCATCGCCATGACGCCGAACGTGTTGGTCTCGAAAACCTTGCGCACATGCGAAATCGGCGTCGCCTCGAATGCGCCGACGACGCCGATACCGGCATTGTTGACGAGCACGTCGATCGGCCCGGCCGCTTCGACCGCGGCCGAGATGCTGGCGGCGCTCGTCACGTCCAGCGGCAGGATGCGAATCCGCTCGGAGCGGGGCAGGATGTCTTCGCGCGGCGTTCGCATCGTGGCGATCACGTTCCAGCCCTGGGCATGGAAGTGGCGGGCGGTCTGCAGACCATAGCCCGACGAGGCGCCGGTGATGAGCACGGTTTTCATGACGATGTCCTTTCGTTGTTTGACATCGCCTTTCTAGTCGATCAGATCCGGACGTTCTACGATTGAAAGTCCATTTTTCTTTTGCTATCGTCCAGATATGAACGACCCTCTCTCCGAAGTCATCTCGCTGCTCCAGCCAAGAGCCGTGTTCTCGAAAGGCATCAGCGGCGCCGGCCGCTGGGCGGTCCGCTATTCGGATTTCGGCGAGCCTAGCTTTTGCACGGTGCTCGAGGGGAGTTGCCTGCTGGCCGTGGATGGTGAGGACGCGATCACGCTGAATGCCGGCGACTTCGTCCTCCTGCCCGCGACGCCTGGGTTCACCATATCGGGCTTCGAACCAGCGACGCCGGAATTCATCGACCCGAAGGCAACGCCTGTGCCGACCGGCGAAGTCCGCCACGGCACGCCTGACGGCGATCCAGACGTGCGCCTCCTCGGTGGCTATTTCGTGTTCGACTCGCCTAATGCCGAGCTGCTGGTGTCGCTTCTGCCGGCAGTGGTGCATGTGCGCGGCATCGACCGCCTCGCCACGCTGGTGCGGCTCGTGGCGGAGGAAACAAGCGCGCAGCGATCGGGTCGCGACCTCGTGCTTACTCGCCTGGTGGAGGTGTTGCTGATCGAAGCACTGAGGTTGGCCCCCGGCGACGACGCGCCTCCCGGCTTGCTGCGCGGGCTTGGCGACACACGGCTGGCGGCCGCGATCCGGCAGATGCACGAGGCGCCGGCGCGCCCGTGGACCGTGGCCCAGCTTGCCCGTACGTCCGCCCTCTCCCGCTCGGCCTTCTTCGATCGGTTCACACGCGCGGTCGGATTGTCACCAATGGAGTATCTGGTCGCCTGGCGCATGGCCATTGCGAGAGGCCTGCTGCGGCAAAGGGATATGTCCATCGCGGACGTCGCCGAACGCGTCGGCTACAGTTCAGCCAGCACCTTCAGCACGGCCTTCAGTCGGCAGGTGGGGCAGCCGCCGCGGAGCTTTGCACGCGCGCACGGGTGAGAGGCGGGCCAACCCAGTCAGTCCACCCGTTCCCCGCCCTTCAGGCGGTAGGACGGCTGATACATGGTGACAAACTCCTCGGCCGCGGTCGGGTGCACCGCCATCGTCGCGTCGACCACGTCCTTTGTCAGCTTTCCCTTGATGACGATGCCGAGGAGCTGCGCCATCTCGCCGGCGTCAGGACCGAGGATGTGGGCGCCCACGACGATCCGCGTCTTCGCATCGACCACGAGCTTGGTCAGCATCTTCTCCTGCCGGCCGGGCAGGATGTTGCGCATGGGGCGGAACACGGCGCGGTAGATCTCCACCTCGTCATATTCCCTGCCCGCATCTTCCTCGGAGAGCCCGACCGTACCGATCTCCGGCTGCGAAAAGACAGCGGTTGCGACCGCGTCGTGGTCCGGCCGCGTCGGTTTGCCTCTGAACACGGTGTCGACGAAGCACATCGCCTCGTGGATCGCGACGGGCGTGAGCTGCACGCGGTTGGTCACGTCGCCGACGGCATAGATGTTGGGCACGTTCGTGCGCGAATACGCGTCGACGACGATCTCCCCGGTCTTGCCCAGTTCAACGCCCGCCGCCTTGAGCCCGAGGCTCTCCGTGTTCGGCATGCGGCCAAGCGCTAGCATCACCTGATCGGCGACAATTGGCTCGCCCTCGTTGAGATGCGCGACGAGCTTGCCGTCCTGACGCTTCTCGATCTTCTCGAAGATCGTGTGGCAGAGAATGCGGACTCCCTTCTTCTCCATCGTTTCGTGCAGCATGTAGCGCAGATCGTGGTCGAAGCGGCCGAGGATCTCCTTGCCACGGTAGACAAGCGTCGTCTCGACGCCGAGCCCGTGGAAGATGTTGGCGAATTCCACCGCGATGTAGCCGCCGCCGGCGATGACGATCGACTTCGGTAGTTCGGCGAGATGGAAAGCGTCGTCGGACAGGATGCAGTGCTCATGTCCCGGCAGCGACGCATGCGGATTGGGACGCCCGCCGGTGGCGACAAGGATGTGCTCGGCCGTCACCGTGCGGTTCCCGGACTCGATATGCACCGTGTGCGCGTCGACGAGCCTCGCGCGGCTGTGGAACGTATCGCCGCCGGCCCGCTCGACGCCGCCCTTGTAGATGCTTTCCAGCCGCGCAATTTCGCGATCCTTGTTGGCGATCAGGGTCGGCCAGTTGAACGACGTCTCGCCGACGCTCCAACCGTAGCCGACCGCGTCTTCGAAGTGTTCGGGATACTGTGAAGCGTAGACGAACAGCTTCTTGGGCACGCAGCCGCGGATCACGCAGGTGCCACCGAACCGGTATTCTTCCGCAATACCAACGCGCTTGCCGAGGCTTGCCGTCACGCGGGCGGCGCGTACGCCGCCGGAACCGCCGCCGATGACGAAGAGATCGTAGTCATATACTGTCATGGGATGCCTCGTTCCGCCCTCGATGGGCCTTGAGGCAGGTAGTCCCTGCGGCACCAAAAGAAAAGCCCGGGACATGCCCGGGCTCGTCACGAAACGGATAGATCGACCTTACTGGGCCGGGGCCGTCAGCGTTGGCGACGCGGGAGCCTGACCGTTCGCCGGCGGGGCTTCGACGGGCGCGGGCTGCTGGGCAGCCGGGGCGATCGCCGCGAGCTTCTTGCTAACAGCCTGGGACAGATCGCGGGCGATGCCGAGCTGCCAGATGTCGACGGCCTTGCTCACTTCGCGACCGACGATCGGGCTGTCGGAGAGAAACTTCTTGCCGGCCGGCGAATTGTGGAAGTTCGCAATCTCGGTGAGTTCCTGTTCAGTGAAGCCCTTCGCAAAGACAATCGCGACTTCCTTCTCGAGATCGCCGCGACGCGGCGCGATCGCCAGAGTCTCCTCGTCGACGATGCGGACGATGTCCTCTTCCAGGTTCGGATTCTTCTGGATCAGCTCGACCTTCAGCATCTGATTGGCCTGCGGCAGGATCGAATCCATCGAGTCGGTCGCCTTGATCGAGGTGATCGCGGCGCGGGCGGCCTTGAGATGGCTCTCGGAAATCTCCTGCGCGGAAGCCAGGGAAACTCCGGCCAGCATCGTCACGGTTGCCAGCGCGGCAATGACGCGGCGGGGATGGGTGAATAGCACCATGTTAACCTCAAACTCCCTGTTCAGCGGGCGGGAACAAGCGTCCGGATTCCGGTGGAACCCGCTATGACGGCCAGGTCCGCGAGACCCAGAAAAAGACCATGCTCGACGACGCCGGGGATGGCGTGCAACGCATCGGACAGCGCTCTTGCGTCCGGAATGCGGCCAAAAGATGCATCGAGGATCAAATGGCCGCCATCTGTAACAAATGGTTCGTCGCCCGTCATCCGCAATGTCAAAGGCCCCGACAGTCCGAGCGACGAGGCCGCCTTCCTGACGGCGATCTCCGTCGCCTTGAGCCCGAAGCGATTCACCTCGATCGGCAGGGGAAAGCGGCCGAGCGTCTCGACGATCTTCGATTCGTCGGCAATTACGATCATCCTCGCGGACGCCGAGGCAACGATCTTCTCGCGCAGCAGCGCGCCGCCGCCGCCCTTAACGAGGGACAGGGCCGCATCGATCTCATCGGCTCCGTCGATCGTCAGATCGAGTTCCGGCGTCTCGTCCAGCGTCGACAGCGGCACGCCCAGTTCGGCGCACAGTCTCGCCGTTCGCTCGGAGGTCGGAACGCCGGTGATCTCCATGCCTTCCCCAACCTTGACGGCAAGCAGGCGGACAAATTCTTCGGCCGTCGAGCCAGTCCCGATGCCGAGCCGCATGCCCGGTGCCACATGTTCGAGCGCGGCCCGAGCCGCCTCAATCTTCATTGCCCTGGCATTCATCCGCAGTCGATCCGCTCCAAAGTGTCGCGCGCTCCTATCATCTTTGCGCTGGACGGGCAAAGCCTGGTCGCGCCGGGATTGCAGAGCGCTGCGGTGCAGGCTATCCGCCGAGGCGCTCCACGTGCGGGGCCAAAGGGTGGGACCAGACATGGGTAGATCGATCATCGTATTCGACCTCGACGGCACCCTGGTCGACACCGCTCCCGACCTGCTTGACAGCCTGAACCATACGCTGGACGCCAGCGGCGCGACGCCGACGGACGTCACCGGGTTCCGCCAATTCGTCGGCCACGGCGCCCGCGTGCTGATCGAGCGCGCCTACCAAGCACAACGGCGTGCCCTGCCCGTGGCCGAGCATGACCGGCTCTTCGCGCTGTTCCTGGAACATTATGGTGCGAATATCCCCGGCCAGTCGAAGCCCTTTCAGGGGGTCGTCGAAGCGCTCGACCGTTTCAGGGCCGCTGGCTACCTGCTTGCAGTCTGCACCAACAAGACGGAAGATTTCTCCAGGCGCCTGCTGGCCGGAGTCGGACTCAGCGGCTATTTCGAAGCGATCTGCGGACAGGACACGTTCGCCTTCCGCAAGCCGGACCCGCGCCACCTGACCGAGACGATCCGGCTCGCCGGCGGGGCGCCCGCGAACTCCATCATGGTCGGCGATTCCCGCACCGACATCGACACCGCCAAGGCGGCAGGAATCCCCGTCGTTGCCGTGGATTTCGGCTACACCGACCGCCATGTGCGCGAATTCGAGCCGAGCGTGGTGATATCGCATTTCGACGAACTGACGGTCGCTCTCGCCGAACGGCTGATCGCTTCGACGAGCAGGTGAGCTCCCCAGATACGACCCGGGAAGAAATTTCAGGAGACGGAGCGGGGAATGGTGGGGATGCAGGGATTGAACCTGCGACCCCACCCGTGTGAAAGGTGTGTCTCCATTGATTTCATTGGGAAATCACCTCTAAACGCACAAGAACGGACCGAAAACCTGCTGACGTTTCTGTACGGTTTCTGTGCGGGAGCGGTAGCATGACCCGCCACGTCGTCATGTTCTCCGGCGGTGGCGGCTCTTGGGCTGCGGCACGGCGTGTCGTCGATCAGCACGGGACGGACAACGTCACGCTCCTGTTCACCGATACACTGATGGAAGACGAGGACTGCTACCGCTTCCTGATCGAAGGCGCGGCCGACGTACTGGGGATCGATGTCCCTTCGCAGATGGTGCCGCAGCCGCACCAGTTTCCGGACTGGACGGATCGGCCTGCCTACAAGTTATTCGTCGACGGGCTTCGCCGCGAGTTCGCCGATCTCCTGCCGCAGCTCGCCTGGATCGCGCGCGGCGGCGACATCTGGGATGTCTTCCGGCATGAGCGGTTCCTCGGAAATTCCTCGGCCGATCCCTGCTCAAAACTGCTCAAGCGGCAGATGGCGGACGCCCGGCTGAAAGCGAGCTGCGATCCGGCCTCGACGACCGTCTATGTCGGCATCGACAAGTTCGAGGAACATCGCTTCGATGATGGCGACGGCGGCATCCGGTCGCCCGCGTCGCGCGGCTGCCGGGTGGACCTATCAGGCGCCATTGAGCGAGGCGCCGTTTGTAAGCCCGTGGGACGTCCGCAGGATGATGCGCGAGCGGGGGATCAGGGTGCCGCGCCTCTACGGGTTTGGTTTCCCGCACGACAACTCTGGTGGCGTCTGCGTCAAGGCGGGACATGCGCAATGGGCGTTGCTGCTGCGGGTGCTGCCTGACCGCTACGCACTCGCCGAAGCCGAGGAGGCTGCGGCGCGGCTTACCCTCGGCGATGTCTCGATCTTGACCGACCGCAGCGGCGACAACGTCAAGAAGCCGCTCACGCTGGCGGAGTTCCGGCGCAGGATCGAAGCCCGGCCGCAAATGGCGATGGACTTCGATGACTGGAACGCCGGCTGCGACTGTTTCCTGGAGGCAGCATGACCGCGCTCGACCCCAAGGTCATCGAAGCCGCCGCGCGGGAGTTGGCGACAGAGCACTACACGTTTCGGTTCGAGAAGCCCGCTGACGATCCGCACGTCCGGGCGAACGTCGACGCGAACTGGAATGTCTTTGTGCCGGCGCTTGAACGGCATGTCAGCGCCTACCTCACACATGCAGTGGCGACCAGCGCCCAGACCTGCGCGACCTGTCGCTTCTACGGCACCGCCCAGACGTGCCAGCGCCATGCGCCGATTGCTGCTGCGCTGCCGCCGGGAACAAGCCACTGGCCGAACCGCGAATGGCCGACGACCAGTCCGTCCGACTGGTGCGGCGACCACCAGGCGATAGAAGACAATCGACCACTGCGCGATTGCGTCTTCGGTCCGCCGCCCATCGGGAGGACAGCATGAGCAGGGTTCCCGAAAGCGTTATCCTGTCAGTCCGTCTTTCGTCGGGTGACTTTGAGAGTTCACTCAGTATCCCGATCGACGCGGACGATGAGGTCAAGACCCGCGCGGTAGGGAACTGACTTTAAATAATCCTGATGGCGCTGCGCAACAACGTCACGGAGATGGGCGCTAACCTCTCTGCGGAGCCTACCCCATGAGCGCCGACCAGGTCATAGCCGCACGCGCTGCCCTGGCGGGGGAGAACTCCATCCCGCGCGAAGACGCAGTCGCGAAAGTCTACTCCCACCTTCTTATCCGCCATCTCTTCGCGATGCAGCGAGATCCCAACGGAGCGGACCGGAAACGCCTCTACGACCTGATCGAGGCGCTGCGCGTCGAGTTCCCGTCCGAGATCAAGGTCTGGGATGACCTCTACTCGCCAGAGGGTGGGGCAAAATGAAGGATCGGTCACCGCCCATCATTCCGCAGGAGTATCTGAGCGGCGTAAAGGTCGTCGACATCGGCGATGTTCGAGTGGCGCGAGGCCTGACGCGCCGCTCTGTCTCAAGCTGCCCTCACCAGTACATGCTTTACGACACCAATGAGCGCCGAATCTGGTGTGCGTCGTGTGAAACCGAGGTGGACGCCTTCTACGCCTTCAAGAACCTGGTCGAGCATTTCGACGCTGCCGAGAAGGACATCGATCGCCGCAAGACGGCGCTTGGAGAGGCCGAGGCGTTTCAGGTCCGCTCTCTTGCTGCGAAGGCAATAGATGATGTGTGGCGCAGGCGAAAGCGTGTGCCAGCGTGCCCCCACTGCAAGCAGGGCTTGTTTCCCGAGGACTTCGCGAGAGGCGTCAAGACCACGCTAGGTCGTGAGTATGCCGAGGCACAGCGTGCTCGTAGCCGGAAGGACGCGCCCACATGACCCGTCGCAGCCTCCGCATCGACTTCTGCTGCAACGATCCGGACAACGGCGATTTCGCCGGCCGAGTCGTCGGGGCCTCGTTCATGGAATGCGACCTCGAGCCCGCAAACTACGATTGGGGCTACGAGTTCACGCTGACGCCGAGAGGCATCCGAATTCATCGCCGGATCTTCCCCTATCTCGGATCGAAGTCCTGGGTGGGCAACTGGTGCTGGGATTCCTTCCAGTTCGATCGCGATGTCGGCGTCCGCCTGCTATTCACGCTGCGCGCCCAGGGCTGGCGCTGCACCGGCGGCCCGACCCGGCTCTACGATTGGTTCAACCGCCGCGAGGAAGCAGCATGACCGCCCGTTTCGGACGTAACAAGCGCCGCGCCGCCCGCGAGGCTGTAGCCAAGGCCGAGGCGGCGGCGGTCGCTGCAAAGGCGGAGACGGCGCGTAGCCGGGAATTCTGGCAGCAACGGCTCTGGGAGGAACAACGTGCCCGCCATCGGGCGGAACAATTCCTCGGGGAGATCTGCGAGCGCATCATTCGCGCCTTGGAGGCGAGAGTGCTCTCATCCCGATTCCTATCCAACTCAAGATGGGACGGCAGTTTGGCACCCCTATACGATGGCCTCTCCGCAATCATGGTGTCGATATCGACGGATACGCGCTTGCCGAGCCGCGGGCGGCCTATTTCGCGGTGCAGGAACCGTCCTACGTTTACCTGCACAAACTGGTGATGCAGGTCATCCAGCACGAGAACAGGCGATATTTCGGGAAACTGATCCGTTTTGTCGACGAGCATGCCGACCGGGTCCCGCACGGCTTCACTGAGCGCGCCTATTTCGCGTCCGACGACGTGTTGCTTAAGCTCGGTCCGGAAATGGATTTCCCCTACTTCGCGGAGGAAATCGCGCATCAACTTCTGACGTTGCAGCGGCCGGAGCAGCGCAAATGACCCGCCCGTGGATCGTCGTCGCCGGCATGGGCCGCTGAGCGTGTTCGCCTGACCCTGATAGCCGGCCATCTGGCCCTGGAACCCCTGCCCCATGATCCCGGTCGAGGCGAGATACTGCTGATTGGTGCCCTGGTTGAGCCCGACGGCGGAGGATCCGGCGCCAAGGCCAAGGCTGGCCGCCTGCGCCGACTGAGTGGGCAGTCCGCGCCCCATGTTGACAACGTCGGCCTTGAGCGCGAGGCCCTTGTCGCGGACGCTGGTGCGGGCATTGTTCGCAGCGCCGGCCGTCGCCAGCGCAGTGCCCATCTCGCCGGCGCGGTTGATGCCGGCGAATCGACCTGAGTTCGGATTGACGCCCATTGACGCGGCGTCGCGCCGGGCGCTCGCGCGAGCGATCGCCGATGCGGACTGGACATCGGCCATAGCGGTTGCCGCGGCCGCGTCCTGCCTCTCCTGCGATCCATAGTTCGAGGCTTCCTGGACGAACTGGTCTTCGATCGGGCGGAAGGTGGTTTCGTAGCGCTGCCGATCGGCCTTCGACCACGCAGCCTGGTCGTTCATGATGCCGAGCTGCGATTCCGTGACCTGCTTGGTCAGCTTGTCGAGTTCGGCCTGCCGTTCCGTGGACACCTTGAAGGCGTCCTTCGCGAAATCCATCCAGGCGACGCCCGTCTCCGCCTGGAGAAGCGCCGCCTTGCCAATGTTGGGATCGGGGGTTGGTGCCTGGCTGGACGATTTATTCATGACGGCGGACCTCTTGAGGCACCGCACGTCATGCGCAGGTCAGGCCTTATAGCGCGGTTTCGACCGCATTTCCAGTTGGCGGAATCGGGGGAAGCCACCGGCACTCCCGCCTAAGCATCCCGAACAGCCGGATGTCCTCGCCGCCGGGCCCGGCTTCGCGCAAGACGCCTTCCGGCTTGAACCCGTAGTGCTGGACGAAGACGAGCGAGAGCCTGTTCGTCGCCGCCACGATCGCGCTGACGCGCGGGAACCTACACTGCACGAACGGATAGGCCGCAGCCACGACCATGAACTCGCGCGTGTTCCATTTGCGGCCTTCCGAGGCGACGTGCATGAAGCACGAGGTCGTTGAGAAGGTGTCGTAAACGACGGAGGCGACGATCTCGCCATTGCGCTCATGCCCGATCGCCTGCGCGTCATCGCGGAACCGGCAGTGCGGGATCCTCGCCTCCGCCCATGCGATCAGTTCCTCCCGCCAGTCGCAGATGAACCGGGACGTCACGGCTGGACCCTGACCTGCAGGGCCTGAGTGATGGCGACGAGGCGACGGTGGATCTCTGCGATGTCGTCGACCAATGCATCGTGCTCCGCGGCCGTGGGTGTCGCGCCGGCAGCCTTTGTCGATTTCAGCGTCTGGTTGATCTGGAGCAGTGCCTCGATGTCCTCGATATGCACCGCAGCGCGGCGGATGGCGTCCTTACGGCGGCTGCCGTCCAGCGTCTCGACCTTCTCGCGCAGCCTGTCGTCCATCATGCCACCGATTTGAGCTCGTCCATCGTCTTTGCCATCACGATCTGGTGGACCTGGACGTCACCGAAGACGTCGAGTTCCCATCGCCGGGCCGTAAACCCACCGGGAAGACGTACCGCGTTGCCGAACCTCGTCACGGTCGCCTTGAGGACACCATCGGCGTAGATGCTGATGGTCAGCGCGCGGCGCCGTCGGCATCGGCTCAAGGATATCGCCACCGAACGCTACCTCGTTCATCGGCGAGGAGTTGATGTCGCCGAGGATAGAGCCGGCGGCGATCAGATCCTCGTTCGCAGCGATCACGGCCGCGATGAGCGCGTCGAGGTCTACATCTTCCTGCTCGGAGAACGCGGGATCCGCGTCGATCTGGATGGCGCCGAAGTTCTCGGGATACGGCAAGACGAATTGCTTGCTGCGCCAGTACTGTTTCTGGCGCGCAGCACCAGGTGCGTCGAAGCGGCGGATATCGGTGCCGTCGTGGGACAGATAGTAGAGACCGCCGTTGCTGAGGTTGTAGAACGCCGCCCGCGCAAGGACGCTGGCCCGGATCAGGAACCAGGTGCCGGCGAGGTCGATGAGAAGAGCACCGCGCTCGAGCGTGCCGTCCGGAAGCGTGGTTTCGTAGAAGCCGGCATAGCGGCCGGAAAGCTGGCCTGCGAACATGGTGGCCGGAGAGTAGGCAAGCCAGGCATCGCGGTTGAACAGATTGGCCGTGGCGATTGAGAAACCGCCGTCGGCGCGCGCCACGATCAGGCCCTCGTGCGAGGGATAGGCGATGGCATAGCCCAAATCGACAATTCCGCGCGCATTGATGCAGGGCAAGATCGCGACGTCGAGGGTGAGCCTGTACCGCGACGGCCAGGCATGGGGACGGTAGGGCTCGCAGAAGCAGAGGTCCCTGCCGTCGAACGCCGCCATCATGCCGTTCGGGAGCGCAATCAGGCCCTCTAAGGTGGCCGGCGGCGGGTTGTAGCCGGACGTCGGCAGCGGCTCCTGGAGCGCATCGACAGGGATGTCGTCGGTAAAGTCGGAAGTCGAGGCCGCGCGCTCGGCGATCAGGTAAAAGAACATGCCGTAGTTGCCGGTCTGGGAACGGTAGATCCGCTGCCTATTGATGCCGCGTCCGGACGGAATCGCCCCAAAGCCGGAGAGGATCACGTCGTAACCGGCCTGCCAGTCTACGGCATTGGAAACTGCATTCGGCTCGGTCTCCTCATCGAACGAGGTGACGCGGGTGTACACATAGAGGCGGGTCGCGACGTCGCCGCTGCCCGATCCGCTCAATGTTGCGGTCAAGGGCGTGGTCGGTCGCGGTACGGCGAGGTCGTAGGTCGTCGCCCCCACCTTCATCTTCGGCACACCGTCGCCCGTGTAGTAGAGCCTGTCCTCTGCGACCGGCCCCGGAACAGCGTTGACCACGGCATCCCAGCCGAGCCAGTCGGCGCCATGACGGTAGATCGTGAGCCAGTCCGTCCCTGCGACATCCGCGACGTGGGCGGATTTGCGCATCGGTGTCAGCCCACCGTCGTCTAGCCTGGTATTGAGCGCCGCCTGCGCCGCCTGCTCGGGCAGGAGGCGGGGAAGGATGCGAGGCTGTTCGCCGGTGAACCCTGTGAGTTTGATCGCTGGCATGTCAGGTCCACGTTATCTGGACACGTCCGCGGGCGCCATTAGGCGCAGTGGTGCCAAAGCCGCCATCGCCGACAAGGCCACTCAGCGTTGCACCAGGAGTGAGTGCGCCGGCAGCAAATGCCTTTTCGCAGTAGCCACCACCGCCACCACCACCGCCGCCGGCCCCGCCGCTCGATTCGTGCGGCCCTCCACCTGCACCGCCGCCGCCGGGTGGGTTGCCGACACTCAAAGATGCCGCGCCGCCACTCGGCGAAGCTCCACCATTACCTCCGGTTGATGGATTTCCTGTCACGCCGGCGGAACCTGTCGTATTGACCGTCCCGCCGCTGGCTGTGCCGCCGGCGCCACCGGCGCCAGGGAAACCGGCCTGTGCTCGTTTACCGCCGGTGCCGCCCAAAGCGCTCATTCCGGTCTGAGTGCAGGTAGTCGTGGTGCCGTTGGCCCCGTTAAAATTATCGGTGCCGGCTGCATCCGAGCCATCACCACCTTCGCCGCCGCCGCCCCACAGCTTGATCGTGAGGCTGTTTTCATAGGCCGGAACAGTCGTCGTCCACGCTCCCGGCGCATCCTGCTGGATAATGCCGGGGGCGTCGTATGGACTATCGAAGGCCACATACATCATGACAGCGTTCGCTCGAACTCGATGTTGAGAACCGCTTTTTCGCAGCCGCTGCGGGGATTGTGACGACAATGTCATCGCCAACAGCGAAATTATTGGCGGTCGTGTGGGTCCGGATCTGCTCCGTGGTGGACACCGAGTTCGCAGTACCGCCAAGAGCTGTAGTATTGATTTTGACGGTTGCGGTGCATGTGCCGACGGCAGAGCGGGACACGGCGCGCTTTATGGTGCCGGCGAAACCAGCGTCGAGAAAAACGCGGAGGTCTCCGTTCTCGGGCTTGGCGATCGACACCATGATCGAGTCTTTCACGACGAGCGATGGTGCGACGTTGGAAAGCTGGACGGTGACGCCGTTGACCCTAGCGAAGACGCCAGCGGTAGTGATCCAGACGTCGCCGTTGACCGGTGTGTCGGGCACGGCGCCTGGGGCGACGTTCAGCCCGGCACCGTTGTCCGTGGTCGAGGCAACGGTCGTCGCCTTGCCCGTCAGTGCACCTCCGGCCTTCGAATAGAACAGCGCGTCCTGCGCCGACGCCGAGGTCCGCAACTGCGTCCATGCACCCCAGACGTCAAGCGCACGCATCCGCTCCCGCGTGTCGGCACGCCGCCAGACCTGATAGGCGCTGCCGTCATCGGATTCGATGTGGGAGAAGAACCCTGCATGGGGCGTCGGCGAACCCGTGGCATCAGAAGCATTGCGGTAGAAGCCAGTCGCCTCGAGGGCGTCTAAGCTCGCGATCTCCGAGGCAATCGCCTGCAGGCCGTCTCCGAGAAGCGTCCGATCGATAAGACCCGTGGTCAGACGCGTAGCATCGGACAGCGCCTCGAGGAAGGCGCTGGCGGTGAAGCGGACATCGACCCTGTCACGGGCGCTGAACGAGAGCGCAGTCGTGCCCTCCTGGGCGCGTACGACGGTGAGCGTGACGCCAGACCGCGCCGTGCAGCGCATGACCTCGCGGTTGCCGACGGCGTCGACCACCGTGATCGGGTGCCAATCGCCGACACCAAGCGTCGGAAACGTGCCCTCATCGCCGGACTGAATGGCAAAGCTCGTCGTCGCAGCGTTGATGTTGGCCGCGAGAACGGACGTCGCGTTGTTGGAGAGCTCGAGGCCCATGACGTGGCTCCCGAAGGGTTGGCAGCACCTCATGCGCGGCGGCATTTACATAACAGGCAAGCTGCATTTGCGCTAGGCGATGATTAAGGCGAGCTGCGTGAGGTTCATGTGTTGAAGTGAGGCGGGAGACGTGCGAGAACGCCGCCCCGAAAAGGAGATGCTCTAAATGATCTGGAACGAGGAAATCGTCTTCATCCACGTTCCAAAGACGGCCGGCATGAGCCTAACTACTATGCTTGTGGGAGGTTTGAAGGGCCGGGTCTTCATGACGGGTCACGATAAGCACGAACGACGGGGCAATGTGACGTTGTTGATGGGTGGGCGGCACGAAACAATGGCCCAAGCGCAGATCGTTCTGGAAATGCACAATCGGCCGCTATCGTCGTTCCAGAAGGTAATCGCAGTGATGCGCGAGCCATACACGCTGGAGATTTCGCGCTATAACTACTTAAGAATTGGACACCCTTGGGATGCCGGGCCGGCGCAAAAGATCGCCATGAGCACGGATTTCAAGGGTTATCTGCTTGCGGCTCCGTTCTTCGGATACAAACCGCCACGCCTGGACGCCTTCTACCACGCGTTCGGGGCCATACCCGCAAATGCCGTGTTCCTAAAATTCGAGCATCTGAGCGAAGACATTCGCGCTCACATATTCCCGCACCTGATCGAGCCGGCTGAACTACCCCGCGAAAACCTACCGGGAAGAGTAGTTTCGAGAAGTATTACGATGCGGAGGCAGAAGAGCTTTGCTACAACCGGCACCGCTGGTTTTTCGACAAGGGCTTTTATCGGAGGCGTATGTTTTCGGGCTAAAGTGGTATCTTATGCGCCGAATACATCGCCATTGCATCAGCAGCGTCCGGCGCGGAAGCAATCCGCCACGCCTCGTTATGCGCCTGATCGAACCATTGCATGAGGGCCACCATCAGAGAATGGTCTGCGACTGACGCCAGTTCTTCCTCCGCCTTGGGCTTGGTTTCCCCGGACGAATTGACCTTTCCTCCTTCGATCGGCTCTACCATCGCGGGGGTAAACTCTTCTCCTATGAACACACTGACGCGCCGCAATTCTCTGCCGGGGTTGGCGATCATGTCAGCAAAGAGAACCCGCAGCGTCCGGTCCGGCATCGCCGCCTCCACGAGATAGCCAGCCCTCTGAGAGTGGTAGATGTGCGCCAGAAGTTCCACTGGTTCGGCATGTTCGGGAGCCCTCGAGGAAAACCCCGCCCACGAGCGGAAAACGTCCTTCGGGTCGCGAACCAGATTGATGAACACGGCGTTCGGAAACATCTTCGCGAGAAGCATGGCGTAGCCGGTATTGGCAGGTGTTCCGTCGACCCACCTCTGTTTTGGCTCATCCTTCCCGCGGAACCATTCAAGGCCCTTTCTTGGCTTGCGCTGAGTATCCTTCCTGTTCGGGAATCTCCGGAAGTAGCTGTCCCGCACGAGTCGATCCGCGCCGATGCCCATGCCCTCCGCGAATGCATCGAACCCGATTTCAAAGCTGGGGATATGCCCGCCGAGTTTGCCGATGCGGTAAAGGCCATCCAGATTGGACGCGAGAGCGGCGAGCCAGTTGGTTTCAGGCGTAATTATCACATTTGGATGCTGGCCGATCGCCCATGTTAGAACAGACGTTCCAGATCGGCCGGAGCCGACGATCAGAATGGGGCGCGGTGTCATCCGCTTCACTTGCCATAGGCGACGGGCACTTGCTAGATGGATGTTCGAACAGTAAGGATCGTCCCGATGTATGATCACGATCAGCGCGCGAAAGAGATCCTTGCCGGCCTGTTGCGGAATCCGCACACCAGCCTTGACAAGGCGTTTAGCGCGCTCGAACGTGTGTTGCCGAAGGAACTTGAGAAGGCAGACATGGCCGGCGCCATCGATTCCCGTGCCGAGCATGCCTCCGACCGGCCAGCCCCGTCGCGCAATAGTGCCCGCTTAAAACTCGTTCCTTTTACGAAGGAATGAGTTCTACGAGCCACTCGTCTAGGGTAATGGTTTCCCCGGCATTTTCTAATTGCGCCGTGATGTTGACGAAGGTTTTTCCCGTCGTATTGATGGCGGCGGTGGCGACTTCAAGCGAGCTGATACCTTGTCCTGTCAAACTCAGCGAACCGCCGGACGGCCCAGCGACATGTACGCTTGCGCTGTTCTGATTGGCGATCACCCCCTCGTAGACGACACTCGCCGAAGTAGTGGCGATGAGGCCGATCAGCGCCGTTCCAGACAAGCCGTTTGCGGTCCCGAACCTCGCGCGCAATAGTTTGTCGTTGGCGCTGTTCGTATAGCTCCAGACCGTGCGAATTCGGAGTTTACCATTCAAGCCCATGACGCCGGGGGGAATTTCGACAGAGACCATGTTTGTCTCGGTGGTCGTCCCCGTGAGCGCTACGGGGGTGCCACCTCGGCCCAGAACGCGAACAGTATTCATCATCGGATAAGTGAAAAGGGCGCCTGGGTTATCCCCCACATCCCACCCTGTGCCGACCATATCCGAGTCAATCACTAGATTGTTGGCCGTGGAGGACGCCGCGTCTGTAACGCGGTTGCGGCGCACGCTCACCTCGTTGACGACATCCGAGCCCGTCGCCCTGGCAAGCCAGATCCCTTTCGAAGCGACCTTGACCAGTTGCCTGCAAATGAGCGAGGTCGACCCGACCGTGATCGTCCCGGTATTGATTAACCGCCAGCGAGTGTTTCCGTAGGTTGTGCCGCCGCTTAGCACGTAGACCGCGCTGTTCAGCATCTCTGCGCCACTTTCGGCTTCGGGCGCGCGAGTCCAACTTCCCGCCGCGACTATCCAGACACCGCGCTGCGTTGCGTCAGTCTGTGCCGGGGCAAGCACGCGGTCCCCGACCCCACATGCAACGCCGTCGATGGTTTGGGTGCCGGAAAGTGTGATGTTGCCGGCCGCTGCGCAGGCATGGACAGGTTGCGTGTAGAAAAGCTGCCCGTGGCGAAACAACGTGTTTGCCTGTTCCGCAAACACGATGTCGGTTGAGCCGATCGTGATGCCGGTCGATGTGCATTTGAACACCTTGCGGCCGTTTGTAGCGCCGCGAAGAACGATGCAATAAGAGCCTTCTATCTCCGCACCTGTGTCCACATCGGTCGCGCGCGGCCAGGCACCGGCAGCGGTAATGTAGATGCCGTTTTCCGTGGCATTCGTTTGATCTTTGACCAGCACGCGCTTGCCCGCGATAAGGGTCATCCCGTCAATGGTCTGGAGGCCGGAAAGCGTGATGTTGGCCGTGGTGACGCAGCGCACCGCAAACCGGATCGTGCCGGTTGGGTAGGTTTGCCCTGCATCGCGGACAATGTTGTCGTCAACGAAGACGCCGCGCGGGATGTCGATATACCCGGTCGATGCGTCCGTGCTGCGCACGCTTATCTGTCCAAGGAGGAAGGATCCGGGGTCACGAACGGAGTTCGACACAATATTGCCGGCGATCTTGACGTTGCTTATCGAGTCCGTCGCCGAGATCCCGGCATTGTCGACGCCCTCGATCCGGTTTCCTGTGACAATGAGGTTCCACCCACTTGCGACGATTCCGGCCGCGTCGATGGAGGATTGCATGATCTCGGTGATGACATTGTTGGCGATGACGCCTTCACGGGCCTTGCCAGATGTCCCCGCTTGAGAAGGGAGCGCCCCGTTTTGCGCGAAGATGCCGCACTCATAAATGTTGTCGAGAACATTGTTCGCCAGGACGAAGCCGCTGGTCGCGACCTGCATCGCGTTCCAGTAACCGTCGCGGAATCGGCTGTTCAACACTTGGACGTTTTCCGAAGGTGTAAAGTCGACCAGATTGCCGGACGAATAGAAGGCGGACCCGCCGTCGAAACCGACGTCGGCCTGGGGATGGCCCCAGCCGGTGAAATCACAGTCGTCTACGACAATGTTCTTGCATCCGAATGTTACGATGACACCGCGCTGCCAATCGCGGAACCGGCAGCGGCGGAATTTGAGCCCATCGACCGCCCAAAACCGGAACATGTTCTGGCCTGAAGACGTGAGCGCGCGGTTGGCTCCGTCGAACTCTATATCTTCGAACTCGATATCGTTGAAATCGTAGACGAACTTCCCCGACGCGTTGTTCGCAACCTTCATCAGGTTCGACGTGTCGCCGAGCGCCGAATGCGCCTTGATGATGCCGCCGCCCTTGAAGCGAATGCGTGGACGCGACCTTGCGCTGAAGCGAGAGCAACAGCGGCACCAACCCATGACGACATTGCCGATCCGCTGTTAGACGACCCGTCGAGTGCCGGAGCATACCAGAGCAGATCAACTATGCCCTCGTTCTTCCAGCGCTTGCGGACGAACGTAGTGTCTCCCGCGTTATTCTCGACAACGACAGTCCCGTCGTCGGTCAAACCGTTCGAAGCGGCGTCGCCGGATAGAACGATGAAATCACCGTCCCCATAGCCGCCATATGCAGAGCCGTACCGAAGGCCAACATACCTCCCGACCGTAACGTCTGAAGCCTGAAGAGCAGCGAGGGCAGCGAGCGTGTCAACGACGGTTGCGCCAGGCGCGACCCACCCTGTCGCATGATCTGCATTGGATGACTTCGCGAGAACCTGTCCGGTCGTGCCGCCGGATGGAACCAGTTTCGGATCGGCTGGCTGGATCGCGCTGGCCGCCAGCGCGCCTTGTGCGGCCGTGGCGTAGTCTGTTGCGTCTGTCGTCGCGGCGGTGCCGAGGCCAAGAGAACCGCGAGCGATGGCGCCGCTCTCTGTGACCCATGTACTGCCGTTGCCGACCAGAAACTCACCATCTGCAGGCGTCAGCGCGGCGATTGCCGCTAGGTTTGCGCTACATGCCTGGACAGTCGCGCCGATCGCGGCGGAAACCCGCTCGTCAGCCGCCGTGCTAAAATCAGAGATCGACGCCGCGAACTGTGAGCCGGTGTGGTTGGCTCGATCGAAGACGTCACCGGCGATTGCTTAGGGGTCATAGACCAACGTTTGCATGTCGCCGAGACCCGGAAGGCCTTGAGGACCCTTCGGGATCGTGAACTCGAGCACTACAGCGGCTGGTGTGCCGACATTCTCGACGGTCGCTTCGGATCCCGGGGCGCCCGTAGTGACGGTTCCAATCTCGATCGTGGCAGGTGTTCCGGTTGTACCCTTTGCCGCGACGACGGCCCAATACGCGGCGCCGCCGAGCGTTCCGGGCGTATTGTCCGCGGTGGCAACATGGGCGACGAGGCACCTGTAGGACGCGCCGGCATAGGCGCAGGCATCGCGGACTGCATAGGTCGTGTCGACCGTCCAGGCGCCAGAGCCGACGTCGTCGCGCCAGCGCAGTCCTGCAGGGCCCGGCGTGCCCGAACGGGAGACATCGACACGCCGCGGCGTCGTCTCGATGACGACAAGCTTGCTCTCCTTGTCGATTTCGACGCTGCTCATAGGATCGCCACCGCGATGACAGGGGTGTTGTCGACATGAACTGCATCGGTGATGCGCGAGACGCGGAAGGAGTAGTTGCCGCCAA
Organism: Mesorhizobium sp.; assembly: GCF_024710845.1. Lineage (GTDB taxonomy): Bacteria > Pseudomonadota > Alphaproteobacteria > Rhizobiales > Rhizobiaceae > Mesorhizobium_A. Next base: position 60,181 of record NZ_JANJTZ010000047.1, read on the forward strand.
CCCGCATATCGACCATGTGCTCGGCCGCGAGGTGCATGTGGACGAGGCCATGCCCGGCGAGGATGCCGGCGACGAGGATGGGGAAATCGCGAAGCAGCTAGGCCCCAGGCTCAAGATCCGCTTCACCGATCGAACCGCGCTCAAGGGCCTGATCGGAAAGCACACCAACGTGCGCGCCTTCGACCGAACCATCACGGTCAAGCCCGACGTCGACGCCCACCAGGAGTTCGCCAGGCTCATCCAGGGCCGCAGCATCAAGCCGGTAGGCGCGAAGTGATCGCGGCGGCCGACATCTCGCCCGAACTCCTCCACGCGCTGACCGCGCAGCTCGGCATGCCGCCGGATGGTGTCAAGCACGCCATCGATCGCCTGGCCGATCCGTACTGGCGCCTGCGCAACATCTATTGGGTCGCCAACAAGGAGGGCCACCCCGAGCTTTTCCAGCCCTGGCCCGAGCAGGAGAAGTTCCTCGACGAGATCTGGTTCAGAAACGTCATCCCGAAGGCTCGCCAGCGCGGCTTTTCGACCGTCGTGCAGCTCCTGATGCTGGACGCCTGCCTGTTCACGCCGAACACAAACGCCGCCGTCATCGCCCAGGACGAGGCGAGCGCGCTCAAGATCTTCGACACCAAGATCAAGTTCGCCTGGCTGCGCAGGCCGCCGATCGTGCACGCGATGCTCGGCCCGCCTGTCCGTGATGCGGAACTGCTTTTCCTCCGACATGAACTGCTCGACGTTCGCGAGCTGCTTTTCGCCGTGGACCTGCTTGGCGAGGCGCAGATTGTCGAAGAAGCGTGACGTCGCCATCTGGCCCTGATCCTGGCGGCTCCTGATCGCAACGCCCGACTGCGCGTTGGTGCGGCGGCCCATGAGCTCGTCCGTGACACCGGACGCCTGCTGGATCATGGCGATCGACCGCGACATCATCTCGAGCTGGTACTGTGAAAGTTCGCGGTCGACGTTGAGGTCGATCTCCTTGCCTGGGTTCTTGACGATGACCGAGCCGCTTGAGCTCTACCCCATCGACGCCATCATCTCGAACACGCCGTGGGAGCGCGACATCCTTCATCCGATGATCCGGCGCTTCATGACGATCGCGCCGACATGGCTGCTGTTCGAGGCGGATTGGGCGTTCACGCGCCAGGCCAACGAGTTCATGGCGAATTGCAGCCACATCGTCGCCGTCGGTCGCGCTAAATGGGTGCCCGGCTCCGATCACAGCGTCAAGGACAACTGCGCCTGGTATCGCTTCCACGCCCAGCATGTCGAAGGTCCGCGCTTCTACGCGCCCACGACCGACAAGGCGAACCATCGGGAATACGACACGCCCGTCCAGCCGGAGAGCGCAGCAGCATGAACGGGTCGACGATCGACATCGAATACCGGCATTTCCACCTGTTCTGCGGGCTGGGCGGCGGCGCCAAGGGCTTCAACAAGGGCAACGCCCGTGTTGGGCAACTCCGTGCACGATTCCGCTGCATTGGTGGCATCGACGTTGATCGCGCCTCGGTGCGCGATTTCTCACGCGCAGCCAGCGTCGAGGGAACAGTGATGGACCTGTTCGACGAGGCGCAGTATCGCGCGTTCCACGGCAAGGCGCCGCCCGAAGGCTGGGTCCCGGCCATGCCGGACGACATCCGCCGCGCCGCTGGTGGCGAGCGGCCACACATCGTGTTCCTGTCCGCGCCGTGCGAGGGCTTTTCCGGTCTGTTGCCGGAACAGTCGAGCAAGACGGCCAAGTATCAGGCGTTGAACGGGCTCACCCTGCGCGGCGTCTGGCTGACGCTTGAGGCGTGGAAGGACGATCCGCCCGAACTCATCGTGTTCGAGAACGTCCCGCGCATCATGACGCGCGGCCGGCACCTACTCGACCAGATCGTCGCGCTGCTGCGCGCCTATGGCTACGCGGTTGCGGAAACGACGCACGACTGCGGCGAGATCGGGGGGCTGGGGCAGAGCCAGAAGCGCTTCCTTCTCGTCGCCCGGCACGAGCAGAAGGTGCCGCCGTTCCTCTACGAGCCGGAGAAGCGGCGCCTGCGCGGCGGCGGCGAGATCCTCGAAACCCTGCCGATGCCAGGCGATGCATCAGGCGGCCCGATGCACCGCATGCCGGCGCTCCAATGGAAGACGTGGGTGCGTCTTGCCTTTGTCGAGGCCGGCGCGGACTGGCGGTCGTTGAACAAACTGGCGATCGAGAACGGCACCCTTCGGGATTTCGGAATACTGCCCGAGGCCGTCCCTCACAACGGCGCTTACGGTGTCCGCAGGTGGAACGAGACTGCCGGTGTCGTCACAAGCAACGGCCGGCCAGCGAGCGGAATGTTCAGCGTTGCCGATTCCCGTATTGCAAGCGGCGGCAACGAGTATTCGCAGTATGGCGTTCGGCGCTGGTCGGACCCGATGGGTGCCGTCATCAACGTGAAGTCGCCCGGCCAGGGCACCTTTGCCGTCGCGGATCCGACGATTCCCGGAAAGCCGCGTTTCAATAACGTGTTCCGCATCGTGCCTTGGTCGGCGCCGTCGCCGGCCGTAGCTGGTCCTGGCGGCCCTGCCGGTGGCCTTGCCGTCGCTGATCCTCGTCCGTCACAGCGCGAGGACCACAAGCAGACGAAATACCGCGTCACGGGCATGGACGAGCCGGCCGGCACGGTGATTGCCGCCTCGACGACGGGCAACGGCGCATTCGCGGTGGCGGATCCCAGACCGACGCATGGTCCGAACGCGCACCAGAACAAGCATTCTGTCGCGCGGTGGGAAGCGGCGTCGAAGTCTGTGACCGGCTCTGACCGCGTCGGCTCCGGCGCTCTTTCCGTCGCCGACCCGCGTCCAGCGGCCTTCGGTGAGAAGCGGGCCAACTACCAGACGGGCGGCCACTACGGCGTGGTGTCGTGGCAAGAACCCGCCTATTCGGTGCCGGGTTTCGCGAAGCACGATCGCGGCCACTGGTCGGTCGCGGACCCGCGCGAGGCTGATCCCGAACCGCTCGCCGACCTTCCCGCTCCCGACGAGCGTCTTGTCGCGGTCATCCGGGCACTCGACGGCACATGGCATCGGCCGTTCACCACGTTCGAGCTGGCTGCGCTGCAAAGCCTCGTCGACCCCGACGAGATCGCCGCCGACTTTGCCCTGGACGGAAAGTCCGATTCCGCATGGCGCGAGCGCATCGGAAACTCGCCGCGCTGCTGCCCTATTGGGGCCGGAAGACCCTCGCCGACATCCGCGGCAACACCTGTCGGGCATATGTCGCCAGCCGGCGGCGCAAGGAGATCAGGCACCCTGACGGCAGTGTCGAGGTCCGCACCCTCAAGGATTCGACCATCCGGCGCGAGCTCGTCACCCTGTCGGCGGCCATCGGTCACTGGCACCGCGAGCACGGGCCGCTCGAATCGGTGCCCGTCATCACCTTTCCCCACACAACCCCGTCAAAGGCTGACTGGCTGTCCCGCCAGCAGGCGTCCTGGCTGCTTGCCGGCGCGCTGGGCTTCTATCGGGAGTTCTGGTGCGATGTGGCCTCACGGCGCGAGCACTGGCGCTGGCGGCGCGATCGCGGGGCGGTATGCAGGCATGCCACCCGCTTCATCCTTCTCGGCTTCTACACGGGCACCCGCCACCGGGCGATTCTTGAGACACAGTGGCTGCCCAACACCGTCGGCGGCTGGATCGACCTCGAGCGCGGCGCCATGCATCGGCGAGGCCTCGACGAGGGCGAGACGAATAAGCGCCGGCCTCCTGTTCGCCTGGGGAGCCGGATCCTCGCCCATTTGCGGCGATGGAAGTGCATCGACGAGCGTGAACGCCAGGCCGTCGCGGCGTCGCGGCCGCCCGAGGACCGGCACAAGCCGGTCTACGCCTTCCTGCATGTCGTCGCCTACGAAGGCTTCCCGATCGACAAGCTCCGGAAGCCTTGGTACCGCGCCCGCGAGTTGGCATGGCTGGAGGAGAGCGTGACCCCGCACATCCTGCGCCATACCCACGCTACCCTGATGATGCAGAGCGGCGTCCAGATCTGGCAGGCCGCCGGCTTCCTCGGCATGTCGCCGAAGATCCTGGAAGGCGTCTACGGCCCCCGATTTCCAGAAACAGGCAGCGGAGGTTTGAGCCATGACGCGCCGCAGCAACAGGGGGGTTCTGTGCGGTTTCTGTGCGGCGAGGAAGACGGCGATGCGTAAGTGCTTGAAAAGATGGTGGGCGATGTAGGGATTGAACCTACGACCCCACCCGTGTGAAGGGTGTGCTCTCCCGCTGAGCTAATCGCCCGCCGCGGGACCAGGTCCCGGACTGGCGGCGATATAGTTCGCATCCGGGCGGTTCGTCAACAGCGTTGGAACATCTATCTGAGACGCGCGGGCAGCCAGGTCGTCCTGCCGTCAACTACCTTCGGCTCATAGACGTCGATTCTCGGCATCCGGTCCCTGTCGAGTTCCAGTACGGTCACGACAACCGGCAACGGCCTGCACTTCGTGCAGCGGAAAGACAGCTTGCGAGGATCCCGCCCTGCCCCCGCGACCTGCGCGAGATCCATGGCGCGGAAATAGCGAACATTGCCGCAGCCGCATTCCGCCTGCACGATCATGCCATGCCGGGCGGCCTTGCCGAGGGTGTCGATTGCTCGAGTCATCCATCGAACAAAACAGGAACATATTCCTGCGTCAACTCACCTGCGGCAAATCGCCGGTGTCAGTCGCCCCGGAGCGCCCAAGAAAAAAGCCGGGCAAGCCCGGCTTTGATCGGTCCGTGAGGGACTGGCCGTCTCAGTTGACGGCGTCCTTGAGGCCCTTGCCGGCAGCGAACTTCGGCACGTTGCGCGCCGCGATCTGCACCGGCTCTCCCGTGCGGATGTTGCGGCCCGTGGACGCCTCGCGCTTGGTCACGGAGAAATTGCCGAAACCGACGAGACGCACATCGCCGCCCGACTTGAGCTCGCGCGTGATCACGTCGAACACCGCGTCGACGGCGGTGGCGGCGTCGGCCTTGGAAATCTTAGCCATCTCGGCGACAGCGGAGACCATCTCATTCTTGTTCATGAAGTATCCCTTCCCTGTGAAGACCGGAACTGACGACTCATCCGGTGAAGCGGCACCATAGTTTTTCGGGCGACCCCGACCAACATGGAAAGTGAGGCGAGACTGAGAAAAGCGCCGGTTTTCCAGCGATTTTTCCATTACATCTCATAACGAAACGGGCCGGAACTTCGTTCCGGCCCGTTCGCGTTCTATGCGAGTGCGTCTGAAAGGTCTAGTGAGCGACCCCGATTCCGCCAAGGTCTTCGACAATCGGCGCCTTGACGGCGGGTTCCGCCGGCTCCGTCCACTCGATCGGCTCGGGCATGCGCACGAGCGCGTGGCGAAGCACCTCGCCCACCCGGCTGACCGGGATGATCTCCATCCCGCTCTTCACGTTGTCCGGGATGTCGGCCAGATCCTTGGCATTCTCCTCGGGGATGAGCACCTTCTTGATGCCGCCCCTCAGAGCCGCAAGCAGCTTCTCCTTCAACCCGCCGATCGGCAGCACGCGACCGCGCAGAGTGATCTCGCCGGTCATCGCGACGTCTGCCCGGACCGGGATGCCGGTCAGGATCGACACGATCGCGGTGGCCATTGCGACGCCCGCCGAGGGTCCATCCTTCGGCGTCGCCCCTTCCGGCACGTGCACATGGATGTCCCGCTTGTCGAACAGCGGCGGCTCAACGCCGAAATCGATGGCACGGGAGCGGACATAGGACGCCGCCGCCGAGATCGATTCCTTCATCACGTCCTTCAGGTTGCCGGTCACCGTCATGCGGCCCTTGCCGGGCATCATCACGCCTTCGATCGTCAGCAGTTCGCCGCCGACCTCGGTCCATGCGAGACCCGTCACCACGCCCACCTGATCGTCGGCCTCGACCTGGCCGTAGCGGAAGCGCGGCACGCCGAGATAGTCGGCGATGTTGGCGGCAGTCACCTCGACCTTCTCGGTCTTCTTGCGCAGAATCTCGGTCACTGCCTTGCGGCCGAGCTTCATCAGCTCGCGCTCGAGCGAACGAACGCCCGCTTCCCGCGTATAGGTCTGGATGATCGCCCGGATCGCATCCTCGGAGACCGAGAACTCGTTGGGCTGCAGCGCGTGGTCGCGGATCGCCTTCGGCAGGAGGTGCCGCTTGGCGATCTCCACCTTCTCGTCCTCGGTGTAGCCGGCGATCCGGATGATCTCCATACGGTCCATCAGGGCCGGCGGGATGTTCAGCGTGTTCGCCGTCGTCACGAACATCACGCTCGAGAGGTCGTATTCGACCTCCAGATAGTGGTCCATGAACGTCGAGTTCTGCTCCGGATCGAGAACCTCGAGCAGGGCAGATGACGGATCGCCGCGGAAATCCATGCCCATCTTGTCGATCTCGTCGAGCAGGAAGAGCGGGTTGGACTTCTTCGCCTTCTTCATCGACTGGATGACCTTGCCGGGCATCGAGCCGATATAGGTGCGGCGGTGGCCGCGGATCTCGGCCTCGTCGCGCACGCCACCGAGCGCCATGCGCACGAACTCGCGTCCGGTCGCCTTGGCGATCGACTTGCCGAGCGAGGTCTTGCCCACGCCGGGAGGTCCGACGAGGCACAGGATCGGGCCCTTCATCTTGTTCTGGCGGCTCTGCACCGCGAGATATTCGACGATCCGGTCTTTGACCTTGTCGAGGCCGAAATGATCGGTGTCGAGCACCTGCTGGGCGAGATCGAGGTCATACTTGACCTTCGTACGCTTGCCCCACGGGATCGACAGGATCCAGTCGAGATAGTTGCGCACGACGGTGGCTTCCGCCGACATCGGCGACATCGACCGCAGCTTCTTCAGCTCGGCGTCGGCCTTCTCGCGGGCCTCCTTGGTCAGCTTGGTCTTCTTGATGCGCTCCTCGATCTCGGTCGCCTCGTCGCGGCCGTCCTCGCCCTCGCCGAGCTCCTTCTGGATCGCCTTCATCTGCTCGTTCAAGTAGTACTCGCGCTGCGTCTTCTCCATCTGGCGCTTGACGCGCGAGCGGATGCGCTTCTCCACCTGGAGCACCGAAATCTCGGACTCCATGTGGCCCATCGCCTTCTCGAGCCGGTCCTTTATGGACAGCGTCGAGAGCATCTCCTGCTTCTCGGGGATCTTGATGGCGAGATGCGAGGCGATTGTGTCGGCGAGCTTCGAATAGTCCTCGATCTGGCCGACCGCTGCGATGACCTCGGGCGAGATCTTCTTGTTCAGCTTCACATAGTTCTCGAAGTCGGAGACGACCGATCGGGCCAGCGCCTCGATCTCCACCTCTTCCTCGGCCGGTTCCGTCAGCGCTTCCGCGCGCGCCTCGTGATAGTCCTCGCGATCGGTGAACGCGATCACCTTGGCGCGCGAGGCGCCCTCGACCAGAACCTTGACGGTGCCGTCGGGCAGCTTCAGCAACTGGAGTACATTGGCAAGCGTGCCGACATCATAGATCGCTTCGGGTTCCGGATCGTCGTCGGCGGCGTTCATCTGCGTCGCAAGCAGAATCTGCTTGTCCGAGCCCATGACCTCTTCCAGCGCACGGATCGACTTTTCGCGGCCCACGAACAGGGGCACGATCATATGCGGGAAGACGACGATATCGCGCAGCGGAAGCACTGCGAACGGGCCGCTTCCGGGGGAGCTGGGTTGTCTTGCCATGGTCTTTGCCTTTCTTTCGCGGCCGCCTTCAGCCAACCACGAATCTCATATTAGCGGCCGCTGGCCGATCCGCCTACCTTTGTATCTCAAAAGGGTCATTCAGCACGGATATCGGACGGGCGTCCTTATCCGGCTTAAGTGGATGCAGTGCAGCGCAATATCAAGTGGCCGGCCGGTCCGCCGGGCCGCTGAGCGAGCCGCCTCGCCATCCGGGCAGGTGCCCCATATCACGAAATGGCTCTCATACGAGAACGGCGCCCGCGGGCGCCGTCCTTCACCTGTGCCGAAGCCGGGTCGTTCAGGCGCTGGCGCTCTTCTGTTCCTTCTCGGAATAGATGTAGAGCGGCCTCGCATTGCCGTTGACGACCTCGTCGGAAATTACGACCTCCTGGACGCCGTCGAGAGCCGGCAGCTCGAACATCGTGTCGAGCAAAATGGCCTCCATGATGGAGCGGAGGCCGCGCGCGCCGGTCTTGCGCTCGATGGCGCGCTTGGCGATCGCGACGAGCGCGTTCTCGTGGAAGGTCAGATCCACGTTCTCCATCTCGAACAGACGCTGGTACTGCTTGACCAGCGCATTCTTCGGCTCGGTCAGGATCTGGATCAAGGCTGGCTCGTCGAGGTCCTCGAGGGTGGCGAGCACAGGCAGACGGCCGACGAATTCCGGGATCAGGCCGAATTTCAACAGGTCTTCGGGCTCGACCATGCGGAAAAGCTCGCCGGTGCGGCGATCCTCGGGCGAAGCGACCCTGGCGCCAAAGCCGATCGACGTCTTGCGGCCGCGGTCCGAGATGATGCGGTCGAGGCCAGCAAAGGCGCCGCCGCAGATGAACAGGATGTTGGCCGTGTCGACCTGCAGGAACTCCTGCTGCGGGTGCTTGCGGCCGCCCTGCGGCGGCACGGAGGCGACAGTGCCTTCCATGATCTTCAACAGCGCCTGCTGTACGCCTTCGCCCGACACGTCGCGGGTGATCGACGGATTGTCCGACTTGCGCGAGATCTTGTCGATCTCGTCGATGTAGACGATGCCGCGCTGGGCGCGCTCGACGTTGTAGTCGGCCGACTGCAGCAGCTTGAGGATGATGTTCTCGACATCCTCGCCGACATAGCCGGCCTCGGTGAGCGTG
>NZ_JANJTZ010000069.1 GCF_024710845.1 Mesorhizobium sp.
ATACCGCCTCACGCTGGTCACCGCTTCAAGTCTCATCGATGCGAAGTATCGGGCGCGACTGGAAGGGCTCGGCGCAACGATGATCATTACCGAGGACCCTGACGGCAATGGCGATCAGCTGCGGCGTCTGCAGCGGCTCGAGGGCATCCGGCGCGAGGAACCGGACTGTTTCTGGCCACGCCAATATGACAATCCTGGAAACGCGCTCGCCTATGCGAGGCTGGCGGAACTACTTGTGCGGACGTTCGGCAAGATCGATTGTCTTGTCGGCTGCGTCGGGAGCGGCGGCTCGCTGTGCGGCACGGGGATGTTTCTGCGCGCGGTCTTTCCGCACCTTGTCATCATCGCGGTCGACACCCACCGCAGTATTCTGTTCGGACAGTCCGCCGGAAAAAGACTGCTGCGCGGCCTCGGCAACAGCGTCCTGCCGCGCAACCTGCGCCACGACCTTATCGACGAGGTACACTGGGTCGGCGCCTACCCCGCCTTCGGTGAAGCGCGGCGCCTGTTGCGGGAGCATGGCATTTACCAGGGGCCGACCAGCGGCGCCGCCGCCCTTGTCGGTAGGTGGGCGGCGACAAGGCAGCCCGGCGCTCGGGTCGCAGTCATCATGGCGGATGAGGGATACCGCTATGCGGATACCGTCTTTGATGATGCCTGGCTTGCCTCATTGCCTGGATGGTCCTGGCAGCGGCATCCGGAACCAAGATTACTCACCGCGATTGCACCCGCCTCCGAGGCGGGGTGGACAAGGTTCGCATGGTCGAGACGGAGCCTGGACGAAGTCGTCAGCGCACAGCCCGAACGTCGAGGGCGCTCGGACTAATGTTCAGGGCCTCGCTCCGCCCTCGGAATCAGCAGCCTCGACTCGTTGCGACCGAGCCACTCCCACGCGTCGCCCGTCGACTGAAACACGGTGTCGCCCGCGACATGGCTGACAGAACGATCGAGATCCTTCAACCCGCTGGCAGTGATGACCGCCACGACACGCTCCTCAGGAGCCATGACACCATCACGCCGCAGTCGTGCAATGGCGAGAAGCGGCGTCACTGACGTCAGTTCGGCGAAGATGCCCTCACTCGCCGCCAGTTGCTCCTGCATGTCGACAAGCCGGTCGTTGGTGACCAGCACGGCACAGCCGGACGAGTCCCGCAGCGCCTTAAGCGCCTGATAGGTGCTACGCGGTGCGCCAATGGATACCGCAAGACTTTCAAACGCCATGCTGCATTCTTCAAGTCTGTCGCTTCCAGTAGCGAGCGCTCGCGTCAGCGATCCGTGCACCTCTGCCGCAACCATCCGTGGCAGGCTCGAGATCATGCCCTGCGCAAACAGCTCCTGAAAGCCGGCCCAGACACCGGAGAGCGCGTCACCGTAGCAGACGGGCAGGACGCACCAGTCGGGCGCGACGCCATCCAACTGTTCGACCAGCTCATTGGCAATGGTCTTGTAGCCCTCGATGCCGAGGGGATGGCTGCCGACGACGGGCGCGCGAAAGGGTGAGGCAATGAACCAGCCATGGCGCGTCGCGGCCTCGGCGAGCAGCGTCCAGCGGTCTATCTTGTTGACGAGCGGCAGAACGGTCGCACCGTATTTTCGGATCTGCGCGAGCATCGCGCCGGTCGATCCGGGGAAGGTTGTGACAACACAACGCATGCCTGCGCGGGCGGCGTAGGCTGCAAGCGAGGCGCCGGCGTTCCCGGATGAGGCAGTCGCTACCACCTGGGCGCCCTGCGCCCGCGCCACCGATACGGCAACGGTCGAGAAGCGATCCTTGTGAGACCAGGTCGGGTTTCGGCCCTCGTCCTTGATCGCGAGTCTTGGGACACCCAACATCCGGCCGACGCGCTCCGCTTCGATCAGCGGCGTCTGACCTTCCCCCAGCGAAACGGCGTCGCGGGCTGTGCATGGCAGCGCGTGGGTAAATCGCCACAATGAAGGTGGCGGAGTGGCCGCGATCACACGGGGGTCGACCGGCCTGCGATAAACCGGCCTGAGGTTGGCCGGCGCAACGTCGTGGCAGGCCGGGCAGCCTCTGGAATCGATCGCTGCGATGGCCGGATAGGAGGCGCCGCAGCGTAGGCAGGCGAAGCCGACAATCGTCGCTGAGCCCGCGTTCTTGTGCCATTCCTGGCGATCGTCCTGCGGTGCTGATCGACCCTCGACGGCTGCGGTCGCGGCATTCGCAGCAAGCTTGCTAAGAGATTGGCCGGGCATCACAATTCCCCTTCGCGAGAGCACTCGATCAGGGGCTCTTACAAACAGGCGCCGGCGGCCCTGTCAACGCGGAATGTTCACTAGAGTGTGTCGCACCATAGTGTGCACCGCCGCATCTTTCGCGTGATGAATCTTCGCGCCGTGTTTGGTCTGAACGTGCAGCGACTCCGCAGGGAAAGAAAGCTCTCCCAGGAGCAGCTCTCTTTCGTCTCGGGGCGGACGCGGGCTTATATCAGCAGCGTCGAGGCCGGTCGGCGCAACGCTACGTTGGACACGCTGGAGATTCTCGCGAACGCTTTGGGCGTCGAACCAGGGGACCTGATCACGGCAAGAATTCCGGAACGCCGCCCTCGTCGATCAGCGAAACGACAGACGTCAGAAGACCAGGCTTGAGCGAGCGGCGGTCTAAAAAATGGAAGACGACTTGCAGAATCGTGAACATATCCTGGCTCCTTTAGTGGATATTCGACGCCCTTGACGTTGAAGCTGGTCGCGGTCGCCTTCAAGTGGATGCCGACATTGCACGACCCCGGAAAGGTCTGACGATGAATAATGAGGCCATTCTAGAGCTGTTCAAGACGATTTCTGAAATCGACTCCTCGAGATCATCTGAAAAAGTCCTTGAGATATTTCGTATTGTGCTTGAGCAGTACGGCTTGCAGAGCTTTCTCATTACTGGACTACCCGTACCGCACGACGACAAATGGCAACGTGCAATCCTGTGTGACGGATGGCCACGCGAATGGTTGACGCGTTACGAGTCCGAAAATCACTTCCTCCATGATCCATGCGCTGCCCGCAGCCGAATTTCCGCAGAGCCCTTCCTTTGGCATCAACTGCCAACGGAAGGCCTCACCTCCCGCGGGCGCCTGGTCATGGATGAGGCGACCGAGTTCGGCATGAAAGATGGGCTCTGCGTCCCCATCCACGTCCCGCTTGCGGGCCCAGCGGTTGTGACGGCGGCAAGCGACCGCATCGAGATCCCACCCGGCGCGATGCCTGTGATCGAGACGCTTTGCGTACACACCTTTCGCAAGCTCAGCCGCTTGGAGCCTAGACGCGACAAGCCCACAGCGCCGCTGACGCCACGAGAGCGCGAGCTGCTGCAGTGGAGCGCCCACGGCAAATCGGCGGAAGATATTTCCTGCATCCTCGGGGTGACTACAAACACGGTTGAGAGCCATCACCGCAATATCCGTGAGAAGCTTGACGCGATAAACATCGCCCATGCCATCGTGAAGGCACTGCGCAGACACGAAATCCAGATCTAGCAATGCCGAAATTCAGGCATATGGAGTCGTAGGAGCTGTAAACTACCATCGGCGCCAGGAGGCGTCATGGTTCGGATGCAGGTGGTCACTTGGGCCAACAGGAAGCAGCACAGGAACCTGCTGGAGCGATATTTTCGCATCCGCTACGATATCTACGTCAAACGGCGACAATGGCGTGCGGTGGCGCGTCCCATCAACATCGAGATGGATGCGTTCGATACGGAGCATGCCGTGTACCTGATGGCGCTCGACAGCGCGGACAAGCTCGTGGGCGGGTCACGACTCGTCCCCACGCTGCAGCCTCATTTGCTGGGCAATGTCTTTCCGCAGCTCGCTCCCGGCGGACCGCCTCGGGCTGCGGACATCTACGAGTGGACGCGCTTCTTCATCAGTCCAGCGCTGCGCAGCCGTGGCAGGTCGTCTCCGGTCGCGGGCGTCGTCCTTTGTGGTGTACTGGAGGTCGCTCGCGCGCTCGGTATCCGCCAGATCAGTGTCGTGTGTGAATCCTTTTGGCCCAGTCGACTGCGTGCCCTTGGCTGGACGATCGTTGAACTCGGTGATGTGCTTCAGCACGACGATGGCGACATCATTGCCCTTTTGATCGAAGTCACACCGGAAGCGATTGCCAGCACACGCCGCGCTTATGGGATCCACGAGCCAGTTCTGGCTGAAACTTCGATCACCGGTTGACCGTCCCGGTCGCCGGACCACGGCTGACCAGCTTGTCACCGCCACGGTCGGCGCGGTCGTCAGCTAGCTAGCAGACGGCAACGCTGCAGGTTGATCCGTGCATGAGTCAGATGGCCTGAACCATTCCAGCGCCCCGGCCTTCTTCCTGGTGTTCGTCCGAATTCTTTGCGCGGAATCGATAGTCAGCTGTTTGCGGCCGTGATCGAGCTGCCAGGAACACCGCTGTCCTGCCTACTGGCGTCCCAGATTGCCTGGCTGATGACCACACTGTCACCAGCCTCTGTGCCGTTCCGAAGGTCGATGCGCGACTCGCCAGCCTCGTGTCCATGCCGGGATTCCGCCACACCAAGCCAGACGCGGGTGTGACAGCCTGACCGCAGGATTGTCGGATGGGAGCGTGCCGGAATGACGGCTGTGTTGCGTGAGATCGGTCTCAATGATGAGGCATTGGTCGCCGGCATAGCTGTCGATCCCGACACTGAGCCCTATTCCGGGGGATCAATCGCTGGCATTTTCGATCAGTTGCGCGCCTCGCCGCCACGCCAAACGCCATTTGCGCTTTTCGATGATGATCGCGTTGTCGGTTTCATCGTTGCACGGGAAGACGCAGCCCTGCCCGCCTGGGCAGAAAGAGGTTGCATGACGCTGAACAATCTGCGGATCGACGCGCGCCTCCAGGGGCGCGGCTACGGCAAGGCCGCCATCCGTCTTGCAGCTCAATGGATCGCACGAGAGCGGCCGGCCGTCACCCATGTCATGTCGAGCGTGAACGTCGCCAATCTCGCGGCCTTCAACTTGAACCTTTCCTGCGGGCTGGTGCCCACGGGGCGGATCGTCGACGGGCGGATCGGGCGCCAAAAAATCATGATCGCTCCGATCCAACGTCTTTGCGCTGATCAGCCAGCCTCGACATCGACCAGGAGCTTGTAGAGGCAATCGCCCGCCGCGGCGAGCATGGGCGCGCGGCGGCAGGCAACCATCCCGTCCTCCGTAAACACGACCTTTTCCGGCTTTCGCCACGGCCGATCGATGCAATGAATGAGCCCGGCCGGCTGACCGGACTGGACCACTGCGCCAAGATCGACCGCTGGTTCAAACAGCCCCTTGTGCATCGCGTAGACGAAGGCCCCCCTGTCCCGAACTCGCATGAAACGGGTCGGCGTAGCGGTGTCGGTCTCGATGCGCGGCAGGATGCCAGCGCGCTTCAGGATGCGCCGCAGTCCCTGTTCGGCGATCGCCGACCCCTCCCGCGACAGGGTAGCGCGGCCGCCAAGTTCGGCGGTCAGCACCGGCACCCCAAGCCCCTGCCCGACTGCCGAGAACGTGGTCCTGCCGCCGCCGCCAGAACCGTCGCTGATGGAGGTGATCGGAGCGCCGAACGCGACCGCGAGGTCGGCAAGCTCCCGTTGCTCCTTTTCGGTCCCCCCGCTTCTGATCAGCGCGCATGGCAGGTAGTCACATGATCGTCCGCCTGCGTGGAGGTCG